>NZ_JBZEEZ010000001.1:0-1428785 GCF_058310235.1 Clostridium sp. TJA085 | reverse complement strand
GTAACATGTTCAGCTGACTGATACTAATAGGTCGAGGGCTTGACCAATAAAAACGATCAACAAAAGTCATGTGCAATTTTCAGAGAACAAAATTAATAATCCGCGATAGCTCAACGGTGGAGCACTCGGCTGTTAACCGATAGGTTGGAGGTTCGAATCCTCTTCGCGGAGCCAATTTAAATAAGCTTACGGGCTTATTTTTTTTTGCTTAAAAATAATATATTAAATATATAAATAATAACGTATAATCTAATATACAGTTTAATATATAATAAGACAAACTATTACAAAAATGTAATAGATATTAATTATTTTGTAATAGTAAACTACATTTTATGTTAGTATACTTATAATGTAAATAAACTAGGGGGAAATTTAGGTATGGCGATAAAGAGAAACTCAGATAAAAAAACAATTAAAATACAAATAAAACAAAGTCTATTAATATTAGGAATTACTATTTTATTAGTAATTGGTGCTATGGCTATTTATTCTGCAATTTCATCAAATAATAAAAATGAACAAGCTCTTGCTCAAGATGGTGGGAAAGAAAAAGGTAATGGTGAAAAATCAAATTTATCTTCAGGAGTTGAGGAAAATGTAGATTTAGATAATTCAGGATATTTACTATTAGAACAAGATTCTAATGCAGATGATGCAAAGATTGTGGCAAATAGAACTCAAGGTATTATGAAGGGTGAGCTACATTACCCTGTTAGAGATGATGGGAAAAAAGTTGTATATTTAACATTCGATGATGGTCCATCAACTACTAATACTCCCAATGTTTTAAATATATTGGATAAATATAATATTAAAGGAACATTTTTTGTTATGGGTAAAAGTATTACTTCAAATCCAGAAGTAACAAAAAAGATTTTAAAGAGAATAGCATCAAATGGACATGCTATAGCTAATCATAGTTATAGTCATGATTATAGATATTTATATCCTAATAGAGTAATAAATACAAATAATTTTATGGGAGAATATAATAAAACAAATGATTTATTAAAAGAATATTTAGGAAAGGATTTTTCAACTAGAGTTGTAAGGTTTCCAGGTGGTTATTGGTCTTGGAATGGAAGAGAGAAGATAAGACCTATATTAGATAAAAAAGGTATAGAAATTGTAGATTGGAATGCATTAAATGGTGATGCTGCAAATGGTGGTCATAAAAGTAAGGCACAATTATTGGCTGAAACAAAAGATTCAGTAGAAAAGTTAGGTGATAAAGCTGATAGTATTGTATTTTTAATGCATGATACTTATCAAAAGGAAACAACAGTTGAAGCTCTTCCAGAAATAATAGAATATTTTAAAAGCAAAGGATATGAGTTTAGAACAATGAAATAATTTAATTTTATTTTAATAGGTAAAGTGAAATAATTGTATATTAAGAATAAAAAATATAGACTATAATATTAAAAGAAGCTTAAATTATTAAGCTTCTTTTTTGAAAATAGAAAGAGGTGTGGTTAATATTGGCTAAAATATTATTAGTAGAAGATGAAGTGAGTATAAGAGGTTTTTTAAAGATAAATTTAGCTAGGAATGGATTTGAAATAATTGAAGCTAGCAATGGAGAAGATGGAATAAAAAAAGCTATTGAGGAGAAACCTTCTGTAGCTGTTTTAGATGTTATGTTGCCAGGAATAGATGGATTTCAAGTATGTAGTAAATTAAGAGAGGAGTTCCCAGAAATGGGGATTATAATGTTAACTGCAAAAGGGCAAGATATGGATAAAATAATGGGACTAGAATATGGTGCTGATGATTATATAGTAAAGCCATTTAATCCATTAGAAGTTGTTCTTAGAATAAAAGCAATTTTAAGAAGAATAGAGAGCAAAGAAGGGAAAGTTGTAGAAGAATTGGTTAATGGACCATTTGTAATAAATCTATATTCTCAAAAGATAACAAAAGATGGTGTAGAGATAGAACTTACTCCAAAAGAATATTTAATAATGAAAACATTTATTGAGAATCCTAATAAGGCTTTTTCAAGAGATGAGTTATTAAATAGTGTATGGGGATATAATTATTTTGGAGATCCAAAAATAATTGATGTAAATATTAGAAGATTAAGAGCAAAAATTGAAAAGGATTCATCTAACCCACAGTTTATAGAGACTGTTTGGGGGATAGGATATAGATGGAAAGGATAATATATGAAAAGCATAAAGAATAAGATGATAAGAAACTTTATAATAGTTGTTTTCTCAACAATAGTTATATTGGATATATTATTAATGGTATTTGTTAGACAATATTATTATAAAAATATACAAACTATATTAACTAATCAAATAGATTTAGCTATTAATTTTTATGATAGATATTACTCTAATACATCACTAGAACTTAATGTATATGATAATGTTGATGCTTTCTGGAATCAAACCACTGCACAAGTTCAAATATTTGATAATAAAGGTCGTCTTATTATGGATTCTATAGGTAGTAATGAAATATCTGATGAAAGTAAACAACAGATAAGGAAAGCATTAAGTGGAGAAAGTAGCGACTGGGTTGGAAAGGTAAGATACTCTCCATATAATGTTATGGCAGTAACTAAGCCAATAGAGGTAAATGGAAAAGTAATAGGAGCTATAAGATATGTAACTTCTTTAAAAGAGGTTAATGAATCTATAGCATCTATAATGAGTTTTTTTATAGGTATATCAATTTTAGTATTAATTATAGGTGTAGTTATAAGTATAATTATGGCTAGAAATATAGTTAATCCTATATTAAAGTTAAAAAACATAGCAAAAAAAATGGCAAGTGGAGATTTAAAAGCTAGAAGCAATTTTGACTCAAAAGATGAAATTGGTCAGCTTGCAAATACTTTAGATTATATGGCAGAAGAACTTGACCAAAGAGAAAAAATGAAAAATGATTTTATATCATCTGTATCACATGAACTTAGAACACCGCTTACAGCTATAAAAGGATGGGTAATAACTTTAAATAATGAAAACACTGATAGAGAAACTTTAAAATTAGGATTTGATATACTTGAAAAAGAAACAGATAGATTATCTTCAATGGTTGAAGAGTTATTAGATTTTTCAAGGCTTATAAATAATAAAATATCTCTTAATAAAACTTTAGTTAATATTTCTCATTTTGCAAGTTATATTGAATTATATATGACTCCAAGAGCTGAAAAAGAAAATATAAATTTTCATGTATATAATTCGATAAAAACTCCTAATATTAATATTGATATTGATAGAATGAAGCAAGTTCTTATAAATATAATAGATAATTCATTTAAATTTACTCAAGAACAGGGATTGATAGAAGTTAAATTTTCAGAAGATGTTAAAAATATAATAATAGAAGTTACTGATAATGGATGTGGGATAAGTGAGAATGAGTTAGAAAGAGTTAAGGAGAAATTTTATAAAGGGAGTAATGCAAATTCTAACGCAGGTATAGGATTATCAATAGCTGATGAAATAGTAAAATTACATAATGGAACATTAATAATAAATAGTGAATTATATGTTGGAACACAAATAAAGATTGTTATTCCTAAAGAAAGTAATGAGGAGAAGTTATATGAGATTTAGATGGATTAAAGCTATATTTATAATAATATTAATGTTTTCTTTAACTGGATGTAATAGTATTGATATAAATAATATGATGGAATTAAAGGCTCCTCAAAATAAAGATTTAATTATATTAGGAAGATGGCAAGTAAAAGATTATAAGGTGTTAGATAAAAATATGTATTCATTAGGAGAAGTTGATGATATTGAAGATAAATATATTGATATTGGCGAACATAATATTAATATAGATACTAAAACTTATGATGGTGTAAGATATAAATTAAAAGTTGTAAAAGGAGATTATGTTATATCATATCAAAATAACTTTATTGTAAGGGATTTGGGTATTAATAACAGTGAATTAAATGTAATATCTGCATCAGATAAAAATAATAATATTTTTGAATTTTTTTATGTTAATAAGAATGAAAGTTTTATATACTATCAAGGGGTTTTATTAAATGTTAAATGGATAAGTAATGTTTCAGAAGATGCATTTAATGCAAAAAATATTCCAGATAAAAAAAGTGTTAATTACAATGATTATAATACAGATAAAGGTCTTTATATAACTTTTAAGGAACCAAGAAAATTAAAAGAAGATGGAACATATACAGATGAAAAATATAGAACCCTTTGGATAAGCGCAAAGAAAGATAAGATTCAACCAATTGAGTCTGTTAATGGTATAATATTTCCGAGAAAATCTGGAATATGGACTTTATCAAAAAATAGTATTGATACCAACGGTTATCATAAAGAATATTTTGTTGCAAATGCAATAGATAAAAAAAGTCAAATTACAATAGAAGATAAAGAAAAGAATTTTATTAATGAAAAGTCTAATGTTTATAGAGGCTTAAATTATATAGGTGATAATTATATATCAACAGAAATTTATACTGGTAATAATTTTGAAAATAAATATACTCAATATGAAATGATTCCATTAGATAACTTATTTTCAGATAAATCATTAGCATTTCAAGATATATTTTCAAAAAAATACAATTTAACTTATAATAAGGATTATACAAACGCATATCACAAGTTAACAAAGGATCAACAAGAAAAGGTAAAAAAATATATAGATTACAGTAATTTTGGTGTTGTTAGAGAAAATGGTAATTGGAGAATGGAAGGAAGAATATCACCATCTTCATTAGATGGTGATAAGTATGATTATAAAATATCAATTCAACCACCAGTTAATCTAGTAAGATATGATTCATTATTAATACCTTGGAAAATTTTAAAAAATGATATACCTTTAATAAAAGATGCGTATACTTCACCAGATGGAAAATTAGCAATTGTTATTTTAGATGATAAATTAATAGTTTTTAATACCTCAAATAATAAATTATCAACACCAGTTAAAGAATTCAAACTTAAAAAAGGTGAAAAAGTAATAATGGCACAATGGTGTGAAGGTGATTATGTAGATTATTGGGGAAATACATTTAATGAATATCAAAAACAAGTAAATAAAACAGGTAAATAACATAGTTATTTTAAATAAGGAGGGAAAGAAAAAATGTTATCAAAACAAACTATAGGTCTTGTGTTATCAAAGTGTATGATAACAGGGGGAGATTTTGCTGAAATATATGTAGAAGACAGTATAAGTAATTCTCTTAGTATTTTAGATAATAAAGTTGAAAGTGCCATAGGTGGAAGAAGCTATGGCGTTGGAATAAGAATATTTAAGGGGTTAAAAAGTGTTTATGCATATACAAATGATAATTCACTTAATAGTTTATTAGATACAGCTTATAAGGCAGCACTTGCTCTAGGAGATTTAAAAGAAGAAAAAGATATAATTGTAAATGATTCTATATGGGTTCCAAATAAACATATAATAAAATATTATCCACAAGAAATAGAATATGCTAAAAAAATTGGAGTTATGAAGCTTGCTTACAATAAAGCTAAAGATTATAGTAATGAAATAAGTAAAGTAAGCGTTAGTTATGCTGATAAAGATCAAAAGATTTTAATAGCAAATACAGATGGTATTTGTCTTCAAGATAGAAGAGTTAGAACAAGACTTGGTATAAGTGCAGTTGCATCAAAAAATGGAGAAAATCAAATGGGATTTGAAGGACCAGGAAGGTCTAGAGGTTTTGAGATGTTTAAAGATGAAATAGATCCTGAAATGTATGCATTAGAAGCAGCAAGAACTGCTGTTACAATGTTAAATGCAAAAGATTGTCCAGCTGGAAAGATGACAGTTGCAATCGATAATGGATTTGGTGGAGTTTTATTCCATGAGGCATGTGGACATTCATTAGAGGCTACTTCAGTTGCTAAGGGAAATTCAGAATTTGCAGGCAAGATAGGTGAACAAATAGCATCAGCTAAAGTAACAGCAATTGATGATGGTACTATAGAAAATGCATGGGGTTCTATTAATATTGATGATGAAGGTACAAAGTCAAGAAAAAATGTATTAATTGAGAATGGTATATTAAAGGGATATATGATTGATAAATTAAATGGAAGAAGAATGGGAATGGAACCAACAGGAAATGGAAGAAGACAAAGCTATAAGTTTGCCCCAACTTCAAGAATGACTAATACTTATATAGCTGCTGGAAGTGATAAGCCAGAAGATATAATAAAATCAATAGATAATGGTCTTTATGCTAAAAAGCTTGGTGGAGGTTCTGTAAATCCTGTAACTGGAGAATTTAATTTCTCTGTATCAGAAGGTTACTTGGTGAAAAATGGTGCAATAGTAGAACCTGTTAGAGGGGCCAGCCTTATAGGCAAAGGTAGTGAAATATTAATGAATATAGATATGGTTGGAAGTAATATATGTCAAGCACAAGGTATGTGTGGATCATCATCAGGTAGTATTCCTGTAAATGTTGGTCAACCAATGATTAGATTAAAAGAAATAACAGTAGGCGGAAGATAGGGAGGTGTAATTATGGAATTTAATGAGTTTAAGAATAAGTTATTTGATAAAGCAAGAAAAGAAGGATTAGATGAATTTGAAATATATTTCTCTAATAAAGAAAGTTTAAGTATAAATATATATAAAGAAGAGGTTGAAAAATATAATTTAAATAAATCATTTGGAGTTTCATTTAGAGCAAAACTAGATGGAAAGATGGGATATTCTTATACTGAAATAATAGATGAAGATGCTATAAATATGCTAGTGAAAAATGCTAAAGATTCTGCATTATCAATAGAAGATGAAGATATTCAATTTATATATGAAGGTGATAAAAATTACGAAAAGGTAGAAAATTATCACAAGGATTTAGAAAATATTGATGCTAAGGAACTTATAGACTTAGGACTTTCAATGGAAAAGGAATGTAAGATTTATTCTGATAAAGTTGTTAATTTCTTAGGATGTGGAATAAGCTATGTAAATGTTGAGTATGGACTTATGAATTCAAAAGGACTAGAACTTAAAGATAAATCAAACTTATTAACAGCTTATGTTGTACCAGTAGTTGATATAGATGAAAGAAAGTACGACGGGTTTGGTTATGCAATGGCTAAAAAGGTTTCAGATGTAAATCCTAAAAAGATAGCTAAACAAGCTGTAGATGAGGCTATGGAAAAAGTTGATGCAAAATCAATTAAATCCGGTAAATATAAAATAGTAATAAAAAATGAAGCAATGGTTTCTTTATTACAAGCCTTTTGGTCAGTGTTTGATGCTGACTCAGCACAAAAAGGAATATCTCTTTTAAAAGATAAAGAAGGAGAAATTATAGCATCAAATAAGGTCACTATAATTGATAATCCATTATTGCAAGATGGATTAGCATCAGTTGGATTTGATGATGAAGGTGTTAAGACAATTAAGAAAGAGTTAGTATCTAATGGAGAGCTTAAAACATTACTTCATAATTTAAAAACTGCTTATAAAGCTTCAATAAAATCAACAGGAAATGGATTTAAAAATTCATATGCATCACCAGTAAGTGTTGGACCTACAAATTTCTATATAGAAAATGGTAATAAAAACTTTGATAAGCTTTTAAGTGAGTTAGGAGAAGGGCTTATAATAACAGAATTTTCAGGATTGCACGCAGGGGCTAATGCTATAACAGGAGAATTTTCATTAGCTGCTAAAGGATTTATGATAGAAGACGGAAAAAAATCATATCCAGTAGAGCAGATAACTGTGGCTGGTAATTTCTTTACTTTATTAAAAGATATAGAAGAAGTCTGTGATGATATAAAATTCCCAATGTCTAGCTTTGGTTCACCATCAGTGTTTGTAAAAGAATTATCAGTAGCAGGTGAATAATTAAAAAAGTTAAAGGACTATGCAAAATAAATTTGACATAGTCCTTTATTTTTTTGTTTATTATACGTTAATAAATAAATGATATATTAAAATAGGGAGGTGGGTAAATGAATTTTATATCTATTGTAGAACATTTGGCAGGTCATTTAGGTTACATAGGGGTATTTATAATGAGTATATTATTACCAACAGAAGTTCTATTACCCTTTATTGGATTATCAATATCAAAAGGAATTTATAATTTTCAGATGGCTTTACTATTTACATTTTTAGGAGAGTTATGTTCATCAGTATTTAGTTATGGTTTAGGTATTTGGCTTGGAGAAAGAATTGTAAATAAATTTAAAAATAAAAATAAAAGAAATAAAAATATTTCAGAAAAGGTTGAAAGAATATTTGATGAATATGGTAAATATGCTATTTTAATAGCTAGATTAATTCCATTTGCCCGTACTTATGTATCAATATTAGCAGGGGCTAATAAAATGAAAAAAAGATTATTTATTAAATATACTATAGTTGGAATTTTATTAACTAACTCTGCATTGTTAGTATTTGGTTATTATATTGGAGCAAATGAAAATTCAATATGGAATTTTATACATAAGTATGCAATAAGCTTATTGGGTATTATTTGCTTTATAATTATAATGGCAAGATTAAATAAGAAAAGAAAATTAAAAAGAGTAAAAGATAATAGTTAATATAAAAAGTAGTAACTACTTAATATTAAGTAGTTACTACTTTTGTTATTTATTATTAAAATAATCTGCTCTAATCATTTTATCAGACATTTCTAGCGAACCTTCAATAAGTTCAATGTCTTTTTTTGAAAGGTTTTTAGTATCACCAATAAGTTTTCCATTATTTAAAACTGCATAATTTCTATTGGTATTTAATAAATTTCTACCAAGTGCAGTATTCTCATATTTTTCTCTAGGAATACCAAGAGTATATAATAAAGTTGGCATTATATCGATTTGACCGCCTATTGTATCAAAGGTTTTACCTACAGTTTTTTCTTTATTATATATAATAAGTGGTATTGTTGGAACACCATTATTTGAATACCAATTTTCTTTGTGAGATAAGGTATCTATACTATGTTGATAATATTTATGAACTCCAGTATGATCGCCTTCTATTGCAATAACAGTATTATCTAAAATTCCTGCTTTATCAAGTAAGCTTAAGAAGTAACCAATTTGCGTATCTGTATAGTGAACACTTTCAAAATATCCACCAAGTTCAGTCTTATCAAGTTCAGGGTCTAATTTGAACTTTCTCATACTTTCTGGCAAATCAAATGGTCCATGATTTGTAAGTGTTACAGTAAAAGCATAGAAAGGTTGCTTTAATTTTTCAAGCATAGGAACAACTTGTCTAAAATATGATTTATCACTTAATCCTAAACCAATAATTTCATCAGGATTAAATGAATAGAAATCAGTAAATTTATTAAATCCAATTCCAGTTAATCCATTTTTATAATTCCAGAAAGAACCTTTATCTGGATGTATAGCTTCGCTTGTATATCCTTCGTTTCCAAGTATTAAAGGCATTGAATTATAAACTCTATTAGGATATCTGAAGAATGTTGAACCTCTCCTAAGAGGTAACATTGATGTATTAACCATTAAATCTGAATCTGAACTTGTACCTTCATTAACTTGTTCACATATATTAGGAAAGTATATACCATCTTTTATTAATTTATCCATAACAGGAGTTATTTTTTTACCATTAATAGTTTGTCCTAAAACAAAACTTTCAAGAGATTCAACTTGTATAACTATTAAGTTTTTACCTTTATACATACCATAATATTTGTTATTAGGTAGATTTTCATTTTTAAACTTATAATAATTATTTATTTGATTTTTATCTTCTTCTGATAATTTGTATGGTTTTGAATCCTTGTAAACATTAATAGCATCCATTATATGATATCCAACAGATGAAAAATATTTAACTGTATTTGTTGGATCGTAATTATCAAAAAGATATGAGTTTTTAACATCTTTATTTCCTAGAACATAAAGATTAAAAGGAACATAAAGTATAAATATTATTGGAAGTATTAATGTTAGTAAAAATGATTTTATAGCTCTTTTTTGAACCCTCACATAAGATTTTCTTGTTAAGAATACATATATTCCAAGAACAACAAAATCAATTAAAAATAATAAATCATAACCACTAAACATTGAAAATATACTACCAGACATATTATCTAAATTTGCTGTTTGAGTTAATATAAGGACTGAAGGAACTGTTAAAAATCCTCTAAAATATGTAATATCAGTTAATATTAATACAGTTACTAATGCATCAATAATAAACAAATAAATAACTCTTCCTTTACCTTTAAATAATAATGAAAAACTTAAAAATATTAATGCAAAAGCGTAATAATAGTTTAAAAAGTTATTAGCATTTAAAAATCCTAAATGAAAATTTAAATAATAAGGATTTGTATTATTTATAAATCCTTGAAATAATATACCTTTTAGTACTATTGAAAATAGTGGTATTAAAAATAATATAAGTCTAAATACTGTATCTTTATTTAAAGAAATATTCAATTTCTGGAAAAATTTTTTCATTTATTCACCTCTCATGATATAGTCATATAAAATTATATTATAAGGCATATATTTAATCAATAAGTGTCGAATAGTGTTAAAATATAACAAGGGAAAAATAATATAAAAAATAGTGTATAATATTATTAAAAATATAATAATTAAAAAATAGAGAGGTGTTTGGTTATGAAAAATATTAATTGTATTGGACTTGCATGTCCTAAACCAGTAATTGAAACAAAAAAATATTTTGATTCAATAGAAAGTGGTGAAGCTATTGTAACAGTAGATAATGAGATTGCAAATAACAATGTAACAAGATTTGCAGAAAATGCAGGGTTTACTGTTAATAGCACTTTAGAAGGAGATCTTTTTAAAATCAAAATAACAAAGAAATCAGCTGAAGTAGTTTCAGAAAAAAAAGATACATTTTCAATAATAATAACAACTGATAAAATGGGTGATGGTGATGATAGATTAGGAGAAACTCTTATGAAGAGTTATATGTATGCTTTAACAGAAGCTACTGATATACCAGAAGAAATTGTGTTTTTAAATGCTGGAGTTAAATTAGTTACAGAAGGATCTGAAGTTATAGAAAGTGTAAGAGAACTAGAGAAAAAAGGTGTTAAAATAATAAGTTGTGGAACATGTTTAGATTTCTATGGATTAAAAGAGCAATTATTAATTGGAGAAATTTCAAATATGTATACAATAGTTGAAATTATGAATAGTAAAAGAGTTATAAAAATATAAAAGATAAATGGAGTGCACATAATAGATGAAGCATATTTTTGTTATTAATCCCATAGCGGGTAAAGGAAAAGCTATATACTTTGAATATATGATAAGAGACTTATTTAAAAATATAGACGAGCCATATGAAATAATAATTACAGAAGAATCTGGCGAGGCTACTAAAAAGGTAAAAGATATAGTAAAAAAGGAAAAATGTAGAGTTTATTCCATTGGTGGTGATGGAACTTTAAATGAGGTTTTAAATGGTGTAGTTGGGTCTGAGAGTTCACTTGCTATAATTCCAGCTGGGTCAGGAAATGATTTTGCAAGAACTTTGTATGGAAATTTAGAAGTTGAGAAGATTTTAGAAAAACTAATACATGGAAAAGAGAAGTACATTGATGTTGCTAAAGTAAATGATAGATATTTTTTAAATATAGCATCTGTAGGCTTTGATGCGTGTGTAGTTAATAATGCTAGGCAATATAAAAAGCATAAGCTTATAACAGGTTCTATGGCTTATGGAATTTCTCTTATAAAGACCCTATTTACATTTGGTCATATGAATTTAGAGTTTGAAATAGATAATAAAATAATAAAAAATGATATGTATCTTATTGCTGTTGCCAATGGTAAATGCTATGGGGGAGGAATAAAAATAGCTCCAAATGCAATAATAGATGATGGATTGCTTGATATATATGCTATAAAAAAGCCAAGGCTACATAGAATTATAAGATTTTTACCTAAAGTTGTTACTGGGAAAGATGTTAGTGGCATTGAGGAAATAATTTATACAAAGGTTAAAAAAATGAGAGTAAAATCAAAAGATGATATTATAGTGAATATAGATGGTGAAATAGTGGCTTTAAATGAAATAAATTTTGAAATAGTTGATAAAGCTATAAAAGTTGTAGTTCCAAGAGATTAAGTAATAAATAAGGAGATGGAGTTAAATTTGAGAAAATATGATTTAGTAGTTGTTGGTGGTGGAATAGCAGGAATGACAGCAGCTCTTGCAGCCTTGGAAAATGGTATAAAAAAAGTATTACTTATAGAACGTGAAGAAGAACTTGGCGGTATACTAAAGCAGTGTATTCATAATGATTTTGCAAAAAAATATTTAGAGTGTTCTGTTACAGGACCTGAATTTATTGAATTTATTAAAATAAAATTATCTAAATTTGATTTTAATATTAAAAAAAAGACTACAGTAGTAAATATATCAGAAGATAATATAATAACTTATGTTAATGAAAGAGAAGGGATATGTGATGTGTTAGCTGATGCAGTTATTTTAGCTACAGGGTGTAGAGAAAGATATGCTGGAAATGTTCTAACACCTACTAATAAATTTACAGGTATATTTACAATAGGAAATGCTCATAGATTTATAAATTTTGAAGGATTACTTCCAGGAAAAAATCCAGTAATTATAGCTAAAAATAAGTGGGCTTTGATAGTAGCTAGGCGAGTAGAGATAGAAGGCGGAAAAGTAGCAGCACTTATAATTGATGAAGAAAGTGGATTTAATATTACAGATGAAGATAGAGATATAATTGAAGGTTTTGATATAAATGTTATTGAAAGTGCAAAACTTATAGATATTGATGGAAATAAGAGAATAAATAAAGTTAAAATATTTAATAAAATAAAAGGGTGTATAGAAGAAATAGACTGTGATTCATTATTTTTATCAGTAGGATATTATCCTGAACTTGGATCTGTAAATAAGCTTAATCTTGAGATAAATAAAGAAATGAATACTCCTATGACAGATAATTATGAAACATCTAAAAGGGGATTATTCGCTTGTGGAAATATTATATATGGTGATAAATGCATCAATATGAAGGATATAGATGGATATGATGCTGGAGTTGCAGCATCAAAGTATATCCAAGAAGCATTTAAATAATAAAAGATTTCCTTTTATATTTAAATGAATACCATCTAAAAATATCTTTTCAGATAATGTATGATTTTTAGTTAAAGTATAAAAATCAACATATTTGAAAGGATATTTTTTTTGTAAATTTATAATATGACTTCTAAGAGATGATAAATTTTCATCACAATATTTATAATAATTAGAAGGCATAAATAAAGTTTCAGCCAAATCTTTTATTATAATTGGAGGAATTCCAATTATAATTTCAGAATTATTTTCCAAGCCTTCTTTAATCATTAGTTCTAAATTTTTAACTATATAGTCAACATTACGTCCGCATAATAAATCATTAGTACCACCCATAATAAATATTTTTTTAGGGTTTTTACTTAAAACATCTTTATAATATCTAGTTAACATAGAAGAAGTTGTATCTCCATTTATTCCTTTATTTAAGATAATTTTAGACGTAAATTTTTCTTGTAACTTATATACCCAAGAATCTTTTTTGGAAACTCCATAACCAAATGTTAGGCTATCACCAATTAAAATTAAATCTGGATTGTTTTGATTCATAAAATCACCTCCATTTAGAACAATTTATTAAAGCAACTCTTACATATTAATGTTTTGCCCTTATTTGCTTTTATACAGTCATTTAAAGAAAGCTTTTTATTACAAATTTCACAAACGTTACTTTGAGAAATAGTTGTATTTATAGTATTAATTTTTTCTTTCTTTTTAATAGGAGATTTTTTTAAAGAAGAATATGTTGTAGGTGTTATTTCGTCTTTCCTTTCTTCAATTGAAAAGGATAAAGAAAATTTGCTTAATGGATAAAGTTCAAGTTCAAATCTTGGATCTTCTTTATCATAATATTCTTCAACTATTATTTTAACTATTTGAGCATCATTAACTATAAGACCACTTTTTTCAATACCATCAAATATACTTTTTGAGATATTTATAGTATCTGGATGTCTCTTTTCACTTTTATAATAAACTTTGAGTATTGCAATTAAACTTTCTGTAAAGACTACATTAGGATTTTGAACTCTTGCTACGTAAGCAATTTCTTGTTCATATAATGCATATCTATCGTGATATTTACCTGTATTATAAGGAAGTATGGCTCTTCCATCTTTATTATGAAGCTTAAAGTTTGATTTAGTTATAGGAGATCCTTTAACTACAACCTTTGCATATGATGTCATAAAATAACTCCTTTACGTTTTAATAAAATCTTAAGATGATTTTAGTATAAATTTAATTTATAGAATGTATAGTTTTAATATACATTAATAAATTTTGCTAAACAAGGGTAGCAGTTTCATTGATAATAATTTATTAATGAAGTATAATTACAAATAGTTGAATTTTATATGATTATACAAAAAGAGGGAGTTTCTATGGAAAATAAATTAATTTTAGCAATTGAATCAAGCTGTGATGAGACTTCAGCTGCTGTTGTACGCAATGGTAGAGAAGTTCTTTCAAATATCATAGCATCTCAGATAGATACACATAAAAAATTTGGTGGAGTTGTTCCAGAAGTTGCATCAAGAATGCACACAGAGGTTATAAATGGTGTTGTTAAAGAAGCTTTAGAAGAAGCAAATGTAACATTAGATGATATAGATGCCATAGGTGTTACATATGGACCAGGTCTTGTTGGGGCTTTATTAGTAGGGCTTCAGTATGCTAAAGGACTTGCTATGGCAACAAATAAGCCACTTATAGGAGTAAACCATATAGAAGGCCATATTTCAGCAAATTACATACAACATAAAGATTTAAAACCACCTTTTGTTTCATTAGTAGTTTCAGGAGGACATACTTTTATTGTTTATGTTAAAGATTATGGTAAATATGAAGTTATAGGGCAAACTAGAGATGATGCAGCTGGTGAAGCTTATGATAAGGTAGCAAGAGCAATAGGACTAGGATATCCAGGAGGACCTAAAATAGATAAGTTAGCTAAAGAAGGAAATAAAGATGCTATAAAATTTCCAAGAGCTAAATTTCATGATGATACATTAGATTTTTCTTTTAGTGGATTAAAATCAGCAGTACTTAATTACATAAATAAAGCTAAAATGAAAAATGAAGAAATAGTTCCAGCTGATATTGCAGCATCATTCCAAAATGCTGTAGTTGAGGTATTAAAAGATAATGTATTTGAAACTTGTAAAAAGAAACATTTAGATAAAATAGCTATAGCTGGTGGAGTTGCATCAAATTCAGCATTAAGAGAAGCACTAATAGAAGAAGGAAATAAAAAAGGAATAAAAATATTATTCCCAGCACCTATACTATGTACAGATAATGCTGCTATGATAGGAAGTGCTGCATACTTTAGATTTATAAATGGTGAGGAATCATCACTTGACTTAAATGCAAAGCCTAATCTTAAACTTTAGTGTTTAGTGGCTTATAGGAGGAAAGATATGAAATTATTATCTAATTCTAACAGCTTACATACTGTAAATATGAAAGAAAAAATTCCTAAATTTATGCTTTTCAAAAGAATAGTATTAGTGATATTACTTATTATAATTACAGGGATGATAATTCAATGGGGCCATAATTTTTATACAAATGAAAAGTCAAGCTCAAGGATGTCGTATACTAGAGTGAATGGAAAAAAGATGGAGTATAAAGTAAGTGGATTTGGAGATTATACAGTTATTTTTGATGGAACTACTGGAGCAACAGCAGAAGAATGGAATAAAGTTGCTAAAGATGTTTCAAGTAGTTTGGGAGTAAAAACATTTGTATATAATAGAAGAGGTTATGGAGAAAATGATGGTGGTAAATTACAGACACCAAAAGAACAAGCAGAAGATTTGAAAATACTTCTTAGAAAAGCTGCAGTTAGCTCACCATTTATATTAGTTGGAGAAGGATATGGTAGTTTAGTTATGACTAATTTTGCAAGTCTTTATCCAGAAACTGTAGCAGGTGTAGTTTTGGTAAATCCTTATGATGAAGAAAAGTTAAAAGAAGAAAGTTTAGGTATTACAGGAATGGCTGATTTAGTAAGGAAAAAGATAGAGGCTATAGGATCTAATATTTCTTTAACTTTAATTATGGATAAATTAGGACTTGTAAGCAGTATACCTGATTTTTCTAATAATTTATCAGAATCTGAAAAAAAACAATTTGATTATAAAAAGAATCAAAATAATTATAGAGATGCTGTTTATAATGAAACTAAAAATATATATAATATATCAAATGATAGTCAAAAAAATGGTATGTTTAAAGATATTCCTTATTATATAATAAGCAATCAAGATAATAATTCATTGAAAAGACTTGGTGGTAATAATCTAACATTTGAATATAAAAGCAGTTATAGTGGCAATGTATATTCAATGATGGACTCAGATAGCGTTAAAAACTCAATAAAAAAAGTTGTTGAGATAGCTAGAAAAATTAAAAAGGTTAATGAAAAAACTAACTAAAATTATTAAATATTATTAATAAAAAATATATGGATATAATAATACTGGATGAATAAATTCATTCAGTATTTTTTATTAATTAAAAATTTTTTTATATGCCATATAGTTGACACAAAATTTTTTTATACTGATATTAAGAAATCACAGTGCAGGAGGTAATTAATGAATACAGATCAAAATATAAATAATGAATTTAATAGTCAAAAACCAAAGAGAAAAAAGGGTAATACTTTTATTATGGTTGTAGTTGTAATAGTTACTGCAATGCTTGCTGGAATATTTAGTAGTGGAATAACATATATGATTATGAAAAAGGATAGTCAAAAAATAAATACTCAAAATGAATCTCCTTCAAATTTTAAGGAGGTATCTCAACTTACTACAGAGCAAGCTTTTAATAAAGTTGCACCAGCAGTTGTAATAGTTTCAACAAAGGGGTTAAGTCGTCAAAATGGAATTATTCCACAACAGGTTGAAGGGATTGGAACAGGGTTTATTATAAATGATAAAGGAGATATATTAACTAATTATCATGTTATAAAAGGAGCTCAAGAGGTTACTGTAACATTAAGTACTGGAGAAGAGATAAAAGCTAAAGTTATTAATTATGATGAAAATCAAGATATAGCCATGATTAGAATGCAAGGAAAATTTAAAGTTCCTGCTATAGCAGAACTTGGTGATTCTTCAAAACTTAAACCGGGTGAGGAAGTTATAGCAATTGGAACACCTCTTTCAAAGGAATTTGCTCAAACAGTAACTAAAGGGGTTATAAGTGCAGTTGGAAGAACTGTTAATACTGAAACTGGAAAACAAGTGAATTTGATTCAAACAGATACAGCTATAAATCCAGGTAATAGTGGTGGTCCATTAGTAAATACAGAAGGGCAAGTTATAGGAATAAATACTATGAAGGTATCTGGTGGAGCAGAAGGTATAGGATTTGCAATTCCTATAAATGAAGTTAAACAAAAATTAGATGTTTTATCAAAGCCAATATTAACTTTAGGAGTAAAGGTTAGAGAAATAGATAAAGCATTATCAAAACAATATAATTTACCAGAAGGAATATACGTAGTTGAAGTAGAAGAATTTTCACCAGCTGAAAAAGCTGGAATTAGACCAGGTGATACTATCACTGAGTTTGGAGGAAAGAGAGTTAAAACCCTTCAAGAATTAAATGAAATAAAAAATAAGAAAAATGCTGGAGACACAGTAAAGGTTAAAGTTGAAAGAGACGGAAAAAATGAAACTTTAGACTTAACATTGGAAGCATAGTTTATTAATAAATACACACTAATTTAGTTAAAACATAAATTAGTGTGTATTATTTTTTTGTTATAAAAATAACTATATATTATAATTACAATTGAACTTATAATGGAAAAAAATAATATACTTTAATAATAATATCTAGTCTAAATATATGATTATGATATAATTTTATTTATATAATTTAAAATTTGTGGAGGTAGAAATGGGCGTAAGAGTGGTAACTGATAGTACTAGTTATATACCTAAAAATATTAGGGAAAGTTTAGGTATAGAAGTAGTTTCATTAAGTGTAATATTTAATGGACAAGGGTACAGGGAAATGGATTTAACAAATGATGAATTTTTTAAAATGATGAATGAAAGTGGAGAAATACCAACATCATCACAACCAAATATAGGGGAAGTGAAAGAAACTTTTCAAAATATTATAAATCAAGGTGATAAGATTGTAGGGATATTTATATCATCAGATATGAGTGGAACTTATCAATCAGCTAAAATGATTAAAGATATGATATTGGAAGAAAATGAAAATGCACAAATAGAAATTATAGATTCAAGAAGTAATTGTATGCAAATGGGGTATGCTGTAATTGAAGCTGCAAAGGCAGCTAAGTCAGGAGAGGATATATTAGAAGTTGCTAATAAAGCAAAAAGTGTTATAAGCAATAGTAGATTTTTGTTTATACCTGAAACACTAAAGTATTTAAAAAAAGGTGGAAGAATTGGAGGAGCAGCTGCTCTTTTAGGAAATATATTAAAAATTATTCCTATTCTTACGGTAACAGATGGAAAAACAACAGTTTTTCAAAAAGTTAGAACTAGAAAAAAAGCAATAAATACTATGATAAATCAAATGTTTGAAGATATACATGAAAAAGATTTTTGTCATATAACAGTTCATCATATAAACTGTGAAGATGATGGAATTATATTAAAAGAACAGATAGAAGAAAAGTTAAGAGTTAATGGATTAAAGGGAGATGTTATTGTACAACCTATAGGACCTATTATCGGCTTACATGTTGGACCAGGAAGTATAGGAATTGCATATTATACTAAAGGTTAAAGAAGTAAGAGGAGCTAGCATGAATAAAATATTAAATATAGATAAAAGATTTTATAAAAAGGTTGCTATTATAGCTTTACCTATTGTTATACAAAATTTTATAACATCATCTTTAAATATAGTAGATACTATGATGATTGGGAAGCTTGGAGAAAATGAAATTGCTGCAGTTGGAATAGCAAATCAATACTTTTTCTTACTTAGTATATTAATGATGGGATTATTTAGTGGTATAGGAATTTTTGTATCTCAATACTTTGGAAAAAAAGATAATGAAAATATAAAAAAGTTAATTGGAATAGGAATTGTATGTGCAATTGTTATGGGAAGCATATTTACTATTACAGCTCAAATATTTCCAGAGGGCATAATTGGAATATTTAATAAAGATTTTGAAGTTATAAAACTTGGTGTTGAATACCTTATAATAGTATCGCTAAGTTATATTTTTACTACTATTACGTTTAATTATGGAATAGCGCTAAGATGTATAGAAAAAACAACTATACCTATGATAGGAAGCTCAATAGCTTTAATAATTAACACTGTACTTAATTATATACTTATATTTGGTTATTTTGGAATGCCAGAGCTTGGTGTTAAAGGTGCAGCAATAGCAACATTAATTGCAAGAATAATTGAATTTTTAATAATTATAGGTTACGTTTATTATAGCAATAATATTTTAGCTGGAAATTTAAAAGAGTTATTTTCTTTTGATTTATCTTTTGTAAAGAAAATATATATAACAGTTCTTCCAGTAGTTTTAAATGAAGCTTGTTGGGGATTTGGTTCTGTTATGTATAATATTATTTATGGAAGAATAGGAACGCAAGCTATAGCATCTGTCCAGATTGCAACAACTATAAATAATTTATTTATGGTAATTATTTTTGGTATAGGAAATGCTGCTTTAGTTATGGTCGGAGCACAAGTTGGTAGAGGAGACGAAGAAAAGGCTGATGAGTATGGAAAGGATTGTATTAAACTTGGATGTTTAATTGGACTAATTATAGCAATAGCATTATCTTTATGCGCAAGTTCAATAATATCTATATATGATGTTTCAGAGCAAGTTAAAATTTGGTCAAGGTATATAATATATGCAACATCAATTGTTATGGTTATAAGAGTTTATAATATAATAGCAATAGTAGGAGTAATGAGAGGTGGAGGAGATGTTAAAGCTTCATTTCTTATAGAGAGTATAACTATGTGGTTTATAGGAGTACCGCTTGCATTATTAGGAGCATTTGTTTTTAAATTACCAGTTTATTTGGTTTATGCTCTTTGTACATTTGAGGAAATAAGTAAGGGGATTGCTTGCTTTAAAAGAATATCATCAAGGAATTGGATAAAAAATTTAGTATCTGAAGGATAAAGGTAAAAGAGGGGTTTATGGAAAAAATAATATTATATATAATTGCTGTTTTTTTTGTAATAGGAGCAGTTGATTATTTTTTAGGAAATAAATTAAAACTTGGAATGTGTTTTGAAGAAGGAATAAAAAATATGGGAGCATTAGCTATATCAATGGTTGGAATTATATCTTTAACTCCAGTTATAGCATCTTGGCTTCAAAGTGCATTAATGCCAATTTCAAATTATATAAATATAGATCCATCTATATTTGTATCAACTATAATTGCTATAGATATGGGAGCATTTAGTATAGCAAATGATATAGCATTAAATAGTAATATGATTTATTTCTCAGGAGTTTTAATGGCATCTATATTAGGGTGTACTTTAAGTTTCACCCTGCCATTAGCTCTTGGAATTATAAAGAAAGAAAGCTTGAAGGAATTTTTATTAGGAATAATATTTGGTATAGCAGTTCTGCCTTTAGGTTTATTTTTAGCAGGAATATTTCTAAAAATACCTATTAAGATTATATTATTAAATTTAATTCCTTTATTTATAATTTCTATACTTATGATTATTGGTATAGTTTATTTTAAAGACTTAACAATAAATATATTAATTAAACTTTCAAAAGGAATTTTGTTTCTAAGTATACTTGGATTTGTAATTGTAGGATTTCAACAAATATCAGGAGTTATAATATTTAAGGAATTAATGCCACTTAAAGATACTTTGTCTATAGTTGGTAATATTGCAATATTCTTAGGTGGAGCATATGTAATGTTAGAGGTTATAAATAAATTTTTAAATAAGTACTTGCAAAATATAGCTAATAAATTTAGTGTAAATAAATATTCTATAACAGCTTTTATTGGAAGTTTGGCATCAGCTATAATAATATTTACCTCATTTGAAAAATTAGATAAGAGGGGGAAAATATTATGTAGTGCTTTTTCTGTTAGTGGTGCATATGTACTTGGTGGACAACTTGGGTTTGTAGCAAGTGAGGCAAAAGAAGTTATAGGAATTTATATATTTACAAAATTATTTTGTGGAATATTAGCATTAGCTATAGCTATGATATACTTGAAAAAGAAAGTTAAGTCATAGTTTAGAAGGGTTGATTTTATGAATAACAGAATAAAAACTATAATAATAACTATAATTACAGTTATTGTTTCTATACTTATAATAAATTTTTTTACTAAAGATAGAGAAGGTGTTATAAGTGGTACTATAACTGTAGTTACTGATAAATATACTAATGAATATATATCTGAATTAGCAGAGAATTATATGAATGGGCATAGTAGAACTAAAATAAATATTGAGCTAATAGATAATATTAAAGATTTAGATAATAAATTTAAAGAAGGTAAAAAAGACAACCTTCCTAATATAGCTATTTTAAATAGTTATGAGTTAGATTATTTAAAGAATAAATATAAGTTAAATTTTGAAAATGAAGAAGATTTATTAAATATATATAAAAGAAATTTTACAAAAAGTAGTCTTCAACAAATAACTATTGACGGAAAAGAAATGGGTATTCCATTAACAACTAATCCTTTAGTTTTATATTTAAGAGAGGATGTATTAAAACAATATGGATATAAAAGTTCTGATATAAATACATGGGATGACTTTATTAAAGTATCCAAAAATATTTATAAAAAAAGTAATGGTAAATATAAGGGGTTAAGTACAATAGATGATGATTATGAAAATCTTATAAAGGTACTTATTATGCAGAATATTGATTATTTTAATAATAAAGAAGAAGTTATAAAGGCAGTAAAAAAGGATTATAAAAACTTAGAAGACAATAAAATTTTAGCTAGAGAAGGTGATGACTTTTTTGCTATAATTTCATCAATAAATACTATGAAAATACTTAAAGATTTAAGAAAAAAGTGTGAGTGGACTGTAAATGATATTCCAGCCTATAAAATTGGATCAAATAGATTTTTTGTGGCTGATGGATATAGTTCATTTGTAATTAATAATGATAAAAAAAATAGAGAACTTATAAATAGTTTTTCTGAATATATGATTACAAATACAGATATAGCATTAGAGTATGCGCTTAATGGAGATTTGTTTCCAACATATATTTATGCTTATAACAATAAAGAAATAGAGAAGAGTATGAATAATTTTATAGGAAAGAGCCCTCTTGTTGTAATGAGTAATATATCAAAGAAGGCTCCTAAAATAAAAAATTATAATTTATATAAAGAAGTTAAAAAAGAGCTATTAAAATAAGGAATTTAATATATTTTCGTAAGCGTTAAGTGTATTAAGTGCTGTTTTCCTCCAAGAAAATTGGAGGCTTCTTTTATATGCTTTATCTTCTAATTTTGTTCTTAAATCTTTATCTTCTAAAATTTTAAATATATTTTCAGATAAACTATCATTATTTAAAGGGTTAATAAGTATAGCACAATCACTTGTAACCTCTGGTATTGAGGTTGTGTTAGAGGTTATAACTGCAGTTTTACAACTCATTGCTTCAAGTGGTGGAAGACCAAAACCTTCATAATAGGAAGGATATACAAATAAATCAGCACCACTATATAAAATTGGTAGATAGGAGTCTTCTACAAATCCTGTAAAAATTATATCATCAATAATATTTAAATCTTCAGCATATTTTTTTAAGTTAAGTCCCTCATCTTTTAATGATCCAACTAAAACTAATTTATATTTATTAGTTAAGTTTTTATTTATTTTTTTAAAAGAGTCAATTATTCCTTTTACATTTTTTCTAGCACTAAATCCACCTATATATAATAAATATGGAGTATCAAAGTTATATTTATTGTTGACTATTTTTCTTGATATATCTTTATCATGAGGATAAAACTCAGAATTTGTTGATAAGTGTGTAACGAATATTTTATCTTCTGGATAGCCTTTAAAAAATCTTAAAATATCTTTTTTTGAGTATTCTGAAACAGTAATTATTCCTTTTGCGTTTTCTATTATATCAGGCATAGTTTTTAAGAATTTTTTTAAATACGATTGGCCAACTGTTTCAGGCATTATATAGGGTATTAAATCATGAATTGTAACTACTGTATTTATATTTTCATCTAATGGTGAGCCTATTCCATTTTGAGGTATGTGATATAATTCTAAGTTTCTTTCTTTAATAATGTTTGGAATATAATATTTATCAAAAAAATTAGAGCGCCTTCCAGAGCAATGTATTAGTTCAGTATTATTATTTAAAAAGATTGGATCAACTTTTCCAGTCCATATAAGTGTGAATAAAGAATTTTTATCTAAGTTTATCATTTCAGAAATTAAGTTTTTAGTATAGGTACCTATTCCTGTACCACCATGTAAATTAACACTTCTAGAATCTATACAAATTTTCATTAAAACACCTCGAATTAGCTATATATTATAAAATATTATGAATAACATATTTTGTGAATAAAATCACATTAAATTAAATGAACTCATATAATGAAAGATAAATAAGATGGGGAGTGTATTTTATGAATGAAAATAATGTGAAAGTACTCATAGAAAAAGAATATGGTATAGAAGTTAAAAGTATTATAAAGCATAAAAATACTTTTAAGATAAATGGAAATAGTGGATATTGCTTTAAGGTTTTAAATTATGAGTTTGGTCATTCATATTATATAATTTCAGCTATTAAACATTTAAATAATAAAGGCTTTAGTACTGTACTTAATATAATTAAGACAAGGAACGGATTAGATTATGTTGAATTAAATGAAGGTGGATATGGGTATTTAACAGAATGGTTTGAATCTAGGGTAAGTAATTATAATGATTTAAGTGAACTAAAAAATGTATCAAGAGCATTATCTAAATTGCATATAGCAAGTAGAGATTTTAATATAACTCCTATGATGACACCAAGGATATATTGGTTTTCATGGATAAATGTATTTAAAACTAGAAAAGAAGAAATATATGATTTTGCAAAAAGAATAAATCAAAAAGCTCATAAAAATAAATTTGATGAAGTATTTTTAAAAAATTTAAATGAGCAGATAGCAATTGCAGATAAAAGTATTAAGGGACTTATAAATAGTAATTATGTTGAGATAATGGAAAGGCATATGTTAAAAAGAGAGTTTTGCCATCATGATTATGCAAATCATAATATTTTAATAGGGAAAAACAATGAAATTAAAATAATAGATTTTGATTATTGTATACTAGACAGTCATATTCATGATTTAGCTTCATTACTTATAAGAGCTATGAAATATAATAGGTGGGATAAAAATAAGGCAAACGTAATATTAGATGCTTATTCAGAAAATATAGAAATAAGTAAAGATGAATTAAATGTTATAAAAGAATTTATAAGATTTCCACAGGACTTTTGGCAAAGGGGTCTTCAAATGTATTGGGAACAACAACCTTGGGGAGAGGAATTTATTTTAGGTAAGCTTAATAAATATTTAGAAGATAGAAAATATAGAGATGAGTTTATTGAAAATTTTTTTAGGTAAGGGGAAATGATAATGAATGAGGGAGCTTTAAAAAAGTATTTATTAGAGAAGGATATACATTTAATTGGAGATTATTTTAAAAGAGATAGTTCTAAAATCAATGTATCATCACAAATTGATTTAATTATTAAGTTGCAAGATGTTCTTATGGGATATCATTCAATAGAAAAAAATAGTATATTAAGTGAAATTGGTAAAAGAGTAGATAGATTAGTTGTTAGTAATAAGAAGTTAGAAAATATTATTTCAAGAGATAACCTTTATGGAAGGTTAATACTTGCTAGAGCAAAAATTGAACTTGATAAGTTGGATAATATATATCTTGAAGATATATATAAAAGAGCTATGAAAAAAGATGAAATATGCATAGATAAAGTTGATGAAACAAATTTAAGAGTGATGGAAAAAGTTGAGGTTGGTAAAATTAAGAAAATTTCATTTAATATAGTAGAAGATGATTTTATAAATTATCTTTTAAAAATTAAAAAAAAGTCTAGTAAAGATGACTTGAAAAATTATGCTGAAGAATATGTTGAGAAAAATAATTTAAGCAAAGATAGCCTAAATTATATAAATTGTATGGTTAATATACCACATGAAGGTATCAAATATTTATATAAAAATAGATTTAATTTAAATGAATGTAAAGATGATATTAAGAAGATAGTAGAAAAGGAACTTGAATTTTAAGGAGGACTATTATGGGAAAGGATAGATACTCAGAAAGGAAAAATCTCTGTAGGTACGACCTTAGTAAAAAGTTTTTTGATGAAATAGGAATAAGTATTTTAGATGTTACACCACTTAGAAAATTATTTATGTTAACGACTGAAGATGGAAAGAAACTTTTGAAAAAAGTTGATTATAATGAAGATAAGATAAATTTCATTGGAAGATCTATTGAATATATTAATGATGATTTTAAAAATATAATGAATATGAATAAAATAAATAAAGATAAAGAATTTATAAATTGGAATGGAGAGAATTATATACTAATGGATTTAATAGAGGGAAGGGAAGCATCTATCAATAATCCATTAGAGGTTGAAATGTGTATTGATGCTGTTGCAAAATTTCATAAGGCATCTTATGGAATAATTAATTATTTAAATGCTAAAGATACTGTGTGCATATATGGAGAAGATTTGTTTAACTATTATAAAAATGCTGAAGAAGATATGTTAGATATAAAAAGATGGGTAAGTTTATATAGTTATAAAAATGATTTTGATAAGTTATTTATGGAAACTTGTGATGAGTATATATTTGAGTTATCAAAGGCTAAAGACATGCTTTGGATTAGTAATTATGATAAGCTTATAAATGACAATAAATTTATATCACTTTGTCATAATGATCTTGCAAATCATAACTTTATAATAAATGATTCAGGTGTAAATATAATAGACTTAGATTACTCAACAATTGATTTAAGAGCTTTAGATATTGCAGACTTTATATTAAAATGGATAAAAAATAGTACATTTAGTATTGAAAAATGCAAAAAGATTATAGATACTTATAATAAAGTTATACCACTTACAGAAGAAGAATATAAGCTGATATATATATTTATGAGTTTTCCAAGGGATATATATTCAATAATAAAATCATATTATCATAAAAACAAAGAATGGGATGAAGAAATATTTTTGCATAGATTTAAAACAAAATTAGAAAATGATATATTTAGAAGAAAGTTTTTAAGTGATTATAAAATGCTTTATAAAGAAGAGTTAGCTAAATAAATAAGGGTGCAGTATTTGCACCCTTATTTATTTATTATAGAATTATAAGCATTTATTGTATTTTGAGCTGTTCTTTCCCAAGAGAACTGTCTACTTCTAATAATAGACTTTTTAACCATAGCAAGTACAAGTAGACTATCACTTAAAACTCTTTCCATAGCATGACTTAATTCATGAGGGTCATTAGGATTTATAAGTAATGCAGAATCGTAACATACTTCTGGTAATGAAGTTACATTAGAAGTTATAACTGGTGTTCCACAAGCCATTGCCTCTATTGGAGGAAGACCAAATCCCTCATAAAAAGAAGGATATACTAACATTTCTGATGCATTATAAAAATAAGGTAAATATTCTAATGGGATAAAACCAGTAAATATAACATCATTAAGTACATTAAGTTCT
This sequence comes from Clostridium sp. TJA085, assembly GCF_058310235.1. NCBI lineage: Bacteria > Bacillati > Bacillota > Clostridia > Eubacteriales > Clostridiaceae > Clostridium > Clostridium sp. TJA085. The sequence goes on along the minus strand of NZ_JBZEEZ010000001.1, from coordinate 1,401,892 downwards.
CTAGCTCTATTTAAATAGAGATTGTATGATATCCCCTTTTTACCTGTTATAACTAACTTTGTATTTTTTCTGTAAGGTAAAGGAAGTAGAGAATATGCTTCTATAAGTCCTAATATATTTTTTCTAGGACTAAATCCACCAACATATAATATAAAATCTGATTTTATATTATATTTATTTTCTAATATTTTTTTACATTGATGCTTTCCAAGTGGTTTATAAATTTTTTCGGCAGCTAAATGAGTAACAAATATTTTTTCCATTGGAAAATTAAATTCTTTGTGTATATCTCTTTTAGAAAATTCTGAAACTGTTATAATTCCATCACATTGTTTTAGAATATTTGGCATATCATTATTAAAAATTTTTAAATATCTTTTACTAACTGTTTCAGGCATTTTTAGAGGAATTATATCATGCAATGTAATTACTTTTTTACAGTTTACATTATCAGATAATCCAACACCATTTTGGGGAACGTGATACAAATCAATATTACTATTTGATAAAATATTTGGAACTCTAACTTCATCCCAAAAATTTTCACTAAGCAGTTCATTAACCTTTTCAATTTTAAAGTTTCTATTTAAATTTTTAAACTCAGGGTTTTCAGGTGTGAAAATTAAATAATCATTATTAAAATCTATATAATTTAAGCTTTTTATTAACTGATGAGTATAAGTACCAATGCCTGTTCCTCTATACCATTTTGCAGCTCTTCCATCAATTCCAACTCTCATTATTTAATCCTTTCAAATTATTGTTAATTTTATTATATTTTTATAAGTTAGAAAGTGTTAATAAAATAAATATAATGTACATATAAATATTAAGGGGGTGGTTAAAATGATGAGAGAGTTTGAAATAGAAAGACAATTCGATATAGAAATAGAAACTCTGAAAGCGAGTAAAGGCGTATATTATTTAAAAACAAATAAAGGGGAGAGATGTTTAAAGAAAATAAATTATGGACCACAAAAATTATTATTTGTATGTGGTGCTAAAGAGCATTTAATAAAAAATGGATTTGATAAAATAGATAGATATTTTTTAAATACTGATGGAGAGCCGTATGCATTAGTAAATGAAGATTTATATACTTTATCTAATTGGATTGAAGGAAGAGAATGTGATTTTCATGAAATAGAAGATGTTAAAATTGCAGCTGAAACATTAGCTAAGTTACATGAGGCATCAAAAGGATATGATCCACCTGAAAATTCAAAATTAAAAAGTGATTTAGGCAGATGGGTAAATCTTATGCAAAAGAGAGTTAAATCACTAGATAAAATGAGAGATATGGTTAGAAAGAAGCATCATAAAAGCGATTTTGATTTAATATATATTAAGTCAATGGAATTTTATAAAGAAATGGGAAAAGAAGCATTTAATACATTAGAAAGTTCAAATTATCTTGAACTTTGTGAAATTGCTGAAAAGGATAAAAGTTTATGTCATCATGATTTTACTTATCATAATATAATAATTGATAAGAATAATGATGTTAATGTTATAGATTTTGATTATTGTAAAAGAGAAATAAGAGTATTTGATATATCAAATTTTATTACTAAAGTTTTAAAAAGAGTTGAGTGGAATTTTGAATATGCAAAATCAATAATAGAATCCTATAATAACATATCTCCATTAAGAGAAGATGAATACAAGGTTTTATATGCTTACTTACAATTTCCACAAAGATATTGGAGATTAGCTAATAGATACTATTATAATGAAGTAAATTGGGGACAAAATACTTTTGCTAAGAAGCTTCAAAATATAATAGATGAAAAAGAAAATTATTTAAATTTCTTAAGTCAATTTAAAGAAGAATATAATATTAAATAAAAAAGGGCTGTTTTTTAAGCAGCCCTATTATTTTTTAAATCATAAATCTATATTAATACATATAATGAAATAATAAATAATATTTTAGAGGGTTTTATGGTTGTAGGAGATATAGTTGTAAGAAAATCATATGATAAAGATGTAACATTTAAAGTTATAGACATAAAAGAAGAAAATGGAGAAGTACGTTATATTTTAAAGGGAATTAATATAAGAATAATAGCAGATGCTAGTGTTGATGATTTAGAAAAAGTAGAAGATGATTATTCAGCTGAAAAGGATAAAATATTAAATAGCAGAGTAAGTGCTGCATTGAAGTCTGCTATATCATCAAGAGGTGAGCTTGCTAAGCATGGTGTATTAAGAGCAAGCAAAACTATAAAAAAAGGTAAGGGAAATGATGAATTGGTTTTTGGAAGACCTGGAAAAATACTTCATGTAGATGGAGATAAGGAATATATGGATACTTGTTTAAAAGTATATAAGCAATTATCTTTAGATGCAGTAGGAGTATCAATACCAGAATGTGAACAACCTAAAAAAATTGTTGATTTAGTTAAAAGAATAAAACCAGATATAGTAGTATTAACAGGTCATGATGGTGTCTTAAGAGGAACAAGAGATTATTTAGATTTAAATAACTATAGAAATTCGATTTTTTATAGAGATGCAGTTAAGGCGCTTAGAGATTATAACTCTAGTTATGATGAACTAATAATTTTTGCAGGTGCTTGTCAAAGTTGCTATGAATGTATGTTAGATGCAGGAGCAAATTTTGCATCATCCCCAAGTAGAGTGCTAATTCATTGTTTAGATCCAGTATTTGTTTGCGAGAAGTTAGCATACACTAAAATAACTGATGTAGTTTCAATAAAGGATGTTATAGAAAATACAATAACAGGAATAAAAGGTGTTGGAGGTTTACAAACAAGAGGTAAGTACAGAGAGGGGTATCCTAAATCCGAGTATATAATATAAAAAGGAACTTTTAATAGTTCCTTTTTATATTTTAATTCCAATAAACATGTATAAAATTTAGTCTATATACAGATAATAAAAATGTAAATTAAATATCTAAAAAATATTGACATTATAAATGTAAAGTGTTAAAATAAAAATTTTACTTGAAATCAATTCAAAAAAATGGTATAATAATTAAAAGAAAGAGGGTGTTTTTTATGGAAAGTATTAAAACAATTGCTTCAATTAAAAAAAGTATTGAGGGACACCTTGGAGAAAAAGTTACCTTAAAAGCCAATGGAGGAAGAAAAAAAATCCTTGTTAATGATGGTGTTTTAGAAAGTATTTATCCAAGTATATTTGTAATAAGATTAGATGACGACACCCAAAGAACTGTGACATATAGTTATTCAGATGTGTTAACTCAAACGGTACAATTGCATTTTCCAGGTTAGAAAAAGACTTCGATTTATTTCGAAGTTTTTTTATGCAAAAAAAAGAAAGATGGTGGGTTTCCATCTTTCAACTATGGTATAAAAGGGTATTGAGAATTTATGAGAGGTTATATGGTCAATAACCACTTACTATACTACGACAAGAAACTACTTTTGTCAACAAAAAAATTAAAAAATTTTTTATAGAAATTTATAACAAAAACAATTTACCTTAAAATGGATAAAATATTTGATATTTATAAAAATAAATAAAATAATCATCACAATAGTAATACATTTTGAATATTTTTATATACATAGTAGTAGGAAGTTTATAAGGAGGAATGAAAATGTCCAAAATAGATGTTATAAAAGAGAATGTTCAGTTTGAACAGTTATTAAAGGAAAGTAATACTACAACTATGTTAAATGATGAATATTTAATACCAGATACTCATCCAGATGTAGAGAGAGTACTTATGGTAGAAGCTAATCCTTATATATTATCTAAAGAAACATTAGGAGATAAAGTAAATATAGAAGGAAAAGTTGATTATACAGTTATTTATTTAGCTAAAGAAGAAGAAATGGTAGTTTCATCAGTAAACTATTCTCAAAAGTTTAGTAATAGTTTAGATTTAGGTGAAGCTGAACATAAATTAGTATTTGAAGTAGAATGTAAGGTAGAACATATTGAAGCTCAAATAATAAATGAGAGAAAAGTTTCTATTGATGGAGTACTTAATTTTAATTGGGAAATATATAAAGGAAGAGAATTGGAATTAATAAAGGACATTGAAGGTGATGAAAGAATTGAAATACTTAAGAAAAATGAAATTATAAATAGTACTAGTGCAAATGAAAATGTTGATATAACAGGAAAGTCCATTATAAGAGTTAGTATGGATAAGCCTCAAATTGCAAAAGTATTAAAATCTAATATGGAACTTTATAAAAAGGAAATAAAAGTAGGGGAAGATAAAATATATTGTGGATGTTATTGTAAGATTTTTATGGCTTATTTAAGCAATGAAAGTAGAGAAATATATTGCTTAGAAGATAGTATATATTTATCAAAAGAATTAGAAGTTCCAGGTGTTACTCCTGATATGCAAGTTTTAGCAGATTATAATATAAAAAATAAGGACATAAATGTTCAAGAAGATGATTTAGGAGAATCAAGAATTGTTAATACAGAAGTTTTAGTTAATTGCAGTATAAAAGCTTTTTCTAAGAAAAATATTGACGTAATAACAGATGCTTATTCACCTAAGTTTCCTGTAAATATAATTAAAGATGAATATGAAATGGGTATGCTTCAAGGTATTTATAATAATGAAACAATAGTAAAGGACAATATATATATTAATGAAGGAGATATGACACCTGAAAAAATAATAACATATTCAGGTAATATTATAGTAACAGAAAAATCAGTTGTAAAAGATAAAGTTTTAGTTGGTGGTTATATAAAGGTTAATGTAATATATAAAACTAGTGATGAAGAAAATTATTTAGATAAAGTTTCAGGGGAGATACCTTTTAATATAGCTATAGAAACAGACGGAACTAATGAAAATATGAAAGCTATGGTTAAGTGTTGTATAGAAAATATGGAGGCTTCAATAGAAGCTAATACTATAGCTATAAAAGCAACTGTTATAACAACAGCAAAAGTTTTATTTGAAATTAAAAAAGAATTTATAAATGATGTAGTTGAAGGTGAGGGAGAAGAGCTTAAAAAGAAAGCAAGTATAACAATATATGTTGTAGGTGCTGGAGATACGCTTTGGAAACTTGCTAAAAAGTATAATACAACTATGGAAGAAATAATAAAATTAAATGAATTAGAAGATGTAGATAATTTACAAATTGGTGATAAATTATTAATTCCAGGTAGGTTAGTAGTTTAAAATGATGTGGAGAAGATATTTTTAAATATCTTCTCTTTTTATAATTAAAGTTAAATTGTTAGAATAAATGGCATGCTATTAAATGATTAGGTGATATTTCTTTATAACAAGGAGATTTTATTTTACAAATATCCATACAATTTGGACATCTTGTATGAAAGCGACAACCATTTGGGATATTTGTTCCATTTGGAATAGATCCTTTTAATAAAATTCTTTGTTTTTTTTCTAGAGGGTGGCTTACTGGCATTGATGAAATTAATACTTTAGTGTAAGGATGAAGTGGATTTCTTTTCAATTCATCTGTTGGTGCACTTTCTACTATTTTTCCTAAGTACATTACAGATATATCATCACAAAAATTCATAACAACACTTAAGTTATGAGATATGAAAAGATATGTAAGTGAAAGTTCTTCTTTTAAATCCAACATTAAATTTAAAATTTGAGATTGTATTGATACATCTAAAGCAGCTGTAGGTTCATCACACACTATAAATTGAGGATTAAGTGATAAAGCTCTTGCAATACAAATTCTTTGTCTTTGTCCACCACTAAATTCATGAGGATACTTATTTAAATAACTTTTATCCATTCCACATAAGTTTAATAATTCTATACATCTATTTTCAATTTCTGATGAAGGTATTATTTTGTGTTTTTTTATTCCTTCTGATATTATATTTTTAATTGTCATTTTAGGATCTAAACTTCCGTAAGGGTCTTGGAATATTATTTGCATATCTTTTCTAATGGAGTTTAGATGTGCTTTTGGAAGTTTAATATTTTTCTCAACATCAAAAATTAGTTTATTATTGAATTTTACAGTTCCTCCTGTAGGTTGTATTAAATTTAATATAGTTTTTCCTACTGTTGATTTTCCACAACCAGATTCACCAACTAATCCTAAAATCTTACCTTTTTTTATAGAAAAAGATATATCATCAATTGCTTTATTATAAAATTTACTTCTAGAAAAAAATTTATTTTTAACGGGAAAATATTTTTTTAAATTTTTTACTTCTATTAAAGTATCAATATCACTTGAATTTGTCATAAAATCACTCCTTATTAAGCCAACAACATACTGTATGATTAAAATTTATTTTTTTTATTGGAGGAGCTTTAATAAAGCATATGTCTATACATTTATCACATCTAGTATTATAAGGACAACCTTTTATATGTTCATAAGGGCTAGGAATTGAACCTTTTATAGAAAAAAATCTTTTATTGAATTTTTGTGGCATAGATTTTATAAGTGCTTTTGAATATGGATGTAATGGATTATTGAAAAATTCTAATACATCACATTCTTCAACTATTTTTCCTTTATACATTACAATTACTCTATTAGCAAGTTCTGCTATTATACCAAGGTCATGAGTGATAAATAACACTGAACAATTATTATGTGTAGTTATATTTTTTAATAAATCTAATATTTCTGCTTGAGTTGTAACATCTAGTGCTGTAGTAGGTTCATCCGCTATAATAATCTCTGGATTACACGCCATAGCAATGGCAATCATAATTCTTTGACACATACCACCACTTAATTCAAAAGGATATTTTTTTATTATTTCCTCTGGGTTAGGAATTTTTAAGTTATTTAATATTTCTAAAACTTTTTGTTTATTTTCAGTTTTTGATCCTTTTTTATGTATTTTTAAAACTTCAAGTATTTGATTACCAACTGTAAAGACTGGATTTAATGAAATCATAGGCTCTTGAAATATCATTGAAATTTTATTTCCTCTTATATTACACATTTCAGAATCAGATAACTTTAATAAATCATTATTATGAAATAATATTGAACCTTTTTCTATACATCCATTTGGCTTAGGAACTAAATTCATTATTGAGAGAGAGGTAACACTTTTTCCACTACCAGATTCACCAATTATTCCAAGAACTTCCCCTTTTTTTAAGGAAAAAGAGATATCATCAACAGCGATTATTTTACCGCAATCTGTATTAAAAGTTGTTGTAAGGTTTTTTATTTGTAGTAAATTCATTATTGTAATCTCCTTAAATTTTTATTTTAGGATCTAATGCATTTCTTAAACCATCACCTAAGAAATTTATTGATAAAACCGTTAATATTACCATAATTCCAGATGGTACCCATAGCCACCATTCATTTTGAAGAGTTTGTATATTTTGAGCAGCTGATAACATACTTCCCCAACTTGGATTTGGAGGTCTAACACCCATACCTAAGAAACTAAGTGATGCTTCAGTAAGTATTCCATCTGCAACACAAAGTGTTGAAGCAACCAAAATAGGAGATATTACACTTGGAATTAGATGTTTTATTATTATTTCCATAGAACTTAAGCCTAAAGCTTTAGCAGAGAGTATAAAATCACTTTCCTTTAAGGAAAGTATTTCAGCTCTTACTATTTTAGCTATACCTGGCCACATTAATATTCCAATTATTAATATTAAATTAAAGATATTTGGACCAACTATTGATGCAATTGTAATAGCTATAACGAAAAATGGAAAGCACATTATTATATCAATTAATCGCATTATAATAGAATCGACTAAACCACCATAATAACCGGCAATAGAGCCTATTGTAACGCCAATAATTAATTGAATAAACATAGATGCTATTCCAACAGATAGAGATATTCTGCCACTATATAAAAGTCTTGAAAATACATCTCTACCTACCTCATCAGTTCCTAATATGTGGATAGCGTTTGGTGGTGATTTTATATTATATAGGTCAGTAGTACTAGGATTATAATTTGTGATAAATGGGGCAAGTATGGAAAAAAGTGATAATAAAATAATTATTATTAATCCTAATACAGCCAATTTATTTTTGGTGAATTTTTTAATAGACATATATTTTAAAGGTGATAAATTATTTAATTTTTTTGATCTAATCTTAAGTATGTTCATAAAATTTACCTCCGTACGAATCATCTATCAAGTCTTATTCGAGGATCTGCAATTGCATATAAAATATCAGCTAATAAATTTGAAAAAACTATTAAAATAGCTAACATCATAGTTATACCCATAATCAATGGATAATCTCTATTTATAACAGCTTCATAATTTAATCTACCTATACCAGGCCAAAGAAATATAGTTTCTGTTATTAATGCACCTGAAAATAATGAGGGAATCTGCATACAAAGTATTGTTATTATTGATATAAGTGAGTTTTTAAAACCATGCTTCCAGATTGTAGCTTTTAAGCTTAACCCTTTAGCTCTAGCAGTTTGAATATAATTATTTTTAAGTACATCTATCATTGAAGATCTGCTATATCTTATAAGAGAAGCTATTTGGGTTAAAGATAAAACTATAACTGGTAAAATCATATGTTTACCAATATCAAATATTTTAGTTATTCCGCTATGGCTTGCACCTAAAGTGCTCATACCAGATGAAGGTAGAAAATTTGTATTAAAACAAAATATTTTTATAAGAATTAATCCAAAAAAGAATGTAGGAATTGATAAACCTATAAATGATAGTATAGTAGTAATATAATCAAAAATAGAGTTAGGTTTATATGATGATATTACTCCAACTAGTATTGCAATGATAGTTCCAATAGTAAAAGAAAAAATTGATAACAAAAATGTATTCCAAATTCTTGATGATATAACTGTTATAACTGGTAATTTATAATGTATAGAGTATCCAAGGTCGCCTGTAATTGCTCTAGTTAACCATTTAATATATTTCAATGGAAAAGGATCGTAATAACCTATTTTTAATAACATTTTTTCAACTGTTTCTGGTGGTATAGTTGGATCTATCATAGTTGAATAAGGATTTCCAGGTTGAAACTGAACTAATGTAAATACGATAAGGGATATACCTATTAGTATTATAATTGATGTTCCAATTCTTTTGATTATATAATTTATCATATTTTATAGACATTTATTATAAAATGAAATGTCGTAATACCTCCTTTATAATTTTGTATATATTTGAAATATATTAAAATAAAAAGAAGGGACTAAAAATCCCTTCTTTAATTATTATTCTTCTATATACCAATTTTTTATATTATTAAATTCATCGAAAGTAGAAGGTTTGAATTCTTTAAGTTTTGAGTTATACATTATTTCATTGTTTTGTACATATAAAAATGCTTCTGGAACATCTTCGTTTAATATTTTACCAAATTCAGCATAAACTTCTTTACGTTCATCTTGATTTATAGTTTCAAGGCCTTTATCTAATAAAGCATCAACTTTAGAATTTTTATATGAAACTATATTCCAACCTTGTTCACCTTTTTTATCAGAAGCTGCTTTAGAACTCCAAAATGGTTTTGGATTTGGATCAAGTGATAAAGTATTACCCATTAAATATAAATCAAATTCATGATTTGCAACTACTTGTTCCATTAGTGTTGAAAATTCCATAGAAGATAGTTTTACATTAACGCCTACTTTCTTTAAACTTTCTTGAATTATTAGAGCGGTTTGTTCTCTAGATTTTAATCCAGTAGGATATTTTAATTCAACTGTAAATTTTTCACCTTTAGAATTTTCAAGTATACCATCATTATCTTTATCAGTCCAACCAGCTTCTTTTAATAGAGATTTAGCTTTTTCTACATTGTAATTATATTCATTTAATTTAATATCTTTTGGATAAGCCCAACTAGTAGGTAATAAAGGTGTATTTATAACTTCACCATTACCTTCTAACAATTTATCTACTAAAAGTTTTCTATCTATTGCATACATAAATGCTTGTCTAACTTTTTTATCTTGGAATTTTTTTTCTCTCAAGTTAAAGCCCATATATTGGAACATATAATCAGGATAAGTTATTGTATCAAAACCATCCTTTTTTAATGCTTCTACTTCAGATTTACTCATATCATTTACATTAGCTATATCTACATTTCCATTTTTGAATTCAGCTTGTAATGTATCAGGATTAGTTACCTTTAGTATAAATTTATTGGTTTTAGCTTTTCCATTAAAATAATTATCAAATGCTTCTAATTCAACATACTGCCCTGATTCAAATTTAGATAGTTTATAAGCTCCAGAACCAACAGGGTTATTTAATAATTTAGTTTCTTTATCCCAATTTTGTACTGGTGATTTTGACCAAATATGTTTTGGGATTGGTTTTAAGTTTAATATAGCATTTAATGATGGTGAGTAAATTTTTTCAAAATGGATAGTTATAGTATTATTATCTACCACCTTTATTCCTTCAATAGATTTTGACTTTCCTTCAGTAAAAGCTCTTGCACCTTTTATATTGCCTAATTCACCAGCAGAGCCACCTGTATAGTTTGGATTTAACATGGAATATATAGTAAAAGCAACATCTTCAGCAGTTATAGGTTTATCATCATGCCATTTTGCTTTAGGATTTAATTTCAATGTTAAATCTTTTTTATTATCTGAGATTTTATAGCTTTCAGCTATACATGGTTGAATAGAACCATCTTCATTAACAATTAATAGAGGATCATATATGATATCGTTTACCTTAACGTCATATCTAGTATCGCATATTAGTGGATTAAATACACCAGTTGGAGAAGTATTTAATGCATATACTATTTTATCCTTTATTTTTCCAGTTTTTTCATCTGATTTATTGCTACAACCAGTTATTGATAATCCAACTAATAAATTAGTAGCAATTAACATAGATATTAATCTTTTGCCTCTCAAAAAAATTCCCCCTTTAGTAATCTTACAAAATAATTATATATCTATATATGTAATTATTCTATTTCAATTAATTTAATTAAATTAAAGAAAACGTTTAAATTCTTGAAAAAACTAGAAAATACTTTGTTATGCATATAAAAATTAAAATTTACTATTTATTAATGAAATTGTTATTTAGTTAATAATTAGATTATAAAGAATTTAATATATATTTTTAATATTACACGCTATTTTATAGAGGTTATAGAAATCTTTTGAATAAATAGTAATTTTGTTGGAAATAATAAAAAATGCATGATTTGAGGTGATTATTATGAAATCTAGGTTAAACTATAAGCTTATTATAATAGGTGGTGCAGAAGATAAAAAAGGTAGAAAAAAAATATTAAATGAAGTATGTGAATTAATAAATAAAGATAAAGATACATTACTTGTTGCAACTATTGCATCAGAAGTTCAAGATGAAATGAAAGATATTTATAATAAAGTATTTAATGAAATAGGAGTAAAAAACATAGAGTTTTTAAATATAGATGATAGAAAAGAAGCTTATCTAGAAGAAAATATAGAAAAAATTACTTTATCTAAACTTATATTTTTTACTGGAGGAGATCAGCTAAGAATAACCAGTCTTATAGGTGGAACGCCTATTAATGATGCTCTTTTAGACAGTTTACATAATGGAAAAATTATTGTTGGAACTTCTGCAGGAGCTTCAGTTATGAGTTCAACTATGATTTTAGAGGGGGATGATGAAGAAGCCCCTAAAAAGCATAGTATTAATATGTCACCTGGATTAGGTTTTTTAGAAAATATTATAATTGATCAACATTTTATACAAAGAGGAAGAATAGGAAGGCTTCTTACTGGTGTTGCAGAAAATCCAGAATATTTAGGGGTAGGTATTGATGAAGATACGGCTGTAATTATTGATGAGAGAAAGTTATTAAGAGTTATTGGAAATGGTGCAGTTTATATAATAGATGGAAGTAAAATAGATCATACTAATATATCAGAGCAATACAGAAATAAGCCATTAAGTATATTCAATGTAAAATTACATGTATTAATAGAAGGAAATAGATTTGATTTATTAAAAAAGATACCTTTTGAGGAGGAAGTAATAAGAGATGAGGATAACAGGGATAAGAATATTTAATGGAAGGAATATTTACTCTCATAGAAAGTGCGTGAGAATGGATGTCGATTTAGAAGGATATTCTGAAATACCAAGTAAAAAAATTAATAATTTTAATGAAATATTATTAAGAACATTACCAATTCTTAAGGAACATAGATGTGGAATAGATGTAGAAGGTGGTTTTGTAATAAGATTAAATGAAGGAACGTATCTATCACATATATGTGAACATATAATAATTGCAATTCAAAATATGATAGGATTAGATGTATCTTATGGTAAAGCTAGAGAATGTGAAGGAGAACATTATTATATTATTTATGAATATGTATATGAAGATACTGCTATTGAAGTTGGAAAGTTAGCAGTAGATTTTATTAATTCTTTAATAGAAGAAAAGGGAATTAATTTCAATGAAAGATTAGATTTAATTATTGAAAATATGAGATATGAATCCATTGGACCTAGCACAGAAGCAATAAAAAAAGCAGCTGAGGATGTTGGAATGCCGGTCTTTCAGCTTTATAACTCAGGGTATTATCAAATTGGATATGGAAAACAAGGCAGAATGATAGAAGCTACTATAGGTAATTCTACAAAATGTATAGGTGTAGATATAGCTTGTGATAAGTTATTAACTAAAAAACTTTTATGTAGTCAAAGTATACCAGTTGTTAGAGGAGAAAAAGTTTATAACATAATAAATTTATTAAAAGCAGCTGAGGATATAGGTTATCCAGTGGTTTTAAAGCCTAAATGTGGGAATCAAGGCAAGGATGTATATTTAAATATAAAAGATGAAAAAGAACTTATGCAAGTTTATAATAAGTTTAGTTTAGATAAAAAGGAAATAATTATAGAAAAATATATATCAGGAAATGATTATAGAGTTTGTGTTGTAGGTAATGAAGTTGTAGCAGTTTCACTAAGAATACCGCCTAAAGTTTATGGGGATGGTAAAAGAAATATTAGAAGTTTGGTTGAAGAATTAAATTCTGATCCTTTAAGAGGAGAAGATCATGAAAAACCTCTAACAAAAGTTAAAATTAATGAAGAAATGAATTTAATTTTAAACAAGCAAGGTTTTACTATAGATAGTGTTCCAAATGAAGGTGAGGAAATAACTTTAAGAATAAATGCCAATCTTTCAACTGGTGGAGTAGCGGTAGATTGTACTGATTTAATATGTAAAGAAAATAAAGAGTTTTGTATAAGGGCTGCTAAAGCTATTGGACTAGATATATGTGGTGTAGATATAATAGCAAAAGACATAAGTAAGCCAATAAATGAAGATGGGGCTATAATAGAAGTTAATGCAGCTCCAGGAATAAGAATGCATCATTATCCAACAAAAGGAAAAAGTAGGGATGTTGGAAAATGTATATTAAATCATATTTATGGTGGAAATCCTAGAAATATACCTTTAGTATCAATAACAGGGACTAATGGAAAAACAACTACTACAAGAATTATAGCTTATGTGTTGAAATTAATGGGTAATACTGTAGGTATGACATCAACTGATGGAATATGTATAGGTGATGAGTGTATAGATATAGGAGATGATACTGGATATGAAAGTGCAAGAGCAGTTTTATTAAATAAAGATGTAGATGTAGCTGTACTTGAAACTGCAAGAGGTGGAATGATAAGAAATGGTTTAGCATATGATTTAGCTGATGTTGGTATTATAACAAATATCACTGATGATCATTTAGGAATTGATAATATAAATACTCTTGAGGATTTAAGTTTTGTTAAATCTTTAGTTATTGAAGCTGTAAAGCCAAATGGATATTCAGTTTTAAATGCAGATGATGAGTGGAGTAAGAAACTAATAAATAGGGCTAAAGGAGAAGTAATATTTTTTGCAAAATCTAAGGATAATCCGTTGATACAAAAAAATATCAATGAAGGTAAAAAAGCAATATTCATAGAAGATAATATGTTATGTGTGATAAACAATAAAAGAAAATATAATGTTATAAACATAAATGATATACCAATAACTTTAAATGGAACTTTAACATTTAATATAGAAAATGTTCTTGGTGCTTGTTCAGTATTAGTTGGATTAGGTATAGATTATTGTATGATTGCTAGGGGATTAAGTAAATTTAAGTTAGATAGTAATCATAATTCAGGTAGATTTAATATGTATTATGTAGATGGTAAAAAAGTAGTATTAGATTACGGACATAATATTGAAGGATATAAAGCTATTTTTAAATCCTTAAAAAATATGAATTATAAAAAGTTAATTGGAGTAATAGGAATTCCGGGTGATAGAAGTAATAAGATGGCAAAAGAAATAGGAAAAATAAGTGGAGAGAATTTAGATTATGTAATAATAAAAGAAGATGCTGATAGAAGAGGTAGAGAACCTGGAGAAATTGCCAATTTAATAGAAGAAGGATTACAGGAAAGTGTTAATAGAAAAATAATATTAAATGAAGTTGAAGCTTTTAAAGAAGCTTTGAGAGTTAGTGGTGAAGGAGATATTGTTATAGTATTTTTTGAACAGCTAAATCCACTAAGAGAAGTTATTGAATTAATTAATAATAAAATAAAAGAAGATAAAGAGGATTTGGTGAATTTATAATAGTTTGAGCATATAAATTTCTTGAATGATTTCAATGAATTTTATATGCTTATTATTTTATATTACAAAAATAGACATAAAAAATCAGCTATGATAAAATATGAAATAACATTATCAGAGGGAAGGTATACATTATGAAAACTAAAGCGTATGCTAAAGTTAATATAGCATTAGATATAATTGGTAAAAGAGAAGATGGGTATCATTTATTAAGAATGATAATGCAAGCTATAGATTTATATGATGAGATAACAGTAGATAAAATAAAAAGAGGAATAAAAATAAGCTGTAATAAACCGTATGTTCCAACAGATGAAAGGAATTTAGCTTATAAAGCAGCTAAGTTATTTATAGAAGAATTTAATATAGACTGTGGAGTAAACATAAATATAAAGAAAAATATACCTGTATCGGCTGGTTTGGCTGGAGGAAGCACAGATTGTGCAGCTGTATTAAAATTAATGAATGAATTATTTAACACTAAACTTACTGAAAAACAACTTATGGATTTAGGGGTAAGACTTGGTGCTGATGTTCCCTATTGTATAGTAGGTGGTACAGCTTTATGTGAAGGGATAGGAGAAAAATTAACTAAGTTAAAATCTTTCAAAGATAAAATATTAGTTTTAGTAAAACCACCATTTGGTGTTTCAACTAAAGGTGTATATCAAGAATTTGACCTTTCAAAAGTTGTATTTCATCCAAAGGTAGAAAATCTTATAGAGGCAATGGGGAATGATAATTTAGAATTTGTATCACAAAATATGAAAAACTTACTTGAGAATGTAACACTTTCTAAATATAAAGAGATTGTATCAATAAAACAAAGTATGATGGAAAATGGGGCTATAGGTAGTATGATGAGCGGTAGCGGTCCAACTGTTTTTGCATTTTTTGATGATATGCTTAAAGCTCAATTATGTTTTGAAAATATGAAGAAAAAATATAAAGATGTATTTATAACAAGAACTATATAAAATAAATGTATAAAACTCTCTTTAATGGTAATAATGATTACTAGATAAGGGGGTTTTATTATGAAGAAAGTTATATTTGGTATTATGTTTGGGGTTATATTTGTTTTAAATTTTAGTACAAGCTATTTTGAAAGTAGTGCAAAGGTAAAAGATAACTTAAATAATGAAGTAATATATGATTATGATAAAATTAAAGATGAGATTATAAGATTTCATGTTATAGCGAATAGTGATAGTGAAAAGGATCAAAAATTAAAACTTGAAATTAGAGATGAAGTTATAAAATATTTAGAGCCAAAGTTAGCTCAATCAAAAAGTATAAATCAATCAAGGAAAATAATAAAAGAAAATGATAAGAAGGTTAAAGAAATAGCTAAAAATGTGGTTAAAGATAAAGGATATAATTATAAGATAGATAGTCAATTATCAAAAGAAAATTTTCCAGAAAAGGTTTATGGTAACATAACATTACCTCAAGGTGAATATGAAGNTAGCTCAATCAAAAAGTATAAATCAATCAAGGAAAATAATAAAAGAAAATGATAAGAAGGTTAAAGAAATAGCTAAAAATGTGGTTAAAGATAAAGGATATAATTATAAGATAGATAGTCAATTATCAAAAGAAAATTTTCCAGAAAAGGTTTATGGTAACATAACATTACCTCAAGGTGAATATGAAGCTTATAGGATACTTATAGGAGATTCGGTTGGGCAGAATTGGTGGTGTGTAATGTTTCCACCATTATGTTTTGTTGATGTAACTAAAGGAGAGGTTGCGTATAATGAAACTGAAAAGAGAATGGATGAAATAGTACAAAAAGAAGAAAAAGAAAATTATAATTTGAAATTTAAGTTTATAGAAGTATTAAAAGATGTGTTTTAATATTATGTTATATTAAAATTTAACTTGATAAAACTAAAGAAGAATCATAAACTATAATTTGTAACAATTTATGAATTTAAAATATGTAGTTTTGAATTATGTGAAATATAGGAGGAAAATTTAATGACTAGAGCATTAGCAATGATTTCAGGTGGATTAGATAGTATATTAGCTGCAAAATTAATAAAAGATCAAGGGATAGATGTTATAGGAATTTGTTTTAGATCATACTTTTTTAATGAGGAAAATGCCTTAAGAATGACTAAACAAATAGATATACCTTTAGAAGTTGTAGATTTTTCAAAGGAACATTTTGAAATGGTTAAGGACCCTAAAAATGGTTGGGGAAAAAATATGAATCCTTGTATAGATTGTCATGCTATGATGATGAGATATTCAGGAGAATTATTAAAGAAGTTTAATGCTGATTTTATAATAACTGGTGAAGTTTTAAACCAAAGACCAATGTCTCAAAATAGACAAGCTTTAAATAAGGTAAGAAAAGAATCAGGCTTTGATGATAAAATACTTAGACCTTTATGTGCTAAAAATCTTGACGAAACTGATATGGAGAAGAATGGATTAGTAGATAGAGAAAAGCTTCTTAATATATCAGGAAGAAGTAGAAAGATTCAAATGGAGCTTGCTGATAAGTGGGGAATAAAAGATTATCCATCACCAGCTGGTGGATGTAGATTAACAGAACCAAATTATTCATTAAGATTAAAAGAAACACTTCAAAGAAATGGTGATGCAACACCAACCGAAATAGAATTATTAAGATATGGAAGACATTTTGTTAGTGATAATGGATGTACTATAATTGCAACAAGAACTAAAGTAGAAGGTGATGAGATAAAATCATTTTTAACAAAAGAAGATTTAGTATTTTATCCAACTAGTCATAATGGTGCAATGGTAATTATTCATGGCAAATGTAATGAAGATGATAAAATTTTAGCAGCTAAAATAGCGGGAAGATATTGCAAAGGAAAAGATTTAGATGAAGTTGAAATATCTTATGGTAAATTTGGATGTAAGTTTGAAGGTGTATTGAAGGTTAAACCTGCAAGTGAAGAAGAAATACTTAAATACATAATACAAATAAAATAAGGGGGGATAGATTTGGAGAAAAAAGCAGTTATAAAAATAGTAAGTAATGCTACTATGCAAAATGATGAACTTATAGAAGTTATTACACCTGGAATTTTAAGTTTAGAAAATAATGAATTTATTGCATCATATAAAGAAACAGAAATATCAGGAATGCAAGGAACTGATACTAAGCTTAGAATAGGTGAAAATTATGTTGTGCTTGAAAGAGAAGGAAGTACAAGTACTAAAATGCATTTTGAGAAAAATAAACCTACCGTATCTCTTTATAATACACCATATGGGATGCTTGAATTATCTATTGATACTAAAAATTTAGAAATAGATGTTAAAGAAGATGGTGGTAAAGTAACTATAGAATATGAAATGCAAGTTGCAGGACAACCTGCTATAAAAACAAAGTTAAAATTAGATATAAATGCATAAAAAAGATGGTAGATAGAATCTACCATCTTTTTATATATTTTTTTATTATACATATTAAAAATACAAAAAATGGTAATAATTAAATTAGGAGGTAATTATATATGATAATGAAAACAAGATATGTTGAAATTATAGAGGAAATAAGTCAGATGAAAAATTTATCTAATGAGGAACTTATTCATATACTAAAAGAAAAAGAAATGAGATATTTAATACTTTTATTTTTAAAAAAATATGATTGTTTTAATGAAGAGAATATAAAAGAAATTTTAAATGTAAAAACAAAGAAAGGTATAAATTATAATTATCAAAAAGCAGAAGAAAAATTGCTTATAAATAAGAGGTTTAGGGATAAATATTTTGAATTAGAAAGAAAACTTGAAGCAAGAATATAAATGTAAATAAAATTTAAATAAAAAATGACTAGATATTAATAATTAATTATGGTAGTATATTATCTATGTTATTAAAAGAAATTAATACAGCACACATACCCCATAAATAAAATTTATGGGGTAATATCTATTATAATTGTAAAAATGCTGTATGTCAATAAATATTTCTCATAGGGAGGAAATTAAAATGAATAAACAAACTAAATATGTATTTGTAACAGGTGGAGTAGTATCAGCATTAGGAAAAGGAATAACAGCTGCATCACTTGGAAGATTATTAAAAAACAGAGGTTTAAATGTATCAATACAAAAGTTTGATCCATATTTAAATGTTGATCCAGGAACAATGAGCCCATATCAACACGGAGAAGTTTTCGTAACTGATGATGGAGCTGAAACAGATTTAGATTTAGGACATTATGAAAGATTTATAGATGAAAATTTAACTCAAAATAGTAATATAACAACTGGTAGAATATATTGGTCAGTTATTTCAAAAGAAAGAAGAGGAGAATACTTAGGAGGAACAGTTCAAGTAATACCTCATATTACAAATGCAATAAAAGATAAAGTTTATAGAGCAGGAAAAGAAAGAGATGTAGATGTTGTAATAACAGAAATTGGTGGAACAGTTGGAGATATAGAATCACAACCTTTCTTAGAAGCAATAAGACAAGTAAGAAGTGAAGTTGGAGCTGAAAATGTATGCTTTATACACGTTACTTTAGTTCCATACCTTGGAAAAGCTGGAGAGTTAAAAACTAAACCAACTCAACATTCAGTTAAAGAGTTAAGAACAATAGGAATTCAACCAGATATAATAGTTTGTAGATCAGAAAAAGAATTATCAGATGACATAAAAAATAAAATAGGATTATTCTGTAATGTAGATGGAAGATCAGTTATTCAAAACTTAGATGCAGAACACTTATATGAAGTACCATTAATGTTACATTCAGAAGGATTAGATAATTTAGTATGTGAAAAATTACATTTAGGATGTAAAGACATAGATAATTCACAGTGGATTGATATGGTACATAGAATAAAGAATTTAGAAAAAGAAGTTACAATAGCTTTAGTTGGTAAATATGTTGAATTACATGATGCATATATATCAGTTGTAGAAGCATTAAGTCATGGTGGACTTACAAACAATGCTAATGTAAATATAAAATGGATTAATGCTGAAGAATTAGAAAATCAAGATGTAAATGAAGTTTTATCAGGAGTAGATGGAGTATTAGTTCCAGGTGGTTTTGGAGATAGAGGAGTAGAAGGTAAAATAGAAGCTATAAGATGGGCTAGAGAAAATAAAGTACCTTTCCTTGGAATATGTCTTGGAATGCAGTGTGCTGTAATTGAATTTGCGAGAAATGTTGTAGGATTAGAAGGGGCTCATAGCTCAGAATTAAGTAGTGATACAAAATATCCAGTTATAGATATAATGCCAGAGCAAAAAGATATTGAAGACTTAGGTGGAACAATGAGACTTGGATTATATCCTTGTAAGTTAGATAAAGAAACAAAAGCTTATGATTCATATAAAGATGAAGTTATTTATGAAAGACATAGACATAGATATGAATTTAACAATGAATATAGATCACAAATAACTGAAATGGGAATGAAGATTTCAGGAACAAGTCCAGATGGAAGATTAGTTGAGATAGTTGAAATAGAAGAACATCCATGGTTTGTAGCAGCTCAATTCCATCCAGAACTAAAATCAAGACCAAATAGACCACATCCATTATTTGAAGGTTTTATAGAGGCTTCATTAAATCATAAAAAATAATATATTATAAAAAGGATATTCTAATAAAGAATATCCTTTTATTTTTGTGATAT
The DNA here is from genome assembly GCF_058310235.1 of Clostridium sp. TJA085. Taxonomy (NCBI): domain Bacteria; kingdom Bacillati; phylum Bacillota; class Clostridia; order Eubacteriales; family Clostridiaceae; genus Clostridium; species Clostridium sp. TJA085. Next base: position 1,381,659 of record NZ_JBZEEZ010000001.1, on the reverse strand, counting down.
TAATATTAATTTCTTTAACAAAATTTTGTAAATTTAAATTATAAGTAGTATTATATAATTAAAGTAAAAAATAAATATATTAGTTTTGTCTATAATAATGAATGATTGTACATAATAATTAATAGTTTTAATTATTACATATATCTTGAAATTGTTATAGGATTAAAAGATAATTAATGTTATAAATCTTATCTAGAAATCTTATCTAAATAATTCCACTAAAATTAGTTTATATAAAGTTAATTTATTGTGTAGATAATATTTATTAGTCTATACAAACTTTTGCTAAATTATTTAAATAGCGATGTTTTAAAATAAAATATATATTAATTTGGGCTTAGGATAAATTAAAAATATGGAGGTGCCATTTTGACAAAAGAAGTTTATGAAGGCATGACTTTAGCAAAACTTAAAGAAGTTGCTAAAGAATTAGGAATAAAAAATATATCAAAATATAAAAAAGGCGAATTGATAGAGGAAATATTAAAACACAGTGTAAATTCAATAGAAAAAGACGGTGTTATATTAAAGGAAAAAATAGCTCCAAAGGTTAAAGAGAATTATAGTAATAATAACAATAGAAATTATTATAATAATAACAACAATAATAATAGTAATAATAACTTAAATGGAGATAGAAGCTTTAATCAAGCACAAGTAGTTTCAGGAATATTAGAAATACAAGAAAATAATAGCTTTGGATTTTTAAGAGGAAAAAATTGTTTAAGTAGTAGTGAAGATGTTTATGTATCTCCAGCTCAAATAAGAAGATTTAACTTATCTACTGGTGATAAACTTGAAGGAAAAGTTAGAGAGCCAAAAGAAGGAGAAAAATTTAAAGCTTTAATATATTTAGAAAAGGTTAATGATGAAAGTCCTGAAAAAGCTATAGGAAGAACACCTTTTGAAAAATTAACACCTATATATCCGAAAGAAAGAATTAGACTTGAAAGACCGGAGGAAAATGATCTTTCAACAAGACTTATGGATATAATATGTCCATTAGGAAAAGGTCAAAGGGGGATGATTGTTGCACCACCAAAAGCGGGTAAAACAACTCTTTTAAAGAAATTAGCTCAAAATATTTCAAAGAATTGTCCAGAAGTTAAGCTTATAGTACTTCTTATAGATGAAAGACCAGAAGAAGTTACAGATATGCAAAGATCAATTAATGGAGAAGTTGTCTATTCAACATTTGATGAAGAACCACAAAATCATGAAAAAGTATCTCAAATGGTTTTAGAACATGGTAAGAGAAGAGTTGAACAAGGTCAAGATGTAGTTATACTTTTAGATAGTTTAACAAGGCTTTCAAGAGCTTATAACTTAACAATAACTCCAACTGGAAGAACTTTAACTGGAGGGCTTGATCCTGGTGCATTAATTATGCCTAAAAAGTTTTTTGGTGCTGCTAGAAATATAGAAGAAGGTGGAAGTTTAACTATATTAGCTACTGCATTAGTTGATACAGGATCAAGAATGGATGATATGATATTTGAAGAATTTAAGGGAACTGGAAATATGGAAGTTCATTTAGATAGAAGACTTCAGGAAAGAAGAATTTTCCCTGCAATAGATATATATAAGTCAGGAACTAGAAAAGAAGATTTATTATTAACAAGCGAAGAAAAAGATGTTGCATATACAATAAGAAAAGTAATGTATAATGAAGGAAATATAGATAGTGTAACAGAAAAACTTATAAAGACATTATCAAAAACTAAAAATAATGAAGAATTTATAAGGAATTTTGAAAAGAATAATATTTAAAAAAAGAACTAATATAAAGGCTATTCCTTTATATTAGTTCTTTTTATTAAATCATCTGCTAATTTTACAATTGAATTTAAAGAATAAGTATTGGATAATTTCGAAATTTTAGATTTCATTTTAGTTAAGTTATTAGGATTATCAATAAGAGAATCTATAATTTTATTGATATCTTCTATCTTTTTTACTTCTATTGCATAACCTTCAGAAGTTAAAAACTCTGTATTTTCTTGTTCTTGACCAGGTATTGCGAAAGGAATTACTAATGGTAAATCTTTAACTATAGATTCGGTAACTGTAAGTCCGCCTGGCTTTGAAATTAATACATCTGAATATTCCATAAAAGATGCTATATCATTTGAAAATCCAAGAATGTGTAATTTTTTATCAGGATATGCTTTAGAGCAGTTTTTTATTAAGTCTTCTTTTAATTTTTTATTATTACCACAAACAACGGTTATTCTAAGTTTATGTTTATTCTTAAGAAGTTCGGTTAGGACATAAGAAATATTTTTTAGTCCCATACTTCCGCTCATTAATAAAATATTGAAAAAATCGTTACTTTTTATATTTGGTATGTTTTCGTCATTTTCAAAAAATGATTCCCTAATTGGTATTCCTAAAGGATAAATTTTTTCTTTTTCAATTTTTTTATCTATTAAAGAATTTTTGGTGAATTCGCTTCCAGTAATGTAGGCGTCCACATTTTTTCCTATGTAACTATAATGAGCTTTAAAATCTGTAACTACTGATACAAATGGAATATTTAATCCGTCTTCCTTTAATTTATCCATTATACATATACTTAAAGGATGCGTCGATATTATAATATCTGGTTTTTCTATATTTATTAAGCTTAAAAGTCTTTTTTTTACTAAAAAGAATGGTATACGTGTTAATGAATTTATATATTTGTTATTAGTTAGTTTGTAGACAAATCCATAAATGTTTGGAAAATTCATGGCAGAAATTTCATACCCACCAACAATAGCTTCTATTAAAAATCTACTGCTATTACTTAAAAAGTCATAACTTACGCATTTAAAATCATTTTTTTTAAATAATTCGCTAAGTGATTTTGCAGCTTGATTATGACCCTGTCCAGTTGAAGTGGTTAATATAAGAACCTTTTTCATGTAATTCACTCGCTTCATCTAAAATTTATTATAATTTCAATCATATATAGTCTATCATTATTTTTGATTAATTAAAATAAAATTTATAAAAAGAAAATGGGAAAGACAAAAAGTCTTTCCCTAAATTTCTTATTTAATGTTGAATTTCTTCTTGAACTTATCAACTCTTCCACCAACGTCAACAATTTTTTGTTTACCAGTGTAGAATGGATGGCACTCTGAGCATATTTCTACTTTAAGTTCTTCTTTAACTGAACCAGTTGTAAAAGTATTTCCACATGCACACTTAACCACTGCGTCGTGATGGTATTCTGGATGTATGCCTTTTTTCATATTTTTCACCTCTTTTGAGAAAATTTCATTGTGATTAACACAACAAATAACCACTAAAGTATATCATATTGGTGTATAGCAGTCAATAAAAGACAAAATTAAAAAAAACTTTTTATAAATAGATAGAAATGCTATAATCGTAATAACTGTTATGTAAAAGGAGAGGAAAAAATTTGAGTAAATTATATTTTAGGTATGGTGCTATGAACTCAGGAAAATCAACGCATTTAATGCAAGTTGCATATAATTACGAAGAAAGAGGAATGAGAGTTATATTAATGAAACCTTCAACTGATAAGAAGGGTGGAAATAAACTTGTTTCAAGATTGGGAGTAGTTAGAGAAGTTGATATATTAGTTAAAAAAGAGGAAAATATTTTAAATTTAGTAAAAAATAATGTAAAAGAATATGGGAAATTAGATTGTATATTAGTAGATGAAGTTCAATTTTTAAAGAAGGAACAGATAGATCAATTATTTGAAATTGCTGTAACTTTAAATATACCAATAATATGTTATGGATTAAGAACAGATTTTAAAATGGAAGGCTTTGAAGGCAGTGAAAGATTATTACTTTTAGCACATAGTATTGAAGAAATGAAGACTATTTGTAAATGTGGTAACAAGGCACTTTTAAATGCTAGAAAAATAAATGATAGATTTGTATTTGAAGGAGAACAAGTTGCAATAGATAACATGGATAATATAACTTATGAATCTTTATGTGGGGAATGTTATTTTAAATATAAAAACAAGCAATAGGAGGGGATATATTGAAAAAATGTGATGTTGGTGGTCAAGCCGTTATTGAAGGGGTTATGATGAGAGGTAGCAAAGGAATGGCTACCGCAATTAGAAAAGATAACGGAGAAATAGATGTAAAGTTTGAAAAAGTAGTTCCTATAACTAAGAAATATAAAATATTGAATATACCGATTATAAGAGGTGCATTTGTTCTTATTGATTCAATGGTTCAGGGAATAAAACTAATAAATTATTCAGCATCATTTTTTGAAGAAGATAGTGAACCATCTAAATTTGAAAAATGGCTTAAAAGCAAATTTGGAGAGAGATTTGATGATATAATAATGGCTGGAGTAATGATATTTGCAATAATAATGTCAATATTGTTATTTGTGGCATTGCCAACTGGGATAGCATCAATATTTAAATGGTTTAATGTTCCAAGTATAGGGCTTAATATAATTGAAGCAACAATAAGAATAATAATTCTTTTAGGATATATGACTTTAGTAAGCAAGATGGAAGATATGTATAGATTATTTCAATATCATGGAGCAGAACATAAAACTATTTTTTGTTATGAAGCAGGAGAACCTTTAAAGGTTGAAAATGTAAGGAAATATTCAAGGTTTCATCCAAGATGTGGAACCAATTTTTTATTTTTAATAATGTTTGTAAGTATAATAATATTTGCATTTACTGGGTGGGGAACTTTTTTAGAAAGATTAGTGCTTAGAATAATATTAATTCCAGTTGTTTCAGGAGTAACTTATGAATTAATAAAATGGCTTGGAAAATCAAATAATAAATTTGCAAAAATTATTGCAGCACCAGGCTTAAAGCTTCAAAAAATAACTACAAAAGAGCCAGATGATGATCAAATAGAAGTTGCAATAAAATCACTTCAAGTGGCGGAAGGATTACCGGAGGAAAAAATGACAATATTAGAACTTTTAGATGAAGGAACAAAAACTTTATCAAGTGTGGATATAGATACTGCAAGATTAGATGCTACTCTTTTACTAGGACATATAATAGGTAGAGATAGATTATATTTATTAACTCATAGTGATGAAAAGATAAATAATGATAACAAGAAAAATTACTTTGAATTAATAGAAAAAAGAAAAGAAAAAATGCCTATAAAATATATTTTAGGTACTTGTGAGTTTATGGGATTAGAGCTTTTTGTTGAGGAAGGCGTATTAATTCCTAGAGGTGATACAGAAATACTAGTAGAAGAAGTACTTAAGAATATAGATGATAATGAAAGTTTAGAAATATGTGATTTATGTTCAGGGAGTGGAGCAATTGGAATAGCAATTGCAAATTATAGAAATAATGTAAAAGTAGATTCAATAGATTATTTTGAAAAACCTGAGAAAGTAACCAAAAAAAATATAGAAAAACTTAAATTAAAAGATAGAATGACCTTTATAAAGAGTGATTTATTAACTGAAGTGATAAATCAAGGAAAAAAATATGATATTATAGTTTCAAATCCTCCATATATTAAGGAAGAAGAAATTAGTAATTTAATGGAAGATGTAAAAGGATATGAGCCTCATACTGCTTTAAGTGGAGGATTAGATGGATTAGTTTTTTATAGAAAAATAATTGATGATAGTGTTTTGGTTTTAAAGGGAAAAGGTATATTAGCTTTTGAAATTGGCTATGATCAAGGAGAAGATGTAAAAAAACTTATGATTGAAAAAGGATTTAAAAATGTTAATGTTTTAAAAGACTTAGCAGGACTTGATAGGGTAGTAATTGGCTATTTACCTATATTGAAAAAAGATTAGTATATATGCTATAATAGTTAAATATGAAAATAGATATTACGGAGTGATAAGAATGTTATTAGATAAATTAGCATTTATAGAGAACAAGTATGATGAATTATCAGTAAAAATTAGTGATCCATCAATAATGGCAAACCAAAATGAATGGAGAAAACTATGCAAAGAACATGCTGAATTAGAAATCATAGTTGGAGCATATAAAGAATATAAACAAGTAATCGAAGATTTACAAGATAGCAAGGATATGCTTGAAATGGAATCTGATAAAGAAATGAAAGAAATGCTTAATGAAGAAATAAATGAGCTTAAATCAAGAGAAGAAGAATTAGAAAATAGAATTCAAATTCTTTTATTACCAAAAGATCCTAATGATAATAAAAACGTATTTGTTGAAATTAGAGCTGGTGCTGGTGGTGATGAGGCCGCGCTATTTGCAGCAAATCTTTTTAGAATGTATACAAGATATGCTGAAAATAACAGATGGACTGTTGAACTTATGAGTGTAAATGAAACAGGAATAGGCGGAATGAAAGAAGTAGTATTTATGATTAAAGGTAATGGTGCTTATTCAAAGCTTAAATACGAAAGTGGAGTTCATAGAGTACAAAGAGTTCCAGATACAGAATCAAGCGGTAGAATTCATACATCAACAGCTACTGTTGCAGTACTTCCAGAAGTTGATGATGTAGAAGTTGAAATAAACGAAAAAGATATAAAATTTGATGTATTTAGAGCATCAGGTAATGGTGGTCAGTGCGTTAATACAACAGATTCAGCGGTAAGACTTACTCACTTACCAACAGGAATAGTAATTTCATGTCAAGATGAAAAATCACAGCTTAAAAACAAAGAAAAGGCTATGAAAGTATTAAGAGCTAGATTATATGAAATGGCAGAAGCTGAAAGAGCAGCTGGAATCGCTGAAGATAGAAAGTCACAAGTTGGTACTGGAGATAGAAGTGAAAGAATAAGAACTTATAACTATCCACAAGGAAGAATAACAGATCATAGAATAGGATTAACTTTATACAAGTTAGAAACATTCCTAAATGGTGATATTGATGAAGTTATAAATGCACTTATAACTGCAGATCAAGCTGAAAAAATGAAACAAATGGGAAATACAGAAATGTAATTTTCCTAAAAGCCTTACATTAATATGTGAGGCTTTTAGAATATAGAAGGAGTATGGCGATGGATATATATTTAGCATTGAAAAAGGAAAAAAAATCTTCAAGAAATTTTTATATATGCATGTCTGCATTAGCTATATTTTTGCCTATGACCTTATGGTTAACTGGAATAATAACTAAATTTTATATAATTTATGTAATAATTTTAGAGTTACTTATATTATTAGCTATTTTAAAGAAAATTGATAATAATAAATTAGAGTTTTCTTATAAAAATAATAAACTTAGATTTAAAGTAGGATTATTTAATCAAAGTAATACTATATTATGTGATAAAATAGCAGTAGTTCATACAGATGGAATTGAAGATTACATGAAAATTATAATTATTACGGATACTAAATTAAGAAATAGAAGAATGAAGCCTGTAACAGAAGGTTTATTAAATAGATATAAAGATGTTGCAGATGAATATAAAAAAGTAAGAATAATAAATCCAGATAAAAAATATTATTTTCAAATAATAAAAAAAGGAGGGCTTAAAAAGTATCCATTTTTAGATGAGATATTTAAATATTCTCCTAAAGCACATTTCACAAAAGATTGTATTCAAAATGTAAAAATTGCTCGTGGGCAAACTTTAGATTAAGAAAGAAGGAATTAACTTTGGAAACAAAGATTGCTACTATAAAAAAAGTAAGCGATGATAAGAAATATATAGAAGACGCCGCATTAGTTATAAAAAATGGTGGAACAGTTGCATTTCCAACTGAAACAGTTTATGGGTTAGGAGCAAATGCATTAGATGAAGAGAGTGTTAAGAAAATATTTATTGCAAAAGGAAGACCGCAAGATAATCCTTTAATAATTCATGTTGCATCTAAAAATATAGATGAATATGTTAAAAATGTACCAGAGGTTGCTAAAAAATTAATGGAAAAATTTTGGCCAGGTCCAATGACATTAATATTAGAAAAAAAGGATATAATACCTATGACAACAAGTGCTAATTTAGATACAATAGGTGTTAGAATGCCATCTAATGAAATTGCATTAGAGTTAATCAAGGAATCAGGAGTTCCTATTGCTGCACCATCAGCTAATATAAGTGGGAAACCAAGTCCAACAGATTTAGAAAGATGCGTGGAAGATTTAACAGGGAGAGTAGACTATATAATAGGTGGAGAAAAAAGTAAGGTAGGTGTAGAATCAACAATAGTGGATTGTACAGTTAATCCTCCACTTGTATTAAGACCAGGTGGAATAACTTTAGAGATGCTTAAAGAAGTTGATAAAAATATAGAAATAGATAAAGGGCTTATTAGTAATTCAAAAGATTTTAAGCCAAAAGCACCAGGAATGAAGTATAGACATTATGCTCCAAATGCAAAATTAAAAATTATAAAAGGAAATAGAAAAAAAACTATTGAAAAAATTAATGAAATGGTACAAAATTATATAGATGCAGGAAAAAGAGTTGGAATACTTACAACAAAAGAAAATAGTAATAGCTATGTAAATGGTGAAAAAGTAATTTTAGGTGAATCAAATAACCTAGAAGAGATTGCATCAAATCTTTTTGAATCATTAAGGGCTTTCAATGATTTAAATGTTGATATAATATTAGCGGAAGCTTTTGATGAAGAAGGATTAGGAGTTGCTATTATGAATAGATTAAATAAAGCAGCTGGATATGATGTTATAAACGTATAAGATTTTGGAGGTTTTTTTATGAAGGTACTCTTCGTGTGTACAGCAAACACTTGTAGAAGCCCAATGGCTGAGGAAATATTTAATAAATTAATAAATAGTTCTGATATAGTAGCTCAATCAGCAGGAATTACTATTGTACCGGGTAGTTTTGTTACTGAAAAATCAGCTGAACTTATAAAAGAAGAGTTGAATGTTGATGTAAAAGATAAGCAAGCTATTCAATTAAATGATAGTATGATTAAGAATTCAGATATTATATTAACTATGACTAATTATGGTAGAGACTTTATAAAAGAAAACTATCCAAATTATAAAGATAAAGTATTTTCAATTTGTGAATATGCTGGCGTTAAGGGGGAAGTGACTGACCCTTACGGTAGCACCATTTCTGTTTATCAAAAAATATATAAAGAGTTAGAAGGCGTAATGCCTTTATTAATAGATAAATTAAAGAAAGTTAGAAGTGTGTAATGTTTTATTACATGCCTTACTTTCTTTTTTTATAAATTTAAATAAATATTTGGAGGTGTTTTTCATGAAAATAGCATTAGGATCAGATCATGGTGGATATAATTTAAAGAATGAAATAATATCATATTTAAAAGAAAATGGATATGAAACAAAAGATTTTGGAACATATAGTACAGAATCATGTGATTATCCAGATTATGCATTAAAGGTTGCTGAAGCAGTAGCTAATAATGAATTTGAGTTTGGAATATTAGTATGTGGAACAGGTATTGGAATTAGTATATCAGCTAATAAAGTACCAGGAATAAGAGCAGCTTTATGTTCAGATACATTTAGTGCTCATGCAACAAGAGAACATAATAATGCTAATATATTAGCATTAGGCGAAAGAGTTGTAGGAACAGGTCTTGCAATTGATATCGTGAAAACTTTCTTAAATTCAAACTTTGAAGGAGATAGACATCAAAGAAGAATAGACAAAATATCTAAAATAGAAGAAAAATATAATAAATAAAATTTGGAGGCGTTAAATAATGAGTAAAGTTACAGAAATCAATCACCCATTAATACTACATAAGTTAGCATTTATAAGAAGTAAGGATACTGGATCAAAAGATTTTAGAGAATTAGTATCAGAAGTTTCAATGTTAATGGCATATGAAGTTACAAGAAACTTACCAACAGAAAATGTTGAAATAGAAACACCGATATGTAAAACAAAATGTAGAATGCTTGCAGGTAAGAAACTTGCAATAGTTCCAATACTAAGAGCAGGTCTTGGAATGGTAGATGGTGTTTTAAAACTTATACCAGCAGCTAAAGTTGGACATATAGGATTATATAGAGATGAAGAAACATTACAACCAGTTGAATATTTCTGTAAATTACCTCAAGATATAGCTGAAAGAGAAATAATAGTTGTAGACCCAATGCTTGCAACTGGTGGATCAGCTATAGATGCTTTAACAATGCTTAAAAATAAAGGAGCTAAATTCTTAAAGCTTATGTGTTTAATTTCATCACCAGAAGGAATAAAGGCTATAAAGGAAGCTCATCCAGATGTTGATATATTCGTCGCTGAAATAGATGAAAAGTTAAATGAGCAAGGATATATAGTACCTGGTCTTGGAGATGCAGGGGATAGATTATTTGGTACTAAATAATTATTATAAGGTTTAAAAATAAATCCTTCTATTTATAAATAGAAGGATTTATTTTTTTAAATATCATCTACATTAAATGAAAGTTCTATTTTTTCTACTGAAGGTTTCAATTGAGTTAATTTAACTCCAGCTGCATTAAACATTTTTTTAGAAGCTTTAACAACATCTGTATTAGAATATTTATCGCTTAAAAAAATCACTTCTTTTATTCCACTTTGTATTATAGCCTTTGCACATTCATTACAAGGGAATAGAGCTACATATAATTTTGCATTTTCAAAAGATACACCTCTATTATTTAATATGGCATTAAGTTCTGCATGAACAACATAAGGATATTTTGTTTCAAGAAATTCTCCTTCTCTATTCCAAGAAAAATCATCATCAGAACAACCAAAGGCAAATCCATTATAACCAACAGATAATACTCTATTGGTAGGACTAACTATACATGCTCCAACTTGTGTACTTGGATCTTTACTTCTTTTTGCTGATAAAAGAGCAAGTCCCATAAAATATTCATCCCAAGATATGTAATCTGTTCTCTTCATAAATAAAAGCTCCTTTTATAAAAATTATGTAATTTTACTATTTATATATATTAATAACATTATTAAATTAATAAACTAATATTAATTTAATTAATATTATAATACAATCACAAAAAAAGTAAAAATATTATAAAAAGTATTTGTTTAAAATTTAACAAAAACTATTGATTATTAGGAATGAAATGGTTATAATAAAAGTATGTTAAGAGTTTAACAAAGATTATGGTTTAAAGTAATCATATATTAGGAGGTTTTGTTAATGAGAGAAGTAGTAATAGTAAGTGCTGTTAGAACAGCGTTAGGATCATTTGGAGGATCTTTAAAAGATGTTCCAGCAGTAGATTTAGGAGCAACAGTAATTCAAGATGCAATAAAAAGAGCAGGAATTAAACCAGAAATGGTAGAAGAAGTATTAATGGGAAATGTTATTCAAGCAGGTCTTGGTCAAAATACAGCTAGACAAGCAGCTATAAAGGCAGGACTTCCAAATGAAGTACCAGCAATGACCTTAAATAAAGTTTGTGGATCAGGATTAAGAGCAGTTAGCTTAGCAGCTCAAATGATAAAAGCTGGAGATGCTGATATAGTAGTAGCTGGTGGTATGGAAAGTATGTCAAGAGCTCCATTTGCTTTAGATACAGCAAGATGGGGACAAAGAATGGGTAATGGAAAAATGATAGATACAATGATAACTGATGGATTATGGGATGCATTCAACAATTATCATATGGGAGTAACAGCTGAAAATATAGCTAAACAATGGAACTTAACTAGAGAAGAACAAGATGCTTTTGCTGCAGCTTCACAACAAAAAGCAGAAAAAGCTATAAAAGAAGGAAGATTCAAAGATGAAATAGTTCCAGTTGTAATTCCTCAAAGAAAAGGAGAACCAAAAATATTTGATACTGATGAATTCCCAAGATTTGGAACAACTGAAGAAACTTTAGCAAAATTAAGACCAGCATTTATTAAAGAAGGAACAGTTACAGCTGGTAATGCATCAGGAATAAATGATGGAGCTGCTGCATTAGTTGTAATGAGCGCTGAAAAAGCTGAAAGTTTAGGAATTAAGCCAATGGCTAAAATTCTTTCATATGGATCAAGAGGAGTAGATCCAGCAATTATGGGATATGGACCATTTGGTGCAACAAAGAAAGCATTAGAAGGAACTGGCTTAGAAGTTAAAGACTTAGATCTTATAGAAGCAAATGAAGCCTTCGCAGCTCAAAGTTTAGCAGTAGCTAAAGATTTAGGATTCGATATGAGTAAAGTTAATGTAAATGGTGGAGCTATAGCTTTAGGACATCCAGTTGGAGCTTCAGGAGCTAGAATATTAGTTACATTACTTCATGAAATGGAAAAAAGAGATTCTAAAAAAGGTTTAGCTACACTTTGCATAGGTGGCGGAATGGGAACTGCTATAATTGTTGAAAGATAATTATAATATATAATTAAAAATATACCTTAAGAAATTTTCTTAAGGTATATTTTTTTTTGAATATTTTTTTGAATATTTTTAATGATTTATAAGATAATAATGTTTATAATAAAAATATAAAGAATAAATGATTATTATAAATAAAAATATGTAGAAATATAAATTAATATATGCATAAACATGAATAAATTAATAAAAATATTAATAATTAAAGAACACAATGAATAAAAAATAAAAGGTTTATTCAAACTACATATGAAGTTAAACATTATAAGCTTTTAAGAAAATGTATACATAGTAGCAAAATTTAAAAAATATTATAAAACTTATGAAAAATATAGTAAAAGTTAAAATGAGGAATGTATTAGAAATCTGAATATTCAGAAAAAAGAAATTAAACAACCTATTTCTTTCTCCATAACTGAAAAATATACTAAATCAAAGGAAATAACAGTAATCAGTAAATAAAATATAATAAACTGAAATAAATTAAGAAAATACAGGTATTTGCTTTAAAATTAAGTTTTAGAGAAAAAAACATATAAACTATAATAGTTAGTATGATTGCCGAGGAGGGAAGTTATGGTTGGAGATTTAAGTGGGATACTAAAACAAACTTTTAAGAGTAGTTTAGTTATCTTGACTGCAGGGCTAATAATTTTATATTTCATAAATATTAATTACCAGATTCCCTTTGTCATTGGATCTATAGTTAGTATTTTTAATTTTTTAATAAGTGGTGCAGTTATGACAAAGACTGTAGAAAGTGATATAGGCTTTAAGGGCTTAATGTTAATGGTTAGTTTTGTAATAAGAATAATTATTATTGCAATAGTTGGGTTGTTATTATTGCAAAACCAATATAATGTTATAGCTTATGTAATAGGTTATATGTCCAACTTTATTTCTTTGTTTATGGCAATTAAATATGAAGAAAGGAAGTGATTGAGTGGAAACATTGTTTAAAGAGATTGGGTCTACAGTATTACAACAATGGGGAATAATAATAATAATAGCTATTGTACTTATATTAATGACAAGAAATCTTTCAGTTATTCCAAAAGGAAAAAGTCAAACAATAATTGAAATTTTCGTTGAAGGAATTAGCAATTGGGTTAAGAACACAATGGGCGATAAATATGCAGGATTTGCAGCTTATATTGGTGCATTAGTATTATTTTTATTCTTTATGAATGTTACAGATCTTATAGGATTACATCCACCAACAGCAGACTATAGTGTTGCTTTAGTGTTATCACTTACAACATTCTTAATTATTCATATAAATTCAATTATAAAGAATGGTGGAATAGGATACTTAAAAGGATATGCCCATCCAAGTCCAGCTTTAATACCAATCAATATACTAGAAAGAATAATGTTACCTATAACATTAAGTTTCAGACTTTTTGGTAATATTACAGTTGCTACAGTAATTATTGAATTGTTATTACAAGCACTAAGTAAAGTGACTTGGTTTGCTCAATTAGCTATCCCAGTGCCATTTATGGCATACTTCGATTTGTTTGATGGTTTCTTACAAACATTTATCTTTACAATATTAACAATGATTTATATAAAGATGACAGCAGAAGAATAATTCAAGCAATAAAAACTAATATTAAAATGAAATCTATTTGTCAATTTTAAGGAGGAATCATTTATGACTGGAGCAGAATTTATAATAGGAATGCGTGCAATTGGTGCAGGACTTGCAGTTATTGCAGCAATAGGTGCAGGAGTTGGTATTGGTAACGCAACAGCTAGTCTTCTAAAGAGCATAGCAAGACAACCTGAAGCAAGCGGTAAACTTATGTCTACATATTTCATCGGTTGTGCATTAGCAGAAACAACTGCAATATACGGATTACTAGTTTCATTAATTTTATTATTCGTTGGTATTCACTAATTAATAATATAATACAGAATAGGGTTTTAATAAGCCTGGAAGGGAGGCTTTAGATTTGGAAATTAATATGAATATTAACATACCAGAAATGATAGTAACTGTAGTTAACCTACTAATATTATTTTGGGTTGTTAAACATTTCGCTTTTGATAAAGTAAACAAGATTTTAAAAGAAAGAAAAAGTCGTATAGAAGATACAATAAATAAAGCTGATGAGGATTTAGAAAAAGCTAGAGTTATAAAACTTCAAAATGAAAAAGAAATCGGAACAGCTAGAAAAGAAGGAAAAGAGATTGTTAGTCAATATAAGGCTAAAGCAGATAACATCTATAAAGAAATAATAGATGATGCAAAAAGGGAAGCTAGCTCTATTGTAGAAAAATCTAAAGTAGAAATTAACAGAGAGCGTACAAAAGCTCAATCAGAAATTAAAACTCAAGCAGTTGAATTAGCTGTATTTCTTTCTGAGAAGGCCCTTGGTGAAGCTATAGACGAGAAAAAACATAGAGAACTTATCGATGACTATATAAATAAGGTAGGTATTTAATTATGTACGAATATTTAGATCGTAGATATGCTTTAGCATTATATAAAGTAGCAGAAGAAAAGGGAAAAGTTGAAGAATATCTAAAAGATTTAAGAGAAATCTGCGATATTATTGATAACAATCAAGAGTTTTACGAAATTATTAAATACCCTCAAATAAGTACTAAAAAGAAGAAAAAAATATTTATAGACGTATTTAAGGGAAAAGTTGATGAGGAGCTATTATCTTTTTTACTAATATTAGTTGAAAAAGGAAGAATTCTTTATTTAAGAGAAAAACTTAACCAAATGGAACAAATCTATTTGGAAAAAAGAAATACAGTAATAGCTAAAGTCAAGAGTGTTATTGATCTTACAGAAGATCAAGAAAAAAGACTAAAAGAAAAGCTAGAAAATAAATATAATAAAAAAGTAATTATAGAACATGAAATTGATAAAAGCATAATAGGTGGATTATATGTAAGAGTTGGAAATGACGTTATTGATGGATCAATAAAGGCAAAACTTGAAGATATGAGAGCA
Organism: Clostridium sp. TJA085; assembly: GCF_058310235.1. Taxonomy (NCBI): domain Bacteria; kingdom Bacillati; phylum Bacillota; class Clostridia; order Eubacteriales; family Clostridiaceae; genus Clostridium; species Clostridium sp. TJA085. The sequence goes on along the minus strand of NZ_JBZEEZ010000001.1, from coordinate 1,366,429 downwards.
CTAATGCTTAAGATGGAATAGAGGTGAACCCATGAATATCAAACCAGAAGAGATTACTTCTATAATTAAGAGAGAAATCGAAAAATATGATAAAGAAATAAAAACAGTTGATTCAGGTACAATCATTCAAATTGGTGATGGAATTGCTAGAGTATATGGTTTAGATGATTGTATGGAAGGTGAATTATTAGAATTCCCTAATGATGTTTATGGTATGGCATTAAACCTTGAGCAAGATAATGTAGGATGCGTTTTACTTGGTTCAGAAGAAGGAATCAAGGAAGGAGACGTTGTTAAGAGAACTGGAAAAATTGTTGAAGTTGGAGTTGGATCAGACTTAATAGGAAGAGTTTTAAATGGACTTGGAAATCCTATTGATGCTAAAGGTCCAGTTAAACCAGAAGCATATAGACCAATTGAAATACATGCTCCTAGTATCTTAGATAGAAGCTCAGTTAACGAGCCATTACAAACAGGAATAAAAGCAATTGACTCAATGATTCCAATAGGTAAGGGACAAAGAGAACTTATAATTGGAGATAGACAAATTGGTAAAACTGCAATTACAATAGATACAATTATAAATCAAAAAGATAAAGATGTTATTTGTATTTATGTTGCAATAGGTCAAAAACAATCAACAGTAGCAAATATAGTTAATACATTAACAGAGTTTGGTGCTATGGATTACACAATAGTTGTAGCAGCTACAGCTTCAGAATCAGCACCACTTCAATACTTAGCACCTTATGTTGGATGTTCAATTGGTGAACATTTCATGCATCAAGGAAAAGATGTATTAGTTGTATATGATGACTTATCAAAGCACGCTGTTGCTTATAGAACAATGTCATTATTACTTAAGAGACCACCAGGAAGAGAAGCTTATCCTGGAGATGTTTTCTATATTCACTCAAGATTACTTGAAAGAGCAGCTAAACTTTCAGAGAAGAATGGTGGAGGTTCATTAACTGCACTTCCAATTATAGAAACATTAGCAGGAGACGTAACAGCTTATATCCCAACAAATGTTATATCAATAACAGATGGTCAAATATTCTTAGAATCAGATCTTTTCTATTCAGGACAAAGACCAGCTGTTAATGCAGGTATATCTGTATCTAGAGTTGGTGGTAATGCACAAATTAAAGCTATGAAACAAGTTTCAGGTACATTAAGACTAGAACTTGCACAATATAGAGAATTAGCATCATTTGCTCAATTTGGATCAGATTTAGACCCAGATACTGCAAGAAGACTTGAAAAAGGTAAGAGAATGGTTGAAGTTTTAAAACAAAAACAATATTCTCCTATGGCAGTTGAAAAACAAATAATGATTCTTTACGCTGCAGTAAATGATTATTTATCAGATATAAAAGTTGAAGATGTAAGAAAATTTGAAGAAGATTTCTTAGAATATATGGATACTCAACATAGAGAATTAGGAAAAGAAATTTTAGCTAAGAAAGTCTTAAATGATGAAATTAAGAAAGAGCTAGAAGAAGCAATTACTGAATTCAAGAAAATATTCTTAAAATAAAGCATAGCTTATTATAAGCTATGCCATCTTTTAGGAGGTGGAGGTATGGCAGGAGCTGGACTTATTGAAATAAAGCGTAGAATTAAGTCAGTAGAAAATACAAAAAAGATAACAAAAGCCATGGGACTTGTTGCCACTTCTAAGTTAAGAAGAGTCAGAATGGAATTAAACAAAAATAACAAATATTTTGAAGCTACTAAAAATATAGCACAAGAAGCTTTTTCATCAGTTGATATTGAAAAAGAAGGTATATATTTTAAAGGTGGACAGTCAAAAAGAAAGTTATATATTGTTGTAACATCAGATTCAGGATTATGTGGAGGATATAATGTTAGTGTTGCATTAGGACTTAAGAATCACGTTGGAGATGAAAAATCAGATAGCTTAGTTATGTGTTTAGGAAAAAAAGGTGTATCTTATATGAAGAGATATGGTTTCCAAACTGTAGCAGAATATGTTGATATAAAAGAAACAAGTGATATGAAAGAAGTTTCAATGATTTATAAACATGCATTAAGATTATATAATTCAAATGAAGTTGGAGAAATTAATGTTGTATATACAGAATTTACATCTCCAGTTTCTCAAGTTGTAAAGGTAGAAAAATTATTACCTATAGAATTTGATGAAATTGAAGAAGATAGAGGTTTCATGGTAGAGCCTCATAGTGAATCTTCAATAGAGGCAACTTTTGATTTTTATTTAAAATCTAAATTAGTTAATTGTATTTTAAATGCAAAAACTAGTGAACAATCTGCAAGAATGACAGCTATGGATGGCGCTACAAAGAATGCAGATGACTTATTAGATTCATTACATACAAAATACAATAGAATAAGACAAAGTGCTATAACCCAAGAAATAGCAGAAATAGTAGGTGGGGCAGAAGCACAAAAATAGTGAGGAGGTATAATCATATGCCTAATAATATAGGAGAAGTAGTTCAAGTTATTGGACCAGTAGTTGATATAAAATTTAATACTGAGTCACTTCCAAACATATATAATGCTATTGAAATAGAAATGGACGGAAACATATTAGTAACAGAAGTTGAGCAACACGTTGGTGATGATATAGTAAGAACAATAGCTATGGAAGCGACAGAAGGATTAAGAAGAGGAATGAAGGCTGTAGATACAGGAAAGCCAATTTCTGTTCCAGTAGGTGAAGTTGTTTTAGGTAGAATATTTAATGTTTTAGGAAATCCAGTTGATTTAGACTTAGCTGGAAAAATTGAAGCAAAAGAGTTCTATCCAATACATAGACCAGCACCATCATTTGCAGAGCAATCAGTTAAGCCAGAAATGTTTGAAACAGGGATTAAGGTTGTTGACCTTATAGCTCCTTATCAAAAGGGTGGTAAAATAGGTCTATTCGGAGGTGCTGGAGTTGGTAAAACAGTACTTATCCAAGAACTTATAAATAATATAGCTAAAGAACACGGTGGATTATCAGTATTTACAGGTGTTGGAGAAAGATCAAGAGAAGGTAATGACCTTTACTATGAAATGAAAGATTCAGGAGTTTTAGCAAATACAGCATTAGTATTTGGACAAATGAATGAGCCACCTGGAGCTAGAATGAGAGTTGCTCTTACAGGACTTACAATGGCAGAATATTTTAGAGATCAAGGTCAAGATGTGTTATTATTCATAGATAATATATTTAGATTCTCACAAGCTGGTTCAGAAGTTTCAGCTTTATTAGGTAGAATACCTTCAGCAGTTGGTTACCAACCAACACTAGCTACTGAAATGGGTTCTCTTCAAGAAAGAATCACATCAACAACTCATGGATCAATCACATCAGTTCAAGCAGTATATGTTCCTGCTGATGACTTAACAGACCCAGCACCAGCAACAACATTTACACACTTAGATGCAACAACAGTTTTATCAAGAAGTGTAGCTGAACGTGGAATATATCCAGCAGTTGACCCACTAGATTCAACTTCAAGAATATTAGATCCAAGAGTAGTTGGAGAAGAACATTATGAAGTTGCATCAAAAGTTAAGCATATATTAGAAAGATATAAAGAACTTCAAGATATTATAGCTATACTAGGTGTTGACGAGTTATCAGATGAAGATAAAGTTACTGTAAGTAGAGCAAGAAAAGTTCAAAACTTCTTATCTCAACCATTTACAGTTGCAGAACAATTTACTGGAATGCAAGGTAGATATGTTACAATTCAAGATACAATAAAAGGTTTCAAAGAAATTATTGAAGGTAAGCATGATGAATTACCAGAATCAGCGTTCCTATTTGTTGGAACTATAGAAGAAGCTATAGAAAAAGCAAAAACTTTAGCGTAAGGGGATGATGCGATATGGCAAATACCTTTAAACTGAAGATAATGACACCAGACAAAATTAAGTTTGAAGAAGATGTTATAAGTATTTTAACAAAGACTGAAAATGGCAAAGTTGAAATACTTGCAAACCATGCATCTATAGTAATCAATACAATACCATGTATTACAGAGATAACTAGATCTAATGGTGAAAAAATAGAACTATTTACTTCAACTGGTGTAATTGGATTTAAAAAGAATGTTTTAGATTTTTGTTGCGAAGCTTCTGAAACTAGAGAAGAAATAGATTCAGGAAGAGCACAAGAGGCAAAACAAAGAGCTGAAAAGCATATGAAAGAAGAAAACTTTGATAAAGAAAGAGCTGAATTAGCATTAGCTAGAGCTTTAACAAGATTAGAGTTAAAGAAAAGATAAAAAAAGACTTAGGTAATATTACCTAAGTCTTTTTTCATTTATAGCTATTTTATGACAATGTATCACAAAAAATAATAAAAATTATATATTATAGTATAAGATAAATTATATGAATAATAAAATATAAAAATGATAATAATTATGATGTAAGGAGTTGGGGATAATGGGGATAAAAAACTTTTTCATCTATATTATTATTTTTTCTATTAATTTATCAGGAGTTTCAATTAATAATTTAGAAAATATATCTTTTTATCAATTAGAAAATTTTTTGATTAATAAAACTGAATTTAATGAAAATGGAGTTAAGTTACAATATAATATTGGATCAAATAAAGATTATGAATTAAATAGAATATTAGGATTGATGAGTGATAAATATAAAATTGAAAATATAAATAATAAATATCATTTTTATTTAAAAAGTAATAATATTATTGAAATAAAAATTTGGGAAGAAGATAATATTACATTTGTTGAAAGCTTCATAATAAATAAAAATAAATGTATGTCAACTGAAGATTTAAAAAGAGAATTAGATAATATTTTATCAAGTAAAGTTAGAAATAAAATATACTTTAAATATTATAAGGGAGAAATATCCAATACAGATAATTTTGATATAGATAATATAGAATTAAAAAAAGAATTATTAAAAATTGAAAATGGATATGTAGGAAAAGAAACATTAAAGAATGGAGAAAAGCTAAGTTATGGAATTATGAAATATAACACAGGAGTATATCTTGTTATAGGTACACCAGTTATATTTACAACATACTAGAAATTTATTATGGAGGAAAATATGGAAAAGATTATAGTGAGAGGTGTAAAAGAACTATCAGGGGAAGTTAATATAAATTCAGCTAAAAATTCAGTACTACCAATAATAGTTTCAACAATATTATCTCCAAACAATATAATAATAAAAAAGACGCCAATGTTAGAAGATGTTCAAGTTATATTAAATTTACTTAAAGAGTTAGGTGCATGCATTAGTTATTCAAAAATAGATAATTCTTTAAAAATAAATACAAGCAGTATAAAGGTTTTTGATTCAACAAATGAATTAGTAAGAAAAATGAGAGCATCGTTTTTGATAATGGGACCTATGCTTTCAAGGTTTGGATATTGTAAGATTGCCATGCCTGGAGGATGTAATATAGGAAGTAGACCTATAGATTTGCATTTAAAGGGATTCGCTGCTTTAGGTGCAGAAATAATAAAAGGACATGGTTATATAGAAGCAAAAGCAAAAAGATTAATAGGAAATAGAATATATTTAGACTTTCCATCAGTTGGAGCTACAGAAAATATAATAATGGCTGCTGTTTTAGCAAGTGGAACTACAATTATAGAAAATGCTGCTGAAGAACCAGAAATATGGGATTTAGCTAACTTTTTAAATTCAATGGGAGCCAAAATAAAAGGTGCTGGACTTGGAAAGATTACAATAGAAGGTGTAGATTCACTAAAAGGATTAGAATATAAACCTATTTATGATAGGATAGAGGCTGGAACATTTATGGTTGCAGCAGCAATGACTAATAGCGTTATAAAAATAAATGATATAAATGAAGAACATTTAAGACCGTTAATAGAAAAGTTAAAAGAATGTGGAATTATATTTAATGAAGAAGAGGATGGAATAATAGTAGATGGTAGGTTTGATAAAAAGCCTGTTGATATAAAGACGTTACCATATCCAGGATTTCCAACAGATATGCAACCTCAGATGATGGCTTTATTATCAATTTTAAATGGGTCTAGTTTAGTTACAGAAACAGTATTTGAAAATAGATTTATGCATGTTCCTGAATTAGTAAGAATGGGAGCTAATATCAAAATTGATGGTAGAGTTGCAGTTGTTGAAGGTGTAAGAGGATTAACTGGATGTGAAGTTAAAGCCACAGATTTAAGAGCTGGTGCTGCTATGATATTAGCAGGTTTAGTTGCTGATGGAGTAACAGAAATATCTGATATATATCATATTGATAGAGGGTATTTAGATATAGAAGAAAAATTTAGAAATCTTGGTGCAGAAGTTTATAGAATAAAAAAATAGAAGGTATAATACCTTCTATTTTTTTATGTGCTTTACATAAATATAGCTTTAAATGTACTATTTTTATTTAAAAATCATATAAATAAATTGTATACATAAAGAGGAGGGAATGGGAATGAGGGAGAAAGATATAATAGAAAATATTAAAGATATATGTATAACAACATTATTTATTATGGTATTTATTCTTATTATTCCATATATACTTATGGGAAGTGGTATAGAAAATTTTACTTCAAATGAAAATTTAAATGATAGTTCTATTATTAATATAAATATAAAGGGTGAGGAGAATGTTAAAGTATTTAGGCATAGTACTAATAAAATTGAAACTATTCCTGTAGAAGAATATTTGTTAGGTGTTGTTTCAAGCGAGATGCCAGCGAGTTTTGAGTTGGAAGCATTAAAGGCTCAGGCTATAGCTGCTAGGACATTTTATTATAGTAAAAGGCTTAATAATTGTAAGGAAGCAAAAGGTGGGGAAATATGTGATGCTGTCCATTGTCAGGCATATATGAGTAAAGAAGAAAGGTTAGAAAAGTGGAGTGATAAGGAACGTAAGAATAATTATGAAAAAATAAAAAAAGCAATAAATGAAACAAAGGATATGGTATTAATATATAAAGGAAAACTTGTTTTATATCCACAATTTTTTTCAACAAGTTCTGGAAAAACAGAAAATGCTGAAGATGTATTTTCATCTGAGGTACCTTATTTGAAATCTGTTTTTAGTAAGGGGGAAGAAGTTTCTAATTCTTATGAATCAGAAAAAATAATAAATAACAATGATTTTATAAATATAATAAATACAAGTTATGCTAAAGCCGGTCTTACAGAAAAAAATATAAGAAGTAAAGTAAAAATAAAATCAAGAACTGAGGGGGGATCTGTAAAAGAAATTAAGATAGGAAATATAACTATTAAAGGAACAGATTTTAGAAAGATGTTCGATTTAAAATCTGCAAACTTTACTTTGGAGTTTTCAAAAGATAATGTTAATATATCTTGTAAAGGTAGCGGGCATGGAGTTGGAATGAGTCAATGGGGAGCGAATATAATGGCCAAAAATAATAAAAAATATGATGATATATTAAAGCATTATTATACTGATATTGAAATTGGTAAGGTAAAATTCAAATAAATTTATAGATATTTAAAGAGTGATATTTGATTAAAAATCAAATATCACTCTTTTTATTATAATTTTTATTAAAAATGTATTATTTTTCATATTATGGACACAATACGAAAAGGAGGTGTTTATTATGAACAAAAAATTAAATGGATTAAATGAAAAATTTAAAGGTGTAAAAACCTTCTTTAAGAAAGAAGGTTTTTATGTAGCGTTATTTGTTGGATTATGTGTAATCACTATAGGTGGAGCTATAGCAATAAAAAGTGCAACAAATAATAAAGAAGATCAATCACAAACTCAATCACAACAAGAGATAACACTTAATGTTGAGGAAAATAAAGAAGGAAAAGTTGATAGTGTTATGGAGAATTCCGAAAGAGTTGATAGTACACAAAACAACAAGAAAGAAGAAAATAAACAAACAAGTCAGGCTGTAGGAAATACTAATAAAATGAATTTTACTAAACCTGTAGATGGAATATTACTACAAGGTCATAACGAACCATACCTATTTAAGGATGGAAAGGTTGTAAAAGATGGAGAAAAGGGAGATTCAAGTTATAGCTATGGTGGAATATCTGTTAAAGCAAAATTTGGAACTCCTGTAAAAGTAGCTGAAGCTGGAGTTGTTGATGAAATTGTCGAAAATGATGTTACTTATGGCGTTACTGTTGTAGTTAAACATGCAAATGGAATGAGAACATCTTATGCAAATTTAGATAAAGCATTAAAAGTTAAAAAAGGTGATAAAGTTACTAAAGGTCAAGAAATTGGAAAAATTGGTAATACATCAAGCACTTTAAAGATGTGTGTTAAAGAAGACTTTTTACATTTAAAAGTTTTATTAAATAAGAACAACAAATACACAGAAGTAGATCCATTAAAATACTTTAATTATAAAAAATAATTAGGTGAAAAATATTAATCAGCCATTTTAATATGGCTGGTTAATATAAATTTAAGGAGGTAGTACTCTTGAAAGATTATATTCAAGAAAGAGTTTTAGAAGTAGCACAATATATAATAGATTCGAAATCAACAATAAGAAAGACTGCTAAAGTTTTTGGAGTAAGTAAGAGCACTATTCATAAAGATATGACCGAAAGATTACCTAAAATAAACCCTATAATTGCTGAAAAGACTCATAATATTTTAGAACTTAATAAAGCAGAGCGTCATATAAGAGGTGGAAAAGCTACTAAAATGAAATATAAATCAGCTGAATAGGACTATTATTAAGAAGCTTAAAGTTAAATAAGTAAGTTGAATTAAATCCACATTCAATATATAATTTACTTTATATTAAAAGTGTAAAATTTTCTAATATATAAATAAATTAGGAGTGGATTTTAAAATGTGGTTTTGGAAAACAGGAAGTGAATTAGGGATAGATTTGGGAACAGCAACTGTATTAGTTTATGTAAAAGGAAAAGGTATAGTATTAAAGGAGCCTTCAGTTGTTGCAATTAATAGAAATAATGGAAAGGTTTTAGCAGTTGGAGAAGAAGCAAGAAAAATGATTGGAAGAACACCAGGAAATATTGTTGCGGTTAGACCTTTAAAAGATGGAGTTATATCAGATTATGATATGACTGAAAAAATGTTAAAAGAATTAATAAGAAAAGCTTGTGGAAGCAAAAAGATAATGGCGCCAAAGGTTATGATATGTATACCATCACAAGCATCAGAAGTTGAAAAGAGGGCTGTTATGGACGCAGCAAGAAATACTGGTGCAAAAAATGTTCATCTTATAGAAGAACCCCTTGCAGCTGCAATAGGCGCAGGCCTTGATATAACTAAGCCAGATGGATATATGATAGTTGATATAGGTGGAGGAACTTGTGATGTTGCAGTAATATCATTAGGCGGAGTAGTAGTTAGAAAATCAATAAAAGTCGCAGGAGACAAGTTTGATGAAGCTATTATAAAGTATGTAAGGAATAAATATAAAATAATGATTGGTGAAAAAACAGCAGAACAAATTAAAATTGAAATAGGATCAGCTTTTGATAATTCTGCAGAAGAGAAAATCTCAGTTAAAGGTAGAAATTTAAGAACAGGGTTGCCAGATGAGATTATGTTAAATTCAACAGAAATAAGAGAATCTCTAATAGATACAGTTAATTTGATAGTAGATTCCGTTAAGTCAGTACTTGAGAAGACACCACCTGAAATATCAGCAGATATAATTGAAAAAGGAATCTTAATGACTGGTGGAGGTTCATTACTTAAAGGATTAGATAAACTCATAGAGGTAGAAACAGGCGTTTCAGTTAAAGTTGCAGAGAATTCAATTGAAGCTGTTGCAGAAGGTACAGGTTCTGTTTTAGGATATATTGATAAATTAGATAAAATTGTAAATCGCGAAGAAGTAGTTTTAATAGAGTAACATTATAAATACCCCTTTTATAGGGGTATTTATAATGTTTTTTTTTCTTGATAATTGTATTCATAATAAGCATGTAAAATACCTTTTGAAATAACTTTTGCAATATCAAATACAAATGATAGTCTTATTGAGCGTTTATAAAATAAATCTGCATGTTCATTTGAATCTATAATACCAACTATGGATTTTTGACCTACATCAGGTAATGATTTTCCTACACCTTTTCCAGGCCTAATAGGAAAATCTCGAATGTGAACTTCACCTATAGAAGATTCTTCACCTAAACAAGCATCTATACCTATAATGTATGAGTTAGGATGGTCAGATAATATAGACTTTAATTTTTTATCTATATTTAATGCATGAATTGGAGAGTCAATTGAACCATAAACAGGAATTGGTAGCATACTTTCTTTTAATAATGTTCCAACTAAAGGCCCAAGGCAATCACCTATACATTTGTCAGTACCTATACAAACAATAACTAAATTTTCAGAGAAGCATTCTAGTATAGATTGAGCAATTGTATAGTAAGCAAAAGGGTCATTGTAATGAACCTTTTTTTCCATATATACACCTCCTTGAAATATATATATGAAATTGAAATATAGAATAGAAGATATGAATAAGAAAAAGTAAAATGGACAATATCTAATATAGGAGGTGTACATAAATATGAAAAAATTAGTAATAACAATTTTATTAGCAATGGCAACATCCTTGACTATTTATTTTATTAGCTTTTGGACTCCTAGCAATAATATTATTGATATAGAAAAATCAAGAGTTAATAATGTAGGGGAAGGTAGTAATGATAAAAATATAGAAGACAATAAAAAGAATGATGTTGTTAGTAAGGATAATATTAAAGATAAAGGGGATAAATCAAAATTAAGTGATGAATCTATTAAAAATAAAAAAGAAAATTTACTAAATGAGAAAGATAATAAATTAAACTATAATGAAGAAATAAAAAAAGATATTAATCATAACAATGAAGGTAAATCAAGCGAAGCGAGCGTAAAAATATTTAATGTAAATAAAAATGAGATATTTGAAAGTCTAAGTTTAAAAGATAAAACTAAGTTATTGTCTGTTGCAAAAAAGATATCAACAGTTGATGGAGAAAAAATAAAAAATAGTATTAAAAATGAAGATGAATTTAGAGGAGTTAGTGAAGCTTTTAAAATAATTAAGCTTAGGCTTACAAAAAAGGATTACAATGAAGTAAAAGAGATACTTTCACCATATATAAATATAGAATTATTAGAACAATTAGTATAATATAAGTTTTATAGTAAAATGGTGAAAAAGATAGAATTTTAAAGTTAAATAAAAATAATTCTGTTAAATGGCATGGTTTTTAATTTGAAATAAATATGAGTTAACTATATACTAACTATTGTCGGTTGAGCGAGTAAGCCAAACGACTTAAAACTTTAAAAGCTGGTGGAGTTCCCGAGTGGCCAAAGGGGGCAGACTGTAAATCTGTTGTCAGTTGACTTCGAAGGTTCGAATCCTTCCTCCACCACCATTTATTTATGGGCGCATAGCTCAGCTGGGAGAGCACCTGCCTTACAAGCAGGGGGTCACAGGTTCGAACCCTGTTGTGCCCACCATTAACTTTTAAAGATGAAAATAAATATGCTGATGTGGCTCAATTGGCAGAGCAGCTGACTTGTAATCAGCAGGTTATCGGTTCAAGTCCGATCATCAGCTCCAAATTAGGTGGAGTTCCCGAGTGGCCAAAGGGGGCAGACTGTAAATCTGTTGTCAGTTGACTTCGAAGGTTCGAATCCTTCCTCCACCACCAAGCACTAAGAGTATTCTTAGTGCTTTTTTTATTTTCCTTAGTACCTTGTTTGACAAAGTATATACCTTGTAATACAATGTATATATAATTATAAATAGATTTTATAAGGGAAGTGAATAAGATGAGTATAAAGGGTGTATATTTAAAAGAAATAAATAAGTTAAGTCGATTAATGAGAGAGAAAGATAAAATAATATATGAAGAAATTATAATATATATGAGATTATCAGGTTTAAAGGATATAGATATAGAAGAAACTTTAATAGAAATAGGGGATATGATTATACAGTCAGAGAATGATAATAAAGATATAAATTATTTGATAGGAGATAATTATATAAAATTTTGTGATAATATAATTAACGAAATAAAATCTAAGTATAGTAGATTTGATAAAATAATAAATAATTTTAAAGTTCAGGTATTTTTAATATCCATGGCTGTTTTATTTACTATAAATTATTTAATTACTCAAGGAATAACTTTATTCAAAGATGAAGGGTTTACTTTAAATTATAATCTTACAATTAATCAATTAATTTCAAATTTAATAATAAGTATAATTTGCTATTTAGTATTTTTAGAGATAAAAAAAGATTCTATAAAGAATTATAAAATCAAATCTGATGTAAATTTTAAAAAAATAGATAACAAATTAATAAAATTCATTATTTTATTTTCTATGATTTCATTTGCTATAATGATAACTGTTAAGACAATAGTTCCGCAAATAAATTTAATTGATACAAAAATATATTTTTTAGTATTACCATTTGGGATTTTATATGAATTAAATGAATATATTAATGAGAAAGAATATAAAAAAAGAAGAGGGATAAAGAAAGAGTTGATATAAATGAATAAAAAAACACAAATGCTTAAGGGAACATTAGAAGGGTGCATATTAGCTATAATATATAAGAAAGAAACTTATGGATATGAAATAATATCAACTTTAAAAGAATATGGGTTCGATAATGCTTCAGAGGGAACTATGTACCCTTTACTTTTAAGATTGGAGAAATCCGGATTTTTAACTGCAACTATTAAGGATTCTGGTGTTGGTGCAAAAAGAAAATACTATAGTCTAACTGAAGAGGGAATAAATGAATTAAATAATTTTATAAAAAATTGGAATGAATTAAAAATGAATATAGATAATATAATTAGTTCAGTATAAATCGATTAAATTTAAATATAATTTAATGGATTTATATATTTAATTAAAATAATACAATATAAAAATATTGACTATTAAAAATCTATGTGTTAAAATTGCGATTAGTAAAATAATTAAATAAAGAAGCTCTTATCAAGAGAGGTGGAGGGAGACGGCCCTATGAAGCCCAGCAACCTACAAATATTTAAATATTATGTGTGGTGCTAATTCCAGTAGTTTATACTACAAGATAAGAAAGATTAGAATACAATCTCTTCTTATCGAAGAGTTTTTTTTATTGTAAAAATATTAGAAAATTCGGAGGAAAAAGGAATGAGAAGATTATTTACATCAGAATCAGTTACAGAAGGACATCCAGATAAAATCTGTGACCAAATTTCAGATTCAGTATTAGATGCTATATTAGCAAAGGATCCACATGCTAGAGTTGCTTGTGAAACATGCACAACTACTGGTATGGTAATGGTTATGGGAGAAATATCAACTAACTGTTATGTTGATATTCCTAAAGTTGTTAGAGAAACAATTAGAGAAATTGGATATGATAGAGCTAAATATGGATTTGACTGTGATACATGCTCAGTAATGACAACTATAGATGAACAATCAGGAGATATCGCTATGGGTGTTGATGAAGCACTTGAGTCAAGACAAGGAGAAAAAGATGAAGTTGAAGCAGTAGGTGCTGGAGACCAAGGTATGATGTTTGGATATGCTACAAATGAAACAGAAGAATTTATGCCTACTCCAATTGCTATGGCTCATAGACTTTCAAGAAGACTTACAGAAGTAAGGAAAAATGGAACATTATCATACTTAAGACCAGACGGAAAAACTCAAGTTACAGTTGAGTATGAAAATGATAAGCCAAAGAGAATAGATACTATAGTAATTTCAACTCAACATGATGAGTGTGCTACTTTAGAACAAATTCAATCAGATTTAAAAGAACATGTTATAAATGCTGTAATTCCAGCAGAATTATTAGATGAAAATACAAGATATTTCATAAACCCAACTGGAAGATTTGTTGTTGGTGGACCACAAGGAGATAGTGGATTAACAGGAAGAAAGATAATAGTTGATACATACGGTGGAATGGGAAGACACGGTGGTGGAGCATTCTCAGGAAAAGATGCAACTAAAGTTGATAGATCAGCAGCATATGCAGCAAGATGGGTTGCTAAAAACTTAGTAGCAGCTGGAGTAGCTGATAAATTAGAAATACAATTAGCTTATGCTATTGGAGTTGCAAAACCAGTATCAATTCAAGTAGATACATTTGGAACTGGAAAAATAGATGAAGCTACTATAGTTAATATAGTAGAAAAAGTATTTGATTTAAGACCAGGAGCTATAATAAGAGATTTAGATTTAAGAAGACCAATATATAAGCAAACAGCAGCTTATGGACACTTTGGAAGAACTGATGTTAAACTTCCATGGGAAGAGTTAAATAAGGTAGAAGCAATAAAGAAATTATTATAATTTAAAAAAGATGCCAGATTTCTGGCATCTTTTTAATCTTCTGAATTAAAATTTTTTAATTTTGGAAACTCACATTTATAGCATTCTATATTTCTTAAAAAGTCTAAACATTCTTTAAGGTTATTCTTTAATGTTAATCCATTTTCTTCTAATACTTCTATTAAATTTTGATTTTCAAATTCATAATATCTATAATATTCTCTAGCTGAATCCTCATAAGCTTTTAGTAAATTTTTATCTTTAAGTTTATTTTTAATTTCCTTACATAAAAAGAAATTGCAAACTGGAGTTCTAAATTGAGGTGGGATAGAGCATCCTTTACCATCTTCAACAAAAGGACATGCTTTAAAATGTATTGATAAATCTGTTCCTTTAAATAAATCACTTCTAGTATGGTTTTTAAATTTTTCATAGTTAATTTTATCAAAATATCCAATTGCTTGGATGTAATAATTAAAAATCTTTATGTTTTTATTATTTAATATTCTTTTTATGACTAATTGTCCTTCTTTAGATTTAGTCATTCTTTGTAAATCAAATAAATTGAACTTAGGGATAATAAAAGCAACATCCTCTATGTTTAAATTTGCATAAACTTTCTGCAATATCACTATGACAATCATAGCATTTATCACAAAAATATCTAGGAATTTTTTCATTAGACTTTACACATAAAACCATAATAATATAACACCTTCTTTAATTATTTTATAGAATAATTTATTTTAAAAAGTATAAGTTAAGTATAAGATAAATATTTGTATTTTCCATAAAATAACTATGTATACAAAGTAAAAAAAGTCTTTGAATTATTTTGAATGAAAATGATTGACTTTGATTGAAAATGATTGTATTATATAGACAAAGAGGTGATGTAAATGTTATCTGAAGAAAGATTTGAAAGAATCTTAAAGCTTTTAGAAGAAAAAAATACAATTACAGTCACAGAATTAGTTAAAGAATTAGATACTTCTGAATCTACAATAAGAAGAGATTTGAATCATTTAGATAAAATGAGAAAACTTAAAAAAGTTCATGGTGGAGCAAAGTCAATAACTAGAACTTATGAAACTAGAGATGATGAAGTGATTGTAAGACAAGGTCTAAACGTAGATGATAAAATTAAAATAGCTAAATATGCAGCAAGTCTTATAAATGAAAGTGATTTTGTTTATATTGATGCTGGAACTACAACTGAACTTATGACAGATTATATAACTGAAAATAAAGCTATATATATAACAAATGGAATAGCACATGCTAAGAAATTAATTCAAAAAAAGTGTAAGGTATATATAATTGGTGGAGAATTAAAATTATCCACAGAAGCTATAATTGGAGTTGAGGCTATAGATAGTTTAAAGAAATATAATTTTACTAAAGGTTTTTTTGGAACAAATGGAATTGATAAAGACTCAGGATTTACAACTCCTGATATTCAAGAAGCATTAGTAAAAAGAGAAGCTGTAAATAGAAGTAATAAAGCCTTTATACTTGCAGATGATTCAAAGTTTGAACACATATCAGCAGTTACATTCGCAGAAATAGATAGAGCAACAATAATTACAACAAATCTTAAACATCAAGAGTTTAAGAAATATGCAGAAATATTGGAGGATAATTAAAAATGATATATACTATGACATTCAATCCATCATTAGATTATATAATGAAGGTTAAAGATTTTAATTTAGGAGTTGTTAATAGAACTTATGAAGAATCAATATTTCCAGGTGGAAAAGGAATAAATGTTTCAATAGTTCTTGGAAATTTAGGAATAGAAAATAAGGCGTTCGGATTTATAGCTGGATTTACTGGAGAAGAAATAGAAAAGAAAGTTAAAAATTCAGGATGTATAGCAGAATTTATAAAATTAAAAGAAGGTAATTCAAGAATAAATGTTAAGCTTAAGAGCAAAGAAGAAAGTGAAATAAATGCTCAAGGACCTAAAATTGATAAATATGCAATAGAAAGTTTATATAAAAAGTTAGATGAAATAAAAAATGGAGATATTTTAGTTTTGGCAGGTAGTATACCAAATACTTTACCATCAGATATGTATGAAAATATAATGAAGCACTTAAATGATAAGGATATAAAGGTTATAGTAGATGCAACAAAAGATTTATTATTAAATGTACTTAAATATAAACCATTCTTAATAAAACCAAATAAACATGAACTTGAAGAAATGTTTAACGTTTCAATAAATTCAGAAGAAGAAATAATTAAGTATGCGAAAAAACTTCAAGATATGGGAGCGATTAATGTACTAATATCAATGGCTGGAGATGGTGCAATACTTATAAATGAAAATGGAGAAGTTTTAAAACATAAAGCTCCTAAGGGAGAAGTTAAAAATTCAGTTGGAGCAGGAGATTCAATGGTTGCTGGATTTACAGCTGGATATATTATGAAACAAAATTATAAAGATGCATTGAAATATGGAATTGCAACAGGAAGTGCAAGTGCATTCTCAGAAGATTTAGCAACTAAAGAGAAAGTAAAAGAAATACTTGAAATGATAAGTTAAACAAGGAGGAAACGTTATGCGTATAATAGACCTTTTAAAAATTGAAGGAATTGAGTTAGATTCAAAAGTAACTTCAAAAAAAGAAGCATTAGATAAGTTAATTGACCTTATGGATAAGGAAGGAAACTTATTAGATAAAGAAGTTTACAAGGAAGCAGTGCTTAAGAGAGAAGAATTAAGTACAACTGGTATTGGTGAAGGAATAGCAATACCTCATGGTAAATCAAAAGGAGTAAAAAATGCAGGACTTAGTTCAATAGTTGTAAAGAATGGTGTTGATTTTGATTCATTAGATGGGCAACCAGCTAAATTATTCTTTATGATAGCAGCACCAGAAGAGGCTAATAACTTACACCTTGATGTGCTTGCAAGATTATCAACTATATTAATGGATGAAGATTTTAGAAATGAACTTATAAATGCAAAAAGTAAAGAAGAATATTTAAAGCTTATAGATAACAAAGAAAAAGAAAAGTTTGAAACAGAGCAAAAGGAAGAAAATAGAGAAGAAGGATACAGAGTATTAGCAGTTACTGCATGTCCAACTGGTATAGCACATACTTATATGGCTGCAGAAAGCTTAGAAGAAAAAGCTAAGCAAATGGGAGTTTCAATAAAGGTTGAAACAAATGGTTCAGGAGGAGCTAAAAATGTTTTAACAAAAGAAGAAATTGAAAATGCAGAATGTATTATAGTAGCAGCAGATAAAAATGTTGATATGGCAAGATTTGATGGAAAAAGATTAATAAAAACTAAAGTTGCAAATGGAATTCATAAAGCTACAGAGCTTATTGAAGAAGCAACAAGTGGTAAGGCTCCAATATATCATGCTGATAAAAAATCAGAAGGTGGAGATGAGAGTATAGAAAAAGAAGGTGTTGGACACAGAGTATATAAGCACCTAATGAATGGTGTATCACATATGTTACCATTTGTTATAGGTGGTGGTATACTTATAGCATTAGCATTCTTATTTGATGATTATAGTATAAATCCAGCAAACTTTGGTATGAATACACCATTTGCAGCATTCTTAAAAACTGTTGGTGGTATTGCATTTGGATTTATGTTACCAGTATTAGCTGGATACATTGCAATGAGTATAGGAGATAGACCAGCATTAGCAGTAGGTTTTGTTGGTGGTATGCTTGCAAATGAAGGTGGATCAGGTTTCTTAGGTGCTTTACTTGCTGGATTTATTGCAGGATATTTAGTGTTATTCTTAAAGAAAGTATTCAGTAAATTACCAGAAGACTTAGAAGGTTTAAAACCAGTTTTACTATATCCATTCTTCGGAATACTTTTAATTGGTGCTATTATAATGTTCTTAATAAACCCACCAGTATCAGCTATAAATACAGGATTAACTAATACTTTAAATTCTATGGGAGAAAGCAGTAAAGTAGTACTTGGAATAATCCTTGGAGGAATGATGGCAATTGATATGGGAGGTCCTATAAATAAAGCTGCTTATGTATTTGGTACAGCAGGACTTGCTAGTGGGCAATTTGATATAATGGCAGCAGTAATGGTTGGAGGTATGGTTCCACCACTTGCAATAGCGTTATGTACTACATTCTTCAAAAATAGATTTACAAAAAGAGAAAGACAATCAGGTATTACTAACTATGTAATGGGATTATCATTTATAACAGAAGGTGCAATACCATTTGCAGCTTCAGATCCATTAAGAGTTATACCAGCTTGTGTTGTTGGGTCAGCAGTTGCAGGAGGACTTTCAATGATGTTTGGTTGTTCACTTAGAGCACCACATGGTGGAATATTCGTAGTACCTGTTATAGGAAATCCATTAGGATACTTAATAGCACTAGTTGTAGGTTCAATAGTAGGAATGATTTTATTAGCTATATTAAAAAGACCTATTAAAGAAAATGCTTAAAAGTTAAATAAAAAAAGATACTAAATTAATTTAGTATCTTTTTTTTATAATTTAATTTTAATAATTAAATTGTTATTTTATATAATTAAGCCTCATGTACAACTTTTCCATTTACTATAACTTTTTTAATATTTATTTTATCATCAAAAAGAATTAAGTCAGCATCATATCCTTCTTTAATAAATCCTTTTCTATCTTCAACATGGCAATGTTTAGCACCATTATAAGTTGCCATTTTAACAATTTCATATAATGGATAATTTGAATTTTCATAAACATTTCTTACAGCCTTATCAAGAGTTAATATAGATCCTGCAAGTGACCCTGATAATATTCTAGCAGCACCATCTGAAACTTTAACTTCTTGACCACCTAATGAATAAGTTCCATCTGGCATACCACAAGCCATCATAGCATCAGTTATTAAAAGAACTTTATCAGTTCCTTTTTGCTTATATGCAACTCTAAGAGCAGGGTATGATATATGAATACCATCAGATATAGTTTCAGTTGTAATATCAGTATCAAATGTTGCCCCAACAACTCCAGGAGCTCTATGAGTAAATGGAGTCATAGCATTGAAAAGGTGAGTAGAATGGGAACATCCACATTTAATACCTTCAACAGCCTCTTCATAAGTAGCTTTTGTATGACCTATTGAGCAGACAACACCTTTATCACTTAAATATTTAATAAGTTCTTTTGCACCAGAAACTTCAGGCGCAATTGTTATAGAAACTACTGCATCTTCACAATCTCCAACCATTTTGTTATATGTTTCAATAGAAGGGATTTGCAAGAAGTTTGGGTTTTGAGCTCCAATGGCATTTGGGCTTATAAATGGACCTTCAAGATGTGCACCTAATACATTTGCACCATCTGTACCCTTAAGCTTAGCTTCTTTAATAGCTGACATTGATTTTCTTATATCTTCTATAGCAACAGTCATAGTTGTTGGGGTAAAAGATGTTGTACCAAATTTACAAATAGTTTTTGAAATTTCATTTATAGCTTCATATGTTCCATCCATAGTATCATATCCTCCAGCACCATGAATGTGAACGTCTATAAATCCAGGAGAAAGATACATTCCATTAGCATCAATAATTTCCGTATCTTGTACATTTTGAGGGTTTATTTCTTTAATTTTACCATTCTCTATTAAAACTGATCCCATCTCTATTTTATCTAAGAAAATTATATTACAATTTCTTATTAACATATTAATACCTCCACATTTCTCAATTTTTATTCCATAGAATATATGTTAAATTTTCTATGATATAATTATATATTATACAGGAAAAAATAAAAATAACTTATATTGAAGATTTGGAGAAAAGGTATGGAAAAGATTGTTGGATTTGTTGAAGCAATTGTTTTTAGAGGAGAAGATACTGGTTATACAGTTGCAAAAGTAAATATGAATAAAGATACTATAACAGCTGTTGGTACGGTACCATTTATGAAAGAAGGTCAGAATGTAAAATTAAAGGGTGACTGGATAGTTCATAAACAATTTGGGAAACAATTTAAAATAGAGGAATTTGAAGAGATACTTCCAACATCAGTAGAAGCTATAGAAAAATATTTAAGTGCAGGAATAATATATGGAATAGGACCTGTAACTGCTAAAAAGATAGTTAATCATTTTGGTGAAGAAACCTTTGATGTTTTAGAAAATAATATAGAAAGACTTATGGAGATAGAAGGTATAGGACAAAAGAAATTTAGAATTATATACGAATCATATATAGAACAAAAAGATTTAAAAGATATAATAATGTTTTTTCAAGCGCATGGAGTAACAAATAATCAATGCATAAAAATATACAAGAAGTTTGGTATAGATGCTAAAAAAATAGTTTCAGATAATCCGTACATATTATGTAAAGAAATATCAGGAATAGGTTTTAAAACAGCAGATAAAATCGCTATGAACTTAGGTGTAGAAGCTGAATCTCCATTTAGAGTTAAAAGTGGAATAGAATATGTAATAAATAAATTTTGTGCTGCTGGTAACACTTATATGCCAAAAGATAAGTTGATAAAAGATGCTTGTGATACATTAGTAGTTAAAGAAGATATAGTAGAAGAAAATATATATAATTCTGTTCTTGAAAATAGAATTATAGCAGAAAAGATAAATGAAGAAGAGGCAGTATTTACATTGCCTTATTATTATTGTGAACTTGGAATAACTAATAAAATAGTTACGCTTGGTATAGAAAATTTTAGAACTATAAATACTGATGTTGAGCATGAAATAGAACTTTTTGAGAAAAAATATAATATTGAGCTTGCTAAATCTCAAAAGGAAGCTATAATTGCAGCATTTTCAGAAGGAATAGAAATTATAACTGGTGGTCCAGGTACAGGTAAAACAACAATTATAAAATGTATATTGGATATATATGAAAAAAATGGAATGAAAGTTCTTCTTGGAGCACCAACAGGAAGAGCGGCTAAGAGAATGAGTGAATCTACTGGAAGAGAAGCTAAAACGATACATAGGCTGCTTGATATGGGAGTTCAGGATGAAAGAGAAGAAGAAAAGTCTGTATTTGTAAAAGGAGAGTCAGATCCTCTTCAAGCTGATGTAATAATTATAGATGAAGCATCTATGATTGATGTAATGTTAATGTATAATTTATTAAAAGCGATAAAACTTGGAACTAGAATAATAATTGTTGGAGATGTTGATCAACTACCATCAGTAGGACCTGGAAATGTATTAAGAGATTTAATAAATAGTGAGCTTATAAAAGTTGTTAGATTAAAAGAAATATTTAGACAAGGTTCTGAAAGTCTAATTACAGTAAATGCACATAGAATTAATAATGGGGAGATGCCTTATCTTAATAAAAAGGGAAATGATTTTTACTTTATAAGGGAAGAAAGTGCAGAAGCTATATTAAATACAATAATTGATTTAATAAATAGAAGATTACCTAAGTTTAACGATAAATGGGATAAATTAAAGGATATACAAGTACTTACACCTATGAGAAAGGGAACTCTTGGAGTAAATAATTTAAATGAAAAGATACAATCAATATTAAATCCTGAGGCAGATTATAAGAAAGAAAAGAAAGTTAAGGAAATGATATTCAGAGAAGGGGATAAAGTTATGCAAATTAAGAATAATTATTCCTTAAAATGGACTAGAATATCAGGAGAAGGAGAACCAGAAGGTGTTGGAGTATTTAATGGTGATATGGGCTTTATTCAGTCAATAGATGAAGAAGAAAAAGTAATAACTGTAGTATTTGATGATGAGAGAAGAGTTAAATACGATTATGTGTATTTAGATGAATTAGAACTAGCTTATGCTATAACAATTCATAAAAGTCAGGGAAGTGAGTTTAAAGTAGTAATATTACCTTCATTTATGGGTTCACCTGTTCTTATGAATAGAAATCTTTTATATACTGGAATAACAAGGGCAAAAGAACTTGTAGTTGTTGTTGGTATGCCAAAAGGACTTAAATTTATGGTAAGCAATACAAAAAGTATGGAGAGATATTCAGCTCTTAATCATAGAATAAAAGACATAATAGCTAATGATATTATAGAAAATGATAATTAGAAGGTGGTTAATGTGGCTAAGGTAGCTAAGGGAGAGATTAGTTTCAATAAAAAAAATATAATAAGTTTTTTAAATAATGATAATGAATTATTAACCTTAATAAATAAGCCACTACATGGAAATAAAGTTTTATATGATGTAATAAGAGAAGCTATATTAAAAAAAAATAAAGTATTATATTTATTTGGAGGAGATAGAGTAGATAAGGACTTATTATCATATATAAATAAAAAAGAACATTATTATACATTTACAAGAGATGATTTAGAAAATAAAAATTTAGTATTTATGAATTTGAAATTTTTATATAATCTAAACAAAAAATATGATCTTATAATAATAGATGATATAAGTAATTATTTAAATATAACAAAAAACAATTTTGATACTTTATATGAAAGGTTAAAAAAACATTCAAAAAAAATAATATTATATTCTAGTATAAATTATAATAATTCCGATTTTATGTATATAAATGATGAAGAAATATTAAGAGAACCTAGAGTTATATCAACAAGAATAGATTTAAGATATGATATACCATATATTTTATATGAATATATACTTTGGTTTAAAAATAATAATAAAAATGTTGCCATATATGTTCCATACAAGGAAGAATTAGATATGGTTTATGAATATTATACAAAAAAGGTAACCTTAAAAGGAGCCAGAATATTAAAAGGTTCCGATAAAAAATTAAAAAGTAATGTATTAAATTTAAGAGATAAGTCAACATTTCTAATAACAAACAATATTGAAGAAATATTAGATTCATCAAATATAAATGCAATAATAGTTATTTGTGCTGATGATAAAAATATAGATTACAAAAAAATATTATTTATGTGTGGCAAGGTTTCTTTAAAGAAAGATAAATTCTCAGAAGTTATATTAGTTTGTAGAGAAGAAAGTGAAGAAATTGAAATGTCTAGAAAAATAACTAGGGAGTTTAACAAAAAATTATGGGAAGAAGAATATTTAAGTTATTAGATTATTTAAAAGAAAGTATACTAGATATAATATTTGAAAGTCCTTATAAATGTATTGTATGTAATGAAATAGAAGCAGATGGAATATGTAATGAATGCGTAAAGACAATACATTGTTGCACAGAAGATGAGTATTATGGATACTATAAAGGAGCTCTTAAAGATTTAATACACTTGTTTAAGTTCAAGAAAGATTTTTTAGCGGGAGATATATTAGTCCATATGTTAGAGTCTAAAATAAAAAACATAGATAAAGATTATATATTAACTTATATACCTATTGGAAAAGAATCTATGAAAAAAAGAGGATTTAATCAATGTGAATATATAGCTAAGAAATTATCTAAAAGATTAGATTTAGAACACAAAGAAACAATAATAAAGTGTAAAGATACAAAAATTCAAAAAGAATTGAGTAAAAATGAGAGAAAAGAAAATATAAAAAATTCCTTTAAAGTAAAAGATAAAAAGTATGTAGAAGGAAAGAAATTTGTTTTAATAGATGATGTAATTACAACTGGCGCAACTATACAAGAGGGAATAAAGGTTTTAAAAGAAAGTGGAGCTAGTGAAATAAAAATATTGACTATTGCTAAAAGTCGTATATAATAATAATGTAAAGTTAGGTCTGTGGTTGAAAGTCGATGCCAGTCGCAGGCAAAACGATCCACATAAGCTAGACAAAGTTCTAGTGAGCATGGTGCGGTATAGAAGTAAGTCCTACCAAGTTTTAACTTGAGAGGGTTAGTAGTGAGAGGTTAATTCCGGGTAGCGAAATCTCCAGTAGGCGAGTGTGGGGGCAAAAACCAGGTCAGCTAACTTTACTAAAAATAATCCATATTAAAGTGATAATTTGTATCATTTTAATATGGATTATTTTTTTATTTAAAATTTGGTAATTATGATAAAATATAAATAAAAATAATTTTCAGTAAATTCAGAAAACTAACTTGTCTTTACATAAGAAAAGTAGTAAAATAAATATATAAAATAAATAAATATTTTAAGTCTTCTAATTGAACTTAAATGTATTGAGAGGAGCTGGACGTATGAAAGTAACAGTTGTAACAAAAAACATTGAATTGACTCCTGCTTTAAAAGATATGGTAGAAAAGAAGGTTTCAAAGCTTGATAAGTATTTTGAAAGTGATGTAAATGCTAAGGCTACATTATCAGTTCAAAAGAACAGACATAGAATAGAAGTAGCTATTCCTTTCAACGGAATATTACTTAGGGCTGAAGAAATGACAGAAGATATGTATAAATCAATAGATAAGGTAGAAGAGAAGTTAGAAAGACAAATAAGAAAGCAAAGAACTAAACTTGCAAGAAAGCATAATAATTCATTAAAATTCTCAGAGCTTGCAGCAGATGCTCAAGAAGATGAACATCAAGGTAAAGTTGTAAAAACAAAGAAATTTGCTGTTAAGCCAATGGATGTTGAAGAAGCTATTTTGCAAATGGAGCTTATAGGACATAATTTCTTCGTTTATAAAGATGCTGAAACTAATGAAATAAGCGTATTATATAAGAGAAAAGATGGAGATTATGGATTATTAGAACCAGATTATAAGTAAAATACAAAATTTAATAAGCTAAATATGGACTCTATAAAGAAGGTTATACTTCTTTATAGAGCTTTTTAATTTTAAAATATCAATAATTGTTAGAAAGTTGAAATACATTAAGTAAAAATGGTATAATTTATAAATGTATACTAATATGTAAATAGAAAAATACTAATAATTATTTATAGTGTTTGAAAGGATGAATATATGGGAATATTTAAAGCCTTATTTGGCTCATATAGTGAAAGAGAAGTAAAGAGAATAAAACCATTAGTTGATAAGATAGAAAGTTTAGATTCAGCGATGGGAGCATTAAGCGATGAAGAACTTAGAGGAAAAACAGAAGAATTCAAGGAAAGATATAAAAATGGTGAATCACTAGATGATTTACTTCCAGAAGCATTTGCTGTAGTTAGAGAAGCTTCATGGAGAGTATTAAATATGAAGCATTACAGAGAGCAATTAATTGGAGGTATAGTCCTTCATCAAGGTAGAATTGCAGAGATGAAAACTGGTGAAGGTAAAACATTAGTTGCTACACTTCCTGCATATTTAAATGCAATATCAGGAGATGGTGTTCATGTAATTACAGTTAATGATTACTTAGCAGCCAGAGATAGAGAGTGGATGGGTCAAGTTTATGAATTTTTAGGATTAACAACAGGAGTTATAGTCCATGATTTAAATAATAATCAAAGAAGAGATGCATATAATGCAGATATAACATATGGAACTAATAATGAATTTGGATTTGATTATTTAAGAGATAACATGGTTGTTTATAAAGAAGAAAGAGTTCAAAGAGGACTTAACTTTGTAATTGTAGATGAGGTTGATTCAATTCTTATAGATGAGGCTAGAACACCACTTATAATTTCAGGTGCTGGAGAAAAGTCAACAGAGTTTTATAAAGTTGCAGATTATTTTGTAAAAACTTTAGTTGAAGAAAAAGATTATACTATAGATGAAAAAGCAAATGCTGCTATGCTTACAGAAGAAGGTATAGAAAAAGCAGAAAAAGCATTTAAAGTTGAAAACTATGCAGATGCTGAAAATATGCAATTACAACATTATGTAACTCAAGCATTAAAGGCCAACTATGTAATGAAACGTGATAAGGATTATATGGTTAAGGATGGAGAAGTTATAATTGTTGATGAATTTACAGGAAGACTTATGGAAGGTAGAAGATATTCAGATGGTCTTCACCAAGCTATTGAAGCAAAAGAAGGAGTTAAAATAGCAAGAGAGTCAAAAACTTTAGCAACAATAACATTCCAAAATTATTTCAGAATGTATAATAAATTATCAGGTATGACAGGTACTGCTTTAACAGAGGAAAATGAATTTAGAGAAATTTATGGATTAGATGTTATAGTAGTTCCAACACACAGACCGGTTCAAAGAGTTGATAATGATGATATAGTATATAAAACAGCTAGAGGAAAATATAATGCTATAGTTGAAGAAATTGAAAAGGCTCATGAAAAAGGTCAACCAGTGCTTGTTGGTACATCAAGTATAGAAAAATCAGAAATAATATCATCTCTTTTAAAGAAAAAGGGAATTAAGCATAAAGTTTTAAATGCTAAGTATCATGAACAAGAAGCAGAAATTATAGCTGATGCTGGAGAAGTTGGATCAGTAACTATAGCAACAAATATGGCTGGTAGAGGTACAGATATTAAGTTAGGTGAAGGTGCATTAGAAGTTGGTGGACTTAAGATAATTGGTACTGAAAGACATGAATCAAGAAGAATAGATAATCAGCTTAGAGGACGTTCAGGTAGACAGGGAGATATAGGGGAATCAACATTCTTTGTTTCATTAGAAGATGATTTAATGAGAATATTCATGTCAGAGAAAACTCATGCTATGGTTGATAAGCTTGGCTTAGAAGAAGATGATGCAATTGAAAGTAAAATAATAACAAGATCAATAGAAAGTGCTCAAAAGAAAGTTGAAGGACATAACTTTGATATAAGAAAGAATCTTTTAGGCTATGATGATGTTATGAATATGCAAAGGGAAGTTATATACAAGCAAAGAAGTCAAGTTCTTGAAGGAGAAAACTTAAAAGAACAAATTGAAGAAATGATAAAAGAAGTAATAAGTGATGCAGTTGATGCGCATATTACAGGAGTAGAGGATAACTATGAAAAAGAATTTAAAAATTTAATTCTTTATCTAGATGACATATGTCTTCCTGCAAATAGAGTAACTATTGATGATTTATTAAATCTTTCAAATGATGAAATAAAAGAAAAACTTACTAATATTGCATTAGAAATATATAAAGGTAAAGAAACTGAGTTTGGAGAAGAAAAGCTTAGAGAGATAGAGAGAGTTGTACTTCTTAAAAATGTTGATATAAAATGGATGGATCATATAGATAATATGGATCACTTAAAGCAAGGAATTGGACTTAGAGCATTCAAGCAACAAGACCCAGTTCAAGCCTATCAAGTAGAAGGTAGTGCTATGTTTGATGAAATGATTGAAGCTATAAAAGTAGATACAGTTAAATATTTATTCCACGTTCAAATGGAAAAAGCACCAGAAGAAAGAGAAAGAGTTGCTAAGGAAACACAAGCAGTTCATGTTGGTGGTGGAGATGGAGAAAGTCCTAAAAAGAAAGAACCAGTAAGAAAAGAAGTAACAGTTGGAAGAAATGAACCTTGTCCATGCGGAAGTGGAAAGAAATTTAAAAATTGTTGTGGCAGAGAAGTATAGGGCTTAAATATTGGGCATCGTTATTTAACATAACGATGCTCTTTAAGATTAAAGATAGAGGTGATTTTGTATGAGAATAGAGCTTGAAAAAGCATTAGGAAAAATGCCAAGTTTAAAGTCAAAAATAGATGAAATGAGGGCTTCACTTTGACAAGGAAGCTTTAGAAAAACAAATTGAAGAATTAAATCTTAAAATGCAAGAGGTAGGATTTTGGGATGATATAAAACAAGCTGAAGAAGTAACAAAAGAAAGTAAATTCTTAAAATCAAGATTAGAAAGATTTAATTTATTAGAAAGAAAAATAGAAGATATAGAAGTTTTAAATGAAATTATGGAAGAAGATGATGATGAATCAATAAATGAAATAATTTCAGAAATAAAGGAATTAGATAAATTAGTTGAAGAATATAGAATAGAAATAATGCTTTCAGGTGAATATGATAAAAATGATGTGATATTAACACTTCATGTTGGTGTAGGTGGTACTGATGCTAATGATTGGACAGAAATGCTACTAAGAATGTATACAAGATGGTGTGAGAAAAAAGGATTTACTGTTGAAACTTTAGATTTAATACAAGGTGATGAAGCAGGAATAAAAAGTGTTACATTAAAAGTAAAAGGTGATTTTGCATATGGGTATTTAAAAGCAGAAAAGGGAATCCATAGATTAGTTAGAATATCACCTTACAATGCTAATGGTAAAAGACAAACTTCTTTTGCATCAGTTGAAGTTTTACCAGAGCTTACAAAAGATCAAGACATAGATATAAGACCTGATGACTTAAAAATTGATACATTTAGAGCAAGTGGAGCTGGTGGACAGCATGTTAATAAAACTGAATCAGCAATTAGAATAACTCATATACCAACTGGTATAGTAGTTCAGTGTCAAAATGAAAGAAGTCAATTCGCTAACAAAGATACTGCTATGAATATGTTAAAGTCAAAGCTTATTGAATTAAAAGATAGAGCACATAAAGAAAAAATAGAAGATTTAACAGGAGAACTTAAAGATATGGGATGGGGAAGTCAAATAAGATCATATGTATTCCATCCATATAATATGGTTAAAGACCATAGAACTGGAGAAGAAACATCAAATGTTCAGGCTGTCATGGATGGTGAAATTGATTCATTTATAAATGCGTATCTTTCAAGTGAACTAAATTAATAAATAAAGCAGGGATTAATATATTAATTAAAGAATATAAAATATAGTATAATTAAGAAGTAAAAATTTAAATTAACTATAGAAGAAGGTATAAAAATGTATAAAGAACAATTAGAGAAAATTTATCTTAATAAAGAAATTACTTTAAAAGAATTTTGGGAAGCTTTTTTTAGTGAATTATCATTTAAGGAATTTATTAAAGAGAATAAGATAAGTGAAAAAGAAGAAATTGGCGATGAGAATATTGTAAATATAAGTTATAAAGGTGAGAAATATAAAATAAAACTTTATGTTGAAGATCTTAGACTTGAAGATTTAAAGGACTGTATTTGTAAAGTAGAATATATAAAAAGTATATAATAAAAATTTAAGGTGAAATTAAAGTTTATAATTTTAATTTCACCTTTTATAATTTTAAATTATAGGTTTAATTTTTAATAAATCTAAAATATTAATGTTAAAAACATTTTTACTTATAATATAAAAGCTATATATTAAAGTTAATGCTGTCAAAAATTTTAGAGTTCTATTAAAATATTTCTCTCCATTAGAATTAGTTTTTATAAAGAAAATACTTATATTAGCCTTAATAGGATAAAAAAGTTCTATTCCTTCCTTTGTTAATAAATCAAGAAAAAGGTGAGATATATATCCTAATAAAAAGCCATAGCACATACTTAAAACTATAATGTTATTATTGCTCGTTTTTATAAAAACTTGAAATGCAAAAAATATAATAAAAACACATACTAGGCTATGAGTAAAACCTCTATGTCTAAATCTTCTTCCAAATAATCTTGATATAAAAGGGTGTCTTTTACTAATAAAAGAACTTTTCATATCTATATCAGGGAAAAGTGAACCAACATGAGAAGTATAGAAAAATATTAATATAGATAATAATGCATAACCTAAATTATAATTTATTAAATATTTTGTAATAAAAGTGTTTAATGTAATAAGAGCAATAAAGAATCCTCCTGATGAATGTGTTTCTCTAGTCATATCTTATAGCACCTTTTAAAATAATTATTTAATCATAGTATACACATTATATAGTTATATGCCAAGTATTACAAATCTTATTTATAAATATTGAAATTATGAATGAGAATTTTTATGATTTTCAATTTTTTTTAAAATTGGATAACTTATTAATACTAAAAAGCAAACGAAGGAAATTGCATGTAATGTAGGATTAAAAATAAATAATTTACTTTTCGGATAAAGTTCATTAACTAAATAATTATCAACAATCTTGAAAACATTATCAACAGAATCTGTAGATATATTTTCAACTTTATCAGATGGAGTGTGGATTTTACTAACATCTGAATGACATATAGTTAAAGCATCAAAATTATTATTTATAAAACTTGCATGATCGCTTGAATCTTCGTATTTTATATTATAGTCTTGATTTTTTGTTAAACATATATTTTCAAAATCTTTAAGTAAAGGTGAAGGCATATCTATAGATTTACTACCTCTAATAAATGTAATAGGATAATTTTTTGCTCCTATCATATCAAAATTAATAACTTTTGCATCTTTTAAAATATCTTTATATTTTGATGAGAATTTTTGAGAACCCAAAAGTCCAAATTCTTCTCCATTTAAGGCTACAAATATAATATCTCTATTTGGTTTTGGAAGAGATGATAAGTAAGAAGCCAGTTCTAATAAAAATGATGTTCCAGATGCATTATCTAATGCTCCACAATATAAGTTATTCAAGCAATCAATACCCATATGGTCAAAGTGAGCAGTTAGGATTAATGGCGGATTATCATTATTTCTACCTTCTATTTTTCCAACTACATTAAATGTTTCTGTATTTACTAATTTATAAGGCAATGTTACTGAAATTTTCAAATCTTTTTTTAAGCTTTTTATCATATAATCATAGGTTTCTTTTGATATAGCAATTGCAAATGATATTGGTGATTGATATACAAAAGAACTTCTAAAATTAAAATTATTTTCTTTGCTAACATAAAATAAAAAAATATCTTTACCTTTTCTAAATGATATTGAAGATGGAGATATATTTATACTATCATCAGAAGATAATGTTACATCTGAAATTTTAAAATTAAGCATATCTTCTTTAAAGTCTTCTCCGTATTTAAAGTCTTTAATAACTTTTTCTGAATTAGTTATTTGTAATTTAGCACTTGTATTATTTTTAATTGGGGTTACTACTTGAAAACTTTCTTTATAATCAGAATCTAAAGGTTTTAAACCTAAAGATTTAAAAGTTTCAGATATGTAGTTTGAAACATTATCATTTTCTTTTGTTCCGCAAAGTCTTCCTGCAAATTTCTCTGATGAAAGAAATTCAATATTATTTTTCACATCTTTTGAATCGAATGTATCAATAGAGCATCTTAAAATTAAAAATGAAATAAAAATAATTGCAGAAATAGCAGTTAATATTTTATAAGTTTTTGACTTCATTAAATTCTCCTAAAAAATTGTTTTAATAAAGTTTATTAACCTTCTGCAATTATTATGATAAAAACAATATTAAGTTTAAGTTAAGCCTTTTTATATAGCATATCAACAATTGCATAAACTATAGTAAATAACAAACATATGCATATTAAGAAATTAACTTTAGATTGATAAATTAAAAGCAATCCACCAAAAAGAGTGGTTGTGAGAATAACATAATTTATAAATTTATGCATACCAGCTTTTTTACCTGTTATAACAGAAACTGATGATATTAATATTAAAGATAAGGTTAAAAAAGAAAGAGATTCTCTTAAAATACTAGAAAATTCTATTATTTTAAAGTAATCAAAGGTTAATAATGTTATAAAAATTATTAATAGCAAAGAAATAACTTTTTGAATTTGAGAATTCATAAAAACACCTCTAATCTGGAAAATATTTACAATTAAAATTATACTAGAACTTAACATAATTACAATATGTAATATTAAGTAAATATTATAAAACAAAATTTTATTATAGGGTATAATAGAAAGATAAGGAAATTTAAGTGTGGAGGTATAAAATGAATATTAATGATAGATTATCAAAAGAATTAGGTCTTAAATTAAATATAATTAATAATGTTATTGAGTTATTAGATGGAGGGAATACAGTTCCTTTCATAGCTAGATATAGAAAAGAAATGACAGGCGGTCTTTCTGATGAAGTTTTAAGAAACTTAGAAGAAAGATTAGTTTATTTGAGAAATTTACAAGAAAGAAAAGAAACTGTAAGAAAATTAATTGAAGAGCAAGGAAATCTTACTGAAGAAATAGAGAATAACTTAAAAAAAGCAGATACTTTAACAGAAGTAGAAGATATATATAGACCATTTAAGCCTAAAAAGAGAACTAGAGCTACAATTGCATTAGAAAAAGGTTTAAAGCCTTTAGGTGAACTTATTTTAAGTGGGGAATTTAAGGGCAATATAGAAGATGAGGCAGAGAAGTTTATAAATGAAGAAAAGGATGTAAATAGTAAGGAAGACGCAATTAAAGGTGCGCTTGATATAGTTGCAGAAATAATATCAGATGAAGCAAAATATAGAAAGTGGATTAGAACATTTGTATTTAATGAAGGTTTAATTGAAACTAAAGGTGGAAGTGAAGAACAAACTCCATATGAAATGTATTATGATTATAGTGAAGAAGTTAAGAAAATACCTTCACATAGAATACTTGCTATAAATAGAGGAGAAAAGGAAAAAATTCTTTCTGTAAAGATAGTTTCAAATGAAGATAAAATAATAAGCTACTTAGAATCAAATTTATTAAAAGGAAATAAGGAAACGGATATATTATTAAGTGAAGCAATAAAAGATTCACTAAAGAGACTTATATATCCTTCAATAGAGAGAGAAATAAGAAGTGAACTTACAGATAAAGGTGAAGAAGGTGCTATAAATGTGTTTAAAGAGAATTTAAAAGCATTATTACTTCAAGCTCCTATAAAAGGAAAAGTAGTTATGGGATACGACCCAGGATTTAGAACTGGATGTAAAATAGCAGTTTTAGATAGTACAGGTAAATTTTTAGAAAATACAGCCGTATATCCAACTGCACCCAAAAATGATGTTGAAGGAACAAAAAATACATTAAAAAATCTTATTAAAAAATATAGTGTTGATGTTATATCACTTGGTAATGGAACAGCTTCAAGAGAATCAGAAGAAGTTATAAGTGAGATGATAAAAGAAATAAAAGATGAAACAGGAAAAGAAGTAGCTTATGTTATTGTTTCAGAGGCAGGAGCATCAGTTTATTCAGCATCAAAACTTGCAAGTAAAGAATATCCAGACTTAGATGTTACAGTTAGAGGAGCTATATCAATAGGAAGAAGACTTCAAGACCCACTTGCTGAACTTGTAAAAATAGATCCAAAGGCAATTGGAGTAGGACAATATCAACATGATGTAACTCAAAAAAGATTAGAGGAATCTTTAAATGGTGTAGTAGAAGATTCAGTAAATAAGGTTGGAGTAGATTTAAATACAGCAACACCAAGCCTTTTAACACATATATCAGGAATAAATTCAAGTATTGCTGATAATATAGTAGCTTATAGAGACGAAGTTGGTTTATTTAAATCAAGAAAAGAATTGCTTAAAGTTAAGAGATTAGGTCAAAAAGCATTTGAACAATGTGCAGGTTTTTTAAGAGTTATGGAAAGTAAAAATCCATTAGATAATACTTCAGTTCATCCTGAATCATATGATGCAGCTAAAAAGCTTATAGAAATTTTAGGATATACTATAGATGATTTAAAAAATAAAAAGCTAACTGACATAGAAGAAAGAGTTAACAAAAAAGGATTAAATAATCTATCAAAAGAAATTAAAGTTGGAGAACTTACTCTTAAGGATATAATTAAAGAATTACAAAAACCTGGTAGAGATCCAAGAGAAGATATGCCAAAACCAATATTAAAAACAGGAGTTATAGAATTAAAAGATCTAAAGTCTGGTATGATACTTATGGGAACAGTTAGAAATGTTTCAGACTTTGGAGCTTTTGTAGATATTGGAGTACATCAAGATGGGCTAGTTCATAAAAGTCAAATGGCTAATAAATTTGTTAAACATCCACTTGATATAGTTAAGGTTGGAGACGTAATAAAAGTTAAAGTATTAGATGTTGATGAAAAAAGAAAAAGAATAGCACTTTCTATGAAAGAGGTTGAATAGTAAAAAATAATATTTTTATTATATAAAGTTTGAAGACTATATAATATATGTAAAAAAATGTCTATCTTAATTAATTAGATAGGCATTTTTTTATGAAATTAATCGGAATTTTTAGAGAACGTTTTCTTGTTAATGGTAAAAAATGGATGATATAATATTATTAGAAAGGAGGAAAATATGAAATATATATTATCAATTTTAATAGTGATGGTTCTCACTTTTATATCAATGTTTATGTTTACTATTAATATGAATAAGGATAAAAGTATAAAGTTAAATGCAAAATTATCATCTGTAATGATTATAGTTGCATTACCTATAATCTCTTTGGTTGGTGGAACATTATTTTTAGCCTTTAAGTTAATAGAAACAATATTAAATTTAAATATAAAAACCTATGATATATTTTTAATTTCAATAATAGGAGTATTTATAATATTTATTTGTGATTTAATAAGTAAAAAAATAATAGGAGAAGTAGTACCATCTATTTTTGCAAAAAAATATAAAGAACAAGATTTAAGTGAAGAAAAAATGTTAGAAATAATAAATAACTCAAGAAAAAACTTTAATATATGTACTTTAGTAATAATGTATCTTTTAAGTCTACTGTTTTATCTTATAGTAATGAAAATCATATCAGTAGAAGTCTCTTTATTATTCTTAATCTTAATATCTTTTATAAATTTAGTCAGCTATAAGATATTTTTTAGAACATCAATAAAATAATAAAAATATGTAATAAAAATAAAAAAATATAAATATTAATTAATAGAGAGAAGAAATTATATAAAAGCTTATAAAAAATTATGTTTTAAATAAAGTGGTACTTACCACTTGGAGTTGGGAGGAGTTAAAATGCCAAATATTTTATTAACAAGAGTGGATAATCGTCTTATACATGGACAAGTTGGAGTAACTTGGGTAAATCATTTAGGTGCTAATTTAATATTAGTTGCAAATGATAAAGTTGCAGCAGATCCTGTTCAACAAAGCTTAATGGAAATGGTTTTACCAGACGCAATACAAACAAGATTTTTTACAATAGATAAAACAATAAATATAATTCATAAAGCTTCAGATAGACAAAAAATATTTTTAGTTTGTAGAACACCACAAGATGCATTAAGACTCATAGAAGGTGGGGTACCAATAAAAGAATTAAATATAGGAAATATGCATTTTAGTGAAGGAAAAGAACAAATATCATCAACAGTATCACTAGATGAAGATGATAAAAAGACAATAAGAAAAATTATTGACTTAGGTATTAAAGTTGAAATTAGAAGAGTTCCTGACGAAAGAGTTGAAGTTGACATAGAAAAGTACGTTTAATTCTAAGTTGCTTTCATTTTAATTATTTAATATATTTTAAAATTTAATAAAGGGGGAACTATTAAATGTTAGTAGAAGCATTGTTAATTGCTATCTGGGCTGGTATAGCTGGTATCGATATGTTCGATGGCTTAACACATATACACAGGCCAATAGTAACAGGACCAATTGTAGGACTTATACTTGGAGATATGACTACTGGACTTATTGTAGGAGCTTCTTTAGAAGTTGTATTTATGGGAATGGTACCACTAGCTGGTGCACAACCACCAAATGTTGTTATCGGAGGTATTATAGGTACA
Source organism: Clostridium sp. TJA085 (assembly GCF_058310235.1). Classification (NCBI taxonomy): domain Bacteria; kingdom Bacillati; phylum Bacillota; class Clostridia; order Eubacteriales; family Clostridiaceae; genus Clostridium; species Clostridium sp. TJA085. The sequence goes on along the minus strand of NZ_JBZEEZ010000001.1, from coordinate 1,330,779 downwards.
AGTATTGCAATTCTAGGAAAACTTGATCCTCAAGCAGCAATTGGAGTTGCTATTCCATTTGCTGTAGCTGCACAAGCTGGAATTACATTATTATTTACTATTTTCTCACCAGTAATGCATAAAGCTGATAAATATGCGGAAGAAGCAAATACCAAAGGAATTGATAAAATTAACTATATGGGAATGGTAGTTTTATTTATATCATATTTCATATGTGGATTTTTACCAATATTCTTTGGAGCAGAACAAGCTGCTGCAATAGTTAATAAAATTCCTACTGTTATAATTGAAGGATTATCAGTAGCAGGTGGAATGATGCCAGCTATAGGATTTGCTATGTTACTTAAAATTATGCTTAAGAAAGAATATGTTGCTTTCTTAATTGGTGGATTTTTATTAGTAACTTACTTCAATATTCCAATATTAGCCCTTGCTTTAATTGGATTATGCATAGCTTTATATGATTATTATGCAAAATCTAATGAACCTGAAAAAGTTGTTGTAAAGGAGGAGTATGAAGATGGCATCTAAAGTAGAATATAAACAAGCATCTGAATCAGTTAGCTTAGGATATAAAGATGCTAGAACTGATAAGGTAATAACTAATAAAGATTTAAATAAAATGGTATGGAGATCTTTATTCCTTCAAGCATCTTTTAATTATGAAAGAATGCAGGCGTGTGGATGGTTATATGGATTATTACCAGGTCTTAAGAAAATTCATACAAACAAAAAAGACCTTTCAGATTCAATGAAAGATCATATGGAATTTTTTAATACACATCCATTCTTAGTTACATTTATAATGGGACTTGTAATTGCCATGGAAGAAAATAAAGAAGATAGAAATACAATAAGAGCTATAAAGGTTGCTACAATGGGACCTTTAGGCGGAATTGGAGATGCTTTATTTTGGCTTACAGCACTTCCAATTTGTGTTGGTGTAGGAGCATCACTTGCAAGTCAAGGAAATATTGCAGGACCTATAGTATTTTTATTATTATTTAATGCATTACATTTCTTCCTAAGATTTTTCTTAATGAAGTATGGTTACAACACAGGTGTTAAAGCTATTTCAAATTTAAAAGAGCAAACTAAAAAGATTTCACATGCAGCTTCAATTGTTGGATTAACAGTTGTTGGTGGGCTTATAGCATCAATGGTTAACTTAAAGACTACATTTGTTGCAACAGTTGGTCAAGCTGAAGTAAAGATTCAAGAAGGAGTTTTAGATGCCGTAATGCCAAATCTTTTACCTTTACTTTATACATTTTTAATGTATAAGCTTCTTAAGAAAGGTATGTCACCTATTATGTTAATAGGAGCTACTGTAGTAATTGGTATTTTAGGAAAGGCAATTGGTATATTATAAATTAAAAATATTAAACTTTGGGGGATTACTTAATTAAGTCCCCCTATTTTATTGTAAAATATAAATAGGTAGTTACCAGTTTGAAAATTTAAAGTTTATATTGAAAAATTAGTTTGTAATTGATTATAATTAAATTATAATTATAAACAAGGTGGTAATTAACAGTGAAAGTAATAGATAAAAGTTCTAAGATACCTCTATACTTACAGCTTATGGATATACTGATAGATAAAATTAATAAAGGTTTAAAAGAAAATGATAGATTATTATCAGAAAGAGAAATATGTGATATATATGATGTAAGTAGAACTACGGTAAGACAAGCTTTAGATGAATTAGAAAGAGATGGTTATATATATAAGTTACATGGAAAAGGTACGTTTGTAGCGCCAAAAAGGGTTAATCAAGATTTAGTATCATTTTATTCTTTTACAAATGAAATGAAAAAAATTGGGAAAGAGCCATCTTCTCAAATAATTAATTTTGAGATAGTAGAAGCTGGAGAAAAGATTTCAAATAAATTCAATATTAAAGCTGAAGAGTTACTTTATAAATTAGTAAGAGTTAGGAAAGCTGATAATGTACCTATGATGTATGAAGTTACATATTTACCATTTGAAAGATTTTATGAATTATCTAAAGAAAAATTAGAAGGCAAAGCCATGTATGATGTACTTAAAGAAGAGTATAATGCAAACTTAACATTTGCAGAAGAATATTTTGAGCCTATATTAACTAATAAGCTAGAAAGTATTTATTTAGAAATACATGAAGGAGCTCCTAGTTTAAAGATCGAAAGATATACTTATGAAAGTAAAAGATTAATAGAATATACAGTAAGTATAGTAAGAGGAGATAAATTTAAATATAGAGTTCAGTTAAACAATAATTAAATTAAATAAAAATAAAAATAAAAATTTTTAAAACAAGTGGTAATGACAACATTATCAGTTAAGGAGGGTAATAAAATGATTTTTGAATTAACAGAGGAATTTTGGGGAGAGGTTAATGGTATATTTACTGCTAAAGAGATAAGGCAACAACCTGAGCTTTGGAAACAAACTTATGAAATCATAGAAAATAATAAAGAAAATATCAAAAATTTTTTAAATAAAAACTTAACTGAAAAAACTAGAATAATTTTAACTGGTGCAGGTACATCAGATTATGTAGGAGATACTATTTATTTATATTTAGCTAAAAAGTTAAATTTAAGAGTTGAAGCAATTGCAACAACTGATTTGGTATCAAACCCATATGAATTTATAGAAGAAGACACAAAAACAATATTAGTATCATTTGCAAGATCAGGAAATAGTCCAGAAAGTATTGGTGCCTATGAATTATTTCAAAATAATGTTAAAGATATAGCACAAATGGTTATTACATGTAATAAAAATGGTGAATTAGCTAAGAAATCAGAAGAATATGAAAACACACTATGTTTATTAATGCCAGAAAGGTCAAATGATCAAAGTTTTGCAATGACAAGTTCTTTTAGTTGTATGGTGCTTGCAACATTATTAGCTTTTGATATAGATAATTTAAAGGAAAATAAAAAATATGTTGATATAGTTGTAAAGCAAGGAGAAAAAATATTAGAAAATAAATTTAAAGATGTTAAAGAGCTTGTAGATTTAGGATGTAATAGAGTTGTTTATTTAGGTTCAGGAGCATTAAAGGGATTATGTCAAGAAATGGCTCTTAAAAATTTAGAGTTAACTAGTGGAAAGATAGTTACTGTTTGTGAATCAATTTTAGGATTTAGGCATGGTCCAAAGTCTATTATAGATGATAATACATTAGTTATTTTTATGAATTCAATAAATAGTTATACAAATCTTTATGATTTGGATTTAATAAAAGAAATACATGGAGACAATGGAGGGCATAAATTAGCTGTAATTAGCTATAACAAAAACAATGAACTTAATTCATTATGTGATAAGTATATAGAAATAGATGGGAAGGATATTCCAGAAATATATACAGTATTTAATTACATGCTTTTTGGACAAATGTTTGGATTATTTAGTTCACTTAAGTTAGGAATATCTCCAGATAATCCAAGACCTGATGGAACAGTAAATAGAGTAGTCAAGGGTGTAATAATACATGAATATAAGAAATAGTCTATAAGTAGGGGGAATTTTAAATGGTAGGAATAATATTAACAGGTCATGGGAATTTTGCAACAGGCATGTTAAGTTCATTAAAGCTTATTGCAGGAGAGCAAGAAAATTTAAGATGTGTAGATTTTATTGAAGGGGATAGTACAGAAGCTTTAGAAAAAAAATTAAAATGTGCAATTTCAGAATTAAATACTGATGAAATTTTAGTTCTTTCAGATTTAGCAGGTGGATCTCCTTTTAAAATTTCAGTTCTATTAAGTCAAAAATTACAAAATAAAAATATGAGAGTATTAGCAGGGACAAATCTTGGAATGCTTCTTGAAGTTTCATTATGTAGAGATGGAATGAATGTTAATGAGTTAATAGATTTTGCTATTAATTCAGGAAATAATTCAATAAAGGCTTTTGAAGTAAAGAAAGAAAATAAGGAAGAAGTAGATTTTGTAGATGGAATTTAATATGAACTTAGGTACAGTTATAAGAGTTTAAGAAAGAGGGTAAAGAGAATGGGGAAAATATTATCAACTAGAGAAATGCTTAAAAAAGCTCAAAGAGAGGGATATGCGGTACCAGCATTTAATATACACAACTTAGAAACTTTACAAGTTGTTGTTGAAACTGCATCAGAACTAAAGTCACCAGTTATATTAGCTGGAACACCATCAACTATTAAATATGCTGGCGCTGATTATATTGTTTCAATGGCTGAGGTTGCTGCAAAGAAATATAAAATTCCTATAGCTATACATTTAGATCATTTTGAGGATATAAGTGATATAAAAGATTATATAGACAAAGGTTTTAAGTCAGCAATGATTGATGCATCTTATGAAAAGTATGAAAATAATATAAAAATAGTTAAAGAAGTTGTTGAATATGCTCATAAATTTGATGCTACAGTTGAGGCAGAGCTTGGAAGACTTGGTGGGCAGGAAGATGATTTGGTTGTTGATGAAAAAGATACAATGTATACAAATCCTGACCAAGCTAAAGATTTTGTTGATAAAACTGGTATAGATTCATTAGCAGTTGCAATTGGTACTGCTCATGGACTATATAAAGGAAAAGCAAAGCTTGATTTTGAAAGATTAAAAGAAATAAGAGTAAAAGTTTCTATTCCTTTAGTTTTACATGGTGCATCAGATGTGCCTGATGAATTAGTTAAAGAAGCTATAAGGTGTGGAATATGTAAAGTTAATGTAGCTACAGATTTAAAAATACCTTTTTCAGATGCTGTAAAGAAATATTTTGTGAATCATCCAGAAGCTAATGATCCAAGAAATTATATGACACCTGGTAAAGAAGCAATGAGAGATATAGTTAAACATAAGATAATTATATGTGGAAGTAATAATAAAGCTTAAAAAAGAGGTGAATAATATAAATGCATCCTATTAAAGAAATAGTTAATAAATATAAGAGGGGAGAAATAGTAGGAATATTTTCTGTTTGTTGTTCAAATCAATATGTAATTGAGGCTGCAATGGAAAGATTAAGAGATACTAATATGAATCTTTTAATTGAATCAACAGCAAATCAAGTAGATCAATTTGGTGGATATACTGGAATGAAACCAAAAGAATATATAGATTATATTTATAACTTAGCTTATAAAAATAATTTTCCAAAGGAAAGAATAATCCTTGGTGGAGATCATTTAGGACCTTTAACATGGACAAACTTAGATTCTAAAATAGCTATGGAAAATGCAAAAGTATTAGTTAGAGAATATGTTCTTGCAGGATTTACAAAAATTCATTTAGATACAAGTATGCCGCTTAAAGGTGATATTGAATCAGGAAAATTTGGAGATGAGATAATAGCTAAAAGAGCAGCTATTCTTTGTGAGGTATGTGAAAATGCATATAAAGAATTGTTAAATATAAATAAAAATGCAATCCATCCAGTTTATATAATTGGTAGTGAAGTTCCAATACCTGGAGGAGCGCAAGTAGAGAATGATGAAGAAGAAGGAATAAAGGTTACAAGAAAAGAAGATTTTGAAACAACTGTAAATACATTTAAAGAAGCTTTTTACAATAGAGGATTACGAGAAGCTTTTGATTATGTTGTAGGAGTAGTTGTGCAACCAGGAGTTGAATTTAGTAGTGATAATGTTTGGGAATATAATAGAGATTCAGCAAAAGAATTAAGTGATGCTATAAAGAAATATGATAATTTAGTATTTGAAGCTCACTCAACTGATTATCAAACGCCTAAAGCTTTGAGAGAAATGGTTGAGGATGGATATATAATTTTAAAAGTTGGACCAGCTTTAACATTTGGCTTTAGAGAAGGTGCCTTTGCATTAAATGCAATGGAAAATGAATTATTAAAATATAATCCAGATTTAGAATTATCAAGGTTTATGGATGTATTAGATTTTAATATGGTTAAAGATCCAAAGGATTGGATTAAACATTACTCAGGTACAAGTGAAAAAATAAAATTTGATAGAAGATATAGTTTATCAGATAGATGTAGATATTATATGCCAAGAGAAGATGTAAATTTTGCATTGGAAAAGATGATGGATAATTTAGAAAAAGTTGAAATTCCAATAACTTTAGTAAGTCAATTTATGCATAGTCAATTTAAAAAAATTAGAGAAGGCAAGTTAAATATTTCGGCGAAAGAGTTATTAAAGGATAGAATTGGTGAATATATAGATGATTATATTTTTGCGATAAAATAATACAAAAAATATAATGTTATTTTATTGACAATGATAAGTTAAGGTGATAGGATTAAATTGTAAATTAAATAAATATCTTCAGGGCGGGGCGTAATTCCCCACCGGCGGTAAAGCCCGCGAGCTAATGGTTTAGCATGATTCGGTTAGATTCCGAAGCCGACAGTATAGTCTGGATGAAAGAAGGTAAAATATTAATAACTTTAGGTTTGAAACTTAACGCCCTGATATAATTAAATATCAGGGTTTTTTATTTAAAAAATTAGTTATTAATAGTTACCCACCAAAAGAAGATAATTTGGGGGAGGAATTATAAAATGACATCAAATTTAAACAAAACCGTAAAAATTTCATTATTAGCAGGTATGGCTTTCATATTAATGTATATTGAAATACCTTTAATACCAATTTTTCCATGGCTTAAAATGGATTTAAGTGATGTTCCAGCAATTATGGGAGCATTTGCTTTTGGACCAATTGCAGGTGTAATTATAGAATTAATAAAAGTTTTTATGCACTTTCTATTAGCGGGAAGTGGAACTGGTGGAGTTGGAGAAGTTGCAAACTTTATTATAGGAGCATCATTTGTTTTACCAGCTGCATTTATTTATTCTAGAAATAAGTCAAAAAAGACTGCAATATTAGGTATGGTAGTTAGTATAATATTAATGGAGTTAGTTGGAATAATTGCTAATGTGTATTTTTTATTACCAGCTTACGGAATGCATATGGATTCAACACAACTAATGCAATATGTAACAGTAGGATTGTTACCTTTTAATGCTATAAAAGGAGTAATAGTATCTGTTGTAACTTATGCATTATATAAAAAGGTGTCAGTATCAGTATTTAAATGTGATCCAAACTTTGGAGAAAAGCGCAAAGAAAAAATAGCATAACAAAATTGTATTTTATAAAATAAAGGAGTTATTTAAAAATAACTCCTTTTGTTTTGCTTTAAATTTTATATATTATGAAGCCACATTATTATTGCATCTTCTTTGTTATCTTCATAAAAGTTTTTTCTTATACCTTCTTCTTTAAAACCTAAGGATTTGTAAAGATTTTGAGCAATAATATTTGATTTTCTAACTTCTAATGTAATATCGGTACATCCTTTATTTTTTAAAACAAAGATTAGTTTTTCCATTAAATATTTTCCTATTCCTTTGCCCCTAGAATTAGGATGAACAGCTACATTAGTAATTTGTCCTTCAGATGCTATAAGCCATGAGCCTGCAAAGCCTAAAACCTTAGAATCTTCTAAGCATACAATATATGTTGCCAATTTATTATTTAGTTCTTTTTCTATTGAATTTAAACTCCATGTTTCCTTAAGACTTAGAGAGCTAACCTCATATACTCCTTCTAAATCGGAGAAGTCCATTTCTTTAAGAATTAGATTCGCCATTTGTCATTTGTAGCCTTTTTTCTAATTCTCTAACTGCTTGAGGTTTTTTTAAGTAAAGTGGTGATGAATTTTCATCATCTTTTATTCCTTTTTTTAATAGTTTTAAACCAACTTCACCTATTTGAGAAGCTCTTACTGTATTTAGATGAATAGGAGCAAAGTAAGAATTTTTTATATTTTTAGATAAATATTCTTTATGTTTTATTGCACCGTCACCAGTTAGAAGTACTTTTTCATTTAACTTATTAAGTTCTTCTTTTAGTTCAGGTAAATCCATAGATGTACAATCTATCAATGTTTCAATAGTACCATTTTTACATCTATATATTGCAGTAAAAACATTTTCTCTTACTGCATCCATAATAGGACATATTATTCCATCAAAGTATGTAAGAGATGAAGCTAAACCTTCTAATGTTGATACACTTACATAAGGTTTATTACTTCCAAAGCTAAGCCCTTTTATTGTAGCCATTCCTATACGAAGACCAGTAAAAGAACCAGGTCCCTTTGATACAACAAAACCGTCAACATCATTTATAGAAAGATTAGAATCTTTTAATACCTTGTCTATCATTCCCATAAGAAGAACAGAATGTTCTCTTTTATTATTTAATGTATATTCAGCAATAACCATATCTTCATTAAGAAGTGCTACAGTAGCACATTTTGAAGAAGAGTCAACACTTAAAACTAACATAAAGTCAGCTCCTTTACGTAATTATATTTTTCACCATATGGAGTAATAGAAATTTTTCTATAATTTTCTCCTTTTGATAAATCTTTTTGTATATATATATGAAGATAATCTTTAGGTAAAATTTCTTCTATATAATTTGCCCATTCTATAATAGAAACACCTTCACCAAATATGTAATCATCAAATCCAATTGCATAAATCTCATCAGGATCACTTACTCTATACACATCAAAATGGTATAATTTTAATCTTCCAGAGTCGTATTCATTAACAATTGTAAATGTAGGGCTTGTTATATTTTCAGTTATTGAAAGTCCTTCAGCAATACCTTTTGTTATATGAGTTTTACCTGTTCCTAAATCACCAGTTAAACAAACAATATCACCAGGGTTTAAAATTTTACCTAATTGTCTACCGATATTCGTAGTTTCCGCAATACTATTAACTTCAAAATCCATATTAAAAAGCTCCTTTCTATAATTATTAACTTATCCTTATATTCTATCCAAATTTTAAAAAAAAGAAAAGTAAAAGTAATATAATTGTAATTGCATAACTAAAATAAAAAGTGTAGAATATATTAATATAAGTATTTACAAAAAATAACTATAGATTATGGTTTTGAAGAGGTGAAATCATGAAAAAGTTAACAGCTGCAATGCTAATTATAACAGCAGCGTTTTTTTTAGGCATTGGTGTAGTATCTAAACCACTTATGGCAGATACTTCTGAAAATGATAAGAATAATAGAGATGTATATTTAAATATAATGACAATAAATAAACCACAATATGAAATGATTAAAAAATTATGTGGTGATAAACATAATGTACAATATATGTTTAATAATTTTAATGATATAAAGAATTATAAGTATGATAAAAGTATAGTAGATAATATTTCAAATATGGATTTATTCTTTTATTCAGCAGTTACATATAGTGGCTTAGAAATAAACAATATGATTTCAGAACTTGATAAAAGTAAACTTGGAGTAATAAATTTATCAAGAGGGATAAGAGAAATTTCAATTGAATTAAATAAGAAAACTGTAACTAATCCATATTATTTTTTAGGAATTCCTGAATATAAAATAATGATTTATAACGCAAAATCAGCATTACAAGAAAAGGATCCTGCGAATAGAAATTTTTATGAACAGAATTATAATAGTTTAGTTAAGAAATTAGATGAAATTCAAAAAGGTTTTGAAAAAAATATTTCTGATTATAAAAAGTTCAAATTTATATTACAAGATAATAGCTTAGAATATTTCTTTAGAGGTATAGGATTAAATTTTGAAACTCTTCCTAAAGAAAAATCCTTAGATGATTATATTAAGAATAATAATTTAAAATCAGAGGATGTAGTTTTTGTACAAAACTCAGCTGATAAAGAAGTTAAGTCTAATAATAATATTAAGAATATAAAGTTAGAAGTTTTTGATGATAATAAAGAATTTATAGATATTATTCAAGGCAATATTGAAAAAATGCAATCTTTAATAAAAAATAAATAATATTATTGCTTTTTTGATAAATATATATTATAATCATTATTGTCCTAAAGGGGTATGGCTCAATTGGTAGAGTAGTGGTCTCCAAAACCATTGGTTGTGGGTTCGAGTCCTACTGCCCCTGCCATAGTGATAAAGACTAAAAACAATTGTTTTTAGTCTTTTTTTTATAAAAATTTATTTTTATTAAATTATAAAAAATATAATAATGGTAAATTTAAATAATGTATTAATTTACATTTTTAAATAAAGATAAAAAATTGTATAAGATGTATAATTATATAAAATAAATTTATACGAGAGGTGTTAAAAATGGAAAAGAAAAAAATATTAATACCAGTAGATGGCAGTGAAAGAAGTTTAATAGCATTACAATATTTAAATAATAATTTTAAACCAGAAGATGTTGAAGTAGTACTTCTTAATGTAAGAGAGATAGTATTTATAAATGGTATGGCAGTATCAGAAGAAGTAAAAGATTCTGAGATTATAGGAAAAAGAATATTAAAAGATGCAGAAGAACAGTTGAATAAATTAAATAAAGAATTTGATTATAAAAAAGAATTTTCTTTTGGGTATGCAGGTGATGAAATTTTAAGATATGCAGAAGATAATAATATTGATACAATATTAATGGCGAAGAATACTAAGAAGAAGTTTACTGCGCTAGTTGGATCAGTAACAGCTCATGTTGTAAAGAAGGCAAAATGTGTTGTAATAATGATACCAGAGGTATATTAATAAGAAAGTTAGGGGAATGAGAAATGAATAAAGTTAGATTTGGGGTTATAGGAACAAGTGCAATATGTGAAAGATTTTTAAATGCTGCAAGTACACATGAAAATTTTGAACTTATAGCTGTTTATTCAAGAAAGCTAGAAACGGCAAAAGAATTTGGAGAAAAACATTGTGCTAAATTATTTTTTGATAATATAGAAAACTTTGCAAAGTGTAAAGAGATAGATGCTGTATATATAGCATCACCAAATGCTTTTCATGCTGAGCAAGCTATTGTATGTTTAAATAATAAAAAGCATGTTCTTTGTGAAAAACCAATGGCTTCTAATTTAAAAGAAGTAGAGAATATGATAAAAGTTGCTGAAAAAAATAAGGTTTTATTAATGGAGGCTATGAGACTTACTGTATTACCTAATTTTTTAAGTGTTAAAGAAAATATTCATAAGATTGGAAAAATAAGAAGATACTTTGCATCATATTGTCAATATTCTTCAAGGTATGATAAGTACAAAGAAGGTATAATACTTAATGCATTTAAGAAGGAACTTTCAAATGGAGCACTTATGGATATTGGGGTATATTGTATACATCCAATGGTTTCACTTTTTGGAAAACCAAACGATGTTATTAGTAATGGAATATTTTTAGATACTGGAGTAGATGGTCAAGGAACAGCAATATTTACTTATGATGATTTTAGTTCTGTAATAATGTATTCAAAAATAAGTGATTCAAATTTACCTATTGAAATTCAAGGTGAAGAAGGAACTATAATATCAGATGGAATACATTTTAATAATGTAAAAATAGTATATAGAGATGGTAGAGAAGAAAATATATCTATATGTCAGAGAAAAGATGATATGTATTATGAACTTGATGAATTTATAAAATTAATAAATAATAATGAAATAGATTCAAATAAAAATTCTCATTTAAATTCTCTTATTGCTATAGAGCTTATGGATAAAATAAGAAAAGAGATAGGATTAGAGTTTCCTGCTGATTTAAGATAGAAAAATAAGGAGTATTAAACTCCTTATTTTTATTGTTTGAATTAATTTAATAGTGAATATTTAATTGTTCGTATAATATATTTAAATGTTATAATAAAAAGAGAATATTTTTGAATATTTTACTAAAAAATGCTTTGAATAAAAAAGCATTTTTAAAATTAAAAAAATATAGATTAGAATCTATGTTATATATAGAGTTTATAGGAGGGGAAGATTATGAATTTAAATTTAAACAAAGAATATTTATTAAATACTGCTAAACAATTATTAGAGTTTAATAGTCCAAGTGGTTTTTGTTTTGAAATAATAAATATGGTAAAGGAAAAGGTAGAAAAACTAGGTTATAAATGTTATGAAACAAATAAAGGATGTTTAGTAATAGATATAAAAGGTAAATCCAATGAAAAGGTTATTGGTCTTTCAGCTCATGTAGATACGTTAGGGGCTATGGTAAGATCTATTACAAATAAAGGTACACTTAAGTTTACTTTAATTGGAGGGCCAATTGTACCAACATTAGATGGTGAATATTGTACTATAAGAACTAGAGAGGGAAAAGAATATTCAGGTACATTTTTAAGTAGCAGTGCAGCTGTTCATGTGTATGAAGATGCATCATCTAGAAAAAGAGATCCAGAAAATATGGAAATTAGAATAGATGAAGTTGTAAAAAATAAAGAGGATGTATTAAATTTAGGAATATGTTCAGGAGATTTTGTATTTATAGATCCAAAAACAACTATAACTGAAAGTGGATTTGTAAAATCAAGATTTATAGATGATAAAGGTAGCGTAGCTTGTTTAATATCACTTTTAGAATTATTAAGTAGAGAAAAAATTGTTCCAAATTTTGATACTAAAATTTTGATATCAACATATGAAGAAGTAGGTCATGGAGCTTCATATATACCAGAAGAGATAACAGAAATGATATCCGTTGATATGGGATGTATTGGTGATGATTTAAACTGCACAGAATATGATGTTTCTATATGCGCAAAGGATTCAGGTGGGCCTTATGATTATAATATGGTAACAGAATTAGTTAATCTTTCAAAAGAAAATAATTTAAATTATGTAATTGATATATACCCAAGATATGGTTCAGATGTAGGGGCAGCGCTTAGAGGTGGAAATAATATAAGAGGAGCACTTATAGGACCAGGAGTACATGCATCACATGGAATGGAAAGAACACATTATAGTGCTTTAGAAAATACTATAAAATTACTATATTTATATCTAACAAAATAAATATAGTATTAAGTAATTAGAAAAGGGAAGAATTTATTCTTCCCTTTTTTAAATTGCTTTAATTTCGTTTTCTAATTCTGTCATTAATTTTTTTACTGTAGTTATATTTTTAATTTTACTTACATTTTCACCACAGAAGATAAGACCATTCTCTAAGTCTCCATTAACTGAATTTATAAGAGCTTTACTTATGCAATAAGGTGTTGTAGAAGGATTACAAGGGGTTAAGCAATTATAACATTTTATAACTTTGATATTTTCATTTAAAGTTTTATTTACAAAAGAATTTAGTATAGCTCTACCTGGCATCCCAACTGGGCTTTTAACAATTCCGATATTTTCATTTGTAGCATTTATATATGATTCTTTAAATTCTTTTGATGCATCACATTCTTCTGTTGCTACAAATCTAGTAGCCATTTGTACACCGGAAGCACCAAGATTTAAATATTTAACTATATCGTTACCGTTGAATATGCCACCAGCTGCAATTATAGGAATAGATTTATTATATTTAATTTCATAATCTTTAACATGTGATACTATAGCTTTTATAGTATCATCAAAAGTTTCATTTGAAATTTCAATATCTTCTTTTTTAAAACCTAAATGTCCTCCGGCCTTTGGTCCTTCAACCACAATCATATCCGGTGCTATATTATCGTGTTTATCCCATAATTTAAGAATTACTTTTGCTGCTTTTAGTGAAGAGACTATTGGAGCCAATTTTACATTATATCCTTTGGTGAGTTTTGGAAGAGTTGTGGGCATGCCAGCTCCAGAGATAATAAGGTCTATTCCAGATTCTATAGCAGTTCTTACATATCTTGCATATTCATTTGTTGCAACCATAATATTAACTCCTATTATTCCGTTATTACATTTTTCTTTAGCTAATTTTATATGTTTTTTTAATGCTCTAAGGTTTGCTTCTAAAGGATTATTTTCAAAATCTCTTTCTTTAAATCCAATTTGAGCTGAAGAAATAATTCCTATGCCACCTGCGTTTGTAACAGCAGAAGCTAGATTAGAAAGAGATACACCAACACCCATTCCACCTTGAATTATAGGTAACCTAGATACTAATTCTCCTATTTTTAAGGGTTTTATATTCATTTAAACACCTCACTTAATTTGAAATTAAAATATTTTGACAATCAAAATATTTTAGTATATTATAATCTAAAATATAAAAATTAACAATATGTTGTTACAAAAAAATAATATTGACATAGCATAATATTTTATGATAAAATAAATAGCGTCTTAGGGGTATGGCTCAATTGGTAGAGTAGTGGTCTCCAAAACCATTGGTTGTGGGTTCAAGTCCTACTGCCCCTGCCAAAAGCACTTAGTTTAGTGAAACTAAGTGCTTTTTTTGTTGTTATAAATAATATTTCAAGTAAAATATTAAATATATTTTAAAAAAACTCCTATAATTTTAGAAAATATAGAAAAAAATATTAAAATGTAATTAATTTGTCAAAAAAGAAAACAAAAAAGAGAAAATATTAATATAATTGAAAAAAAATTAATATTTAATTAAAAAATATGGTATAATTTAATTATGAAGCAATGTAGGAGGGGAAATATGAGTAAAAATAAGAAGAAATTTGTAATGGGCATTTTAATTCTTGTAGTTACTTTAGTTAGTATAATTTTTATAGATAGGATAATACATACTCAAACTAGAGTTATTCTTTCAGAAAAACATGAAGTTATAAGTGTGGATAAGGAACAAAAAATAAATGATGTTGTTGACACTATTGTAGATACTGAATATAAATCAATAAAAAAATTAAAAGATAAGGATGTATCTAGTGTGTATGTAATAGTAGAATCCGAAGATGCAAATATAAACAAGAACGTACCTGAAATTATTGATTTTGCAAATTCATTAAAAATTAAACTAACATTTTTAGAAAATGAACAAATTGACGATGAAAATAAACAGTATTATGGTTTAATGCAAAAAAATGGTCATACAATTATACCAAAATACTTAGATATTAAAAATATATTAGATAAAAATAATGTTCAAATTATAGATGAAAAAATTGATTTAATTGATTTAAATAATCAAGATATAGCTTTTTATATAGATTTAAATAAAATTAATAAAGAAGAATATAATAAATTAGAAAATAAAATAAATGACTTAAATAAAATGGGATATAAGTTTAAAGCATTAATGTAATTGGAAAAAGTTACTTGGGATTAAATTTTATCCTCAGGATAAACTATGATTGTAAGATAAATTAAAATTTATTTTACAATTACCGTAAGCCTGAGGAGGGATCAATTATGTCAAATAGAGTGATAGTTCCAGAAGCTAAAAAGGGTCTAGCAGCATTTAAAAATGAAGTAGCTAGAGAATTAGGAGTTC
This sequence comes from Clostridium sp. TJA085, assembly GCF_058310235.1. Taxonomy (NCBI): domain Bacteria; kingdom Bacillati; phylum Bacillota; class Clostridia; order Eubacteriales; family Clostridiaceae; genus Clostridium; species Clostridium sp. TJA085. The sequence continues at coordinate 1,315,562 of NZ_JBZEEZ010000001.1, read as the reverse complement.
CATTTAGTGATTACAACGGAGATTTAAGCTCAAGACAATGTGGATCCGTAGGTGGCGAAATGGTTAAGAGAATGGTAGAGGAATACGAAAGTTCTCTAAAGTAAACACCTACTGAAAGGGTTTTAAGTAACTCTTTGTAATTACACCATTTAAGGAATACGTATTTCAATGCCAAGAGGATGATTTTAGTAAATCATCCTCTTTCTTTTTGCGTAAAATGTATGATAAAATGAGAACAAAAGTTCGTTAAATAGAAAGGTGGATTTATTATGGAAAAAGTAAAAATACTTCATTGTGCAGATATACATTTTGATACACCATTTAAAGAATTTAGAAATAAATTAGCAGATAAAAGTAAAGAGGAAATAAAAGAAGTTTTTAGTAATATAATTAAAATATGTAATGAAGAAAATGTAGATATAATGCTATTAGCAGGAGATATATTTGATAATTATACGTTAGATAAAAGTACATTAATTTTTATACAGGAAGAATTAAAGAGATTAAAAAGAACAAAAGTTTTTATAAGTCCAGGAAATCATGATCCTTATAACTTTAAATCGTTTTATAAGCTAGTTGATTGGCCAGAAAATGTACATGTTTTTAAAAGTTCTTTAGAAAAGGTTTTTATAAAAGAGTTAAAAACTAATATTTATGGAGCAGCTTTTGAAGATAATTATGTTGGACAATCTATGTTAAAAAATATAGAAGTAGATAAAAATTTTATAAATATAGCTGTTATTCATGGGGAATTATCAAATCAAGGAACTACAAATGAATATAATCCTATAACAATAAAGGATATAGAAGAATCGAAATTAGATTATATAGCTCTTGGACATAGGCATAAATTTAATGGAGTGCAAAAGGTTGGAACAACAAGTTATGCTTATAGTGGATGTCCTCAAGGAAGAGGTTTTGATGAATTAGGTGCAAAGGGAATTTTAATCGGATATGTAGGAAAAGGTTATGTTGATTTAAATTTTAAAAAAACATGTAAAAGAGAGTATATAGAGAAGGATGTAAATATAGAAAGTGCATTTGGGTATAGAGAAATAAAAAGAAAAATCTTAGAAGAACTTAAAGATTTTGATTTGAAAATTAATATATTTAAAGTAAATTTAGTTGGTGAAATTGACGCAAGTTTTAAGATAAATGAAAAAATATTAAAGGAAAAGTTAGATAGTGAATTTTACTTTGTAAAGATTAAAGATAAGACAAAAATAAAAGTTAAAATAGATGATATAGAAAATGAACATTCAACAAAAGGAATATTTGTAAAAAAAATTAGTAATAAAATATCTGAGGCAAGTGGAGAAGAATTAGAAATATTAGAACTTGCTTTAAAAATAGGACTGCAAAGCTTGACAGAAGATGAGGTGAATTTGGATGATTATTAAAAAGATTAGAATTAAATCCTTTGGAGGGATTAAGGACAGAGAAATAGATTTAAATAATGGAATGAATTTATTATATGGTGAAAATGAAAAAGGGAAAAGTACAATTCAGAATTTTATAAGAATTTGGTTATATGGATTTGGGAGTTCTAGAGGTGGAAAGAATAATTTAAGAAAAAAGTATATGCCATTTTCAGGAGAAAAAATGCAAGGTGAGCTTATAGTATCACATGAAAATAAAGATTATATCATTAAAAGAAGTTTTGGTTTAACTAAAAAAGATGATGTATCTATTATATATGATGAATTAACTGGAGAAGAAGTAAAAGATATAAATAAAGATGAGCCAGGCTCATATTTTTTAGGGGTAAACTCAAATACATTTTTAAAGACATTATTTATACCTCAACTTGGAGTTGTTGTATCAAGGGATAAAGATGAACAAATAATACAAAAAATAATTGATATATTTGGCTGTGGTGAAGGAGAGGTTTCAGCATATTCTGCTATTGAAAAGCTTAAGGCTACTAGAAAAGAATTAACTACAACAAGAAAAAATGGTGAACTTGATATATTAAAAGAAAGATATAATAATGTCATAGAAGAAAGATATGAAGCTTATAAAATTTCAGAATCTAACTTAATTAATGAGAATGAATTAATAAATAAAAAAGAAGAGAGAAAAAAGTTAAGAGAAGAAATAGAGAAATTAGAATTATTTAAAAAATACTTAAAGAAAATTAATCTTCAAAAAGAATATGGAGAAATAATAAATTACTTAAAAAAGAGTGAAGATTTAAAAAGAAGAGAAAAGGAAATTGAAACAGAACTAAGAAGAAATAATGGGATAATAGATGAAAAATATATAAATGAACTTAGTGAAGAAAATAAAAAGTATTTAACTTTTTTAGACATAAAAAATGAGAATGAGTATGAATTAAAAGAAGTAGAAAATAGAATAAAGGATGAAAGTGAGAAAATAAAGAGATATGAAGTATTTTCTTCAATGGAGGATGGATTAAAAGAAAAGTTAATAAGGTTAAATGCAGAACAAGAAGGTCTTAGAGAAAGAGCTTTATTAAACAAGAAGTTAAAGTTATCTATTGAAGAAGAAGAGGACAAGATAAATAAAAAGAAAAAGTTTTTAGGAGATTCATTAAAGCTAATATCACATAGAGATAAAGTAAAAAATTTATTTAAAGAATATGAAGAAAAGCTTTATAAAGTAAAAAATTTAGTTGAGGATTCAGATAATTATGATGATAAAGTTTTAATAGAAAAATCTAAATTAGAAAGCAAGAGGAAACTAGGATTTATATTATCAGCAATAAGTGGAGTATTAATTGGTATCAATATAGCATCAATAAACAATATATTTTTATACGTAATATTTGCAATATTTATAGTATTAGGAATAGTAATTATTTTAATTAGTAATAATTCATTAAATAATGTGAATAGTGGTTTAGAAAGTAAAAAAGTTGTTGATAATTTGAATAGTGAAATCAAAAATATTGAAGAGCAATTAAATGAATATGTAAAATTAATAAAATGTAATAATTACAAAAATCTGTTAATGGCTATAAATACATTAGAAAGTTTTTATGTTGCAGAAAGCCAATCAAAATTAAGAATTGAAGAGAGAAAAAAACAACTAGATAATTTATCTTTTGAAAAAGATGAAGATAGATACAAACAAAATGAAAAAATACTTTCATCAATAATGAAACTTTGTAATTGTGATAATTTAGAAGAAATTTACTTAGAGCTTGATGAATATAATAAAATAAAAAACAATTTAAATTTATTGAATATAGAATATAATTCCAAGAAAGAAAATTTAGATAGAATAATATCAGAGTTAAAAGAAAAAGAAAGAGAAATAAAAGAAAAATTAACTGTTATGGATTTAGAGCATATTCAATTAGTAGACTTAGAAATGTATTTAAAAGAATTTAGAGATAAAATTTTAAAGAAGAAAGAATTAGAAAGTTCATTAAAAAGCGTTGATGAAACATATAAAGTATTACTAAAAGACAGAAATATTGAAGAGATAAAAGAAGAAATAAAAGATGTATTAAATGGCAATATAAATTATAAATATAATTCAGAAGAAGAAATAGAAAGGGAAGTAAAAGAGAAATCAAATCTTTTAATAGAAGTAGAAAAGAAAATAAAAGATTTAGAAAATATAATAAAAACTAGTTTTTTAGGTAAAAGAAATATAGTAGATATAGAAGAAGATTTAGAAAACATAGTAGAAGAAATTAATATTTTAGATAAAAAATTAAAAGCTATAGACGTTGCAATAGAAAATTTAGAGGCTTCAGGAAGAGAAGTAAGAGAAAGCTTTGGGCCAGCGCTTAATAAAAAAATATTAGAGATATTTAAAAAATTAACTTTAGATAAATATTCAGAAGTTAAGCTTGGAGAAGACTATAATATGACAGTAAGAGACAAAATAAACATATTTCCCGGAGAATATTTAAGTAATGGGGCGAATGATCAGTTATATTTAGCTCTTAGGATAGCTTTTATACAATTAATATTTAAAAATAAAAAAGTTCCTATAATATTTGATGATTCGTTTGTTCAATATGATGACATAAGAAGGGAAAGAGCAATAGATGTTATAAATGATATGAATTTTGCTCAAACAATAATATTTTCATGTCAATCAATTGATAAAAATATTATTAAAAATAAAGAAATTAAAGCAAACTTTATAAATATTTAGAATTGACATTACTGGGAAATTATATTAATATGATTTTATGCAAATGCAAATCATATGCAAATGAGGTGTAGAATTTGAAAAAAATTATAGGTATAATTTCCGTACTGCTTTTGACTATAGGATTGATTGGATGTTCTGGTGAGAAATCTAATGAAATTAAAAAAGATGGAAAGTTAAGTGTTGTAGTTTCAATTTATCCGTTAGAGCAATTTACAAGAATGATTGGTGGAGATAAGGTTAATATATTAACTTTAGTTGGTCCAGGTCAAGAACCACATGATTTTGAATTAAAACCAACTGATTTAAAAACTCTTACAGAAAGTGATGTTTTTGTATATAATGGTTTAGGTTTAGAGCATTGGTTAGATCAAGTTAAGGGTCAATTAAAAGATAGCAAAACACTTATGGTGGATTCAAGTAAAGATGTTAAGGTAATAAAAGATGGGGATAAGATAGATCCGCATGTTTGGCTTAGTTTAAAAGAGGCACAGGTTCAAGCTAATAACATAAAAAATGCATTAATAGAAAAAGATCCAAATAATAAAGATTTTTATCAAAAGAATTATGAAGATTTAAAGGTAAAATTCAATAAATTGTATAATGAATATAAACCAAAATTTGAAAAACTTAAAAATAAAGATTTTGTAACTGGTCATGCTGCTTTTGGATATCTTTGTAGAGATTTTGGATTAAAACAAAAATCTATAAGTGATTTATATGCTGATGGAGAAGCTACTCCAAAGACATTAGAGAATCTTGCTAAGTATTGCAAAGAAAATAACATAAAAACAGTATTTTCAGAAAGTTTAGCATCACCAAAAGAGTCTGAAACATTAGCAAGAGAAGCTGGAGCTAAAGTTGAAAAAATATACACTTTAGAATCAAAAGAAGATGATAAAACATATTTAGAAGGTATGGAATATGACCTTGATGTTATATATAAAAGTTTACTAGAATAAAACTGATTCAATAAAGGTTTGATTTTACTAATAAATAGTGAATCAAACCTTTTTTTAAAGTAATGTGATATAATTATATATGTGAAATTTTGTAAAAGGAGGCGTTCTTTATAAAAGCTTTAGATTATTATAAAAGTAATGTTGAAAAAAGTAACATTAAAATAAGAGAATTAAATAAAAATATAGCTTTATTTGGGTGGAGTAGACTTTTAATAGTATTGTTAATTATAGGTAGTGGATATTTTTTTTATAAAGAAAATAAGACTAACTTACTTATACTATCAGAAGTTATATTGGTTATTTTAGGAATAATTATTGTTGTGTATCACAATAAACTTATAAATAAATTTGAAACTTTAAAAATGTTTTTAGAAATAAACGAAAAAGGATTAAAGAGAGTAACTGGAAAGTTTAAAGAAATAGAGGATAATGGAGCAGAATATATTGAAGATAAGCATCCTTTTGTATCAGATATTGATATATTTGGGAAAAGTTCTTTATTTCAATTAATAAATGATACTATAACAAAAGGTGGAAGAGATAAGCTTGTTAAGTATTTAAAGCTTAATAAATTACCAAATAAAATTGATATAGAAAATAGACAAGAGGCAATAAAAGAATTAGGCAGTGATATTAAGTGGAGACAGAACCTAATAGTAAAAGGGAAGCGTAATTTTAAATTAAAGAAAAAAGAAATAAATGAGTTGGAAATATTCTTAAATTGGAGCAAGGAAAAGTCAAATAAAGGCATAAGTAAAAAAATTATAGCTTATTTATTTATAATTTTAACTTTTTCTAGTATTGTTTTTTCAATAATAGGATATATAAGACCAACTTATATATTATTAGTTTTAATGATTAACTTTATTGTTATTAAGTTGCTAACAAGAGAAAATAAAGAAGATTTAGTATTATTTAATGAAATTAAATATACAATAAAATCTTATGCTGAAATATTAAATATGATTGAAAAAAAGGAATTTAAGTCATCATATTTACTTAATATTAAATCAAAGCTTAAAAATAACAAAGGTAGCTCTTGTGGAGAAGAGATGAAAAAATTATCTAATTTATTAGATTGGATTGGAGATAGTGTTGGTAATGCATACTATTTAATAATAAATTTATTTATATTTTCAGATGTTTTTATAATAGATAATGTAAATGAATGGAGAGAAGAAAATAGAGAATATTTAGAAGGTTGGCTTGAAGTTATTAGCGAGATAGATGCTTTAAGTAGTATATCAAATTTATATTTTGATTTTGAAAATTGGAATTTTCCTAAGATATTAGAGGAAAAAGAAGTTAAAGGTAAGATGATTGGTCATCCGTTGTTAGGAGAAAAGGCTGTTAGAAATAACTATTCTCTTTCAAATAATAAAAAGGTAACTTTAATAACTGGATCTAATATGTCTGGTAAAAGTACTTTTTTAAGAACTATAGGTTTAAATTTAATTCTTTCATATATAGGAGCACCAACATTTAGTGAAGAATTTGAATGTGGAATATTTAATGTTTATACATGTATGAGAACTAAAGATAATTTAGAAGAAAATATTTCATCATTTTATGCTGAGATTCTTAGAATAAAAATACTTATAGAAGCCAGCAAAAGAGGTGAGAAAGTATTCTTTTTATTAGATGAAATATTTAAGGGAACAAATTCAGTAGATAGACATATAGGTGCTACTGAGCTTATAAAGCAACTTATAAATAGCGGAGCTATTGGATTAGTTTCAACTCATGATTTAGAACTTTGTGATTTGGAAAAAATAGATAATCGAATAGAAAATTATAATTTTAGAGAGTATTATGAGGATAATAAAATAAAGTTTGATTATAAGCTTAGAAAAGGCAAAAGTGAAACTCAAAATGCAATACATTTAATGAAACTTGCTGGTATAGAATTTAATTAATATTTATAAGAGAGGGTATTTTATATGGGGTACGTAATAATAGACTTAGAATTTAATAATCTAAATAATATAAAAAAGTACTATCCAAATATATTTTATGATTATTCTGAGTTAAATAAAATTAGTGTGAAAAATGAGATAATAGAAATTGGTGCAATTAAAGTAGACAAATATATGAAGGTTATTGGAAGGTTTAAGGCGTATATTAAGCCTTCCATAATACCAATATTAAATCCTGAAATAAAAAATATAACAAATATTACAGAGAAGGATTTGGAAAATGGATTAAGCTTTAGCGATGCTATGATTAAGCTTAAAGACTTTATAGGTGATGATATAGTTTGTTCTTGGGCAAAAGATGATATTGCACAAATAATAATAAATGCACATTATCATAATTTTAAAGATTTAAAGTGGATTAGAAAATATTTAGATATACAAGAATATGCTAGTAAAGTATTGGGTGCAAAAAAATCTTTAAGTTTAAAAAATGCCTTAAAAAGATTAAACATAAAAATTGATAGCAGACTTTTACATGATGCTTTAAATGATGCTAACTTTACTGTTCTTGTTTTTAAAAATTTATATAATTATAGAATAGTTAAAAATTATATAATTGATGATATATATGATATGCCAGCTATTACTATTAATAATGTTGAAGAATTAACTTTAGAGAATGAAAAAATTAATTCTTTATGTCCAAAGTGCAATAAGAAAATACAACTAGACTTTGATTATATGCCTAATAAATGGAGATTTATTTCTGTTGGAAAGTGCTCAAAATGCAATAATGAAATTGTAAATGAAGTAATAGTGAAAAAAACATTACATGGAGAATATGTATATTCTGAGATTAGTAGTATGATAAGTGAAAAAGAATATTTAGATTATTCATATAAATTAGATAAATATTTTCTTAAGAAAGAAAGAGCTCTATAACAAAGCTTATAAATTATGTTAAAATAAACTTAGACATTTAAATTAAAATATTAAAAAGGAAAGGGATAACTATGAATATAGCATTTTTTCTTACTCCTAAGAATGAAGTAGTTTATGAAAATCAAGAATCAACAATGAGACAAGTTATGGAGAGAATGGAGCACCATGGTTATACAGCAATCCCGTTACTGGACAAGCATGGAAGATATGTTTCAACATTAACTGAAGGAGATTTACTATGGAAATTAAAAAATACTCCTGATCTTAATTTTAAAAATACAGAAAGTGTAAAGGTTAAGGATATAAAGACTAGAAGAGCACATAAAAGTGTTTCGATAAATTCAGATATTCAAAGTCTTATATCTCTTGCAGTTAATCAAAATTTTGTTCCAGTTGTTGATGATGAAGGAATATTTATTGGTATAATAAAAAGAAGTGATATAATAAATTATTGTTATAATGAATTAGAAATTAAAGAAGATTAAATTTTTAGAGCTGTTTTTTTAAAACAGCTCTATTTTTATAAATAATATGAATAAAAAAGATAAATTGACATTAAATAAATGAAGGAGTATTATAAAAATATAATACACCCCTATTGGGAGGGGGTAAGGAGTGATTGTTTTGAATGATGATAAGAAGAAAGCATTACAAGTATTAAAAACTTGTAGGGGACAAATAGATGGAATTATAAAAATGATAGAAGATGAGAGATATTGCGTTGATATTTCAAATCAAATAATAGCAGCACAAGGTCTTCTTAAAAAAGCTAATAAGCATATATTAACACAGCATATGCATCATTGTGTTAAAGAAGCTTTAGTTAGTGAAGAAGAAAAGGACATTAAAATAGAAGAAATAATAAAAATACTTACAAAATTAATTGATAAATAATTATTGAAATTTGTAAGGAGGTATAAAGTGAAAAAGGAATTTAAAATAAGTGGAATGACATGTGCATCATGTTCAGCGAGGGTTGAAAAAGTTGTAAACAAGATGGATGGTGTAGATAATGCTGTTGTAAATTTAGCAACAGAAAAAATGATAGTAAATTTTGATGAAGATAAAGTTACTTCTAATGATATAGAGGAAAAGGTTAAGAAAGCTGGATATGAAGCTAAAGAATTAGAAAACAAAAATATTATTAATGAAAATTATAAAATAAGTGGAATGACATGTGCATCATGTTCATCAAGAGTGGAAAAAATTTTAAATAAGATGAATGGAATAGAAGAAGCTACTGTTAATTTAGCAACTGAAAAAGCAAATATAAAATATGATAAAAGTGTAATTTCACCAGAAGATATTGTAAAAAAGATTGAAAAGGCTGGATATGGTGCAGAAAAGATAAATGATAAAAATAAAAGAGAAAGTAAATTTAAGGTTAATGGAATGACATGTGCATCTTGTGTAGCACGTGTTGAAAGAATTGTTAGAAAGATAGATGGAGTTGATGATGTAGTAGTGAATTTAGCTACATCTAATATGAATGTTAAATATGATAATAAAAAGCTTTCATCAAAAGAAATTGAAGATGCTGTTAAAAAAGCTGGTTACGAAGCAGTAGAATTAAATGATAATGAAAATAAAAATTTAAAAAATGATAGTGATCAAAAAATAAAATCTGCAAGAAATAGATTAATATGGTCAGCTATATTTGCAATACCGTTAGTAATAATATCAATGGGACCTATGATGGGATTACCTGTACCTAATATTATAAATCCAAACAATAATCCATTTAATTATGCATTTATTCAACTTATATTAGCATCAGTAGTAATTATTGTAGGAAGAGATTTTTTTATACATGGATTTAAAAATTTAATTCATTTAAATCCTAATATGGATACACTTATAGCATTAGGCAGTTCTGCATCAGTTTTATATGGTGTGTATGCTTTAATTAAAATTGGATACGGGGAACATCATTTTGCTCATCATTTGTATTTTGAATCAGCAGGCATGATTATAGCTTTTATAAGTCTTGGTAAATATTTAGAAGCACTTACAAAAGGTAAAACTTCAGATGCTATAAATAAACTTATGGGACTTGCACCAAAGACTGCAACAATATTAGTTGATGGAAAAGAAAGAGTAGTTAACATAGATGATGTTTCAGTTGGAGATATTATTTTAGTTAAACCAGGAGAAAAGTTACCAGTTGATGGAATAGTTATAGAAGGAACTACAACTATAGATGAAGCAATGCTTACAGGTGAAAGTATTCCAGTAGAAAAATCTGTTGGTGATGAGGTTTTTGGTGCTAGTATAAATAAACATGGAATGTTTAAATATAAAGCAACAAAAGTAGGGAATGATACGGTATTATCACAAATTATAAGTTTAGTTGAAGAAGCTCAAGGAACTAAAGCACCAATTGCAAAGCTTGCTGATATAATATCAGGATATTTTGTTCCTACAGTAATTGCTATATCAGTAGTATCCTTTTTAGTTTGGTATTTTATTGGAAATAAAGATTTAGAATTTTCTCTTAATATATTAATTTCTGTTCTTGTAATAGCTTGTCCATGCGCTCTTGGATTAGCAACACCAACAGCGATAATGGTAAGTACAGGTAAAGGTGCAGAAAATGGAGTTTTAATAAAAAGTGGTATAGCACTTGAAGAAGCACACAAAATAAACACAATAGTATTTGATAAAACAGGCACTATTACAGAAGGTAAACCAAAGGTTACAGATATAATTAAAATTACAGAAGACTTTGATGAAAATGAAATTCTTAAATTTGCAGCTGCTGCTGAAAAAGGTTCGGAGCATCCTTTAGGAGATGCAATAGTTAAAGAAGCAGAATATAAAAAAATAGAATTACCTTCTATACAAGAATTTAATTCAATACCAGGTGAAGGTATAAATGCAACTATTAATAATAAATGTGTTTCAATTGGAAATAGAAAAATTATGAATAGAAATAATATAAGCATTAATTTTATAGAGGAAAAAGCAAATAACTTAGCAAGTAGTGGAAAGACAGCAATGTTTATAGCTATAGATGGAATTTTAATTGGAATTATAGCTGTAGCAGATACTGTGAAAGAAAATAGTGAGAAAGCTATTAAAGCACTTCATAATATGGGAATTGAAGTTGTAATGTTAACAGGGGATAATGAGAAAACTGCAAAAGCTATTGCTAAACAAGTTGGAATAGATAGAGTAGTTTCAGATGTATTACCTGAAGGTAAAGCAAATGTAGTTAAAGAGTTACAATTAGAGGATAAAAAAGTTGCTATGGTTGGTGATGGAATAAATGATGCACCGGCACTTGTAACTGCAGAAATTGGTATAGCTATAGGTTCAGGTACTGATGTTGCCATAGAATCAGCAGATATTGTACTTATGAGAAGTGATATTTTAGATGTAGTTACAGCAATACAGTTAAGTAGAGCAACAATAAAGAATATAAAAGAAAATTTATTTTGGGCATTTGGGTATAACGTATTAGGTATACCATTTGCAATGGGAGTAATATATGCTTTTGGAGGTCCTCTTTTAAATCCAATGGTTGCATCCTTTGCAATGAGCTTAAGTTCAGTTTCTGTTTTATTAAATGCATTAAGACTTAAAAAATTTAAACCAAAGTTTTAATGAGTTAACAATTAAAAGTTAAAATATTATAAAGGGATAAAATTTAAGGAGTGATTATTATGGCAAAGTTTGAAATTAAAATTGATGGAATGGGATGCGAAAAATGTGTTAAAAATGTTGAGGAAGCATTTGCAGGAGATCCAAGAGTAAAAGGTTATGAAGTAAAGGTTGGAGAAGCTATAGTATATGGTGATTTAACTAAAGAATCAATTAATGAAATAATTGATGATGCTGGATATGATTTAATAGAAGCTAAAGAAATTTAATTATACTAAAAGAAGGCTACTTAAAAATTGTAGCCTTTTTTATTAAATATACTTTTTAAGTTCTGTATCTAAGTTAAATTCAGTAGGTATAAATTCAGGAACATCATTTATTTTTTTGAATTCTTCTGACAAATTAGATTCAATTTTTGAAAATTTTTTAATAGAGGAAGAAAGTTCTTTTGAATTATTATTTTCATAATTAAATACTATATTAGAATATTCAACTTCAAATTTTTCTAATAAGGTGTGTATTTTATATTTACAATAATAAATGTGACTTACTAAATTTTTAAGCTCTAGAAAGTCATTATAAGCCATCAACTTTTTTTGAAGGGCCTTTTTTGCAAGTTTAATATTATCTTTTTTTATTGCTAATGTAACTTTAGTTTCATATTCAACATATATGTCTTCAAGAAATTCAAGGTCAAGCTCAAGGTCTGAAAGTCTATCTAATAGATTAGCAAAATCTTTTGAATAATTATCTAAAACATTTTTCATTTCAATTAATTCTTCATATCTTTTTAATGAGGAATTTTTTAAAAGATTAAATTTTTTTAATAATTTCATATAGTCCCCCACAATAAGTAATACTATATATTATATGAATTTTTGTATTTAATGTTTAAATAATATCCTATAATTTAGCTATTTTTCTTGTATTAGAATTATCATTGGATTAAAATTAGATTATATGTGGGGAAATAGAAGGAGTGATTTTATATGACAAATGAAAACAATATGAGTCAATTATTAGAATCTTATGATGTTAAAAGAATTAATAAAGGTGATATATTAAATGGTAAGGTAATCGATGTTAACGATAAACAAGTTACAGTTGATATAAAATATGCCTTTGATGGAGTAATAACTAGAGAAGAACTTACAAATAATGATGAAAATCCAATGGAGGTTGTAAAGCCTGGAGATGAAATAAATGTAGTTGTTCTTTCACCAAATGATGGGGAAGGCTTTGTAAGTCTTTCAAGAAAAAGAGCATTATTAAAAGAAGAAAGAGAAGCAATAAAAAATGCTTTTAAAAATGACGAGATATTAACTGTAAAAGTTAAAGAAGAAGTAAAGGGTGGATTAGTTTCATACTTTGGTTCAGTAAGAGTATTTATACCAGCATCACAAGCTTCAAGAGAAAGAATAGAATTAAAATCTTTAATAGGAAAAGATTTAGATGTTAAAATAATAGAATTAGATTTTAATAATAATAGAATAGTCGCTTCAAGAAGAGTTATTGAAGAAGCAGAACATAAGAAAAAAGAAGATGCTTTATGGAAAGAATTAAAAAGTGGTGAAAAAAGAAAAGGTATAGTTAAAAAAACTGTTAAATATGGGGCTTTCGTTGATATAGGAGGCATACAAGGTTTAGTTCATATAAATGATTTAGCTTGGGAAAGAGTTAAGAGAGTTGAAGATGTAGTAAAAGTAAATGATGAAGTTGAAGTTTACATTGGAAACGTAGATTTAGAAAATAAAAAGTTATCATTAGTATTAAAAGATGTAGCTAAAGAACCATGGACTTTACATGGAGATGAACTAAAAATTGGTGATACTTTAGAAGGTAAGGTAGTAAGACTTACAAGCTTTGGAGCTTTTGTTGAAGTGTTTAAAGGAATAGAAGGATTAGTTCATATAACAGAAATAACTGATGAACACATAGCGAAACCTGAAGAAGTATTAAAGGTTGGTCAAAAAGTCAAAGTTAAAGTTTTAAATGTTGATAAAAATGAAAAGAAATTAGCTTTAAGCATAAAAGATGCAACTGAAAAGAGCAAAGAATATCTTCAATATGTTGATGACAATGATGAAGGAGTAACACTTGGAGATTTATTTAAAGATTTATTTTAAATGATTATAAATAATAAAATTAAGTATAATTTTTAATTAAAACATATATTAATTTAAGTATTAAATTATATTTGTAAATAAAAGATAGCTGAAAAATTATATATTCAGCTATCTTTTTATATATTATTTTAATTAAATTTTTTCTATTTTTAACATATTAGTACCGCCTGTATGAGTTGTTGGCATACCAGCTGCTACTATTATTTCTGAATTTTCTTTTACAAAATCAAAAGTTTTAGCAACTTTCTTAGCTTCAACTAATATTTCATCTGTAGTATTAAACATTTTACATTTAACAGGGAATACACCAAAATCTAAAGCTAGACCTCTCATTACATAATCAAAAGGAGTTATAGCAATAATTGGAGCTTTAGGTCTATATTTTGCAATTAACTTTGCAGTAGCGCCACTTTGAGTTGCAGCAACTATAGCTTCTGCACCTACAGCATTTGAAGTTCTACAAGCTGAATAGCTTATGGCATCAGCAAATGAAAGGTCAGATGGCTCAACTTTGGAATTTATAAAATCATATTCTAAGTTTTCTTCTGTCTCCTTAGCTATTTTTGCCATTGTTCTTGCTGCTTCTAAAGGAAAGTTACCAGAAGCACTTTCACCGCTTAACATAATTGCATCAGTTCCATCAAATATAGCATTACATATATCGCAAGCCTCAGCTCTAGTTGGAAGTGAATTTCTAATCATCGAATCTAACATTTGCGTTGCTGTAATAACTATTTTTCCAGCTTTATTACATTTTTTAATTATTTGCTTTTGAATTATTGGAACTTTTTCTATTGGTATCTCAACACCCATATCACCACGAGCAACCATTATGCCATCAGCTACTTCAATTATTGAGTCAATATTATTAACTCCCTCTTGACTTTCAATTTTACCAATTACTTTTATGTGTTCTCCACCATGTTCTTTTAAGATATTTTTAACATCTAAAATATCTGAAGCTTTTCTAATAAAAGATGCGGCTATAAAATCAACTCCAGTTTGACAACCAAATATTATGTCTTCTTTATCTTTTTCAGTTACAGAAGGTAAGTTTATACTAACATTTGGAACATTTACACCTTTATGATTTTTTATAGTTCCTGAAACTTCAACTATACAGTTAATAGTTTTTCCTTTAATTTCCTTGATTTTAAAGGAAAGTAGCCCATCATCAACAAGTATAGTACCGCCTGGTTTTACATCTTTATAAAGTTCGTCATAAGTAATTGAACATTTATTTTCATCACCTAAAATTTCTTCACCACATATAAATGAGAAATTATCACCTTCTTTTAAATCAACACCATCATTTTTGAAGTTATGAGTTCTTATTTTAGGACCCTTAATATCAAGAACTATAGCTGTTGGGGTTTTTAATTCCTCTCTTAAGCTTTTAATTAAATCAATTTTTTCTTTATGAGATTCATGAGTTCCGTGAGAAAAGTTAAGTCTTGCAGCACTCATGCCTATTTTCATAAATTCACTTAAAACTTCTCTTGAATCACTTGCAGGACCAATAGTAAAAATCATTTTAGTTTTTTGCATAAAAATCACCTCGCAAATATGTTATTAATAAATATTAAAGTATACTAATTTATTATGTGAATATTTGTAATAACTAATTTAAAAAAGTTATTATTTAGTTTAAAATTTAAATAATATACTGTGATATACTAAAATTATATTCACAATATAATTTTATCATAAAAAATATGGAAAGGATGATAAATGATGTCAGTTTTAGAAAACTTAGAACCAAAGTTAGTGTTTAAGTATTTTGAGGAAATATCACAAATTCCAAGAGGTTCAGGAAATGAAAAGCAAATAAGTGATTATTTAGTTTCATTTGCTAAAAATCTTGGATTAGAAGTAATACAAGATGAAGCTTTAAATATAGTAATTAAAAAACCTGCCACAAAAGGATATGAAAACGCTCCAGGAGTAATAATTCAAGGACATATGGATATGGTTTGTGAAAAAAATAAAGATACAGAACATGATTTCACAAAAGATCCAATAAAGTTAAGAATTGATGGAGATAATATATATGCAACTGGTACAACACTAGGAGCTGATAATGGTATAGCAGTAGCTTATGGAATGGCAATACTTGCAGATGATACTATAGAACATCCAAGCCTAGAATTACTATTAACTACAGATGAAGAAACAGGTATGACAGGTGCAATGAATATATCACCTGAACATATTGATGGAAAAATATTATTAAATCTTGATTCAGAAGAAGAAGGAGAAATATTAGTAAGTTGTGCGGGTGGAGTTAGAACTAACGCATCAATGACTATAAATTGGGAAGAAGTATTAGAAAATCATGTAGGATTAGAAATTAAAATAAGAGGTCTAAAAGGTGGACATTCAGGTCAAGAAATAACTAAAGGCCGTGGAAATTCAAATAAACTTATGGCGAGATTATTAAAAAATCTTAGTGAAAAATTTGACATAAGACTTGTACAAATTGAAGGTGGTTCAAAAGATAATGCAATTCCAAGAGAAGCTGATGCTATATTAACAGTAAATAAAACTGAATTAGAAGAAGTTAAAAATACTATTAAAGAATTTGAAGAAATGTTTAGACATGAATTAAGAATTCAAGATCCTGGAATTACTATAGAAGCTATTGATTATGAAGGAGTTAATAAAACTTTTGATAAAAAATGCACAGAGAATATTATAAATCTTTTATATATTTATCCAAATGGAATAAATACAATGAGCAAAGAAATACATGGATTACCTGAAAGTTCAACTAATATTGGAGTAGTAATGACAGAAGGAGATAAAGTTATATTTAAGAGTGCTGTTAGAAGTTCAGTTGCTACATTAAAAGATGAAATAGTTTTAAGAAGCAAAACTATGACAGAAATGTTAGGTGGAGGCTTTGAAACAGTAGCTCCATATCCAGCTTGGGAATATAACAGTGAATCAAAAATAAGAGAAATTTGTATTGATGTTTATAAGAAAATGTATAATGAGGAACCAAAAATAATTGCAATTCATGCAGGGGTGGAATGTGGATTATTTAAAGAAAGATTAGGAGATATAGATATGATAAGCTTTGGTCCAAATCTTTATGATGTTCATACTCCAGATGAGCATATGAGTATAAAATCAGTTCAACATGTTTGGGATTATTTATTAAACATTTTAAAAGCAATAAAATAATAAAATTATAAAAAAATCTTCACTTTTAAATAAGTGAAGATTTTTTTACATAATGAATATTATAAGAAACCTCTTAATATATTTTAATAAAGTAATATTTTAGGAGGGATAAGATGGGATACACAAGATATAATTATAAACCGAAAAAAAGAAATAAAAGAAATAATAATAGCAATTTTTTAATAATGTCACTTGTTGTTATACTAATTGCAGTAGTTGTTGGTTTATTCCTAGGACCTATTATATTTAAAGGAGATGGAAGTGGAGGAAATGCTGAGGTAAACGCTAAAGTAGACAGTGAAGATAAAAGCAATGAAAAAGAAAATGATAGTAAAAATAAGGTTGAAAATACTGAAGGAACTTCAGAAGATAAAACAAATAATGAATCTGAAGCTAAAGTTGAAAACATAAAAGGTAAGGAAATATTCATGATACAATGTGGATATTATGGAAAAAAGGAAAATGCACAAAGTGCTCTAAAGGAAATACCATCAAGTTATAATAAATTTATAATAGAAGAAAATAAAAAATTTAGAGTTATAGCAGGAATATATTTGGAACCTGAAGCAAATAAAATAAGTGATGAATTAACTAAAAAGGGAATAGCCAATGTAAAGATTAAATGCAATTACAATAATAATGATAAAAATGATTTAGTTAGTTATGAAATTCTTACAGGATTTATGAAGATAATAAATAATTTAGAAAATAAGGATGTTAAAAGTATAAAAACAACAGAATTTAAAGAATGGACTAAAAAACTATTCGAAAGTAAAAAGATTGATAAAGAAAATAATGAACTAAAATTGTTAAGAGAATATATAGAAAAATTACCAAATGAATTAGATAGAAAAGGTGCTGAGAAGTCCTTAGAGTTTATATATAAAATCCTTATAAAACATAGAGTATAAGCAAATCTTAAAAAAAAATTAATTCTATTTTAATAATAGTTTTTTACTTGTTTATGATGTTATAAAATGATAAACTATATTAGGTGTAGTGATGTATTACTACACCTAATATTGCGTTTGGAAAAAATTACAGTAATTACATATTTAGGTTTATAACTGTATAATATACCAAAAGGTAGTTTAAAAGAGGGATATTATGAAAGTTATTTTAGCATCAGCGTCTCTTAGGAGACAGGAACTATTAAAAAGAATAAGTAAAGATTTTGAAATTAAAATTAGTGATTTTGATGAGAAGTCTATTAATTTTAATGGAGATGTTAATAACTATGTTAAAGAATTAGCACTTGGAAAAGGTAAGGCTATTTCAAAACAAGTTTCAAAAGAAAATATAATAATATCTGCTGATACAGTTGTTTTCTTTAATGGTAGCATCTTAGGAAAACCAAAAGATAAAGAGGATGCCTTTAAAATGCTAAGTAACCTTAGTGGTAATACTCATGAAGTTTATTCAGGTGTTTGTATAATAAATAATGAAACTGGAGAAATACTTTGTGAAAGTTTTAAAACAGAGGTAACTTTTTCTGAGGTTGAAAGTGACATAATAACAGAATACATAAATAGCGGAAGTCCATTAGATAAGGCAGGTGCTTATGGGATACAAGATAAGGGTGGACTTTTTGTAGAAAAAATAAATGGATGTTACTATAACGTAGTTGGGTTACCCCTTAATGGGACATATAAAATGCTTAAAAAATTAATGTAATTTTATGGGGATGGGTATTCTAATAAAGCAAGGAGTGTAAAACTTGAATAATTACCTTAAAATATTAGATATGCCTGAAAATGAAAGACCTAAAGAAAAACTATTAAGATATGGTGCAGAATCTTTGAGTAATCCAGAGTTACTAGCAATAATACTTAGAACTGGAACTAAAGGGGAAAATGTATTGTCTTTAAGTCAAAGAATAATTTCAGAATTTAATGGCTTAAATGGTATTTTAAATGCATCAATAAAGGAAATGACAGAAATAAAAGGCGTAAAAGAGTCAAAAGCTTCCCAAATGATTGCAATTGCGGAACTTTTTAAAAGATTTAACACTTACAAATCTTTTAATGAATTTAAGAGAGTTACCTCTCCAAATGATGTAGCAAGTATGTTGTATGGAGAGATGGGTACATTTAATCAAGAAGTGTTAAAACTTATAATACTTAACACAAAAAATGAAATAATAAAGATTAAAGATGTTTTTAAGGGAAGTTTAAATTCTTCACTTATACATCCAAGAGAAATTTTTAATGAAGCTATAAGAAATAGCGCTGCTTCAATAATAATATGTCATAATCACCCGTCAGGAGACCCAACTCCAAGTGATGAAGATATTAAGGTTACTATTAGACTTAAAGAGTGTGGTGAAATTATAGGTATAAAACTTATAGACCACATAATAATTGGTAGAAATATTTATGTAAGCTTAAAAGAAAAAGGAATTTTATAATCGAAAGGGGAATGAAAAATGGGATTTTTCGGAACTAGTAAAGACATGGGTATAGATTTAGGAACTGCCAATACTCTTGTATTTGTTAAGGGGAAAGGTGTAGTACTTAGAGAACCTTCAGTTGTTGCTATAAATAGCACTACAAGAAAGCCACTTGCAGTTGGTACAGAAGCAAAAATGATGATTGGTAGAACACCAGGAAATATAGTTGCAATAAGACCGCTTAGAGATGGAGTTATTGCAGACTTTGATGTTGCACATACAATGATTAAATCATTAATAGAAAAGGCAGCAAGCAAGAGCGCATTTAAGGCTCCAAGAATAATAGTATGTTATCCATCAGGAGTAACAGAAGTTGAGAAAAGAGCAATCGAAGAAGCTACTAAACTTGCAGGAGCAAGAGAAGTTATACTTATGGAAGAACCAATGGCAGCAGCAATTGGAGCAGGACTTCCAGTAAGTGAACCAACAGGAAGCATGATTGTTGATATCGGAGGCGGTACTACTGAAGTTGCTATTATTTCACTTGGTGGAATAGTTACAAGTAAATCATTAAGAGTTGCTGGAGATGAGTTAGATCAATCAATAATTGCTTATGTTAAAAAAGAATTTAATTTAATGATAGGTGAAAGAACAGCTGAACAAGTTAAGATGGAAATCGGATCAGCTTACAAGATTGATGATGAAGAAAAAGTTATGGAAATTAAGGGTAGAGACTTAATTACAGGACTACCAAAGGTTATAGAAATAACAGAAGCACAAGTTAGAGAAGCTTTAAAAGAGCCTGTATATGCAATAATAGAATCAATAAAGACAACTCTTGAAAAAACACCACCTGAGCTTGCAGCAGATATAATGGAAAAAGGAATAATGTTAGCAGGTGGAGGCGCTATGCTTAAGGGATTAGATATTTTAATAACTAAAGAAACTAATATGCCTGTACATATAGCTGAAACACCATTAGATTGTGTTGTTCTAGGAGCTGGAAAGGCTTTAGAAGATTTCGACAAAATAAGCAAGGAAGACAGATAAGAACATGAAGCGTCTTAACAACAAACTGACAGTTACTATAATAGTACTGTCAGTTACATTTTTAGGGTTAATTATTTTTACGTTTAATGAACCTAATAAAGGTATAGTAGAAAGTGGTGCAGGAGCGGCTTTAAATCCAATACAAAAAATTGCGTATACAGTTAATACAAAGGTAAAAGACTTTGTAGATTTATGTTTAAATTTTTCCACAGTAAAAGAAGAAAATAAGAGACTTACTCAAGAAAATGCTAATCTAAAAAAAGAAATATTATCATATTCAGGATTAAAATCAGAAAATGATGAGCTTAGAAAAGTTTTAAATTTTAAAGATTCTAGAAATGACTACGATTATATTGCTACAAATATAATAGGATATAGCGGTGGAAATATATTAGATGGTTATATTGTAGATAAAGGAAAAAATGATGGAATAGAAAAAGGTATGATAGTTATAGCTGCTGATGGATTAGTAGGTCAAGTAACTTCAGTTGGCAGTAATTGGTCAATAATAAAGACAATTTTAAATGAAGATGTTGCTGTTAGTGTTAAGGTTAGTAGAACAAAAGAAAATACAGGTATACTTAGAAGTTATAGAGAATCAGTTGATAAATCAATAGTTAAAGTTGAAAATTTACCTATGAATTCAGATGTAAAGGCAGGGGATAAAATAGTTACATCAGGACTTGGACAAATATATCCAAAAGATATAGTAGTTGGTACTGTTAAGTCAGTTGAAGAAGACAAGGTAAATGTAATGAAAAATGCTGTCATAGAACCGGAAGTTAATTTTAATAAGCTTGAAGAATTATTTATTGTAGTTCCAAAAGATAAACGTGATATTAAATATTAAGAGGTGATGATATGAAAAAATTAATTTTAGTTTTAATATCTCTACTCTTACTTATACTTGATAATTCATTAATGCCTTTTTTAAGTATATGGGGGGCATTTCCAAGCTTATTATTTATATTTGCAGTTATATATTCACTTATAAATGGATATGGTGAAGCTTTATTTATCGGTGTTGTAAGTGGAATACTGCAAGATATATTTTTTTCAAATGGAATTGGGGTAAATGCTTTAGTTAACATGGTTATATGTTTAATAGTTGCTTATATAGGAAATGGAATTTTTAAAAGTAAAAAAATTGTTCCAGTTGCAATAGTATTTGCTGCAACTATAGTGAAGCACTTAGTTATATTTGTAATAATGCATTTACTTAAAATTAGTGCTCCAATTAATAATATTCTTATAGTAGCATTATATAATTCTGTAATAGCATTTATAGCATATAAGTATGTTTTAAAACTTTCAAATACTGAAGATGTGAATGATAAATGGAGGTTTAGATGATAGTTAATAAGCCAAAACAAAAAAAGAAAAAACTTTCCAGATATGCAGTTCTTACTATAATAATGATTGTAATATTTTCAGCTATATGTGTTAGATTAGCATACTTACAAGTGTATAAGCATGATGATTATGAAGATAGAGCAAATCAAAATGCTGTTAGGTTTATTGCTGAAAAAGCACCTAGAGGTGAAATATTAGATAAGAATGGGAATGTACTTGCAACAAATAGGCAAACTTATACATTAACATATACAACAACTGATAATGCACAAAAGAACTTTTATAAAACAATGGATACAATATTTGATATTCTTAAAGAAAATGGAGAATCTGTTCAAGATGATTTATTACTTAAGATAGATGATAAAGGTAATTTTTACTTTGCTTATAAGAGTTCATCACCAGATGCACAACAATATGAAAAACTTAGATTCCTAAAAGATAGAGGAATGAATGAAGAAATTCAAAAAGAATTAAAAATTAATAGTGATGATTTAACTGATGATCAAATTGCAAAAATTGATAAAGAGTTAATTAATGTAACTCCAGAACAAGCTTTTTATTATTTAGTAAAAAGTTATGATATGATAAGTCTTATTAATCCCGAGCCATCAAAGGAGCAAAAAGAACAATATCAAAATATGAATGGAAAGCAATTAACAGATTTAATTTTAAAATCTTATTCATTAGATGATATAAGAAATTATATGGTAGTAAAAGATGCGATTAAAATGCAAAGTTTTAAAGGATATAAATCTGTAACTATTGCAAGTAATATAAAGAAAGATACAGCTTTTATAATTTATCAAAAACTTAATGATTTGCCAGGCATAGGAGTTGAACTTCAACCAGTTAGAGAATATCCTTATGGAAAGTTAGGTTCAGCTGTACTTGGATATGTTGGTCAAATTGATAGTTCATTAGAAGAAGACTATAAATTAAAAGGTTATGACCCTTCAACAGATCTTATAGGTAAGGCGGGTATTGAATCCGCTTTTGAAGATGAATTAAAAGGTGTTAAAGGTGGTAAAACTGTTAAAGTTAACTCAGAAGGTAGAATTACAGAAGAGCTATTTAAATTATCATCTTACCCAGGTAACACTGTAAATTTAACAATTGATAAAAATGTTCAATATGCAATGCAACAAGCTTTAAAAGATACTATAGATAAGGTAAGAACAGGAACTTCAGATTCAAGTGGAAATGTATTCCCAAATGCAACTAGAGGAGCAGCGTTAGCTGTAGATGTTAAAACTGGAAAGATACTTGCGCTTACAAGCTATCCAGACTTTGATCCAAATCTTTTTGCAATTCCTGGACAGCTTACAAAGCAACAAACAGAAGAATATTTCTCACCTAATCTTGAAAAGTTTGGGAAAGAACTTATAAAGAAAACAGGTGTACATAAATCAGTAAATGATTTATTCCCTAAAGATAAAAATGGATATAGAACAGATCCTTATGATTTATATCCAAAACCATTTTATAATTATGCTACACTTGGTACATTACCACCAGGATCAATATTTAAGCCATTAACTGCATTGGTTGGACTTCAAGAGGGAGTAATAAAACCAGATACAGTTGTAAATGCTACTGGTAAATTTAATGTACATCCAGAAACATTTGGTAAGAGCTTTGCTCCTGTATGTTGGATATATCCAGGAAGTCATGGTCCTACAAATGTTGAAAAGGCATTAGAGGTTTCATGTAACTTCTTCTTCTATGAAACAGCATATAGACTTTATATGAAAGCTGGAGGAGATGCTAACAGACCAGAATCATTAAATGCTATTGCAAAATATGCTTGGAAATTTGGTCTTGGAGTAGATCCAAATGGTAAATCAAATCCTTCAACTGGAATAGAAATAGAAGAAAATACAAGTGGTCAAACATATAACTTTAAATCATTTAAAGAGAGTATAATTGGTTTATCAAATTTTGAACTTGCTGGGTACTTAGAGGATGAAACACCAAGTGGATCAGCACTTGCAAATTATAGAGGAATGTCTTCCTTTATACCATTTGATTTTACATTTAGTGATGATGATAGTGATAAGGTAA
This sequence comes from Clostridium sp. TJA085, assembly GCF_058310235.1. NCBI lineage: Bacteria > Bacillati > Bacillota > Clostridia > Eubacteriales > Clostridiaceae > Clostridium > Clostridium sp. TJA085. Next base: position 1,291,840 of record NZ_JBZEEZ010000001.1, on the reverse strand, counting down.
AAGAATTAAAAACTGATTTAAAATCTAAAATTAAAGATAGATTTGAGGAAGTATTTGTTAATAAAGATGCTATGAAACAAGATCAATTTGCCTTAAGTATATTGCCAGATGTAAAAGGTATAATGCAAAATTCAAATAAGTATAAAGCAAATGTAAAAAAATACGAAGATAAATATAATAAAAAAGCTAATTTAGATGAGCAAGCATCATTAGTATCAAATGCAATTGCAAGATTTGTTGTTGTTGATAAATCAGCAGAAATGACATCACCAGGTCAGCTTATTTATTCAGCTATAGGTCAAGGTATTAATCATTATACACCAATTCAGCTTGCATCATATATTTCAACTCTTGCAAATGGAGGAACAAGATATGCACTTCATTTAGTAGATAGTGTTACAGATCCAAATGGTAAAGTAGTTGAAAAATTTGAGCCAAAAGTATTAGATCATATTGATATAAATAAATCAGCTTTAGCAGCAGTTAAAGAAGGTATGAGAAGAGCAAATGATGCAGATGAAGGTACAGCATCTTCAGTATTTAACTCATTCCCAATACCAACAGCAGGTAAGACTGGTACTGCGGATTATTCAAATGATCAAAGAACTTATGGAAGATCTCCATATGCAACTTATGTCAGCTTTGCTCCAATTGATGATCCACAGATTGCTTTTGTAGGTGTTATATATGATGGTGGTCACGGATCATTTACAGCTCCAGTTGCAAAAGCTACTTATGAAGCATATTTTAAAGATGAGATACTTAAAAAGCATCCAGATTATGCAAAGAGCTCAAGTTCATTTAAAAAGTATGTAACTGATGCTCCAAAAGATAATAGTGAAGAAGCAATAAAAGAAGCTGAGAAAAAGGAAAAACAAGAAGCTGAAAAGAAGAAAGCAGATGAAAAGAAAAAAGAAGATACTAAAAACAAAGATGCAACAAAGAAAGATATAAATTCTAACAATAATTAAAGTAATATTAATTAATGAACTTAAATAACACTTATGACATTATACATAAGTGTTATTTTTTCCTTAATAAACAAAGTAAAACTACAAATACTTACATTTTAATGATATAATATAAAAAGGACTTTTATTCTAAATTGTAGAATAATGCTTATAGTGACAAAGATTGGTGGAGGGAAGCCAATGATGGATGATAGAATAATTATAAAAGGCAATAAAGATGGATTAAGTGCCGTTATAAATATGAATAAATTTAGTGGTTTTGGAGAAATGTTAGAGTTACTTATAGAGAAGTTATCAAAAGGAAAGCGTTTTTATAAAAATTCTACTCTTACGATAAGCACTAATTTGAACTTAATAAATGAGAAGGAACTATTGCATTTAAAAAATGCTCTATTTGAAGAAATAGAAATAAAAGATATTATACTACAAGAAGAACTTATTAAGGACAAAGAAAAAGATAAAAGAACCTTTTCAGGGGTTTATGAGGGAAAAACAAAATTTATAAGAAAAACAGTAAGAAGTGGTCAATGTATAAAATATAATGGTAATATTGTTATAGTTGGAGATATAAATAGTGGAGCAGAAGTTATAGTTACTGGAAATATAATTGTTTTAGGTAGTATAAAAGGAAATGTTAGTGCTGGTTCTACTGGTAATAAAAAAGCTATAATTGCAGCATTTAGTCTTCAACCTGAAATATTAAAGATTGCAGATCTTGTAACTTTATCACCAGATTCTCAAAAGCCTGAGTATCCTGAAGTTGCGAAGATAAAGGATGGGGCTATAATTGTAGAACCGTATTTACCAAACAAATATATATATTAAAAGAAAAATCATGGAGGGATTGTTTAATGGGAGTATCTATTGTAATTACATCAGGAAAAGGTGGAGTAGGTAAAACTACAACAACAGCTAATATTGGTACTGCATTAGCTGCGCTTGGAAAAAAAGTTGTTGTTGTTGATGGAGATACAGGACTTAGAAATTTAGATGTATTAATGGGATTAGAAAATAGAATTGTATATACTATAATAGATGTTATTGAAGGAAGATGTAGATTAAAGCAAGCTTTAATTAAAGATAAAAGATTTCCTAATCTTTGCTTACTTCCAACAGCTCAAACAAAAGATAAAGATGATATAAGTCCACAACAAATGCTTAAAATAATAAAAGAATTAAAAGAAGATTTTGATTATGTAATAATAGATTCACCAGCTGGTATTGAGCAAGGATTTGAAAATTCAGTAATAGGTGCAGATAAAGCTGTAGTAGTAGTAAACCCAGAAATAACATCAGTTAGAGATGCTGATAGAGTAATTGGAAAGCTAGATGCTAAGGGGTTAGAAGATCACTCTGTTATAGTTAATAGATTAAATTTTGCTATGACTCAAAGAGGAGATATGCTTGATGTTAGTGATATAATTGAAACTCTTTCAATTGAGCTTTTAGGTGTTGTACCAGATGATAAGGAGATAACTGTTTCAACAAATAAAGGTGAACCTATTGTTTTAGAAGAATCATCAAGAGCTGGTCAAGCTTTTAGAAATATAGCTAAAAGAATAACTGGAGAAACTGTTCCATTTATGAATTTAAATGAAGAGCCACAGGGATTCTTTGGATCTTTAATGAAGTTATTTAAGCGTAAATAGGGGGTATTTTAATATGGGGTTCTTTAGTAGTTTAACAAATAGTAGACCTAAACCAAAAGATATAGCTAAAGATAGATTAAAGCTTATACTTATTCATGATAGAGGAAATATTCCAACAGAAACATTAGAAAAGATAAGATTAGAAATATTAGAAGTGCTTTCAAAATATATAGAAATATCAGCTGAAGATGTTGAAATATCAGTTAGTAAAAGTGATATTGAAGAAGGTGAAGCAAGTTCAGCTTTAGTAGCTAATATACCAATTAAAAATATAAGAGGACAATAATAATTTTAGTTATTTTCTTATGGTATTTTAGAAAAAATTAAACATAATAATATAAGAGTAAAAAAACTGTATACTAATTTTGTGTACAGTTTTTTATGTTAAGAATAATTTTATATATTAAGATTTTATTATTTTTTTATTTAGAGAATGAATTAATATAGAGAATAAATTAATAATGAGATATAATTAAAATACATGTTTTTAGGAGGTGAAGACCTTGTTGAGAGGAGATTTGCTGTTTGATAGGAGAGAAAGTTCATATAGTAGATATAAGCTTGATTTTAAAAAAATTAGAGATATAGATAAATTATTACTTTTATCTATGGTTCTACTAGTTTTATTTGGTATATTAAACATATATTTAGCAACTAAAGGAAAAACGGGTGGAACACTATATCCTATGAAGCAAACAATATGGTTTATTGTTTCACTTTTAGTTCTTTACATATTTATGGCAGTAGATTATAGAGTATTATATAATTATGTACCTATATTTTATTGGGGATCTGTAATATTACTTATAGCAACAATGTTTTTAGGTTCAGTAGTTAATGGAGCAAGAGGGTGGATTAAGTTAGGTCCGGTTTCTATTCAAGCCTCTGAGATAGCCAAGTTTGGTATGATACTTATGCTTGCAAGAAAATTAGAAGAAATGGATATGCAAATAAATAATTTGAAAAATTTCTTTACACTTGTTTTTTATGCTGCAGTACCAGTATTATTTATAGTAATACAGCCTGATATGGGAATGACTATGGTTTCATTCTTTATAGTTTTAGGTATATTTTATGTTGCAGGACTTGATAATAAAATAATTGGTGGTGGACTTTTAGCATTAGTTTTAGGTATTCTTATAGTTTGGAATTCGGGAATCATACAAGATTACCAAAAAACAAGAATTACATCTTTCATGAATCCAGAAGCTAATATGTCTGGTTCTGGATACCATTTAAGTCAATCACTTATAGCAATAGGATCAGGTGGAGTTTTAGGTAGTAGGCCATCATTAACAAATGATGGAACATCAGGGTATGCAGCTCAACATGTTCCGGAGGTTCAGACTGACTTTATATTTTCAGCAATAGCAGAGCATTGGGGATTTTTAGGAGTTATGTTCTTGCTAACCTTATATGGAATATTAATATTTAGAATGATATCAATAGCAAGAACCTCAAAGGATATTTTTGGTTCTATAATATGTGTTGGTATAATATCATATTTTTTATTTGCTATATTACAAAATATAGGAATGACAATCGGACTTTTACCTATAACAGGTATTACATTACCTCTTATAAGTTATGGAGGTAGTTCGCTTTTAACTACAATTATGTCAATTGGTTTAGTACTTAATGTAGGAATGAGAAGAAAAAAAATAAGATTTTAAATTTAAATATTAAGATGATTTTTGAATATAATTCAAAAGTCATCTTTTTTTTATTTATAAAAAATTATATAAGGTAAATTATAAAAATATTTAAATAATATACAAGACTAAAAATATTATATTTTTAAACTATACATATACCCCTAAAGGAATATTTAAATAAAATAAAAGATTAAAAAATAGAATTATATAAATTTTAAATATATATTTTTATATAAAGATAGTAGAATTTCGATATAATTGTTAAGAATTTCATATGGATAAAAAAGGAATATGAAAATATAATGGAAACGTAAACAAAGTTTGAATAATTTGAATTTTATATGGAGGGGTTAATATGGTAAAAGTTAAGAAGTTAGTCGCTATGGCAATGGCAACAATGATGATTGGAGGAGTACTTGCAGGTTGTGGTGGAGAAAAGGCAACTGGGGGAGCAGCTGGAGGAGAAGGTGATCCAGTAAAAGTTGGAGTTTGTTTATATAAATTTGATGATACTTATATTTCAACAGTTCGTCAAAGTTTAGAAAAGATTCAATCAGAAAATGCAGGAAAAGTTGAATTCGAATTTGTTGATGGTAAAGGTGACCAAGCTACTCAAAATGATAGTATTGATACATTATTACAAAAAGATGTTGATTTATTAATGGTTAACTTAGTTGATACAGGAGCTGCACAAGCAGTTATAGATAAAATTAAGGGTGAAGAAGTTCCAGTTGTTTTATTTAACAGAGAACCAGAAGCTAAAGCTATAAAATCATATGATAAGGCTATGTTTGTTGGAACAAATGCAAAAGAAGCTGGAGTTTTACAAGGAAAAATATTAGAAAAAGAATGGAAAGCAAATAAAGCTTTAGATAAAAATGGTGATGGAGTAATGCAATATGTAATGTTACAAGGTGAACCAGATAATCCAGAAGCTATAGCTAGAACTGAATATTCAGTATCAACAATTAAAGATGCTGGAATAAAAGTTAAACAAGTGGCTCACCAAGTTTGTAACTGGGATCAAGCACAAGCTCAAAATGCTATGGAAGCATGGCTTTCAAGATATAATGATGAAATTGAAGTTGTAATCGCAAATAATGATGGTATGGCTCAAGGTGCTATAGCAGCTCTTCAAGCTCAAGGATATAACAATGGAGATGAGAAGAAAACAATTCCTGTAGTTGGAGTTGATGCTACAGCAGCAGCTCAAGATTTAATATCAAAAGGTTTCATGACAGGTTCAGTTCTTCAAGATGCACCAGCTATGGCTAAAGCTCTTTATGAATGTGGAATGAACTTAGCAGAAGGTAAGAGTGGAATTGAAGGAACTGAGTATAAATTTGATGATTCAGGTATAGCAGTTCGTATTCCATACCAAGAATATACTAACAAAAAGTAATTATACAAAAAGTTTGAAATATAGTAAGTAAAATTAAAGTTGCACTGCATTATAAAAAATAATGTAGTGCAACTTATAAATAAGCAAAAAAGTAGGTGAAAGCAAGGGTTATGGAAAAAGCAAAGTATATATTAGAGATGACAAACATATGCAAAAGCTTTCCAGGAGTAAAGGCTTTAGATAATGTACAACTTAAAGTAAGGCCAGGAACTGTACATGCTCTAATGGGGGAAAATGGAGCAGGTAAATCAACCTTAATGAAGTGTTTATTCGGTGTTTATATAGAGGATGAAGGTAAAATATTAATAGATGGAAAAGAGTGTAAGTTTTCAAATCCAAAACAAGCTATGGAGAATGGTGTATCAATGGTTCACCAAGAGTTAAATCAAGTTCTTCAAAGAGATGTAATGGATAATATTTGGCTTGGAAGATATCCTGGAAAAGGTGGTTTTGTAAGTCAAAAAATAATGTATGAAGAAACTAAGAAAATATTTGATGATTTAGGAATAGATGTGGATCCAAGAATAAAAATGGCGAAACTTTCAGTATCACAAAGACAAATGGTTGAAATTGCAAAGGCAGCTTCTTATAATGCAAAAATATTAGTTCTTGATGAGCCAACATCATCATTAACTCAAGAAGAAGTTGATCATCTTTTTGAAATTATAAATAAATTAAGAAAAAAAGGATGCGGAATTATTTATATATCTCATAAAATGGAGGAAATACTTCAAATATCCGATGATGTAACTATAATGAGAGATGGAAAGTGGATAGATACTATACCAGCTAAAAATTTGACAACAGATAAAATAATAAAACTTATGGTCGGTCGTGATTTAACAAATCGTTTTCCACCAAAGACTAACGAGCCAAGTGAGGTTATATTAGAAGTTAAAAATCTAACTGGTACTTATCAACCTTCTATAATAGATGCTTCTTTTGAGCTTAGGAAGGGTGAAATTTTAGGTGTAGCAGGACTTGTAGGTTCTAAGAGAACAGAACTTCTTGAGACAATATTTGGAATAGCTCATCATAATGAAGGGGAAATTATTTTAAATGGAAAGAAAGTTAACAACAAGGATTCTAGAACAGCTATAAAAAATGGTTTTGCATTATTAACTGAAGAACGTAGAGCAAATGGAATCTTTGGAGGACTTGATATAAAGTTTAATGCTACTATTGCTAACATAGATAATTATAGTAAAAGTGGTGTCCTTAATAATAAGCAAATGACAGATGATACTAAATGGGTTATTGATAGTATGAGAGTTAAAACTCCTAATCAAAAAACTCAAATTAGAACTTTATCTGGTGGTAACCAACAAAAGGTAATTATAGGAAGATGGCTATTAACTAATCCTGAAATACTTTTATTAGATGAACCTACTAGAGGTATAGATGTTGGTGCCAAATATGAAATATATCAGCTAATTATAGACTTAGCTAATAAAGGAAAAGGAATAATAGTTGTTTCTTCTGAAATGCCAGAACTTCTTGGTATTTGCGATAGAATACTTGTTATGTCAAACGGAAGAATCGCAGGAATAGAAGATACAGAAAAACTTAATCAAGAAAAGATTATGGAACTTGCAGCTAAGTATATTTAAAGTGGGGTGGAATTTATGGAGAACGTTAAAAATAATAATTTTAATAAAGAAAAATTTAAAACCTTTATGGTTAATTATGCTTTATATATAGTACTTGCAATGATGATTATATTCTTTGTAATAAAAGAACCATCATTCTTATCATTTAAAAATCTTACTAACATATTAAGTCAAGCATCAACTCGTGGTATATTAGCACTTGGAGTTGCAGGTCTTATAGTATTACAAGGAACTGACCTTTCAGCAGGACGTATTTTAGGATTTACTGCAATAATCTCAGCTTCTTTACTACAGTCTGCAACATATACATCAAGAATGTATCCTGATTTACCAGTACTACCATTAGTAGTTCCACTTATTCTTGCAATAATAATTGGAGGTATATTTGGAGCAATAAATGGTTTTGGTGTGGCCAAGCTTAAAGTTCATGCATTTATAATAACTCTTGGAACTCAACTTATTGCATATGGTGCTTCTTGTTTATATATAGATAGACCACCACTAGGGGCTCAACCAGTAGCTAACTTAGATCAAAGATATGTAAATATAGTAACTGGTTCATTAAAACTTGGACCGATAGAAATACCTTATTTAATATTTTATTTAGCAATAATTGCTTTAATAATGTGGTTTATTTGGAATAAAACAAAGCTTGGTAAAAACATGTTTGCTATAGGTGGAAATCCAGAGGCAGCTGCTGTATCAGGAGTTAACTTAGCTAAAAATATAATGATTATATTTATAATATCAGGTATGCTTTATGGTATCGCAGGATTTTTAGAAGCTGCAAGAGCAGGTTCAACAACTACAAGTACAGGTTTTAACTATGAACTTGATGCAATATCAGCATGTGTTGTTGGAGGAGTTTCATTTACAGGTGGAGTTGGAACAATTCCTGGAGTTTTAATAGGAACAGTTTTACTTCAAGTTATAAATTATGGATTAAACTTTATAGGAGTTAATGCGTATTGGCAATTTATAATTAGAGGATTAATTATAATAGTTGCAGTATCCCTTGATGTAAGAAAATACTTATCTAAAAAATAATTGAGGTGTATTATATGGAAAATGGAAAAGCTATAGATGAAAATTTAGAAAATAAAGTTGAAGAAAAACCTAAACAAAATCTTAGAGACTCAATATATAAAAACATTGATATACCTTTAAAAACTATGGATAAGTTTATAACTATATTATTAGTATTACTTGCCATTGCGTTATTTTTTGGAATAGCAACTTAAAATAAGAAATTTAAGCTATATTACAATTTTATTTGTGATATGGCTTTTTTCTTTATAAATATTGAATATTGATGTATTTATGATATAATGAAATAATCTAAATTAGGAATAATTTGTATTTTAAAACAATTTATACAAAAGTATGGGGTGGGGTATGAATTTATATAAGGTACTAATAGTTGATGATGAAGAAGAAATTCGTCAAGGAATTATAAAGAAAATTGATTGGGAAACTTATGGATTTAAAATTGTTGGAGATGCTGAAAATGGAGAAGATGCATTGGAAAAAGCAGAAAAACTACAACCTGATATTGTAATGACAGATATTAAAATGCCATTTATGAATGGTTTAGAACTTGGAGAAAAGTTAAAGGACTTAATGCCTTCTACTAAGATAATAATTTTTTCAGGGTCAGATGATTTTGAATATGCTAAAAAAGCAATAAAAATTAATGCCTTAGGTTATGTATTAAAGCCTATAAATTCAATGGAATTAATTGAGGTTTTAAAAAAGCTTAAAAAACAAATAGATGAAGAATATAATGAGAAGAAAAATATAGAAAATTTAAAGAAATATTATGAGGAAAGTTTACCGTTATTTAAAGAGAAGTTTTTAGTTGGAGCAATAGAAGGAAGAGTAAAGTTTAAAACTTGGAAGGAAGAAGCAAAAAAGATAGGGTTGGAATTTGACTTTCCCTTTAATGTTATAGGTGTTATTCATTGTGATAACTATATTGGTAATGAGAAAGATAATATATTTGAAGAAGAATTTAAATACATATCAATTAAAAATATATGTGATGATATTATAAAAGATTACTGTGAATATGAAAGTTTTATTTATTCAGGTTTAGTTGTAGTAATTGGAAAACTTAGTTCTAAAGAAGATGTTTATAAGTTTATTAAAGGTATAAATGAAGTGTGTAGTAGGTCTGAACGTATTATGGATATGAAGGTATCAGCAGGTATTGGAAATGTATGTAATGACTTTGAGCAAATTAGATTTTCTTATAAAGAAGCGAAAAATGCACTTCATTATAGAATAATACTTGGAACGGGAAAAGGAATATATATAGAAGATGTTGAACCAGATAATGGGGTTAATATTCAATTTGATGAAAATGATGAAAGAACTTTAATAAATACAATAAAGATAAAATCTTCTAAAGATATAGAGTTTATAGTAAATAATTTATTTAAGAAACTAGAAGAATTGCTATTGCCATTTAATCATTACAATATTTATTTAATAGAAATAACAACAGGATTATTAAAGCTTGTTAAAGCATATAACTTAAATATAGATGAAGTATTTGGAGAAAATTTTAATTGTTATAGTCATTTAGAAAAGTTTGAATCAATAGAAAGTGTAAAGAAGTGGTTTATAGAAAAATCTATAACTATAAATAATCTTATAAAAAGAGAAAGAGTTGATTCATCTAAATTACTTATAGAAAAAGCAAAGCAATATATACATGATAATTATAGCGATAGTGAAATATCAGTCGAAAATCTTTGTAAACATTTGCATGTAAGTCCTACGTACTTTTCAACTATATTTAAAAAAGAAACAAAAACTAGCTTTGTAAATTATTTAACATCAGTACGTTTAGAACAAGCTGTAAATCTTTTAAATACAACGGATTATAAGTCATATATTATAGCTGAAAAGGTTGGATATCCTGAAGCAAATTATTTTAGTTATGTATTTAAAAAACAATATGGAGTACCTCCATCTAAATATAGAAATAGGTAGGTACAAAATATGAGGTTTAAACATTTAAGCTTAAAAAACTTTTTTAGAAATAAAAGTTTAAAATATATAATATCTATTTCTTTTACTATAATAATGATTTTAGCAATAATTACATTAGGACAAGTATTATATATTAAATTTGTAAAAATAAATGAAGAGATTATATCTAAAAACAATAAGGCAATTGTAAATCAAGTTAATTTAAATTTAGATAGTTACTTAAGAAATATAATGAGAATATCTGATGGAATGTATTATAACATAATAAAAAAATCAGATTTAAATGTAGATAATATAGATAAAGAAATGAATTTAATATATGAAACAAATAAAGATTTTCTTGTAAGTATAACGCTTTTTTCAAAGTATGGAGAAGTAATAAATGGATATCCTTTAAAGGAAGTAAAAAATACAGTAGATACAAGACAAGAAGATTGGTTTATAAATGCTATAAACAAAAAAGAAAATTTACATTTTTCAACTCCACATGTTCAAAATATATTTATTGATTCAAGTAATAAATATAGATGGGTTGTATCTTTAAGTAGGGCAGTAGAATTAAATTTTGATGGTGAAATAAGTCAGGGAGTTCTTCTTGTTGATATGAACTTTAGTGGTATTGAACAAATATTTAAAAATATTGATATTAGTAAATCTGGATATGTTTATCTTATGAATGGAAAAGGAGAGATTATATATCATCCTAGGCAACAACTTATATATTCAGATTTAATAAATGAAAATAATAATATAGCAAAAAAATATGAAGATGGAACTATAAAAGAAAAGTTTAATGGTGAAAATAGATTAGTTACCGTAAAAACTGTTGGATATACTGGATGGAAGATAGTTGCAGTTACTCCTGTTACTGATATTATAGATAGTTATAGTCATATGAAGATATTTACTATATTTATACTTTTCTTTGGAATATTAGTTTTAACTATTATAAATATAGTAGTATCATCACGTATTACTAATCCTATAATAAGACTTGAAAGAAAAGTTAAAAAGTTTGAAGAAGGAGTTAGAAATATTGACTTTTCAACTGAAATAGGTTCTTATGAGGTAAAGCATCTTGGAAAAGCTATAAATTCTATGGTTGAACAGATGGATTTACTTATGAAAAATATTGTAAAGGAACAAGAAATTAAAAGGAAAACAGAACTGGATGCACTTCAAGCTCAAATAAACCCTCATTTTTTATATAATACTTTAGATTCTATAGTTTGGATGATAGAAAGTGAAAGATATGATGGTGCAACTACTATGGTTACAGCCTTAGCAAGATTTTTTAGAATAAGTTTAAGTAAAGGAAGAAATATTATAACTTTAAGAGATGAACTTTTACATGTTGAAAATTATTTAACCATACAAAATATACGTTATAAGAATAAATTTAATTATAGAATTGAAGTAGATGAGGAGATATTAGATTGTGCAAGTATAAAACTTATAGTACAACCCTTGGTTGAAAATGCAATATATCATGGTATGGAGTTTATGGATGGAGATGGTGAAATTTTAGTTAAGGCTTATAAAAATAATGGAAATATAAGCATAGATGTAATAGACAATGGACTTGGAATGCCAGAGGAAATAGTTAAGACATTACTTAAAGGAGATAAAAAAAGAAAAGGAAAAGGGTCAGGCGTTGGATTAAGAAATGTAAATGAAAGATTAAAGCTATATTTTGGTAAGGAATATGGCTTGGAGATATTTAGTGAACCTGATGAAGGAACAACTATAAGAATAAATATTCCAATTATAGATTATAAAAGTTATGAAAAAAGAGAGGAATTTAAAGATGATGAAAATTAATAAAAAAAGGTTAGTTATATTTTTATTAACATTATTTATTATATTCTCTACACTAATTTTAAATTATTTAATTGGAATGAACGATAATGATAAAATTTTAAAAATATCATATATAAGTATGGAAGATAAGAGTGAAAATTTAAAATTTATAACTCAGGGAATTGAGCAAGCTGAAAAAGATATGAAAGCTAAAGTTAACGTATGCGTTTTAACTGATGAGAATAAAATAGAAAATCAAAGGAATTTATTAAGAAAAGAAATAAAAAATGGTGCAGATTTTATAATAATATCACCTATAGATTATAAAGAACTTTCGAAGGATATAGAAGAAGCAAATAAAATTGTCCCTATTATATTGATGGATTCTAAGGTTGAATCTAATAAAAAAATGTCTAATATTTCAGTGGATAATTATAGTATTGGTAAAGCTTTAGCAGAGGAAATAATTAAAAATGGAAATACTAGAAGCATTATAGGGATTGTTGAAAAAGATATTAATTGTAGTAGTTTATATGAAATTAAGTCTGGATTTATGGATGAAATTAAATATAGCAAAAACAAATGTATAGATTTAAGAATTAATGGTAGTAAGGAAAGTTATTATAAACAAATAGGAAGTCAAATAAAAGATAATAATGTAGATGTATTAGTATCTTTTAGTTCAGATATTTTAGAGATAATATCGAAAATTAAAGAGGATAAGTATTATATTAAAAATAAGAATAAAGATGTTGAAATATACGGAGTTGGAAGAAGTGATAAAATATTAAGCTATGTTGAAAATGAAATAATAGATGCAGCCATAATAAAAAATGATTTTAATGCAGGATATTTAGCAGTGGAGATTGCAACAGATAAAGTTAGAAATACACGCAAAAATAGAAAAGAAGCAAAGATAGATTTCTTAGTAATAAATAAGAGGAATATGTATTCGGAAAAGAATCAGAAATTGATTTTTCCTTTTATTGGTTAAATAAGTTTTTGTGGAGGTTGGTATGAAAAAAGGGTTAAAAAGTTTATTGTTAATAGTTTCATCAATTGCTTTTTCTAGTGCTTTAATAGGATGCAATGAAAAGTCTTCAATTTCAAATAATAAGTTAAATGAAATAAAGTTTGGAGTAAGTATATATGAAAAGTCAGATATATTTATATCAAAAATAATTGAGAGTTTAGAAGATGGGTTAAGTAAAAAAGAAGATATAAATAATTTGAAATTTGATTTAACGGTAGTTGATGCGGGGAGAAATCAATATAACCAAAATGAGCAAGTAGATGAATTTATAGCAGAAGGAGTAGATGTTCTTTGTATAAATTTAGTTGATAGAAGATCCGCTTCATCTATAATAAATAAAGCAAAAACAGCTAATATTCCTGTAATATTTTTTAATAGAGAACCTGTAGAAGAAGATATGAATATGTGGGATAAAATTTATTATGTTGGTGCAAAGGCAGAACAATCAGGAATAATGCAAGCTGATATAGTTCTTGATATTTATAAGAAAAATTGTAGGAAAGTAGATAAAAATGGTGATGGGAAAATACAATATTTAATGCTTGAAGGAGAAGCAGGACATCAAGATAGTACAATAAGAACAGAATATTGCATAAATAGATTAAAAGATAAAGGTGTTAAAGTAGAAAAATTAGATAGTGATGTAGCTAATTGGAGTAGAGAACTTGGAATGAAGAAAATGGGAGAATGGATAGATAAATATAAAAATATAGAAGTAGTTTTTTGCAATAATGATGAAATGGCATTAGGTGCAATTGATGCAATGAAAAAATCTAATTTTAAAAGATTTCCTATAGTTGTAGGTGTTGATGGAATAGATGATGCTTTGCAAGAAATTAAGAAAGGTAATATGACAGGAACTGTATTAAGTGATGCGAAAAAGCAAGGAGAAGGTATATTAAATATAGCTTTAGAATTAGTTTTAAATAGAGATTCAAAAATACTAAATAGGAAATATACAAGAGAGAGCCATATGAAAGTAACGAAAGAAAATTTAAGTGAATTTATAAAAGAATAGTTTATAATTTGATGAAATTATAGAAGTTTCATAAATTTTATATCTCATAAATATAATTAAATATATAGCAATATAGGAGATATAAAAATGGGAGATTACAGAGAATTATATAGAAGATATTATAATGGGATTGAGAATGAAGATATAGGAAATGATTATAGTTATGATGTGGAAAGTATAAGGTCAAAAGGCAGAAATAGAAGTAACTATAGCTATTCAGGAAGAAATTATAATTATAAAAAAAATAAAGGTGGTACATTAAAGGTTATAACAATTCAAAGTGTTGGAGCAATTTCATTAGTATGTTTAATTTCGGCATTTAAATATTTACCAAATACTGAAATTAATAAAATATACTCAAAGGCTAAAGCGGTTGTTTCTTATAATCAAAATTTTAAAGAATTAGAAACTGTTGAAGTTTTTAATAAAATAAAAGATAAGTTAGAAGATGTAGTTGTTTATAATGAAGATAATAAAAAAGTAAGTTTTATACCTCCTTTAATAGGTAATATAGAAAGTTATAAAGACGGTATAATAATAAAAAATAATACAAAGAAAGATGTATTTGCAGCCTTAGATGGAGAAGTTAAAAAGGTTGAATTAAGTGGAGAAAAAGCAAATATAATTATAGATCATAAAAATGGATATGAAACATATTATGAAAATATAACTAAGCCTTTAGTTAAAGAAAAAGATAAAATAGAAGTTGGAGAATGTATAGGAAGCAACACTAAAGTTTCAGATAAAAATTATGAAATAAAATTTAAGGTAAGTTATATGGGAAAATTGAAAAATGCACAAGACTATATTAAATTTATAGAGGATAATGCGTAAGTTTAGGTATGATTAAAGATAATATGAAAAGATCATATACTTTAATGATTATAGAGGTTATAGTTTTATTACTTGCCATTAGTTTTGAAAGTAAAACTTTAGTTGCAGTTGTTTCAATTTTAATACATGAATTTACACATATATTAGTAGGAAATAAATTAGGATGCAAACTTTATAATATTAAATTTAGTTTAACAGGTGCAAATGCACAATTATCAGATTTAGATGATTTGATAGATAAAGATAAAGTATTACTTTATTTAAGTGGACCAATGTCAAATTTAATTATTTCTATAATAATGTATATATTATATAAGCTTACCAATATACAAATATTTGAAGTTGTATCTGGAATTAATATGTGGCTTTGTATATTTAATTTAATACCAGCTTATCCTTTAGATGGTGCAAGAATATTAGAAATTATAATATCAAATAAAAGTTCTTATTTAAAGGGAAAGAAAATAACTTCAATAATAAGTTATATAGTATCATTTATTTTGCTAGGGTTATTTTTAACTTTAATATTTGTAAATAAAATAAACATAAGCATACTTTTCATATTATTATTAATAATTTATTCTACTGTATTAGAAAAAAAGTGGACAATGTATATTGTTATGGGAGATATTATAAAAAAAAGAAGAAGGCTTGAAAAGTATGATTTTATGGAGAATAAATCTATATCTGTTTTTTATAAAAATGGATTGTTAGATTTAATGAGATTAGTAGATAGGAATAAGTTTAATACTTTTTATATATTAGATGAAGAACTTAAGCTTATTTCAATACTTCACGAAGATGAGCTTTTGGAGGCTCTTAAAACATATGGAAATATAACTTTAGAAGAATATAATGAAATGAAAAGCTCCTTATAAAAAGGGGCTTCTTTTATTTTAATTTAATAAAATGTTATTTTTTCTAAATTAACTAAATTATGTTACAATATTTATAAAATATATTTTGTATAAAATTAAGTTTTAAAATGAGGTATAATATGCAGTTTATAGTAGCAAGTATAATTACAATTTCAATATTTTGTTTATCTTTTGCTACAAGTGATGCCTTGGCATTTAATGAAGTACTTAGTCTTTTCTTTTTACGTGAAGTTAGAACTTTTGAGAGAATAAATAAAACTTTATATAAAAATATTAATGAATTGAAAAAGCTATATGATTATGTAGGAGAGATAGATAGCTTAATAGCTGTAGCATCTTTTAGAATAGCTATTAATGAGTATTATACTCCTAGTTTTAACTTAAATGGAAATAAAGAAATAAATTTTAAAGATATTTATCACCCATTAATTAATGAACTGTAAAAAATAGTTTAGATGTAAATAAATCTTTATTAATTACTGGATCTAATGCATCAGGTAAATCTACATTTTTAAGAACTTTGGCAATTAATGTTTTATTTGCTCAAACTATATACACAGTTTTTGCGAAGAAGTATATTAGCTCTTTTATGAAGTTATATACTTCTATGGCTTTAAAAGACAATATTATAAACAATGAAAGTTACTATATGGTTGAGATAAAATCTTTAAAAAGAATATTAGATAATATTAATGAAAATATACCAGTTTTGTGTTTTGTTGATGAGATATTAAGGGGAACTAATACCATTGAAAGAATTTCAGCATCATCAGAAATATTAAATCATTTAAGTCAAGAGAACTGCCTATGTGTAGCAGCTACTCATGATATAGAACTTACATATATATTGAAAAACAGCTTTTTAAATTGTCATTTTCAAGAAAAGGTTAAAGATAATAATATAATCTTTGACTATAAATTATATAAAGGAAAATCAATCACTAGAAATGCAATTAAAATACTATCTATTATAGGATATGATGAAGGGATTATTGAAAAAGCAGAAAAACGTGCAAATTTTTTTGAGGTTAATAATTATTGGCAAGAGATTAAGTAATTTAACTTGAAAGGCTGGAAAAACGAACATATAAAATAATTTTATAAAAATATAAAATATATAGTATATTACATATTTTATTTAATTAATAATATAAATATTTATATTAAAATTCATTTAATATTATAAAAAAATGTGGTAATATGATGACATGTGAAAATTTTTAAATATATTTGAATTATCTAGAAATTTTTGCTAAATAAAATAAGTTGAATTTTTAGGGGGAAATATATGCAAATACTAAGTTATGTAATTGCTGGAGTTTTACTAGCTCTAACAGATTATTTTTTATTTGAAAAAAATAAAAATATTATGTCTGTTATAAAGAAATTATTATCTTACATTATATTATTTAATATAGTTTCTTTAAGTATTTTAAAGTTTGTTTTTAATAAACCTAATGTTCTTAAAGGTTCTTTATATGGAGGAGCTTTTTTCTTTAAATATGTTATTTTTACATTAGTTTTAGGAATAATATATTTATTTATAAAAGGAATATTAAATTCAAATGTTGATTTTGAGTTATCAAAAGACAAAAGCAATTGGAAGATTAGAACAATAAAAATATTATCAGTTATATTCTTAGGAATAGGAGCATTTTTTGTATTCTTTTCTAAGTGGTTTATTGATTATTTTGGTAACATTACACCAGAGCAGTTCTTATTTAATTTAAATTCACCACTTAAAGGTACAAGTACTGATATGTATAGAGAAATATTCATGACACCGGTATTCTCAGTTGTATCAACTATAGTAATATTTTCAATTATAATAAACTTTCATTATGACATATGGATAAAAGTGAAAAATAATAACATAAAATTATTAAGCCAAAAAGCTTTAAGAATAATAACTTTTATAGTTTCTATAATTTGTCTTGTTGGTGGAGTAACATATGGAGCAAAGAAATTAAGTTTAGATAAAGTTTATAAAGCTTATGTTTCAGATACTCCTTATATTAAAGATAATTACGTTGATCCACGTAATGTAAAAATGTCTTTCCCAGCAAAAAAGAGAAATTTAATCCACATTTATTTAGAATCAGTTGAAAACTCATATTTATCTAAAGAATTAGGTGGAAATATGAAAGTTAACTTAATGCCAGAACTTACTCAGTTATCAAAAGAAGGTATTAGTTTTTCACATTCTGATAAATTTGGAGGCCCTTATCAAACATATGGTTCAAGTTGGTCTGTAGCATCTATGATTAACATGAGTATGGGACTTCCATTAAAAATACCTATGGGTGGAAATTCATACGGAAAATCAGGTAGTTTCTTACCAGGTGCTATTAGTATAGGGGATATATTAGAAGCGCAAGGATATGAGCAAACAATAATGTTTGGTGCAGATGCTGACTTTGGAGGTTTAACTACTTTCTTTACTACACATGGTAATTTCAATATTTTTGACCATAAGGCAGCAATTGAAAAGAAATTAATCCCAAAAGACTATAATGTTTGGTGGGGATATGAAGATGATAAATTATATGAGTATGCAAAAAATGAGATAACACGTTTATCTAAAACTGGAAAGCCATTTAACTTTACAATGGAAACAGCAGATACTCACTTCCCAGATGGATATCTATCTAAAAAAGCAAGTAAAAAGTATGATTCACAATATGCAAATGTTATTGCTTATTCAACAAAAGAAGCTGTTAATTTTATAAAATGGATTCAAAAACAACCATTCTATAAAGATACAACTATAGTAGTAACAGGGGATCACTTAAGTATGGATAAAAAGTTCTTTAAAGATTTTGATAAATCATATCATAGAACAATATTTAACTTAATACTTAATCCAGCAACAACTACTAAGAATACTAAAAATAGACAATTCTCACCAGTTGATATGTATCCAACTATTTTAGCTAGTATGGGTGTGCAAGTTGAAGGAGATAGATTAGGATTAGGAACAAACCTTTTCTCAAATAAACCAACTTTAATTGAAAGAGATGGATTAAAAGTTGTAGGAGAAGGTTTTGAAGGTAAAAGTAATTTCTTTAACAATACATTTGTTTCAGAAAAGATGAATAGTAATTTTGAAAACACATTAGTAACTCAAAGAAAGAGTGATAAATAATTTTAAGAGCATCGTTTTATTCGATGCTCTTTTAAATTTATTTAGAAAAATTTTTTGGAATTAATTTAATACTTATAAGAGATTTATCCATTAATTTATTAGTAGAACTAAATTTTAATTTATGCTAGAATATAGGGATGTATACAGAAAGATAAGTGGAAAACAACTTAATTAATAATCTGTATATAGAGTAATTTTTAGGAGGATGTAATTAAATGAATAGAATTTCAGATAACATCTTATGTAGAGTTGAAAAACCAACTAGATATGTTGGTGGAGAACTTAATCAAGTTATTAAAAATCCAGAAGAAGTAGATATTAGATTTGCTTTTTGTTTTCCAGATGTTTATGAAGTAGGAATGTCTCACTTAGGTACAAGAATACTTTATCATACTATAAATGAAAGAAAAGATACATATTGCGAAAGAGTATTTGCGCCATGGCCAGACATGGAAGAAGAAATGAGAAAAAATAATGTTTCTCTATACGCTTTAGAAACTAAAGATTCTTTAGATAAATTTGATATATTAGGTTTTACATTACAATACGAAATGAGTTATACAAATATACTAAATATGCTTGATATGTCAGGAATAACTTTAAGAGCATCAGAAAGAGGAGAAGATGAGCCAATAGTTATGGCTGGAGGTCCTTGTGCTTATAATCCAGAACCTTTATATGACATAGTTGATTTCTTTGAACTTGGTGAAGGCGAAGAAATGATGAATGATGTACTTGATGTATATAAAAAATATAAAGGCAAGGGTAAGAAAAAAGAATTTTTAAGAGAAATATCAAAAATAAGAGGAATATATGTACCTTCATTATATAATGTAACTTACAATGAAGATGGAACTATAAAAGAATTTAAGCCTAAATATGATGATGTTCCACAAGTTGTTAAAAAGAGAATAATAACTAACTTTGATAAGGTTGATTTCCCAATAGAGGATATGATTGTTCCTTATACAGAAGTTGTTCACGATAGAATAGTTTTAGAGACTGCAAGAGGATGTACAAACGGATGTAGATTCTGTCAAGCAGGTATGATTTATAGACCTGTTAGAGAAAAAACTAGAGAAACTTTATTAGAACAAGCAAGACAATTGGTTAAAACAACTGGTTATCAAGAAATATCACTTGCTTCATTAAGTATATGTGACCATTCAGATATTGAAGGTCTTATACACGGATTAATGGAAGAACATAGTGAAAATAAAGTTGGGATATCACTTCCTTCAATAAGAGTTGATGCTTTCTCTGTTGATCTTATAAAGGAAATTCAAAAGGTAAGAAAAACAGGATTAACTTTTGCACCAGAAGCAGGCTCTCAAAGAATGAGAGATGTAATAAATAAAGGATTAACAGAAGAGAGAATACTTGAAGCTACAAAAAGTGCTTTTGAAAATGGATGGAGTACAATTAAACTTTATTTCATTATAGGACTTCCATATGAAAAAATAGAAGACTGTGAGGCAATTGGTGAGCTTGCAGAAAAAATGGTAGAGAAATATTATGAAATTCCAAAGAACGTTAGAAAGAAAGGGCTTAGAATTACAGTAAGTACTTCAATACTTGTACCAAAGCCATTTACACCATTCCAATGGGCACCTATGGAAAGAATGGAAGAAGTAACAGAAAAAATAAAGGCTGTTAAAGGATCAATAAAATCAAGAGCTATAACATATAACTATCATGCGCAAAAGACTTCATATATGGAAGCTGTATTTGCAAGAGGAGATAGAAAACTATGTGATGTTTTAATTAAGGCTTTTGAAAAAGGATGTAGATTTGATGGATGGTCAGAATACTTTAATTTTGATGCTTGGCTTGAAGCATTAGCAGAGTGTAATGTTGATGGAGACTTCTATGCTTATAGAGAAAGAAGTTATGATGAAATATTACCTTGGGACTTCATTGATATTGGTGTTAATAGATCATACTTAGTTAATGAAAATGAAAAAGCTAAGAGAGTTGAACTTACACAAAACTGTAGAAAAGGATGTACAGGATGTGGAATTAACGTTAACTTTAAAGAAGGGAAGTGTTTTGAAGGTGCGATATCTAATAAAGTTCACTAAAGAAGCAGATATAAAATTTGTAGCTCATTTAGATTTAATGAGAACAATACAAAGAATAATAAGAAGATCAGGTCTTCCAATAGAATATTCAAAGGGATTTAATCCTCATATGACTCTTTCAATAGCACAACCACTTTCAGTTGGAGTATATTCAGAAGGGGAGTATATGGATATAGTTCTAAAAGAAGAACTTGATACAGAAGAAGTTTTAAATAAATTAAATGAAAGAACAGCAAGTGGAATTAAATTTTTAAAAGCTATAAAAATTCCATTAATACCAAATGAAAAAAAAGTTCCTCAATCAATGGCACTTGTTGATGGGGCTAGATATACAGTTAAAATAGAATATAGTGATACATCAAAATTTGAAGAAGAAATGAAAAATCTTCTAGAGAAAAAAGATTGGGTAATGACAAAAAGAACTAAGAAAGGTCAAAGTGAAGTTGATATAAAACCGTTAGTTCATGAATTAAAATATTGGGTTAAAGATAATGAAGTAGTACTAAACATATTAATAAGCTCAGGAAGTAGAGTTCATTTATCACCAGATCTTTTAGTTAAACTTATAAAAGAAAATACAAGTAATTGTAATGATGAAGCTTTCGTTCAAATAAAGAGAGAAGAAATGTACTTGCTTAAAGATGACGTTTTAGTACCTCTTTATAAATGTATATAGGAAGTGGAAGTTATGAGAGAAATTTTTGTTGAAAGAAGAGAGAATTCTTTAAGGGTTGCTGTAAAAGATAATAAACAATTGGAAGAATGTTTTATAGAAGAAAAAAGTAAAGAGCCTTCCTTTGGTGAAATATACAAAGGAAGAGTTAAAAATATAGTTCCTGCTATAAATTCAATATTTGTTGATTTAGGATTTGAAAGAGAAGGATATATGTATTTTAGTGAGGAACTTAAAAAACAAGGAATAAAAAAAGGTGATGAACTTTTAGTAGAAGTACTAAAAGAGCCTTTAAATGAAAAAGGTGCTAAGGTAACAAATAAATTTAGTATACCAGGTAAATATTTAGTATTTAATTATGGTGAAAGTGGTATATCATTCTCAAAAAGATTTAATGATGAAGTTAAGAAAACACTTATACTTGCAGAAATTGAAGAAGTTCCAGGAGTTAATATAGTTATTAGAACTGAAGGCGCTAATGTACCTATAGAAATACTTAAGAAAGAAAGGGATAAGCTTAAAGATATATTAGATAATATGAATAGAAAGCTTAACTTTAGTACAGAAATTTCAAAGGTATATGGGGAAGATGCATTATTAAATAAAGTTCTAAGAGACAATATAACAAAAGGTAATATAAAAATATATGTTGATAACAAAGAAGATGAAGCTTTAGCTAATAACTTTATTGATGGAGAAAAAGATATAGAAGTTATATTATATAAAGGTTTTAGAGGACTATTTGATTATTATAATATAGAGAAAGAAATACTAAAACTTAGACATAATAAAGTTAAGTTAAATTGTGGTGGAAATATAGTTATTGAAAAAACAGAAGCTATGTATGTTATTGATGTAAATAGTGGAAAGAATATAAAAGAGAGAAACTTAAATAAAACAATACTTCAAACTAATTTAGAAGCAGCAAAGGAAATTGGAAAGCAAATACTTCTTAGAAATTTAAGTGGGATAATAGTTATTGATTTTATAGATATGAGAGACCCAAAACAAAGAATTCAAGTTATGAGAGCTATTAAAGATGCTTTGAAAGCTGATAAAGGTAATAGTAAAATTTATCCTTTTACAGAGCTTGATTTAGTTCAAATAACAAGAAAACGTAGAGGAAAAAGTATTTATGATTCAATAGAAGAAGCATGTCCAAGATGTAAAGGTAGTGGAAATATATTGAAGTTATCTTATATAGAAGACTTAATAAGAAATGATATATTAAAAGCAGTAGAAGAAAATACTATAGAAAGTTTCTTTATAGAAATTGATAGTAATTATAAAGAGGCAGTAAGTGGAGATATGGTAAGTTTCCTTAAAAATATAGATGGATTAGATAAAGAAATATTCTTAAAGTTTTCAGAAGGAATAGAAGGCTACAAAATAGAGCCTATAATATTTCAAAGTCAAAAGAATACTTTAGAAGATTATAAAATAAAAGGAATAGAAAGATATTAATAAGATTTATATATTTAAATAAAAATATTTTAAGATTGTAATTTATATTTCTAACTTTTTATTTGTAATTATATTTATTTAGTATAAACTTTAAATTATTTAAATTTTTAAAGCTTAATTTAAAGTTTAAAGCCGATTAATATAGTTATATAATTTTTTTATGAAAATGAATAATATCTAAAAATATATTTATAAATTAGTAGTAATTTATTACTATTTACAATAAATTATAAATTAATATTGACAATGACAAATAGGTATGTTAACTTTAATTAGTAAACCGCTCACGATAGGGTTTTTTGTCAAACAAAGAATTATATCTTTGTACCCGTAGTGGCGAGACCGTTATGAGGAGGTGTTTTAATGTACGCAGTAGTATTAACTGGAGGAAAACAATACAGAGTTCAAGAGGGAGACGTATTATTCGTTGAAAAATTAAACGCTGAAGTTGACTCACAAGTTGAATTAACAGAAGTATTAGCTGTTTCTAATGGAGAAACTTTAACAGTTGGAAAGCCAATGGTTGAAGGAGCTAAAGTTGTTGCTAAAGTTGTAGCACAAGGAAAAGCTAAGAAAATTACAGTATTCAAGTATAAGGCTAAAAAGGACTACAGAAGAAAGAATGGTCACAGACAACCTTACACTAAATTAGTTATCGAAAAGATCGAAGCATAGTCAAATGATTAGTGCAAAGATTTTAAGAAAAAAAGATAATATAATAGGTTTCATTATAGATAGTCATGCAATGCCAGAAGACAGAGATTTTAATAATGATGTTTTATTGGTAGGAGAAGCTTTTGATATGGTTTGTAACTCAGTTTCAGTCTTATCACAAAGTGTTCTTATAGGTATAGATGAAGTTTTAAAGCTTAACTGTACATATGAAATGGCTGATGGATACCTTAAATTAGACTTAACTGATTTTTCGGAAGAAGAATTAAAGCAGTCTCAGGTTTTACTTAAAACTTTCGAGAAGAGTCTAGAAAGTGTAATTTTTAGCTTGGATGAAATGTTTGGAATTAATAAACGTAGAGAATATATAAATTTATTAAAAGAGGAGGTGTAGTGACATGATGATAATGAACCTTCAATTATTTGCCCACAAAAAAGGGGTAGGTAGCTCAAAGAACGGTAGAGATTCTGAGTCAAAAAGACTTGGTGTTAAATCAGCAGACGGAGAATTCGTTTTAGCTGGAAACATCATCGTTAGACAAAGAGGAACTAAAATCCACCCAGGAAACAATGTTGGAAAGGGTAAGGATGATACTCTATTCGCTAAAATCGATGGAGTTGTTAGATTCGAAAGAATGGGAAGAGACAAGAAGAAAGCTTCTGTTTACCCAATGAACGTAGAAGTAATAGCTGAATAATAGTTATTAATATAAAGCACCCATGAATTTGGGTGCTTTTTAAATATAAAAAAAGATTTTTAAAATGTATTTGTAATCTTTTTTTGTTTATATATAACGGTATTATGATATAATTAAGAAAATATTTTATTTGAATATATTTAATTTATTATCTATGGAAATAATACTAAGAGGAATATAAATTTTTTGCAGATATATTTTAAATTTAAAAAATAAATTTTCACAAAAGGAGAGGTGAAATTATGAGCATGTTTATAGATAAAGCCAAGGTCTTTATTAAATCTGGTAAAGGTGGAGACGGTAATGTTTCATTTAGAAGAGAAAAATACGTTCCACTTGGTGGTCCAGATGGTGGAGATGGTGGTAGAGGCGGAAGTATTATCTTTAAAGTTGATACAGGAATCACTACATTAATGGATTTTAAATATAAGAGAAAATTCGTAGCAGAGCCAGGAGAAAATGGTGGAGGATCAAAATGTTACGGAAAAGATGGAAATGATCTTTATATAAGAGTACCTTTAGGTACAATTATAAGAGAAGCTGAAAGTAATAAGATTATATGTGATCTTTCAGAAAAAGACGATGAATATGTTGTATTAAGAGGTGGAAAGGGTGGTAAAGGAAACTGTAAGTTCTGTACACCTACAAGACAGGCACCAACATTTGCTGAGCCTGGAATGCCTGGAGAAGAAATGAACATAATCTTAGAGCTTAAATTACTTGCAGATGTTGGTCTTTTAGGATTTCCTAATGTAGGAAAGTCAACATTCTTATCAATGACAACAAAAGCAAAACCAAAGATAGCAAATTATCACTTTACAACATTAAAGCCAAATCTTGGGGTTGTTGCAGCTGAAGGTGTAGAACCATTTGTTATGGCTGATATTCCAGGAATTATTGAAGGAGCAAGTGAAGGTGTTGGTCTTGGTCTTGAATTCTTAAGACATATAGAAAGAACAAGATTATTAGTTCATGTTGTGGATCTTTCAGGAATTGAAGGAAGAGATCCTTTTGAAGATTTCTTAAAGATAAACGAAGAACTTAAAAAATATTCTGTTAAACTTTGGGATAGACCTCAAATAGTAGTTGCAAATAAAATTGATCTTGTATTTGAAGAAGGTGTATTTGAGGAATTTGAAAGAAAAGTTAAAGAATTAGGATTTGATAAAGTATACAAAATGTCAGCAGCAACTAGAGAAGGTGTTGATGAAGTAATTAAAGAATGTGCAAGAATGCTTAAAGAAATTCCTATAACAGGACTTGAAATTTCAGAAGATGAAAGATATGTACCAGATGAAAAGAGATTTACTTATGATGTTAGAGTCGAAGAAGGTGACGAATTCGATACTTACTATGTATTTGGAAGTTTCGTAGATAGACTTTTAAGTGCAGTTAATGTAAATGATGCTGATTCATTAAGATACTTCCATAAAGTATTAAAGAATAAGGGAGTATTAGATAAGTTAAGAGAAATGGGAATCAAAGATGGTGACATGGTAAATCTTAACGACTTTGAATTTGAATATATACTATAGGAGGATTTTAGATGTTAATAGGAAAACAAAGAGCTTACTTAAGAGGGTTAGCTAATGATATGCAACCTATATTTCAAATTGGTAAAAATGGAATAGAGGAAACTTTTTTAAATCAAGTAAGAGATGCTTTAGAAAAAAGAGAACTTATTAAAATAAAAGTTTTAGAAAATAGTGGGCTTGAAGCTAGAGAAGCTTCAGATTATATATGTGAAAAGTTAAAATGTGAAGGTGTTCAAGCGATTGGAAGTAAGATAGTTTTATATAAAAGATCATCAAAAAATCCAAAAATAGAAATACCAAGAAAAGCTAAAAATAGAAAGTAATGAAGAAGTATGGGATTATAGGAGGAACCTTTGATCCTATCCATAATGCTCATCTTTACATAGCTTATGAGGCTAAGAAGAGATTAAACTTAGATAAAATAATATTTATACCAAATGGAAGTCCCCCACACAAGCTAAATAAGAAGGTAACGGGGGCTTCTTTGAGGTATGAAATGGTAAAGGAAGCTATAAAAGATTTTGAGGATTTTGAGGTTTCAGATTATGAAATAGAAAAAGAAGAATTAAGTTATACTTATAAAACTTTAGAGTATTTTAATAAGGATAATGTTGAGTTATACTTTATAACGGGAGCAGATTGTCTTGTAAGCTTACATAAGTGGAAAAATGTAACTGAAATATTTTCTTTATGTAATTTTGTTGTATTTACAAGACCAGGATTTAAAGAATCAGATTTAAAAAAGGAAAAAGAATTAGCAGAGAAGAAATATAATGGAGAAATTATATTTTTAAATGTACTTGATTTAGAAATATCTTCAACAGAAATAAGAAAAAGAATAGAAAATGGGGATAGAGTAGATTTTTTTGTACCAGAAAGGGTAATGAAAGTTATTGAAAGAGAAAAGCTTTATTATAAGGAGAAGTAATATGGATTTTAGTTATATTTATGATTACTTAAAGGAAAATTTAAAACCTAAAAGATATATGCACACTTTAGGTGTTGTATCTACAGCTAAAAAATTAGCTGAGTTAAATGGTGTAGATGAGTATAAAGCAGAAGAAGCTGCGCTTTTTCATGATATTGGAAAGAATTTATCAAAAGAAGAATTATCAAAAATTATTGAAGATAATAATATAGAATTAACGTTAACAGAGAAAAAAACACCAGAGCTTTGGCATGGAATAGTGTCTAGAATAATTGCCAAAGAAAAGTTTAATATAGATGATGAAGAAGTACTTGAAGCTATGAGATGGCATACTACAGGTAAAGAAAATATGAGTAAACTTGAAAAGATTATTTATATTGCAGATATGATTGAACCTTCAAGAACTTATGATGGAGTAGATAAAATCAGAAGTGAAGTTTTAAAGGATTTAGATAGTGGAGTTCTTATGGGGATGGAACACACTATAAAATATTTACTAAGTAATGGCCAACTTATAGATATAAATACTATTAAAGCAAGAAATTATTTAGTTATGAATAAACTTTAACTTAAAATTATATTGGGGGGAACTAAAGTGGCAGATGATAGGAAAAATGTAGATCCTAGAAGAAGAAAAAGGATGGCAGAAAGAGAAGAAGTTATTAGGAGAAGACGTTCTAACAGAGAACAGGAGTTAAGAAGAGGGAGATCAATTCCTGCAAATGATGCAAGAAGAAGAGTTGATGATGGAGTAATTTCAAGAAAAAAACCTCAAAAGAATCAAAGGTTAAAGGATAAGCCTTCTAAGAAACCTAAAAGAAAGAAAAAAATTACTTTTAAAAGAATAATAGGAATAATAATTGCTGCTATACTTCTAATTACATTAGTCACTGGCGTTAGGATTGCAATGCTTTTAGATAAAGTAAGCACAGATAATATAATAAAACCTAATCCAGTTCCAATGAATCAAACTGTAAATATTTTAGTTCTTGGATTAGATGTTGGAGATGTTAATAATCCAAATGATGAATCAATAAAAAGAACAGATACTATGATGCTTATAAATTTTAATCCACAAACAAAAAAAGTAAATATAGTATCTATACCTAGAGATACTATGATTTATATAAATGGACGTAGGTGGAAGATAAATGCAGCTTACCCTATAGGGGGAGATGAAAGAGTAATTAAAGAAGTACAAGATATTTTATCCGTTAATGTAAATTATTTAGTTAAGGTTAATTATGCAGCATTTAGAGATTTTATTGATGCAATAGGTGGAGTTGATATGAAAATAAAATATGATATGGACTACACTGATAAATCTCAAAATTTACGTATAAAATTTAAAAAAGGAACTGAAGAACATTTAGATGGTAAAAGGGCTGAAGAGTTCTTTAGATGGAGAAAAAATAATGATGGAACAGGGCTTCCAAATGGAGATATAGATAGAATAAAAAATCAACATGAATTTTTAGCTCAAGTTGTTAAGAAGTGTGCAACTCCGGCTATAATATTTAAAATGCCTAAAATACTTAAGGTAATGGAAACAAATATTGAAACAAATATGCCAGGAACTACTATATTCAAATATGCATTGAAGCTTATGACATTAAAAGCAGGAAATATAAATATGACTACAATAAAGGGAACTCCACAAATGATTTCAGGTCAGTCATACTTTGTATTTAATAAACAAGCTAATCAGCAACTTATAAATTCTTTAAATTCAAATGGCGATAGTGGTCCAATATCACCTCAAGATGTAAGGATTAAAGTATTAAATGGTACAAAAATAAGTGGATTAGCTGCAACTTATAAAGTTCAACTTAACCAATTAGGATATACTAATGTTGATACTGGAAATACTAATCTTGTAAAGCAAAGTGTTGTTATGGTTAATAATGATAATATAAAATCTGAGCTTCAAAAGAAGTTTACAGCTATAAATAAAATTGAATCTATAGATTCAAGATATGAAGAACCAGGATATGATGTAATAATTGTACTTGGAGACGATGCTAAAAATTATTAAAGGTTAAACCTAGGAGGATTTTAGGGATAGATGAATACCTTAGAGAAATGTGTAACATCAAAAGATAATGGTGTGAATATAAGAGATTTTTTAAAAGATGAACTTGGATTATCTTCAAGACTTATAAGAAGATCAGCAAGAGAAAAAAGAATTTTTGTAAATGATGAAGCTGTAAAGATGAGTTTTAATCTTTCTGAAGGTGATAAAGTTAAAATAAATTTGGATAGAGAAGAAAGTCAAGATATAGTACCAGAAAAAATGGATTTAGATATTGTTTATGAAGATCAAGATATCTTAGTAATAAATAAAAGACCTTTTATGGTAGTTCATCCAACTAAGACATATCAATCTGGAACATTAGCAAATGGAGTAATTAATTACTTTAAAGAAACAGGTCAAGGATGTATTGTAAGACTTGTAAGCAGACTTGATATGAATACATCAGGGCTCATTGTAATAGGTAAAAATCAATATGCACATATGGCTTTATCAAAGGATATGAAAGAAAATAAAATGCAAAAGCGATATCTTGCTATAGTTCATGGAAATCTTAAAGAAAAGGAAGGTACTATAGACCTTCCTATATATAGACCAGAAAAAGAAGATGGCTTTAGCAGTATAAAGAGAGTTGTTGATGAAAGAGGTCAAAGAAGCATAACTCACTATAAAGTATTAGAAAGTTTTAATGGTGGAGATTTAGTTGAATGTCTTTTAGAAACAGGAAGAACTCATCAAATTAGAGTTCATTTATCAAGTTTAGGTCATCCTATATATGGAGATTTTCTTTATGGAGATGGAGATAATGAGTTAGATCTTATAAATAGGCAAGCACTTCATGCATATGGATTAGACTTTGAATCTCCAAGAAATAAGAAACCTTTAAGTCTTAGGGCTGAAATGCCAGATGATTTTAAAGAGCTTATAGAAAAGATAAAATAATATTATTTTAAGTTAATCTGTATTTAGTATAAATCTAAAAGGTTCATTATTTAAAATAATTTCAATTAAAATTATTTTATCTTAATTTATAATAATAAAGTTCTGAATTTTGAATATTTAATAATAGAAGAATATATGATTAAATAAAAATAACACCTAATAAGAGTAGTCAATCTTATTAGGTGTTATTTATCTATATAATTATTTATAAAATAAAAATTAAGGTATTTAAATTTTTGTTTTATAAAGTTATCTTTTTCTATTTCTTATATGTTTCCACTTTTTTTCAAAAGCTAATTTTTTTCTTTTCTTTTTAACATATATAATTCTTAAAATTAGTAAAACTAATATTGTTAAAGTAATAGATAAAGGAATTATAATAATTTTATTTCTATTAAAAAGCTCAGTAATTGCTATTTTAAAATTATATTCTCTATCTATTCCACTTAATAAATTAACTTTAGTTAATAAATGACCATCAACAAGTATATCAGCAGTTGTGATTGTTTCACCTAATTTTAATGGTTTTCTTTTTATATTTTTAGGTAATTCGTATTGTAAAGTAGTATTTACCTTATTAATTTCTGAATTTGGAG
Source organism: Clostridium sp. TJA085 (assembly GCF_058310235.1). Taxonomy (NCBI): domain Bacteria; kingdom Bacillati; phylum Bacillota; class Clostridia; order Eubacteriales; family Clostridiaceae; genus Clostridium; species Clostridium sp. TJA085. Next base: position 1,261,227 of record NZ_JBZEEZ010000001.1, on the reverse strand, counting down.
CAGAGATTAATATATCTCTATCTATGTATATAGGTAAATTCATATTATTATTTAGTTTTATATTTTCTATATTTTGATTTTTTTTGTATAAACTAATTTCTGTAAAATTATTAAAACCATAATCTAAAAGGTTTGCCATGTCTTCAAAGTTTTTATTTTTATCTTCAGCCTTTAAGAAAGTTGCGATTAAAGTTCTATTATCTTTTTGTGCTGATATTACAAAAGTATGTCTTGCTACATCTGTATAACCACTTTTACCAGCAAGGGCATATTTATAATAATATTTTGAGTTTTTATTTATTAAGTGATTATGATTATTTGCCCATCTCTTTTCTTTATCTAAGTTACTTGGTGGAAGTTCTACTGATATTTTTCTAGATATATTAATGTAATCAGGATTTTTAATTGCTTCTTTTAATATTAGAGCTAAATCATAAGCTGTTGATACATGTTTATCATTTGGTAAACCACTTGGATTCTCAAAATTTGAATCATTGCAACCAAGAGCTTTTGCTTTTTCATTCATCATTTTTACAAAATTACTAGTTGTTCCTCCAACATATTCAGCTAAAGCTTCTGCGCAATCATTTCCTGATTCTAATAGAAGTCCTGTTAAAAGAGTTTCTACAGTAAATTTTTCACCTTCTTTTAATCCGATTGAGCTTCCATCAGCAAATGGTGGGTTTTTACCAACTGTAACTACATCCGTTAACTTAGCATTATCCAAAACAACCAAAGCTGTTAAAACCTTTGTTGTTGATGCAGGAAATTGCTTTTTATTAGCTTCTTTTGAATATAATACTTGCCCTGTCTTAGCATCCATAAGAAGTGCTGATTCTGCATTTAAATTTGGAGGTTTTTCTTCAGCAAATGCATTAATAGTAAAAACATTAAGTGAAATCAATGCTAAAAATAAAAATCTACATATAATTTTAAATGTGTTTTTCATAATTTCTCCTTGTCTTTAAATTTATGAGAATATTGTAACAAAAAAAATATTCTTAATCCACAATTTTGGAATAATTTGTTTCTAGAATGTGAATAATTAGAAAAAAATGTTATTAAGGTGATTATATGAAATTAGATAAGAGAACTTTAGGTTTAATAAGTTTAGCAATTATAATAGGTGGATTTTCTTTGTTTTCATATATAAATGGAGGTAGAGAAGATTTAAATGGTAATAAAGGTCATGAAGAAATGTTTGTAGATGAAGAAGCAAAGGACGTAAGTAAAAGTGATAATAAAAGTGAAATTTCTGAAGTTTTTAAAGATAATGAGAAAGCAAAAGATAATAATGTAGATAATGAGGAAATTTCATTAAAAGATAGAAGCATTGCTGTAGATATAAAAGGAGAAGTTATAAACCAAGGAGTTTATTATCTCAATGAAGGAAGTATTGTTGAGGATTTAATAAAAAAGGCAGGTGGAGTAACAAAAAATGCTTCATTAGAATTTGTAAATAGAGCAGAAAAGCTTGAAAATAATAAGTGTGTAGTAATTCCAAGTAAGGAGGAAGTAAAGAAAATGAAAGAAGGTAATAATGATAATAGTGAGTCAGGGAAAGCTACTTTAGATAATAATATAATAAGTGGAAGTAACAATTCTACGGTTAATTCAGGTAAGAAAAGTAATTCAAAGGAAAATAGTAAGATAAATATAAATACTGCAAGTTTAGATGAACTTGATAATATAAATGGAATTGGACCTTCAAAGGCAAAAGCTATAATTGAATATAGGGAAGAAAATGGTGGATTTAAGTCTATAGAAGATATAAAAAATGTAAGTGGAATTGGTGAAGGAACATTTTTAAAAATAAAAGAATCTATAACGGTTTAGTATAAATATAGCTTTAAATTTTGAAATTCTTAAAGGATGATGTAAAATAGTTATATATAACCTTTAAGAAAGGGTGGTAAAGTTATGATTAAATTAACAAATTATGCAAAGACTGCAGGCTGAGCAGCTAAAATAGAGCCGGGTGCTCTTTCAAATATTTTAAAAAGTATACCAAAAATGGTAGACGAAAACTTACTAGTAGGAATTGATACATCAGATGATGGAGCTGTATATAAGTTAAGTGATGATATAGCACTTATTCAAACATTAGATTTCTTTACTCCAGTTGTTGATGACCCTTATACATTTGGACAAATTGCAGCGGCAAATTCTTTAAGTGATGTTTATGCAATGGGTGGCGAACCTAAAGTTGCATTAAATATAGTATGTTTCCCAAATTGTTTAGATAGAGAAATACTTGGTGAAATACTTAAAGGGGGAGCTGATAAAGTATTAGAGGCAGGAGCTGTTGTAATTGGTGGTCATTCTGTTCAGGATGATGAACCAAAATATGGGCTTTCTGTTTCAGGAGTTGTACATCCAGATAAAATACTTAAGAACTGTGGCTCAAAAGAGGGAGATATATTAATACTTACAAAACCATTAGGAATAGGTCTTATAAACACAGCTGCTAAGGGAGAAATGGCATCAAAAGAAAGCTTAGATGAAGCTATAAAGTGGATGTCACTTTTAAACAAATATGCAGGGGAAGTTATAAGAAAATATGATATATCAGCTTGCACTGATATAACAGGTTTTGGTCTTATAGGTCATGCTTATGAAATGGCTGAAGGTTCTGATATGACATTTTGTATTAATAAAGATAATATACCTTACATAAAAGAAGCTAAAGAATATGCAGATTTTGGACTTGTACCACAAGGGACATATCAAAATAAGTATTATATACAAGATAAGTATAAGCTAGAAAATGTGGAAAGATGGCTTGAAGATATTTTATTTGATCCACAAACATCAGGTGGACTTCTTATATCATGTAGTATAGAAGAAGGTAATAAAATATTAAAAGAATTTAGAGAAAAAAATATAAAGTCTTGGATTATTGGAGAAGTAAAAGAAAAAGAAGAATACAGCATAATAGTAAGATAAAAGTTTATAAATAAAATGGAGGGCTTTTATGAATCTATTAAGAAATTTACCAAAGGTAGATGTACTTTTAAAGGAAGATGAAGTTAAAAAATATATAGAAAAACTACCTAGGAAATTAGTAGTAGAAAATCTTAGAAACTCCATAAATATTGTAAGAGAAAATATTTTAAAAATGGGGGATTATTCCCCCGTTTTTTCTTTGAAAGAACAATGTTTAATGGAGTTTAGAAAAAGCATAAAACAAATAGAAGATTTTAAATTAAAAAGAGTTATAAATTGTACAGGAACTGTAATACATACAAACCTTGGTAGATCGATTTTATCAAAACGAAGTATTGAAGCTTTAAATGAAGTTGCAAATAATTATTCAAATTTAGAATATAATCTTTCAGAGGGAAAACGTGGAAGTAGATATGATAATGTTTTAGATTATATAAAGTATTTAACTGGAGCTGAAGATGCTTTAATTGTAAATAATAATGCTGCTGCAGTTCTTATAACTTTAAATACTGTATGTAATGGAAAAGAAGGAATTATTTCAAGAGGGGAATTAGTTGAAATAGGTGGTTCTTTTAGAATTCCTGAAATAATGAAATTAAGTGGTGGAATACTTAAAGAAGTTGGAACAACAAATAGAACACACATAAATGATTATCAAGAGGCAATAAGTGAAGAAACTGGTGCAATAATAAAAGTACATACATCAAATTATAAAATATTAGGTTTTACAAAAGAAGTAGAGGTAAAAGAGCTTATTAGTATTAAAGAAAAAAATAAAATACCAGTTATTTTGGATTTAGGTAGCGGATTAATTAAAAGAATAAATTTAAATGGAATAGAAGATGAAAAAACAGTTAAAGAATATGTTAATGAAGGTGTTGATATCATTACTTTTAGTGGGGATAAATTACTTGGTGGACCCCAGTGTGGAATAATTGTTGGTAAGTCTTTTTGGATAGAAAAGATAAAGAAAAATCAACTAAATAGGGCATTGAGAGTAGATAAGTTTACATTAGCAGCTTTAGAAGGAACTTTAAAAGATTATATTTTAGAAGATTATTTAAGCATTCCAACACTTAAACTTTTAACATTAAATTTAGATGCTATTGAAGATAATATAGATAAATTAAAAGACAAACTTAAATTTTTACATAATAAATTTAATATAACAAAGGCAAAAGAAAAATCATTAGTAGGTGGAGGAGCTTTACCTACCTCAGAATTTGACACTTTTGTACTTAAGATAGATAGTAATTTAATAAAAGAAAATAAAATTGAAGAAAAACTTAGAAATAATAGTATACCTATAATTACTAGAATAAATGGGGGGAAGGTAATTATTGATGGAAGGTGCTTAATTAATGATGATATAGAAGTTATAACAGAAGCTTTTAAAGGAATTGGTGAAAGTATATGAAGACGATAATAGTTGGAACTTGTGGACATATAGATCATGGAAAAACATCACTTATAAAAGCGTTAACTGGAATTAATACAGATAGACTTAAAGAAGAAAAGATAAGAGGAATTACAATTGATTTAGGCTTTACTAATTATAAATTACCATCAGGAAATAAAATCGATTTTGTTGATGTTCCAGGTCACGAAAAATTTATAAGAAATATGATTGCTGGTATTACTGGTGTATCAGCAGTTTTATTTGTAATTGCAGCTGATGAAGGTGTTAGAGAGCAAACAATAGAACATCTTCAAATAATAGAAGGACTTGGAATAAAAAAAGGAATAATAGCACTAACTAAATGTGACAATTGTGATGAAGAAATACAAGAATTATCAATTGAGTATATAAGAGAAGCTTTTAAAAATACAAATCTTTGTAATGTACCTATAGTTAAAGTATCAAGTAAAACAAAGTTTGGAATTGAGAATCTTATAAGAGAGCTTGAAAATCTTTTTTTAAATATTGATGATGAAGAATATGAAGAAGAATTTAGAATGGCTGTGGATAGGGTATTTACAGTTAAAGGTTCAGGGACAGTTGTTACAGGAACAATAATAGAAGGAAAGGTTAAAGAAGGAGATATACTTAAACTTTATCCATCATTAAAGGAAATTAGAGTTCGTGAAGTTCAAAGTCATGGAAAAAGAATATTTGAATGTATTAAATGTAATAGATGTGCTTTAAATATTACTAATGTTTCAAAGGATAATATAAAAAGAGGTGAGGTTTTAAGTAGTAATTTAAATTTAGAAACATCTTCTATAATAGATTGTTCTTTTTATAAGATAAAAGAGAAGCAAATTAAAAAAGGCCAGAGAGTTAGAGTATATAGTGGAACAAAAGAAGTTATAGGAAGATTATATCCTTTAGATTTAGAAAATAAATATATACAATTAAGATTAGAAAATGAAATATTAGTTAAAAAAAATGATAGCTATTATATAAGAAATTATTCACCTGTTTATAATTTAGGTGGAGGGAAAATAATAGAGGCAAAAGGTAAAAAGTTTAGAAAAGATATAGAAAAGTATAAAGATAATGTTATATTAAAGGAAAAAGGAACATTAGAAGAGAGAATATTAGATTTATTAAAGAAAGAAAAATTAATGTATTTAAAAGATTTACTTAATAATATAAATTGTAATTTAGATGAAATAGATAATGAAATAAATAAATTAACAGAAAAAAAATATGTTAAAGTATTAAATTGTAATGAAAAAATTATAATCTATAGTAAACAATTAGATATAATATTAAAAGACCTTAAAATTATTCTTTCAAATTATCATAAGAAAAATCCATTAGAAAATGGAATGTCTAAAGAAGAATTAAGAAAAAAATTATTAGTAAAAGAACTTAAGATAAATGAATTTAATGAGCTTTTAAATGCTATAAAATCTGAAGATATAATAAATATTCAAAAAGGTATAGTTTCTCTAAAAGGTTTTAATAAAAGATTAGGATTAAATGAAAAAAAGTTTAAAGATGCTTTGATTACTGAATTAAATCAAGGTTTTGTTTCTGTGGATATAAAATTACTTAAAGAGAAGTATAAAATAAACGATTCATTATATTTTAAGATATTAAAGTTTTTAGAAGAAGAAAAAGACATAGTTATTTTAAATGATGGAGTTATATTAAGTTATAAATCATTTAATATTGGGAAAATAAAAATAAAAGAACACTTAAAAGAAAAAGGTGAAATAACCCTTGCTACGTGCAGAGATATTTTAAATACTAATAGAAAAATTGCACTAGCTTTCCTAGAAGAATTAGATAAGCTTCAAATCACTAAACGACTAGAAAATAAGCGTGTAATGCTTTAAGTATTAGAGTTAGAGTGATATAATTAAGAAAATTGAAGATTTTAGGGGAATTTAGGGTTAAAAGAGGAGGTAGTAATAATGTCAAAAAAAATTATAGGATTAATAATATCATCTACTTTATTATTTTCATTAGCTGGTTGTGGAAATAAAACAAATGAAATAAATGAATCAACTAATAATGCTACAAAACAAGCACAAGTTACAGAACAGCAACAAAAGAAGTTTGATGGTTTAAAAGGTTCTTGGATAATGGATTTTACTCATGATGAGTTTGTAAAAGAAGGGGACACTTTAATGACTAAAGTTGAAGACTTAACTAAGGAGCTTGAACTTGAGTATAAAAAAGAAGATGAAGTAGATAAGGTAAATGGAGTAACTGCTAATATAAAATCAATATATTTAGATAATAAAAATCCAGAAGCAAATAAATTAGAGAGTATGCAATTTGAAGAGCAACTTATTGGAGATGCTCAAGATTCAGGAAGATTTCAAATGAAGCTTTCACTTAAGTTTGATGGAGAAGGGGCTATTAAAGATGGTAAATTTAATATAGGCGATACTTCTTTAGCAAAATATTCAGCTATAATGACTGGTGAAGCTAATAGAAATTATGATGAAATAAATAAGAAAATAATGGATATAATTAAAAGTGATAAGACAGAAGGAATAATAGATAACACAATAAATGGATTAGTTGAAGAGTATGCAGTTAGTAAAGATTACATAGTTTATACAATATCAACTAAAATATATAAGTTTACTAATAAGTCAGAGGGACTTAAATAATTAACTTTGGGAGGCTTTTTAATTGAGTAATAATAAAGATAATAATTTAGAAGTTAATGAAAAGGTTGAAGTTATAAAAGAAGATAACATTAAAGAAAAAAATGAAATTAAAGAAAATAAGTCTAAAATAATTGATAATGAAATTGATGAAAATCCATCATTTATAAAAACTTTATTTGCAACTATATTAGACGAGGCTATAATATTAGGTGTATCAGCTATAGGTTTAGTAATATTTGATATTTTAATAGGACTTATGGGATATATGGTTAGTGATATATCAGGAGTTCTATTGATTATATTTATAATATTTAATATACTATATAAATCTATATTTGAAATAAAGAAAAAGAGAACTATAGGAAAAAGAATATTAGCTATAGGATAAAATAAAAATTAAATGATAGGAGAGATATAAGTTAGTGAGCAGAAGAGGAAGAGGTAGAGGAAGAGAAATTACAGTTAAAATAGATAAAACTGAGTTTCCATCAGTTGGTGTTGGAATTTTAGATGACACTAAAGTATTAGTAAAAGGAGCATTCCCTGGAGAAATAGTAAAGGCAAGAGTTAAGAAAAATAGAGAAGCTTATACTGAAGCTAAGCTTTTAGAAGTTATAGAAAAAGCACCTTATGAAATAGAACCAAAGTGTCCTCATTTTGGAATATGTGGTGGATGTTCATCACAAAATCTTTCTTATGAAAAGCAATTAGAGCTTTTAGGAGAAGAAGTTAAAGATTTATTTGTAAAGGCTGATGTTACTACTGGAGAATACGAGGGAGTAACAGGAAGCGAAGATCAATTTGAATATAGAAATAAAATGGAATTTACTTTTGGTGATGAATTTAAAGGTGGAGAACTTTGCCTTGGAATGCATATGAAAAATGCAAGTTTTGGAATAATAACTGTTGATGAGTGTAAACTTGTTGACGAAGATTTTAGAAAAGTTATAAAGGCAACAGTTGAATATTTTAGAGAAACTAATCTTCCATATTATAGAGTTATGAAGAGAGAAGGCTACTTAAGACATTTAGTTATAAGAAAAGCTAAAAATACAGGAGAGCTTTTAGTTAACTTAGTTACAACAACTCAAGTTGATTTTGATTTAACAAATTGGGCTGAGATTATTAAAGGATTAGACTTTGACGGAGAGCTTGTATCACTTCTTCATACAGAAAATAATTCATTCTCAGATGCTGTTATACCAGAAAAGGTTAATCTTCTTTATGGAAAAGATTATATAATGGAAGAACTTTTAGGATTAAAGTTTAAAATATCACCATTTTCATTTTTTCAAACTAATACTAAAGGGGCAGCAAGCCTTTATAGTATAGTTAGAGAATTTATGGGTGATTCAGATAACAAAGTTGTCTTTGACCTTTATTGTGGAACAGGAACAATAGGTCAAATTGTAGCACCAAAAGCTAAGAAGGTTGTTGGACTTGAGCTTATTGAGGAAGCAGTTGAAGCTGCTAAGGAAAATGCTAAGCTTAATGGTCTTGATAATTGTACATTTATAGCTGGTGATGTTGCAGAAACTATTAAACAAGTTACTGATAAACCAGATATTATAATTTTAGATCCACCAAGAAGTGGAGTTAGTCCTAAGGCACTTGATTATGTTATAAGATTTGATGCTAAGGAAATAGTTTATGTTTCATGTAATCCTAAGACTTTAGTTAATGATCTTCAAGGTCTTGTTAATGCAGGATATGTAATTGAGAGAACAAGAGTTAAGGATATGTTCCCAAACACTCCTCATGGTGAGACTGTTGTTAAGCTAATTAAGAAGTAGTAAATAAAGTTCTTGAAAATTTCTAGTTTATAGAATTTTCAAGGGCTTTTTTATTTTATTATTAAGTATAAATAATTAGAGTTAAAAAATATTTTATTTAACTTAAAATATAAAAAATAAATATAAAAAATAAATATAAAAATAAATAAACTTTTGATAACATATAATTATGTTATAAAAGGGGAGGAAAGTTTAATATTGGGAATACAAAATATAAAATCATTAAGGTGGCTTGCATTAGGTGTAATCATAGTAAATATAGTGTCAGATTTACTATATGTTCTTGAGCAAAAAGGATACTATTTTGCTTATTTACAAGAAATAAATATAGAAATAGTAACAAGAATGACTGGATTTATTTTAATAGCTTTATTTATATCAGTGGCCTTCAATAAAACTCCTGAATTATCAGAAGAAGATAAATTTAGGATAAAAATAAAGTTAACTCCATTAATATTTTTAAATATAGTTTTTATAGTTTATATTTTAATTACAATAATTATATTTAAGGACTTGCTTTTAATAACATCTTCATTAATTATGGAAGTGGCTTATATATGCTTAATAATTTATACAAAGAGAATATACGCAACAATATTTACAGATCATAGACTAAAATGGAAAATGGCTATGGCTGGAGCTGACGAAGATACTTTATATAGTAATATACTTTGGAGATATAAAATTTGGTTTAATCCAAAAGAAGATATTCCACAAAATCGAAGAACTTTTAAAGAAATTTCAATAATTTATACATTAGTATCTATATTGTTTGCATATGAGTTTGCTAACTCTATATTTGTTTTAATTTTTGCTGTAATAATATTTAAAAATATTTCTTCATTGCTAGAATATTTTTTGGGGTTTTACACATCTTTAACTGGAGTGTGTACAGGTATAGAAGATTTTACAGAAAAGGGTGGAAGACGTTATTATAGAATTTATGTAACTGACTTTAAGAATAAAAGAGAAATAGTATTTGAGATGTACGATACTCCTTATTTTAGTAAAAATAGTAATATTAAAGTTGTACATGGTGTATTTTCTAAGTGTGTAATAATGGTAAATAATATGAAAGTAAATTATAGATAGTAGTTTATTAAAAGGAGGACTTTTCAAAGGTGATAAAGTCCTTTTTTATTAGTTATAAATTTTTTAATATATTTTAGTTCCTTTGATATTTAAATTTTTAGTACATTAGTATTTATTAATTTTAAAATATTACTTAAGACTTCTGTATTCTTATCTATTTTATTATTATATTTTTTTATAAAAACAATAAAACAAAATAAATAACAGAAAAATAAATGTAAATAAATTGAAAAAATGTAAAAATAGTTATAAAATATAATTGTAAAATAATAAAAAAGAAAATAAAAGATTTAAATATATTTGGGAGGCGAGTATGGGGGAAGAAATTTATGAGATAAAGAAAAGTTCAAGAATTACTAGGCTTGTAGATAATTTATTTAAAAAGATGCCTGAAATAGAATCAGATAGGGCTAGGTTATTAACAGAATCGTATAAAATGACAGAAGGAGAACCTATTATAGTAAGGAGGTCTAAGGCATTTTCTCACATATTAAAAAATATTCCTATAATTATTAGGAATGATGAATTAATAGTTGGAAGTGCAACAATAGCTCCAAGAAGTTGTCAGGTATTTCCAGAGTTTTCTTATGAGTGGCTTGAAAAAGAATTTGATACAGTTCAATTTAGAAGTGCAGATCCTTTTTATATATCAGAAGAAAATAAAGCTATATTAAGAGATGTGTACAAGTATTGGAAGGGAAAAACAACAAGTGAATTAGCAACTTCTTATATGGCGAAGGAAACAATTAATGCTATAAATCACAATATATTTACTCCAGGAAATTATTATTATAATGGTGTTGGACATGTTACTGTAAAATATGAAAAAGTTTTAGAAATAGGATATGAAGGAATTATAAGAGAAGTAGAAGAGGAACTAGAAAATTGCAATGTAGCAGATATGGATTATGCTAAAAAGAGTAATTTTTTAAGGGCAGTTATTGAATCTTTAAAAGCTGTAATAGAATATGCAAATCGTTATGCAAATATGGCACGTTATATGGCAAAAAACTGTAATGATGCTGTTAGAAGAGAAGAACTTTTAAATATTGCATCAAATTGTGAGAGAGTTCCAGCAAAGGGAGCAACAAGTTTTTATGAAGCTTGCCAATCTTTTTGGTTTGTACAAATGTTACTGCAAGTAGAATCAAGTGGACATTCTATATCACCAGGAAGATTTGATCAGTATATGTATCCGTATTATAAGGCAGATATTGAATCAGGAAAAATTACTAAGGAATTTGCTCAAGAATTAATGGATTGTATATGGGTTAAATTAAATGATTTAAATAAAGTAAGAGATGAGGCATCAGCAGAAGGTTTTGCAGGATATGGATTATTTCAAAATTTAATAGCTGGTGGACAAGATGCAAATGGTTTAGATGTAACAAATGAATTATCTTATATGTGTATTGAGGCATCAATGCATGTAATGTTACCTCAACCATCTTTATCAATTAGAGTTTGGAATGGAACTCCACATCAGTTTTTAATTAAAGCAGCTAAGTTAACACGTACAGGTATAGGGCTTCCAGCTTATTATAATGATGAAGTTATTATTCCATCATTACTTAATAGGGGGCTTACATTAGAAGATGCTAGAGATTACAACATAATAGGATGTGTTGAACCACAAAAATCAGGTAAAACAGATGGATGGCACGATGCAGCATTTTTCAATATGTGTAAGCCATTAGAATTAGTTTTTAGTAATGGATATTTTGATGGTGAGTTAGTTGGTATTGAAACAGGCGATATTAATGATATGAAAACTTTTGAGGATTTTTATGATGCTTATAAAAAACAAATGAAATATTGTATTGAATTATTAGTTAATGCAGATAATTCAATAGATGTAGCTCATATGGAAAGATGTCCTCTTCCTTATTTATCTAGTATGGTTGATGATTGTATAAAAAGAGGAAAATCAGTTCAAGAGGGCGGAGCTGTATATAACTTTACAGGACCACAAGGTTTTGGAGTTGCAAATATGGCTGATTCATTGTATGCAATTAAGAAATTAGTTTTTGATGAAAAGAAAGTAACTTTAAAAGAATATAAAGAAGCTCTTATAAATAATTATGGACAAGGATTATCAAAGGAAAGTATTGAAACTATAACAAAAAAAGTTATAGAAAAATTAGCAAGTGAAAATAAAGAAATAAATATAGAAACAATCAAAGAAATAACAAAATCAATTTCTAAAGTTCAAAATAAAAATTATGAAAAATTACTCAATTTAATTAATGATGTACCTAAGTTTGGAAATGATATTAAGGAAGTTGATGCCTTTGCTAGAGATGTAGCTTATGTATACACTAAGCCATTACAAGAATACAAAAATCCTAGAGGTGGTAAATATCAAGCAGGACTTTATCCTGTATCTGCAAATGTTCCACTAGGAGCACAAACAGGGGCAACACCAGATGGAAGATTAGCTTATACTCCAGTAGCTGATGGAGTTTCACCGTCAGCAGGAAAAGATGTTTTAGGACCAACAGCAGCGGCAAATTCAGTAGCTAGATTAGATCATGGAATTGCATCAAATGGAACATTATTTAATCAAAAATTTCACCCATCAGTTTTAGCGGGAAGAACTGGAATTGAAGCTTTTATTAATTTTATTAGAGGATACTTTGATCAAAAAGGTAGTCATATACAATTTAATGTAGTTAGCAGAGAAACATTACTAGAAGCTCAAAAATATCCTGAAAAATATAAAAGTTTAGTTGTTCGTGTTGCTGGATATAGTGCTCTTTTTACATCTTTATCTAAGTCATTACAAGATGATATTATTAATCGTACAGAACAAAATGGATTTTAGTATATGGAATGCTTTAATATGAATTATTTAGATGTTAAGGGAAGAATATTTGATATACAAAAATTTTCAATGAATGATGGTCCAGGAATTAGAACAATAGTATTTTTAAAAGGATGTATATTTAGGTGTCAGTGGTGTTGCAATCCAGAATCACAAAATTTTGACATAGAAAAAATGATTGTAAATGGTAAAGTTAAAACTATTGGACAAGATGTAACTGTAAGAGAAGTTTTAGAAAAAATAGAACAAGATAGACCATATTATAAACGTTCTGGTGGAGGTGTAACTTTATCAGGAGGAGAATGTATGTGTCAAAGATTATTTTCAAAAGCATTGCTTCATAGTTGCAAGGAAATTGGAATATCAACAGCTATAGAAACAACAGCAGGTGTTGATAAAGCGATTGTTAAAGATATTGTTGAAGAAGTAGACACTGTTTTAATGGATATAAAGCATATTAATGGAGAAAAACATAAGAAGTTTACAGGGCGAGATAATAAAATTATTTTAGAAAATGCAAATATAATTGCAAAGTCTCATTCTAATTTAATTATAAGAGTTCCAGTAATTCCAACCTTTAATCATACAAAAGAAGAAATAAGAGAAATAGCAAAGTTTGCAAAGGGATTAAATGGTGTAAGAAAACTTCATCTTTTGCCTTATCATCGTATGGGACAAGATAAGTATACTGGGCTTAATCGTAAATATATTATGGAAGGTATTGATATTTTAAGTAATGAGTATATGAATATGCTGTTAGAAGTTGTACTAGAAGAAGGACTTGAAGGACAAATTGGAGGATAATAATTAAAATATTAGCAAATTGATTATAAATTAATGTGAATTTAATTTATTGAATTTAAAAAGTTAAGTGAAGTAATTTACTTAACTTTTTTATTTATAAAAATATAAAAGACATATAGGATTAAGAGGTATTTATATTTTATTATAAAATTAATTTCTAGCTTTTTGATATATAATTAATAATAAGTAAGGTGAAAGAAGAATTTTTGCATTGGAGATGTTAGTTATGACTATAGAAAAAAATAATGAGATAAACTATGTAGATTTATTTAATGAATATTATGAAGATAAAAGATATATTGTTTCTGATATAGTTTTTAAAGAAAGTATTAGTAAATATATTTTTATTTTAGAATCTCCTCATAATGATGAAGTAAAGAATGGATATCCTGTTGCAGGAAAAAGTGGTATTGATATGGGAAAGTTTATGGGGATTTCTATTAATGAAAGCTTTGGAAGGTATGTTAAATTTAATCTTAATAAGGATATTTCAATTATAAATATATCAAAAGTGCCACTTCAAGAAATAAATATTTTGGATAATAAATATAAGTCATTATTAAATGGAGTATGTAAGCTTATAAGAAGTGGTTATAAAACTTTATTAAAGCATAGAGATAATGAAGCTAATCTTATAGAAGAAAAGCTTTTGAAAGATTTTAAAGTTAGATTTAATAATATAAATTCAGATAATAGAACTAAAATAATAGTTTGTGGAAAGTTTGCAGAAAGTTATTTTAATAAAATAAAGGAAGAATTAATTTTAGACGGAAGAGAGATTTTATATGTACCTCATCCTTCAAGACATCAATGGGATAATCCTAAAGGAGATTTACTTAAGTTAAGAAATATTTTTAAGTATAAACAAAGTAATAATAAAAAATAAATATTTATATGATTTGTATACTTTTTCAGAAAATTTAAATATAATTAATTATGTAAATATATGGTTTATAATGAAATGAATTTTAAAAGTATAATGATTTGGGTAAAAGGGGATAGAAAATATGGGAATAACTAATATGCAGGGGACTTCAGGTTATATAGAATATATAGGAGAGAGAAAAACAAAAAAATATAGTTGTAGAAATTGTTTTAATTATGTGGATGGGGTATGTAAAGTGAAAAATATAGCTTTAGAATATATTAATGGTAATGGAAAATTATGCTCTAACTTTGATCCTATAGATAAATTTGAAAACAGAAAATATAAGAGAAAAACAAATAAGATAAATAAGATTGAAAATATAGGAAGCATTAAAAATAAAGATATATCTAATGTTATAATAAATGCTCAAAAGAATAGAAGAATAGGAAGGAATAAAAAGTTTGTAGGTAGTAAGAGTAAGGTATATATTTGTGATAGCAAAAATAAAAGTAAAGTAATAATTATTAATATGAATGATAAAAATTTAGATAGAGATCTTTTTAATAGATTATTGGATAAGCAGATATCATCAAGTGTATTGTATAAGAATGTTATATACTTAATTACACAAATATTTTAAATTTTAATAAAATATCCGATATATACAGAAGATTTACTTAAGTTAAAGAAATACTTTTATTGAGAGGTAATAATATTTTAGGAGATAGAGTGAAATATATTTTTATTATAATATATGTAAATATTAGACAGACATACTGTAAATGAAGTATTCGCAGAGTTTTTAAATAATGAAAACTTAAATTCTTCTCAAATACATTTTGTAAAACTTATAGTTTATTATGTAGTTAAAAATGTAATGAGAGATGACAATAGAGTTTTAACTGAAGATCGTTTAGAACTGTAGGTAATATAGTTGAACTTTTTAAAGATGATATTTATGTTAGAAGTAAGTTGTTAAGTACAATAAAAGAAATTAAAGAGAATGCAATAGAAATAAGTTAAAATATTATTTTATGATAAGAGGTTGTATTAAAAATATACAATCTTTTATCTGTATATTAATTTTAAGAAAATATATTGTTTATTGAAAGGAAAGTATATTTATGGATATGAAAGTATTTGAATTTTTGAATGTAGAAGCACCGAGTTCAGTTGGAGATATAAGAGAAGCACTGGATCTATTAGTAGCATCAATAGATAGCGCTATAGAGCAAGTTGGAGAAAAGTTAAATGTATCTTTTGTAAATAAGGAGTTTAAAAAGGTATCAGAATTAAATTCAAATAGTGAAGAATTATATAATATAAATAAAAGAATACAGAAAGTAATAGATGATTTAGATACAATTATAGATGAGAGAAATATAGAAGAATCAAATGAGAAAGAAGAAAGTTATGGAAAACAAATACCAAATTATAGTGATTATTTAGTAGATACAAATATAGAGCATAATTTATATGAAGATTTAACAAATAAAAGACCATGTGCATTTATGATAGAAGGTAAAAAATATGAAATTAAAGATTGGAAAGGAGCACTTACACAAACAATAAATTATTTAGCAAGTAAAAATAAAGATATTATTACAAATTTTGTTGATGATCCTAAGATGAATGGGAAAAAAGTTATTTATTTTTCAAGAGTAAAATTACCAACAATGAAATCTCCTAGAGAAATAAAAAATGCCAATATTTATGTAGAAACTAATCTTAGTGCAAATAGTATAAGAAACTTAATAATAAAAATGTTAAATAAATATAATATAAAACTTAATGATTATAAGATATATTTAAAAGCTGATTATTCAGAATTGCATTAATTATATATGTCAATTGGAGGAGAAAATATGATATTAGATGGAGAATTCTTTAGTATAAAAAGTGAAGAATATAGTAAAGATACATATGAATGTGTTGTACAAGCTGTTTCTAAATTAGATGAAATAGGAGATAAACCATTAATGATGTTAGGAAAAATACAAAGTGGTAAGACAAGATCCTTTATAGGGGTAATTTCTTTAGCTTTTGATAATGGCTACGATTTAGCAGTTGTATTAACAAAAAACTCAAATGCATTAGCAAAACAGACTACAGCAAGAATGAGACAGGAGTTTAATTATTTTATAGATGATGATATTTTAGATATATTTGATATTATGTGTATGCCTCCAAGTATGTCTAAATTTGAATTAGATAAAAAAATGATAATTGTAGTTAAAAAAGAAAAAAATAATCTACCTAAACTAATAGATTTTATAGAAAAATATGCTTTAGATAAAAATAAGAAATGTTTAATAATAGATGATGAAGCAGACTTTTGTAGTATAGGTTATGATAAGAATAAAGAAACAGATGATTTTGATTTAAGAAAAATTGCATCTCAAATAAATGATTTAAGATTACAGTTAACTTGTAAGTTTATACAAGTAACAGCAACACCATATTCATTATATTTGCAGCCAGAGACTATAAACTTGGGACAAGATAAAGATATAAAGCCTATAAAGCCAGCAAATACAATTTTAGTTCCATATGGAGAAGGATATATAGGAGGAGAATATTATTTTGATAGGGAAAAGAATCCACTTGGAGAATATTTATTTCATGCAATAGATGAAAATGAATTAAGTATTATTAAGAGTAGTGATAGAAGACGTTTTAAAGAAGAAGAGATTCTTGTGAGTGATAAGGTTAAAGGATTAAGAACTGCCATAATTAATTTTATTATAGCTGGATGTATTAGAATAATGCAAAATGGAGGCAGGCCAAGAGGTAAAAATAATAAATTTAGCTTTATAATACATACAGAGATAGCTAAAGCAGCACATAGAAGACAAGAAAATTTAATATCTGAATTAATTGAAAAATTAGAAGATGAGGCAAGATCAAATAGTAAATTATTAGACAAGTTTATTTCAGAAGGATATAAAAATATTTACGAATCTATAAAAGCTTATGGATTTGAAATTCCCAAATTACAAGAAGTAAATGAATTCGTAAAAAAGGCTATAAAAGAAGAATGGATAACTAGAGTAATAGTTAATTCAGAGAATGATATTAATGCACTATTAGATGATGATGGTCAATTAAGGCTTAGAACCCCATTAAATATATTTATAGGTGGGCAAATATTAGATAGAGGTATAACAATATCAAATCTTATAGGGTTTTATTATGGAAGATCACCTCAAAAGATGCAACAAGACACAGTATTACAACATTCAAGAATGTATGGGTATAGAAGCAAAAAAGATTTATCTGTAACTAGATTTTATACAACTAGAGATTTATATGATAGAATGTCTAAAATTAATGATTTTGATTCTAAGTTAAGAGAAGATTTTGAACAAGGAAATTTTGAAAAGGGCGTAATATTTATCAGCAAAGATGAAAGAGGTAAAGTAATACCATGTTCGCCTCAAAAAATTAGAATTAGCAATACTCATGTACTTAGACCAGGAAAAACTACAACTCCAGTAGGTTTTCAAACTGGATATAAAACATACATTAGAAAAAATATTGAGGCCATAGATAATATTATAAAGATTAATAATAATGGAAAGATAGCTGGTACATTTTCTATTAGTAAAGAGGAAGCGTGTGAGATTATTAGAAATGTATATGAATCTATAGAAATTGAAAGTGATAATTGTATTGATAAAGAGGCTTTTATATCATTAATTAATTATTTAAGCAGAGAAAAGGTTAATATTTATGTAGGTATAAATAGAGAAATATCAAGGCTTAGAAAAACGTCAAGATATTATTCTGATATGCCTTACAATAGAGATAATGATTTAAGAAAAGCTAAATTAATGGCAATATATGAGCCTACATTAATGTTAATGAAACAAACGGGAAAAGAAGTATTAGGATGGAGAGGTGCAGAGTTTTACTGGCCTGTATTAGTTACACAAGAGAATGTTAATACGGCAGTATATACATCAGAAGTATTTAAATAAAAGTATAAAGATTAAATAAATTATAAACAAGAGGTTGTACACTTTAAGTGCAGCCTCTTATTTATAATCAGAATCAATACAATAGAAAAATGTAAAATGCAAATTTATGTGGTAAAATATAGTAGAAAAGAGAGATGTAATCAGATAAAATATCAGATAAATATAAACAGAAGTATATTAGGGGGAGTAGGAAGTGAATGATCCGAAATATTCGATTATTCTTTATTATGATGAACTATTAGAGGAGGATATTGAGAGAATATACGATTATTTAAGTAGAGGAATAATTGTTCATTTATTTTTAAGCGGTAATTTTGAAGAAGAATTATCTTTAAATGAATATGACTATGAATTATTTAAAAAATCATTAGATAATAAATTATTATATCTATATGAAGAACAAGAATATATAGCAAATGATAATATTGTAATAGCTATTGATAATATGATTTTAGAAAAAGATATTTACCGAAATATATCTAATAATAAGGAGTGTGAGTTCAATAATAATCAGTATGATATTATTACAGCACCTGTAGATTCAAATATTATAGTTATTTCTGGTGCCGGAACTGGTAAAACAACAACTATGATTAACAGGCTAATTTATTTAAGAAAAGTAATGAAAGAGTTTAGTTTTGAAGAAGCTGTTTTAATTACTTTTACTAATAAAGCTAGCATTGAAATGAAAGAAAGGCTTTTAGAAGTATTAGATAGATATTTTAAAGTTACAAATGATCCAACATATCTTGACTTAATGGAGGAGGCAGCAAGATGTTCAATTTCTACAATTCATAAATTTTCTAAGAAGTTATTAAATAAATATGGAAAGCATATTGGAATTAATAAAGACATTCAGGTTAGATCGTTTAAATATAAAAGGCAAGAAGCTATTAATGAAGCTTTAAACAATATTTATAAAGAAAATAGAGAACTATATGATTTAATTAAGTATTATCCAATATATGAAGTAGAAAAGAAGCTGTTGAATGTGTGGGAAATTTTGGATAACTATTCTATAGACTTAAATTCAAATAAATATAAAGTTAATTTTGATGAAAAAAATG
Source organism: Clostridium sp. TJA085 (assembly GCF_058310235.1). Classification (NCBI taxonomy): domain Bacteria; kingdom Bacillati; phylum Bacillota; class Clostridia; order Eubacteriales; family Clostridiaceae; genus Clostridium; species Clostridium sp. TJA085. The sequence goes on along the minus strand of NZ_JBZEEZ010000001.1, from coordinate 1,241,779 downwards.
GTGGTTTTTCAGAATTAATAAGTAGAGTTTTAAAGACAGCACAATCTATATTAGATGAAGAAAAGGCTAATAAATTAGAGATAGCTGATCTAATGAAAAAATTATCTTATAATGATTTGTTTAATGGAATAAAAAAAGATTATAAGGTGATTATGGTAGATGAATTCCAAGATAGTGATAATATACAAATAGAATTTATAACAGAGTTATGTAAAAGAATAGATGCGAATATTTTAGTTGTTGGAGATGAAAAACAAAGTATTTATAGATTTAGAGGAGCAGAACACACTGCATTTGATAAATTAAAAGAATTTTTAAAAGATAGTAAAAAACAACTAAAAGAGTATGAAATGATTAGGAACTATAGGACTAATTCTAATCTTTTAAAAGAAATAAATAATATATTTATTAATGTAGATAAAAAGATAGAGTGTTTCAATTATAAAGAAAAAGATTATATTTATTCAAATTTAGAAAAATGGAAAAATACAAAAATAGAACGGGTTAATTTTTATGACATAGAGGATAAAGTTAAGTTTTATAATGATTTATTAGATCAAAAAAAAGAGAATGAAAATGTGGCAGTACTACTTAGATCTAATAATGATATTAAAGCATTTAAAGAGTTTTGTGATAGGAAAAATATATTATGTAGAGTTGATATTTCAGGTGGATTTTATAGGCATGAGGCTGTAAGAGATTTTTATGTAATGATTAAATCAATTATAGAAGAAAGAGATACTTTAACTATGTATTCCTTTATATGTACACCTTATATAAATAAAGAAATAGATAAAGGAATTATACTTAATGGAACAGAAAAAGAAAAAAGTGATTTTCTATATTCAATAATTCAAGAATGTGGATGGATTGAAAAAAGAAATACAGTAACATATAAAAATCCCTTGGTTTTAATTGATGAAGTAATTTCTTCATTTAATCCAGTTAAAAATTATTATGAAAAAATTCTAATAAGTTCAAAGAAAAATCAGAAAAAATATAAGGATATAGCTTATATAAAAGCATTAGAATATAAGTTGAATTTAGAACATTTATTATTCTTAATAAAGCAGGAATTTTCTGAGAACATAACTTCAATGTACCAAATAGAGCAATTTTTAAAAATTAAAATTGCTACTGATAATAGTATAGATGTTAGAAAGTCGGGTAAATTTGAAGATGATTATATTCAATGTTTAACTGTCCATAAAGCCAAAGGATTAGAGTATGATTATGTTGTTCTTGATAAATTAACTAATAAATTTTTAAATTTATCAAGATCAGTAAATTTAATATTAAAACCAGAAAATGACGAAATATTGGTTGGTTATAAGATTAATCTAGGAGAAGATGAATACAAGAATAAAACATATTCATTATATTTAAAAGATGAAAAAGAAGAAATAAGAGGTGAAGAAGCTAGATTACTATATGTTGCATTAACTAGATGTAAGAAAAAACTATATTTAAATACTACAGGTGAGATTGCAGCTACAGATAATATAAATACATGGAAAGGCTTAGTCGGAGGGGTTAGTGACTATGTATAAGGTAGAAACACATAATAATTCTAAAGAATATTTTTCAAATATAGATATAGGAGAAGATTATCTTCATGTTACATCAAATACTGGATTGAGTAATATGATAAAAGAAGTTTCTAATATTGAACTAGAAAAAAGTTGGAGAATTATTGATATAGAGAATCTAATGGAAACTTTATATAGTAAGTGGTATGAGCCGTTAAATAAGTTGAGATTAAAAGGTGAGATAAGAAATATATTAGTTAATTTAAAAGAAGAACAAGAAGAATTTAATTTTTTAGAAGAAATAAATTTTTTAGAAGATAATATAGATACTCTAACTAATGATATTATGAATATTGCTGAGGCTGGAGTTAAGAATATTAAGTATGAAAATTTGAGTAACACTAAATTGTTAATTAAAGAAATATATGAAAGATTAGTACAAACAGATACTTTTAAGGATATATCTATTCAAATTTTAAATTATTCTAATACGGTAGAATTTTATAAAAAATTAAAAGGCTATAATGGTGGCAAAATAAAAAAGATATATTTTTATAATTTAAATAATATTGATTTGAAAAGATATATGATTATAGAGCTTTTAAGAACACTAGGTTTTCAAGTAGTATTTAGAATACCATATTTTCATGATTTGAATGTAATAAATAAATGCTGGGATAAAGTTTATAATGATAAGGAAATTTTTTATTTAGATCCTAAAAATAATAGTAGTGCTAATACAGATTCAAAATTTATTTCATTTCTAGAAGGAAAAATAAATAATAGAAAAATTAATGAAAAAGTAGAATCTAAGACTTACATGGAAGTAAGTGATTTTAGAAATAGACTTAAAAATAAAAGAGTAATTACTTTTTATAAAGATAGTATATCAGCATGTTTAGATAAGTATAAATATAATAATAATCATGGATTTCAAACTGCAATAGGCAGATTTTTATTTAATCTTTATTCAGTAGAGATTATTAAAGATGATGTTAAGATTGATTTTGATATATACAGGGAATTAATAACTTCAGGATGGATGGAGTATAAAGAATGGAATGGAGTTAGGCTAATAGATTATTTAACAAATAACGAATCATATTTTAGTGGTGTCAATTCAATAAATGAAATCATAAATAGAATAGAAAAAATTAAGGAATTAGAAGAAGTAAATGATGTCTTTGAAGAACAGGTTAAGATAAGAATAAAGAATGATAACCAAAAAAGATTTTTATCTAATCCATTTAGAGCATTAGGTTATAATAACTGCGAAAAATATAATATAACTAGTAATTATATGTATGAAGTTACACTAAGGCTTAAAAGATTTATTATAAAAGCGTTAAAGAATGAAAACGGATTTATTGATATAAGTGACCATTTTGAATTACTGAAAATAGTATTTAGGAATCACTATATTATCAATCGAAGTAAAGATGGAAATGAATTTGAGAAGAAAGTTATAAAGAAAATATGGGCTGTGTTAAATAGTGAAAATAATGTAAAAGAAAAATTAAATAAAGATGACATAAGAGAATTGTTCAACATTAGCCTAAGTATGGAGATAAAAGAAGATATAGATGAAGAAAAAGATTTTGGTATAGATCAATTAGAAGGTATGATTCTAAGAAACTCTAAGATAGAAAAGGTAAATGGGGAAAGTATTATATATTTATCAGATTTATCTTTTAAAGCTTACGAGGAATATATAAATAAAAAATATTTATATGGAAAGATATTAGTTTTAGAAGATTACAAAGACATATTGAGTCATTCATTAGATGGACGACATAGGGAGATCGTTGTTAAGGGATTAGAGTTTCAGAATAAGAGTATAAAATCTATTGAATCATATATAAAATTTGCTATTGGTAATTTATTTATAAATTTTAACGGAGTAAAATCATTTAGTTGGATATCAAGTTTAAGGGAAGATGATACTGAATCTATATTATTAAAACAAATTAAGGCGATATATAACTTAGAGGGTGAATGTGTAAGTAATGGTTTAGATTTTAATGATATTGTTGAAGAACAAAAAATTGATAGTAAAAATTATTTTTATAATTATAAGGAGGAATTAAAAAGTGGGTTTTCTAAATATTCAGAAGCTGCATATAGAGATCTAGATTTTTGTTTATGTAAATTTTTATATTCTTCTATATTACAGCCTTATCCTATGTATTATACTAATTTTCATCAAAAATTAGTTTTTTCCGGTATTGTATCAATATTAAAAAATAGTATAGAGGATAGTTATAAAAATATTGCACAGTTTGTTTTTCCATTATTTCCTCAATGGAAAGAGGTTGTTAAATCTAATATATTAACATGCGAATTTGGAAGAAAAAATATTAGAAATTATAAATATTTTGAAGGGATTAATTATCCTAAAAATATAGATGCTATATACTTATTAAAAAGTAAATATATAGTAGGAGAAAATTGGAAAATAAAAAATAGATATAACAAAGGTAATTTTAAAGCTGATGAGTACTACAAAGAATTTATAAATGCTTATTTAGATGATGATATTTATAATAGTGGGATACACTGTTCTATGTGTCCTCATATTTATGTTTGTAAGAAGGGAGAGTTTTTAGTTGGCACTAAGTAATGATAGTAGATTGTTTTTTAGTAATTTATCAAAGGTATGGCAAAATTTCAAAGACTATACTTATTTAGAAGGCATAAATCTTTCTCAAGAACAAATAAATATAATTGAACAAGAAGAAGACCAATTATTAATTGAAGGGTACGCAGGTACAGGAAAGAGTTTAACACTTATATATAAGTTTATAAATATACTAATAAGAGAAGATAATAAAAGAGTTTTATATGTAACGTTTAATGATACGCTGATTGATGATACTAGAAAGAGATTAGAGTCATGCAGTGAGTATGTTGAAAATAGTAGTAAGCATAAAGTAGAGATATGTACATTCCATGAAATAGCTTCAAAGCTATTGAAGCAGAAAAGGATAATAGAAAAAGGTGTTGGCAAATTAACTGCATCAAAAGTTGATGATTATAGAGGTACGGCACTAAGAAGAATTGCGGCTATTTTATCTAGGTATACGGAAATAAACGGGAAATATTATGAAGAATTACCTAAAGAAGAGAGATTATATAAAACTCACGATGCAAGTTTTATTACTGACGAAATTGCATGGATAAAAGCTATGGGTTTTAGAGAGAAAGAGAAGTATTTAGAAACAGATAGAATAGGTAGAAGTAAAAGTATAAGACTTACGAGAGTACAAAGAAACACTATATTCAAGATATATGAAGAATATTGTGATGAATTGAAAAGTAAATATCATGGATATTTAGACCTTGAGGATTATGCATTAAATTTAATTGAAAATGAATATTTACTTAAAGATTTAAAATTTGATTATATATTTGTTGATGAAGTTCAGGATTTGGATCCAATGCAAATTAAAGCATTATGTATATTAACTAAAAAATCTATAACTTTATCAGGAGATGCAAAACAAAGAATTTATAAAAAATGCCCAATAAAATATGAAGATATAGGATTAAAAGTTAAGGAGAAAGGTAAAAGAAAATTACTTAATAAAAATTATAGATCAACTCTTGAGATAGTTAAGCTAGCTAATTCAATAAAGTTTACAGATAATAATGATAAATATAATGAAAAGCAATTTGTAAGATCAGGATCTAAGCCTATAATTAATATGACTTTTGATAAAAAAAGTACGATTAAGTATATAAGTAGTGAAATTAAAAAGATATTCGATAATGATCCTTATAAAACCATTGCAGTAATTCACAGAGAAGAAGGTGTAAGTAAACAAGCACAAAGAGATGAATTTAAAAGATTATTAGAATTAGAGCTTATGGTATCAATTTCGGATATTAAGACATATGCAAATAAGTTTAGGTTTAAAGAAAAGAAACAAGTATTTTATACTAATCCGTATGATATTAAAGGATTAGAGTTTGATGTTGTATTTATAACTGACTTTAATAATAAAAGTTATCCAAATTTTAAAGAGTTACAAAAGATAGAAGCTGAAAATGATGGTAAAGAAAGCACTCTAATAAAAGATGATATTTTAGAGTTTATAAATAGAGAAAAGAAGTTATTATATGTTGCTATGACTAGAGCAAAAGATAATTTATATTTGATAGCTAATGGATGTAGAAATGAACATAATATATCAAGTTTTATATATGATTTTAATAAATTAGATTATATAAATAAAAATTTTACTAAAAAAAATGTAGAAAAAAATTTTGTAACTTATAATATAGAAATGAAAAGGAGATATGGTATTACGTATAATAATTTAGAAGATGAAAAGGTAGATAATAATAAGTTAAATAAAAGTACAGACATAGATTTAGTAGAAGATAATGAAATACTTAATGAGAGAGTATTGGATATATTTACTGAAAAAAAGAAGAAAGAAAAAATGGTACAGCCTAAAACTATTATTAATAATAATAAATCTTTAGATGAAGAGGAACTGAGACAATTACTTTTAAGTAAAGGAGCTGAAATTATAGATAATAGAGGAAAACAAGGTGCACTTTGGGTAGTTGCCGGATCAGAAGTTAAAGATATAATGAGAGAATTATGTCAAAAAGGATACAAATTTATATTTAAAAAAGAAGGTGGACGAGCATCTAAATATAAGCCTGCATGGTATTTAAGTAAAAATACTAAGTAATAGTTATAAGATTAATATAACTATTTATTATAAATTTAAAGTAATAAAAAATTAATTAATTCTAAAATATATTTTATAGAGTAGATGAAGTAAAACAAGGTTACTTTATATAAGTTTTTCATTTGCTATATGATTATAAAGTTAGAATGAACTTTAATGAGTAAGAAAATACTTTAAAAGTATATAAATTTAAAGCTTACAAGAAAAATGATAAAATGCACAAAAAACATATGAAAATAGGAATTTAAACAAAAATATAGTGTATATTTTATTCGTTTTTAAGAGTTTTCAAAATATAATACAAAAATTTGTTATTAAAGTATTGAGTAATATCTATAATAAATTAAACAATATTACTTGGAGGTAATTTAAAATTATGATTAAAAAATAAAAGATAAAATCATTACATTAATATTTCAAATGTATATAATGATTAAAGGAATAATTTATGTAGGGAATATTGAAAATATAAATACACATATACAATATATTGTTTATATTATATATATGTTCTTGGAATTAGTATTAATCTTCTTAACTGGCTTAAATTTTATGAATATTATCAAATAGAAAAAAGATAGGCAATTAATAGGTCTATCTTTTTATATTAATAAAAAAATATATTATCCTAAAATTAATGTTAAAATCAATATTAGCGTAATTTCAAATGTAAATTACTAGTATAGGAATTCCTAAATTACTAAGAGTAATAACACTTTTATTTGTTTTAAGAACTAAATGAAAAGTAACAAATAAAGTGGTGGATAAAATCCAATTAAAACATATAGATAAGTTAAATTTAAAGATTATTTTTATAAGTACTATTAAGTTTTATAGTTAATTAAAAAATTTATTATTTATATATCAAGTTGAATAATAGAAAATGTAGTTAAATTTCTAGCATTAATTTAAACGTTTTCTAATATTAATAAGTAAGGATAATATTAATTTATAAAGGAGTTTTCATTTTGAACATTAAGAAGGAAAATATGTATCAATTAGAGGGAAGAGTACCATTATTTGATGCTATTCCACTTGGTATGCAACATGTTCTTGCAATGTATGCAGGTAACTTAGCACCTCTCTTAGTTGTTTCAGGTGCTCTTAATATGGATGTAGGAACTAAGGTAACGTTACTACAAAATGCAATGTTTGTTGCAGGTCTTATAACATTAATTCAACTTTATCCAGTTTGGAAGATAGGTTCTGGATTACCAGTTGTAATGGGAACAAGTTCAGGTTTTATACCAGTTAGCTTAGGGGTTGGAAGTCAATTTGGTTACGGAGCAATTATGGGTGCATCCTTAATTGGTGCTATAATGGAATTTTTACTAGGATTTATAATTAAACCTTTAAGAAAAATATTACCTCATGCAGTTACTGGTACTGTTGTATTAATTCTTGGTATTTCATTAATTAATGTAGGAATACAATTTGTTGGTGGAGGAGTTGGAACTCAAGGAGATCCAAGTTTTGGTTCTATTAGAAATATATCAATAGCCCTTACTGTATTTTTAGTAATAATTATATTGAAACAATTCTCAAAAGGATTTTTAAGTATTTCAGCAATATTAATTGGTATTGCTGTAGGTTATATTATAACTATTTGTTTAGGTATGGTAGATTTTACTCCAGTTAAAGAAGCAGCATGGTTTGCTATACCAAAGCCTATTTTTATGATTGAAGGATTAGAATATAGTTTTCATATTGAAGCTATTATTCCATTTATATTAGTATATTTGGCTACTACTGTTGAGACTATTGGAGATAATACAGGAATTGCAATTGGTGGTCTTGGAAGAGATATTACAGATAAAGAGCTTCAAGGTGCTGTTCATGCTGATGGTTTTGGTAGTGCATTTGCAACTCTTTTTGGTGTAATGCCTAATACATCTTTTAGCCAAAATGTTGGTTTAATTGCAATAACAAAAATAGTTAATAGATTTGTTCTAATGACTGGTGCAGTATTTTTAATTTTATGTGCATTTGTGCCAAAGCTTGGTGCAATAGTTGCATCTATACCAAATTGTGTTTTAGGTGGCGCAGTAATATTAATGTTTGCAATGATTAGTATTAGTGGGCTTAATCTTTTAATGGAAGATGGAAAAATTTCAGAAAGAACAGGATTAATCGTTGCTGCATCTTGTGCTGTTGGACTTGGTCTTAGTGGATGTCCAGAAGTTATGCAACATCTACCACAATGGTTTCAAAATATGTTCAGTCAAGCTATAGTAGGTGGATTTGTAACTGCAACTATACTTAATTTAATATTACCTAAGGAACTAAATAATAAAGTATTAAATGAAAGTAAAAAGAGGTAAATTATAATTAAACTAATTATAGTTATAAGGTTATTTAAAAATTAATTTAATAAGTTTACATTAAATAAAAGCATTTTAAAGATGAAGCATAAAAGTTATTATTAAGATAAAAAACACCTATAAGAATTATAAATCTTATTAGGTGTTTTTATTTTGAGTAGTTATATTTAATAAGTTAAAAATTTATTTTATAAATTACTATTATGATGTACTGGTGTTTGTGAAGTTGTTGCTTTTAATAAATCACCATTTAATTTTCTAACTTGTTTCAATGAATAATTAGAAATATCTTTACAGTGTTCAGTCATATAGTTTTCAGCCTTTTTGTGACTTCTCTTATAAAGTTTAAGAGCTTCTTTGTCACTAGCTTTTAAAGAATTATTTAATTTATCTTGAATAGCATCTAATTGAGGTTTAGTATATTTTTTCATATAGTCATTATAGTAAGGTGTAGTTAAAGCACCAGTTGTTCTATAAGTCCAGTAAGCTGAATTTGTATCAGGTGTGTCTGTTCCTTCTCTATATTGCTTTGGTGTTTGATTTATTCCTGAATAGAAAGGTACAAATACACTAGTTTCAGGTACTCCAAGAGATATCCAATGTATACATCCTATATCACTTGGAAGATTTGGTCTACATTGTAATATATGAGATTCCATTGTAAAAGCAACGTTTATAGGTCTGTATTTTCCTTTGTAATCTCCATAAGGATCATATGGAGTTCCGTTAAAGTGAGATTTTAAAACTGTACTAACATCAGATACAGATATTTTTTTATCTGGTTTTAAAAACATTTTAAAATTTTTACTTGTTATATTTTGTTTTAAAGAAGGTGTTAAAATTCTTTGTCCATCCCACATTCTTGGATTATTATATTTAGCGTCTTCTTCGCTTTCTGTTCCAAAAGCTTTTTTGAAGCTAAAATATTTATCTTTTTTTGGATTATATAAGTTTTTTTCTTTAGCAAATTTAACTAAATCTTTTGAACCCATGTAATTTTTAGTATCTTTTAAATCAACTTTATCAATACATAATTTGTTTGGAATTACTGCATATTTTGAATCAGGTACTCTAGTTGCAACCCAATGATGTCCAGAACCTATTTCCATGTACCAAACTTCATTTTTATCAGAAAAAATTACTCCATTAATTTCAGCAGAGCCTTTCTTTTCAACTATTTTTCCAAGTCTTTCAACTCCATCTCTTGCATTTTTTATGTATGGTAAAACAACAGTAACCATTGAATCTTCACCGATTCCGTTTTTTACTAGTGGATCAGCTTTAAGTGCTTTATCATTTGCAGTTGCACTTTCTGTTGCACTCATTGCAACTCCATGTTCATTAATTCCTGCTTCTTCAAATTCCCCATCTTTTTTTGTCCATTCAGGAGTAGCAGTATATTTATAGCTTGTTTTTGGGAGTTTATATGTAAATCCATTTCCTTTTGATTTATAAGTTTCTACTTTATGTGTAGTTTTTTTAGGATGTACAACAAACCTTTTAGTCCAAGCTGTTTTAGCATCTTCATTACGTGCTATAATTGTTGAACCATCAGTAGTAGCAGATTTACCAACGACTACTGTAGTACAAGCAAAAGCATTGGTAACAATAGCTAAGTATGCCGCTAAAGTAAAGCAAGAATACTTAATTAACTTTCTTAATGACATAAAATCACTCCTTATCTTTTGTATACGTTTTCCTTTTAAATTTTAGAAGGTTAGATTTAAAAATTCAATTAAATATAGATGCTTTTTACAAAGTTAACGTAAAGATAATATTATTAATAAATTTAATAATTAATATAAAAAAATATAATAATTATTTTTATTATGAATTATTAAATATTAAATGAGAAATACTAAATTAAATAATAATTACCAAAAATAATTAAATTCAGAGGAGATTAAATATTATGAATAGTAATTTAAAAAGTGAATTTAAGTCTTATTTAACTAATGAAATGGAAGTTTAAATATGGGAATAAAAAATAGTGTTTTATTTCAGAAAAGGGAATTAAGACAGTTTTGTATTTTAAGATTTATTTTTGGTATTAGTTATAGCTTCATGATTCCAATTATACCTTTGTATTTTGATTCAATAGGAGTTAGCACAGTAGTTATAGGAATATTTATGTCACTTTACGGAGTTAGTAAAGCATTAGCTCAAATTCCTTTTGGATTAGTATCAGATGCAATAGGAGATAAATTGCTTTTAATGATAGCTTTAGGATTAATGACTTTTGTTCCATTTGCTTATACTATAGCACCTAATAATTTCATAGCTTGTTTTACTTATGTTATTCAAGGAGGAATTTTAGGTATGGCAGCACCTGCTACATTTTCAGTATTATCAAGGTCTTTAGATGAAAAGAGAAGGGGAGAGTGTACAGGATTTGCATCTTCAGTTTTTACTCTTGGAGGAGGTATTGGAGCTGCAATTGCTGGATTTATAATTGCAAAGTTTAATAATTATAATTTAGTATTTTATCTTTCTTCAATAGGGATTTTATTAACTTTAATATTTACTATATTTAAAATAAAAAAAACAGAAAGTGCTAAAGAGAAAAAAGATAAATCATTAAAGTTTTTAAATAGAATAAAAACAATAGTAAAAGATATAAAAGAACATAAATTAGGATGTAAAATCTTACTTTTAGGGGTTATAGCTTTTTTAGGTGATTTTATATATGGGTGTGTAGTATCAATATTTCCTTTCTATGGTCAAGATGTCCTTGGAGCATCTTTGGGATATACATCTATGATTATATCAATATATTTATTTATATTTGGCTTTGGAGCTCCAATAGGTGGTTATACAAGTGATAAAATAGGTAATAAAAGACAATTATTTATTTCTTTTATAGTTATGAATTTATCACTTCTAGGCCTATCAATATTTAGAAATATACCTATGTTTACAGTGATTATAATAATATATTTTTTAGGTGCTACTTTTTTAAATGCATCTCTTCAAAGTTTGCTTTCAGAATTTGGAGAAAATGAAAATATAAAAGGAATAGTTTTTGGATTTGTTGGAGCATCTGAAGCTACTGGATATGCAGTAAGTCCTATTGTATCAGCATTTATATATAACTTTAATAAAAATTTTTTATTTATTGGAGTTTTAATTGTCTCAGTATTAGTGTCTATAATTTATTTATTATTATGTAAAAAAGCCTGTATAACAAATAATAATTGCAATAAAAATAAATAATATTTCAATAAAAATTTAATTATATTAATTAAAATTACGAACAATAAAAAACTTGAAAAATATAAAATTCGTGTTATAATACGTATGTAAAATAAAAAATCTCGTATATAATCGGTAATATGGTCCGAAAGTTTCTACCTGCTAACCGTAAAACAGCAGACTACGAGGGCTCCTTATAGTATATACACGATAAAAATAAAATGTATACACCAAAAAAGCAGCACCTCATGGACGGATGAGGTGCTGTTTTTTTGATTATTAGATAAACTTCTAGAGAATTGAGGGGGAAAACAGAATGAAAAAAGGAAGTATTTATGAATTAGAAGGAAGGGTACAGTTAAAGGAAGCAGTTCCTCTTGGTATTCAACATGTTCTTGCAATGTTTTTAGGAAATGTTTCACCACTTATTATTATTTGTGGATTATTAAATATTGATATAGGGACTAAATCTATATTAATACAAAATGCAATGTTTATATCAGGTATTGCAACATTAATTCAATTATATCCAAAATTTAGAGTGGGAAGTGGACTTCCAATAGTTATGGGTACAAGCTCTGGGTTTATAGGAACAGAAAAGGTTATTGGGTTAACCTATGGATATGATGCAATTATGGGAGCATCATTAATTGGAGCAATTTTAGAAATTATATTAGGATTTTTTATAAAACCTCTTAAAAAGTTGTTTCCTCCAATAGTAACAAGCCTTGTTATTATTTCTATAGGTCTTTCATTACTTCCAGTTGGAATTAAATATTTTGGTGGAGGTTCGGGTTCTGATGAATTTGGTTCACCAAAAAATTTAATTGTTGCAACTGTAGTTGTATTAGTAATTATTGCATTAAAACAATGTAAAAAAGGTTTCTTAAATGTTTCATCTATATTAATTGGGATTGTAGTTGGTTATATTTTGTCTATATTTTTAGGAATGGTAGATTTTACTGCTGTTAAAGAAGCAGCTTGGATTAGTATGCCAAAGCCTTTTGTAACAGGATTTCAATTTAAGATAGATGCAATTATTTCAATGAGTATTATGTATGTAGCAACAGCAGTTGAAACTATTGGAAATATTTCAGCAATAACTGTTGGTGGGTTAAATAGAGATCCAAAAGATAATGAGTTATCAGGAGGAGTTATTGCAGATGGAGTAGCAAGTGGTATAGCATCAATGTTTGGTGTTCTTCCAAATACAGCTTTTGGACAAAATGCAGGGCTTGTTGCAGTAACTAAAGTAGTAAATAAATTTGTAATTATGACAGGTGCAGTATTTTTAATATTATCAGGATTTATTCCAAAGCTTAGTGCTTTATTTTCTGTTATGCCTCAATCAGTTTTAGGTGGAGCAGCTGTTATTATGTTTTCAATGATTTTAATTAGTGGAATTCAATCATTAATGAGAGAAGGCTTAGATGAAAGAAATAGTTTAATTGCGGCCTTAGCACTTGGGATTGGTGTTGGAATTGGATATGTTCCAGAAGTTTTAGCAAAACTTCCAGAATGGGTAACACAAGTTTTTGCTCATAATAGTATAGTTATGGTTTTTGTTATAGCAACAGTTGTAAATTTAATTTTGCCAAAGAAAAAAAGTGAAGATGAAGTTATAAAAGAAAAAGATTTACAAATTAATAGTGTAAGTTAAAAGTATTTGCTTATGTTTTAAATAAATATTTACTTAAATATAGATTTTAGATTGTTTTGAGACATTATTAATTAAATTTAATATATTAAGAGTTTTATTGATTTTTTGCGGAGGGAATTTGTTTATGTTTACTATTAAAAATTATGTAGTAGCACAAAGTTTAGAAGAAGCTTATGAGTTAAATCAAAAAAAGAATAATGTTGTTTTAGGCGGAACAGCCTGGCTTAAAATGGGAGAACGTAATATACAAACAGCTATAGATTTATCAAAACTTGGACTTAATAAAATTGAAGAAACTGAAGATGCTTTTAATATAGGGTGTATGTGTACTTTAAGAGATTTAGAAGTGAATGCTTCATTAAATTCATATTTTGATGGAGTTATAGCAAAAAGCTTAATGAATATAGTTGGCGTTCAGTTTCGTAATGTAGCAACTATTGGTGGAAGTATATATTCAAGGTTTGGGTTTTCAGATATACTTACTTCTCTTTTAGCCTTAGATACATATGTTGAGTTATTTAAAGGAGGAATTATACCTTTAAGTGTGTATAAGGACATGCCTTATGATAATGATATATTAGTGAGAATTATAATAAAAAAAGATAATAGAAAGGTTTCATATTTAACACAAAGATTAAGTGCAACAGATATTCCAATACTTACTTGCTGTGCATCAAGGTTTAATGGTAAGTGGCAAATTGTATTAGGTGCAAGACCTAAGAGAGCAGATTTTATTAAAAATAGTGATGAAATTTTAAGTGAAATACCAACTAAAGAAGAAATAAAATTATTACTTGATAGAAATTCTAAAGAAATGAAATTTGAAAGCAATATGAGAGGTAGTAAAGAGTATAGAGCAATATTAGCAAGTGTTCTTGTAGAGAGAGGAATATGTGAAATTACTGGAGGTAACTATGAAGATTAAAATGTGGATTAACAATAAGATTTTTGAAGATGACATATTAGAAGATACTTTATTAATTGATTTTATAAGAAGTAAGGGATTTTTTAGTGTAAAGAGAGGATGCGAAACTTCAAATTGCGGATTATGTACTGTACATTTAGAAGGAAAGCCAATATTATCATGTTCAACTCTTGCCGTTAGAGCAAATGGACTTCATGTTACAACTATTGAAGGTTTAAAAGAAGAAGCAGAAGAATTTGGTGCCTTTATGGCAGATGAAGGAGCAGAGCAATGTGGATTTTGTAGTCCTGGATTTGTTATGAATGTAATAGCTATGAAAATAGAACTTAATAATCCAACTGAAGATGAAATAAAGAATTATCTTTCTGGCAACCTTTGTCGTTGTACTGGATATATGGGACAACTTAGAGCTGTTAAAAAATATTTAAATTCATTAAAGGAGGACTAATAAATGAAGTATGTAAATAAAGGAATAAGAAAAAAAGATGCTATGGCATTATTAACTGGTAAACCAGTATATACTGAAGATTTACTTCCAGCTAATGCACTTGTTGTAAAACTGCTTAGAAGTCCTCATCCTCATGCTTTAATTGAAGATATTAATACAGATATAGCAAGCAAAGTTCCAGGTATTGAATGTATTTTAACTTATAAAGATGTTCCAAATTCAAGATTTACAATGGCTGGACAATCTTATCCTGAACCAAGTCCATACGATAGGCTAATTTTGGATAAGAGACTTAGATGTTGTGGAGACCCTGTTGCTATTGTTGCTGGAACTAATGAAAAGTCTGTTGATAAAGCTATAAAACTTATTAAAGTTAAGTATGAAGTTTTAGATGCAATATTAGATTTTAGAGAAGCTAAAGACAATAATATTTTAGTTCATCCAGAAGAAAATTTTAAAACATTATGTGATGTTGGAGCTGATAATAAAAGAAATATTTGCTCAACAGGTGGATTTGAACATGGTAATGTAGAAGAAGAATTTAGTAAATGTAGCCATATAATAGAACAAACTTATCACACTAAAGCAAATAATCAAGCTATGATGGAGACATTTAGAACATTTACAGAACTTGATACTTACGGAAGACTAAATATAACAAGTTCAACTCAAGTACCTTTTCATGTAAGACGTATATTGGCAAATGCATTAAATATTCCAAAATCAAAAATAAGAGTTGTTAAACCAAGAATAGGTGGAGGTTTTGGAGCAAAGCAAAGTGTTGTTTCAGAAGTTTTCCCTGCAATAGTTACATTAAAGACTGGAAAACCAGCAAAAATGATATTTACAAGAGAAGAAAGTATGACTAATGGAAGTCCAAGACATGAGATGGAAATAAAGGTTCGTTTAGGTGCTGACCACAATGGAATAATTAAAGCAATTGATATATATACATTATCAAATGCTGGAGCTTATGGGGAGCATGGACCTACAACTGTTGGACTATCAGCACATAAGTCAATGCCACTTTATAGCACTCCAAATGCATATAAATTTAATTATGATGTAGTTTATTCAAATACAATGGGAGCAGGTGCTTATAGAGGATATGGAGCAACTCAAGGTATTTTTGCATTAGAATCTGCAATAAATGAACTTGCAGCTAAGTTAAATATTGATCCTATTAAGTTGAGGCAAATGAATATGGTTAAAGAAGGAGATATTATGCCAGCTTATTATGGAGAAAAGGCAAATAGTTGTACTTTGGATAAATGCTTACAAAGAGCTAAAGAGATGATTGATTGGGATAATAAATACCCATGTAGAGATGTTGGAAATGGAAAAGTAAGATCTGTTGGAGTAGCAATGGCTATGCAGGGTTCTGGAATATCACTAATTGATACTGCTTCAGTTGAAATTAAATTAAATGATGATGGATTTTATACTTTAATGATTGGGGCATCTGATATGGGAACTGGATGTGATACAATATTATCTCAAATGGCAGCAGAGTGTTTAGATTGTAACATTGATAATATTGTAGTTCATGGTGTTGATACCGATCAATCCCCTTATGACACAGGTTCTTATGCATCAAGTACAACTTATCTTACAGGAATGGCTGTTGTTAAAACTTGTGAAAGTTTAAAGAAAAATATGCTTTTAGAAGCTTCAAAATTATTAAATTGTAATGTTGAAAATCTTGAGTTTGATGGAGAAAGAATTTTCTCATTAATAGATGAAAAAGAAATATTACTTAAAGATTTAGCAAATAGAAGTTTAGTTGGTGGAAGTAAAGCAATAAGTGCAAGTGAATCACATTATTCAGAAGTTTCTCCTCCACCTTTTATGGTTGGAATTGTGGAAACAGAAGTGGATAAGTTAACAGGAAATGTGGATATAATTGATTATGTTGCAGTAGTTGACTGTGGAACTATAATAAATCCAAATCTTGCAAGAGTTCAAACAGAAGGTGGAATAGTTCAAGGGATAGGAATGGCTTTGTATGAAGATATAAAATACAATAAAAAAGGTCAAATGATGAATAATTCATTTATGCAATATAAAATTCCAAGTAGATTAGATGTAGGAAATATAAGAGTTGAATTTGAAAGCAGTTTTGAGGAAAGTGGGCCTTTTGGAGCAAAATCAATTGGAGAAATTGTTATAAACACACCATCACCTGCAATAGCTAATGCTGTTTATAATGCAACTAAAGTAAATGTAAGAACACTTCCTATAACAGCAGAGAAAATAGTTATGGGGATGATGAAAAATAAATTATAAAAATTTTTTAATATTTTTATGCAAAATAAAATTATAAAAAGAATAAATTAAAATATTAAGATTAGAAAAAATAATAGAAATATTAGGTATAAAAGAGAAAATGAAATAAATTCAAACTATTGATAAAATAAGTTTTCGTGTTATAATACTACGTATATAATAAAAAACGGACTCGTATATAATCGGTAATATGGACCGGAAGTTTCTACCTACTAGCCGTAAACTAGTGGACTACGAGGAGTTGTACAAGGTATGATATTGTATCTAAGGACAGCACCTCAGCTTTTAAGAGGTGCTGTTTTTTTATAAGTATAACTTCTATTATAGTCAATAAAATTAAAGTACACTTTTTTTATTTGAGTTCAATTTAGTTTTCTATATAAATATACGCAATATTACAAATGACAATAAATAACATTATAAACAATAAGGAGATGAAGGAATGAAAAAAGATAGTACAAATGCTATTGAAGTTAACTTAATTTATGGTGTTGATGATAACTTAGGATTATTTAAAAAAATATTATTTGGATTTCAACATATATTTGCAGCATTTGGTGGAATAATAGTAGTTCCACTTGTAATATCAACAGCACTTGGCTTTGATACAAAAACAACTACTGCATTAATTAGTGCATCAATATTAGCATCAGGTCTAGCAACAATAATACAGGCTAGGGGAATAGGCAAAGTTGGTTCTAGAGTGGCATGTATTATGGGAACAGATTTTACTTTTGTATCACCAGCAATTTCAGTAGGCTCAGTACTTGGACTTCCAGGAATAATAGGAGCAACAATTTTAGGATCTTTATTTGAAATTATATTAAGTTTTTTTATAAAGCCTTTGATGAAGTTTTTCCCACCTCTTGTTACAGGTACAGTTGTAACATTAATTGGATTAACACTTCTTCCAGTTTCAATAGATTGGGCAGCAGGTGGTGTAGGTGCATCAGATTATGGTAGTTTAAAAAATGTTTTAATAGCAATGTTTGTTTTAGTAATTACACTTATATTAAATAATTACGGAAAAGGAATAATTAGTAGTGCATCTATATTAATTGGTATAGTAATTGGATATATTGTTTGTATTCCAATGGGATTAGTTGATTTTACAGCAATAAAAGAAGCAAGCTTTTTTTCATTCCCAAGAATATTAGAGTTTGGAGTTACATTTGACATAAAGTCAGTAATAGCATTTATTCCAGCTTATTTTGTAGCAACAATCGGAACAGTTGGTTGTATAAAAGCAATAGAAGAAACTTCTAACATATCTGGAGATGATAAAAGAGTTGCAGGTGGAGTATTAGCAGATGGTGTAGGTAGTGCACTTGGTGGATTTTTAGGCTCATGTCCTAATACATCATTTACACAAAATATAGGAATTATATCATTAACTAAAGTTGCTAGCCGTCATGTTGCTGTTATGGCAGGTATATTATTAGTTATATTAGGATTTTTACCAAAGATTTCTGCAATAATTACTGCAATACCAAGTCCAGTTTTAGGTGGAGTTGGAATTATGATGTTTGGAACAGTTGCGGCAGCTGGAATTAGAACATTAAGTAATGTTAAACTTACAGAACGTAATTTACTTATAATTGCAATATCAATGGGATTAGGTCTTGGAGTTACTTTTAGACCAGAGGTTATAAGTCAGTTACCAGAATCATTAAAAATGATATTTTCATCAGGAATTTCTACGGGAACAATAGTTGCACTAATACTTAATATAGTATTAAAAGATAAAAGCAAAAATAAAGAAGTTATAGATTAGAAGAAAATTTAGAAAAATATTAATGAACATAAAAGATGATTAATTTATAGATAGGGGAGATAAGTATAATGGAAATTTTAAAAGAACGTATATTAAAAGATGGAAGAGCATTAAGCGATACTGTATTAAAGGTTGATTCATTTTTAAATCATGGAGTAGACCCAAAGCTAATGTATCAAGTAGGAACATATTTTAAGGAATATTTTAAAAATCACGGAATAACTAAAATATTTACAATAGAAAGTTCAGGAATAGCACCAACAGTAATGACTGCAATGCAAATGGATTTACCAATGGTTACATTAAAAAAACAAACTTCAAAAATTTTAAATGGTGAAGTATATCAAACAACAGTACATTCTTTCACAAAAGGATCAGACTATGAGTTAACATTATCTAAAAAGTACATAAATGAAAATGATAAAATATTAATAATAGATGATTTCTTAGCAAATGGTGAAGCAGCTCTTGGAGCTATAAGATTAGTTGAGGAAGCTGGAGCTAAAGTAGCTGGAATAGGAATAGTAATAGAAAAATCATTCCAACCAGGAAGAAAAATGTTAGATGAAAAGGGATATGATGTATATTCATTAGCTCGTATCTCAAAACTTGGAGAAAACTTAATTGAATTCAAAGAAGATTAATATCATTAATTTAAAAGTTTTATAAAATAATAAATTTATAATTATTAAAAAGATAACTAAAAATTTTTAGTTATCTTTTTGTTTTAATTTATATTTTTTCATTATAAATTTATGACTAAGTTTTTA
Source organism: Clostridium sp. TJA085 (assembly GCF_058310235.1). Lineage (NCBI taxonomy): Bacteria > Bacillati > Bacillota > Clostridia > Eubacteriales > Clostridiaceae > Clostridium > Clostridium sp. TJA085. Next base: position 1,222,171 of record NZ_JBZEEZ010000001.1, on the reverse strand, counting down.
TGCTTAGTCTTTTTTTATTTTTATAAAACTGCATATATACATATTAGAGATATTTTTATTGAGAGGGGTAAGTATGATGAGAAAATTTATTATGGGATATTCACAAGAAAAATTACTTAATAAAAATCTTGATATAAAAGATATTATGATAATAGATTTCATAGTTAATTTTATTAAAAGTGGAAAATTAGTATATAGAAATATAGATGGAAAAGACTATTTTTGGATAAAGACAAAACTTATAATAGAGTGCTTACCTATACTTAATATATCAAGTAAGGAAATGATTAGAGCAAGGCTTAAAAAATTAATAAAGCTTAATATTTTAGAATGTAAGCTTGTAAAAGAAGAAGGAAACTATACTTTTTATACTATTGGAGAAGGATATTATGATTTAAAAAGATTAGATAATATTTCTGAAGAAAATAATGGAGTATGTAAAGAGAAAGTTATCGAAGATAATTTAGATAAAAGTAATATTGAATTAACTTTAGAAGCTGATAAAGATTGTGACGAAGAAGATGAAGAAAGAGTTTATGAAAAAGATAGTAAAAAAGAGTATGAAGAAAATTATAAAGAAAATATAGATGAAATTAATAAATGTTATATAAGGAAAAAGAAAATAAACATAGATGTTAATAATAAAAAATTAGATTTTAATAAAAGGGAGTTTTTTTGCCTTAAAGAAACTGACTATAACATTAATAGGGTATATAAATTTAAAACGTCTGATGTCGTCTTAAAAGTAGAAACAAAAAATAAACAGTTTAATAATAATAAAGAAAAATATAATAAAAAAATATATACAAAAAAGTTTTGGGTATATAAATACTTTTTAAACGGTCATTAGCTATAGAGAATTTCTATAAAAATAAAATTATAAAATTTATTCAAAAATAACTGTATAAAAATTAATAAAATAAGGTATAATATGAATAATAATACAAAAAAATTATATAATATATATATAAAGATAAATAATTATATTATACGGAGGGAATTTTATGAAATTAAGTTCAGGGGATTTAGTAAGATACAATTCAATATATGGTATGGAGAATAATAAATGCAGTATATGTAATAGAGATACTTATTACATGGATTATTGGTGTAATAATCATAATTTCTATTCACCAGAATGTGAAGACAAGTATTATAATTGGTTAAATAGAAAGTCTAATAACATACAAAGATAAAAGCAAAACCCCCTTTTATTAATTTAGGCAGGTTAAGTTATAAATTTATATTTATGTTAACAAATATGTAAAATTATTTAAAAGTATAAAATATAAGATTATTATAAAATAAAGAGATTATTATAAACTTATTTGAATATTATAAAATTTAAAAATAAGCTTGTTAATTATTTATGTAAATTTATACAAAAGATTATTTGAAAATAAAAGGGGGCTTATACTATGGATATTATTCTATATTTTTTACCTGCTGTAGCGGTTATAGGGGGAATAATGTTATTAGTTGGATTTAAGAGCAAATTTAATAAGTTAACATTAGTTCAAAAGTTAGGAATTATTTTAGTTGAAATAGGTGTTATTACTCCAGCTGTAATTGATTTTGCAACAGGATTTATGCAAGGAGTTATTAAATGTGCAGAATCTTTCTAGTAATTTTATAAACTATTTTTATCAAATTAGTCGGAATTAATTATTGACATGCTAAAAAAAATAATATATCATAAAATCAATTAAAAACGGAATTTAAATGCGTTGAAGAGGGAAAGTAGATAATATAAGTTACTACAGAGAATGGTTAGTTTGCTGAGATAACCTGTAAGGAGTATTATTGAAGTGCCCCTCGGAGCTTAAAGGTCGAATTATTTAGTAGATTTTTATGGGAACTCCCATTATAGAGTTAGAGTATATTAGTACTTGAAATTGAGATGGATATTTTATTATCTAATCAGAGTGGAACCGCGGAATTTAACCTTCTGCCTCTGTAATTTTACAGAGGTGGAAGGTTTTTTTATTAATTAAATATAAATGCATGTACTTTCCGATTTTAATTATAAATAAATTTGTTGGCCAGCAAATAGAAAACTAAATTTAAAGGAGAAGAAATATATGATTAATTTTAATTTAATTTTATCAATAATATTATCAATATTATCAATTTATATTATTTACATAGTTAGAAAAAAGACAAATAAGTTTTCATTTGCAACATTAACAGCACTTACTTTAGGATTAGTACTTGGAGTTATATTTAAAGAGAATATTTTATTTTTAGATGTAGTTGGAAAAGGTTATATGTCATTAATTAAAATGATAGTTGTACCATTAGTTATGGTTTCTTTAATAACAAGTATAGTAAGACTAAAAAATTTAGATACATTAAAGTCAATTGGAGTTAAAACATTTATTATATTGCTTGGAACAACAGGTATAGCTGCATTTATAGGAATTATAATAGCTAATTTATTTCATGTTGGAGAAGGATTGAAATTTGTTGGAAGTACTGATTTTACAAGTCGAGAAATACCTGGATTTTCAAAGGTTATATTAGATATGCTTCCATCAAATCCTATAGCTGCAATAGTTGATAATAAAATAATACCAGTTGTAATATTTTCACTATTTATTGCAGTAGCATTAGTTATAGAAGATAATTTAAATCCAGAAAAAACAAAACCATTTAAAGATTTTATTTTATCTTTTTATGATATAGTTCTTAGAATTACTAAAATGGTTTTAAGGTTAATACCTTATGGAGTATTTGCACTAATTGCAGTAGCTGGTGCAAAAAATGGAATAGATACTATTAAATCATTAATAGGAGTTATATTGGCTGTTTATATATCAGCATTAATTCAAATGGGTGTGGTTCATACAGGATTAGTTGCATTTATAGCAAAGAAAAATCCGTTTAAATTTTTAAAAGGAATCTTCCCAGCACAAGTTGTAGCTTTTACAAGTCAAAGTAGTTATGGAACATTACCTGTTACAATTAAATCTTTAGTTGGAAATTTAGGAGTTAAAGAAGAAATTGCAAGTTTTGTAGCTCCACTTGGTTCTACAATAGGAATGAATGGATGTGGAGGACTTTATCCAGCAATAGTTGCAGTTTTTGTAGCTAATGTTTTTAATATAGAGCTTACTCCTTATTCATATACTTTAATAATAATTACAACAATATTATCTTCAATAGGGATTGCTGGAGTACCAGGTGCTGCAACTATGTCAACAACTGTTGTACTTGCAACCTTAGGTCTTCCAATTGAAGGAATGGCAATGGTTATTGCAGTAGACTCTGTAATTGATATGATAAGAACTACAACAAATGTAACTGGTTCAGCAGTTGCGGCAGTTGTAGTTGATGAGACAGAAAAAAGGAAAAATAAAAATATAGCAAATATAGAAGTAGTGAAAGAAATATAAAGAAATTATACGAGCTTTTTTATTTTAAAAAGCTCGTATTTTTATATCTTTACTATAATAAATTTTTAGTAATTAATAAAGTTGTGTAAATAAAATGTCAATTCTTAATAATGTGCAAATATTTACATAAGGTAATAGTTTTTTTGCTTTAAAGAATTATAATGAAGTAAAGAATACAAAAGGTTTTAAAGGGAAAATATATTTTGAAAGGTAAGGGATGTTATATGAAAAATTTAAGAAAAGGAAATTATAAAAATTTAAGTTTACTTAAAAATAAAAAGCTTAATAAAAAGGAGATAGATAAGAGTACTTTAATTAAAATTGGTGCTATAGCTGGTGCTGCAACAGTAGCTGCCATAGGAGCTAAAAAACTTAAAGAAAAATCAAAGGTAAAAGAAGAATATAAAGTAACATATGTAAATTATGAAGATAGAAAGGTTTATTTTGTAGGTGGAGGTATTGCTTCACTTGCAGGTGCAGCTTATCTTATAAGAGATTGTAATTTCAATGGTGAAAACATTCATATTTTTGAAGGAATGAATATTTTAGGTGGAAGCAATGATGGAATAGGAACTCCAGAGGGTGGCTTTGTATGTCGTGGAGGTAGAATGTTAAATGAGGAAACTTATGAAAATCTATGGGAACTATTCTCTAGTATACCTTCATTATATATGCCTGGTATGAGTGTAACCGAAGAAATATTAAATTTTGATCATTTACATCCAACTCATGCTCAAGCTCGTTTAGTAGATAAAGATGGTGTTATTTTAGATGTTAAGAGTATGGGATTTACAAATGCTGAACGTATGGCACTTGGAAAACTTATGATGATTGATGAAAAGAAATTAGATGACCTTACTATCGAAGATTGGTTTAAGGATATGCCACATTTCTTTGAAACAAATTTCTGGCATATGTGGCAAACAACATTTGCATTCCAAAAGTGGTCTAGTCTTTTTGAATTTAAACGTTACATGGGACGTATGATTTTAGAATTTTCACGTATTGAAACATTAGAAGGGGTTACACGTACTCCTTATAATCAATATGATTCACTTATTCGTCCATTAGAAGCTTATTTAGATAAATATGGAGTTAACTTCCATACAGATACTGTTGTTACTGATATAGATTTTAAGGATGGAGAAGGTATAACAGTAAGTAAGATACATGTAAATGAAGATGGAACTGAAAAAGAAATTGAACTAAGTGATAATGATGTTTGTATTATGATAAATGGATGTATGACAGATTGCGCAACTTTAGGTGATTTAAATATAGCTCCAGAATTTAATTCAGCAAATCCAATATCAGGAGACCTTTGGAGAAAAATAGCAGTTAAAAAAGAAGGACTTGGAAATCCAGAACCATTCTTTGGACATCCAGAACAAACTAATTGGGAAAGTTTCACAGTTACATGTAAAGGAAATAAAATGCTTAAACTAATCGAAGAATTTTCAGGAAATATTCCAGGAAGTGGTGCTTTAATGACATTTAAGGATTCAAGTTGGCTTATGAGTATAGTTGTTGCAGCACAACCACACTTTGTAAATCAACCAATTGATGAGACAATATTCTGGGGATATGGATTGCATACAGATAGAGTTGGAGATTATGTAAAGAAACCAATGCGTGACTGTACAGGTAAAGAATTATTAACAGAACTTATTTATCAATTACACATGGAAGAACATTTAGATGAAATAATGGACAGTGTAGTCAATGTAATACCATGTATGATGCCATATGTTGATTCACAATTCCAACCACGTAAAATGAGTGATAGACCACAAGTTGTACCTGAAGGATCAACTAATTTTGCTATGATTAGTCAATTTGTTGAAATACCAGAAGATATGGTATTTACAGATGAGTATTCAATACGTGCAGCAAGAATTGCTATATACAAATTATTTAATGTAAAAGATAAAAAGGTATGTCCAGTAACTGAATATAAGAAAAATCCTAAAGTGTTAAAGATGGCATTAAAAACTGCTTATAGAAAATAAATTAAAAAATAATTTGAAAATATACTAAAAATATATATAATATATAGAGCTAAGTAATACTAAATATAGTGCTGTATTATTTAGCTCATTTTAATTATGCAAAAATTTTATTAAATTTATTTTATGAATACAAAAATGGTGTATAATATGGAAGAAATAATAAAAAATATGATAAGGAGGTAATAAATTTAATATGAAAGTGTTTTATAGAGTAATAGCGACTATTGGTTATGGATTGTTGGCAGGTATTGGAATAAATTCATTCTTAACTCCTGCTAAAGTATATTCTGCTGGAGTTACTGGATTATCACAGTTATTATCAGCAACTGGAACTGATTTTTTAGGAATTAATATAAAGATTTCAACTTGGGTATTATTAATTAATTTGCCACTTATATTTTTATCATGGAAAAAGCTTGGAAAAAAGTTCACTTTTTATAGCCTTTTAGCAGTACTTTCATCATCATTCTTTATTAGAATAATACCATCTTATAAGATTACAGATAACATACTTTTGGCATCAATTTTTGGGGGAATACTTACTGGAGCAGGAGTTGGATTTTGTTTTAGATTAGGTTTTTCAACTGGAGGAACAGATATTATAATACTTGTAATTCAAAAAATGACAGGTAAATCTGTTGGACAGCTTGGATTTATATTAAATGGAATTATATTATTTATGGCAGGAATAATGTATGGTTGGGAAATGGCATTATATAGTTTAATTTCAATATATGCTACTACAAAAGTTCTTGATTTATTCTACATTCAGCAATATAAATTAACCGTTAATATATTTACAAAGAAGGAAAAAGAAGTTGTACAAGGATTACTTGAAAACAACTTGCGTGGAGTTACTGTAAATGCTAATTTGCGTGGTGGATATACTAACGAAGAATTAAGTTCAATAGTTACAGTTATATCAAAACAAGAACTATTTTTTATAAAAAAAGTAATTTTAGATATAGACCCAGATGCATTTGTTAATGTTCAACCAACAATTGAGGTTATGGGTAAATTTATAGATAAATCTTTGATATAGTAATTTCTAATTAAAAATAAATCCCTAAAAGTTTTACTTTTAGGGATTTATTTTATATTGTTGCTACTTTAGCATTTACTCCATCAAGATTATTTAATTTATCTTTTAATTCATTAATTTCGTCTTGATTTTCATTAAGTAAGTCTAAAATTATAAGACCAGATTGAGAGCATGAGTTTGTGCTAGCTTCATGAAGACCAAGTCTTGTTTTAATTATACATCCATGTTTAGTTAAAAGCTCTTGAACTTTTGGTGCAATTTCATTTCTTGGTGAAATTTTAATTAACATAATTGAAAACATAAGCTACCTCCTAATATGTATTTAATATTAATCTTATCTTTAATATCTTTCTATAGTATTAACAAAAATCCTTTATTTAATTATGTAAATAATAATAAAACAATCAATTAGATAAGCAATATAATATACAAATTGTAACATAAAGGTTAAATGTTTAAAAATATTTTAAAATTATTAGTAAAATTAGGTATAATAGTAATATAATTTAATTATATTAAATTTTATAGTTAAAAAATAAAACCAAAGGTAATAGAGTACTTATGAAGAGAAGAAAAAAGAAGATTATTTTATTAATAATTTTTTCTGTAATAATAGGAACATTAATTATATCGCTTACATTAATTTATAAAAACAAAGAAAATAAGCCTTATATAGAAATTAAAAATAAAACATTAATTGAAATTAGAAAGTATATTGAAGATAGAGATTACAATAAGGCTGAAGGGAAAATTAATAGCCTGTTAAATAATAAAATTATGCAGGAATTATTATGTGGAAATGAAAAATTTATATTATATAATTATCTAGGTATTATAAATTTACAACAAGGAAAATTTTTAAATGCTATAGTTAATTATGAAAAATCAAATAAATATGCTGATAAAAGTAATAAATTAAAATCACTTATAAATATAGCAATATCTTATAGAAATATTGGTGAATATGTAAAAAGTTCAGAGATGTTACTTAAGATTTCTAAGGAAAAAATATATGATAGGCAGGAAAGTGCTTATATTAAAGCCTATTCATTACTTAATTTAGCAGAAATACATTTAAGGGTTGGAAACTTTAGAGAGTTTAAAAATGTTCTAGACAATTCATATCAATATATTAATTATATATCTCCTGAATATAAAGATGATATATTAATTATTTATTATACATATGTAACTTTAGACAATATAAATAATGGGAAGTTAGATGAAGCAGAAAAATGTTTATCTAAAATTAAAGAGTTGCAAAAAAGAAATAAAAGAATAGATTTTACTGAATTAGATGTATTAAGGCTTAGAGCTATTGCAAACTTTTACTTAAAAAAGGGTGAAGATAAAAAATCAGAAGAGTATTTTAAAAAGTTAGAAATAGAGGCACATAAAGAAGGGGAAACATACTTAGAACTAGAAGCTTTAGGTAAAAGAATAGATATTTCAAAGAAAATAAATAAACAACAGTATATTAGACTTTTAAAAAAATATTATGATAGAGAAGAAGAAATAGAGCAGCTTGATAATTCTCAATGTAAATATCATTTAAATAATAAATTTATTGAAGAAATTAATAATTCAATGAATAAGGAACTTTGGAAGTCTATATTAATACTTACTGTTTTATTTTGTATATTAGTATTTTTATTAGTTAAAAAGGTAAGTAAATCTGAAAAGGAATCTATGAAAGATCCATTATGTGATATTTATAATAGAAGATTTTTAAATAATTATATGGAGAAAATAAATAAAAAGGACATTCCAATATCTATACTTATGATAGATGTTGATTATTTCAAACTTTATAATGATAATTATGGTCATCAAAAGGGGGATTTGGTTTTAAAAACAGTAGCAAATGTTTTAAAAAGAAGTTGTAGAAAAGGTGATGTAGTTGCTAGATATGGTGGAGAAGAATTTTGCATTGTATTGAAGAAAACATCAAAAGAGGAAGCAATAGATATAGCAAGAAAAATAAAATATAACATTAATAAAGAAAATATTTCTCATAATTTTTCAAATGTTGAAAAATTCGTAACTTTAAGTATTGGAATTGCAAATATATATTCTTTAGATCACTTAGGAAGTTCGATAAAATTAGCAGATAAAGCTTTATATGGAATTAAGAATTCTGGACGTAATGGATATATTCATATAGAAGATATGATAAAAGAGGGGTTAGTTGATTAAAACTTAACCATAAATAATGGTTAAGTTTTAATTTTAAGGAGCCTCTTTATATTTATAATTAAATTTCCAGCTTATATTATCTAAATTTGTATTTTTTAAATTAAAAGATTTATTGTTAAAGGTAAATTGAACTCTTTTAGCATGGAATGGATAGAAAAATTTAGGTATATCTATTTTATCTAGTATAATTCTTGCAAATGGTGTTCCTTTTGAATCGGTTAACTCTAATTCAAAATCTTTTATTTCTGTTAAAGTTAAATTAGTTCCGTTGTAAATATAACCATCTAGAACTAAAGTATCAGATACTTTATATAGATTATTTACTATTAAATTTACGTTGTTTGCTTGAACAGAAAAATCACTTGTGCTGAAAAGTTTCTCTTGAGGTTTAGATTTAGGTTGTGATGCATTAGCTTTAATTGGTATTAAAATCATCGTAAAAATTATAAAAAATCCAAAGATTTTATTGAATTTTGACTTCATTAGTATTCCTCCTTAATTAGACATATATAGTATATAAATCAAGTTTTTCTATCTTTATATAATATTGTTTGCTAAAAAGAGGAATTTATACTAAATAAATTTAAAAATTTATAAAAATAAAAGACCTCCGTAAATAACGAAGGTCAATTAGAAAGGGTTTAATATAAATTGCTAAGGTGTGATCTTAACAATATTGGGATTGGGGGGAAATAATTTAAATTTTAAATTATTTTATTGGGTATTATAATAATTGCCATATAATCAATAAAATATTCAAAATATAAAAAATTTTTTATAAATCTACAAGAGCACAACCTTGTACTGCGTTTAAATTATTTTTAATACAATAATCTAGTATATCTTTACTTTCAGCACCAGGTTGTATAAGTATATTTTTAATTCCTAAAGAATTAGCTTCTTTTATGTATTTAAGTCCTTCAGCACTATTTATGCATAAATCAATAGCTTCTATTTTATAAGGAACTTCTTTTAAAGATTTAAAAATTTTATTTCCACCTTTAGGATGTACACCATTAGCATTAAGTCCATTATTTTTAAGTTTTTTTAATATTTTATGTGCATATTTTGATTCATTAGAGACATCTCCAATAACAACCCAATTATTAAAAGTTCTAAAAATTTCTACGCTCATAAAAACATCTCCTTTTTAAAGTTCAGATGTACAATGAGGACATCTAGTAGCTTCAATATTTATTTCAGTAAAGCAATAAGGACAATCTTTTGTAGTAGCTTCTTCCGTAGCCTTTTCTTTTCTAAAGGCTCTATCTTTAATTTTATTTAATTGTCTTATTACTATAAATATAGAAAACGCGATTATTAAAAAGTTAAGTATATTATTTAAAAATATTCCGTAATTAATAGTGGCTGCACCAGCTGCTTGAGCTGCTTTAAGTGAATCATAGTGTTTACCACTTAAGTTTATATATAAGTTAGAAAAATCAACTTTACCAACAAGAGAACCAACAGCAGGCATAATAATATCATTTACTAAAGAAGTAACTATCTTTGAGAAAGCACCTCCAATAACAACACCAATAGCTAAATCAACAACATTGCCTCTCATTGCAAATTTTTTAAATTCATTCCACAAAACAATCTCTCCTTTCTTTTTATAATATTGTATCCTAATTAAATATAAATAATAGTAATGTATTAAAAAATTATCACAAAATTTTTAAAAAGGTAACAAATTATTAAAAAATAATACATTTTAGGTAATAGTATGATTTTTTTGATAATTATTATAAATAAATATTCTATATAGTTAGAGATTTATTTTAAAAATGAATATAAAAAATATAATAGATAAATATTTAATTAAATAAATTTTATAAAATTAAATAAAAATATATTAAAAAGTCTTTAAGCTTACTATATTTTTAATATTTTTTATTATAAGAAAGTATTATAATAAATTTATATGTTTTTAGAAATAGAAGGTGAAAAGATGAGAGATTTAGATTATAAAAGTTTAAGTAGTGAAATTATAACAAGAAATAATTTTTTATATGAAGAAAATAGAGAAGCATGGAATAGAGCAATACAAAAATATCCTAAGGCTATATGTTATCCAAAGACAACTAAAGAAGTTATAGAAGCTTTAAAATTTGTAAAAGAAAATAAAATTGAATTTAGAATAAGGTCAGGACGTCATCATTATGAAGGATATTCAACTGGAAATGATATATTTATTATAGATGTAAGCAAAATGAATAATATTTATGTTGATGAAGATAATAAAACAGTAAAAATAGATGGTGGAGTAAGAAATAGAGAACTTTATGAAGCTTTAAATTCACTAGGATATCCTTTCCCAGGAGGAGGATGTCCAACTGTAGGAGTTATAGGATTTACGTTAGGAGGAGGTTGGGGATATTCAAGTAGATTACTTGGACTTGGATGTGACAACTTAATAGAAGCAGAATTAGTTAATTGTGATGGGGATTTACTTACTTTAAATAATGATGTAAATAAAGACTTACTTTGGGCACTTAAAGGTTCAGGGGGAGGAAATTTTGGAATAGTTACTTCAATGACATTTAAGCTTCCAAATAAAATTGAAATGGCAACTTTAATAAATATTGATTTTAATAATATTGATATTGAAGAAAAAATTGATATAATTGAAGAACTTCAAAATACATATAAAACTTTAGATAGAAGAATGAATTTAAAAACAGCTATATATAATTCACAAGAAAAAGGTCACGGTATAAAAATGACAGGACTTTTTTATGGAAAGAAAGAAGAAGCTAATAAGATTTTACAAAGTATTAAGTCTAAGGGAAGTAAAATGTACTATAATTTAGAGTACATGACTGTTTTAGATGCTAATAGATGGATACAAGATAGTCATCCAGATTATGAAAAGTATAAGTCTGGAGGAAGATTTGTTCTTAGAGATTATAATAGAGAAGAAATTAAAAAAATTATAGAAGTTGTATCAGAAAGAGCAGAAGGTTCAACATATACAGCTGTTTCATTTTATGGTTTAGGTGGAGCGGTTTCTGATATTGAAAAAAATAATACAGCATTTTATTATAGGAATGCAAAATTTATAATGGGCTTTCAATCTGTATGGGAAGATTTAAAGTATGCAGAAATAAATGTAAATTGGGTTAAAGAAAGATTTGAATTTATAAAATCAATTACAGAAGGTTCATTTATAAACTTCCCAATAGATTCATTAGATGACTATGAGAAAGAATACTACGGAAAAAATATAGTGAAATTAAAAGAAGTAAAAAGAAAATATGACTCTAATAATACATTTAATTTTGAGCAAAGTATAAAGGGTATTTAATGATAATATAAGGATTAAAAGTTAAGATATAAATATAAAAAGCTCTAGTAATTTATAAAAATTATAAATTACTAGAGCTTTTATTAACTTTATAATGAATATTCACTTTATGCATTATAAAATTTATGCAAAAATATATAAAACAATTTACTTATGAAGGAAAAATTTCAATATATTACATTGAATATCCATCAAAATAGTGGCTTTTAAGGGGTTTTTATTAAAAAATATCTTAAATTAGCGAAAAAAGTGTATATTTTACAAAAAAATATAAAAAAAATATTCCTAATTTATGCATTGAATATTCATATAATTGAAGGAAATCCTTCTTAATAAAATTTCGTGCAAGAGTACAGTTAATAAGGGTTAATACATTATATGTAATTAATAATATTTTTTGGGGTGAATAAAATCAAAAAATACTATACACTTTATGTAAAAAAATGTCTTGTAATCGTTTTTTGAGGGGCTATAATTATAACTGTAAACAGCGTTAGCAAAAAGCATTTGACCCCTAACATGTTTATAAAATAACTAAAGAAGAAAGAGAGTGATAATATGAAGAATAATAGAGCTTTAAATGTTACCTCAGAAATAGGTAGATTAAAAACAGTTTTATTACATAGACCTGGAGAAGAAATTGAAAATTTAACTCCAAATCTATTAGACAGATTATTATTCGATGATATCCCATACTTAAAAATTGCAAGAGAAGAACATGATGCATTTGCAAAAACTTTAAGAGATGCAGGAGTAGAAGTTCTTTACTTAGAAGAACTTGCAGCAGAAGCAATTTCAACTAGCGAAGAAGTAAAAAAAGAATTCATAAATGAATTTATTACAGAAGCTGGAGTTGAAAGTGAATCATTAAGAGAAGCATTAATGAAATATTTCTTAAGCTTCGAAAATAAGCCAATGGTTGATAAGATGATGGCAGGAGTTAGAAAAGAAGAATTAAAAGAATATCATAGAGATTCTTTATATGATTTAGTAAACAGCACTTATCCATTTGTTTGTGATCCAATGCCAAATCTTTACTTTACAAGAGACCCATTTGCAACAATTGGACATGGTATAACATTAAACCATATGAGAACTGAAACAAGAAATAGAGAAACATTATTTGCAAAATATATCTTTAAATATCATCCAAGATTTAAAGATAAAGATGTTCCATTCTGGTTCAACAGAGATGAAACTACTTCATTAGAAGGTGGAGATGAATTAATACTTTCAAAAGATACATTAGCAGTTGGTATCTCACAAAGAACTGATTCAGCTTCAGTTGAAAAGCTAGCTAAGAGAATATTATTCAATGATGATACAACATTCAAAACAGTTTTAGCTTTCCAAATACCAGTAAGTAGAGCATTTATGCACTTAGATACAGTATTTACTCAAGTTGACTATGACAAATTCACAGTTCATCCAGAAATAGTAGGACCTTTAAATGTTTATGCAATAACAAAAGATCCAGAAAATCCAAACATGCTTAAGACTACTAAAGAAGTGGATACACTAGAACATATATTAAGCAAATATTTAGATAGAAAAGTTACATTAATTAAATGTGGTGGTGGAGATGAAATAATCGCTGCTAGAGAACAATGGAATGATGGTTCAAATACATTAGCTATTGCACCAGGAGAAGTTATTGTTTACTCAAGAAACTATGTAACTAATAAAATACTAGAAGATTATGGAATTAAAATACACGTAATTCCATCATCAGAATTATCAAGAGGTAGAGGCGGCCCAAGATGTATGTCAATGCCACTAATAAGAGAAGATCTATAATTTAAAACAATATAAATATACAAATAGTTTAAATATATAAATTTAAGTGTTTACTATTTTAAGAGAAATATAAAAAATAGTAAACACTTAGATTAAACTAAGGAGGAAATGAAGATGGCAGTTAATTTAAAAGGAAGAAGTTTTTTAACATTAAAGGATTTTACACCAGAAGAGATTAGATATCTTTTAGACTTATCACATGATTTAAAGGCTAAAAAAAGAGCTGGAATATTAGGTGACACTTTAAAAGGAAAAAATGTTGTTTTATTATTTGAAAAAACATCAACTAGAACAAGATGTGCATTTGAATGTGGAGCAGCAGAAGAAGGAGCTCACGTAACATTCTTAACAAACTCTCAAATGGGTAAAAAAGAATCAATAGAAGATACTGCAAAAGTTCTTGGAAGAATGTATGATGGTATCGAATTTAGAGGATTTAAACAATCAACAGTTGAAGAACTTGCAAAATATGCAGGAGTTCCAGTATGGAATGGATTAACTGATGCAGATCACCCAACTCAAATATTAGCAGATTTTCTTACAATAGAAGAACATGCACATAAGCCTCTTAGTGAAATTAAATTAGTATTTGCTGGAGATACAAGAAATAATATGAGTTATGCATTAATGTATGGTGCAGCTAAAATGGGAATGCATTTCGTAGCACTTGGACCTAAGAGCTTAGAACCAGATCCAGAAATAGTTAAAGAAATGCAAGAATACTCAAAACAAACAGGAGCAATAATTGAATTCTCAGATAACGTTGATGAAGCGGTTAAGGGAGCAGACGTTATTTATACTGATATATGGGTATCAATGGGAGAAGATGAAAGCCTATATCCAGAAAGAGTTAAATTATTAACTCCATATAAAGTAACAAGAGAAATGATGGCTAAAACTGGAAATAAAAATACATTATTTATGCATTGCTTACCATCATTCCATGATGAAGATACAGAAGTTTGCAAAGACATGATGGATAGATTAGGTCTTGATATTAGAGAAGTTGAAGACGAAGTATTTAGAAGCAAAAATTCAGTAGTCTTTGATGAAGCTGAAAATAGAATGCATACTATAAAAGCCGTAATGGTAGCTACAGCAGGAAAATAATTTGTCATTAGTCGGCTATTTTAATTAAAATAGCCGACTAAACTTTTCTTATAAAAATTAAATAGGGGTGATATATATGTCAGAGCAAAATTCTACTGGTGAACAAAGAAATCTTGGATTCGCTTCACTTGCAGCATTAATTGTTGGTTCTATGATAGGTGGAGGAGCGTTTAACCTACCATCAGATATGGCAAGAGGAGCAGGTACAGGTGCAATTATTATAGGTTGGATTATAACTGGTATTGGTATGATAGCGCTTGCTTTTGTTTATCAAACATTAGCAAACAGAAAACCTGAACTTAGTGGTGGTGTATATAGTTATGCTAAAGCTGGTTTTGGAGAGTACATAGGATTTAACTCAGCCTGGGGATATTGGCTTAGTGCTTGGATTGGAAACGTATCCTACTCAGTTCTTTTATTTGGAGCCATAGGTTACTTTGCACCTATATTTGGTGAAGGTAATAACTTAGCATCAATAATCGGGGCTTCAATTCTTGTTTGGGCATTTACTTTCTTAATATTAAAAGGAGTAAGTGGTGCAGCCTTTGTTAACTTAATAACAACAATAGCAAAATTAGTTCCTATATGTGTATTTATAGTAGTAGCAATTTTTGCATTTAACTTAGATAACTTTACTTTTGAGTTCTGGGGTTCAACAGATCTAGGTAGTATTTTAGATCAAGCAAAGAACACTATGCTAGTAACATTATGGTGCTTCATAGGAATTGAAGGTGCAGTAGTTGTATCTGGTAGAGCTAAAAAACAAAGTGATGTTGGTAAAGCAACAGTAATTGGATTAATAGGAACTTTATGTATATATCTTTTAATTTCCTTAATGTCTTTAGGAGTTATGAATAGAGTACATTTAGCAGGTTTAGATAACCCATCAATGGCATATGTTTTAGAATTTGCAGTTGGTAAATGGGGAGCTGTACTTATTAATTTAGGACTAATAATATCATTATTTGGATCATTACTTGGATGGTCACTTTTAGCAGCTGAAATTCCATTTGTTGCTGCAAAAGATGGTGCACTTCCAAAAATATTTGCAAAAACAAATAAACATGGAGCTCCAGCAGCATCATTAATTATAACAAATATATTAGTTGAATTATTTTTAATATTAACATTAGTTGCAAGTAGTACTTATCAAGCATTATATTCTGTTGCAAGTACTGCAATTCTTGTTCCATATCTTTTAAGTGCAATGTATGGACTTAAACTTGTTATAACTGGTGAAACTTATGATACAAATCCACAAGGTAAAACAAGAGATAAAGTTTGTACAGTTATAGCAACAATTTATGCTATATGGTTATGTTATGCAGCAGGTTTAAAATATTTATTATTATGCTTCATTCTTTATGCAGTAGGTATAATTTTCTACTATGTTGCAAAGAAAGAAAACAACAAAGATGGAAAAGTATTTGTTGGTAAAGAATCATTAATTGCTGTAATTATTTTAGTTGTAGCTGTAATAGCAGTTATAATGCTAGCAACAGGAAAAGTAACAATTTAATTAAGCTAATAAGTATTATTTTAGTAATACCTTTTAAAATACACTTTTACTAAAGATAAAATTATTGATATATAAACAAAAGATAAATTTAAATAAACAAAAGATAAAGATTTTAAATTAATCAGATGAACAAAAGATAAAATTGCATTTAATAATTATTCAGTAATTATTTATAAGGAGGAACAAAAGATGAAAATAGTTTTAGCATTAGGAGGAAATGCATTACAAGCAGATCCTAAAGATAAAAGTGCAGAAGGTCAATTAAAGACTTGTAAAGAAACTGCAAAATCAGTAGTTGATTTAATTGAAGCTGGACATAGAGTATCAGTTGTTCATGGAAATGGACCTCAAGTTGGTCAAATTTTAGCAAGTGTAGAAGAAGCTTATCAAGCAAATAAAAATAATACACTTTTCCCATTTGATGTTGTAGGTGCTTTTTCACAAGGATATATAGGATATCACTTACAAAATGCAATTTCAGAAGAACTTCATAAGAGAAAAATAAACAAATCTGCTGAAACAATTGTTACTCAAGTTGTAGTAGATAAAAATGATAAGGCTTTTGAAAATCCAACAAAGCCAATAGGATCATTTTATTCAGAAGAAGAAGCTAAACAACTTGAAAAAGATAAAGGATATGTAATGAAAGAAGATGCAGGTAGAGGTTACAGAAGAGTTGTAGCATCACCAAAACCTGTTGATATTGTAGAAAAAGATGCTATAAAAGCAATGGTTGATAATGGATTTGTTGTAATTGCTTGCGGTGGTGGTGGAATACCAGTAATTAAAGAAGGAGATAACTTAGTTGGGGTTCCAGCAGTTATTGATAAAGACTTCGCAGCAGAAAAACTTGCAGAAATATTAGATGCTGATCTTTTATTAATACTTACAGCAGTTGATAGAGTATGCGTAAACTATAATAAACCAAATCAAAAAGAATTAAAAGAAATTGGTATAGACGAACTAAATAAATATATAGAAGAAGGCCAATTTGCACCAGGAAGTATGCTTCCAAAGGTTGAAGCTTGTAAGAAGTTTGTTTTATCAACTGATAACAAACAAGCTATAATAGCATCACTTTCTAGAGCAAAAGAATCTTTAGAAGGAACATCTGGAACAAAGATTGTAAAATAAAATATTTTAGGGAGAGGGCTTAAGCCTTCTCTCTAAGCTAATTATTATCATTTTGAATATTGTTAAGTTTAATTTGTTGATAATTTTTTATAAAAAGAGGTCGATTATTATGGGAAATGATTTAAAGAAGAGAAGAAGAGAAGCTATTTTAAACATAATAAAAAATGAAGATATAGGAAAACAAGAACAACTTGTTTTGAAATTAAAACATTTAGGCATAAATGCGACTCAAGCAACATTATCACGTGATTTAAGAGAAATGCATATAATTAGAAAACTAATGAAAAATAAAGAGTATAAGTATGTACTGTTAACTGAAGAAAATGTAGGTAAAAGATGTAATAATATATTTAAAAATTCAGTTGAAAGTATATGTGTACAAGAATATTTTATAGCAATAAGAACTATGAAGGGCATGGCAGATGTTGTTGGTGAATTTATTGATAGATTAAATGATAAAAGAATTCTTGGAACAGTTGCAAACAATTATAGTGTAATTATTGTTTGTAATGGTGAAAAAAACGCAAAGCTTGTGTTCAAAGAGTTAAATGATTTGAGATTTTAAGTATTTTTGTACACATTTATTTAAGTACACCTAAAAATAAAGCATAATAAAATTATACTTCTTAAAGTAATAGAGTCTTATCAAAATTTTGATAAGGCTCTATTATTTTTGTTAATGGAATATTAATAGTCTATTCTTTGAGTACAATCACATTTAAGCTATATAATTAAATTAGGATATAATTGGTTTTTAATTACTTGTATAAATTTAATATTGCTTTTAAATAGTGATAAAAATTTATTTCAATAAGTATTAGTATTTTATTATATAATATAGGAAAGGAAAACTGTAAATTATGCAAAATGAAGATAAAAAGAACATAAAAAGTAAAAATAATTTAAAAGTTAAAACTGTATTAGAAAGTATCGTAGTTGGTGCTATTGCAGGTTTAATAGTTTCTTTATATAGATTAGTTTTAAAGTTTATAGCTCCTTATGAATATAAAGCATATAATTTTATGAAAGAAAATCATTTGTGGATTATTTTGGGTATAATTGTTTTAGTAATTTTTGCTTATATAGTTGGAATTATGGTTGAAAAAAACTCTATGATAAGTGGTAGTGGTATACCTCAAATAGAAGGTATGCTTAAAGATAAATTTGATATTAAAAATCCATTCGAAATTTTAATTCAAAAGTTTATTGGAGGTTCAATTGCAATAGGAGCAGGATTATCACTTGGAATTGAAGGACCGTCTATTCAACTAGGAGCAGAGGCAGCACATGTTTATAGTAATGCAACAAAAAAAGGTATTAGTGATAAAAAGCTTTTAATTGCATCAGCAGCAGGAGCTGGACTTGCAGCAGCTTTTAATGCACCTCTTGCAGGAGTATTTTTTGTTCTTGAAGAAATGTATAAGAGTTTTTCAAAAATGCTTTTTTTATGTTCAATAGGAGCATGTGTAACAGCTGATTTAGTAACTTGGATATTTTTTGGTAGTAAACCTATATTAGAAGTTAATCTTGTAAAATCTTTACCGGCTAAGTATTATATATTTGTAATTATTCTTGGTATTATAGTAGGAATTTGTGGAGTAATATATAATAAAACATTACTTAAAACAATAAAGCTATATAAAGGAATGAAAGTTAAGTTAAGATATAGAATGATAATCCCATTTATGTTTGCATTGTTTTTTGGAATTACACTTCCACAAGTTTTAGGTGGAGGAGATTTACTTATAAATAATATTTTAATAAATGGTGTTGCAATAGAATTTGCTATTGTATTACTTATAAGTAAGTTTATTCTTTCAATAGTGAGCTTTGCATCAGATACTCCAGGGGGAATATTATTTCCTTTATTAAGCTTAGGAGCATTAGTTGGAGTAGTATTTAGTGGAAGTATAGCGTCAATTATAGGAGATAATAATATTTATGTAACAAACTTTATATTACTCGGAATGGCTGGAATGTTTTCATCAATTGTAAGAGCTCCGATTACAGGACTTATATTAGTTTGTGAAATGAGTGGGCCAAAACTAGGATTAGGTGCTGTAACTTTAGTTTGTGGAATATCTTATTTAATTGCAGAAGTATTTAAGTGTAAGCCAATATATGATTCACTATTGGATAATAGATTAAAGGCAATGGGAATAGAAGAAGATTAAAATTAGGGGGATTGTTATGAATTTTACAAAAATACATCATGTAGCAATAATATGTTCAGATTATGAAAGGTCTAAGGATTTTTATACTAATATATTGGGATTTGAAATAATAAGAGAAGTTTATAGAAGGGAAAGAGATTCTTATAAGCTTGATTTAAAGATTGGAGATAATCAAATAGAATTATTTTCTTTTAAAAATCCACCAGAAAGATTAAGTTATCCTGAAGCTTGTGGACTTAGACATTTAGCTTTTGAAGTTTTAAATATAGAAGAAACTGTACAAGAACTTAAAGAAAAAGGGATAAATGTAGAACCTATTAGAATTGATGAATTTACTGGACAAAAGTATACATTTTTTGAAGATCCAGACAAGCTTCCATTAGAATTATATGAAATAAAAAAGTAAAATTTTATAAGAATAAATTGTAAAAATTTTAAAAGTATTGTTTAATGTATATTAATAATGTATAATAAAATACAAATGCATAAAATAAAGTAAGGTTCTAAAATATATGTTTTAGATTAAAAGGGAAGTTGGGTTTAAATCCCACGCGGTCCCGCCGCTGTAATAGAGTAGTTTTTATAAAGTTTATACCACTTGGAGATAAATTTCCTGGGAAGGTTTTATAAAAATGTTGATCCTTAAGCCAGAAGACCTGCCTACTTTAACAACATATAACTCTACGCGGATATAGAGGAGGTGTTACTTATAGATTAATTTATTTTAGTAATTTATTACCTCTTAATGTAAATTTAAGAGGTTTTTTTATGTCTAAAATAGTTAATTTTATAACTAAGTAGTGGAGTTTTGTGAAAATATATTTTATTATGAGGAGTAGATATTTATGTCAAAAAGAATGCAACTTTTTATAGGAGTTTTATTAATGATGTTATGCATACCAATAAAAGCATCAGCTATGCATATCATGGAAGGATTTCTTGAACCAAAATGGTGTATAGCATGGGGAGCTTTTACAATTCCATTTGTTGTTTTTGGAATATTTTCTATAAAAAATACAATAAAAGAGAATCCACGTTTAAAATTATTACTTGCAATGGCTGGAGCTTTTGCTTTTGTGCTTTCAGCACTTAAACTTCCATCAGTTACAGGTAGTTGTTCACACCCAACAGGAGTAGGTCTTGGTGCTATACTTTTTGGACCAACAGCAATGGCAGTTTTAGGACTTATTGTATTATTATTTCAAGCTATACTTTTAGCACACGGTGGACTTACAACTCTTGGAGCTAATACATTTTCAATGGCAGTAGTTGGACCATTTGTATCATATGGAATTTATAAATTAGTTAAAAAATTAAATGGACCAAGATGGCTTGCAATATTTTTAGCAGCAGCTATTGGTGATTTAGCAACATACATAACAACATCAATACAATTAGGACTAGCTTTCCCATCAGATGTCGGTGGAATAATGGCTTCAGTAACTAAGTTTATGGGAATATTTGCAGTAACACAAATTCCTTTAGCAATAAGTGAAGGTATATTAACAGTTGTAATATTTAATGCAATTGCAGCATATGACAGAGAAGATTTAATAAGCCTTAACATATTATCAAAGGAGGGAATCTAATGAAAAATAATCCAAAAAGTAAATTAAAAACAAATATAATACTTATATTAATTGTTATAGCTTTAGCAGTAATACCATTTTTTATAGCTAAAGACGGAGAATTTGGTGGTTCAGATGATGCAGCAGAAGAAGCTATAACACAAATAGATAAAAGTTATGAGCCATGGTTTTCTCCAGTGTTTGAACCAGCAAGTGGAGAGGTTGAAAGCCTTTTATTCGCACTTCAAGCAGCAATTGGAGCTGGTGTTATAGGTTTTGGATTAGGATATTTTAAAGGTCGTAAGACAAAAGAGGGTGCAAATAATAAATGTTAAATATAGATAAATACGCATATTCATCAAAACTTAAAAATATAAATCCTGTCGGGAAATTTGTATTTTCAGTTGTTACTTTAATTATGTGTCTTTTATCTAATAACATACTTGATTCAATTATAGTAATTGGTGTTATGGGAATAGCTACAGTTTTTGTTGGCAAAACACCTTTAAAGGTATTTTTAAAATTATTGACTATTCCTCTTGCATTTTTAATTATTGGAATCTTAACTATAACAATAAATTACTCTGTTAATCCGGATAAATTTATAATATCAACTCATATCTTCGGAGGCTTTATTGGGGTATCAAAACTTGGAATTTATAAAGCAGTAGTTTTATTTTTTAAAGTATTAGCATCAGTATGTTGTTTATACTTTTTATCTCTTAGCACTCCAATGGTGGACATATTAGCAGTACTTTCAAAATTAAAAGTTCCAAAAATAATGATTGAAATGATGAGTCTTATTTATAGATTTATATTTATACTTTTAGAAACTGTAAATACAATGTTTATAGCTCAAAACTCTAGACTTGGATATAATAGTATAAGGTCATCATATAAGTCGCTTGGAGCGCTTGTATCAAGTTTATTTATAAGGTCTTTTAAAAAGGCTAATGATATGTATACATCATTAGAATCAAGAGGGTATGATGGTGAGTTAAATGTTATTTTAGATGAGTATACAAATGATAAAACAATTTACATAATAACAATTTTATTAAATTTATTATTATTAATTATTAAAGTATTAATGTAAATACAGAGAAGAAGGGAAGAAACTAAATGAGTGAAAATATATTAAAAATAGAAGAACTTCACTACAAATATCCAGATGGAACCTGTGCATTAAACGGAATAAATATGGATATAAAAAGAGGTGAAGTAACTGCAATATTAGGTGGAAATGGAGCAGGAAAATCAACATTATTTCACCATTTAAACGGAATAAATAAACCTTCTTCAGGTAAAATATATTTTAACGGAAAAGAATTTGACTATTCAAGAAAGGGATTAAAAAAATTAAGGCAAGATGTAGGGATAGTTTTTCAAGACCCAGATAGTCAATTATTTTCAGCAAGTGTATATCAAGATATATCATTTGGACCTATGAACATGAAGCTAAAAGAAGAAGAAATAAGAAAAAGAGTAGATTTTGCAATCAAGGAAACAAAGATTGAGCATTTAAAGGATAAGCCAACTCATGCATTAAGTTTCGGTCAAAAAAAGCGTGTTTCTATAGCAGGAATACTTGTAATGGAGCCTAAGGTTTTAATATTAGATGAGCCAACAGCTGGATTAGATCCAATGGGGGTTAGTGATATAATGAGTCTTTTGATGGAGATGAAAAAGAAATTAAATTTAACTATAATAATATCTACACATGATATAGACATAGTACCTCTTTATTGTGATAAAGTATTTGTTATGGATAAAGGAAAAGTAATTTTAGAAGGAACTCCAGATGAAGTATTTAGAGAGAAGGAAAAGATAAGAAAAATACATCTTAGACTTCCGCGTGTTGCACATCTTATGGAAATTTTAAAAGAAAAAGATGGATTTGAATTTAGTAATATAGAAAGCACAATTGGAAAAGCTAGAAAAGCATTTAAGGCTTGGAGAGATAATTTAAAATAATAATAAAAAAACAGTAGCTAAATTAATTTAGCTACTGTTTTTTTATTATATTAAATTTAAGTTAGTTGTTTAGGGGAGTATATATTAACTATGCAGTAGCTTTTTTGTTTGAAAAAGCTTTAAACATAGCAATTATTAATATTGAAATTATAAATAATCCAATGAATACAACGTATCCTCTTGAGAATCCACTTAAGTCAATACCTGTTTTATCTATAAATGTTGCCATAACAGGAGGTAATAAGAATCCACCAAAGGCTCCAATTCCACCTATCCATCCTGATGCACCACCCATAGCTTCTGGTACAGCATTTGGAACTATTTTAAATACAGCAGCGTTAGTTACTCCCATACCTATTCCAAGAAGTATAACACCAATTATTGCAAGTGGTAAAGTTCCTGCAAATGTCATAACTATTGAACCTAAAAGGCCAATTATTAAAGCTATAACAGCAACAATTTCTCCACCTTTTTTATCAGCTATTTTACCACCATATATTCTAACTAATGAAGTTAATATTGAATAAAAGGCAGTTAAAAGGCCAGCTATCTTAACATTTAATGAAAAATAAGTCATCCAGTAATTTGGAAGCCAGCTAGTTAAAGCTAAAAATCCACCAAATGTAGTAAAGTATATAAGAACTAAAGCCCATGTTTTCCATGATTTAGCTGATATAATTAAGCTTTCACTTACCTTAGCTTTAGGGAATAATTCTTGACCATGTTCCTTTGAAGCAATTTCTCTTGCTTCTTCTTTAGTAGCACCTTGGTCTAATAATTGGAAGTACCAAGCATTTTGACCTATCTTTATATAAATTAAAGTACCAACTATTAAGAAAATTAGCCATGCTAAATATGAACCTGATAATCCTAAAAGAGGCATAGCTACATTTGGTAATAAAAGAGCAAATATTCCAGGTGCTAAATTACCAACACCACCATAAAGCCCTAAAGCTACGCCTTGCTTATTTTGTGGGAACCAATAAGAGGCTTGGCTTATACCAACTGAGAATGTTGCAATACCACAACCTGAAAGAGTACCAAGTGCAAATAGTAACCAATAATAATTGCTTAAATTTTCTTGGAAAAATGCCATTACTATATAAAGTCCTGTCATACCAATAATTGATAAAACAAGTAAAACTATAAATGGTTTTCTACCACCAGTTGTATCAACCCATGCTGCAAATGGAATTCTAAGCAATGAACCTGAAAGAGATGGTGCAGATACAAGTAGTGCTAGTAAAACTGGATTTAAATCAGTAAATACCTTTTTAAATATAGCAGCTGTTGGTCCATATAGAGAAACGGCAGCAAACCCTATAAAGAATCCAAGTGTAGCAGCAGCTAAACCAAGGTTTGAATTTCCTTTAACTGAATAATTTTTCATATATAAGTCCTCCGTATTTAATTAAACTCGTTAATTCTTTAACGAGTTTATCATAAGTTTAACGGTAAAACTGTGATAATTATCACGATTTTACTAAAAATTTATAAAGTTATTAGGTGATAATTTATAAATATAAATAAATTACATTTAAGGAAAATAAAATAATGATAAATAATTTATATTTGAATATAATAAATTGTTAAAAATTAGATAATTATTAAGTATAAGTAATTTAAGACTTTTAAAAATATTTGAATAAAGTATTATTTAAATTGTCAATTATATAAATGGTACAATTTTTACAATTATATTATATATTATTGAATATAGTTCATATGTATAGAATATTTTTATAAAAGTATGTATAATCTATATAAGTTATATAATGAAAAAAGGGGATTGTTATGAAGATAGGATTAGTTCTTTCAGGTGGAGGCGGTAAAGGTGCCTATGAACTTGGTGTATGGAAGGCCTTAAAGGAGTTAGGACTAGATAAGTATATAGATGTGTTTTCTGGTGCATCAATAGGTGCTTTTAATGCTGTTTTATTTGCTCAAGATGATGAAAATGCTGCAGATGCATTATGGGAAGAAGTTACTATGGAAAAACTTGTTCCTATAAGCAAATTTGATTTATTAAAAAGAGGTATTGAACTTACAATAGGAGGTAAGCATTTAAATTTAGCAAAAAAATATATGCTTCAAAAAATAGAAGAAGGTGGAGTGCCAAAAGATGGAGCACGTGAGATTATAGACGAATATTTAGATGTGGATAAGATGAAAAAAAGAAATAAAATATGTTATGCTGCATGTACTGAACTTCCAGATTTTACTCCTAAGTATTTTAAGTTAAATGATTATGATGATGAAATTGCAAAAAAAATGATTATAGCATCGGCCTCTCTGCCTATGATATATGATTGCACTGAGGTTTTAGGTGGAAAGTTTATTGATGGAGGAGTTACAGATAATACTCCAATACAACCTGTTTATGAAGAAAATTGTGATATTATAATAGTAGTTTTATTATCAAAAGAAGCAAAAATTGATAAATCTATTTATCCAAATGCAAGGATATTAGAATTAGCCCCAAAAAATTTAAATGAAAGTACATTAAAAGGAACATTAAATTTAGATTTAGAAGCAAAGAGAATAAGAATAAGTGAAGGATATAAGGATACTATCAATCTTTTAGAGCCCATAATTTTTATGGCTAATTTAAAGAAAGAAAATGAGGAAAGTGAGAAGTATCCAAAACTTTATAAATTATATAACTGGATAAAGAAAGTTATATAATTTATAAAAAAGGTTTGTATAATTTTAAAATACAAACCTTTTTATATTCCTTCAGCATCTGCACCTCCTAATATGGCATCTATTTGTTCATCTAAGTTAGTTGCATCTTTTAATATATCATCACGTAATTTGATTCTAATTTCAGATGATAATATAGTTGGGATGTAACTAATAGCAATTTTCCTAAAGAAATCTGAATTTAATGCAGTATCTGGATATAACTTTTCATCAAGCTTTCTTTCTTCATATCTTAAAAAGGCTGCTTTAGCAAACAATAATAAGCTTACTATAAGTAAATTTTGCCCCATATCAATAAGAGAATCCAAATCAACTACACCTTCAAATTCAGAATTATTTAATTGCTCAACAATTACAGAGCGACCTAATAAATTTGCCTTTAAGAAATATAAACTTGAATTAATGGAAAGTAATGTGGCAACTATTTCTATATCAAGTATATGCAAATCTGTTTCTAAAAAAAATGGATCATTTTGACTATTTGCAGCACTAGAAATTTTATTTGGATTATTACTTATATCATTTGAATTACTTTTTTTTCTTTTGTTTTTAGAATTACGTTTATTATTGGAATTATGTTTTTTTTTATTATTAGGCTTTGATTTAAGAGAAGAAGTTTTGTTTTTTTTATTCATTAAAATTACTCCAATTAAAAGTATTTTTTAAGAAATATATGGTATAGGGAATAAGTTTTTATATAAAGAAATATTTAATATATAATTAAATTATATTGTTAAAGCTTGTATAAGTATAAGATAAAAAATTATTTAAATAAAACCTAAACCATTTATATCTTTTAAATATAGTTCGTTTAACACTATTACTCTTTCAATATTAGCAATTACACTTAATGCATATGCATTAGCGAGCCTTTTGTATGGAGATGTATTAGTATCAGAGCTTTTAAATTTATTTTCAAAATCTTTTTCATTAAACCTTCCAATGGCAACAGACCATAATACTATAAGTCCAGTTACTACAATTACTTCACCTATAAATAATAACAAATAAGGACTTGTTACATTTTCTGCTTCTTCATTTAAAATTTTAAAAATATCTGTGTTTGAAGCATATATGAAATAAGAATATCCAATAATCAATAAAGAAGCACCAAGTTTTTCTCTATCTGCAAGGTCAAGTTCTAAACCTTTAATTAATTGTTCTATTTCTTCAGGAATTTCAGTAGAAAATATATCTTCAAAATTTTTATTATTCATAAAATAATCACCTGATAAGTAATAAGATATTTTAATATATGAAAGATTAATTTTATATGTACTTAAATAAATGGTTGGATTTTTACATAAAAATTTTAAATTTAAAAATAAATTTTATTACTTTTAATTATTTTATATAAAAAGACTTAAGTTTATGTAAACTTAAGTCTTTTTAAAATTAAAGTTCTTTTAAAATTACTTGTTGCATTGACATTAAAGGTGGCCATTTTTCATCAGGTAATAGATAATAATAATTCATACCTGGAGTAATGTTTTTAACCCTTAATTCATAAGTTTTAAAATTTATAAGAAGAATAGGATTTCCACGAGAATCCGTTCCTATTACACTACATATAGTCCCTCTATCTGTATAATATTTTAAGATAGCATCTAATAAATCTTTCATATTATAATAAACTGTATCAAGCTCTAGTAAGACTTTTCTATTAAACATATTACTTCATCTCCTTGCTTTAGTTTATATTATATATTTTATTCTTTATAGTAACATTAATCAAATTATTTAGTTGAATAAATAATTTATATTCTTTTATAAGTATTGCAATAAATATCAATTTTAAAATAATTAATTTTAGTATTTAATATTTTATTATTAATTTAAATTAATAATAAAATAAATTTATTTTGAAAAATCTTATAAATGATATAAATAAATTATTAAAATTAAGTTTTAAAGATTAATTTAAAAAATTATGTAAATTAGAAACCAAGGGGTCTTATGCTACTTAATACTGCTTTTGGATAAAGTTTGCTAAATTTATTATATATTTCAGATGTTGGATCAATTACTTCTATTTCATCATTATCATATTTAAAGGATACGTAATTAAAATCAAAGTCAAATCTTAAATCACCAGGATATTCTGACATAGAATTATAATTATAATCTTTCATAAAATTAACAATAAGTTGTCTATTTTCATTTAATTTGCAAAGCTCTATTATATATTTTTCTTCAATGAAAAACTTCTTTCTTATTTCTGCAATAAAGTTGCTAAATATTTTTGTTGATGCAACAATTACGTTTCCTTCCATATCAGAAACAACATAACCATTTACAATTTCTTTAGCTAAAAAGCTAGTATTTAAGGACATTAAAATAACTTCCTTTTTTTCTTCTGAAAACTCAGCATATTCTATTCTTATTTTTTCAGAGCTCCAATTAAATAACTCTGAAATATTTTTATCTTTATCAATTATAAGCTTGTCTAATGCTTTAGAATTTTCATAAGGAATATCTTCAAGAAGAGCAGATTTATATTCAGACAACTCTTTAATAAGTTCATCTATTTTTTTAACTTTAAGTTCTTTATTCAAAAAATCATCCCTCCATATGTATATACTTTATATTTTAAAAATATTATATCACTAAATTTATAAAAATTCTCTTTAAAAGAAACAACAAATTTTAAATAAAAAGTCTTTAGCTTTATAAAATTAAATTAAAAAAGCTAATAATATTTAATTTTAAACTATTAAAATATAAACTTATTAGCTTTTATTTTCATAATGAGCTACATAATAGCTTTTTAAATTATGTAATGCATTTAAAAAAGATAAAAAACCTTTAGCTATTTTCTTAGGACTATTATTTTCTATTCCTAAAGATATGTTAGATGTAGATTCTTCTAATGAATTAAACATGTTATTAGCAATGGAAATTAACTCTTTTGACTTAGAAGTATCTAAGTTTTGGGTATTATTTGTAAAATCTAATGATATTTTTTCAATTTGTTTTTTGTAAGTATTTAAATAATTTATATAATCTGATTTTTTATTTCCTTTTTTCTTTATGTTAGAAATTAATAGGGTACTATCACAAAGGGCATTGTTTAATGATTCTTTAAAATAATCATTAACTTTATAATTAGAAGAATTAGCTTCTATAGTTGAATTATTTTTTCGAGAACATCTATAATAACTAGAGCAACTAATGATATTAAAAGAAAATAAAATATATATAAATAGGAATATAATTCTTATATTTTTATTTAATCTCATATACACACCTGCTTTTTAATTACAATAAAAATATTGTATTCTAAATATAATAAATTAATACTTTATAGTAATATTTTATCATAATTAGCAATTTAAAAGTATTTGTTTTGATTACATTTACATTTCGATTTTGTAAGAAATACACAATAAAATTCCTGAGTTTTATAAAAATATAGTAATTTTTAGTTATTTTACGACAAATATAGTAAAAAAATATTTAACTATAACTGAATATAAACATATTATAAATAAATATGATAAAATATAAATATTAAAATAAAATGGTTAATAATGCTATATGGGTAGGCTAACTAGGGAGGAAGAGTTAATGTATATAGTAGATATGTTTTTAGATAATAGAGCATCAAGGTATGTTACGTATATTTGGCAGTCACTTAGTGATAAAGGAATAGATTCTAGTTTAATTGATACAGAGGGATTATTTCCACATATAACTTTAGCAATTTATGAAGATGTAGATGAGAATAGATTTATAGCAAAAATGAAAGAATTTAAAAATAAATTAAAGAGTATAGATACAAGATTTGATGCTATAGGTGCCTTTCCAACTACGGGGACATGCTTTGCAAAGCCAGTAGTAACTGAAGAAATTATTAAGATGCATAGGGAATATTATGAATTTTTTAAAGAGTTTAATGATACAGCAAGAACTTATTATTTGCCTGGAAAGTGGAATCCACACTGTAGTTTAGCAATAGGATTAAATAAAGAAAAATTAAAAGAAGTAATGAATTTTGTTATAGATATTTATGAACCTTTTGATGCCAGTTTAGAAGGTATAGCATTATACAAAGTTGAGATGGAAAACGGAAAATTTACTGATAGCATAAGATTATTTTAAAATTTATATTTGCTGTAATAAAATTTTTATTATAAATTTTTAAATAATGTTGAATAAACATTTATTTTTTAGGGCAATATAATAATGTAATCAAGGAGTGAAAACTTAGACAATTGATTACAGGACACTGCTTATTTGATAAGTGGTGTCTTTTGTTTATAAAAATATTATCAAATTATAAAAATTTAATATTAATGAATAATTGTTATTGACAAAGATAATGGTTAGGAATATAGTATTAATATGATAGTTCGCATAAGAACTATTTTAAATTTAGGAGATGATATTATGAAAGATTTTATAAAAGTTAATAAAAGAACTTTATTATTAATAGCTGGTTTAGTATGGGGATTCGCAGGTTTTAGGGTATTTACTATAGGTATAGGAGATGTAGAGTCACATCATGGAAGCTTTATATATAGCATCATATTTGCAGCAATAATATTTTTTGTATTTTTTAAATTTATATTTAGTAAAATGTTTAAAAAACATACAACAAGAATAATAAATAGTGAATTAAAAAAACATTGTGCATTTTCATTTTTTGATGTTAGAAGTTATTTAATAATGGGCTTTATGATATTCTTTGGTATAACTGTAAGAAGTATTGGAATATTTAATCCAGTGTATGTTGGAACATTTTATATAGGATTAGGTTTTGCATTATTTATGGCAGGAGTTCTTTTCCTTATAAGTTCATTTAAATTTTCAAGTACTAATTTAAAATTTAAAATGTAACTTTAGGAGTTTTTAAAATGAAATGTGATTCATTCGAAATAGCTATGCTAATTAAGGAAATATACTCAAATACAGTTAATATAATAAGTGATAATTTAAAAGATAGTGGTCTTACTTATCAACAAATTATGGTTATAAAATTAATAGCACATAATGGACAAGTTAATATTTCTAAAATATGTGATGAGATGTCATTATCTAAAGGAACAGTTTCTGGAATTGTTACTAGATTAGAATCATTAGGGTATATAAATAAAATTAAAGATCCTAATGATAAAAGAAATACTTATATTGAATTTTCGAAAAAGGGTATAGAATTTGCAAAAGAATTTAAAAAAACAATTAATGATAGTTTTGAAAATGTATTTGAAAATTTTACAGACGAAGAATTAGCTAATTTAAAAGAAAATTTAATATTTACTAAAAATAAAATAAAAAGATAAAAAGGATATTTTAAAATATCCTTTTTTAATGCATTAATTTAATTATTTAAAGTAATTATAAAATTTTATGAAATATAAATTTTATTTAAAATCTTACATGAATTTAGAAATATTTTATAATATAATTGGTAAATAATTGTTTGTATTGAAAATGAAAAATATTTATAATTATATGGAAATTTAAAGATAGATTTATTTTATATATGTTGGGGAGGAATAAGGGTTATATGAATAAACATAAAAGAGAAACTATAATGATTGGGGTAGGGCTTATAGCATTATCACTATTTTTACATTACCTTCATTATTTAGTTTTTAGGGACTTACATCATACTTTGATATTTTTATTTGCTGACATAGCATTTATACCAATGGAAGTATTTTTCACAGCATTTATAATTGAAAAGTTATTAGAAAATCGTGAAAAAGAACATAGAATGGAAAAGTTAAGTATGATAAAAGGGGTTTTCTTCTCAGAATTTGGAGCAGACCTTTTAGAAGAATTTGCAAAAGGGGATAAAGATATTAAAAATCTTGCAAATGTAGCAATAGTTAATAAAGATTGGAGCAAAAAGGATTTTAAAGAGCTTGAAGATATTATGGAAAAACATGATTTTTCAGTGGATATTAAAAAAATAGATGTGGAAAAAGTTATAACTATTTTAAAATTAAAAAAAGAAATGTTAATATCTTTTATAGGAAATGAAGCCTTAATGGAGCATGAGATATTTTCAGAGTTACTTATGTCATTATTTCATCTTTTAGAGGAATTTGATGACAGGTATTATAATCTTATATGCAATTGTTGTGATGAGTCTCATATAGAAAAGGATATAACTATAGCATATGAGCAATTAAGTAGAATATGGGTTAGGTATATGAAGCATTTAAAGGGAGATTATCCTCAATTATTTTTAAAAGCAATGCTTCATAATCCATTTGATACTAGAAGTGTTGAAGAAAAACTTAAAACATGTGGATTAATTTGTAAAACAAAAAATTAAGATAAAAAAAGGCTTTTTCAAATTTAGAAAAAGTCTTTTTTATATCTTTAGTAAAGTTGTTGTATTATATAACCTTCGGTTTTAAATGTATCTTTAATTGTATTTATATGATCTTCACCATTCGTTTCAACTGTAACTTCAAGTAAAGTATTTCTAAGTTTATTAGCGGCTTTAAATTGATTATGTTCAAGTTTAACAACATTTGCACGAAGGTTTCCAAGTATTCTAGTAATATTATTAAGTTCACCAGGAGCGTTTGGAAGCTCTATAGTAAAGCAGAATAGTCTTTTTCTAGAAACTAATGCACTATTAATAAGTGAAGTAATAGTAAGCATGTCTATATTACCACCACTTATTATACAAACAACATTTTTATCTTTTATATTAAGCTTGGATAAAGCAGCAAGTGAAACTGCTCCAGATGCTTCAGCAACTAATTTTTGTTTTTCAATTAATGCTAAAAAAGCATCAACAATTTCATAATCAGTAACTGTTACAACTTCATCAACATAATCTTTTATAATTGAGAAAGTAAGGTCTCCAGGTGATTTAACAGCAATACCATCTGCAATTGTACTTACAGAAGGAAGTGGAGTTAATTTACCTTTTAAGAAGCTTTGCTCCATTGCGTTAGCACCAGATGCTTGAACACCTATTATTTTTATGTTAGGATTAATTTCTTTTAATGCTAGTGATATACCGCTTAATAATCCACCACCACCGATTGGACAAATCACTACATCTACATCTTTAAGGTCTTCAATTATTTCAAGACCTATAGTACCTTGTCCATATATTACATTTATATCGTTAAATGGGTGCAAAAATACAGCACCTTCATCTTTTTCTATTTGCTTTGCAAAGTTATATGCATCATCATATACTTTACCATTTAATATAACGTTTCCACCTAAGTCTTTAGTAGACTTAACCTTTAAATATGGAGTAGTTGTTGGCATAACTATGGTTGATTTTATTCCCATAAGATTTGCAGCATAAGCAACTCCTTGAGCATGATTACCAGCTGATGAACATACAACACCCTTTGATTTTTCTTCATCAGTTAGACTCATCATCTTATTTAACGCACCTCTTAATTTATAGGCGCCAGTCAATTGTAAATTTTCACATTTCATATAAACATTATTGTTGCTTTTTTCAGAGAAGAATTTACTATAAAGTAATGGTGTCTTTACAACCACATCTTGAATTTTTTCTCTAGCAGCTTTAATATTATCTAAATGCATACATAACACCTCTCTCATGTATTATTCTCACAAACATTATAACATTTTTGTAAATTTTTGAGTCAAGTATTTTTTAAAAATAATTAAAATATTTAGACTTTTTAAAAAAATTAACCTATAATAAAGAAAATGATATAAATTGGAGGGGATTTTTATGGATAAAAAAATAATAAAAACTGATAAGGCACCAGCTGCCATTGGACCATATTCTCAAGGAATTAAAATTGGAAATTTAGTTTATACATCAGGACAAATTCCAATAAATCCAGAAACTAAAGAATTAGTTACAGAAATAAAAGCTGCAACTAAGCAAAGTTTAAATAATATAAAGGCAATACTTGAAGAAGCTGGAACAAATATGGATAAAGTTATAAAAACTACAGTTTTTGTAAAAGATTTAAATGATTTTGCAGCTGTTAATGAAGTTTATGCTACATTTTTTGAAGGAGAACCACCAGCAAGAAGCTGTGTTCAAGTAGCTAAATTACCATTAGATGCAAAAGTTGAAATAGAAGTAATTGCATTAGCTTAAAAATAATAGAATATT
Source organism: Clostridium sp. TJA085 (assembly GCF_058310235.1). NCBI lineage: Bacteria > Bacillati > Bacillota > Clostridia > Eubacteriales > Clostridiaceae > Clostridium > Clostridium sp. TJA085. The sequence continues at coordinate 1,188,163 of NZ_JBZEEZ010000001.1, read as the reverse complement.
AAATTTTTATGCTTTTTTAAACAATATAATCAACTTATTCATTAATTACAAATTTTGTGAATAAGTTGATTATTTTTTGTGAAATTATAAGTAATACAATTTATATTGGTTAGAATATGTATTATTATAAAAATATAAATTGCTTATATCAAAAAAATACTTTATAGAAAGGAAATAGGTATTTATGGATATTTTACTTATGAAAATAACAATTAGAGCATCTTGGGTAAATTCTTTAAAGGAAAAAAGGATGATTGTAAAAAGCATAACTCAAAAATTAAAAAATAAATTTAATATATCTGTTGGTGAAGTAGATAGACAAGATGAACACAAGATGGCGGTAATTGGTATATCAGCAGTTTGCACAGATGTAAAAATAGCTCATTCTATGAAAGAAAAGATTATAGATTTTATTGAAGAAAATTGTGATGGTGAAATTGTAGATATTGAAGAGGAAACAGAAATATTCTAAGTTATGAAGTTATTAAAACTTAAATTTTGAAAGTTATTTAATAAATAAAGTTGTAACAGTTTTAATTAATAGACATAGATTATTTATATAAAAAATATTTATATAGAAAACTATTTATATAAAAATTTTTAAAACTTATTGACAATAAATGTATAAGATATTATATTATTATACAAGAAGTTTGAAAATAAAATATTAGGTTCTTATCAAGAGCGGTGGAGGGACTGGCCCTATGAAGCCCGGCAACCTATGTAATTAGTAATGATTTAAAGTTATTACTTTATATGTGGTGCCAAATCCTGCAAGTATTCATATACTTGATAGATGAGAGAGTAATTTTATAGGGCAAGTTATACTTATATGCGCTAGAGATATTATTCTCTAGCGCATTTTTATTTTAAACTAATACATTAAAAAGAGATTTTTAACAAAAAGGGGGTATATAGGTTTGATAGAAATAAAAGGATTATCTAAAACATTTGGGGATTTTAAAGTTTTAAATAATATATCACTTAACATTAAAAAAGGAGATATATATGGAATTATTGGACATAGTGGAGCTGGAAAATCAACATTACTTAGATGTTTAAATGGCCTTGAAAAATATGATGAGGGTAGTTTAAAAGTTATAGGAAAAGAAATAAAAAATTTGAGTAAGGAGGATATCAGAAATATTAGAAAAAATTTGGGGATGATTTTTCAAAGTTTTAATCTTTTAGATAGAAAAACAGTATATGAAAATATAGCATTACCTCTTGAAGTTTGGGGATATAAAAAAGATTATATAAATTTAAGGGTTTTAGAACTTTTAAAATTAGTTTCACTAGAGGATAAAAAAGATAGTAAACCAAAGGAATTAAGTGGAGGCCAGAAGCAAAGAGTAGCAATAGCTAGAGCTTTAGCATTAAAGCCAGAAATTTTACTTTGTGATGAAGCAACATCAGCCTTAGATCCAAAAACAACAAAAAATATATTAGCACTTTTATCAAAAATAAATAAAGAATTAAAAATAACAATTGTTGTTGTAACACATCAGATGGAAGTTGTAAAAGATATTTGCGAAAATATAACTCTTTTAGAAGGGGGAGTAGTTAAAGCACAAGGAAAAGCTTCAGAGTTATTTTTAAAACCAGGAGTTTCTCTTAGAAAATTTTTAGGAGAAGATGATGATACTTTACCAGAGGAATGGGTTAATATAAGAATATTTTTTCCAAAAAGTTTTTCTGAAAATGCAATTATAACAAAAATGGCAAGAGAGATGAATTTAGATTTTTCGATTGTTTGTGGAAGACTTGAAAAGTTTAGAGATGATGTTTTAGGAAGCTTAGTAATAAATGTTTCGGAGAAGGAAAAAGAAGATGTAATAAATTATCTTATAAATAAAAGTGTTGAATGGGAGGTGATTTAATGTTTAATGAAATATTAGTAGCTACGCTAGAAACTTTTTATATGGTTATATTATCAACAGTTTTTGCTTTTATAGGGGGATTTGTAATTGCAATAGTTTTAACTTTAACAGCAGAAGATGGTTTAAGGCCAAATAAAAGTGTTTATAGAATTTTAGATTTTGTGGTAAATACCCTTAGGAGTTTTCCTTTTGTAATACTTATGGTAGCGCTTTTTCCATTAAGTAAATTTATAATTGGGACAACTATTGGAAAAGAAGCTATGATAGTACCACTTTCAATTGCAACAGCACCTTTTATAGCAAGAATAATTGAAGCTTCACTAAGAGAAGTGGATAAGGGTGTTATAGAGGCAGCAAAATCTTTTGGAGCAACAGACAAACAAATAATATTTAAAGTTATGTTTAAAGAAGCAATGCCAAGTATGGTTTCTGGACTTACTTTAACTATAATAAGCGTTATTGGATATTCAGCTATGGCAGGGGCAGTAGCTGGTGGTGGACTTGGAGATGTAGCAATAAGATATGGATATCATAGATATCAAACTGACTATATGATAGTAACTATAATAATTTTAATAGTTATAGTACAAGTATTACAATGTCTTGGTAATTATTTCTATAAAAAACTTTCAAAATAAAATATAAGCAATAAATAAAGAGGGGGCATTTAACTATGAAAAGAAAAGGATTATTAACAAGTATATTAATTGGGGCGTTATCATTATCATTAGTAGCATGCGGAGGAAATAAGTCATCAGATGATAAAACAATAAATATAGGTGTATCGCCTGTACCACATAAGGAAATTGTAGAACATATAAAACCACAACTTGAAGATTTAGGATATAAAGTTGTGATAAAAGAATTTACTGATTATGTAACACCAAATAAAGCACTTTCAGAAGGAAGTCTTGATGCAAATTATTTTCAGCATATTCCATATTTAAATGAACAAAATAAGGCAGATAACTTAGGCCTTACCTATACTGAGAAAGTGCATCTAGAGCCATTAGGTTTATATTTAAAAAAAATTAAAGGTATAGAAGAACTTAAAGATGGAGCTTTAATAGCAATACCAAATGACCCATCCAATGAAGCAAGAGCCTTAAGGCTTTTGGAAGGAAAAGGACTTATAAAAATTAAAGAAGGAGAGCTTGTAACTCCAAAAGATATAACAGAGAATAAAAAGAATTTACAATTTAAAGAGTTAGAAGCAGCTTCAATACCAAGGTCATTAGAAGATGTAGATGCTGCTGTAATAAATGGTAATTATGCAATTGATTCTGGATTTTCAGTTAAAAAGGATGCCTTGATAATTGAAGATAAAAATTCAAAAGCAGCTGAGCTATATTCAAATATAATAGCTGTAAGAGAAGATAATAAAGATAGTGAAAAAATTAAAGCATTAAATAAAGCTTTAACATCTGATGAATGTAAAGAATTTATAAATAGTAAATATGATGGGGCTGTAATACCTGTATTTTAATGATAGAATAATTTTAATTTATATATTTTATAAATTAAGATATTATAATAAAATGTAAATTTAAATTTTAATATTAAAAAATTATTAGTTAAAATAGAAGAATTTAATGTAATATATATTAAATGAAGCTAAATAAGGTTAAATTTATTCCTTATTTAGCTTTTTTTTTGTTATAATTTCATTATACAAAAACATATGTAAAATTTAAAAAGGATATTTGGGGAGGAAAACTTTATGAATATATCAAATGTATTAGTAAGTCTTACTGGAAATGATATTTTAAGTATAATAAATGATTTTGTAAAAGTTGACAGTTTATTATTAGATGAAGTTATAATAGATGAAAATATTTTAATTAGAGGAAGCTTTACTAAAATAATAAAAATAAAATTTGAAGTTACTTTAGATGATTTAAAAGTGGTAGATGGAAAGGTTAATGGAAGATTTTCTAAATTAAAAGTATATAAACTTGGAATGATTAGAATGATTAGAAGTTTATTACTTAAATCATTATTAAATATTTTTGGAGATATAGGAATAGAAGAAAATAGAGATGAACTTATTATAAATGTAGATGATTTATTAAAAGGTGTTCCATTTTTAAAAATAAATGTAGAAGAAATATTTTTTAAAGATAAAATGATAAATGCAACTGTAAAAAATGTGGATATAAATATTAGTAAATTAAACTTAAATAAAGGGACAGAAGAAGTTAAAGAAGAAAATATAAATGATGAAAAAATTTTAGACAATAATATAAGCGAAGAAGAACTTTCATTAGAAGAAAATATAGGATTAAATGAAAAAATAGAGAATGAATTTATAGAAGAAGATGAAATAATAGAAAATAAGGCAAATGATTATTATTCAAAAGGAAGAGATGAAGTTAAAGAAAAATTAGAAAATAAACTTCCAGAGAATGCAAAAGATTTTTCAGAATATTTATTTTTAATACCAGATTTATTAGCACTTGTATTAAGACTTCTTAAAGATAAGAGAGTTCCTATAAAAACTAAGGTTTCAGTATCTGCTTCTATTGCATATATAGTATGTCCAACTGATATGATACCAAGTAATATACCTTTTATAGGTAAAATTGATGATTTAGCAGTTTTATTTTTTGCACTAAATAGAATTTCAAAAGAGGTACCTTTAAATGTATTATTAGAAAATTGGTCAGGTAAAGAGGAATTAATTTTAGTTTTAAGAAGTGGTCTTGAATATGTAACTAATTTTACAGGAGCTAGAAATATAGAAAAAATTTATAGTGTTGTTGAAGAATTATCTACACTTTAATAAAGGAGATTAAATAAATGGCAAAGTTTTATTCAGTATATAAAGGAAAATCAGGAGAACCTAAAATATTTACTTCATGGGATGAATGCAAAAAAGAAGTAATAGGATTTAAGGGGGCTATATATAAAAGTTTTAAAACTATGGATGAAGCGAAGGAATTTATACTTCTTAATGCTGAAGGAAAAGGTAGAGATTTTAATTTTTCAAAACCAAAAATAGTGAGTGAAACATCAAGGTTAAATAAAGAAGATAGAGAATTAGATTTAAAAGATTCTTTAGTTATATATGTTGATGGAAGCTTTTCTTTAGAAAAGAAAAACTTTTCTTATGGACTTGTAGCAACAAAAAATGGTGAAGTTATATATGAAGAAAATGGAGCTGGAAATGATGAAAAGGCTATTCCACTTAGAAATGTTTCTGGAGAAGTATTAGGATCAATGAAGGCAGTAGAATATGCTATAAATAATGGATACAATGAAGTTTATATAGTATATGATTATCAAGGTATTGAAAGCTGGGCTTTAGGAACTTGGAAAAGAAATAATGAAATAACTTCAAATTATCATAGTTTTATGCAAAATAAAATGAAAGAAATAAATATTAAATTTAAAAAGGTAAAAGGTCACAGTGGCGATAAATTTAATGATAGAGCTGATATTTTGGCAAAATCAGCACTTGGAATTTAATGATAAAATATAAACATAATTCCTAGTTTAAAAAGTAATAATTTACATACCATAAATATAGCATCAAAAATAATTATTATAAAGAGGTGTTATTTATGAGTAAATTAATCAAAGGAATGGTTGCAGGTGCAGCACTAGGAACAGCAATAAGTATGGCAGTATTACCACAACTAGATAGAAAGACACAAAGAACTGTTAAAAGAGCAGGAAAAAGATTAATGAATGCTGCAGGTGATACTGTAGAAAATATGATGTCAATGATGAAATAATTAATTCATTGCTTGAGGTTTATTAAATAGATATCTATTTAATAAACCTTTTTTATTTAAATAAATTATTTAAATACTACTTTCATAGATTTTAGTTAAATTTACAACTTATCAAATTTTGATTAGGAATTATTTAAAAATTTTAACTATGAGTTCTTTGACTTCAATTTTGGCTAATCATATAATTTATATATATCGGATAATAAATAAAAATCAAAGGGATTTTGTATAATAAATAATTTTGATTTTTATTTATCTCTAAGAAAATGGAGGGATAAATATGAATAGATTCATGAGTGTATTTTTTCGTTTAGTTCCTTTAATAATGGGAGCTATATGTATAACATATGGATTTTATGTTAAGGTGCTAGAAGAGACGACAGGTAAAGGTTATATTGTTGCAAGTCATGTACTTATAGCATTAACTGCTATATGTATTGCTTTATTTACAACAGCGGCAACAATTATAAGACAATTAATAAACAAATATAATAATTTTTATAAATTTTTACTCCCTATAATAGGATATGCAGTTAGTTTATTTACTGTATTTTCAGGAGTTTATATTTGGAAAACGGCTGGAGATAATGCACCGTATTTTGTATCAGGAAATATTGTTTTTGCTATAGGCTTAATAGCTTGTTGTGTTTCCACAGTTGCAACAGCATCAACTAAGTTTGTACTTATAACAAAAAATGAAGCAACATTAAAATATGGTGAAAAACAAATAAATGCTTTTTCAGATTTTCAAGGAAAGATATTGATAGCAGTTCCGGTTATTTGTGCAATAATAGGTTTTTTAAGAGGATTTTATTTATTATTTAAAGAGAGTATACCACCATATTTTATAGCAGCACATGTAGTTATTGGTCTATCTCTTATATGTTCATGTTTAATAGCGTTAGTTGCAAGTATAGTTAGACAAATACAAAATATATTCACTAATGAAGAAAGATGGAAGTGGAGTATATTTGTACTCTTAATTGGAACTATAAACGTATTATGGGGAGCAATGGTATTAATAAATTGTACTAATGATGCATTTATAGCACCAGGGATAGTATTAATTGGTCTTGGACTTATTTGTTATAGTATATCAAGTAAAGTTATATTATTAGCAGCAGTATGGCGTAGAGAATTTAAGTTAGCAAACAGAATACCTATAATTCCAGTAGTAACAGCTCTTATATGTTTATTTTTATCATCTTATTTGTTTGAAGCAAGTTTATTTAATTCAGCTTATTTTGTTCCAGCACATGTTATGGTTGGACTAGGGGCAGTGTGTTTTACATTATTTTCAATAGTTTCAATACTTGAAAGTGGAACATCAAAGTAATAGATTTTAATATAAATATAAATAAATTAAAAATATCAGTTATAAGTTTTAATATTTATAACTGATATTTTTTTGTATTAAGTAGTTTATTAATAAAAATATGAATTAGTTAACAAAGTTTTAATTTAAATTAAATTATTGCATGAAAAAAAATAACAAAGTTTAACAAAAATATTGTATATTCTCAGATTATCGTGATATAATTAATTTAAATTTAAACAAAATATGAATAAGATTAATAAAAAATGAATAATATAAAGCAAAGGAAGATACTGTATGGAGATTTTATCTTTAGGAGAAAAAATTAAAAGAAAAAGAAAAAAATTAAATATGACTTTAAAAGATTTAGCTAAAGACAGAATAACACCAGGACAAATTAGTTTAGTTGAATCAGGTAGATCCAATCCATCAATGGATTTATTAGAATATTTGGCTAGTAATTTAAAAACTACAGTAGAATATTTAATGGAATCAGAAGAAAGCCAAGCCCATAAAGTGTGTACTTATTATGAGCAAATAGCAGAAGCTTATATGTTTAATAAAAAATATGACATCAGTGAAAATTACATATCAAAAGCTTTAGAATATGCAAATAATTATAATCTAGAATGCAAAAAAGGAATGCTTATAAATCTTAAAGCTAAAATATATTTAAGTAAAAATGAATTGAATTTAGCTAAACAAAATTTTTTATCTGCTAATGTTATTTTTACTAAAAATAATAATTATAGAGAAATTATAGAAACTTTTTTAAATCTTGCAAAAATAGCTTTAAAGCTTAGAACTTATTATTCAGCAAATAGTTATTTAAAACAAGCAGAAAAAGTGTTTTTAGATAATAACCTTACAGAATATTATCTTTTAGGAGAAATATATTTTTATTTAGCAAAAACATATTTTGAAATGGATAATATAGGACAAGCTATGAATTATTCTATACTAGCTAAAGAGAAATTAGATATAGTAAATAATAAAGAAAAACATGCAGAAATATTATTAAAATTAGCAGAAGAGTGTAACGAAAATGGAGACTTAGAAAATGCAATAAAATATTCAAATGAAACTTTAAAGTTTTATAGAGAAATTGAAGATATATCAAATACTTCAGATTTAGAAAATGAACTTGGTAAGCTTTTTTATAATTTTGAGAATATAGATGAGTCATTTAAAAGATATGAAGTAGCAAAAAATATTAGAATACAAAATAATGACAATAAAGTTATAGATACACTTATAAATATGTGTAGAAATTATTTGAAAGTAAAAGATATTAAAAGGTGTACAGAAGTTTTAAATAACATTTATGAAAAATTACCAGAAAATAACGTTAAAGAATTAATAGAATGTAATTTAATAAAATATAGAATACTTATTATAAACGAAGATAATATAGAAGCTGAAAAGGTTTTATTAGAAAGTTACACAATTGCAGTAGAAAATGACTTATTAAAAGTAGCAGGAGAGATTGCAATTATGATTGGTAAGTTTTATATAGATAATAAAAAAGAAGATGCAGCAAAATTATATTTAAATGAAGGGGTTAGAATTTTCAATAAAGTTGGAATACTAGCTAACTAAAGAAGGTGGGGAATTATGGAGATACTTTCAACAGGAGAAAAAATAAAAAGAGCAAGAATATATAGAGGTATTACACTTAAAGAATTATGCGGTAATAAAATATCTATTTCTAAAATGAGCTGTATAGAAAATGGTAAAGTTAAAGCTGATGAAGAAATTTTAAGATACGTTTCAGATGTAATAGAATTAGATTACGAATATATTGCTAAAGATGTTTATGATCAAATAATAGAGAATATAGATATTTTTGAAAAGAGAGAAACATCAAATTTATCTTTAGAAAGCGATATAAAATTAAACTTAGATTATGCAATTGGATATAAATATTATGAATTAGCATTTAAATTAATTCATAAGCTTTTCAATTATTATTTATTAAATAATAAAAAAGATGAAATATTAGATATAATTCCAAAATATTATGATTTATATAGAAGAAATAATTCTGATGAAAATAATATAATATATTTTAATGATATGGCAGAGTATTTTTACAAAATAAAAGAATATAGTGAAGCTAAAACTTATTACATTAGGGTTATTGAAACACTAGAAAAAAATAAAGAAAACCAAGAAAAGGAGATTTATTGCTATAGCATATATAGAGAGGGAATGTGTTTTTTAAAGTGCAATCAATATGATGAAGCTGAAAAATACTTAAAAAGAGCTAAAGAGCTTTCAATTAATATAAAAAATAAGGAAATAATAAGTAAAGTGTATTATGCAAATAATATTATTGCAATACTAAATAATAATTTAAATTTATTAGATATTGAAAAGTCATCAGAACTTTTAGACGATATAACTAAAATTGTATCATTTAAAATAGATTATGCAGAAGCTTATTTCTTAATAAATAAAGAAGATGAAGCAATTAGACAAATTAATGAAGCAATATCACTTTTACCTCAAAATTTTACTTATGAAATAGGTGAAATATATATAAAATTTGCCAATATACTTAAAGATAATGGTAAATTAGAATTTGCAGAGGAGTTGGTGGATAAAGCTTTAAATATTGCAATTGAAATAAATGATATAATACTTATAGAAAAGGCATATTATTTAAAAGGAATACTTCTTCAAAGACAAAATAGATTTAGAGAAGCAGAGTTATATATGAATTTATCTTTAGATTCATTAGTTAAGTTTGGAACTAAAAGTGATTTATATAAAAGATATATTGATATAGCAAATATGTATCATAAAACTCAAGAAATACAAGATTCAATAAAGTATTTCACTTTAGCTATGAATATAAAAAGTAAAATATAATTTTAAAAAATACCTATAAGTTAAATTTATAGGTATTTTTTTTTATGCTTAATTATAAATTTGTAAACTTTATACATAAATTTAATAGATAATGAAGAATTTTTAAAGAAATATAGAGAAAAATAAATTTATAGTAAATAAAAGATTTTATATAAATTTATTTTTAAAAAAGAATGGCTATTTTAAAAGGTTTAGGATTAGTTTAAGAAAAATCTTTTTATTATGATTATTAACAAAATAAAAAACTAAGAAAAATGGAGTAATATATAGAAAATAAGAGTAATTATAAGTAAATATTCAAAAAACCAAAAAAAATATTCAAAAATAAAACTTTGACTTTCTTTGACTAATATAATATTATGATATCAAGATAAAATACGTAAGAGGTGAATTAAAGATGAATGTAGATAGAATGACACTAAGAGTTCAAAATGCTTTAAATGAGGCTAACTTAATAGCCGTTAAAAATAATAATCAACAAATGGATGTAATTCATCTTTTTGCTAGTTTAGTAGAACAACAAGATGGATTAATTCCAAATATATTAAACAAAATGGGAATTCAAGTAAAGAGCTTAGAGAACGCAATAAATCAAGCAATTTCACGTCTTCCTAAGGTAACAGCATCATCTGGTGCAGAATCAAATGTTTATATAACAAAGAAAATACAAGAAGTTTTAATAAAGGCAGATGAGATTTCAAAGAAATTTGAAGATTCATATATAAGTGTTGAGCATTTAATGCTTGCAATTATGGAAATAGATAAAAATGGAGAAGTTGGACATTTATTAGATATGTATGACATATCAGAACATAAATTTATGGAAGTATTAAAGGAAGTTCGTGGAAGTCAAAGAGTTGATACTCAAGATCCAGAAGGAACTTATGATGCTTTAGCTAAATATGGTACAAATTTAAATGAATTAGTTAAAAGTCATAAATTAGACCCTGTTATTGGAAGAGATGAAGAAATAAGAAGAACTGTTAGAATACTTTCAAGAAGAACTAAAAATAATCCAGTATTAATTGGGGAACCTGGTGTTGGTAAAACAGCAATAGTTGAAGGTTTAGCACAAAGAATAGTTAATGGAGATGTACCTGAGGGATTAAAAGATAAAGTAATATTCTCATTAGATATGGGTTCACTTATAGCAGGTGCTAAATATAGAGGAGAGTTTGAAGAAAGATTAAAAGCTGTACTTAAAGAAGTTCAAAATAGTGAAGGTAGATTAATATTATTTATAGATGAAATTCATACAATTGTTGGAGCTGGTAAAACAGATGGCGCAATGGATGCAGGTAACCTTATTAAGCCATTACTTGCAAGAGGTGAATTACACTGTATTGGTGCAACAACTTTTGATGAATATAGACAATATATTGAAAAAGATAAAGCACTAGAGAGAAGATTCCAACCTGTAATTGTAAATGAACCATCAGTAGATGATGCAATTTCAATTCTAAGAGGATTAAAAGAAAGATTTGAAATTCACCATGGAGTTAGAATACATGATTCAGCTATAGTTGCAGCTGTTAAATTATCAGATAGATATATTCAAGATAGATATTTACCAGATAAAGCAATTGACTTAATTGATGAAGCTGGAGCTATGATAAGATCAGAAGTTGATTCACTTCCAACAGAACTTGATGCTGTTAGAAGAAAAATATTCCAATTAGAAACTGAAAAAGAAGCTTTATCTAGAGAAAAAGATGAAAATTCTAAGAAGAGATTAGAAGTAATAGAAAAAGAATTAGCAGATCTTAAAGAACAAAATGATGGAATGAGTGCTAAGTATGAAAAAGAAAAAGAAAATATAGTTGATCTTAGAGAATTAAAAGAGCAATTAGATGAAGCTAAAGGTGATCTTGAAAGATATGAAAGAAATTATGATTATAATAAAGTAGCTGAAATTAGATATAGTATAATTCCAGAATTAGAAGAAAAGATTAAAGCAAAAGAAGAGGAAGTAAAAGAAAACTCAGATGGTGCTTTATTAAAAGAAGAAGTAACAGAAGAAGAGGTTGGAGAAGTTCTTTCAAAATGGACTGGAATTCCTGTTACAAAGCTTATGGAAGGTGAAAGAGAAAAACTTTTAAGATTAGATGAAGAGTTACAATCAAGAGTAATAGATCAAGAGGAAGCTGTTGATTCAGTATCAAACGCTATACTTAGAGCAAGAGCTGGACTTAAAGATGAAAATAAACCAATTGGATCATTTATATTCTTAGGACCAACTGGTGTTGGTAAAACAGAACTTGCAAAAACTTTAGCAAGAACATTATTTGATAGTGAAGAAAGTATGATAAGAATTGATATGTCTGAATATATGGAAAAACAATCAGTTTCAAGATTAGTTGGACCACCTCCAGGATATGTTGGATATGAAGAAGGCGGTCAATTAACAGAAGCTGTTAGAAGATATCCATATTCAGTAGTTTTATTTGATGAAATAGAAAAAGCACATCCAGATGTATTTAATATATTCCTACAAATACTAGATGATGGTAGACTTACAGATAATAAAGGTAAAACTGTAGACTTTAAAAATACTATAATAATTATGACATCAAATATAGGTTCACATTTCTTATTAGAAGGTACAAAAAATGGTGAGATTTCAGAAGAAGCAAGAGGCTATGTAATGAATGAAATGAAATCAAGATTTAAACCAGAGTTCCTAAATAGAGTTGATGATATCATAATGTTTAGACCATTATCAGAAAATGGTATTAAGAAAATTATTGATATATTCTTAAAAGATGTTGAAAAGAGATTAACAGAAAAGAATATTAAGCTTGAAGTTACAGATGGAGCTAAAGATATATTAGCTAAAGAAGGATATGATCCAGTATATGGTGCAAGACCACTTAAGAGATATATTCAAAACACTTTAGAAAATAGATTAGCTAGAATGATAATTAAAGGAACTATTGGTTATGGTTCAATTGTAAAAATTGACGGTGAAGGCGATAATTTAACAATTAAACCTAATAATTAAAAGTATATAAACCCCTAAATAGCATAAAATAAAGACAAGATGGGTGGGTAAGATTAATATCTTTTCCTACCCGTTTTTTAAAATGTAAATTAGGAGGGATTTTAATGGAATACATAACCCCAGAAGATAATTATCTAGTAGTATTTCCTGATGGAAGAGGTGTTACTTTTAAAGATATTGAAGGTTGTAGTGCTTATATAAATAGATATTATGAAGAAAGAGTAAGGATTCATGCAATGGAAGAAGTTTATGAAAATTATGATTTAACAAAAGAAGATGCAAGAGATAGAATATCTACGATAATTGGTGCTGAAGAAGGAGAACCTAAAATATATTATTTAGATGATGTTTTTGAAGCTATACAAAATTCAGGTGCTTTTTTAGAAGAACAACAAGAAGTAATAAGTAATCTTTTAGGTAGAAATTCAAAAATAAATACTACTCACTATGGTTTAGATAAAATATTAATAAATGTTAATGATATAATAGAGGGTAGATTATAAAAAATATGAACAAAAATGTTTTTCTTATAATTTAGTCAAACTTTAATTATAAATTTTAATTATAAAAATAAATAATTATTAATGTAAATTTTAATCGGTATATTTAATATATGCTGATTTTTTTTATTAATAAAAAAGTTAAAGATATATAGGTTAAATAATTAAATTTTTTGATTTAAAACTTATTTTAATAATTACAAAGTTGTTATAAGTAAAAAGAAAATTAAAAAGTTATTATTATTAATGAGAAAAAAATAAAATATTATAAGTTGTTTTGATTAAAATTTATTATATTTAAAATAATTTATAAATAAGAATAGAATTAATTGCATATTTATATATGGAAATATTTATAATGGACGAACAATTTTGCGTAAAAATGTGGGGGATTGGAGTATGTTACATTACGGATTTCTATTAGATATAGCAATTATTTTATTAAGTACAAAATTTTTAGGAATATTAACTAGAAAATTTAGAATGCCGCAGGTAGTTGGTGCATTACTTGCAGGGCTTATACTTGGACCAGCTATGTTTAATACACTTAGAGAAACTGAATTTATTCAACAAATGGCCGAACTTGGAGTTATAGTACTTATGTTTACAGCAGGACTTGAAACAGATATTACTGAACTTAAGAAAACAGGAAAGGTTTCTTTTGTAGTTGCACTATTTGGAGTATTATTTCCACTAGGACTTGTTTTTATAGTATCAAGTATATTTTATGGAGGTAAACTTTTTAACCAAAGTTCAAATGAATTATTACAAAACATATTTATAGCAGTAATATTTACAGCAACATCTGTTAGTATAACTGTTGAAACATTAAAAGAATTAGGGAAAATAAATACTAAAGCTGGAAATACAATACTTGGAGCAGCTCTTATTGATGATGTTTTAGGAGTAATAGGACTTACAATAATTATGAGTATATCAGATTCATCAGTTGTAATATGGAAGGTTTTCTTAAAGATTATATTATTTTTTATTTTCTCTATTTGCATAGGATATATTTTTTATTTAATATTTCAAACACTTATAAAAAGATATCACAAAGATATGAGGAGATTTGTAATAATCTCTTTTGTATTTTGCTTGATTTTATCATATGCTGCAGAAGAATTTTTTGGAGTTGCAGATATTACAGGAGCTTTTATTGCGGGGCTTATAATATCTAATACTGAAAAAACAAAGTATATTAATTCAAGATTTGATACATTATCATATATGTTATTATCTCCAATATTTTTTGCAAGTATAGGGATAAAGGTTGAGATTTCAGGAATGTCTAATAAAATAATAGCATTTACTTTAATATTATTTATTGTAGCATTAATAAGTAAAATTATAGGGTGTATGTTAGGAGCAAAACTATTTAGATATAGTAATAAAGAATCATTTCAAGTAGGAGTTGGAATGGTTTCTAGAGGAGAAGTTGCACTTATAGTTACAAGTAAAGGTATTGGAGCAGGTATTATAAGTGAAATGATATTAGGACCAATAGTTATAGTAGTAGTTCTTACAACAGTAATTACACCTGTATTATTAAAGTTTGCATTTAAAAATTAATTAAGTAAATAAAAAGCAAGAAAATAAAATTTTATTTTCTTGCTTTTTATTTTATATTTATTATTATTCAGTTTCTGAGAATTGATCTTTACCTACTCCACATAAAGGACAAACCCAATCATCTGGAATATTTTCAAAACTAGTTCCAGAATTAACTCCATTATCTGGATCACCTACAGCTGGATCATAAATATAACCACAAACATCACATATATACTTTTTCATAAAAAACCCTCCTAAAAGCTTATTGCTATTTATATGATAATTATACAACTATTTATTTATAAAATGGATTAAATTTAGATGAACAATATTAATGGTAAATATATATTTAATATATATCTATTAATATAAAATTTTATTAAGTTTATTTCAAAAATAAAGTATTAATAAATAAATAGGAGAAAAAGTTAATATGAAAAAGATAAATAAAAATAATGAAAGAATTTAATAGTGATAATCATTTTCAATTATTGTGATAAGATGATATTATGTGTACATAAAGTATTTTTATAGGAGGTAAATAAATGGCGAAAATGATGGGACCACGTTTTAAGATGTGCAGAAGACTTGGACTTAATGTCATAGGTCATCCAAAGGCAATGAAGCGTGCGAGCAAAGGAACAAGTAGAGCAGATAAAAAGTTATCTGACTACGGCGTAAGGTTATTAGAAAAACAGAGACTTAGAGCTTATTATGGAGTGCTTGAAAAGCAATTTGAAAGATATGTTCAAGAAGCATTTAAGGCAAAAATTCAACCTGGTGATGCTTTGTTATTAAGATTAGAATCAAGACTTGATAATATAGTTTATAGAATGGGTTTTGCAAACTCAATAAGAGCAAGTAGACAAATGGTTAATCACGGTCATTTTTTAGTTAATGGAGAGAAAGTGAATATTCCATCATACAAACTAAATCCTGGAGATATAGTAACTCTTAGAGAGAAATCTCGTAAAGTAGAATTATTTGTTAATACATTTAAAGAAAATGAATTAAATACTTTCCCTTATATAGAGAAAGATATTGAAAATTTCGTTGGTACTTATGTTAGAGAACCAGAGAGAAATGAGTTGCCAATAGAAATTAATGAACAATTAATAGTGGAGTTTTATTCTAAATAGTATGAATTAGAATATAGCCTTTAAAGCCTCGTATATTAATACAGTATATTTTGCCATTATGTAAGTACCAAATCTGTGCTGGGATTTGGTACTTATTTTTATTTTTTATAATTTAATTATTTATTTTTATTCTTTTTATTAATAGGTAATTTTATTACGTTTCATATATAAAATAGATAAGTTTTTGTAAAAATTTATATTTTTAAACATAATATGCAACAAATCTAAATAATTACACTGTATAATATAATTAATAAAATTTAATATGAGAGGTGTTTTTTATGGGTATTGAAGAGATTAATCCAGCTTTAGCTAGAGGATTTAAAAATGCTACTTATGATAGTACTACAATGTCAATTAGTGGAACAATAACTAAGATATTGATATTACTTTCTATAGTAACAGGAGCATTTATTTATAGTTGGTTTTATATACCATATAGCGATAGCGTTATGATGTTAGTAGCAATAATAACATTTGCTGTAGCAATATTTACGGTTATATCACCAAAAAGTGCTCAATTTTCCTCTATAATATATGCTGCATTTGAAGGATTATTTTTGGGAAGCATATCAAAGGTTTTTGATAATTTTTATTCGGGTATAATAATACCTGCTATATTAATTACAATTGTTGCTGTAATAGTTACATTGTTTGTATATGGTAAAAAGCCAAGTATTGCAGAGAGAACAGAAAAAAGTGTAAGAATTGCAATTACAACTATTTCAGTAACTTTACTTATGGGAGTTTTGTTAAGTTTTTTTGGGATAGTATTACCTATTTATGAAAACGGTATAATTGGGATAGTGTTTAGTTTAGTAGTTGTTTTAATAGCTACAATAAGTTTAATTCAAGATTATGAATTTATATTAAAGGGAGCAGAAGTTGGAGCTCCAAAATATATGGAGTGGTACTCAGCCTTTGGGCTAATGGTAACACTTGTATGGTTATATACTGAGCTTATACGATTTTTAGGAAAAATTTTTTCAATTAATGACTAGTATATAATTAAGTAATTATTATATATAAATTACTAAAGGTAAGTTTGTGATAAAACTTACCTTTTATTTTTTACATTGTTAAGATAAAATATAAAGCTTATTAATCTAAGGTATATAAGTAAAATAATAATTAAGAAATAAATTTTATATTTTAATATATTTTTGGATAAAAGGTTAATTTAAAAGTGATAAATAAGTTGATATATTTAATATGTTTAAAAGTATTATAAAGTGTAAATATTAAATCAATAAGGAGTATAAGGGAAAATTTTATATATATTTTTAATGATTAAAATTTTAAATGAAAGTTAAAATATAGTATTTATGAATGTAAATAATAAATCAAATTGAATATTTATTTAAAAAAGTAATATGAGTGTTGAAAGACTAATTTTTAATAAATATAATAGTATTTAAATATCTTTGTTATGGATAAGTAAAGTATATAATTTATAGAAATAATAACCTATTAAAATTTAAAAAATATTATATATAATTTATTCAAATTTCAATAAGTGTGATAAATATCACGTTATAAAAGAAAAATGAATGTTAAAATTATAACAACTAAAAGTAGTTAGGACTTTAAAAGGAGATGTTTTTTTATGGATGTTAAACAATCAGTATGTAATTATTGCTCTACTGGATGCAATCTTAATTTTAATATAGAAAATGATAAAATAGTTAAAATAATGGGAAAAAAAGGTTACCCTGTTAATGATGGAATGGCTTGTATAAAAGGACTTAATCTAGATAAGCAACTTACTATGTATGGACAGCAAAGACTTCCTCTTCTTAGAGGTGAAGATGGAAAAATGCATGAAATATCATGGGAAGAAGCATTTGAAGTTTTTGCTAAAAAAATGACAGAGATTCAAAATAAATATGGTAAAGAAAGTGCCGCTTTTATAAGTACAGGACAGCTTCCTATGGAAGAAATGGCTATATTAGGATACGTAGGAAGAGGGCTTATGGGAATGCATGGAGATGGAAATACAAGACTTTGTATGGCTACATCAGTTGTTGCATATAAGCAAAGCTTTGGATTTGACGCACCACCATACACATTAGAAGATTTAGAACTTTCAGATACACTTATATTTATAGGGGCAAATCCAGCTGTTGCTCATCCAATATTATGGGGAAGAATAAGAAAAAATAAAGATGCTAAGAAGATTGTTATAGATCCAAGAAAATCAGAAACTGTAAAGGGATGTGATGATTGGTATCCAATAAAACCAAAAACTGATTTAAGATTTTTATATACATTAGCTAATGTTTTAATAGAAAAAGGATACATAGATGAAGAATATATAAAAAAATATACAGAGGACTTTGAAGGATTCAAAGAACACGTTAAAAAGTATAAATTAGATAATATTTATGAAACTACAGGAATTTCAAAGGAAAGAGTATTAGAGCTTGCAGAAACAATACATAACGGTAAAAAGGTTTCAATTTGGTGGACTATGGGAGTAAATCAAGGTTATGAAGCTGTAAGAACTGCTCAGGCTATAATAAATATTTGTGTAATGACAGGTAATATAGGAAGGGAAGGAACAGGTCCTAATTCAATTACAGGTCAATGTAATGCTATGGGGTCAAGATTATTTAGTAATACAACTTGTATTTATGGCGGAAGAGATTATGCTAATGAAGAAGATAGAAAATTTATAACAAAAGTTATGGGAATAAAAGATGAGCATATCCCTAAAAAACCAACTATGGCATATCCAGAAATAATACAAGGAGCATTAGATGGAAATATAAAAGCACTTTGGATAGTTTCAACAAATCCAGCTGATTCATGGATAGATAACAAAAAATTTAAAGAAGCTGCAGAAAAAATTGATTTTTTAGTTGTTCAAGATTTATATTCAGATACTGATACAGCTAAATTATGTGATCTTTTCTTACCTGCTATACCAGGAATTAAGAAAAATGGTACATATATTAATACTGAACGTAGAATGTCAGCATTAGTTCCTATGCTTTCAAGAGGTGAAAAAGAGCTTACTGATTTTGAAATTATAAGGGGAATAGGAAAAGCTTTAGGAAAAGAAGAAGAATTAAAGCTTTGGAAAACTCCAAGAGATGTATTTGAACTTCTAAAAAAATCTACTGAAGGTATGCCATGTGATATTACTGGAGTAGAATATGATATGGTTAGAGAAGGGAACGGAGTACAATGGCCTTTTAAAAAGGGAGATAAGTTAGAGAAAGACCAAAGAAGACTTTTTGAAGATGGAATTTATTATAGACCTAATGGAAAAATGAAATTTATGTATGAAGATATAATGGAAAATAATGAAAAGCAAACAGAACAATTTCCTTATATTTTTAATACAGGAAGAGGGACTGTAGGACAATGGCATACTCAAACAAGAACTAGGGAAATTCCTATGGTTACAAAAATGGTTTCAGAAAAAGCTTATATTGAAATTAGTTCAGAAATAGCGAAAGAGCATGATGTTAAAGATGGAGATATAATAGAAGTTACATCATCAAATGGAGAAACTGTAAGAGTAATTGCTAAAATAAATGATGGCTTATTAAAAGATGAGATGTATGGACCTATGCATTATATAGAAATTAATATGTTAACAAAAGGAAAATATGACACATATTCAAGAGAGCCATCATATAAATATGTAACATGTAATTTAAAGAAAATAGATTAATTAAATAATGCTCATTCTTTTAAAGAGTGGGCATTAATGTTTTAAGGAGGGTTATTTTTGATAAGTTTAGAGGAAGCTAAAAAATTAATTTTAGGAAAAGTGAAAAGTTTAGGTTCAGAAGAAGTTAATATTGAAGATTCTGTAGGAAGAATTTTATATGAAGATATATATTCTCCTATAAATAACCCACCATTTCCAAGATCTCCTTTAGATGGATATGCCATTAGAAGCGAGGATACAAAAGGTGCAACGAGAGAAAATCCTATTAATTTAAAAGTAATAGATAAAATATATGCAGGGTATGTATCAGATAAAATAGTAAAACAAAATGAAGCTATAAGAATAATGACAGGGGCACCAATTCCAGAAGGAGCAGATACGATAATAAGACAAGAAGATACTGATGAAGGAGTAGAATTTGTTAAGATATATACTGCACTTAATGAATATGATAATTACTGTTATGAAGGTGAAGATTTTAAAGAAGGAACAAAATTGTTAAAAAGAGGAAAATTTATAACTTCATCAGAGGTTATAGCTCTTGCCTCAATTGGATTTAATAAGGTTAAAGTTTATAAAAAAGCAATAGTTGGAATAATAAATACTGGTGATGAAATCCAAAATCCTGGAACAAAATTAAAAAGTGGAAAAATTTATAATAGTAATGGATACTTTTTAAAAGCAAGACTTTCAGAATTGGGTTTTGAAAGTATTTTGTATAATTTAATTTGTGATGAGGATGAGGAAATAATAAAAGCTATAAAGTACTTAGAAGATAAATGTGACATTATAATTTCAACTGGTGGAGTATCAGTTGGTGAAAAAGATAGAGTTATGATAAGTGCTGAGAAAGCAGGATATAATATATTATTTTGGAAAGTTGATATAAAGCCAGGTTCACCAATGTTTGCTGCATTTAAAGAAGACAAATTATATATAGGATTATCAGGTACTCCAGTGGCAGCAGCAACGACGTTTGAATTAACATGTAGAGATGCTTTATCAAAAATGTACAATACAGATAGTTTATGTATCAAAAATAGAATAGGAATATTAATGGACAATTACACTAAATTATCAAATAAAAGAAGATTTTTAAGAGTTTATATTGATAATGAAAATAAAGTTTTTATAAATAATGTATATCAAACTCCAGGGCAAGTTCACACTATGATAAACAGTAATGCAATACTTGAAATTCCAAAAATGAAAGAACTAAAAAAAGGTGAGAAGGTAGAGGTATTAATTTAAATATGATAAATAAGTCTGTAATAATATTATCAGGTGGTAAAAATAGCAGAATGAACTATAAGACAAAAGCTTTTTTGAAGATAGATGGCATAAGGTTTATAGATAAAATTTTTTTAGAAACATCAGACTTTGAAGAAAAAATTTTATCTTGTAATGATATTAATCTTTATGAAGAATTTAAAAATCAAGCTTTATTAGTTAAAGATGAATTTAAAGATATAGGTCCAATGGGAGGTATATATTCATGTCTTAAAAAAAGCAACTTTGAATCTTCTTTGGTGGTTGCAAGTGACATGCCTTTTTTAAATAAAGATTTTTTGAATTATATTTCAAGTTATAAATTCAATGAGGATGCTTTAATACCAGTAGTAAATGGAAAAATAAATCCTCTTTGTGGAATATATAAAAAAAGTATTTTAAAAATTATAGAGTCAATGATTTTTAAAAAAGATTATAAGCTTAAAAATTTATTAGAAAAAATTAGTACAAAATATATTGAATGTAATGAAATAAACAATTTTATAAATGTAAATACAGAGGTTGAGTATAATGAGTTGTGCAAAAGAAAATTTAAATAAGCGTCCTTTTGTTGTAAATATTGTAGGAGAAAGGTCTAATGTTGGTAAAACTACATTAATTGAAGGGCTTATAAAAGAATTGGTAAAAAGAGGTTATAAAGTTGGAACTATAAAACATGATATACATGGATTTGATATAGATAAAGAAGGAAAAGATACGTATAAACATAGAGTGGCTGGAGCATCAACTGTAATAATATCATCAAAAAACAGAATGGCAATGATAAAGGAAGTTAATGAGGAAGAAAAATTAGAAAATTTAATAAAACTGTTAAATGATAAAGATTTTATTATTGTAGAAGGTTATAAAAAAAGTAATTTAAAGAAAATTGAAGTATTTAGGAAAGGAGTAAGTAGTAGAATTATAACGCCAAATGATAAATTAATATGTGTAGCAACGGATATTCCACTTAATTTAAATAAAATAAAAGAAATTAAGTATAACGATTACAAAATGTTAATAGACTTATTGGAAAATTTAAAATATAATCAAATAGAGAGGAGTTGATAGATATGTATACTTTGGGAATAATAACCAGCAGTGACAAAGGCTCGAAAGGGCAAAGGGAAGACAAAAGTGGAGAAGTAATAAAGAAAATATCTGAATCTAAAGGCTTTAAATTAGAAAGATATACAATACTTCCAGACGAAAGAATTAAGCTATCAGAAGAAATGAAGTATATGGCAGATGAGCTTAATTTAGATTTAATACTTACAACCGGTGGTACAGGCTTTAGTGAGAGAGACATAACACCAGAAGCTACTAAGGATGTAATAGAAAAGGAAGCTTTAGGTATAGCAGAAGCTATAAGAAATTATAGTTTTACTATAACAAAAAGAGCTATGCTTTCAAGAGGAACAGCAGGAATTAGAAAAAGAACATTAATAGTTAATATGCCTGGAAGTCCTAAGGCATGTGAGGAAATCTTAGATTACATATTAGAGGACTTAAAACATGGATTGGACATAATGAAAGGAAGTGCTTCAGAATGCGCAAGAAAATAATTAGTGCATTTTTAATATCATGTTTATTTGTAACTACATTACTTGTTGGATGTGCTAGTAAAGATGATAGTAAAAAGGCAGAAGGAAAAGAGTTAACAGTAAGTATAGCAGCTAGTCTTAAAAAACCTATGGAAGATATAGCTAAGAAATTTAATGAAGAAACAGGAATTAAAATAACTTATAATACAGGTGGATCAGGTACATTAAAGAAACAAATATCAGAAGGTGCTAATGTTGATTTATTCTTTTCAGCAAATACTAAGTATATTGATGAATTAATAAATGAAAAATTAGTAAATAAAGATGATACATATAACTTTTTAACAAATTCATTAGTTTTAATAGAAAATAACGATATGAAAAAAGATATAAAATCATTAAATGATTTAAAAGATACTAAAGGAAAAATTGCAATAGGTGATTTAAAAACAGTACCAGCAGGTCAATATGCAAAACAAACATTAGATAATTTAAAATTATGGGATTCATTAAAAGATAGATTCGTATATGCTAAAAGTGTATCAAATGTTGTAAGCTATGTTGAAAATGGAGATGTAGATTATGGATTTGTTTATAAAACAGATGCAAAAGATATTAAAGGTATTAATATAGCTTATGAAATATCAAATAAATATCACAAGAAAATCCAATATTCTTTATGTGTATTAAAAGATAGTAAAAATGCTGAAGAAAGCAAGAAATTTGTTGAATTCTTAAAAGGTGATGAATCTAAAAAAGTATTTAAGGAATATGGATTTGGAGTAGAATAATATGTTAATAAATGCTTTTATTATATCATTTAAAGTAGTTGTAATTGCAGTTATTATAAGTTTAATTTTATCAATAGTTGGAGCATACATTTTAATTGAAAAAAAAATAAAGCTTAAACATATTATAGAAACAATAATACTATTTCCTATGTTTTTGCCACCATCTGCAATTGGTTATTTAATACTTATATCTTTAGGTAAAAGAGGTTTTATAGGAGAATTTCTTTTGAATAACTTTAATATAACAATAATATTTACTTGGACTGCAGCTGTAGTAGCAGGGGTTGTTGTTTCTATGCCTATAATGTATCAGAGTATAAAGGCGCAATTAATAGGAATAGATGAAGATATAAAAAATGCAGCAAAAGAAATGGGAGCAAGAGATAGAGTAGTATTTAGAAAAATAAGTTTACCATTATGTAAAAAAGGAATATTTACAGGAATAATATTAAGTATAGCTAGAGTTTTTGGGGAATTTGGAGCAACAATACTTGTAGCAGGGAACATACCAGGTAAAACTCAAACAGTTCCAATGGCTATGTATTATGCTATAGAAAATAATGATGACAGAACTTCTAAGATTATACTAATAGCAATTGTTATTATTTCAGTGACATTAACTTTTTTATATAATAAAATACTTAAGAGAATAGCATAAGGGGGTAAATAGAAATGAAAAGTGTAAGAGTACAAGATGCAGTAGGTATGGTATTATGCCATGATATAACAAAAATAGTTCCAGGAGAATTTAAGGGGAGAGCTTTTAAAAAAGGTCATATAATCAAAGAAGAAGATATAAAGGAATTATTATCAATAGGGAAAGAGCATATATATGTTTGGGAAAATCAAGATGGTATGCTTCATGAAAATGATGCAGCTATAAGACTTAAAAACTTAGTTTGTGGAGAAGGATTAGAATTTGGAGAAATAAAAGAAGGAAAAATAAGCTTTATGGCTTCAAAGGACGGTCTTTTAAAAATAAACAAGGAAAAACTTTTAGAGCTTAATATGTTAGGAGAAATAATAGTTGCAACTATACAGAACAATACTCCTGTAAAAAAAGGAGAATTAGTTGGATCTACAAGGGTGATTCCTTTAGTAATAGATGAGAAAAAAATAATAGAAGCTGAAAATTTAATAAATGAAAAAATTATAGAAGTTATTGATATAAAACCTAAAAAAGTACATATGATAACTACAGGAAGTGAAGTTTATCATGGAAGAATTAAAGATGCCTTCGGACCTGCAGTTAGAAAAAAATTAGAATACTATGGATGTTCATTAGAAAATCAAGTTATACTACCAGATAACAAAGAAATGATTGTTTCTGAAATAAAGAAAGCATTAGAAAGTGGAGCAGAAATGATAGTATGTACAGGTGGTATGTCAGTGGATCCTGATGACGTTACTCCAACAGCAATAAAAGAATGTGGAGCTAACCTTATAACATATGGAGCACCAGTTTTACCAGGAGCAATGTTTTTATTAGCATATAGTGGTGATGTTCCAATAGTAGGCCTTCCAGGATGCGTTATGTATTGTAAGAGAACAATTTTTGATTTAGTTCTTCCAAGAATATTAAGTGATGAGAAGCTAAATCTTAGAGATATTGCTTTATATGGACATGGAGGTTTATGTTTAAGCTGTGAAGTTTGTACATTCCCTCATTGTTCATTTGGAAAAGGAGAATAAAATGAATGATAAGTTAACACATTTTGATAATAAAGGAAATGCAATTATGGTTGATGTAGCTCTTAAGAATAAAACAGAAAGAGTTGCTATAGCTACGGGAAAAGTTAAAACAAGTAAAGAAATAATAAATAGAATAAAAGAGGGTACAATAGGAAAAGGTGATGTTTTAGCTGTTGCAAGAGTAGCAGGAATTATGGCAATAAAGAAAACATCAGATTTAATTCCAATGTGCCATCCAATAATGATAGATGGATGTAGTATAGATTTTGATATAGATGAAGAAAATTCAGAAATAATAATAAATTCTAAAGTTAAAATTGTTGACAAAACAGGAGTTGAAATGGAAGCATTAACTGGTGTTTCAGTTGCTGCACTTACTATATATGATATGTGTAAAGCCGTAGATAAAAGAATGGAAATAGGCGAAATACATTTAGTTAAGAAAACTGGTGGAAAAAGTGGAGAATTTAATTTTTAAAGCTTTGAGGTGGTAGTGTGTTAGATAGATTTGGAAGAAATGTAGACTACCTTAGAATTTCTATTACTGATAAGTGTAATTTAAGATGCCTATATTGTATGCCAGAGAAAGGAAATACTTTTTGTAGTGATGAAAAAAAACTTTCTAATGATGAAATACAAAGAATAGTTAACTTATCTTCTAAGCTTGGTATTAGAAAAGTAAGACTTACAGGAGGAGAACCTCTTGTTATGGATGGGGTAGTAGATCTAATAAAAAACATAGATTTAATTGACGGAATAGAAGAAATAGCAATAACTACAAATGGAATATTGCTAGATGATAAAATTGAAGCTTTATCGAAGTGTGGTCTTAAAAAAGTAAATATAAGTCTTGATACTTTAAATAAAGATAAATATTTTAAGATTACAAGAGGTGGAAACTTAAGTAAAGTTTTATCAGCTATAGACAAGGGGATAAAGCTTGGAATTAAGATTAAACTTAATACAGTTATAGTTGAAGGTATTAATGATGATGAAATATTGGATTTAATAGATTTAACAAAAAAAATTCCGGTTGATGTTAGATTTATTGAACTTATGCCAATTGGAGAAGGTAAGAAATTTAAAGGATTATCTAATGAGAATATATTAAAATTCATAACACAAAGTAATATTGAATTTGAGGAAATTAAAAGAAATTCTCATGACGGACCGGCAGAATATATAAAACTTAAAGGGGCTTTAGGACGAGTTGGATTTATAAGTGCAATGAGTAATTGTTTCTGTAAAGATTGCAATAGAATGAGAATTACAACTGATGGATATTTAAAGCAATGTTTAAATTGGAAAAGTGAAATAAATTTAAAATCTATAATAAAATCAGGAGCAAATGATGAAGAGATAAAGAATATAATAGAAAAAGCTATATATAATAAGCCAGAAAAATATCTTTTCAAAAGTGTTGATGAAAACAAAGAAATAAAATTTATGAATGAAATAGGAGGCTAATTCATGGCAAAAATAGTAGCGATTTGTACAAGTCCTAAAAAAGGAACTGCAAAGAAACAAGTAGAAGAGGCTATTTTAATAGAAGATTTTGGTGTTAAAGATGATGCGCATGCAGGAAAATGGCATAGACAAGTAAGTCTTTTAGAACTTAAAAAAATAGATGATTTTAATAAACAAGGTGGAAATGTTAAGTTTGGGGACTTCGGCGAAAACATTGTAATAGATGGAATTGAAGTTGATAAATTAAATATAGGACAAAAAGTTAAAATTGGAGAAGCTATTTTAGAAGTAACTCAAATCGGTAAGAAGTGTCATAGTGAATGTGAAATATTTCATAGAGTAGGAAAATGTATAATGCCTATACATGGTGTTTTTACAAAAGTATTAAAAGGTGGAACTATCAGAGTTAATGATATAGCAGAGTTAATATAAATAAAAAAATGACTATCAATTAAGATAGTCATTTTTTTATTTATATTATTTTAATTTCATTTTCTTTTCATATCTATCATAAAGAATTAGTGCAATTGCACCAAATATTATAGGACCTGCGATTTGGAATAAAGTTGCAACGTAATCTCCTGAATCTAAAGCAGGTTTTATTATTGTAAATATGTTTGCAAATATAATAGTAATTATTACAATAACAGTCCAAATTTTTGTTGTAGTATGGTTTTTATACATAACAAAAGGTTTATGTATTTCTTCCTTTTTCTTAAAGGCAATAAAAGCAAATGCTATAAATATATAAGGTATAGTCATTGCAACATTGCTCATAAGAATTAAGTAGTTTAAGAAAGCTGATGCAGTTTTACCACCAAGTGAAGAAATTAAAATTATAGCAACAACAATTATACATTGTATCCACATTGCATTTTTTGGCATATCATTTTCATCAAGTTCACTCCATGATTTTGGCCAAATTTCTTTTGGTGTTCCTTCAATAAGTTGCTTAATAGGTGAATAAGTTAAGGTAAAGAATGAACCCATTAAGGCTAAGAACATTGAAAGTCCAATAAATCTTGCAAATGAAGCACCAAGTATTTGAGCTCCAGAAGTTCCAAGGTTAAAGGCTAAACCTAAAGTATAACCTAAATTACTCATAACAACATATCCGGCATTTGCCATATTTACTGTTGAAGAATTTAATGTTGTTGACCAATTAGTAAAGAAGCCAACACACAATATTCCTAAAGAATAACCAATAGCAATAATTACAGCTGCTATTTTAATTCCTTTTGGGAATGTTTTTTCAGGATTTTCAGTTTGATCAACTAATCCTCCGATTGCTTCAAGTCCACCATAAGCAAAAATTGCAAATACCATAAATCCTAATACTCCAATTGGAGATTGATAAGTTGGATTTGGTGATGAAATAAGTGAATATGTACTAATAGGTTGTGCAAGTTCAAATTTATTAGCAATAAGAACTACTATTGCACCAATTAATAAAACTATATTTGCTAAGGCTATAAAAGTACCACCTATTGATGTAACTTTTGTTATGCTTTTTAAACCTTTTGAAGCGGCAAATGTTATTATGATAAATAAAGTTATACCAAGTAATGCCATTGTATGTGAGGCATTCATTCCAAAAAGGCTCCAAGTTGAAGTTCTATCTTCTCCAAATATAACATTAGAAAGTGGTACCCAAATTGATGATGATGTAGAAACCATCCAAATTATATAAGAAGTATACCACATGAAAGTAACTATAAATGCATATTTAGGGCCGACAGATTTATTCATCCAAGAATAAATTCCACCTTTTTCGTCTTTGAATGCAGCACCATATTCAGAAAGCATAAATGAATATGGAATAAAAAATGTTATTGCTGAAATTATATACCAAGGTATAGCTGAATATCCCATAAGTAAGAATGCTCTAGCTATATTTGTAAATCCAAAAACTGATGTAAATGTCATTAATATTAGTGCGATTAATGTAAGTTTTTTGTTATTATGTTTGCTCATAAGCTCCTCCTTAGAAGTAATGTTAATAATTTACTTTATCACATTAAAGTTATGAAATAATGAAGTATAAATTAATATTTTATTAATAGTATTTAACAATATGAGTGGACTATACTTATTTAATATAAAATAATAAATGGAAGTACATAGAATGTTTAATAAAATTTAAAATTTAATACATTTAATGCTGATAATATTAATAGTATTATTAATAAACTTTGGAGGTCAGTTATGAAAAAAATTCTTTCTATATTTAAGAGAGATATGAAGGCAATAATAAAAAATCCAGTTGCAATTTTAATAATTGGTGGACTCTGTATTATTCCTTCACTTTATGCATGGGTAAATATAAAAGCTTGCTGGAATCCATATGAAAATACTAGTACAGTTCCTATTGCCATTGTAAATAATGATAAAGGAGCAACAATTGATAATAAAAATATAGACATTGGAAAAAGTGTTGTTTCGGAACTTAAAAATAATAAGGCTATAGGATGGACTTTTGTAGATTCGAAAAAGGCAGAGCTTGGAATTTTAAATGGTGATTATTATGCAGTAATTGAAATTCCAGAAGATTTTTCAAAAGATTTAACAAGCCTTGCAACAGATAAACCAGTTAAGCCGGAAATTATATACAAAGTTGATACTAAGTCAAATCCAGTTGCAGGAAAAATAACAGAAGTTGCTGAAGAGCAGTTAGTTGATCAAATAAAATCTAATTTTGTATCAACAGTAAATAAAACAATTTTTGCATCATTAAATAATGTTGGTAAAACTCTTCAAGCAAATAAAGATCAAATAATAGGATTAAAAGATGCAATAATAAAAATAAATAAAAATATGGATATTATAATTAGCACGTTAAATTCTACAAGTAGCAATGCTAAAAATCTTAATACATATTTAAATAATGTAAAAGCAACTATGCCAGAATTAACAAAAGGTGTAGATGCAATAAAAGATGGGGCGAATCAGTCAAAAAAATTAACTACATATACAAAGAATGCTATAAATAATTCTTTTGACAGTTTAGATATGAACATAAATCAGATAAGTTCATCAAATAAAAAAATAAGTTCACTTATAAAAGGTTTAAATGATTCAATATCATCGGGAGGTAAAGATGGTGTAGGTACAGCTATATCTTCTATAAGTCAAGAGATAGATTATACTATAAATAATGTTGATACTATTAGTAAGTTTTTAAAAGAATTAAATAAAAATACTAATACAAATAATATTGACTTATCAAATGTAATTACATCATTAGATAGTTTAAAATCAACATTAAATAGTGAAAAAGATAAGTTGAAAGAATTGGAAACTTCATTTAGTTCACAAGGGGAATTAAGCTCTAGTATAGTTAAAGATATAACATCAATAAATTCAAGTATGAGCAGTAAAGTTAAGAGTATATTAGGTGAATATAATACTTCAACTAAAAGTTCAATAAATAAAATATGTAATAATTATATAGATGCTACAAATGAAGCTAATAAGATTTTAGATGGTTCAAAAGATATGATAGCTAGTATTGATAGTATACTTAATTCTGGAGTAAATGCTACAAATTTAACATCTGATATATCAAATGATTTACTTAAAAAATTTAATTACTTTAAAGATAGTATAAGTGAATTAAGCAAAAAGCTAGAGGAAATTAATGATAATAATTTAAGTGAGATAGTAACAATCCTTCAAAGTAAACCGGAAATTATGGGTTCATATATTTCAAGTCCTTTTAATGTTAAAGATGAATCAATTTATAAAATTGCAAATTATGGCTCAGGAATGGCACCAATATATTCAGTACTTGCAAGTTGGGTTGGATGTCTTGTATTGACATCACTGCTTTCTACTGAAATAAAACCATTTGAGGGAAGTGAAAATCTTACAATAAGAGATAGGTATTTAGGAAAACTTGTTACATTTACTTTTCTTGCTGTTATACAAGGCTTTATTATAGCAGCAGGTGACAAATATATATTAGGAGTTCAAACAGTTAATACACCTTTGTTTATTTTCTTTGGAGTATTAGCGTCATTTAGTTTTTGTATAATAGTTTATACACTAGTTTCATTATTTAGAAATGTTGGTAAAGCATTAGCGATAATATATATGGTAATACAAATAGCAGGTTCAGGAGGAAGTTATCCAATACAAGTAGACCCTAAGTTTTTTAGAGTATTACAACCATTATTTCCATTTACATATGCACTTGGAGGTTATAGAGAGGCAATAGCAGGACCTCTTCTAAGTAGTGTTGCATTAGATATATTTATGCTACTTTTATTTGCAGCAATATTTTTTATAATAGGAACATTCTTTAAAGAAAAGATATGGAAATATGTAAAAAGATTTGAGGATAAATTTGAGGAATCAAGAATAGCTGAATAAAGTTTTATTCCATTAATTATTACAGGAGAGGATATTATGAAGAAAATATTTAAGATTTTCAAAAGAGACTTGAAAAATATTATTAAAAATCCAGCAGCAATAATAATTGTAATAGGTTTATTCTTTATTCCTTCACTTTATGCATGGGTAAATATAAAGGCTTGTTGGAATCCTTATGTAAACACAGGAGCATTACCAGTAGCTGTTGTAAATGAAGATACAGGAACAAAATTTAATGGTAAAAATATTAATGTTGGAAATGAAATAGTAGAGGAATTAAAGAAAAATAAAGATATAGGATGGCAGTTTGTTGGAGATTGGCAAGGAAACTATGGACTAAATGAAGGAAAGTATTATGCACTTATAGAAATTCCGCAAAACTTTTCAAGTGATTTAACAAGTCTTTTAAGTTCAAATCCTATAAAACCAAATATAATATATAAAGCTAATGAAAAGGCAAATGCAATTGCAACAAAAATAACTCAAGTAGCTGAAAATAAATTAACAGAAGAAATAAAAAGTAACTTTATAAATACTGTAAATGAAGAAGCATTTAAATATTTAAATAAGTTTGGAGATAATATAAAAAATAATAAGCCACAAATATTAGAATTAAAAGATACATTGAATCAAGCTGAAAACAATATTAGTAAAATAAGTAATGAACTATCTAGTTCTGTTAAACAAATAAATAGTACAAAAGGAAATTTAAATAATTTAAAAAATGATTTACCTGCTATTACAAATTCAATAAATAATCTTCAAAGTATGGTTACAGGAAGTAAGGAATTAGTTTTAAATACTAAATATAGTATTCAAAATTTAGGAAATGGACTTAAAAATGATTTATCACAAATTCAAATGACACAAAATAAATATAATGAATTGTTAAATAATATATCTACAGTAACAAAGGATAACTTAGATAAAGAAAAGATTAATAAAACAATAAAAGATATGAACTCTATATTAGATTCAATAAATACTAGTATAGATAGTGCAAAAGCAGTTTTAATAAAATTAAATGAACAAATGCACAACAATTCAATACAAGGTCAAATAGATAAATTAGCTAGTTTACAAAGTGTAATAGTACAAGAAAAAGAACAATTATCTATTTTAAAATCTTTAATAGATAATAATAAATTTGCAGAAAAAGGACAAAATGTAATAAATAAATTAATTGAGCTAAATAATAATTTTTCAAGTAAGACAACAAATGCATCAAATAATTTATATAGCAATATTATTCCTTCATTAAGTGCTTTTGCAGATACATTTGCACAAGGTGGGGATAGTGCAAATAATGTTTTAGAGGCGAGTAAAATAGTTGTGCCACAATTAAATGGGCTAGCTAATCTTGGAATATTAAGTGGAGATGTTGCTTCATCTCAAATAAAAGATGTAAATAAGAAGGTAGAGTATTTTAGTAAAAAGATTAATAAGCTTCAAGATGAAACTAAAAATATAACAAGTAAAAATATAGATAGTGCAATAGAGTTATTAAGCAAAAATCCAGAAACAATAGCTTCATTTATGTCATCACCAATAAACGTAAAAACAGTAGAAGTATATAATACAGGAATATTTGGAGTAGCTTTAACACCATTTTATACAGTTTTAGGAATATGGGTTGGAATACTTCTTATGGCTGCATTACTTACAACAGAATGTGATGAATTTGAAGATGGTGAAAAATTATCATTTCTTCAAAAGCATTTTGGTAAAATGTTATTATTTTTATTTATTGGTGTAGTTCAAACATTAATTGTAATTACAGGAAATATACATATACTTGGAATAAATCCCGAAAATACAGGATTATTATTTGCTATGGCATTACTTTCATGTATAGTATTTACTATAATTATATTTACGTTAGTATCTTTATTTGGGAATATAGGTAAAGCTATTGCAGTTGTAATAATGGTATTTCAAATAGCTGGTGCTGGAGGAATATATCCAATACAAACAAATCCTGAGATATTTAGAATGCTTGAGCCTTTATGGCCATTTACTTATGCAATAGATGGATTTAGGGAAGCTATAGCAGGGCCAGTATGGAGTAGTACAATGAAAGATATTAAAATGTTATGTATATTTGGAATTGTATTTTTAATATTAGGAATATTTAAAAAGAGCTTAAATAAAATAAGAATATTTATGGAAGAAAAGTTTGAAGAAGCTGAATTATAAAAGAAAGACTGTTACACTAATAAATCATAGTGTAACAGTCTATTTTATTTATTATTTATATCAGATATTGATAACCCTTTTTCAGCTAATTTTCTATTTGTATTTTTTCTAGTAATTTTATATATTACTCCAAATAGAGGAATACCAAGTAGAAACCCTAAAAATCCAAATAAACTTCCACCAATTAACATAGCAAACATTACCCAAATAGAAGATAAACCTATTGAATTTCCAACAACTTTTGGATATATAAGATGTCCTTCAAATTGTTGTAATACTATTATAAATATAATAAAAATTACAGCTTTAATAGGACTTATTATAAGTATTATAAAAGCTGATGGAATAGTTCCTATAAATGCTCCAAATATAGGAATTAAGCTAGTTACACCAACTACAAATCCTATTAGTAGAGAATATGGAAGCCTTAAAATAAACATTCCTATAAAACATAAAGTTCCAATTATAACTGCCTCAATACATTGACCACCAATAAATTTTTGAAATGTTTCGTTAGATATTCTTCCTATTTCAAGAATTTTATCTGCATGGTTGTCCTTTAAATGTGCATATATAAATTTTTTACATTGAAAAATAAGTTTTTCTTTATTAGAAAGCATATATATTGAAAAAACAAGAGCTAATAAAAAATTAAATATACCAGATGTTATGCTCATAGTTAAATTTAAAATATGATTTAATGTAAATCCTAATACTTGGCTTGCAACACCTAATATATCTTTCCAAGCATTCATAAATGTGCTCCAAATAGAATCAAAACCATCAATATTTCCTAAGTTTTTAAGAACAATATTTTCAAATGATTGTATATATTGTGGAACGCTATCAACTAACTTAGATACGCTATCTAAAAGTTGAGGAATTATAAAAATAACTAAAGTACTTAACAATCCTATAACTAGTAATAGGGTAATTACAATGGATAAAGGTCTTTTTAATGAATTTAAAAATTTAAAATTTTTAACTTTTGAGATAGGTGTAAGTAATTTATTTTCAATTATTCTCATAGGTATATTTAATACAAATGCAATACCTATAGCCATTAAAAATGGAGCGGAAATATTTAAACTCCATTTTAGAAAATTACCAACAGTAGATAGATTCAGAAAAATATATGATAAAACTATTATATATGTGGAAATTAAAAGTGATTGTTTGACTTTACTATTTAAATTTTTCAATTAAAATTCCCCTTTCATTATTTTCAGTAAATATAGTTATAGAAAATATTATACATATATAAAAAATTTATAGCAATGAAAAGAGATAAATATTTAAAAAGAGAAATGGTAGGATAATTATCCTACCATTTCATCTTTAGATTGTTATTATTTTATTGTTTTCTCGTATTGTTCTACCATTCTTTTAACCATTTCTCCACCAACGCTTCCGCATTGTTTTGAAGATAAGTCTCCGTTGTAGTCAGTGAATGGAACTCCCATTTCATTAGCTACCTCATTTTTGAATTTTGCTAATCCGTCTTTTGCTTCTGGTACTAATTTTCTTGCCATTGTTCATTCCTCCTTATACGAGATATTTTTGTAAAGTTTATTTGATTTACTTTACATTCATAGTTTATGTTTTTTTAGAATTTATAAACTATGTTTCTAAAACCATATATGGAATATTTATGAAATAATTTTGCTAAAAATATTTTAGAGTTTAATTCTTATATTTCATATGTGGTAATAGATTATTTATAGTTTAACCAGGAAGAAAAAAAATACTACAAAAAAATTAATCCAATTTATACCTAAAAATTTTAAAGCAAATCTTTATAAGCTTTAATTCCATTTAATGAATCTGCTTCTTTTATTGCTCTTAATATAGCTTTTTCCATAACATTAGAAGCTATCATACCTACAGTTGTAACATCTATATCAACTTCATTTGTAGCCATTGTAAATATAGTATCTCCATCAAACATTGTATGAGCTGGTCTCATAGTTCTTGCATAGCCATTATGAGCCATTGAAGCTACTTTTTTTGCATTAGCTTTTGAAAGATTAGCATTAGTTACTACTAAGCCTATAGTTGTATTTCCTTTGAATGGAGTTTTAGGGTTTTTTAAGTTATTAATTAAAATATTTTCACTATTTAAAAATTTGTTTGTATTTTTATCTAAAGCACCTGCAATAATATTTGATGTTTTAGGATCTATAACATCTCCAAGACAATTAACTGCAACTATAGCACCTACTTTTAAATTACCAACTTCTACAGCATATGTTCCAAGTCCACCTTTCATAGCAGTATGTGGACCTAAAATTTTACCAATAGTAGCTCCGTATCCTGCACCTATATTACCATTTATATCATCATTATAAGTTTCACTATTAACACAGGCTTCGTATCCCATAGATTTATCAGGTCTTATTTTAGGATTTCCAAAAGCTAAGTCAAAAAGAACAGCAGAGCAAACTATTGGAACTTTAGCAACTTGAACATCAAATCCTATATTTTTTTCTTCGAGATATTTCATAACACCTGAAGATGCATCAAGACCAAAAGCACTTCCACCTGACAGTACAACAGCATGAATTTTTTCTATCATTTCAGAAGGATCTAAAAGATCTGTTTCACGAGTGCCAGGAGCTCCACCTCTTACGTCAACACCACCAGTTGCACCTTTTTCACAAAGTATTACAGAACATCCAGTAAGGCCTTTAATATTTTGAGCATGACCCAATTTTATTCCGTTTATATCAACAAATTTAATTTCTCTCATAAAAATTAACCCCCTAAATCAAAAGCTCCTATAAAAGATAGGAGCATAAAATCAAATTATTTTTTTATTTTTTTAATAGTTAAAACTACTGGTATTGTTATAAGCGCTGATAATAAAGCTTCTGGAATACCATTAGTTGCACCAACAGTTGCAATAACAGTTCCTGCTGCTGTTGGATCTATGTTTAAAGCTTTTGAATACTGTTCTAAATAAAAAACATAAGTAAGCCCCAAAACACCAACAGTGTTTGTAATAGTTCCAAGTACAGCTGCAACTCCTATAGGAATTGATTCTTTTCTAAACTTATTTTTTAATAGTTTATAAACATAATAAGCTACTATACCAATTAATATTCTTGGAACAATTGCAATTATTGGATTATAAAATATAAATGATGTTGGACCAGGAGCTGTAAATGCTTGATACATAGAAAAAATACCAAAAACGCCTCCTACTAATGCACCAACTAAAGGACCTTCAACTATTGCGCCAATTATTACTGGTATATGCATTATTGTAGCTTTCATAAAAGGTAGCGGTATAAATCCTAGTCCTGTAAGTCCTAGAAATATTGATATACCTGAAAGCATACCTACAATAACCATTTGACGAAGTCCTAAAATTCTTTTGCTTGCACTTCTTTCCATTTTGTAACCTCCGTTCTTATTCCCCCATTTAGGATATAATTCGGCAAAAAACAATATAAAAATTTTGAATTTTGCGTTCAGTTTCAAAAAATTTGAATACCGACAGTATATATTTTACAATGAAGAAAAAGGAGTTTCAATAGAAATTGTTAAAAATTTATCGATATTTTTCAATAGAATTTAAAATATGAGTTATTTACTATATTTAGGAATGAAAAGTAGTTTTATTCAGAAAATTTAAAAAAGAGTAACTTTATTAGCTACTCCTTGAAATTAGTATGAATTATTATCAGTATTTTTAATTATATCGTCTTTATTTGGCATTATAAAAATACAAGCAATATATCCAGCTATACCTGCCCCAAAAGAACAAAAAGTAAATATAATCCAAATAAGTCTTATTACAGTAACATCAATATTTAAGTATTCTGATATACCTTGACAAACACCGCTTATCTTACCCTTATCAGGAACTTTATATAATCTTTTCATTATAATTACCCCCTAAAAGCTTTTAATTAATAAATACAGTATATTTAAAAATAATGTAATATACAATATAGTTTGTTGGACTTAAATTAACATTTATATTTTTTTAAGAGTTTAATATACTTTCTTAAGAATTTAAAAAATAAATAGTATAATAATATTATAGTATGTCTTAGGAGGAAGTTATGAAAGAAAATAATTATATTGTGAAAGCTTATCCAGAGAAATCTTGGAGTATTTCTAGGGTTAAGACATTAAAAAACTGCTTAAGGCAGTATTATTACACATACTATGGTTCACATAGAGGATGGGAAATGGAAGTTTCAGAGGAAAGAAAATTAGCTTGGAGATTGAAAAAATTAACAAATATATGGATATATTTTGGAGATATAATTCATGAAGGAATAAAAAATATAATAAAATTTCAAAGTAATAACCAAGGTAAAGAAATTGATGTGGACAAGTTTAAGGAATTTATTAGACTTAAATTAAATATATTAGTTAAACAAAGTAGTAAAAAGAATCGAGATGTTGAATGGGATACTTATCCTAAAGGAAACATGCTTCAAGAATATTATTATGATGGAAAAATAAATAAAGAAGATATAGATGAAATTAAAGAAAGAATAGAACAATGTACTGAGAATTTTTTTGAGAGCAAAACATTTTTTGATATATCAAATGGTAACTTTAAAAATATCATAGAAATTGATGAAGGGAGCTTTAATCACATCTTTATCCACAAAGTTAAAGTTTTTTCTATAATAGATATGCTTTATGTTGATAAAAATGATAACTGGGTAATTGTTGATTGGAAAACTGGTAAATATGATGAGGAAAATAAAGATCAAATTTTGGTTTATGCAATATATGTTATGGAAAAATATAATATTCCAATAAATTATATAAAGGGTAGAGTAGAGTATTTATATCTAGGAGAAAATTATGAATATGACTTTACTAAAGAGGACATCAATAATATGAAAGATAGAATAAATTTAGAATTGAATGTTATAGATGCATTATTGGAGGATAAAAATATAAATAAGCCAAAAAATAAGGAAAGTTTTTTAATGTGTGAAGAGGATTATAAATGTTATATATGTAAATATAAAAGATTATGTAAGAAGGGTGGATATTAGTTATGAAATTACTTAAATTAAAAAAGCAAACAAATAATAAGTATTTAAATATGTATGAAATGGAATTAGAAAATAAAAAAGGAAATTTAAAAAAATATTATTTTGCAACAAGGAGAGAAGAAAAAGATCTTGCTTGTAAGACAAAAAATCATAATAAAGCAGATGGTGTTATGATAATTCCAATAACAAGTGATAGAGAAGTTGTATTAGTTAAGCAATATAGACCTGTAATAAGTGATTATATATATGAACTTCCAGCAGGAATAATAGATCCAGGAGAAACTATGGAAGAAGCAGCAAAAAGAGAGTTATTTGAAGAAACTGGTCTTAAATCAACAAGTTATGAAGTTTTTTTAAAGCCTAGTTATACATCAGTTGGTATGACTGACGAAACTACGGCTATAGTAAAAATGGATGTATGTGGAGAGATAACTTCTGATAATGTAGAAGAAAATGAAGAAATTGAAGTTATTAAAGTTAAAATAGATGAGGTAATTGATTTTGTAGATAAAAATAATGTATCAATAAAAGGTGGTATAATATTAAAATTAATTAAAAATTTATATTGATATGTTAAAAAAGTTAAAAAAATGTGTATACAAATAAAATACAGTTGTATACAATAAAGACACATGTTATTATAATGATGGCAGTAACAATTTTATTACATACACTAGAGATGAGTAATATATATTTGGGGGCTATTATTATAGAGGTGTAGTGAATGAAAGGCAATTATTTAGTTGTAGATAAAAAAGTTTTACCTGAGGTGTATTCAAAGGTTATAGAAGTTAAGAATATACTTAAAGATGGAAAAATAAAAGAAATAACAGAAGCTACTAAGATAGTAGGGATAAGCAGAAGTGTATATTATAAATATAAGGATCATGTATTTGATTTTGCAGAAAGCGTCCAAGGAAGAAAAATGACTTTTAGTATGATTATAAAGCATGAAAAAGGAGTTTTATCAGATACATTAAATTATATATCAGATAAAGGTGGAAATGTACTTACAATAGATCAAGGCATTCCTATAAATGGAGCTGCAAATCTTAGTGTAACTATAGATATGACATCTTTAGAATGTGATATAACGGCTCTTTTAGATGGACTAAGAGAGATGTCTAGTGTAGAAAAGGTTGACTTTATAGCGATGGAATAAATTATTTTAATTTAAAGGCTTAATAAACTTTTAGTTTATTAGGCCTTTTTAAATAAATATAGTGTTTAGAATTTTAATATTATTAAGTATATATACTTATTATGGTATAATATAACAAGAATAAGTTAAGATAGAGGTGTTTAATTTATGGGGGAAATGTTAGAAAGTATTAACTTAAGAAAGGCAGTAGAAAGTGACATAAATTTAATTGTAGGATTTATAAGAGAAATAGCTGAGTATGAAAAAATGTTAAATGAAGTTATTGCAACAGAAGATGAGGTATATGAGTCTATATTTAAAAGAAAAGAAGCAGAAGTTTTAATAATAGAAAAGGATAGTAATCCTATAGGATATGTAGTTTATTTCTTTAATTATTCTACATTTATTGGAAGATCAGGTTTTTATTTGGAGGATATATATATAAAGCCTAAATATAGAGGTAAGGGTTATGGAAAAAAGGTATTTAAATATTTAACAAAGTTAGCTTATGAAAAAGGTTGTCATAGAATGGAATGGAGTTGCCTTAATTGGAATAAGCCATCAATTGAATTTTATAAAAGCCTAGGAGCTGTTCCTATGAGTGAATGGACTGTATATAGATTAACTAGAGATAAGTTTAAAGATGTTTATGAAAGTAAAATGTAGAGGTGAAAGATATGGGGGATAGTAAATATTATAGTGTTGTAAGAGATGAAGTTAAAAAGCTTATAAAGGAATATTGTAAAGAAGGAGCTCATGATATATATCATCTAGATAGAGTATATAAGATAGCTTTATATATAAATGAAAAAGATAAATTAAATGGAGATTTAGATATTTTATGCTTAGCATCATATATGCATGATTTACACAGACTACAATTAAAAGATGATGTTGAATTAAAACATTCAGATGATATAGAAGAAATATTTAATGATATATGTTTGAAATTAAAAATTGATAATAATTTAGTAGAAAAAATAAAAGAGTGTATAAAATTAACTGACAAACATTCTTTTTGTGGTGATGTAATTAAAGAATTAGAATCACCTATAGAGGGTATAATACTAAGGGATTCTGATAATTTGGATTCATTAGGAGCAGTTGGAATAGCGAGAGCATTTATGTTTGGTCAATATATAGGAGAAGAAATGTATAATCCAAATCAAAAGTTAAATGATAGAGAATATGATTTAACTTCTAGAAGTAGTTCTATAATACATCATTTTTATGAAAAATTATTTAAGCTTGAATATGATATGATAACAAATACAGCTAAAGAAATTGCAAAAGATAGAGTTGATTATATGGAGGAATATCTTAATAGATTTTTTGAAGAATTTGATGTTATAATATAAATTTAATAAATAATTAAATATATAAAAACAATTTATATATATTTTTAATTTATTATTATGAAATGCAAGAATTTATTTTATAATATGAGGGTGGCAAAAGATGAAAAAGAAAACTAAAATTATTTTATCTATATTAATATCTGTATTAATATTAATTTTATTGATTTTAAACACAATAAGAGAAGATAAAATAATAAAACAATTTGAGCAATACTTAAACAGTCATAAAACTGAATTTAGTGAATATATGATTGGAAAAGAAGAAAAAGAATATAAACAATTAAAGAAGAAGGCTGATAGTGTCATAAAATTTAAAAATGTAAAAATAGTTCCAGAATTAGA
The DNA here is from genome assembly GCF_058310235.1 of Clostridium sp. TJA085. NCBI lineage: Bacteria > Bacillati > Bacillota > Clostridia > Eubacteriales > Clostridiaceae > Clostridium > Clostridium sp. TJA085. The sequence goes on along the minus strand of NZ_JBZEEZ010000001.1, from coordinate 1,147,283 downwards.
AAGTCAAATGAATGAACTAATAAATAGAGCTAAGACTGATAATGAAAAAATATTAAACAATCAATTAAATGATATTAGAAATTTTGATTTAAGTAAATTTAGTGATTCTAAAAAGAAATCAATAAAAGATGAGATAAAAGAAATTCAAAGTTTAATTGATAATAAAAAATATAGTGATGCAAGTAAAAAAATTAAAAATTTAAAAAATAAAATGTATAGTTCTATAAATAATTAATTTATTTTATTCAATTTAATTACTATAAGTTTTTAAAATAATAGTGTTAAAAAAGATGATTTTTAAAAATCATCTTTTTTAATTTTAAATAATTTTTAAATATTTTATTTTACATATTAAAAAAAAATGATACAATGTAAATATCAATATTGGAAACGTATACTTTAAAATCTTATTTTTATCTTTTTATTAAGATTAAGGAGAAGATAAAAATGAAAGAATTTAGTCTAAAAACTAAAATATATTTTGGTGAAGGAGCTTTAAATAAATTAAGTGAAATTTCAAATAAAAATGTTCTGATTATATGTGATAAATTTATGGAGGAAAGTAAAACAGCAGAAAAAATTGCAATTAAATTAAACAATTGTAATGTTTCTATTTTTAGTGATATAGTTCCAGACCCTAGTGTTCAAATAGTTGCACTAGGAGTGAAAAAGCTTAAAGAGTTAAATGCAGATATAATTATTGCATTAGGTGGAGGGTCTTCTATAGATGGAGCTAAAGCTATACGTGAATATTATAATAATTTATTTAAAGAGAATTCAAAATATATAGAATTTTATGCTATACCTACAACAAGTGGAACTGGATCAGAAGTTACGGAATATGCAGTAATAACTAATAAAGAAGAAAATTTAAAATATGCATTAACTAACAAATCACTTTTACCAGACGTTGCTATTTTAGATGCAGAACTTACAAAAACTGTTCCTAAATCTATAACAGCAGATACTGGAATGGATGTAATAACACATGCAATTGAAGCGTATGTTTCAAAAGGTTCTAATGATTTTTCTGATGCTTTAGCAGAAAAAGCACTATGTTTAGCCTTTAATAATTTAAAATTAGCGTATAATGAGCCAGAAAATTTAATTTTTAGAGAAAAACTTCATAATGCATCTTGTCTTGCAGGGATGGCATTTAATGCTTCAGGTCTTGGAATAACTCATAGTTTAGCTCATGCTATAGGAGGAAAACTTCATATACCTCATGGAAAGGCAAATGCTATAATACTTCCATATGTTATGGAGTTTAATGCTAATATTAATAATAATTTATATATGCAAGATTATGATTTAGTTGCGTTAAAATATCAAAGATTAGCAAAACTTTTAGATATAAATGCATGTAGTACTGTTATAGGAGTTAATAATTTAATAAGAAATATAGCAAATTTAAAATCAGATTTATCTATTCCTAAAAACTTAATAGAACTTGGAGTAGATATAAAACTAATTAATGACTTTAGAGATGAAATAATAGAGGCTGCATTGAAGGATGTATGTACTAGTTCAAATCCTAGAGAAGTTTCTAGAGAAGATTTAAATCTATTACTAGATAAGATAATTGGAATTTAAAATATAGAGGTTAAGCATATTTTATGTTTAACCTTTAATTTATTTTATAGGTTTTTATAAAGTTATTTAAGTATTTTTATAAGTTTTAATAAATAATAAGAAAATATTGACAATAAATTCTCAATATGATAATGATAAATAATAACAATTAATAATTTTTACTCAAGGTTAACAAAGGATAGGAGGAAGAAATATGAAGGATGAAATGTATTATATCGGGAAAGTGGAGAAAATTTGTAAGATAAGCAAGAAAACATTACGATATTACGATAAAGTAGGGGTATTATCTCCTGATGTTGTACATGATGAAAACGGATACAGATATTATAGTAAAGATAATATGTTATCTATTCCAGTCATAAAGTATTATAAGCAAAGCGGATTTAAACTTGAAGAAATTAAAAATTTAATTTATGAATGTGAGTGTAGTGAAATTGAAGAGAATTTTAGAGAAAAAATTAAAGAGCTTGAGGAAGTTGAAAGAAATTTAAATTTGAAGAAAAAATCTATTATAGATTGGTATTCATTAGTTAAAGAGGCAAAAATGGTTATTGATAATAATTTAAATGAGGTTTCGGTAAAATATATTAATAAAGTTGATATGCTGTTTTTAGATCAAGATTTTGATTATGATTATATAGATTCTATAATAAACATTGATTTTACTAACTATATAGAGAGTATTGATAATGCGATTACAGGACCTGTTATAATACAATTTCCATCCTATAAAGAAAAAATTAATGGCACTTGTAAAACCATGAGAATAATTCAGCAAAGTTTAATAAAATGTGAAAAAGAAAAAACTATTGAATTCGGTGGAGAATTAGTAGCTTCATGTTATCATATAGGATCTCATGATAATATAAATAAAACTTATGAAAAAATACTAGATTGGATAAAATTACATAACTATGAATGTGAAGATGAATGCTATGAAAGATATGTAGTTGATTATTGGACAAGCAAAGATAGTAGAAATTTTGTCACAGAAGTTATGATAAAAATTAAAAATTAGATTAATTATTAAGTTATATAAAAAAGCTTACCCTTAGGTGAAAGGTTTTTTATATAACTTTTTTTGTTTTATATTACAAATTATAGAAAAAAGTATTAAAAAATGGAATTATAGCATTATAAATATAGAATTATTTAAAATAAAGTTAATAAAATTTAAATAAATATAAAAATAACGTTTACAAAAGTTTTGAAATTTGTTATTGACCTTTAACTTAAGTGGAGGGATTATAATCAAATTGAATAAAGCGAAGATAAAAATAAGAAGTATACAATATTCCAATTTAAGAAATTTAATTTGTAAGTACATTTATATTATTTTGGTAAACGTTTAATAGTAAAGTGATTGCTAAAAAATTAACAATGCAATCGGTTTATTTATAAATCAATTAATATGGGAGGAGTTCTTATTTATGTCAGAGATATCAGTAGGAGTTGATTCTAAAGCAAATACTAATGATCAAAGAATTAGTAAGGCGATGGAATTAAAAGCAAAAATGAAAAGCAATTTCTTTAAAAAAGGAGTTGCAATAGCACTATTTTCAGGTATTTCATATGGTCTTTATACTGCATTTTTAACAATGGGAATGAGTAAAGGAGTTTGGGAAGATTGGTATGGAGCAAATACAGCAGGTCTTTCAGCATTTGTTATAGTTTATTTACTTGCTGCCCTTGGAAATGCAATTAATGATACTTGTAGTGCTGTTTGGGCAATTGGAAACTCTTTAGTCCAAGGTAAGTTTAAAGATTTTATAAGATGTTTGGCTTCTAAACCAGGAAGAATAATTATAGGAGCAGCACTTTTAGGAGGTCCATTAGCAGGAACAGCTTATGTTGTTGCTCTTCAAATGGCAGGTCCAATTATAGTTCCTATATCAGCTCTTTGCCCTGCAATTGCTGCAATTCTTGGAAAAATACTTTACAAGCAAGAAATTACAAAACGTATGGCAGTAGGAATTGCAATATGTGTATTTGCAAGTTTCTTAATAGGAAGTACAGGATTTGCAGGAGGAGTTTCAGGAACTGTATTTTTAGGAATTTTCATAGCAGTTATAGCAGCTTTAGGCTGGGGATTTGAAGGTTGTGTTGCAGGATATGCATCAACAATGGTTGATCCACAAATTGGAATATGTATCCGTCAATTATCATCAGGTATAGCTAATTTATTTATAGTAGTACCTATAATGGGACTTTTAGCAGGAGATTTACAAATTTCTAAAAATTTAGCTATTCAAGCATTTACTAGTGGCCCTGCAATGATATGGTTCATTTTAAGTGGATTATTAACATTCTTAACATTTATGGCTTGGTATAAAGGAAATAGTATGTGTGGTGCGGGACTTGGAACTGCTTGTAATGGTACATATTCATTCTTTGGACCTTTCTTCTGTTACTTAGTTTTAGGAGTTATTTCAGGTATGGATGGATGGTCACTACCAGCAGTAGCTTGGATTGGAGCTATTATAATGATGTTTGGTATTTTAACTATAGCTACAAATCCTTTAGACTTTTTTAGAAAGAAGGAGGCATAAAGTTTATGAAACCTTTAAATTATGCTATATTAAAACATTTTACAAAAGTTCATGAAGCTTCAGCATTAGATGTTATGGAAGCTTTAAAGGGAGATTACTCAAGCTTTAGAACATTTAATAAAGAATCTATAATTGATGCCTTATTAACAGCAGAAGCTAATGGATTAATCGAAGAAACTAGAGTTGATTTAGATGAAAATGATGAGCTTATTATTTTTTATCATGCAAATGAAGAAGGTAAAGCTGCAATCAATGGATATATAAAGGATTAATTTAAGATGGAGGTATTCATATATGAAGTATTATGGAGATGAAGCTTTAGGGCTTGTAGAAACAATAGGTTTAGTTCCTGCACTTGAGGCAGCAGATAAGATGCTTAAAGCTGCAAATGTTGAATTAGTTTCATACGAAAATATAGGTTCAACTCTTGTTACTATAATGGTTAAAGGTGATGTTGCTGCTGTAAAATCTGCTGTTGAAGTTGGAGCAGAAGCTGCAAGAGCTATAGGAAAGCTTACAGCAAAAAATGTTATGCCAAGACCAATTAGAGAAGTTGGAAAAATAGTATCAGTTCATGATATTGATGAATAGAAAGGAAATGGTTAATATGATTAGACGTGAAGCAATAGGATTAATTGAGACATTTGGATTAGTTTTTGCTTTAGAAGCAGCAGATGCTATGTGTAAAGCAGCGGATGTTGAATTAGTCGGTTATGAAAATGTGGCATCTGGTTATATTTCAGTTATAGTAACAGGAGATGTTGGAGCTTGCAGAGCTGCTGTTGATGCTGGAGTAAGAGCTGTTGAAGAGATGGAAGATGGAAATCTTTATAGTTCAGTAGTTATAGCAAGACCTCATAATGATCTTCAAAAAATTATAGATAAGTATTCTTTAGAAGTACTTTAATAAAGTTTTAGAAAAGGGGAGATGAAAATGAATATTATAGATAATGATTTACTCTCCATGCAAGAAGCTAGAATACTTGTTGAAAATGCAAGGGAAGCTCAAAAAAGTTTAGCTACATTTCCACAAGAAAAGCTAGATGAGATAGTAAACCGTATGCTTGAAGTTATTAAAGAGTATGATGGTGAATTAGCTAGATTAGCTTTTGAAGAAACAGACTTAGGAAGAGTAGAAGATAAATTAATAAAAGATAGGTTTGTAGTTTCTTATCTTAGAAAAAAGTTAGATGGAATGAAGTGTGTAGGAATAATAGAAAAAGATGATAGTAATAAAACTATGGATATTGGAGTTCCAATAGGAGTAATTACAGCTTTTTGTCCTATGACAAGCCCAGTTTCAACAATAATCTATAATTCAGTTATAGCTATAAAATCAGGAAATGCAATAGTATTTGGTCTCCATCCTAAAGCAAAGAATGTTATGAAAAGAACTTTAGATATTCTAATTAGAGCAGCTGAAGGTTATGGACTTCCAGAAGGAGCAATTTCTTATTTAAGTATAGTATCTGAAAGTGGTTTTATAGAACTTATGAAACATAAAGATACATCATTAGTTATGAACACTGGTGTTAAAGATTTATTAAAAGTTTCAACTAAATGTGGAAAACCAGTTATTTATGGTGGAACAGGTAATGGGCCAGCGTTTATAGAGAGAACTGCTAATATAAAAAAGGCAGTTAAAGATATTATAGATAGCAAAAGTTTTGATTATGGGGTAGTTTCAGGTGCAGAGCAATCTATAGTTGTAGATAGTCCTATTGCAAAAGAAGTGAAAGATGAGCTTATTAAAAATGGAGCTTATTTTATGAGTGAAGATGAATCTAAATCTCTTGAGAAAATTATATTTGATAAGTATGGAAATCTTGAAAAAGAGTTTATTGGAAAGTCACCAGAATTTATAGGAAAAAGAGCTGGAATAAATATTGCATCTGATGTAAAGGTTTTGATATCAACTCAAAAGTTTGTTTCCTTAAATAATCCTCATTCTAGAGAAAAACTTTGTCCAATACTTTCATTTTATGTAGAAGATGATTGGATGCATGCTTGTGAGAAATGTATAGAATTGCTTTTAAGTGAAAGACAAGGTCATACCCTTATAATTCATTCAAATGATAAAGAAGTAATAAAGCAGTTTGCTCTTAAAAAACCAGTTGGAAGAATTTTGGTTAATACTTCAGGAGTATTTGGAAGTATGGGGGCTACAACAAATCTTTTCCCATCAATGACACTTGGAAGTGGATCTGTTGGAAAAGGAATGACCTCTGATAATGTATCTCCAATGAACTTAGTATATATAAGAAAAGTTGGTTATGAAATAAGAAATAAAGATGAATTTTTAAATTCTATAGGCATGAATAGAGAGGTTAATAATATTACTGATAAAAGTTTAGATAATTCTTTAGATAATATGCAACTTCTTAAAAATGTTTTAACTCAAATTTTAAAAGAAAAATAATTAAATAGAAAAGGAGTAGATAAAATGGATATTCGTGAATTTTCAAATAAATTTATGGAAGCAACTAAAAATATGTCTGAAAATGAACGCCAGGCATTATTAAAAATGTTTGAAAGTGTTTCAGATGAAATAAAAAAAGATGATCAACCTGTAGTTGCAGAATGTGCAGTATCTTCAAATGATGGGAAAGTTCCAGATGGAATAACAGAACGTTTAAAGAAACTTAAGGAAAATTATTTAAAGCAAGTTCCTTCAATAACAACTCATAGAGCAAGAGCTATAACTGAAATAGCAAAACAAAACCCAGGAACACCTAAATCAATATTAAGAGGTAAATGTTTCAAACACTGCTGTGAAACTGCACCATTAGTAATTCAAGATAATGAACTTATAGTTGGAGCTCCAAATGGTGCACCAAGAGCAGGTGCATTTTCACCAGATATAGCTTGGAGATGGATGGTAGATGAAATAGATACTATAGGAGAAAGACCTCAAGATCCATTCTATATTTCAGAAGAAGATAAGAAGTTCATGAGAGAAGAATTATTCCCATTCTGGAAGGGTAAATCAGTAGATGAATATTGTGAAGATCAATATAGAGAAGCAGGTGTTTGGGAACTTTCAGGAGAATCATTTGTTTCTGATTGCTCATACCATGCAGTAAATGGTGGAGGAGACTCAAATCCAGGATATGATGTTATTTTAATGAAAAAAGGTATGCTTGATATAGTTAATGAAGCTCAAGAAAAATTAAAAGAGCTTAACTATGCAAATCCAGAAGATATAGAAAAAATATACTTCTATAAATCAGTAATTGATACTGCAGAAGGTGTAATGATATATGCAAAACGTATGTCAGAGTATGCAAGAGAGTTAGCTGAAAAAGAAACAAATCCTAAGAGAAAAGCTGAACTATTTAAAATTTCAGAAGTAAATGCTAAGGTTCCAGCTCATAAACCAGAAACTTTCTGGGAAGCTATCCAAGCTGTTTGGACAATAGAATCACTATTAGTAGTAGAAGAAAACCAAACAGGAATGTCAATTGGACGTGTTGACCAATATATGTATCCATTCTTTAAAGCTGATTTAGAATCAGGAAGAATGACTGAGTTTGAAGCTTTTGAACTTGCAGGATGTATGCTTATTAAGATGTCAGAAATGATGTGGATAACAAGTGAAGGTGGATCTAAGTTCTTTGCAGGATATCAACCATTCGTAAATATGTGTGTTGGTGGAGTTACAAGAGAAGGTAGAGATGCAACTAATGATTTAACTTATTTATTAATGGATGCAGTTAGACATGTTAAGATTTATCAACCATCATTAGCTTGTCGTATTCATAAGTCATCACCACAAAAATATCTTAAAAAGATAGTACAAGTTATAAGAGCAGGAATGGGATTCCCAGCATGTCACTTTGATGATGTTCATATAAAGATGATGCTTGCTAAAGGAGTTTCAATTGAAGATGCTAGAGATTACTGCTTAATGGGATGTGTTGAACCACAAAAGTCAGGTAGATTATATCAATGGACTTCTACTGGATATACTCAATGGCCAATATGTATAGAATTAGTACTTAATAATGGAGTTCCATTATGGTATGGAAAGCAAGTTTGTCCAGACTTAGGTGATGTTGATAGCTTTAAAACTTATGAAGAATTTGAAGCTGCTGTTAAAGAACAAATTAAATTTATTACTAAATGGACAAGTGTAGCAACAGTAATATCTCAAAGAGTTCACAGAGAGCTTGCACCAAAACCACTTATGTCAATTATGTATGAAGGATGTATGGAAAAAGGAAAAGGTGTTGAAGCTGGTGGAGCTATGTATAACTTTGGACCAGGAGTTGTATGGAGTGGACTTGCAACTTACATTGATTCAATGGCTGCAATTAAGAAATTAGTATTTGATGAGAAAAAATATACATTAAGAGAAATGAAAGAAGCATTAAAAGCTGATTTTGTTGGATATGAAAAATTAAGAAAAGATTGTTTAGAAGCACCAAAATACGGTAATGATGATGATTACGCTGACTATATTGGAGCAGATCTAATAAACTTTACTGAAATGGAACATAGAAAATATAAAACATTATATTCAGTTTTAAGTCATGGAACATTATCAATTTCAAATAATACTCCATTTGGACAATTAACAGGAGCTACTGCAAATGGACGTAAAGCTTGGACACCTCTTTCAGATGGTATTAGTCCAACTCAAGGGGCAGATTTTAAAGGTCCAACTGCTATCATTAAATCTGTTTCAAAAATGGCTTGTGACAATATGAATATAGGAATGGTTCATAACTTTAAATTAATGTCAGGTCTTCTTGATACTCCAGAAGGAGAACAAGGAATTATAACTTTATTAAGAAGTGCTTGTGCTCTTCAACTTGGAGAAGTTCAATTTAACTATTTAGATAATAAGACATTAATAGAAGCTCAAAAGAACCCAGAAGCTTATAGAGATTTAATAGTTAGAGTTGCTGGATATAGTGCATACTTCGTAGAGTTATGCAAAGATGTTCAAGATGAGATTATTAGTAGAACTATGCTAACACATTTTTAATAAAACTATAGATTATGTAGTAGTTTTTCTACTACATAATCTTAAGAAAGCTGGAGAGTTTAGATATGAATAATAATGCAAATGGAATTATTGAAAGACAAGCAAGAATTTTCAATATACAAAAATACAATATGTATGATGGCCCAGGTGTTAGGACTATAGTATTCTTTCAAGGATGCCCACTTCGTTGTAAATGGTGTGCTAATCCTGAAGGGATGATGAAGAAAAATAGGGTAATGTTTAAAAGCAATCTTTGTGAAAATTGTTTAGAATGTGTAGATGTTTGCCCTGTTGGTATTCATACAGTAAATAGTATTACAAATACTCATGAAATAAATAGAAATATAGATTGTATTGGATGTAAAAAATGTGAAGAAGCTTGCGTAAAATCAGCAATAAATATAATTGGTGAAAATAAAACAATATCAGAGCTATTAGAAATCATTGAAGAGGATAGAACTTTTTATGAGATGTCTGGTGGCGGAGTTACCCTAGGTGGTGGTGAAGTTTTAATGCAACCTGAAGCGGCCTTAAGTCTTCTTATGGCATGTAAAAATGTTGGAATTAATACTGCTATAGAAACTTCAGGATATACAAAAACAGAAACTATTTTAAAAATTGCAGAATTTACTGATTTATTCCTATTTGATATTAAACATATAAACTCTGATGAGCATTTTAAATGGACAGGAGTTAGAAATGAACAGATTTTAGAAAATTTAAAAAATCTTCTTCAAAATAAATTTAATGTCCAAATACGTATGCCTCTTTTAAAAGGTGTAAATGATAGTGAAGAAGCTATAACAAAAGCTATGGAGTTTTTACTTCCATATAAAGAATATAAAAATTTTAAAGGTATAGATTTATTACCATATCATAAGATGGGAGTTAATAAATATAACCAACTTGGAGTTGAATACCCTGTATACGGTGACCCTAGTTTAAGTGATGAAGATTTAAATCGAATTGAATCTTATATAAAAAGATATGATATGAATGCGAAGGTAGTTCGACATTAAAATGAATGTTGGAGAAATAGTTAACTTAAAAGAAAAAAATATACAAAGGGTAATTCAAGAGTCAGTACCAGGAAAGCAGATAACTTTATCACACATTATTGCATCTCCTATGAAAGATATTTATGAAAGATTAGGAATAGATGAAAAAGGAGCTATAGGTATACTAACGTTAACACCATATGAAACTGCAATTATAGCTGCAGATATAGCAACAAAAGTTGCTGATGTAGAAATTGGTTTTTTAGATAGATTTACAGGATCAGTTTTAATAAGCGGTAACGTAGATAGCGTTTATGAAGCGTTAAATTCAGTAAATGAAACTTTAAAAGATATGTTAGGTTTTACAGTATGCCCTATAACTAGAACATGAGGAAAAAGAGAATAATGGTTGTTGGGCGAAGAAATTCAGGGAAAACAACTATTGTAAATTATTTAAATGATTATGATGGTCCTCTAAAACGGACAGCCGATGTTATTTATGGTGAAAATACTATGGACATTCCTAGTTCTTATTTAGATAGTGCTTGGATGTATAAACATATAATAGCATTAGCTCAAGATGCTAAAAAAATAGTATATGTTTTAGATTATGAAAATCCTAATGAAATAATTAGTGAAGGATTTGCGAATCTTTTTAATATAGAGGTCATTGGGGTTGTAAACAAAGTTAGTAGTAACTATGAAAATATAGATAAATGCAAAGAAAATCTAAAGAGAATAGGAATTATAGAGCCATATTTTTTAATTAGAGAAAATAGTGATGTAGATATGAAGAAACTTAAAGAATATCTACTTAAATAGGTAGGTGAATAGATATATGTTTAGATTTATTACTGAGGATTATTTAAAAGACTTATATAGAAAGGAACCCTTTAAGGAATTTAAGCTTAATGAAAATGAAAAGCTTACTCCAGGAGGTAGACAATACTTACTTGATAAAGGGATAAAGATCAATAGTAATTTACCTACAGATAGCAAAAAAGAAGAAAAAATAGATGAAACTTTAATAGATGAAAATAATAAGTATGGTTATAAGACTATTACATATAAATGTAAATCTATTGAAGCATCATTTTTAGAGTCAGCAAGCAAGATAATTAATGAGGACTTAAATTTAGCTCAGAAACTTATTGATTTAGGAAGAGAAATAAAGAATATAAGAGAGTTTACAGAAGGAAAAACTAAATTAGAATCCAATCCTAAAATTTGTAACTTTTATAATGAAGAAATAGAAATTACAGACGTTTATATACACCTAAAAAATAGTAAGCAAATATTAAATCTTTACATCCTCCTTTGTAAACTTAATGAATTTAAATATTATCTTCTAGAAAAATATGAAAATGATGAGCTAGTAAAAGAGATTTTAATTAATTTAGAAAATATTATAAATATATTATCTATGACTATATCTAAAGAAATTGGAGGATAAAAAATTGAGTGATAAAAGTAAAACTTTCGAGTACTGTGATGAGTTAGTAAGTGAGTTTGAAAAAGTTATAAAAAAACCTATCTTAGAAAAATCATCTGTTTATTACACAGGAGTTGATCTTGGAACTGCATGCATAGTTTTAGCAGTTTTAGATGAAAATTATAGACCAGTTGCAGGAGCATATAGATATGCTGATGTAGTAAGGGATGGTATGGTAGTTGATTATATAGGTGCAGTAAAAATAGTTCGAGAGCTTAAGCAACAAATAGAAGAAAAATTAGGCACTGAGCTAATTTATGCTGCAGCAGCTATACCGCCAGGAACAGATTCTTTAGATGGTGGTGCTATAAAAAATGTTGTACAAGCTGCTGGATTTGAATTAACAAATCTATTAGATGAGCCTACAGCTGCAAATCAAGTATTAAAAATTCAAAATGGTGCAGTTGTAGATATAGGAGGAGGAACTACAGGTACTTCCATTATAAAAGATGGAAAAGTAGTTTATGTGGCAGATGAGCCTACAGGAGGAACACATTTCTCTTTAGTTATATCAGGTGCATATGGAATGAAATTTGATGAAGCAGATAATTTTAAAAGAGATAATAGCAATCATTCAGAGTTATTACCAGTTTTAAAACCTGTAATTGAAAAGGTTGGATCAATAATTAATGATCATATAAAAAATCACGATGTTAGGGAAATATCATTAGTTGGAGGGACTGCTTGTCTTACAGGAATAGAGGAAGTAATAGAAAACAAAATAAAAGTATATACGCATAAACCAAAAAATCCAATGTTTGTTACGCCACTTGGAATAGCACTTAGTTGCACAAGTGAGATTATAGATTAAATGGAGTTGGAGCCTTATGGATTTTAGACTTATAAAATCGCCAACAGAAGGAACAAAACGTGCTCTTATAAAGAGAATGGGTATAGAAGGAAAAGAAGCAATAAAAAATGTAGATGCTATTGGGCTTGCTCAAGGCAAGCTAATTGAAATGATTTGTGCTATAGATATTGCAGAAAAGGCAGCTGGAGTAATAGTTGAAGATATAAAAGGAATTTGTCCTCAACATATGACCTCAATTGCTATACTTGGAGATACTTCATCAGTAGAATCTGCAATAGAAGAAATCAAATTAAAGTTGAAAGAGGGAAGAGTCTTATGATAACAGCAAAATTAATAGACAATATTTGGGCAACTAGAAAAGCTGATAATCTTTACGGATTAAAGTTTATGTTAGCTGAAGAAATTGGCGGAAGCTTTAATGGTAGAAGATTTATAGTGGTAGATAATATTGGAGCCGGAATTGGAGATAGAGTTATCGTAAGTACAGGATCATCTGCAAGAAAAATGCTTAGGGATGATGAAATTCCAGTTGATGCAGCAGTAATAGGAATTATTGATGAAGATTGCAAATTTAGTGAGTAAACGATATATATAGCATCTTACATGTATTTTAATTAATTAAATATGAATGATAAGAAATTAATCAATATGCTTGATATAAAACAAAAGATATAAATAGAATTATAAATCTTTTGAAAGGATGTGAGAAAATGAAGAAGTTGATTTGTGCAAAAGATATGGAAGAATTTTTAGAAACTGGAGAAAAGGTTTTCTATATAGACAAAGACGTAATTTTAACTCCATCAGCTAAAGATATAGCTAAAAATAATGGTATTTCAATTACTACAGAAAAAAGTATAGAGAAAAAAGTATGTAGTAAAAGTGATAAATGCTTAGAAGGCATAGAAACTAAAAATTTAGATTCTATGAAATTATTAGAGATGTTTAAGCAAATGGTTAATGAAGGTTTGCTTCAAGAGATGCTAAAAATATTAGCTACTGGTGAAGCTTCAAAATTTGTATCATCAACCGATGAAAGTGGACTTAAGGTTATAAAAGGAAGTTCAGTAAAAATGGATGTATTTGATACTGGAAATCCAAATGATAGAGTATTTTTTCAAGAGTTAATAAGTAAAGATGAATCTAAAATGAGTGCTGGTTTTTTAACTATTGAAGACTCAAGGTTTGAATGGGAATTAACTTATGAGGAAATAGACTATGTTATTGAAGGAACTGTAACTGTAGAAATAAACGGCAAAACTTACGAAGCAAATGCTGGAGATGTGTTATTTGTTCCTAAAGGATCTAAAGTAGTTTGGGGATCACCTAATAAAGCTAAGTTATTTTATGCAACATATCCAGCCAATTGGGCAGATTTACTTTAATTACTTAAGGAGGATAGATAATTATGCAAGCAATAGGAATGATAGAAACTAAAGGATTGTTAGCTACTATTGAAGCAGCTGATGCCATGGTGAAGTCAGCAAATGTTAATATCCTTGAAAAAGTATATATTGGTGGAGGATATGTATCAGTTACTGTAACAGGAGATGTTGGAGCTGTTAAATCAGCAGTTGATGCTGGAGTTTCAGCAGTAAATAGACTAGGCGATAATATTTTAGTTTCACACCATGTGATTGCAAGACCACACTATGAATTAGAAAGCATAATAGAAACTAAACCTGCTATAGAGAGATTAGAAGAATCTATAGAAGAAACTGTTTCATGCGAAATAGTAGAAGAAGCTATTAAAGAAGAAATTAATGAAAATATAGAAGAAGAAATAATAAGTGAAGCCTTAGAGGAAGTTGAAGCTTTAGAAGTTGTAAACAATAGTATGGATTTAGAATTTACAAAAGAAGAATTAGACAAGCTTGTAGAAGAAAAAGGATTAGATGAGGCTTTTGAGATTTTAGGTAATTTAAAAGTATCTAAAATAAGAAAGTTAGCAAAAGAATTTAAAAATATTGATATAACAAGTAAGGCTATTTCAAAAGAAGATAAAGATTCTCTTCTAATTAGACTTAGAAATTATTATAAAAAATAGTCTTTTAAAGAAGGAGGAAAATTAATTTGGAAAATTTCGATAAAGATTTAAGATCAATACAACAAGCTAGAAATTTAGCAAGAAGAGGAAAAGTAGCGGCAAATAAAATTGCTGATTTTAACGAAGAACAAATAGATAAAATAATTAGAAATATGGTTAGAGTGGCAAAGGAACATGAAGTTTGCTTAGCAGAGATGGCCGTTGAAGAAACTGGATTTGGTAAAGTTTTAGATAAGGCTACTAAAAATAATTTAGCATCAACAGTTTTATATGATTCAATAAAAGACATGAAAACTATAGGTACTGTTAAAGAGGATAAGGAAAATAAATTAATTGATATAGCTGAACCAGTAGGATTAGTTATGGGAATAGTTCCTTCAACTAACCCAACATCAACAGCAATTTTTAAATCAATTATAGCTATAAAATCAAGAAATGCTATAGTATTTTCACCACATCCATCAGCAGTAAAATGTACAAGTACAGCAGCTAAGCTTATGCATGATGCAGCTGTAGAAGCAGGAGCACCAGAAGATATTATAACTTGTGTAGAATTAACTTCACTAGGAGCTACTAATGAGCTTATGAAGTCAAAAGAAGTAAGTTTAATTATAGCAACTGGTGGACCTGGTATGGTTAAAGCAGCTTATTCTTCAGGTAAACCTGCATTAGGTGTTGGAGCTGGAAACTCACCAGCATATATTGAAAGAACTGCAAATATTGAAAAAGCTATAAGAAACATTATAGCTAGTAAAACATTTGATAATGGAACTATATGTGCATCAGAACAATCAATAATTTGTGAATACTGCAATGAAGCTAAAGTAGTAGAGGAACTTAAAAAACAAGGTGGATACTTCATGACAGAAGAGGAAACTAATAAGGTTTGCAATATTTTATTTAAGCAAGGTAATGCTATGAATGCTGCTTTTGTTGGAAGATCTGCTGATGTAATAGCAAAAGCTGCAGGATTTTATGTTCCAGAAGGAACTAAAGTACTTATAGGAAGACAAGGAGGAGTTGGTCCTAAATATCCACTTTCATATGAAAAGCTTACTACAGTACTTGGATTTTATGTAGTAAATGACTGGATGGAAGCTTGTGAATTAAGTATAGAACTTCTTCAAAATGGAATAGGACATACAATGAGTATTCATACAGAGAATGTTGAAATAGTTAAGAAGTTTGCTAAAAAGCCAGCATCAAGAATATTAGTTAATACAGGTGGATCATTTGGAGGAACAGGAGCTTCAACAGGACTTATGCCATCATTCACTTTAGGATGTGGAACATGGGGAGGAAGTTCAGTATCTGAAAATGTAACTCCAATGCACCTTTTAAATATAAAGAGAGTAGCTTATGGATTAATAGATTGTGAAAATATAGTTAGAAATAGAGAACTACAAGAAACAACTTTTAAACCTCAAGCTAATAATGTTAGTTGTTGTGTAGAATCAAGCAGAAGAAGTTATTCAGAAATGAATTTAAGCCCTGCAGAAATTCAAAGAAAAGCAGAGATACCAGAAACTACTGCTAATACAATAATAGAAAAAGTCAATAACTTAGATAATGAGGAAGTAATGGACTTAGTAAATAAGATCATAGCAACTATGAAAAAATAGAGACTATGAAGAGGAAGATTTGAACATGGAAAATTTAGACGAAGTATTAAAGCTTTTACTTACAGCAGTTAAGGAAAGTGAAGAAAAGAAAAAACAAATTAAAGAATCATTTGAAATACCAGTAGGAATTTCTAATAGACATATACATCTTTCAAAAAAGCATGTAGAAATACTTTTTGGAGAGGGATATGAATTAACAAAGTTAAAAGACTTATCTCAAAAAGGACAATATGCTTGTAAAGAAACTATAACAATATGCGGACCTAGAGGTTCTATAGAAAAAGTAAGAGTACTTGGACCTGTTAGAAGTAAAACACAAGTTGAACTATCAATAGGAGATTGTAGAAAAGCTGGAGTATCACCAAGTGTTAGACTTTCAGGTGATTTAAAAGATACATCAGGTATTACTTTAATAGGACCTAAGGGAAGTGTCCAATTAGAAGAAGGAGTTATAGTAGCTCAAAGACATATTCATATGAACAATAAACATGCGGAACATTTTGGAGTCACTGACGGGGAAATCGTAAAAATTGAAGTAGATGGACTTAGAGGTGGAATATTAAATAATGTAAGTATTAGAACAAATGATTCATTTAGTCTTGAATGTCATTTAGATGTTGAAGAGGCAAATTCATTTGGTATAACACCAAAATCAAAAATTAAAATTGTTAGGGAAAGTGCCTAACACAAATAAAATAAGTTAAAAAATAATTTAAATAAAAAATAATTGGATTTTTAGGAGGATTTTAATATGAAATACGATGCTTTAGGAATGATTGAAACAAAAGGATTAGTAGGATCAATAGAGGCTGCTGACGCAATGGTTAAGGCTGCTAATGTTTACTTAATAGGAAAAGAATATGTTGGAGGCGGACTTGTAACTGTAATGGTTAGAGGTGATGTTGGAGCTGTTAAAGCTGCTACAGATGCTGGAGCTGCTGCTGCTCAAAGAGTTGGAGAGTTAGTTTCAGTACACGTTATTCCAAGACCACATTCAGAAGTTGAAGTTATATTACCTGCTTCAAAAGAAGAAAAATAATTAATAAATATAGTTAAAATAGTTAAGAAAGCTACCTTATTTAAGGTAGCTTTTTTAGTTGTTAAAAAGTGAGAGGTTAAACTAAAAATTTTTATTAAATAAATTAAAAATGAAATACTAAAAATACAAATTTAAATAAAATTCTATACTTTAATTTAATTGTATTTTAGTAAATTTAAAATATATACTATGGGTTAAAGTTAGTGAATAAAAATATTTTATATTAGGTTATTAATGATATTTAAAGTTTTTAATTATTTAATATAAAGAATAATTATATGTATACTAAATTTAATTAGAGAAAAAATAATTTTGAGGAAGGAGATGATATTATGCCAAAGAAAGATAATTTAGGCAATCCTATGCAAAAGGGAGAAAGAAGACAAAGGTTACACGAAAAACAAAACAATGTAGGAAATAGTAAAAAGCCTTCAGGATATAAAACTTTTGATGGTGAAGAAATATAATAAGTATATTTTAGGACTTTAATAAAAATAATTAAAGTCCTTTAAATTTTTATTATAAATTATAGCTAAAGAAAAATATTAAATTATAAAAAATAATAATTAAATTATTTTAAAAATGATATAATTATAAAAAATATAGATATATAAAAATAAGGGGTATTATTATGAGGTATAGAATTTTTAATATAGAACATTTAGAAGAAGTTTCAAAGCTTTATGTAAAATCATTTAATGCACCTCCGTGGAATGATAAGTGGACAGAGGATACTGCTAAAAAAAGATTACAGCAGATGTTAAATTGTGAAGGAGCGTATGGGCTTGTATGCTATTTAGATAATGAAATAGTTGCTATGATTTTGGGAAACCATGAATACTATTATGACGGAATGCATTTTAATATAAAGGAGTTTTGTGTAGATCATTCTAAAAAGGGAAAAGGTATAGGAAAAAAAGTATTAAATGAATTTACTGTTAGGCTAAAAGATAGAGGTATAAATAATATATATTTATGGACATCTAGAGGAGATATGACAGAAGGTTTTTATGAGAAAAATGGCTATAATATTGTAGATAAGCTAGTTGTTATGGAAAAAAATTTATAAGAAATATAAATTATAGGGAGAAGTTATGAGGTTTAAAGAAGAAATAGAAAAATATATTCCAATAAATGAACAAGAGGAAAAAGATAAGCAAGCTATATTAATGTGTATAAATAATTTTAATGATGTATTAACAAGGAAAAATGTTGTTTGTCATTTAACTAGTTCGGCTTTTGTAGTAAATAAAAATAAAGATAAAGCACTTATGGCTTATCATAATATTTATAAATCATGGGCTTGGACAGGTGGACATATGGATGGTGATAGTGATTTTTTAAAGGTTGCATTTAAAGAATTAGAAGAAGAAACAGGGCTTAAAGGTGCAAAGTTACTTTATAATGGAATAGCATCAATAGATATACTTACAGTTGAAGGACATATAAAAAGAGGAGAATTTGTATCACCACATCTTCATTTGTCAATTGCATATCTTTTTGAAGGTGATGAGAATGAAAAACTTAGAATAAAAGAAGATGAAAATAGTGGTGTTAAGTGGATTTCTTTAAAAGATTTAAAAAAATGTACTGAAAGAGAACCATTTATGTTAAATGTATATAAGAAAATCTTAAATAGAGGGAATATAAAAATTGACTAAAAGGAATTGTATATACAATTCCTTTTTATAATTTAATTAATTAGTCTATAATGATAGTAAGTAAAGTGTGAAAAAGGAGAAATGTTTTGAGTAATGCACTAAAAATCTTAAAAGAGTATTTTGGATATAGTAATTTTAGAAAAGGTCAAGAAAAAATAATTAATGAAATAATTAATGGGAATGATGTTGTAGCAATAATGCCAACAGGAGGAGGAAAGTCCATCTGTTATCAAGTTCCTGCTTTACTTAAAGAAGGAATAACTATAGTAGTTTCACCTTTAATATCTTTAAT
Organism: Clostridium sp. TJA085; assembly: GCF_058310235.1. Classification (NCBI taxonomy): domain Bacteria; kingdom Bacillati; phylum Bacillota; class Clostridia; order Eubacteriales; family Clostridiaceae; genus Clostridium; species Clostridium sp. TJA085. The sequence continues at coordinate 1,128,189 of NZ_JBZEEZ010000001.1, read as the reverse complement.
GAAAGATCAAGTAGATACATTAAATAGTATAGGAGTAGAATCTGCATATATAAATTCTTCGCTTTCAGATATTGAAATGAAAAATACATTTAAAAATATAGAAGATGGAAATATAAAAATATTATATGTAGCACCAGAAAGGCTAGAATCATTAGAATTTTTAAATATAATATCAAATAAAGATATAGCACAAATAGCCGTAGATGAAGCACATTGTGTATCAGCATGGGGACATGATTTTAGAAGTAGTTATAGAAGAATTAAAAATTTTATTGAAGTATTAAAAGAAAGACCTATAGTTACAGCATTTACTGCAACAGCAACAAAAGAAGTTAGAGAAGATATAATAAATCTTTTAAATCTTAATAATCCAAAAGTATTTATATCAGGATTTGACAGGGAAAATTTAAAAATAATAATAGAAAAAGGAGTTAATAAAAAACAATATATATTAGACTATGTAGATAAAAATAAGGATCTATCAGGAATAATATATTGTGCTACTAGAAAGGAAGTTGATTATTTATATGACTTATTAAGACAAAAAAATTTATTTCTCGGGAAATATCATGCTGGGTTATCTGATGATGAGAGAAAGAAAAATCAAGAGGATTTTGTATATGATAAAACAAATTTAATGATAGCAACTAATGCTTTTGGTATGGGCATAGATAAACCTAATATAAGATATGTAATACATTATAATATGCCTAAAAATATAGAGGGGTATTATCAGGAAATAGGAAGAGCAGGAAGAGATTTAGAACCTTCAGAATGTATAATGTTATTTTCACCTGGCGATGTTCAAACTCAAAAATATATTATAGAAACAGGGACAGTAAATCCAAATAGAAAATTAAATGAATTATCAAAACTTAAAAGCATGACAGACTTAGTTTATTTTAATGGATGTTATAGAAAGTATATACTTAGTTATTTTGGGGAAGAGCTTAAAGAAGATTGTAATAATTGCAGTAATTGTGAATCAGATGGAGAAGTTGTTAATAAGACAATAGATGCTCAAAAGGTAATATCATGTATATATAGAATGAAAAGACCTTATGGAATAGGGATGATAATTGATGTATTAAGAGGTTCTAATAATAAAAAGATAAAAGAATTAAACTTACATGAATTAACTACTTATGGAATAATGAAAGATTATTCAAAAGAAGAATTAAAGGATTTTATAAATACTTTAATTGCTCATGGATATATTAATTATGGTGGTGAGTATCCTGTTGTTAAACCAAATTCAAAATCTCTTGAAGTAGTTAAGGGAAGTGAAACTGTATTATTTAAAGAGCAAAGAAAGATAATTAAATTAATAGAAAATAATGATTTATTTAATATATTAAAAGAACTTAGAAGAGATATTTCAGAAAGTGAAAAAATACCACCGTATATGGTTTTTGGAGATAATACTATAAAGGAAATGAGTATTAGAATGCCTATTAATAATACTCAGCTTATTGAAATAAGTGGAGTAGGTGAAAAGAAAATTGAGAAGTATGGAAATATTTTTATAAGTAAAATACAAAATTATATAAATGAAAATAATATAGATAAAAAATGGGACAATGAAAATTTAAATAATAATAAAGAAAAAATAAAAAAGCAAAAATCTTATGAAATAACAGTAAATATGATTAAAGATAATATGTCTTTAGAAGAAATAGCAAGCAATAGAAAAATCACAATATCAACTATTATATCTCACATAAATCAATATGTATCAGAAGGGTTTGAAGTCGATTTTAATATTAATTTTAATAAATACTTTACTGAAGTAGAAGAAAAAATTATATTAGAAAAAGTAAAAGATATTGGATATTTAAAGATAAAGCCAATAAAAGAAGCATTACCAAGCAATATAACTTATGACCAAATAAAGTTAGTTATATTAAAATATAATATGGAAAGTAATAGATAGATATTTAATAATGAGATTAGGAGGAAAAATAAATGAAATATTTTATAGTTGAAGGTATATTAAAAAATGTAGATAAAATAAATGATAGTATTATGAAAGAACATATGGATTATACTAAAAAAGCTATGGATGAAGGACTTATATTAATGTCTGGACTTAAAGAAGACATGAGTGGAGGAATGTTTGTTATTAAATTAGAGTCCTTACAAATGGTACAAGAATATTTATCAAATGAACCTTTTAATATAAATGGAATACAGGAATATAAAATTATAGAGTTTAATCCACATTATTTTAATGAATCACCAAAAGCATGGTTTAATAAATAAAATTAAGATTATAATTAATACTTTATAAAATTTACGATTTATATTTAAAATTATTAGTATAAATAGATAAAGGGTAAGCAGTTTGCTAACCCTTAATTTTAAATTTAAAAATTTATTTAGTTGTAGAATTCCATTCTTCAATTAAATTTATCATAAGTCTACGCATTACTTTACCTATAGTATAATATTCTTGATCATCTAGATTTGCAAGAGAAACTCTAAGAGACCATTCTGAATCATCAAAACCACTTCCAGATAAAACTATTATCGAACATTCTTTAGCTAATTCATAAAGTATATATACTAATTTATAATTATCTTGTAAGTAATTAGCGAAATCTTCACCAAAAGAATTTCTAGCCCATTTAAGTATATTAAATTCAGTGTAATAGTAAGCACTATATTTATTATCCTTAAGTTCAATTCCTAAGCCATCAAACAATAATTTTTTACGACGACGGCAAATTTCTATTGTTAGCTTTTTATAATTATCATCTTTATCAAGTAGTGCAAAGGCACAGAAAAAAGCCATTTGTACTTGCTGTGGTGTTGAAAGACCAGCGGTATGATTAAGAGCAACCTGTCTGCTATCTGCAACCAATCTATCAATAAAAGGGATATTATCACAATTTGTAGATAAATCTTTATAACGAGATTTAATTAGATTTTTCTTTTCTTTAGGAAGTTCTCTAATTAATTTATCTAAAACATTATCTTTTTGAAGAGCGATAGTTCCGAGACGATAACCTGTAACACCAAAATATTTTGAAAAAGAATATACTCCAATTGTATTATAAGGTAAATCAGCCATTAATGAACGAAAACCTGGCACAAAAGTTCCATAAACATCATCTGATATTATTATTAAATTTGGATTATTTTCTTTTACTATTTTTATTAAATTATCTTTGCTTTCGTTTGTCAAAGCAACAGAGGAAGGATTCCCAGGATTTACTATAAACAATGCTTTTATAGAATTATCTTTAAGTTTTTCTAATTCTTCGGAAGGTACTTGCCATGAATAGTTACCGGTATTTGGATTTTCATTTGCTTTAATTTGTATAATATCAAGGCTATATCTTGGTATTTTTGGTATCTCTAAGTAAGGGGTAAATACTGGGGTGATTATAGCAATTCTATCTCCTTTGCATAAAAGTTCATTTGCTTTTAATGAATCAAATATATAACACATAGCAGCAGTTGCACCTTCTACTGCAAATATATCAAAGGATGAATTACTAAAATCAGAAGAACACATTTCCTTAACTAAATAATCATGAACTATGCTTTCTATATGACTTAACATTCTATCAGGGAATGGATAGTTGTCTCCGATTATTCCATCTGTAAGTTCATAAACCCAAGAATCAGCATCAAAATTTTTATTATTAATACCATATTCTATTATATTTATTAAAAGTTCTATACCTGGTGAATTTATATTTTCATCTGCAAATTCTTTAAATCTATTATATATGCCTTTTTTATGAGGCATACCTGCAAGATCTCCATCTTTCCAAACTCTTTGAGTTTCAAGAGCAGCAAATTGACCAAAAGTAAAGAAGGCTTGACGTGGTGTTGCGCATGTCCAGTTTGGATTTCCTCTTCCAGCATCAAGTAAAGGACGTTTACTAACATCTAAATCTTTTTTTGCAATTTCTATAAGTTTATCTTTAAACTCAAAGGGACTTATTTTTCCATAAACTTTTTCTATTTGTTTAATGTCTGAAGTATTAATTTTCATATAAAAAATCCTCCTGAAAATAATATATAAATTTAGCCCCAAAAAAACTATACAACAACTTTTGTTCAATAAAATAGATAAACAGTAATAATATTGTTAAATTTTTTTAGAGTGATATTAAATTATTTTTATATAAATTTTTAATAGTTATAATGGGTATTTTTTTGTGAATTATACATAAAAGTAAATTTTTATAGAGTATTTATGTGAAAAAATAGAATGAATTTATTTAATATATTAGATTTTAAATTATATTTATAAAAAGTTAAATTGATATTATAAAATAATATATACAAGTTTATAGTAATGAAAGAAAAGGATATCGATTTTGTATTTTTCGATATCCTTTGATAAATGGTTTAATTAAGAAATATTATTTTATTATTAATTTAGTAAAGCCTTTTTTACCTTTTTTTATCATAGCAAAGCCTTGATTAAAGTGTTCTTTTTCTAAAGTTTTTCCAAAGTCTTGAACTTTTTCATCATTTAAAGTTAGACCACCTTGAGTTACAAACCTTTTAGCTTCTGATTTTGATGGGAAGATTTTAACTTCAACTAGTATGTCAATTAAGTTGTTTCCGATTTTTGTATTTTCTAATTCAATAGTAGGGACGTGTTCTAAATTAATACCACCTTCAAAGAGTGCTTCTGAAGCTTTTAAAGCTTTTTTTGCTTTATCTTCACCATGAACTAATTTAGTTATTTCAAAAGCTAACTTCTTTTTAGCTTCATTTATAGCAGAGCCTTCAACTGAACATAATTTATCTATTTCATCAAGTGGAACAAAAGTTAAAAGTTTTAAGCATTTTTCTACATCAACATCAGCGATATTTCTCCAGTACTGGAAGAATTCAAAGGGAGAAACTCTTTTTGGGTCAAGCCACAAAGCTCCACCAACAGTTTTACCCATTTTTTCACCTTCGCTATTAGTAAGTAGGGTACAAGTCATAGCATATACGCTTTCACCTTTTTTCTTTCTTACTAAATCAACCCCTGCAATCATATTTGACCATTGATCATCTCCACCAAGCTCCATCTTACAACCATATTTTTTATTTAAAATAAGGAAATCGTAAGCTTGCATTAACATATAGTTAAATTCTAAGAAAGATAAACCTCTATCAAGGGCAAATCTTCTTTTGAAAGCATCAGCAGCTAACATTTTGTTAACAGTAAAGTGTCCACCAACTTCTCTTAAGAAATCTATGTAATTTAAACCTCTAAGCCAATCAGCATTGTTTACTAATATTGCTTTTCCATCTTCAAAATCTATGAATTTTGAAAGTTGATTTTTTATTGACTCAACATTATGTTGAATTTGTTCATCAGTTAACATTTTTCTCATATCAGTTTTGCCACTTGGGTCACCGATAGTAACGGTTCCACCACCAACGAGAACGATAGGTCTATGGCCAGCTTTTTGCATATGAGCCATAAACATCATTGCTATAAAATGCCCAACATGTAGGCTGTCTGCAGTTGGATCAAATCCAATATAAAAAGTAACTTTCTCTTTTCCAAGTAATTCTCTTGTTTCTTCTTCATGTGTGAATTGTTTAATGTATCCACGCTCTTTTAGAACATCTAAAACATTTCTTTCCATGTTCATTACCTCCAATAATTAATGTAATTTATATATTTAGCATTAATTATTGACCTTCTTTAAAAAAAACAATATAATTATATTTGGGAAAAAATAATATTGTAGAAGATCAATAATTATGCTTAATTATTAAATCTTTTATTAAAACTATATAAACTATGTTTATATAGTTTTTTAATTTGAATAAAATAAAAAAATCTCATCCAATAAGGACGAGATTACTCACGCGGTACCACCTTAATTTGAAACATACAAATAAATAGTATGTAACATCTTAATAAGTTAATAACGGTTCTTAACCGATAACATCTAATTCCTATTAAAATATAATAGGGTTCAATGTATGACTCCAAGATGTATTCAAAATAACTGATTTAGTGCCTCTCATCAACCGGCAACTTTCTGTTAAATCTTAGATATTTTTACTTGTTCTTTTCATAGTCTTTAATATTATTACAATACAAATAATTTTTTGTTATATGAATTCATTATAATATTATAAATTTTTATAGTCAATAATATTTAAAAAATATTTCAATTTAAATTAATATTTGGTTAGTTTGTAAAATTTAATTATATAAAAATATAGTTATTTAAAATAAAGAAATTAGAGAAGTTAATAGTTTTCTTATTTAAAATTTATTAATATTTATATTGTATAATTTTTAAATAAGAAAACTATTATATTAAGTCAAAATAATAGTTAAAAGCTTTAAATTAAGTTATAGAATTTTGTATATTAAAGGTTTATATAAATTTAAATTAGGAAGAGGTTTGAATATGAAAATATTAAAATACTTATTAATATTTATTCCTATAAGTATTATTGCAGAATTTATGCATGTATCTCCAACAATAATATTTATATTAGCTGCACTTTCAATAATTCCTCTTGCAGGACTTATGGGGGAAGCTACTGAAGAAATATCATTTTATACAGGACCTAAAATAGGAGGGTTTTTAAATGCTACATTTGGTAATGCAACAGAACTTATAATATCATTTTTTGCTTTAAAAAGTGGATTATTTGATGTAGTAAAAGCATCTATTGCAGGTTCAGTTATAGGAAATGTTTTATTAGTTTTAGGAGCTAGTATGTTAGCTGGTGGATTAAAATATAAAATTCAAAAATTTAATGAAAAGATTATAGATATAAGTTCTAGTATGCTTTTGTTTGCAGTTATAGGACTTAGTATACCAGCAATATTTACTCATACTGTAAGTCCGGAATTATTAAATACAAAATATGAAGGACTTAGTATTATAGTAGCTATAATTATGTTTCTCATATATATACTAAGTTTAGTTTTTTCATTTTTTACACATAAGGACCTATATAATTCAGAAGTTGAAGAAGGTGGAAATGCTAAATGGTCAATGAAAAAATCAATTTTAATTTTAGCAGTATCTACAGTTTTAATTGCTATAGAAAGTGAACTTTTAGTAAGCGGAGTTGAACCTATAACTAAAACTTTAGGGCTAAGTGAATTTTTTGTAGGTATAATATTAATACCTATAATAGGTAATGCAGCTGAACATAGTACTGCAGTAGTTATGGCACTTAAAAATAAAATGGATGTTTCTGTTGAAATAGCATTAGGATCAAGTCTTCAAATAATATTATTTGTTGCACCAGTATTAATATTTTTAAGTTTGATTTTTACGCCAATGAGTATAGTATTTAATCCTTTTGAACTTGTTGCTTTAATAGTTTCTGTTTTAATAGCAAATAAAGTTGCATTAGATGGAGAATCAAATTGGTTAGAAGGGGTTCAATTATTAGCAGTTTATATTATAATAGCAGCTTCATTTTTTATAGTATAATAAAATAAATATTATAAAGGGTGGTTAGATTATGGTTGAATTATTAAGTAAAAGAAGAAGTATAAGAAAATATAAAAATAAAATGGTGGAAGATTTTAAATTAGAACAAATACTTAAGGGAGCACTTCTTGCACCATCTTCAATGAATAAAAAGCCAGTAGAATTTATTGTTGTTAATGATAAAAATATATTAGAGAAATTAGAAGGGTGCAAAGATAAAGGGACAGTTGCATTAAAGACAGCACCTGTGGCTATTGTAGTATTAGCAGATTTTGAAAAAAGTAATGTTTGGATTGAAGATGCATCTATTGCATCAACAAATATTATGTTGGAAGCTGAAGATTTAGGACTTGGTTCTTGCTGGATACAAATTAGAAATAGAAAATCTGGAAATATATCATCAGAAGATGCTGTAAGAGAAGTTTTAGATATACCAAGTAATATGGCAGTATTAAATATAATTACATTAGGTTATAAGGATGAAGAAAAGTTAGCTTATAAATTAGAGGATTTAAATTTTACAAAAACTCATTATAATAAATATTAATAAAGTAAGAGCTTAAATATTTTATAGAGTATTTAAGCTCTTGTTACATTTATTAGTGTATAAATGATATACTATGTACAATACTGTTAGAAGGGAAGTAGATTATTTTTGGAAAAATTATATTATATAGATCAGTATATAAAGGAATTTACAGCTGAAATTGAAAATGTAGTAGAAAGAAATGGTGAATACAATGTTGTATTGGATAAAACTGCATTTTTTCCAGGTGGGGGAGGTCAACCTTGTGATATAGGCTTTATAGAAAATTGTGAAGTTATAAATGTTTATGAAGAAAACGGAAATGTAGTTCATGTATTAAATAAAAAACCAATAAAAATACATAAAGTAAAATGTAAAATAGATTGGGAAAGAAGATTTGATTATATGCAACAGCACTTAGCACAACATACTCTCTCAGGATGTTTCTTTAAGTTGTTTAATCAAAATACAGCTGGAATTCATTTAGGAAAAGAAATAAGTACCATAGATATAGTTGGAGAACTTACTGAAGGAAAAATAAGAGAAGCAGAGCAGTTTGCTAATAAAATGATAAATGAAAATTTAAAGGTTGAGTTTTTATTGCCTGAGAAAAGAGAACTTAAAAAGCTAGGACTTAGAAGAGATTTACCTAAAACAAATGAAAAGATTAGGGTAGTAAAAATTGAAGACTTGGATATAAATGCATGTTGTGGAGTACATCCAAGTAGAACTATAGAACTTCAATGTATAAAGCTTTTAAGATTTGAAAAGCACAAAGGAAATACAAGAATAGAATATTTAGCAGGAAATAGAGCCATAATAGATTATCTAAAAAAAGATGAATTTTCAAGGAGTATATGTAATTTTTTAAGTTGTAATGATAAAGAAGCTATAAATAGTATTAAAAAATTAAATGAAGAAGTTAAAGAGCTAAATAGTAAAAATAGAAGTCTTACATTAGAAATTTCAGATTACAAAGGAAAGGAACTTATCGAAAATTCGCCTAAGATAGGAAATATATCTGTAATTAAAGAAATATATGATAATGAAGATGTGAAATATATTAGCAAAATAGCTACAAAACTTTCAGAGTGTGATAACGTAATAGCTTTATTTGCAGTTAAAAATGGTGAAAGAGCTAATTTGATTTATTCATGCTCAAAGGGAGTAAATATAAGTATGAATGATTTACTTAAAGATTCAATTAGTTTAATTGATGGAAGAGGTGGTGGAAATTCAATACTTGCACAAGGCGGAGGAAAAAATAATAATAATTTAGAATCTGTTTTAGATTATGCTTTTATGAAAATAAAAGAAAATTTAAAATAATAATTTAGGGGAATATATGAAAATTTTAACTAATAATACATTTAAAATGGCTACATCAGCTACTATGGCTATAATGATAGCAGAAGCATTAGGATTAAAGTTTGGTGTTACAGCAGGGATAATAGCAATACTTAGTATACAAAGAACAAAAAAAGAAGCATTATTAGTTGGCTTTAGAAGATTAATAGCTGCAACTATAGCAGTTGGATTGTCTTATATTTTGTATGTTATGCTTGGAAATGATTCAATAGTATTTGGGTTATTTTTACTTATTTTTATTCCTGCTACTAAAATTTTAAAAGTAGAAGAAGGTATGGTGGTTGGAGCTGTTTTATCAACACATCTTCTTGTAAGTTCTAATATAGATTTAACATGGATAATAAATGAGGAACTAGTTACTTTAATAGGAATAGGAGTAGCTTCACTTTTTAACTTATATATGCCATCTTTAAGTGATGAATTTAATAAAAATAAAGAAAAAATAGAAGAGACTTATAGGGATATAATAAACGATATGTCAAAGAGTTTATTAATAAAGGCAGTTCCCATAAATGAAAGAAAAAGACTTAGAGAAATAGATAGAGTAATAGAAGAAACTAGAGAAATAGCATATAAGATAAATAATAATTATATATTTAAAAATGAATATTATTATATAGACTATATAGAAATGAGAAGTAAACAATTAGAAACTATAAAGAGAATGAATTCTCACTTTTCAAGATTTTCTATAACTTATGACCAAACAAAAATAATGGCAGAGTTTACTGAAAATATTGCAAATAATATATATTCAAATAACGATTGTATAGAACTTATATATAATTTAAATAAGTTAAGAGCTAGATATAAAGAAATGGATCTTCCAAAAACAAGAGAAGAATTTGAAAATAGAGCTATGTTATTTCAATTTTTAAATGACCTAGAAGATTTTCTATACATAAAGAAAGATTTTATGAAATTACATAAAAATAATAAATAAGGTTGTCCATAACGAGGGGATAATAAATTCTCTCGTTATAGATAACCTTATTTTTATAATTTTATAATATGAATTTTTCTTTCCTTAAAGTAAACTGGAGTAAGGTTACATTCTTTTATAATATTTAAGGCTACATCAAAGTTTTTACCAATAGATTCTTTATTGTGTGAATCAGACCCTATTGTTACATACTTGCCACCTAATTCTCTGTATCTTTTATATATAGGTATTAATGAATCAATAGCTTTCTTATCATTTAACCTTCTAGTATTTAATTCAATAACTTTATTTTTTTTAATTAAAACTTTAAAAATTTCATTTATGTAATTTTCATATTCAGATAAATATATGTTATTGTCTTTAAAGTGTAAATATCTACAAGGATAATCTATATGAGCTAATGAATCAAAGTTATCAAAAAGCTTTATATCATTTAACATTTCTTCAAAATATGATTTGAAAAATTCTTCTTTTGACATATTATCTTTATTAGAGTCTGAAAAAATATCTATATTATTAATAGAATGTATTGAACCTAAAATAAAATCAAAAGGAAAAGAATTTGTAATTAAAGTAGCCTCTTCAATTATAGTTTTAGAAAGACCAACTTCTATTCCTAAAAGTAAATTATCATTTCTATATTTTGAGTATTTTTCAAAGAATAATTTGCAGTCAACTTTAAATAAATCCTCTACTGGATAATTTAAATCTAAGTGTTCTGTTAATATACATCCTATATTAAGCTTAGAAGATTTATCTAAAATATCAGATAATAATATTTTGCTATCAGAAGATAATTCTGTATGCATATGACTATCAAAAATCATGAATTTAAGCACCTCCAATTATAAAATTGCTTTTTTATATTATAGCATAGTATTATAATAAAGAAGATTAAGGCCTATAATAAGGAGGATGTATTATGAAAGAATTATTTAAAATAAAAGATATGTCTTTTTATGAAGAAGACTTTTTAGATGATATTAATGAATTTGAGGATATAATTCCAATTATTAAAGAATTAGAAGATAATTTAACTTATGAAGAAATTGAATGTGTTGAAATTAATGAGTGCTGTAAGATAAGTAAGAAAAATTATTATGTTGAAATACATGGATATATAAATTCTAATGATGAATTTGTAACAAAAGAAGAAAAAGAGCAATATGAAAATGTTCTTAAAAATGAAAAGTTTGATCTTTTTGTTATAAGAGTTTATAAATGTGTTGATTGTGGTAAATGGATAATAGATATTTTAGAATCAATGGACTAATAGTTTGTACGAGTGAATTATTCACTCGTTTTTTTATATAAAAATATTGATTTTTATTGTATAAAGGGTATTATATATGTAAAAAGTAATGAGGTGGGAGTTATTTGAGAGAAAAATTAAAAGAATTAATGGGAGATATAAAAGTATTTATTATAAAAAATAAAATTATAGTTGTTTTTTCTGTATTAATGATATTTTTAATAATGGGTTACATGTTAGGAAGTATTAATAGTAATAAAGAAAGTGTAATGAAAAAATTTGAATTAGGACTTGAAGAGGGAAGCTATAATAAACTTAAAGATGTACTAAGAATAAATGGAAAGAAAATTTCAAGAAAAGAATTAAAGCCTTTAATAGAATATTATAAAGGAGAAAACTCAGAAGTAAATACTATAGTAGATGCTTTAAATAGTACTGGTAAAAGTAAGGTATTTGAACTTAAAGAAGATAAAGGATTATTTTTAGATGATTATTATATAAGTTTAAAAACTTTAGAGTTAAAAGTTACAAGTAATTATAAAGATGCTTCTATTTATTTAAATGATAATAGTATAAAGCAAGGTGAAGTATTAAAAAATTTAATACCTGGTATTTATAAATTAAGTGGAAATCTTAAAAATAAATATGGTGAAATGAAATCAACAGAAAATATTGTTTTAATGGATAATAAGGATGTAGAATTTAAATTAAATGGATTATTAGTTAGTGTAGAAAGTGAGTTTAAAGATGCTAATGTACTTGTAAATGGAGAAAATAGTGAAATAAAAGTTTCTGATTTTAAAAATATAGGACCTATGCCATCAGACGGAAGTATAAAGCTCTCACTAAGTAATAATTTCCCTTGGGGAACAATAAAAGGGGAAGAAGTAACAGTAAAAGATGTTCCAAATATATCATTAAGTTTAAATATAACTAATAATAAGCTTTGGAGTGAGATAGATAATACTATGAATTTATTTTATAAGAGTGTGTTTAATTCCTTAAATAATGAAGATAAAAATGAAATACAACTAACAACAGAGGGAACTAAAAATAAAATATATTCTATATTAGAAGAAAAATATTTTATATTAAAAAATAAATATACCTTAATATCTCTAGAATTAGATAAGGAAAAAAGTAAATTTCAATATAAAAATGGAGAGTATGTAGGGACCGTTGTTTGTAATGCAAATTATGATACTAGTAAAGTTTTATTTGGAATTGGTAGGGAAGAAAAAAGCAAAAAGTTTTTAACAAAAGTATTATATAAGAATAATGAATGGATTATAACAGATATAGAAAATTTTTCATTGTAAATAAATCATACATGCCTTGATTGCATGTATGATTTAAATAAAAAAACCTGTACTAAAATTAGCACAGGTTAAAGGGTTATGTTCATTTAAGAAAGGGAATAAATGAACATTTTGTGGGGTTTATTTAAACTCTATAGCGTTTGCTAATAGAGTGGTATGGGCAAATTTGTTTTATTTATTTGTTAATATAATTATAACTAAAATAAAAAAATAAATCAAATAAAAAGATATATTTTTACTGTTTGTTAATATATAGTTTAAAATGTATTTAAAAATAGAAAATTGTATTTATTAATAAAGTTATAAATAAGTTATTATTTATTATTATGATAGCTTATTTATGATAAAATGTAGTTTATTAATTAATGAAGGAGTAGAAAATTTATGTTAAGAATAGAGAAAAAAACACATTTAAAAGATACACCAGAATATGAAGGGTATACAGAAAATATAGCTAAGCTTACAAAGAAAGAACAAAGTGAATTAGGAATAAGACAATGTAATTGTAAATGCAAAAATAAAAATAAATAAAAATAAGAAAAATTTTATTATTTGATAAGATTTATATTATATAATAAATATCAATAGTTAATAAAATTAGGAGGGAATATTTTGGCGAAACCAAGTATTTTTAGTAAAGATTACGAAAGAAAAATGAAAAAAAGAAAAATAAAAATAACTATAGGCGTTATTTTAGCGGCCATAATAACGGGTATACTAATTTATAAGCTTAAAATAGAAGATATGGATTTTTCAAATGTAAGGTCAAAATTACAAGCGTGGGTTGATAGTGATAGTACAAACAACAATAATAAGCCTGAAACGCCAAAAGAAATAGTTGAGGAAGCTCCTCCAAAGCAAGAAGAAGTTAAAGAAGAAGTTCCAAAGAAAAAAGAACTTGAAGTAAAGCTTAGCAAAAATGATACTATAAAATGTGAATACGAAGAAAAAGATAATAAAAAAGAATTTATAGGAATAGAAGATAAAAAGGGAATAAGCTATGATATATCTCCTGATAAACAAATGATTTTAGTTTTAGATAAAGATCAAAATTTGAAAATAATTGATATAGATGGCAAAATTAAAGATATAACAAGAAAAGAATATATTTCAACTAAACGAGAAAAATATCCAAAAGATGTTATGTTAAATAAATATAAGGGTTATATATGGCATTCACAAGCTAAATTTATAGATAATGAAAATATCGCTTATGTAAGTAACTTACCTTACTTTGGAAGTGCAGCAAAGAAACAATATATTTGGATATATAATTTGAAAAATGAAACTCAAAAAATTGTACCAAAGTCTGGTGGTAAAAATATAGAGTTTGGAAAAGTTGTAGATAAAAAAGGAATAGAAGTTAAAATTGACAAAACTGAATATATATTAAACAATAAGGGGAGTATTTTAAGTGATAATACTTCAAAATAACTATATATAACAAATGGTTTGATAATAAGTAGAAATTTATGTTATAATAACCTAGTTAATAAATGTGATTAAAGAACTATTTTAGGAGGAAGAGCAAATGGAAGCTAAAATGGAAAAGATAGAAGCTAATGTTGTTAAATTTGAAGTAAAAGTAGAGGCAGAAAAATTTACTGCCGCTTTAAATAAAGCATACAACAAAAATAAAAATAGATTCAGTGTACCTGGATTCAGAAAAGGTAAAGTGCCAATGGCAATGGTTAAGAAGCACTACGGAATAGAAGTACTTTTTGAAGATGCTATAAACACTGTAATAAATGAAACATATCCAAAATTAATAGAAGAAAACAACTTAAGACCAGTTGATTTCCCAAAAGTAGATGTTTTAGAAGTTGGAGAAGGTAAAGATTTAGTTTATACTGCTGAAGTTACTTTATATCCAGAAATCGAACTTGGAGAATACAAAGGATTAAATGTAGAAAAGAAAGAAGCTGTTGTTGAAGATTCAGAAATTGAAGCACAATTAAAAAATATGCAACAACAAAATGCTAGAATAGAAACTAAAGAAGATGGAGCTATCGAAAAAGGTGATATAGCTGTTATAGATTTTAAAGGATTTATAGATGGAGTTGCTTTTGAAGGTGGAGAAGGACATGATTATTCATTAGAAATTGGATCAGGTTCATTCATAGATAACTTTGAAGATCAATTAATTGGATTAAGTGTTGAAGAAGAAAAAGAAGTTAAAGTTACTTTCCCAGAAAACTACGGAAGAGAAGAATTAAATGGTAAAGAAGCTACTTTTGAAGTTAAAGTAAAAGAAATAAAAGTTAAAGAATTACCAAAATTAGATGATGAATTTGCTAAAGAAGTATCAGAGTTTAATACTTTAGATGAATTAAAAGCAGATATCAAAGGAAAAATTGAAGAAACTAAGAAAGCTTCATTAGAAAGAGAATACGAAGATGCTTTAATAACAGCTGTTATTGAAAATTCAAAAATGGAAGTTCCAGAAGTAATGGTAGAAAAAGAAATAGATAACATGGTTAGAGATCTTGAAAATAGATTAAAATACCAAGGATTATCATTAGAGCAATACATGCAATTCACTGGAAGCACTGAAGAAAAAATGAGAGCTTATATGAAAGAAAATGCAGATAAGAAAGTTAAAGCTGACTTAGTTTTAGAAGCAATAGCTAAAGCTGAAAAAATAGAAGCTACAGAAGAAGAAGTTAAAGAAAAAGCTACTGAAATAGCTAAAATGTATGCAGGAGATGAAGCTGAAAAAATGGCTGAAATGTTAATGCAAACTCAAAAAGCTATGATAGAAAGAGATATCGTTATTGCAAAAACAATAAAGTTATTAGAAGATAACTGCAAATAGTTTTGATATATTAAAATTTAATAAATGTAACTATAAGATAATTGCCAGAAAAGTATTTTCTGGCAATTATTTCAAATAAAAATATTAACAAAAGAATAATCTTAGAGTATAATTTTATTTAAGTTACATTAAAAAGGAGGGAACGATTATGAGTTTAGTTCCAATGGTTGTTGAACAAACTAATAGAGGAGAAAGAAGTTATGATATCTTCTCAAGACTATTAAAAGATAGAATAATAATGATTAATGGTGAAATAAATGATGTTACTTCAAATTTAGTAGTAGCACAATTATTATTTTTAGAAAGTGAGGATCCAGATAAGGATATTTATGTTTACATAAACAGTCCAGGAGGATCAATAACATCAGGTATGGCTATATATGATACTATGCAATATATAAAGCCAGATGTTTGCACTATATGTATAGGAATGGCTGCATCAATGGGAGCTTTCTTGCTTTCATCAGGACAAAAAGGAAAAAGATATGCTCTTCCAAATGCTGAAATAATGATACACCAACCATTAGGTGGATTCCAAGGTCAAGCAACAGACATTGATATACATGCAAAGAGAATTCTAAGAATAAAAGATAAATTAAATCAAATACTAAGTGAAAATACAGGTAAACCTTTAGAGCAAATAAAAGCAGATGTTGAAAGAGATTACTTCTTAGAAGCAGATGAAGCTATGGAATATGGATTAGTTGATAAAGTTATAACTAAGAATGAAATAGAAAAAGCTTAAGGTTTGCCATACAGTGAGGTGAAAATATGGCTAAATATGAAGAAAAGAAACAATTAAAGTGTTCTTTTTGTGGTAAAGGTCAAGATCAAGTTAAAAGATTAATAGCTGGTCCTGGAGTATATATTTGTGATGAATGTATAGAATTATGCTCAGAAATTATTGAGGATGAATTCGAAGAAACAAGCGATGTAATGACAGAAGAATTACCAAAGCCACAAGAAATTAAAGAATATCTTGATTCATATATTATAGGGCAAGATTCAGCTAAAAAGTCATTAGCTGTTGCTGTTTATAACCACTATAAAAGAATTAACAGTAAAAAGTCATCAAATGATGATGTAGAACTTCAAAAGAGTAATATATTATTATTAGGACCAACAGGTTCAGGTAAAACATTATTAGCACAAACATTAGCTAAAGTATTAAATGTTCCATTTGCAATAGCAGATGCAACAACATTAACTGAAGCTGGATATGTTGGTGAAGATGTAGAAAATATTCTTTTAAAGCTAATACAAAATGCTGATTTTGATATAGAGAAAGCTGAAAAAGGTATAATATATATTGATGAAATAGATAAAATTGCAAGAAAATCTGAAAATCCATCAATTACAAGAGATGTATCAGGTGAAGGTGTACAACAAGCCCTTTTAAAAATATTAGAAGGAACTGTTGCCTCAGTACCACCACAAGGTGGAAGGAAACATCCTCATCAAGATTTATTACAAATAAATACTTCAAATATATTATTTATTTGTGGTGGAGCGTTTGATGGAATAGATAAAATAATTGAAAAGAGAACTAGAAAAAGTTCAATAGGTTTTGGAGCAGATATACAATCAAAACAAGAAAAAGATTTAGGGACATTATTTAAAGAAATAATGCCAGGAGATCTTTTAAAGTTTGGATTAATACCAGAATTTGTTGGTAGATTACCTATATTAGTAACTTTAGAATCTCTTGATAAAAAAGCTTTAGTTAAAATATTATGTGAACCAAAAAATGCTTTAGTTAAGCAATATAAAAAATTATTTGAGCTTGATGATGTAGAATTAGGATTTACAGAAAAAGCATTAGATGCTATAGCAGATGAAGCTATGAGCAGAAATACTGGAGCAAGAGGTTTAAGAGCTATAATAGAAGAAATGATGATGGATATAATGTTTGAAATTCCTTCAGACGAAAGAATAACAAAGGTAACTATTACAGAAGATACTATTAAAAAAGGTTCAAAGCCAGAAATTCAAAGATTACCAGAAGGCTCAGTTAGACCTTCTCTTGCTGAAAAATCATTAAAAAATAAAGATGATATGGAAACAGCTTAAATAAAAAACACTCTTTTTAATAAGAGTGTTTTTTTCTTAATAGATGGAATTATTGAAAAAAGTTATGGTTATGGTATACTTATTAAGTCTAATAAAAATAATAATTATTAATATAGGAGGAAGATAGGTATGACAAATGAAAATATTCTTCCTTTAATTCCTCTAAGGGGAATAACTATTTTTCCGAATATGGTAACTCACTTTGATGTTGGAAGAGATAAATCAAAAGCAGCTGTTGAGGCAGCTATGCAAAATGGAGAGAAAATATTTTTGGCTCCGCAAAAAGATCCAGAAATAGATGATCCTAAAAAAAGTGATATAAACAATGTTGGAACAATATGTGATATAAAACAGATAATAAAGCTACCTGATAATGTTATAAGAGTATTAGTTGAAGGCAAAGAAAGAGCTAAAATTAAAAAATATCAGGCTAAAAAAGTTTATTTAGAAGTTGAATTAGAGAGAATTAAAGAAGAAGAAGTAAAAGGTGTTGAAATAGAAGCTTATATAAAATCTTTAAAGAGTATATTTATAAAATTTATGAAACTTACAGGAGAAAGTTCTAAGGATATTATAAAAGCCATAGAAATTGATAATAAAGTTCATGAATTTGTAGATATGGTAAGCACGGTTGCTATAACTAGAGAAGATTATAGACAAGAATTATTAGAAACTATAGATTTAAAGAAAAGAATTGAAAGAATGTTAGTTATGATTCATGAAGAAATTCAAATTATAACAATTCAAAAAAAGATTTCTAATAAAGTAAAAGAAAATACTGAGAAGAGCCAAAAAGAATATTATTTAAGAGAACAGCTTAAAGTTATTCAAGAAGAACTTGGCGAAGATGATGAGACTAAGATTGAAATTAAAAAATATGAAGATAAAATTTCTAATGCGAAACTTCCAAAAGAAGTTAAGGAAAAGGCTGAATATGAGCTAAATAGATTAAAAAGTATGGGACCATCAAGTTCAGAGGAAGCTGTAATAAAAACATATCTTGATTGGATACTGGACATGCCTTGGAAAAAGAGTAGCAAAGATACAATTAATATAAATAAGGCAGAAGATGTATTAAACAATGAACATTATGGACTAAAAGATGTAAAAACAAGAATTATTGAATATTTAGCAGTTAAGCAAATGAGTAAAAGTATGAAGGGACCTATACTTTGCTTGGTGGGACCTCCTGGTGTTGGTAAAACATCTATAGCTAAATCAATAGCTGAGGCTATGAATAGAAAGTATTCAAGAATAGCCTTGGGCGGGATGAAAGATGAGTCAGAAATAAGAGGTCATAGAAAAACTTATGTAGGTGCTATACCAGGTAGAATAGCATATTCTTTAAAAGAAACAGGAACAAATAATCCTCTTATATTATTTGATGAAATTGATAAAATTAGTTCAGATTATAAGGGAGATCCAGCAGATGCTCTTCTTGAAGTTTTAGATAGTGAACAAAACTTTAATTTTAGAGATAATTATTTAGAATTACCAATTAATTTATCTAATGTATTTTTTATTGCTACTGCAAATAGTTTGGATACTATACCTAGAGCATTACTTGATAGAATGGAAGTTATCGAGGTATCAGGATATACTTATGAAGAAAAATTCCATATAGCTAAAGATCATTTAATTCCAAAACTTTTAAGAGAATATAACTTAGAAGAAAATAATATAAAAATAAGTGATTCTGCTATAAAAGAAATGATTGAGGGATATACTAGAGAATCAGGAGTTAGAAGTTTAAAAAGAGTTATATCTTCTATTCTTAGAAAAGCTATAACAGAAATGATAAAGAAAAATAAAGAAAAATTAAGTATAAATTCTAAGAAAGTGGAGAGTCTATTAGGTAAAAAAGTATTTAATTATGATAAAATTGATATGGAAGATAAAATAGGTGTTGTTACAGGACTTGCATGGACTGCTTATGGAGGAGATACACTTCCGGTTGAAGCTATGATTATGGAAGGTACAGGGAAATTACAATTAACAGGTAAGCTTGGAGATGTTATGCAAGAATCAGCAAAAGCAGCCCTTACTTATGTTAGAGCTAATGCAGGTAAGTATGGAATAGATTTAGATTTTTATAAAAATAAAGATATTCATATACATGTTCCAGAGGGGGCAGTGCCTAAAGATGGACCATCTGCTGGGGTTACTATGATAACTTCATTAGTTTCAGCATTATCAAATAAGCCTGTTAAACATAATGTGGCAATGACAGGTGAAATAACTTTAACAGGAAGAGTTTTACCAATAGGTGGACTTAAAGAAAAATCACTTGCAGCTGTTAGAGCTGGTGTAGATACTATAATAATTCCTAAAGGAAATGAAAAAGATATAGAAAGTATACCAGCATCTATTAAAAAGGGATTAAATATAATAGTTGCAGAACAAATTGATACTGTTTTAAATAATGCAATAGTAAAATAATTGGAGTGATAAACGTGAGAATAAAACAATCTGAATTTATAACATCGGCAGTTAAGCAAAGCCAATATCCAGTTGATAATAGAGTTGAAGTTGCTTTTGTTGGAAGATCAAATGTTGGAAAAAGTTCAATAATAAATGCTTTAACTAATAGAAGAAAATTAGCTAAGGTAAGTCAAACTCCAGGAAAGACTAGACTTATAAATTTTTTCTTAATAAATAATGATTTTTATTTAGTTGATTTACCAGGATATGGATATGCTAAAGTTTCTAAAAAAGAAAAGGAAAGTTGGGGAAAGGTAATTGAAACCTACCTAAATGGAAGAGAAGAATTAAAGAGAGTAATTCTTTTAGTTGATTCTAGACATAAGCCAACAGCAGATGATGTTATGATGCATGAGTGGATAAAACACTATGGTTATGACGTAATAGTTGTAGCAACTAAAAGTGATAAATTATCTAATAATAATTTAAGAAAGAGTGAAAAAGTTATAAGAGATACTCTTAAGTTAGATAAAGAAGATAAATTATATTTTTACTCATCACTTACTAAAAAAGGTACAGAACAAATAATTGAAAATTTATTTGGAGATGTAGCTGAAGATACTGAATAACAAAAAAGGTTTAAAGAAGTTATTTTAACTTTCTTTAAACCTTTTTTATTTTGTAGAACTTTATCTTAATTTAAAAAAATAGTGTCAAATAATTTGCTGAAGAATAATATATACTATAAAAACAAATAAGGAGGAGGTCAGAAGAGATATATGGAGATTAATGATATCCTAAATGGCTTCAGTGATTGTCCGGATTCAGATGATTGCAATTGTAATGACGAATGTTGTAATTTTGATGAAAATGAATTTGATTGCAATTTTGATGATGGAATAGGAGATTATGATGGTTGTGGATGTGATTGGAATTGTGATGATAATTTTAATTGCGGAAATAACTGTGGTTGTGGAAATAACACATGGCTCATACTAATTTTATTATTAGCTTGGTGTGGTTGCCAAAGAAATAACTATGGATATGGAGGGTATAATGATATGAGTAAAAATTGTTGTTGCTGTTGTTGCTGTGATGAACCTAAATTTAAAAAAGTAAAACAAACAGTATATGTACCAGAATGTGGATTACAAGGTGCTAACGCTTATCCAGCTTATGATGGATACGGTGGATATGGTGGATATGGAAACTGTTGGTGGTGGATTATAATAATTTTAATTTTCTGTTGCTGTGGAAATAATGGATTTGGAAACTGTGGAAACAATTGTGGATGCTAGTAAAATAAATTAAATAGATTTGGATAGATAAAGGAGGAATTTTTTATGTCACACAAAAATTGTTGTTGTAATGATAGAACTATCGTAGTTTCACCTTATGCTCAAGCTCCAGTTCATAATCATGATGGATTTGGCGATGGATGCTGGTGGTGGATTATAATAATATTACTTTTATGTTGCTGTGGAAATAATGGATTTGGAAACTGTGGTGGATGCGGAAATGATGGATGCGGAAATAATGGATTTGGTAATTGGTGGATTATAATAATCTTAATTTTCTGTTGTTGTGGATGCGGAACAGGTTATGGAAGATACTAATTAGTATAATAAAATAAATTAATCAATTTAATATAAATTGATAATTGTTGGAGGGTTTTATACCCTCCAAAAAAAAGCTCAAAAATAATAACCAATACAAAATATATACATATAATAGAATTAAAATAGTTTTTGGGAGGAGCTAATATGGCTAAAAAAAGGCATAGAAGTAAGAGTGATTCTAATGAAAAACATATGTCATTTAATGATTTGAATAATAATCCGTTTGGTATAGATCCAAATCAACTTATGAATATGATTGGGAATATAGATCAGAATAAGTTAAACAACATAATTGCATCTATGGAGAAGGAAGGAATTGATTTAAGTTCATTTCCAAACATGAATGGATTTAACAATAGTCAAAACACTAATCAAAATGATAATTCAAATGCAAGTCAAAATAATATGAATGTAAATAATATGAATCCTATGGAATTTCTTAATAACATGAGTGCTAATATGGGAAATTTTAATGGAAATGGTATGAATAATATGGGAAATTTAAATCCTATGGCAATTATAGCTCAACTTATGCAAATGAATAATATGAATAATCAAAGCAATCAAAATAAAAATAATAACAATAAAAAGAAAAGTAACAAATACAATACGGGAGATCCTAATATGGATATGTTATTAGCCCTTAGAAATGCAGTGTCAGGAGATAGAGTTGAATTTGTAGATAAGATTATAGGACTATATAAAAAAGGAGATTTAGATTAAGAAATATTGTATAAAACTTTTATATGTAGTCAATAATATAATTGTACCGGAGAAATGTTCTCCTACAAGCTATATTATATTATATTATAATATAGCACCCCCCCATCCCCCTTTTAGGCCGCACGAGCGGCCTTTTATTTTATGCTAGATATTTTGAAATTATTATTTTCATCTCTTGAAGATTCAACATTTAATTTGAAAATTTCTTTTTCATTAGAGATTTTATTAATTTTTTCAAATTGTAGAGACCAAGAGATATTTTGTAGGACACCATTTTTATCAACTTCGTTGTCATAAAAGAATCCATTTTTAAAGGAATACATAAAATCATTTTTATTTAAAGACCATATAGGTGATATTGAATCATCAGTTGCATTTTTATGAAAAATATTGGGATAATCAACTACTTCATATTCTAAGCATATAATATCAATTAATTTTAATATTTCTGATGCTCCATATGTCTTAATTGAATTTTTACTTATATCTATTAAATTATTATTTATTATCATAAAGTTTTTAAAGGACTTATTTAAATCAGAGCTATTAAAAAAAGCTATTTGTGGGGTTCTATTAAGATTAGAATCTATAATTCCAGAAATATTGCTGTTATTACAGTAGTATTCTAATTTGAAATTTTTATCAGTATAAGAAAATAAATATGTTACAGGTTTTTCTTTTAAATATCCTTGAACTAATATCCTAGGTTTATTATCTCTTGAAATATTTAATAATCGAACTTTAATAGAGTATGAATTGCTACAATTAGATAAATAATTATTTTTTGTTAATGAACTTAAAAGAAATGTTTTATCAATTGTAGTTATCTCAATATCTTGTTTATTGTTATCTATTTGAATTATTTTTATACTTTCAAAGTTACCATCGTTATTTAAATCTACATTTGAATTGTTTTGTAATACTGTTGGAGATGTTACATTTATTGTTTCTTTGTAATTAACTTTAGTTAAATATATTATAAATATAACAAATACTAAAACAAAAATAGATAGGGATAAAGTTTTAAAAATTTTATTCATGTAAAAAACCTCCTTCAATAAAGTATATGAAACATATATAATTTAATGAATACTTAGGTAAACTATAATAAGAAAGGAGGAGGTTTAAAATGAACAAAAAAATATTAGTTTTAAGTTTAATTAGTATTATGGCTATAAGTATTTTGGGGTGTAGTATGAAAAAAAATAATAATAATGATGAAAATACTTTAAATTTGTATTATAATACTATAGATACAAAATCTATAAGCTATATACCAGAAATAATAAAGGAATATGAAAAAGAAGAAGGTATAAAAATAAATATAGTTCCTTTAAAGAGTAATGAAGAGATGTTAAAGAAAATTACAGAAGATAAAGAAAGCTGTTTATTACTATTAGATGGTTATAGATTTAGTGATTATAATTTAAAGGGAATTTTAAGAGAGCTTACATATCTTTTTAAATCTGAAAAGACAAAACAAGAATTTACAGATATAAGTACTTTATATGGTATTTTTGAAGGAAGAAATTTTGGATTAGGCCTTAGTCCGTATTCAGTATCACTTGTTTACAATAAAACTGAACTTGAAAAGTTAGGTATAGCAGTAGAGGAAAATGATTTAAATTATTTATTTAAAAAATTAAATGAGAAAAATATAAAAATACCTACAAAGATGTACAGTGAGTATAGTAAAGAATTATTAATAAGTGCATTAATAGCAAATGATAGTATAATATATGATATGTATAAACTAGATTACATAAATGACATGGATAAGAAGATATATTCTATAGAAAATGGTCAAAAAATATTTGATATAATGAATGATTTATATAATAAAAATATAATAAAAGAAAATATGTTTATAGAAGATGATGATGCTGTAAAGAAATTCAATGAGGGAAAAACCCCTGTCGTTTTAATGACTACTTTAGGAGCTAATGATATAAAAAGCGATTCTGATAATATAGGTGTAGTAGATCAAATGCATATAAACAATAAAATAGTAAATTCACCAATATTAACAGATACAATATTGTGTTCATCTGTAGGAAGTAAAAATTTTGATGCTGTTGATAAATTTTTTAGATATATTATAAATAGTGGAATTTTTCAAAAAATATCTTCAAAAAATTATATAACAGGAAATAAAATTGCTGATAGCAATCTACAAGGTGTTCAAATAAAAATGGCAAATGGAATATCAAGTGCGGAAGAAATAAACAAAGTATATTTTAATGTAATTTCAAACGAAAATATAAAAAAAATAAATGATGAATGTAGAAATGTATTAAGTGGAAAATATGACGGTAAAGAATGGAATAGGATTTTAGATAAAAAATAAAAGCAAATCATTAATGATTTGCTTTTTATTTTATAGTAATGTCTATTGACAATCCTTACAAAGACCGTAGAAATAAGTTTGGTTAGATAAAACTTTATAATTTGACTTTTGTTCAACCTCACTATTTAAATGATCTAAAGATATATTCATTAAATCATCTACTTTACCACAATTAATACATTGTATATGAGGGTGTGAATTCATATTTCCGTCATATCTAAAGTTGCCTTCGCCTACATTTAATTCTTGAACTAAACCAACCTCAACTAAAGTTTTTAAAGCTTTATAAACAGTAGCTAAACTCATAGTAGGAAAATCTTTCTGTATAGCTTTATATATTACTTCAGCTGATGGGTGTTCTTTTGTACTCATTAAATATTTATAAACAGCAAGTCTTTGAGGTGTTAACTTAAGCTTTTTTTCTTTGAAAATAGCTGTTATATTCTCCATACTTTTACACTCCTTAACCTGTAATACTATTGTTATTATATGCTTTTTAAATCACATAGTCAATAAGTATTAAAAAATTATCATAATTTACTAATAATATATATTAAATAACAAAAATAATATTTAAAAAAATTACTTGATATTTATAATGAACAATGTTAAAATATAAACAAAGTTGTTAATTGATTAACAAATTCCGTGTTCATTTCATTTTACATAGAACAGCAATAAAGACTGTTCTATATTTTTTTTATATTTAAATTTTAATAAAGAATTAAATTTAAATTTTAGAGTAAAGTATAGTTGAACCCAAAAAACTAAAATGGTAATATATATTAAAAAATATAATTCTAGGAGGAATTACTATGAGTAAATATAAAGTTGGAGACGAATTATTAATAATAAATGATCCTAATGAAGAAAAGGAAAAACTTAAAGAATTAACTAGATTACATATAGAAAATGATTTTGCTCAAATTTCATGGGGAATAAAAATATTAAAAGTAGAGTATGATAAGCCTAATGTTACACTTACATATAGAAACATAAATGGAGAAACTAATAAAGTTTTTGCTGTATGCAAAAATATAGAAAACTTTAATAAAGAAAAAGTATTAGAAAAAGCTTTATTAAAAGCATTCCAAAATGAAATAATAGATATATCAGTAGGAAAAAATACTGGTTGTTTAAGATAATAAAAGGAACCTCATTTAATGAGGTTCTTTTTATTTTACAATTATTATAAAAATTGTAAAAAGTATTTATTTTTAAAAAAAGTTAATATATAATGAAGATGTATATAAGGTACTTTATGGGGTGAGGAAATATGAGAATGTGTCCGTTTTGGTCAACGGAAGAAGAACAGGTTAACTGTTATAAAGAATGTCCTATAGTTCAAGAGTTAGAAAAAAGTGATGAATGCGTCTTTAGAGAATATTTAGAATTTAATGATTTTAAACTTATAGAACTATAGAAAATATAATTTATAAAATAATATTTAAAATAAAAATAACATTGATACTTAAATATCAATGTTATTTTTATTGTTATGAGTAAAAGTTTGTTGTTGAATGAAGTAAAGTTTGCTTTAAGGACCATAGTTTATCAGATAAATCAACATAATAAGTATGAGGATTTTCAAATCTTAAAACTTCAGGCCAAAGTTTTTCAGTTTCTTTTTTAGCATAATCTCTTATTTCCATTACAGATGGAGAATTATAAACTAATGTTCCTTTATCAAAAATTTTAACCATTAAATCTTTAACATAGTAATTAGTTAATCTTTTCTTTTTCCATGTGTGAATAGGATGGAATATAGTTAAAGGTTCATTTTCGTTTATTATTTCATCATGTAACATTATTAAATCTGCTATTGCTGTATGTGTAGTTTTATCAAAAATTCTTATTGTTTTCTTAAAACCTGGATTTGTTATCTTTTCGTTATTTTCACTTATTTTTATTTTAGGAACTATTTTACCTTCTTTTTCTACAGCTACTAACTTATAAACACCACCAAATACAGGCTCTGATTTAGCTGTTATAAGTCTTTCACCAACACCAAAAGAATCAATACAAGCGCCTTGACTTAATACATCTCTAATAATATATTCATCTAAAGAATTTGAAACAACAATTTTACAATCCTTATATCCAGCTTTATCTAATATTTCTCTACACTTTTTAGTTAAATAAGTTATATCACCAGAATCTATTCTTATACCGACAGGTCTTTTTCCAAGTGGCTTTAAAATTTCATCAAATACTTTTATAGCATTTGGTATTCCGGATTTTAAAACATTGTATGTATCAACAAGTAAAAGACAATTGTCAGGATAAACTTCAGCCCAAGTTTTAAATGCTTCATATTCAGTATCAAATAATTGAATCCAACTATGAGCCATAGTACCAACTGCTGGTATATCAAAACGTTGATCTGCTATAGTACATGCAGTAGCATTACAACCACCAATCATAGCAGCTCTTGCTCCATATATTGCTCCATCATAACCTTGAGCACGTCTTGATCCAAATTCCATAACTGTTTTTCCATTTGCAGCTCTACAAATTCTATTAGCTTTAGTAGCTATAAGAGTTTGATGATTAACTGTTAATAAAATCATAGTTTCGATAAATTGTGCTTGAACAACAGGTCCCTTTACTGTAACAAGTGGTTGATTTGGGAATACTGGATTTCCTTCTGGAACAGCCCAAACATCACAAGTAAATTTGAAATTTTTAAGATATTCTAAAAAGCTATCTGAAAAAATATTTTTAGATTTCAGGTAAGCTATATCATCTTCTGTAAATTTTAGTGAACTAAGATATTCTATTAATTGCTTAACACCAGCCATTATACAATATCCACCACCATCTGGAACTCTTCTAAAGTACATATCAAAATAAGCTATTCTATCTTGAATCCCTTTTTCAAAGTAACCATTTCCCATAGTTAATTCATAAAAATCAACTAACATAGTTAGGTTTCTGTTATCTCTAACATCAAAAGTTGTTATACTATTCATAAGTCAACTCCTCTAAAAAAATACTTAAAACTATTGTACAACTTAAATAGAATTATTACAATATAGTTATTCCCTATAAGATGTGGCAATAATCAATAATAGAGGAGGGAATTTTTTTGAAATTAGATTCATTTCAAAATGAAGCTGTAAATGCTAAAGAAAGAAATATTTTAGTTGTTGCAGCTCCAGGTTCTGGAAAGACAACAGTTATAATAAATAGAATAGATTATTTAGTTAGAGAGCTTAATATATATAACAAGAATATAATAGTTATAACATTTACCAAAGCTGCTGCATTAAACATGAAAGATAGATATAAAAATAGATTCGATAGAGTTAATTCACCTTTTTTTGGAACATTTCATGGACTTTTTTATAAAATGCTAATTAGAGAAGGTTATGAAATAAATATAATAGAAGGGTATAAAGTAAATAAGCTAATAGAAAGTGTTTTAAAAAAGTATTTTGATGATATAAATGAAGATAAAATAAAAGAAGTAATAAATAATATATCTTTATTTAAAACATCTAGAGTAAATTTAAGTGAATTTAAACCATCATTAACAAAAGAAATATTTGAAGATTGTTTTAAATCTTATAGTGAATATAAAGAAAAAAATAATTTGTGGGATTTTGATGATTTAGCAATTAAAGTTATAAATCTTCTTGAAAAAGATAGTAGACTTAAGGAAGGTTATAAAAATTTATTTAAATATATATTGGTAGATGAATTTCAAGATTGTGATGAACTTCAAATACAATTTTTAAAGATGATGAATGAAGGAGAATATAATCATTTATTTGCAGTAGGAGATGAAGATCAATGTATATATTCATTTAGAGGTTCAAAGCCAGAGTATATGGTTATATATAATAAAATATTTAAAGATGCAAAAAAATATTATTTATCTAAAAATTATAGAAGTTCTAAAAATATAATAGATGGAGCTAAATGTATTATAGAAAAAAATATTCAAAGAAATAAAAAACATATTATAGCTAATAAA
The DNA here is from genome assembly GCF_058310235.1 of Clostridium sp. TJA085. Classification (NCBI taxonomy): domain Bacteria; kingdom Bacillati; phylum Bacillota; class Clostridia; order Eubacteriales; family Clostridiaceae; genus Clostridium; species Clostridium sp. TJA085. Next base: position 1,099,374 of record NZ_JBZEEZ010000001.1, on the reverse strand, counting down.
GATATTGATGGAATTATAAAGATAAATAAACCTTATGATGAACAAATTCAAGGAGAAAGTATAGTTGATGAAATAAAATCTTTAGTAAAAAATAAAGGCTATAATTATAAAGATAATATAATTTTATATAGAACCAATATGGAATCAATGACTTTTATTGATATATTTACTAGAAAGAAAATTCCATTTACTTTATTAGATAAAGAATATAATTTTTTTGAACATTTTATATGTAAGGATATTTTAAATTATTTAAATCTTTCAATAGATCCTAATAATAGGGAAATGTTTTTAAAAATAATAAATAAACCTTTTAGATATGTTAGTAAAAGTAGTTTAGATTATGTAAGAAATTTTAAGGAGTATAAAAATCCATTTGATATTTTGATAGAGAAAAAAGATACACCACCATTTCAAGCTAAAAAGTTAGATGAGTTAAAAAAAGATATAAATTATTTATCAAAATTGTCATTAAATAGTGCAATTCAATTTATAATAAGTGATTTAGGATATTTAGATTATTTAAAAGAGTATTGTAATAAGTTTAATCAAAATATAGATGATTTAGAAGAAATAATAGAAGAATTTAAAATTTCAGCTAATGGATTTAATACAATATTTGAGTTTTTTAGCCATATAGAAAATGTAAAAGAAGAAATAGAAAACTCAAAAAATAGAAAAGATGAAGATAGGGTAATATTAAGCACTATACATAGAGTTAAGGGAATGGAATTTAAAAATGTGTTTCTTGTAAATTGTAACGAAGATACAATTCCTCATGTATCAGCTGGAGAAGAAAATATAGAAGAAGAAAGAAGACTTTTTTATGTTGGAATAACAAGAGCTATAGATAATTTATATATATATTCTCCAAAGACTAAGGGAGGAAAATTTAAGGAGATTTCTAGGTTTATAGAAGAAACTGAATTTAAAAATGATGATGAAGTTCCAAGTGAATTTAAAAGAGGAGTAAATATATTTCATAATGGAAGAAAAGAGCATGGGGTTATAGATAGTATAGATGGTGATAAAATAAAAATATTATTTGAAGATGGTACTTCTAGAACTTTTTCTATAAAAGTATTGTTAGAAAGAAATTTAATCACAATAATAGGATGATAGTTATAAATTATAAAATATAACTTAAAAAAATGGTATAATTAACTCTAGGAGTTTTAAATAGTACCTTTAAAATAAGGAGGGATAAAATGATTAATTTTAAAGACGAAGCAAATAAGATAAAAGAAGAATTAATAAACATAAGAAGAGATATACATATGCACCCAGAGGTTGGATTTGAAGAAGTAAGAACTTCAAATTTAATAAAAGACTTTTTAAAAAGGGAAGGTATTGAATATATAAGTGTAGCTACTACAGGAGTATGTGGAATTATAAAGGGAACTAAAGAAGGTCCTGTAAAGACAATTGCATTAAGAGCTGATATGGATGCACTTCCAATACAAGATAAAAAGGTTTGTGAATATAGTTCAAAAATTCCAGGAAGAATGCATGCCTGTGGACATGATGCTCACACAACAATTCTTTTAGGGGCTGCAAAAATATTAAATGATAATAAACATTTATTCAGTGGAAATATAAAATTATTATTTGAGCCAGCAGAAGAGACTACAGGTGGAGCTAGTGTAATGATTAAAGAAGGAGTACTTGAAAATCCTAAAGTTTCAAGAGTTATAGGTCTTCATGTAGCAGAGGATGTTGAATGTGGAAAAATAAAAATAAAAAAAGGTGTAGTAAATGCTGCATCAAATCCATATAAAATAAAAATAACAGGAAGTGGTGGACATGGAGCATCACCAAGTGCAACTATAGATCCAATAGTTATTGGTGCAAATGTTGTATCAACACTTCAAACAATAGTTAGTAGAGAAATTTCAGCTGTTAATCCTGCTGTCGTTACAGTTGGAACTTTCCATGGAGGAACAGCTCAAAATATAATTCCAGAGTCAGTAGAAATATCAGGTATTATAAGAACTATGACTCCAGAAGATAGATATTTTGCATGTAAAAGAGTTTGTGAAATATCAGAAGGAATAGCTATGACTGGAAGAGGAAAGGCAGAAGTTACAATAGAAGAAAGCTATCCATGCCTTATAAATAATGACGAATGTGTAGATTTAGTAAAAAATGCTGCAATAAGCGTATTAGGCAATGAAAATGTATTAGAGCAAAAGTCGCCAAGCATGGGGGTAGAAAGCTTTGCATACTTTGCAATGGAAAGAGATTCAGCATTTTATTTTCTAGGAACAGCAAATATAGATAAGGGAACGGATAAATCAGCTCATAGTAGTTTGTTTGATATAGATGAAGATGCGATACCATTAGGAGTTGCTATTCAGTGTCAATCAGCCTTCGATTATTTGACAATGGAATAAATAAAGATTAATCTATAAAAATGAGAAAAAGATTTACTAAAGAACTTTAAATAGGAGTGATTATATAGTGAGAATAGAAATAGGAGCTAATGAAGCTGGCCAGAGGCTAGATAAATTCTTAAGAAAATTACTTAAGGATGTTCCGTTAAGTGCAATATTTAAAGCACTTAGAAAAGGTGACATAAGAGTAAATGGTAAGAAACAAAAGGAAAAATATACATTAGAAATAAATGATGTAGTTGAAGTTAGATATATACAAAGTAAAAAAATGACTGAGAGAGAAGATAACTTTATAAAAGTTGATGCAAGGTCATTAAAGATAGTTTATGAAGATGAAAATATGGTTGTAGTTGAAAAGTGGCCAGGAGTATTAGTTCACCCTGATACAAATAAAAAAATACCAACACTTACTGATTATGTTTTATCTTATTTAAATGAAAAAGGAGATTATCTTCCAGAAAAAGAAGTAACATTTACTCCAGCACCATGCAATAGACTTGATAGAAATACTTCAGGTGTTGTAGTTTTTGGTAAAAACTTTGAAGGATTAAGAGAGCTTAATGAGATAATTAGAGAAGGTAAAGTCAAAAAATACTATATGGCTTTAGTTAAGGGAAGAATAAAGGACGGACTTTATAAAGGTTACATATTAAAAAATGAAGAAAGCAACATATCAAAGGTTTATGATAATAAAGTAAGAGATTCAAAAGAAATATCAATGGAAGTTAAAACAATCCAGAGTGATGGATTATTTTCACTTTTAGAAATTGATTTAATAACAGGAAGAAGTCATCAAATAAGAGCGCATCTTTCACACATTGGTAATCCTATAATAGGGGATACTAAGTATGGAGATAAGAAATTAAATTCACATTTCTTAAATAAATATGGATTAAATTATCAGTTCTTATATGCATATAAATTAAACTTTAAAAATGTAGACGGAAAACTTGCTTATTTGAAAAATAAAATTATAGTAGAAGCTCTTCCACCTATATTTAAGAAAATTAAGCACGATGTATTTAAAATTAGATTATAGATAGGGGATTTAAAATGAGGGAAAAGTCATCATCTACTAAAGGATTTATGATACTATCTCTTGCTGGAATTATAGCTAAAGTTTTATCAGCATTTTATGTGCCACTTCTTACTAGAATTATAGGAACAAATGGAGTTGGGATATATTCTAGAAGTTATGAAGTGTTTATGTTTGTTTATGCACTTACAAGCATGGGATGTCAGCCAGCTGTAGCAAAGATAGTAGCTGAGATAAGAGCTTTAGGAAATGAGAAAGATGCTATAAAAGCACTTAAGGTATCTAGAAAAGTTTATGGGATAGTAGGATTAGTTCTGTCCATTTTAGTAATAATTATAGCAGGTCCACTTACTAATTTAATAAAGATTAGTAATGCAAAATTTGCAATAATGTTTTTAGCACCAAGTATAGTATTAACTGCTGTTTTATCTGCTTATAGAGGATATTTTCAAGGAAAAGATGAAATGTCAGGTATTGCTATTTCTCAAGTTTTAGAACAAATATTAAATGTTGTAGTAAGTTTATTATTTGCATTTCTTTTTATACATATAAGTGAACCAATGGGGGCTGCTGGAGGAACTATAGGTACTTCAGTTGGAGCTTTAATTGCAATATTTTATCTTATTTATGTTTATGATAAGAAAAAATTTGAAGAAGATATTCTTACAGAAAATTTACATGGAAAGAAAATTACAACTAAAACTATAGTAAGGAAATTGGTTAGATATGGATTACCAATAACTTTGAGTGCGGGAATACAAAACTTTGGTGGTTTAGTTGATATGGCAAATGTTAATTTAAGGCTTTTAAGTGCAGGCTTCACGGTAAATCAATCTGATACTTTATATGGATTATATTATCAGTATAAAACGCTTCTTGGTGTACCACTTATAATAGTAACAGCACTTACAACTATTATATTACCGGCTGTATCTAAAGCTTATGCATTAAGAGATAGAAAGCAAATAAAAAAAAGTACAAATTTTGCTTTCAGAATAACATTTGCAATAACAATACCTGCAGCGTTTGGACTTGCGATTTTAAGTGATGACATATACACAATATTATATGGAAGCTCTCAAGGAGCATATCTTATGAGGTTAGGTTCAATAATACTTATATTTATGGCTATTGCTCAAGTAGAAGGTGTTATACTTCAAGGTATTAGTAGATTTTATCCAATGATAGTTTCATTTACTATTGGAATTATATTTAAAATTTTAGCAAACTATATTTTCGTTGGAATAAAAGAAGTAAATATTATGGGTGTATTAATTGGTAACTTCTTATGTTATTTACTGCCAGTCATAATTAACCGTAGAATAATAGGAAAAGCTATAAGAACTAGGATATCTATGATTAGAAATTGTATAAAACCTATAATGGCATCAGTTTGTATGGCTATAGTAATATTTATATTAAAACAACCTATAGAAGTTTTAGGTAGCTTTATTGGAAATGGAAGAATAATTGTATTTATATATACTCTAATTTATACTATAATCTTAGTTGGAATTGGAGGATTTGTGTATTTTTATATAATGATTGTACTAGGTGGAATTAGAAAGCTAGATATAGAAGCTGTATCACCTAGAATATATAGAATTCTTCCAAGATTTATAAGAAAGAAAATAAGATAATTTAAAAAGGCTATGTATAATTAATAAAAATTTATTATACATAGCCTTTTATATTTGAAATTAAATTTTTATAATAGTATTTTAATACAATTATCTATAATTAATATTCTCCAAATTTAGAGTAATATATAAAAATTATAAATGTAATAGCTACAATAAATAATGTTTCAATTGAACTAAGTGGATGTAATACATTTTTTATAAATATGTTTAAAACTAAAAATGTTAATATTGATAGTAACACAAAAATAATTATATTTGTTATTGATAAATTTATATTAATTTCCTTTCTTACCTCATATAAGTTTATTGCTAGTGAAACAACTGATGTTATAAAAAGATTTAAGCTATAACCATAAACATTAATTTGAGGAATAGAAGTAAATATAAATAAACATATAAGTTCAAGTACTGCTATTATTAGAGAATTTCTAACTATTATTCCTTGTTTATTTAATCCATTTAAAATTCCAAACATAGTAGAGGACGTGAAAAATATTGGTGCTGATAATGATGCTATAAATATATAAGAACCAAGATCGTTCCTTCCATAAAATAAATTACCAAGTTCATAAGGAACAAGTGAGCAAATTACGGTAGTAGATAAACCTAATAAAAATGCTATTTTCATAACTTTTTTTATTCTTAATGAAGCTTCGTATGTGTTTCCTTTACTTAATGTTTGAGATAAGTCTGGAATAAGTAATGTATTAATAGAGCCTACTACAATAAGTGGTATACCTATTAAAGTAACTGCCATACCTGTATATTTTCCAATTAAAGCTAATGCTTCAGGGTAAGAAAAACCAGCTGCCATAAGTCTTCTTGGAACTAATAAAGTTGACATTGTAGCAAATATATTATTTAAAAAACCATTTAAGCATAATGGTATAGAAATAACTAATACATTAAAAAGAAGTTGTGCTCTTCCATCAGCTTTAAATCTAGGTTTTGGAAGCTTAGACACACATCTTCTATAATATATAAATAGTAAAATTAAACTTTGAAGTTCTCCAATAGCTAATGATACATAAGCTAATGTAACTAAAGTTGATAAGTTATTAGAAGCAAATGAATATACTAATAAAGTTATTGTAACAATCCTCATAGCTTTTTCAAAAATATCAACAATTGCTGGCACAATAATTTTAGAAACTCCTAAAAAATATCCTTTTAAAATATTACTTAAAGAAATAAAAACCATAGCAGGACAAGTTACCCTAATAGCATTTATTGTTCTAGGGTCATTTATACCATATTTACCTATGTAAGGAGCTAATAAAAATACTACTATTCCTATCAATAAAGACCATACAATATTAAATACAGCAACTGTATTTATAGTTTTAGTCAAGTTATTAGTTTGGGATTTTTCGTAGTAAACTGCAGAAACCTTAGAAAGAGCTGCTACTACTCCAGCAGTCATAAGACATATAAATAAATTGTATACTGGCATTATTATATTATAAAGACCAATTCCTTCTGCTCCTAATATTTTTGATAAATATATAGAGAAGGCAAATCCCAATAGACCTGTCGTTATATTTGATGTTGTTAATAAAAAAGAGTTCTTAAAAAAATTATCTTTCTCCAAAAGCAAATCCCCCTTTATATAAGCTAAATAATATTAAATATATGCACCTAACATATTAAATATTTTATTTAAAGTATTTAAATAATAGGAATATTATATGTGTTATATAAAATATAAATTTAATAAGGTAAAGAGGGGTGGGGGTTAATTGTGCTTAGGTTTTTAAAGTTCTTTATAAGTTCAGTAATTATAGTTACTTTAGCACTAGGGATATACAAGTATTCTAATAAGCATACTATGGATATTTTAATGGAAGATATAAAAATAGATTTATTTATTAAAGGCTTTGAAGAAGCTGTTGCTATTACAAATGGTGAAAAAAATGAATTATATATAGCTTATGATGATGAAATAGTAAAAGTGGATAATCAAAATAAAGTAAAAAGAGTAATTAAAGATTTTACTTTTAATATTGATGATTTAATTTATAAGGATGGGATAATATATATATTATCAAAAGAAAACTTAATTTCTATAGATAAAGAAGGAAATAAAAAGATACTTAAAAATAACCTTTTATATGAAGGTGAAAATATAGATAGGAATTTATTAATAAAAGAAGATAGTTTATTAATATCAATTGGAGCTGCTACAAATTCTGGAATAGCAGAAAAGAATGGAGTTAAAGATATATCACCTTTAAATTTACTTTTAAATGGTATAAATTATGGAAAAATAAAAACAGGAGCTTTTAAAAATTATGGTGAAGTTACAAAAAATAATGAAGTTATATTAGGAGAAGAAATAGGAAATGCATCTATAATAGAAGTTAATTTAAAAACATTATCAACAAAATTATTTGCATCTGGAATAAGAAACGTAGAAGCTTATCATATTAATAGTAAGGGTGAAATTTATGGTATAGTAGGTGGAATTGAAAACAAAGGTGAGAGACCTGTAATTAGAGATTCAGATTATATATATAATATTAAAAAGGGACTATGGTATGGGTGGCCAGATTTTAGTGGTGGAAATCCAATATCTTCACCGAGATTTACAGATTCAGAAAAAATAAGCGAATTAATAAAGGATCCACCTGAAAAACGTGGACAAACTCCTTATTATGAGTATAACGATATAAATTCATTAAAAGAATTGGCCATAGATAAAAATGGAGTAATACTTAATAAAGATGACATTATATTGTATGATAAAAAACAAAAAGTTTTATATGGATTAACTAAAAAAAATGGATTAAGAAAAATTATTAAATTAGATAATGAAAGTGATATTAATGATTTAATAATAGTTAATGATTCGTGCTTTTTATTAGATAGTAAAAATGGATATATTTATAGAATTTATAAAGGTAATTCAATTATAGATGGAAATATACCTAAAATTGTTATAGTAATGATTTTAATAACAATGATATTTATTTTAGGTTATTCAGTAATTAGATTCAAAAAGAATAATTTTTCAAATAAAAAGTAGTTAACAGTTTTGTTAACTACCTTTTATTTATATACAAAATTTTAATATTGTATGTTTACAATTAAATAAATATTTATATTTATTTTTATCTTTGATATAGAGTTAAATAAATGATAATATATAGATAAGTTATGGGTAGAGGGGGGTTTTTATGAAAAAAACTATAATTTTAAATCTTGAAGATATAAAAATTGAAGGGGATATTTTGGATGTATCTTGTGAAAACTCTGGTATAGTATGTAGCTTGTCTGTTGATGCAAAAGATGAAGTAGCATTAGATAGTGAATGTGATGATGTAAATGTTATAAAAAATAAAAAGTATGATGCATGTACATTTTTCTTTAATTTAAGTTCTCTATGGACATTAAATAAAAAAGAATCATTAATAAATGAAGTATCAGAATTATTAAAAGAACATGGAGAAATATATATATGGGATATAAATAAAAATGTAGGTGAGCTTGTAGATAGTAAGCTAAGAGTTTTATTACCAAATGGAAATATTGATGAATATAATATAAAAAACAATAATATTTTTTCTTCATCAAATTATGAAGAAACAAAAAGTATACTTGAAAAAACTTTTAAAATACAAGAAACTAAAGTTTGGGAGGATGTATACTTTATTAAGGGAGCAAAAATTTAAACTTTAGAGAGGAAGAATTTTATGAAAATATTACTTACAGCTATAAATTCAAAATTCATTCATAGTAATCTAGCTGTTAGATACTTAAAGGCATTTACTAAAGATATGGATGCAGAATGTAAAATAAGAGAATTTTCTATAAATGATAGAGAAGAGAGAGTATTAGAAGAAATTATAAAAGAAAAGCCAAATGTAGTATGTTTTTCAACATACATATGGAATGTTGAAATGGTAAAAAGGCTTTCAGACCTTATAAAACAAGTTGATTCTAATATAGAGATATTATATGGTGGACCAGAAGTATCATATGATAGTATGGTAATACTAGAAGAAATTTCTGGTGACTATATAATAGAAGGAGAAGGCGAAAAAACCTTTAGAGAATTTGTAGAATATAAGCTTGGTATAAAAGATATTGAATCAATAAGAGGTTTATTTTATAAAAAGAATGGAAAAGTTAATTTCAATGGTAGTAGACCACTTATGTCTATGGATGAATTAGTATTTCCTTATGAAGATGATGAAGATTTAAATAATAAAATTGTATATTATGAAGCATCAAGAGGATGTCCTTTTAATTGCAAATACTGTTTATCATCTACCATACATGGAGTAAGATTTCATAAAATTGATAGAGTTATAGAAGAACTAAATTATTTTATAGAGAAGAAAGTTAAATTAGTTAAATTTGTAGATAGAACATTTAATTGTAATCATAAATTTTCAATGGCTATATGGAAGTTTTTGATAGAGAGCAATACAGAAACTCAATTCCACTTTGAAATATCAGCAGATATTTTAAAAAATGAAGAAATTGAATTATTAAGGGAAGCACCAGAGGGAAGATTTCAATTTGAAGTTGGTGTACAAACAACAAATGATGAAGTTTTATCTAATATAAATAGATTTGTTAATTTTTCCGATATTAAAGAAAAGGTTGTAGAGTTACTTTCAATAAGAAACATTAAACAACATCTTGATCTTATTGCAGGACTTCCAGGAGAAGATTATGATTCATTTAGAAAATCATTTAATGATGTTCATTCAATACATCCAGAAGAAATACAATTAGGATTTTTAAAACTGTTAAAAGGATCTTCTATGAGAGAAGAAAGTGATAAGTATAATATGAAATATTCACCATATCCTCCGTACGAAATATTAAGTACAAACAAAATAAGTTATTTTGAACTTATAGATTTAAAGAAAGTTGAGCATATGGTTGATAAGTATTACAATAGCCAAAAATTCAATAATATATTAAATTATTTTTATCCTAAATTTAAAGAACCTTTTGAATTGTTTCATGAATTAGCTATGTTTTATGATAAAAAGGGTTACTTTAATAGAAGCATAGGAAGTAATGAATACTATAAGTTATTTTTAGATTTTAATGAAGAAGTATTAAAGGAAAATAATTTTATTTTAAGAGAAATAATAAGATACGATTATTTATTGCATAATAAGAGAAGAGGTATACCAGATTACATTAAAAGCAATATAACTAAAGAAGAAGAAAGAAAAATAAAGGATGAATTAAGAGAAGAATATTCATTTAGAGATTATAGTGTAGAAAAATTCTATATAGATATAATTAAATTTATAGAAGAGGATAAAATATTAGAGTCAGAAGTTTACGCACTTTTAGATAATGATAAAAATTTTATTATGTTAAACAATTAATTAATGTATAGTTAACAAAAAATGTAGAAAATGTATACATATTAAATTAGAGTTTATAAAATTAACATGTAATTAATATTTATATGGACAAATATCAATAAATTTATTGAAATTATCCGTAAAAAGTGTATAATTAAAAATATGAATAAAAAGTAATTAATACTATATAAAGTATTAATTCATATATTATTACACATTTAAGTGCAAAGGTGGTGAGATTTTGGCATTAGAAGCAATTAAAGAGATTAAGAGAGTAGAAGCAGAAGCGGAAGCATTGATAAAGTCTGCAAACGCCGAAGCAAAGGATATCGTTCAAAAAGCTACCATAGAAGCTACTGAAAGTTACAATAGAGTTTTAGAAGGGGCTAAGAACAAGTGCAATAGTATAATGAATGATGCTGTTGAAGCAGGCAATAAACAAGCTGAACCTATATTAAACAAGGGAAAGCAAGAAGCCAAAGATATCTATGACATTAAAGAAGATAAAAAAAATAATGCTGTAAAATTAGTGATTGAGAGGATTGTGAAGATTCATGGCAATAGTTAAGATGAACAAATTCACTTTGCTTAGCTTTGAATCACAAAAAGATAATCTTTTAAAGAAGCTACAAGGCTTTAGGGAGGTAGAATTCATAAACCTTCAAAATGATGAATACATCCAAGGCAAAGAAGCTTTAGAAGGATTATTAAAAGACGAAGTTGATTCAGAATTTGCAAAATGTGAAGAAGACTTATCAAAAGCTAGATTTGCCCTAGAATTTTTAAGGGCTTATGTACCTCAAAAATCAGGATTAAAAGCAATGCGTGAAGGAAAAAGAACTTTAACATTAACAGAACTTGAAGAAGTAGTTAATAAAAGTAATTGGATTGATATTTATTCAATGCTTAAAGAAAAAGAAGTTCACCTTGCAAATCTAGAAAACGAGAAGACAAAACTTGAAGGCGTCATAGACTCTCTAAAACCATTAGAAGGACTAGATGTATCCTTTGAAGATTTAAAGAGTATGAAGACACCATACTTCTTAGGAAGCGTTTCTAAGCAATATGAAGAAGAACTAAAATCAAGTTTAGAAGATTATTACTTAGAAATAATATCAAAAACTAACGATGACATTTTCTTCTTATGTTTAGCTTATAAAGATAATGAAGAAGATGTTGAGGAAATTTTAAGAGGTCTTGGATTTAGTTCATTTAAGACTGAACAAAATGAAACTCCAATAAGAGTTATCCACCAAAGCATGGATAGAATTGAAAAAATAGAATCAGAAAAGTTTTTTATAAAAGAAGAATTAGAAACTCTTGAAGAAGAAGTTGAAACATTAGAATTAGCATTTGAATACTTCTCAAATGTTTATTCAAGAAAAACAGTTAAGAATAATTTCTTAAGAACTGAAAAGGTAAGCTTAATACAAGGATGGATTGCTACTTCAGATAATAATGACTTTGAGAAAGTAATAAAAGATACGCTTGGAGAAGATTATTACCTTGCATTTGAAGATGTAAAGGAAGAAGAAATAGAAGAAGTTCCAATAAGATTACAAAATAATGATTTAAATAAATCGTTTGAAAGTATAACAGAAATGTATAGTTTACCAAGATATGATGAAATAGATCCAACACCACTTTTAGCGCCGTTCTTCTTATTATTCTTTGGAATGATGGTTGCAGACGTTGGGTATGGAGTATTACTACTTGTAGGATCAATAATAGCACTTAAGGCATTTAAATTAGATGATGGGCAAAAGCAATTTGCTAAGTTCTTCTTCTATTTAAGTTTTCCAACAATAATCTTTGGACTTATATATGGAGCGGTCTTTGGTGATTTGATAAAATTACCAGCTCTTATAGACACTAACAAAGATGTTACAACAATACTTATTATGTCAGTAGTTTTTGGGGTAATTCAAATCTTCTTTGGACTAGGAATAAAAGCTTATGTATTAATAAGAAATGGAAGAACATTTGATGCTTTCTGTGATGTAGGATCATGGGTTATAACATTAGTATCAATTGGAGTATTTGGATACGGTGCATTTGCAGGAAATCCACTTGTAAAAACAATTGGTATGTGGTGTATGATAATTGGTATGGTACTTATTGTATTAACACAAGGAAGACACATGGAATCAGTTGGAGGTAAGCTAGGAGAAGGTTTATATGCTTTATATGGAATAACAGGCTACATAGGAGACTTAGTTTCATATACAAGATTAATGGCCTTAGGATTAGCTGGAGGATCTATAGCTGGAGCAATTAATCTTATTATAAGTATGTTCCCAGGAGTAGCATTCTTTATATTTGGACCATTAGTATTTATCTTAGGTCAAATATTCAACTTTGGATTATCATTATTAGGAGCTTACGTTCACACATGTAGATTAGAGTACGTTGAGTACTTCTCAAAATTCTATGAAGGTGGCGGAAAGCCATTTAAACCATTTAAGACACTAGATAAATATATAAAAATAAAAAAAGAGATTTAATGTTAGTAAACAGGAGGAATTTAAAATGAATACTTGGATAGAATTTTTTACACAAAATGGAGGATTTGTATTTGCAGCAATAGGTGTTGCATTAGCAGTCGGATTATCAGGAATAGGTTCAGCTAAAGGGGTTGGACTAGTTGGGGAATCAGCAGCTTCATTAATGACAGAACAACCAGAAAAGTTTGGTAAAGCATTAGTACTTCAATTATTACCAGGTACACAAGGTTTATACGGATTCGTTATTGGATTATTAGTTTTCTTAAAGATTACACCAGATATGTCATTCCAAAATGGATTATACTTATTATTTGCATGTTTACCAATTGCTATAGCAGGATTATTCTCAGGTATTGCTCAAGGTAAAACAGCAGCAGCTGGTGTTCAAATATTAGCTAAAAAACCAGAACAAACAACTAAAGGTATCATATTTGCTGCCATGGTTGAAACATATGCATTATTAGGATTCGTTGTATCAATCTTATTAGTATTCAAGTTTTAATATTGAGGAAGTGAAGTTATGTCAGACGTAAAAAATCTTACTTCTAAAATCTTAAAAGATGCGGAAGAGAGAAAGGAAAGTATTCTTAATGCTGCTAATGAAGAAAGAGCAAAAATAATTGCTAAAAAAGAAGCAGCAGCTAAAATGGAAGAAGCTTCTATGCTAGAAAAAGCAAAGATTGAAGCTAAAACAAGACAAGAAAGAATAGTTTCAAGTGCAGAGCTTAAAGCAAGAAATGAAAAGCTAAAAGCTAAACAGGAAGTTATAGATTCAGTTTTTGAAAAGAGTATAAATGAATTATGTTCAATGTCAGATGAAGATTTAAAAAACTTCATTAAAAATATGATAATTAACTCAGATATTACTGGGGATGAAAATATTATATTAAACGAAAAAGGTAAATCAGTTGTAGATAATTCACTACTTAATACAATAAATAGTGAATTAAAAGAAAAAGGAAAAAAAGGAGAACTTACAATCAGTGATGAAGTAAGAACTTTTAGAGGTGGATTTATCTTAGAAAAGGATGGAATAGAAATAAATAATACTTTCGAAGATTTAGTAAATTCATCAAGAGATGATTTAGAATTCGAAGTAGCTCAAGTATTATTTTAATTAAGGAGGAAACAGAATGAATTCAATGGAATTTACTCAAGTTATACCAAGACTTAGAGTATTAGAAACAAGACTCCTTGATAAAGCTAAAATCGATAGAATGATTGATGGAGATTCTGCAAATGAAGCACTTAAGGTGCTTCAAGAATCTGAGTATGCCAATGTTATGACAGGTGTTAAAAGAGCTGAAGATTATGAAATAATACTATCAAAAGAGCTTAAAAGAGTATATGAGCTTATGTATGATGCATCACCATCAAAAGCTTTAATAGACTTAATGAGTATAAAGTATGACTATCATAATATAAAAGTTCTTTTAAAAGGTATATTCCTTCAAAAAGATTTCAGTGAAATGTTAATATCAGTTGGTAAAATTGATATTCATACATTAAAACAAAGTATAAATAATAATAACTTAGGTGATTTGCCAAAGGTTATGAGAGAAGCTATAGAAAAAGCTAAAGAAGCTTTTGAAGCTAACAAAGATCCACAGGAAATTGACATTATTTTAGATAATGCTATGTTCACTGAAATGAAGGATATTGCTAAAGAATTAAATGATATGTTTATTGATAAATATGTTAAAGCTTTAATAGATTTAACTAACATAAAAACTTTATTAAGAGTTAAGAAGCAAAATAAAAATAGAGACTTTTTACAAGAAGTTATAATTAATGGTGGGGCAATTGATAAAGAAACAATAGTAAGCTTTTTAAATGATGCACCAGAAAACATATCAAACAAATTATCTTTCACTGATTATAGTGAACTTATAAAATTAGGAATTGAAGATTATACAAAGACTGGTTCAGCAGGTCTTTTAGAAAAATTAATTGATAACTACATTATGAATATGATGAAAGAAGCTAAGTTCATTCCTTTTGGAGTTGAACCAGTATTAGCTTATATATATGCAAAAGAAACAGAAATAAAAGTAGTTAGAATTATAATGGTTGGTAAACTCAATAATATCTCAGGGGAAGTAATTAGAGAAAGGCTGCGTGATATTTATGTATAAGAAGATCGGTGTAGTTGGAGATAAAGATTCAGTTTTAGCATTTAAAGCTTTAGGAATTGATGTATTTCCAGTTGTTGAAGCTGATGAGGCAAGAAAAACTATAGATAGATTAGCTATGCAAGATTACGCAGTTATCTTTGTAACAGAGCAGGTTGCAAAAGAAGTAGAAGAAACTATTGAAAGATACAATAGAGCAACACTTCCAGCTGTAATATTAATTCCAAGCAATCAAGGATCATTAAATATAGGAATGCAAAGAATTAGCGATAATGTAGAAAAAGCTGTTGGCGTTAATATCTTATAGGAAGGTAGGTTTTGTAAGGTGAAGACCGGAAAAATAATCAAAGTTTCAGGACCTTTAGTTGTTGCTGAAGGTATGGATGAAGCTAATATATTTGACGTATGTAAAGTTGGAGAAAAAGGTCTTATCGGTGAAATCATAGAAATGAGAGGCGATAAGGCATCTATACAGGTATATGAAGAAACTTCAGGAATAGGACCTGGAGACCCAGTTATAACAACTGGAGAACCTTTAAGCGTTGAGCTTGGACCAGGACTTATTGAAGCAATGTTTGATGGAATTCAAAGACCTCTTGATGCTTTCATGAAGGCAGCAGGTTCAGACTTCCTAACAAAAGGAGTTTCAGTAAAATCATTAGATAGAGAAAAAACTTGGGATTTTAATCCTATAGTTAAAGTTGGAGATGAAGTGGAAGCTGGTGATGTTATAGGAACAGTTCAAGAAACAGCAGTAGTACTTCACAAAATAATGGTTCCTTATGGAGTAGAAGGTAAAGTAAAAGATATAAAATCAGGAAACTTTACTGTTGAAGATGTAGTTTGTATTGTTGAAACTAAAGATGGAGATAAAGAAGTTAAGATGATGCAAAAATGGCCAGTAAGAAAGGGAAGACCTTATGCAAATAAGTTAAACCCAGTTGCGCCACTTACTACAGGACAAAGAGTTATAGATACATTCTTCCCAGTTGTTAAAGGTGGAGCAGCAGCAGTTCCAGGTCCATTCGGAGCTGGTAAAACAGTTGTTCAGCACCAAGTTGCTAAATGGGGAGATGCTGAAATAGTTGTTTACGTTGGATGTGGAGAACGTGGAAACGAAATGACAGATGTTCTTAATGAGTTCCCAGAACTTAAAGACCCAAAAACAGGTCAAAGCTTAATGAAGAGAACAGTTCTTATAGCAAATACATCAAACATGCCAGTTGCTGCTAGAGAAGCATCAATATATACTGGTATTACAATAGCTGAATATTTTAGAGATATGGGATACTCAGTAGCTATCATGGCTGACTCAACATCAAGATGGGCAGAAGCATTAAGAGAAATGTCAGGAAGACTTGAAGAGATGCCTGGTGACGAAGGTTATCCAGCATACTTAGGATCAAGACTTGCAGATTACTATGAAAGAGCTGGTAAGGTTGTATGTCTTGGTAAAGATGGAAGAGAAGGAGCTGTTACAGCAATCGGTGCAGTATCACCTCCAGGAGGAGATATTTCAGAACCAGTTACTCAATCTACTTTAAGAATTGTTAAAGTTTTCTGGGGACTAGATGCTCAACTTGCATATCAAAGACATTTCCCATCAATTAACTGGTTAAACTCATATTCATTATATGCTGATAGAATTGGTGAATGGATGGATGAAGAAGTTGCTTCAGATTGGTCAGAACTTAGAGTTGAAGCTATGGCTTTACTTCAAGAAGAAGCAAATCTTCAAGAAATAGTAAGACTTGTTGGTATAGATGCACTTTCAGAAGGAGATAGATTAAAACTTGAAATTGCTAAGTCAATAAGAGAAGACTATCTTCAACAAAATGCTTTCCATGAAGTTGACACATATACTTCATTAAATAAGCAACATAAAATGTTAAAACTTATACTTCAATTTAAGCATGAAGCAGATAGAGCTTTAGAAAATGGAGTATATTTAGATAAAATTTTAGGTATGAGTGAAATCAGAGATAGAATAGCTAGAGCTAAGTACATCTCTGAAGAAGATATAGCAAAGATTGATCAAATCGGAGTAGATTTAACATCTGAAATGAACAAACTTATCAGCGAAGGAGGGGTTCTAAATGCCTAAAGAATATAGAACAGTTACGGAAGTAGTAGGACCTTTAATGGCTGTTGAAGGTGTTGAAGGTGTTAAATATGACGAATTAGTTGAAATAGAATTACAAAATGGAGAAAAAAGAAGAGGTAAGGTACTAGAAGTTAATGGTTCAAAAGCTATGGTTCAGATCTTCGAAGGTTCTTCAGGAATAAACTTAAAAGGAACTAAAGCAAAATTCTTAGGAAGACCACTTGAACTTGGTGTTTCAGAAGATATGCTTGGAAGAGTCTTTGATGGTATGGGAAGACCAATAGATAATGGTCCAAAGATAATACCAGAAAAAAGACTTGATATAAATGGAGAAGCTATAAACCCAGTTGCTAGAGATTATCCATCAGAATTTATTCAAACAGGAATATCAGCAATAGATGGACTTAATACTCTTGTTAGAGGACAAAAGCTTCCAGTTTTCTCAGGATCAGGACTTCCACATGCAGAACTTGCAGCTCAAATTGCAAGACAAGCGAAAGTTTTAAATTCTGATTCAAAATTCGCTGTTGTTTTTGCAGCAATAGGTATTACATTCGAAGAAGCACAATTCTTCGTTGATGAGTTTAAGAAAACAGGAGCTATAGATAGATCAGTTCTATTTATGAACTTAGCTTCTGACCCAGCTATCGAAAGAATAGCTACTCCAAGAATGGCTCTTACTACTGCTGAATATTTAGCGTATGAAAAAGGAATGCACGTGCTTGTAATAATGACAGATATAACAAACTATGCAGAAGCTCTAAGAGAAGTTTCAGCTGCTAGAAAAGAAGTTCCAGGAAGAAGAGGATATCCAGGATACTTATATACTGACCTTTCTACTTTATATGAAAGAGCAGGAAGACTTAGAGGAAAAGAAGGTTCAATTACTCAAATTCCAATACTTACAATGCCTGAAGATGATAAAACACATCCAATTCCAGACTTAACTGGATATATAACAGAAGGACAAATAATACTTTCAAGAGAACTTTATAAGAAAGGTATTATGCCTCCAATAGATGTATTGCCATCACTTTCAAGACTTAAAGATAAAGGTATAGGTAAAGGAAAAACTAGAGAAGATCATGCAGATACAATGAACCAATTATTCTCAGCATATGCTCAAGGTAAACAAGCAAAAGAATTATCAGCAATCTTAGGAGAATCAGCTCTTTCAGAAACAGATAAAGCATTTGCTAAATTTGCAGAAGCCTTTGAAAATGAATATGTTGCACAAGGTTTCACTACAAATAGAACTATAACTGAAACTCTAGATTTAGGATGGAAGCTATTAGCATTACTTCCTAGAACAGAGCTTAAGAGAATTAGAGACGAATATCTTGAAAAATATATGCCAAGAGAGGAAGAATAGGCTATGGCTAGATTAAATGTGAATCCTACTAGAATGGAACTCACAAAGCTGAAGAAGAGATTAACTACAGCTACTAGAGGTCATAAGCTTTTAAAAGATAAGCAAGATGAGTTAATGAGACAATTTATCAATCTTGTTAAATATAATAATAATTTAAGAAAAGAAGTTGAAGGTGAGCTAGAAGGTTCATTAAAAGATTTCGTTATGGCTAGAGCTGTAATGAGTTCTGAATTCTTAGAGGAAGCAATTGCTTATCCAAAAGAAAGTATCTCAGTAGATGTTGGAAATAAGAACATAATGAGCGTTAATGTTCCAGTTATGAACTTTAAAAGACAGCTTGAAGGAGATGAAGGTAGTATCTTCCCATATGGATTTGCGAACACATCATCAGAACTTGATGATGCTATAACAAAGCTTTATGGAATATTACCAAAGCTTTTAGAATTAGCAGAAGTAGAAAAGTCATGCCAACTTATGGCAGATGAAATAGAAAAGACAAGAAGAAGAGTTAATGCTCTTGAATATATGACAATTCCTCAACTTCAAGAAACTATCAAGTACATAAGAATGAAACTTGATGAAAATGAAAGAAGTGCTCTAACAAGACTTATGAAGGTTAAGAGCATGATAGAGCAAAGAGGATAACTTTATTTATTACACCTTAGAATAATTCTAAGGTGTAATTATTTGTCAAGATACTAATACAATTAATATAATTAATATAATTATAGTACTTAAGATGTAATGTTTTATTTTTGAAAACATTACAACAAAATTAAAATTAGAGCAATTCAATTGATAATAAATTATATTAATAGTATAATTCTTATTAGATTATAAAGTTATATTAAAATTTTATAGTCTAACGAGAGTTAGGAGAATGGAAAATGGATTATTTTATAGAATTTATAGTTTCATTTTTAATAGTGGCTATACTTATGCCATTAATAATGAAGCTATCTAATAAAATAGGTTTTACGGATAAGCCTACAAAGAGAAAGAAGCATAAAAAGGTAACACCACTTTGTGGGGGACTTACTATGTTTATAGGGTTTTTTATAGTTTACTATTTTATAGCTAATGAATTTGATAGTGCTCATGGAATATGGATATTTGTAGCGTCGGTTCTTATATTAGTTATAGGTTTAGTAGATGATTATTATAAATCAATAGGAAAGGAATTTCCTATATTACCTAGACTTATAATACAAATATTAGCGGCAATAATAGTTTTTAATGCTGGTGTAGCGTTTAAAGGTTTTACTAATCCTTTTACAGGGGTATATATTGAATTAAATACTTTTTTACAGTTTATTTTAAGTATAACTTGGATATTTGGAGTTACTACGGTGATAAATTGGTCAGATGGAATGGATGGACTTGCAGGAAGTATATCATTAGTTTCTTCAATTACATTTTTTATTGCAGCTATAATATTATCTCAAGAATATTCAGCAAGCATATCTGCAGCATTAGCAGGAGTAATAGCAGGATTTTTAATTTACAATAAATATCCAGCAAAGGTTTTTATGGGAGATTCTGGAGCGAATTTTTTAGGATTTATTTTAAGTATTATAGCCTTAGATGGCGCATTTAAACAAGCTACAGTATTAAGTCTTCTATTACCTATATTAGCTTTAGCAGTGCCGATATTTGATAATTTATTTGTAATATTTAAAAGATTTAATGAGGGGAAACCTGTATATCAAGCAGATAGAAGTCAAATGCACTTTAGATTAGAAGAAAAGGGTTTTACAAAACCTCAAATAGTACATTTTATTGTAGGAATAAGTATAGTCTGTTCGTTTTTATCGATAATATTATTATTTTATAATCATCCATAGAAGTTTAAAGCATTACTTTTTAGTAATGCTTTTGTTTTTATAATTATTAATATATAATATAGTTTAAAATACAATTGGGGGCTGATTATAATGTATATAGGAAGTAAAGTTCTACTTAGAGCTTATAATGAAGAAGATATTGAAAAGGTATTAAATTTTGTAAATGATTTTGAGGTTAAAAAGTTTTTAGACTTAAATATACCATTTCCTATAAGTAAACGAGAAGAAGAAATATGGATAAAAAAGAATAGAGAAATAAATGGTTTAACTTATGATTTTGCAATAGAGGAAATAAGCACTGGAAATATTATAGGTGGTTGTAGTATAAATGCTGTTAATATAAAAAATAGAAACTGTACTATTGGAATTATGATAGGTGATAAAAATTATTGGGGCAAAGGATATGGATATGATGCATTATCTATATTAATTAAATTTATATTTGAAGAATGCAATATGGAGAAAATAAAGCTTGGAGTATTTTCTTTTAATGAAAGAGCAATTAATTGTTATAAAAAATTAGGGTTTGAAGAAGAAGGAGTACTTAAAAAAGAAATATATAGATGTGGTAAGTATTATGATGAAATAGTTATGGCAATGTTTAAAGATGAATATTTTAATAGATGTAAATAAGTTTAAGAGAGATGATTATATTTTGAACATAATAGATAATTTTGATAAAAATGTAGTAATTTTAGATGGAGCTATGGGAACTATGCTTCAAGATGTTGAACTTAAAATGATTAAAAATCCAGAAGATTATAATATTACAAATAAAGATAAAATAGAAAAAATTCACAAGATGTATGTTGATGCTGGAGCAGATATAATATTAACTAATACTTTTGGAGCTAATGATGTAAGATTAAAGTCTAGTTCTTTTACTGTATATGAAATTGTAAAAAGTGCAGTAGAAATAGCTAAAAAGTCTGTTAATGGAACTAAGTGTTTAGTGGCTCTTGATGTAGGGCCTCTTGGTGAGTTTATAAAGCCAAAAGGAAGTATAGAATATGAAGATGCAATAGAAATATTTAAAAAGCAGATTAAAGTGGGCGTAAATCAAGGTGTAGATTTGATAATGATTGAAACTATGATGGATTTGTACGAGATGAAATCTGCTGTAATTGCAGCAAAGGATATTACAAATAAGCCGATATTTGCCACTATGACTTTTAATAAAGATTTAAAAACGATTTTTGGATATACAGTTAAAGACATGGTTATTGAATTAGAGAAGTTAGGAGTAGATGCTTTAGGATTTAATTGTTCAACAGGTCCTAAGGATATGATAGAACTTGTAAGAGAAGCTGGGTATCTTACTAAATTACCTATAATAGCAATGCCAAATAGGGGGAAACCAAAAGTTATAGAAGATAAGCTTGTATATGATATGACAAAAGAAGAATTTTTAAATTATATAAAACAAATAATAAGTAGTGGTGCAAATATAGTTGGAGGTTGTTGTGGAACAACTCCTGAATTTATAAGTGAATTGAATAAAAACCTTAATAAAAAATAAAGATATCCTTAAGGATATCTTTAAATTTTTAAACAAAAATGAAATATGTTGTTTTAATCTTTACATTATTTATTTTATATGTTTAAGTTAAATTACTTAATATTTAGTATAGGAGATTTTAAATTGAAAAAAAATTTATCAAAAATAAAGTTTTGTATTTTTATAATAATACTTGTAGTTGGATTAATAGTTCTTGCTATTAACTTTGAGTATTTAAAAACATTAGATATGAATCAAGTTTGTCAATCAATTAAAGATAATAAGGTATTAGCTAGTTTAGCTTATATTGGAGTCTATATAATAAAACCATTTTTTGTTTTTATACCAACTAATATATTAGCAGTATTTAGTGGTATATTATTTGGCCCGGTATATGGTTTTATATTTACTATGATTGGATTTTTTATATCAGGAACAATTGCTTTTTTTGTAGCTAGATATTTAGGAAGAGATTTTGTTAATGGAATAATAGGCAATAAGCTTTTGAAGTTAGATGATAATATGGAGAAAAATGGTTTTAAAATTTTGCTTTTATTAAGGTTGCCACCAATTCTTCCATATGATCCATTAAGTTATGCTTGTGGACTTACAAAAATAAGATATAAAGATTTTATTATAGCATCTTTAATAGGTGTTTTACCTGAGACTATGTGTTATTCAATTATTGGAGAAAACTTTTTGGATCCATGTTCACCTAAATTTATAGTACCTATAATCATACTTATAGCTGGAGTATTATTATCTAAAAAAATAATAGGATCAAAAAATAAAATAAAAGTATAATATTTAAAATATATTATAGAAGGAAAGAGGAGTAAATATGATTAAAAGTTTCTGCGATTTGAATTCAAAAGAAAAAGATAATTTACTTATATTTATGAATAGAAAAGAATATATTTCTCTTTCAGAGATGGAAAGTATGTTTAATACAAAAACATATAATTATGGTGAAGGTATAGCTATAATATTCGATTCTGACAAAGTATTAGGTATTGGAAGAGCTATACTTAAAGAAATATCTATAACAGGTATTGCTTATATATATTCATTAGATATTTTAGAGTGCTATAATGATAAAAAGTACATTATAGAGGAATTAATTAAATTTTTATATTATATATGTAATAAAAATAATGCTAATGAAATTTTATTAGGATTTAGAAAAAAAGAAACTAAAGAAATAATTGAAAAGTTAGGATTAAAAGTTTCTTATTCAGCAAAGATAATGGAAATAAATGATAAGAGTGAAAAAGAACATATTTTAAATTTGGAAAAATTAAATGATAAAAATAAATTAAAATATATGAGTTTATATAATAAAGCATTTAATAATATGCCTCATGGAGCATCGCTTAATGAACTTGAGCTAAATGAATATTTAAATGAATCTTATACTGGAAATTATTATTTTATAGTTTTAGATAAAAATAAAAGAATAGGAGTAATGAATGTATATGTAAATGGCAATAATGCTACTTTTGATATAGGGCTTCCGGTAGAGTTTAGGGGACAAGGATATGGTAAAAGATTATTAGAGACGGCAATACAGTTTTTAGTGAATAAAAAAATAAGGAATATATATTTAGTAGTTATAGAAGTAAATAAAATAGCTTACAATATGTATAAAAAAAGAGGTTTTAAAGAAAAAGGCATTTTAAGTTATTGGGTTACACTTAAAAATAAGGATTTAGTAATATAGGGTTACTTTAGTAACCCTATAATTTTATATTAATTTCTTGTAGTTTAAAGTTTGATTTTCTTATTTTTTGAAAAATTGAAAGAAAAAAGTAAGAAAATTAAATGTTAAATTTAAAAATATAATTTTATAATTAAATTATAATAAATATTTTTATTAAGAAAGGTTTGTAATTATATGAACTTAGTTTTAAGGTATAAAAATATATTAATGATTATTATTGTTTTATTATTATTTACTTCTATTGGACTAAGTTATTTAGAAAATAAATGTTTATACGATAATAAAATAATAGATAAAAAAGTACAAGAAATCAAAAAAAGACCTAATTATGTAAAGATAGAAAATATAGATGAAAAATATTTAAATTCGGTAATTGATATAGAAGATCATAGGTTTTATGAACATGGAGCTATAGATTTTATATCTATATTAAGGTCAATAATACATAATATTATTGCTGGAAAAGTAATAGAAGGTGGAAGCACTATAACACAACAATTAGCTAAAAATATGTGTTTATCAAATGAAAGAAATCTTAGTAGAAAAATAAAAGAATTGCTTTTATCAATACAATTAGAAAGAAAATATACAAAATCAGAAATTCTTGAATTGTATGTAAATATAATATGTTTTGGAGATGGTTATTTTGGTATAAGTAATGCTTCAAAAGGATATTTTAAAAAAACACCTTGCGAATTGAATTTTAATGAGGCTACTATACTTGCTGGAATTCCTCAAGCACCTAGTATTTATGCATTAAGTAAAAATAATGGACTAGCTAAAAAAAGGCAAAAGCAGGTTATAAGAGCTTTAATAAAGTACGGAAATACATATAAAAATAATAAGTGTAAATATAATGACGATAATTTATTGCATAATATTAAATTCAACTTTCATAAGTTAGCAGAATTTGTATGAAATTTTGAATAAAAGTATTAAAACTTGCAAATAAAATGAAAAAATATACCTAGTAATTTTATACAAGTTAAATTATGGGATAATCGTCTTAGGCTAGTAATACTGTAAAATTAGCTATTGTTATAAATTCCATATAAGTATAGTTTTTGTTTAAAAGTATTATATATTCATAAATGTTATTAATCTACCATAAGAAAAGTGGAATATTTATGGTATAAATGTATTGACAGATGGAACAACACAATGAAAAGAAAAAAAGGAGTTGTAAAAATGAAATACAGATTAATAGCAATGCTTATACTATCTTCATCATTAGTTGGGTGTTCAGGAATAAATGTAGGTTCTTCAAATAAGAAAGATACAAATAAAGAAGTAGTACAAGTTGAAGAGAATAGCAATGTGGAGAATACTAAAGAAAAAAATGTTAAAGAAAATAAGGATGTTAAAATATTAAGTAAAGATTCAAAAGTATTAAAAAATGAATCTAAATCTAATATAAAAAAAGAGACAAGCGATAATAAACAGTCTGCAACCAAAAAAGAAGATAGTAATAAAAATGAAATTATCAAAAAATCAGAAGATAGCACTAAAGTAAACAATAACATTGAAGAAAAAGTAACTAATAATAATTCAAGTGATAGTAAAAAATTAAATTCAAATGAAAAACATTCATCTGTAAAAGAAAGTTCAAGCAATAGTAATTTTATGTCACAAGTTGAATCAGAGATATTTAGATTAGTTAATATAGAAAGAAAAAAGGCAGGGGTTAATACTTTAAGTTATAGTAATACTATGCAAAAATATGCAAGAATGAAATCAGAGGATATGGCAGTTAGAAAATACTTTGATCATAGGGATCCTCAAGGTAATTTAATTACTGAAAAGATGAAAAATGATGGAGTTAAATATAGTAGTTGGGGAGAAAATATAGCTTATATCGGAGGAGAATCAGCAGATGTACTAGCTAGTAAGTTCATGAGGAACTGGATGAATTCACCTGGACATAGAGCTAATATATTATCACCTAACTTTACTGGCATAGGTGTTGGCGCATATAAATCAGGAAACACAGTATATGCAACACAAGAATTTTATAGTTAAAATTATTAAGGTTACTTTTTGAGTAACCTTTTTAATATTTTATAATTTGCACATAATATTTAAGTAAACTTATTTAAAGTAAGAATTATGGTTAAAATTATTAATAAAGATAGAAAAATACTATTATAATAAAGTTGCTATTAACGATATTGTGAGCTTTTATAGAAATATGTAAATAAAATATTTAATGAAAAATTTACTATAATTATTATAGAATTGTTTATTAAATTTACATAAATAAATTAAGTTATATAGATTTAAATTTAAGATAAGGGGGATGAATATGGATATATATACAATAGGTCATTCAAATTATAGTATGGAGAAATTTATAGAAATGCTTAAGATGTTTAATATTAATTGCATAGTAGATACTAGAGCTATTCCATATTCTAAATATAATAAACAATTTGATAAAGAAAATATTAAAAAAACATTGTTAAGTGAAGGTTTTTATTATATTTATATGGGAATGGAATTAGCAGCAAAAAGGGTTAATAAGTTATCATATAATAATGAAGGTTTTGCAGATTTTGATAAAGTTATAAAGGAAAAAGAATTTCAAAATGGTGTTAATAGACTTAGAAACGGATGCAAAAAAGGATATAAAATAGCAATACTTGGTGCAATGCAAGATCCTATAAGATGTCAAAGAGGAATTTTAATAGGAAAATATTTATCAAGTAATGGATTTAATGTTAATCATATATTAGATAATTTAGAGATTGCATCACAAAAAGATATAGAAAAGTTTTTATTAGAAAAGTATTTTAAGGATAGAAATCAATTAACAATTGATTCACTTCTTGGAACAGCTATGAGTGAAGAAGAAATGATAAAAGAATGCTATAAATTAGCTAATAAAGATATTGGATATAGAATAGAGAATTTAAAAAAAGCTACCACTAATATAGTAAAGTAGCTTTTTAGATTTTATTATTGTCCGTTATTATTTATAGGAACAAAAACTCTTTTTGCAAGTTCATCATCCATCATATATATAGCAGCTGGATTTCCTTCTGACCTTTTAACTCTTTTTAAAAGAGAGTTGAAATTATTTTCTTCTTCAACTTGTTCATCAATAAACCAATTAAGTAAGCTCATTGTAGCATGTTCTCTTTCTTCAGAAGCAATATCAGCTAATTTATAAATTCTACTTGTAACTAATTGTTCGTGTTCGTAACCTTTTTGGAAAACATCAATTATGCTTTCAAAGTCAGCTTTAGGTTTAGGAATATTATCTAAAGTAACTTTTCCGTTCTTTTGGAATATGTAATCATAAAATTTCATTGCATGAGCTAATTCTTCTTGTGCTTGTACTCTAAAAAAGTTTGCAAATCCACTTAGATCAACTGATTCAGCATATGCTGCCATTGATAGATATACATAAGATGAGTAAAATTCAAAATTTACTTGTTCATTAAGATTATTTAATAGATTTTCACTTAACATTTGTTTCTCTCCTTTATACCTTAAAATAAAATATCACTTAATAGGTATTGTACCCCTTAAGCAGTAAATTATCAATTAAATAAAGCTTATTTATATAAAAAATTATAAATTTGGATAAATATTAAAAATGTTATATAATTTATTAAACGGTTACAATGAGGGGATTGAGAAAATGGTTATTAGTGATGAAGAAATTATTAAAAATTTAAAGTATTTAAAACTTTTATCAATGCAATATAAAACAGTTGCAGAAGCTTCAACGGAAATAATAAATTTAGCTGCTATATTAAACTTACCAAAGGGAACAGAACATTTTTTAACTGATTTACATGGAGAATATGAACCATTTGTACATGTACTTAAAAATGGCTCTGGTGTTATTAAAAGAAAAATAGATAGGGTATTTGGAAAATCTCTTATGGATAGTGAGAAAAAGAGTTTAGCAACATTAGTTTATTATCCGGAACAAAAAATAGATATAGTTTTAAGAGAACAAGAAAATATAGATGACTGGTATAGGGTTAATTTATATAGGCTTATAGAACTTTGTAGAAGTGAATCATCAAAGTATACTAGATCAAAGGTAAGAAAAGCACTACCAAAAGATTTCAGTTATGTAATTGAAGAATTATTGCATGAACAATTTTATGGTATAAATAAGCAAGAGTATTATGATGGAATAATTACAACAATTATAGATATAGGAAGAGCAAAAGAATTTATTATAGCTTTATCAAATCTTATTCAAAGATTAGTTATAGACAGATTGCATATATTAGGAGATATATATGATAGAGGGCCTAGAGCTGATATAATAATGGAAAAGCTTATGGAACATCATTCTGTTGATATTGAATGGGGAAATCATGATATGCTTTGGATGGGGGCAGCAGCAGGAGAAAAAACTTGTATGGCCAATGTTATAAGGATAGCTACAAGATATGGGAGTCTTGATACATTAGAAGACAGTTATGGAATAAATATTATGCCTCTTGCAACATTTGCACTTAAATATTACAAAGATGATCCATGTATAGAATTTATGCCAAAAGTTAGTGATGCTAGTAGGTATGGAAAGTTTGAGATGGATTTAACAGCAAAAATGCATAAAGCAATTTCAATAATACAATTTAAATTAGAAGAAAAAATAATAAAGAGAAGACCAGAATTTAAATTAGACAATAGGTTACTTTTAGACAAAATAGATTATGATAAAGGAACAATTATAATAAAGGGCAAAGAATATAAATTAAAGGATTGTTATTTTCCAACTATAGACCCTAAAAATCCATTTAAGCTTACAGAAGAAGAGGAAAAATTAATTGAAAAGTTGCAAATATCATTTGTAAATAGTGATAAATTACAAAGGCATATAACATTTTTATTTTCAAAAGGAAGCATGTATCTTACTTACAATAAAAATTTATTACTTCATGGATGTATACCTTTAAATGAAGATGGAACTTTTAAAAGCTTTACTATAAATGGTAAAAAATATTATGGAAGAAAATTATTAGAAAAATTTGATGCATTAGCAAGAGAAGGATATTTTAATAAAGTAGGAACTAAAGAAAAGTTATATGGTATGGATATTATGTGGTATTTATGGACTGGTCCTGTATCATCTTTATTTGGTAAAGAAGAGATGACAACTTTTGAAAGATATTTTATAGAAGATAAAAAAACTCATATAGAGGCTAAAAATCCATATTATGCATATAGAAATGATGAAGAGATAGTTTCAAAAATATTAAAAGAATTTGATTTAGATGTTGAAGAATCAAAGATAATTAATGGACATGTTCCTGTAAAAGAAAAGCTAGGAGAAAGTCCAATAAAGTGTGGTGGAAGAGTTTTAGTTATAGATGGTGGGTTTGCAAAAGCTTATAGAAAAGATACTGGAATTGCAGGATACACTTTAATATATAATTCTTATGGGCTTCAATTAGTATCACATCAACCATTTGAATCAATAGAAAATGCTATTATTGAAGAAAATGATATTTTATCAACTAGTATAGTTGTTGAGAGAAAACTTGATAGAAAAAGAGTTGGAGATACTGATATAGGAATGGAGCTTAAAAATCAAATAAAGGAATTAAAAATGCTTTTAGAAGCATACAGAAAAGGATTAATAAAAGAAAAAAGATGAATTCCATTAAACAAAAGTTTTTATAAGAAAGTAATAGGGTAAATATAAAAATAAATTTTAATATATAATAATAAATGGCTTAAAGATACTGTAATTATTATATAATGATATGGTACTTAAAGTAATAAAATATATTACTTTAAGTACCATATTTTTAATAGTTAAATAAGTTTTCCGTGAGATAATTCCATTTTCTTAAACTTTATTTTAAATTGCTTTTCATATTGTTTAAGGTTTCTAAGTTCTTTAGGTGTAACTAAAGAAACTGTAATACCTTTATTATTACCCCTAGCAGTTCTTCCAGCTCTATGTAAATATTCATTAGCATTAATTGGAAAGTCTAAGTTAATAATATGAGATATATTAGGGATATCTAAACCTCTTGCAGAAATATCAGAAGAAACAAGTATATCTATAGAACCATTTCTAAATTTCTCAAGAGCTTGTTGTCTTTGTTCTTTAGTAATTCTTTTATGCATAGCAAAAGCGTTTTTGTGATGATAATTAAGTTTATCAGCTATAAGTTCAACATTAAATCCGCGATTGATAAATACTAAAGTTTTAGAAGGATTTTCAGCTGCAACAAGTTTTCTTAGTACTTCTGGTTTATCTCTTTCTTCAACTTCAATATATATGTGTTCAATATTAGGATTTAAAGAAATTTTTTCTTTATTTTTAAAAATAACAGGTTCTTTCATTAAATCTTTAAGGATATCCATAGCTTTTGGACTTATAGTCGCAGAGAACACTAAAAGTTGTCTATCTCTCATAGTACTTTTAATTATATCTTGTACAGTTCTTAAGTGAGTATTATCTAATAAATTATCACCTTCATCAAGAACTATAGTTTTTATAGTATGAGCTTTAATTTTTTTCTTTTTAATTAAATCTAAAACTCTACCTGGGGTTCCAATTACTATATTAGGTTTAGCTTCTTTTAATTTTTTTATTTGTTTATCCATATTTACATCACCAATAATTGGTGTAGAACTAATATTTATATCAGAATTTTGTGCTAGTAGCTTACATTGTTTTTCAATTTGTATAACAAGTTCTCTAGTTGGAGCAAGAATCAAAACTTGAACTCCTTGAGTATTTTTATCTATTTTTTCAAAAAGTGGTGCTAAAAAAGCAAGAGTTTTTCCGCTTCCTGTATGAGCTTCACCTATAACATCCTTATTAAGTAAAATTTCTGGAATAGTTAAAGCTTGTATTTCAGTTGGTGTATCAATTGATTGTTTTTTTAAGCCTTCTATTATGTTATTGCTTAAATTCAAATCTTGAAATGTATTCATAAATTTTATCCTCCTATGTTAGATAGTCATAACTTATAGTATATACATAATATAAAGAAAAGTGTACTTAAATTATAAAATAAAACAAATAAATATTAACTCTTTAGCAAAAAAGTTAATAATAAATTAGTTGTAAATATTGATATAATTAATAATGAAAATTATATAATATATTTTATGTTTTATTAATAAAAAATTAAATATAATAGTAATTTTTTAGGAAAAAGAGGGTGGATGAGTTGAATATATTTAGAACGCAGAATATTGACAAATTTTCTGCTAATATAAAAGATTCACAAAAGCATTTAGGAACTCTTGACTTAACACTTATGAGTATTGGTTCAGTAATTGGTACTGGAGTAATGGTTCTTACAGGAATAGTTGCAGCAAAAGAAGCTGGACCTGCTGTTGCAATTTCTTTTGCATTAAGTGCTATTGCAGCAGCTTTTATAGTACTTTGTTATGCTGAACTTAGTGCTAGTATACAAAGTTCAGGAGGGTCTTATACATTTGCTTATTTAACTTTTGGAGAGGTAATAGCATTTATAGTTGGAATGTGTGTTGTAATAGCATATATTTTATCGGCTGCAACAGTTGCATCAGGATGGGGAAGTTATTTATTAAGTTTACTTGATGTAATTAATATACATATTCCAAAATCTTTTACCAATATACCATCTCAGGGAGGAATTATAAACTTACCGGCTATATTAGCTATATTATTTATAACTTTTGTTATATCTGGAGGAACAGGTTCAAGTAAGATTGTTGATAATATAATGGTATTAATAAAAATAGGTGTTATATTACTATTTTTAATAGTTGGTTCAAGGCATATGTCAGCTTCAAATTGGGTTCCTTTTGAACCATATAAAATGTCGGGAGTTATGACTGGAGCAGCTTCAGTATTTTTTGCATATTGTGGATTTGATGCAACAGCATCAGCTGCACCATATGTAAAAAATCCTAAAAAGGCATTACCAATAGGTTTATTAACATCACTTTTTGTGTGTGCAATTATTTATATAGGAGTATCATTAGTTTTAACTGGTATAACTTCATATATAAATTTAGATGTTCCAGATGCTCTTTCATACACATTAAAATTAGCAAAAAGACCGGAAACTGCATTTATAGTTTCACTTGGTACTGTAATTGGAATACTTGCAGTTATATACGCAGGAAATTTTGCAACTTCTCAAATATTACTTAAAATAAGTGAAGATGGGTTATTACCTAAAATATTTAGTAAAAAGAACAAAAAAGGTTCACCAATTATTTCATTATGGACAGTTGGTATAATTTCTTCAATTCTTGCTGGATTTTTTAATTTAAAGGATTTAGCTAACTTTGCAAGTATTGCATTTTTACTTGTTTATTCTATAGTTTCTCTTTCAGTAATAGTATTTAGGAAAAAATATCCTAACATAAAAAGAAGTTTCAAAACTCCTTTAGTACCATTTATACCTTTATTAGGAGCAATATGTTGTATAATTTTAATGATTAATTTAACAAAGATTACTTGGGTTATATTTGGAATAATTTTAGTATGTATATTAATTGTATATTTTTTATATGGAAAAAATCATTCAGAACTTAAATAAAATTATTTTATAAAGGATTGTATCAAATTAAAAATAACATTATTTGATGCAATCCTTATTAATTTTAAAAAACTTTACTATAATATAGATATAAAGGTAATTAGGAGGAATTTTTATGGCAATTAAACATGGGGCTAATTTATTTGATTTAGCAAATGAATTAGGAATTAAAAAAGAAGATTTTTTAGACTTTAGTTCAAATATAAATCCATTTGGAGCATCAGAAAAAGCAAAACAAGCTGTAATAGATAACATAAATATGGTTTCAATATATCCAGACCCAGAATATAAAGAACTTAAAAATGTAATTTCAGATTATTGTAAGTGTAATTTTAAAAATATTATATTAGGAAGTGGAGCAACTGAATTAATAGCTTCGTTTATAAAAGATATTAATCCTAAAAATGCAATGCTTTTATCTCCATCATATTCTGAGTATAAAAGAGAATTAAAAAAAATAGGCTGTAATATAATAAAATACTTTGCAAAAGAAGAAAATGATTTCGTAGTTGACTTAATTGATTTTAAAGAGAAGATAAGAAAATCAAAGGTTGATTTAATTATAATTTGTAATCCTAATAATCCAACAGGTTTTGCATTTACACAAATAGAAATAGAAGAAATTTTAAAAAGTACAAATGCATTTGTTATGGTTGATGAAACTTATATTGAATTTACTAATAAGGAAGTTTATTCATCAACTAATTTAATTGATAAATATAAAAATTTATTTGTTATAAGAGGAACATCAAAATTTTTCTCAACTCCAGGAATAAGATTGGGTTATGGCCTTATATCAAATGAGGATGTAAGAGATAATATATTAGATAAATTAGATTTATGGAATATAAATATTTTTGCAACTATCCTTGGAGAAGCTATGTTTAAAGATGAGAAGTATATAGAAAAAACAATTTTACATATGACTAATGAAAGAAATTATTTAAATAAAGAACTTAAAAATTTTAAAGATATAAAGGTATATGAAAGTAGAGGAAACTTTATATTATGTAAAATTGAAAGAGCAGATATAACTTCTGAGGATATATATGATAAGTTAGCTAATAAAGGAATAATAATAAGAAACTGTTCTTCTTTTGAAGGTCTTAATAATAAATTTTTTAGGGTTTGTGTTCTTAAGCATGATGAAAATGCTTTATTAATAAGGTATTTAAAAGAGATTCTAGAATAAAAGATTTACATGTGTAAAATTATACTTTATACTAGTGTATATACACTAGTATAGGGGGAGTATTTATGAATAATAAAATTAAACAAATGGTATATGCTGCACTTTTAATAGCACTTGCAATTATTATTCCGGTGCAATTTAGCTTTTTAAAGATTTATATACCACCATTTAGTGCTACACTTTTTGCACATGTACCTATGTTTGTAGCAATTTTAATATCACCAATGGTAGCAGTTGTTACAGGAATCGGATCAACTATTGGTTTTTTGATAGCAGGTATGCCAATGCCAGTAGTTTTTAGAGCTGCAACTCACATTGTGGTAGGATATTTTGGAGCAAAATATATTCAAAAGCATAAATCATATTTAAAAATGTCATTATTTACATCAATAATTCATGGTGGTCTTGAAGCATTAGTAGTTATACCATTTATAGGATTTGATATTTATCAATTAATAATAGTTACTGGAGTAGGAGCTGTTCTTCATCATATGATAGACAGTGCGTTAGGATATGGGCTTGTTAATGTAATGGCTAAAGGAAGAAATAAAAGTATTTATACTTTATTTGATAATGTAAAAGAAAAGAACGAAGTTGTAATGTAAGAGCTACTTTTTAAGTAGTTCTTTTTATATTAAAGTATTTTTCTTATTAATACAATTAAATATAAGAAAGTATATATTAAGATTAGTTTTTTGTTAAATTTGGAATGCGATAATAAATTTACTTTAAAATTATCTATGATTAAGTATATAATGAATATTGATACTTTTTTAGTAAATAAAATTTAGTATGAGGTAGTTATTTTGAGTAATATTATTTTAGATGAAGAAAGAAATATCTTAATAGAAAAAAGAAAATTAATAGATGAGGAGCTAAAACAAAAAGAAGAATATATAGAAGGTGTAAACAAGAAGTTTACAGAGCTTAGTAAAGCATTAAAGGGAAAGTATAATGCAGAGAAGGATACTACAGAAAAGGCTTTAAATCTAGCTAAAAAAGATATAGAAAAATATGAGGAAGCTTATAATACACCATATTTTGGTAGAGTTGATTTTAGAGAAAAGAGATCAGCTGATGTAGAACAGATATATATAGGAAAACATGGGATAAATAGCTCTGAAACTGGAGATGAAATTGTAGTAGATTGGAGAGCACCAGTTGCAGATCTTTATTATAGTGGAACTGGGGGAGAAGCATATTATAAGGCACCAGCTGGAATAATAGATGGGGAGTTATCTCTTAAAAGAAAGTTTTTATTTAATGATGAACGTGAATTGGAGAGAGTATTTGACGAGAGTATAAATGAAATAATGATAAATGGTGAAGAAGGCCAAGGTCTTGTTGATGAATTCCTTAAAATAAATCTTGAAGAAAGCAGAGGAAAAAAGCTTAAAGATGTTGTTGCTACAATTCAAAAGGAACAAAATGAGATAATAAGATGGCCAAGAAATCTTCCTATAATCGTTCAAGGTTCAGCAGGTTCAGGTAAAACTACAATAGCACTTCATAGACTTGCTTATTTAATATATAGATATAAAGAAAATATGAGTGGAGAAGATATATTGGTTCTTGCTCCAAATAAATTATTTTTAGATTATATTTCTGAAATACTACCAAACCTTGGTGCTCATGAAGTAAAACAGAGTACATTTGAGGATTTAGTAAAATCAAAGGCTAAAATTAAAAGAAAAATATATAATAAAGATGAAAAAATAAAAAACATTATGGAAGAAACTGATGAAGAGAAGAAAAAGTTAATAGTAAATTCAGCAAAACTTAGAGGATCATTAGCTTTTAAAGTAATGCTTGATAGATATATTACTTTATTAGAAAGCAAAGCATTAGATATAAAGGATATAGAAATTGCAGGTCAAGTTATTTTTACAAGAAAAGAAATAATGAAATTATATTTAAAGGATTTAAAGGCATATCCAATAAATAAAAGAAAAGATGAAATAAAAAGATATTTAAGTTTAAAACTTAAGGAAAGAATATTAGCTGTTATACAAAAGGTTGATAAAGCTTGGGATATAAAAATAAAAGATATAAAGATGGAAGAGGGGGATTCAGAAGCTAGAAGAAATAAACTTATACAAGTTTATGATGAAAGAGATAAAGTTAAAGAAAATATTAAAAAGAATGGAAAAAATGCATTAAATGAGTATTTTAAGGCATGGAGAGGAATAAGCTCAACTGACATATATAAAGGATTTTTCAATGACGAAGATCTTTTTGATATAGCAACAGATGATAAAATTCCAGAAGTTCTTGCTGATTTTATGAAAAAAGAATTTAATGAAAGATATGAAGCTGGTTTTGTAGATGAAGATGATTTAGCAGCAATATTATATATAAGAGTTTTATTAGAGGGAATAGATGACTCTGAGAAGTTTAAACATATAGTTGTAGATGAAGCTCAAGATTATAGTCCATTTCAAATTTATTTAGTAAATGAATTAGCACGAGGAAATTCTTTAACTTTAGTTGGAGATTTAGCACAAGGCATATATTATTATAAAGGATTAAAGAAATGGGAAGATGTAACAGAAGGACTTTTTAAAGGTAAAGCTACCTTTATAAGTTTAAGTCAAAGTTATCGTTCAACAGTAGAAATTATAGATTTTGCAAAAGAAGCATTAAAAGCTCAAAATTTAGGACTTAAAGATTCTATACCGGTATTAAGACACGGTATGGAGCCTAAAATAATAAAAGTAAAAGATGATATAGAAATTTCTGAAAAGGTAGATGAAATAATAAAAAAGACTCACCAAGAAGGAAAAAGTGTTGTTGCTTTAATAACAAAAGATTCGAATGAAGCTGAAAAGCTTGAGAAGATTTTAAAGAAAAAAAGTAAGAATAAGTTTCAAAGGATAAAAGGAAAAGAAAAAGAAACTAAATCTGATAACATTATAATCCCATCTTATTTAACTAAAGGATTAGAATTTGATTGTAGTATAATTTATAATCCAAGTGATAAAAATTATGATGGAAATAGTACACTAGATCAAAGATTATTATATGTTTCTTTAACTAGAGCACTTCATACAGAATATATATTAGAATTAGATAATATAACAAATCTTATAAAAAAATAAATGGGTTAAAATAAAAAAGAGTTAGAATATAAAATATCTAACTCTTTTTTAAAATTACCTATATTAGGTTTGTGTTTATAATAAAATGTATTTATAATAAGAAAAGAATATACAGTAGGAGGATAATTTAATGGAAGAAAAAGAGATAATGTCTTTTAAAGATGAAGAGGGAAATAAAGTTGATTTTGAAGCAGTAGCAAGAATATTTCTTGATGAAAAAGAATACTTACTACTAACACCAGTAGAGGAAGAAGCTGAAGATATATTTATATTTAGAATAGACAAGACAGATGATAAAGAGGAATTAAATCTTGTAGAAGATGATAAAGAATTTATCGCTGTAAAAAAAGAATATAAGAAGCTTTTATACTAAGGAGAGTGTTAATATAAATGAACGCTTTTGAAATATCACAAAGATTAGAACAAGAAGGATTAACTGAAATTGAAGAAATATTAGTAGAAGATGATAAAGTTATTTTAGAATTTTTTTATGATTTTGATAGAGAAGAGCTTAATGCTGCTAGAGCTTATGCGAATGAAGAAAGTGATTTAGAAGAAGATAGTAATGAATGGAAAGTAGATTGGTACATACCATATTTATTAGATATAGCAAGAGATAATATAGAAAATATAATTGAAGAAGTAAGTGATGAATTAGAAATTTCAGGAGTATTCCAAGAAGTAAAAATAGATGGAAATAATAATGACTACATAAAGTTTATTGCTGCGTTTTGTACAGATGACTTTGATATGGAATTAGAAGAAGTGTTAAACGATTACTTATAATAAATTAAAGGGTTTTTAAGTATATATAAAAACTACTTGAATTCAAAAAAAATTGTGATATAATTAAAACATAACATACCTGAGATGTTCGCCAAGCTTATCGTATTCAACCTACATATGAGATACGGGATTTGCGATATTATTATTGATGTCGGGCTTCAAGCATTTAGCTTCATATTATGACGGAAGATGGCAGAGAGGTAATATGAGCAGAACCCACCTGCGAGGAGCAGGTTTTGAATATATAAGCAAACGGCATGTTGGGGTGCTATATAATTACAGAAATTAATACCTCTTTTGAGGTATTTTTTTTGTACTTTTTTAAAATAAATGGAGTATCTTAACTCCATTTATTTTAAAAAAAGTTTTTAAGCTGCTAGTTTATTGAAGGTTTTTACTTTGTAATTTCTTTTGTGGATTTTATAAAGAAGACATTGGTATGTGCTTATATCTTTGTCTAAATTTTGAGAAAGTATGACAATAAGTTTATTAGAAGGATTTATAAATTTTAGTAGTAGATTTAATAAAAACTTTCTGTATTTTATTCTTTTTTTTATCTTTTTTACCGTCATAAACAACACCTCATCTGTAAAATAAATGTATTTATAGTCATATTATAACAGTTATTGGAAATAAGTAAATTAAAATAAAAGTACAAATATTTACAAAAATATATATTAAATATTATAAAAATAGAATAAAATCAGTATAAAATAGATTAATATAAGTGAATAAAATTTAATTTGTCGAAAAATAAAAATAAAATATTTATTAAAATGTAAATAAGTTGTGTAAAACTTTAAATCAATAGTTATTAAAGTTGATTAAACAGTTATTTATAGGTAAAATAAACATAAGTGTAAATAAAAAGTTTTCAAGGAGTGACTAAATTAATGAATACTAAAGATATGAATGTAGATGAAATGAAGATAGATGATGTTATAGAGAAAATAAATGAAATATATAAAAAAAGTAAAGAAGAAGGATTAACAGAAGACGAAAAAGAATTACAACAAAAGTTAAGAAGAAGATATATAGATAGTGTTAAAGCTAATTTTAAGGTTCAACTTAGTGGGATAGAGCCTAAGAAAAAGAAATAAAGGGTGATTGTGATGGCGGTAACTGTTGAAAAGTTAATTAAAGATTTTAATTTGGAGGTTTTAGTAGAAGGCAATCCAGAAGAGGTAATAAGTGTAAGTGATGTAAATAGACCTGGACTTCAGTTATCAGGTTTCTATAATTATTTTACTCCAGAGAGAATACAAATTATTGGAAAAGCTGAGTGGAGCTTCTTAGATGATATGCAAGTTGAACTAAGAAGAAAAAGACTAAAAAAATATTTTAGTTTTAATATGAAATGTGTAATTATAACAAGGGGAATTGAACCACATGAAGAACTAATAAAATATGCACAAAAACAAAATATTTGGGTTTTAAGAAGTAATTTAGTTACAACTAAGTTTATTAGTAAACTTACAGTATATATGTCAGATAAACTTGCACCTGAAACTAGACTACATGGAGTTTTGGTAGACGTTTACGGAATTGGTATACTTATAACTGGTGAAAGTGGAATTGGCAAAAGCGAAGTTGCCCTTGAGCTTATAAAAAGAGGTCATAGATTGGTAACAGATGATGCTGTTGATATAAAAGAAACCGATGGGGAGCTTATAGGATCATCACCAAGGATAACTATAGGAATGCTTGAAGTTAGAGGTATAGGAATTATTGATGTATCAGCATTATATGGCTTAAGTTCAATACTTCAACAAAAGGATATAAAACTTGTAATGCATTTTGAACATTGGAAAAATGATGGAGATTATGATAGACTTGGAACTGACTATGAATATATGGATATTCTTGGTGTTCCTGTTAGAAAACTAACTGTGCCAATAAGACCAGGAAGAAATATTGCTGTAATAATTGAAGCAGCGGCTGTAAACTTTAGGTATGCACTTATGTCTAATGAAACACCAGTAGATATAATTGAAAGTAGAATGGGCGAAATTAGTGATTAAGATTAGTATTAAATCTACTTGTTAGATAATAATATTATATAAGCAAGTTAATAAAAAGGGAGGCACTAAAAATGAGCAAAAACGCTTGGGAAAAATACGATGAAAAAGGCATAAAGGAAATTTTTGAATTTAATGAAGGATATAAAGAATTTATGTCAAAATGTAAAACAGAAAGAGAATGCGTTAATGAATCAATAAGAATCGCAAAAGAACATGGATTTAGAGATTTAGAAGATGTAATAAGCTCAAATGAAACTTTAAAACCAGGAGACAAGGTATATGCTAATAATATGGGGAAAACATTAGCATTATTTGTAATAGGAAATGAGAAAATGGAAAAGGGTCTTAAAATACTAGGAGCACATATTGATTCACCTAGATTAGACTTAAAACAAAATCCTTTATATGAAGATACAGATTTAGCATTATTAGATACTCACTATTATGGTGGAATTAAGAAGTACCAATGGGTTACTTTACCACTATCTTTACATGGTGTTGTAGTGAAAAAAGATGGAACTAAAATAAATGTAGTAGTTGGAGAAGAAGAAAATGATCCTGTAGTTGGTATTTCTGATCTTTTAGTTCACCTTTCATCTGATCAAATGACTAAGAAAGGTTCAAATGTAATTGAAGGAGAAGATTTAAATGTATTAGTAGGAAGCATGCCTTTAAAAGGAGAAGAAAAGGATGCTGTTAAAGCTAATATTTTAAAAATACTTAAAGAAAAGTATAATTTTGAAGAGGAAGACTTTTTATCAGCAGAAATAGAAGTTGTTCCAGCAGGAAAAGCTAGAGATTATGGTTTAGATAGAAGTATGATTATGGCTTATGGACATGATGATAGAGTATGTTCATATACATCATTATTAGCATTAACTGAGGTAGAAAAGATAGATAAAACTTGTGTATGTTTACTTGTTGATAAAGAAGAGGTTGGAAGTATTGGAGCAACAGGAATGCAATCAAGATTTTTTGAAAATATAGTTGCTGAAGTTATGGATAGAGTTGGAGATTATTCAGAAATAAAATTAAGAAGATGTTTAACAAATTCAAAAATGTTATCATCAGATGTTAGTGCTGCATTTGATCCAAATTATCCATCAGTTATGGAAAAGAAAAATTCAGCGTATTTTGGAAAAGGAATTGTATTTAATAAATATACAGGAGCTAGAGGAAAATCAGGATGTAATGATGCAAATGCTGAGTATATGGCAGAACTTAGAGCAATTATGGAAAAACATGATGTATCATTCCAAACAGCAGAACTTGGTAAGGTAGATCAAGGTGGCGGTGGAACAATCGCTTATATTTTAGCTCAATATAATATGAATGTAATTGATTGTGGTGTTGCACTTCAAAATATGCATGCTCCATGGGAGATTGCTTCAAAGGTTGATATATTTGAAACTAAAAAAGGATATGTAGCTTTCTTAAAAGAAGCTTAGAATTTAATAAAAGGTACAGGTTATTAAAAATAACTTGTACCTTTTTTATTTTATTAGTTCATTATTTAAAAATTAATCATAAAATATATTAATGAAATAAAAGATAAATAATAAATTAAAGAATTATTAAAAGGCACCTCTTAATTTAAATAAGAGCATCTATATCTTGAATAAAGAGTAGGTGCTCATTTAATTTAATTAAAATTTAGTGCTTTTAAAAATTTAGATAAATCTTCTTCTGGAAGTTTCATATCACCTATATCACCGTGACGATCGTCATTTATAAAATCCCCATGACAATCAGAACCAGCTGTTATTAAAAGATTATTTTTTTTAGCAAAACTTATTAAATATTTTTCTTGTTCTTTTGAATTTAAATAATATATTGCTTCGATTCCATCTAATTTAAATTTTAAAAATTCTTCTAATGGAGTATTTTTAATTAATATAGGATGAGCTAAAACTGTTATAGCATTGAATTTATGAAGTATTTCAATACCTTCTTCTAAAGAAATTTTAGTAGTTGGAATATAAGCGGGTTTATCTTTGCCTATAAAGTTATCAAAAATATAATCTTGAGTATATGGATAACCAGCATCTATTATAGCTCTAGCAATATGAGGTCTTGCTATTATATTTCCTCCTAATTCTAATACTTTATTAAAATCTATATTTATGTCAAATTTTTCTTTAAGTTTTTCTATCATATTTTTTGCTCTTATAATTCTTCTATTTTTAATTTCATTTAATATATTTGATAATTCTTGAGATTTATAACTATCATCTTTAAAAAATCCTAATAGGTGAATACTTTCATTATTATAATTACAAGAAAGTTCTATGCCAGGAATTAATTTAATATCTTTATCATTAGCTACAGATATTGCTTCAATAATTCCATCTACAGTATCGTGATCAGTTATTGCAAGTATTGAAACATTATTCTTTTTTGCTCTATCAATAACATTTTTTGGACTCAGTATACCGTCAGAAAAATTAGTATGTACATGAAAATCTGTTCTTTTCATAAATTTCAAATCCCTTCAATCTAAAATATTTTTTCATATAAGAAGCTGTGTTATAATTTAAAATAAATATTATAAGTATTGTAGCATAATGATAGTATAAATGTAATAAAAAATATGAAAAATGGTGGTTATAATATGTTGATAATGATAGATAATTATGATTCATTTGTGTATAACTTAGTTAGATATTTTAATGAGTTAAATGAAGAGGTACTTATTTTTAGAAATGATGAAATAAATGAAGATTTAATTAAAAATTTAAATCCTAATGGTATAGTTATATCACCTGGACCTAAAGCACCAAAAGATGCAGGGGAAGTGCTTAACATAATAGGTAAATTTAAAGGGAAGCTTCCTATTCTTGGTATATGTTTAGGTCATCAAAGTATAGGAGAGTATTTTGGTGGTGAAATTATAAAAGGAAAAAGACCAATGCATGGAAAAATTTCAAAAATAATTACTGATGGGAAAAATATATTTAAAAATATTCCTAAGGAATTTAATGTTACTAGATATCATTCTCTAGTTGTAAATGAAGAAACTTTACCAGAAGAATTAGAAGTAACAGCAAGAGCTGTAGATGGAGCTATTATGGGAATTAAACATAAACATTATAAAATATATGGTGTTCAATATCATCCAGAAGCAGTTTTAACTGAATATGGATATGAGGTTTT
Organism: Clostridium sp. TJA085; assembly: GCF_058310235.1. Classification (NCBI taxonomy): domain Bacteria; kingdom Bacillati; phylum Bacillota; class Clostridia; order Eubacteriales; family Clostridiaceae; genus Clostridium; species Clostridium sp. TJA085. The sequence continues at coordinate 1,057,023 of NZ_JBZEEZ010000001.1, read as the reverse complement.
AAATAATTTTATAAAAATATGTAAGGAGGGAAAATAGTTTGGATTTTAAAATTAAAGAAATAAAAACTAATCTTACTCCTTTTGATATATATAATTTATTTAAAGATGAAAAAAATAGTGTGTTTTTAGATAGTTCAAAAGAAGATGAAAATTTATCAAAATATTCTTTTATAGGGTTAAATCCCCTTGAAGTATTTGAACCTAAAGCTTTTAATGATCCATTTTTAGAATTAGAAAAAAGAATAAATGATAAAAAAATTAATTTTAAAAGTGATATACCACTTATTTGTGGATATATAGGATACATATCTTATGATGCAGGAAGACTTATAGAAAAGTTACCAAACACTTCAAAGGAAGATTTTAATATTCCTAATATGAGATTTATACTTTATAACAATATAATAATTTTTGACTTATTAAATAATAAATGTTTTATAACGGCTATTGAAAATAAAGAAGAATCAATAAATGAAATTGAAGAAAAAATATTAGGTGGAAGTAAAATAGAAGAAAAATCTTTTATGGAAGGTAATAATAAATTTTATTCAAATTTTACTAAAGAACAGTATATAAAAGCTGTGAAAAGAATGAAAGATTATATAGTAGATGGTGATATATATATAGCCAATATGACTCAAAGGTTTTATTGCCATTGTACAAAGGATTCTTTTGATATTTATAGTCATTTAAGAAGTATAAATAAGGCTCCGTTTTCCGCTTATTTAAATTATAATGACTTTCAAATTATAAGTTCATCTCCTGAAAGATTTATACAAATCAAAGACGGAAGAGTAATAACTAGACCTATAAAAGGAACAAGACCTAGGGGAAAAAATAAAAATGAAGATGATTTTTATAGAAAAGAGCTTGAGAATAGTGAAAAGGATAAAGCAGAACTTTTAATGATTGTTGATTTAGAAAGAAATGATTTAAGTAAGGTTTGTGATAAAAATTCTGTAATTGTAAGTGAACTATTTAAAATAGAGGAATATGCTACAGTATTTCATCTTGTTTCAACAATAGAGGGAAATTTAAAACCTGAAAATTCAGCTGTTAAGTGTATAAGAGAAGCTTATCCAGGTGGATCTATAACTGGAGCACCAAAGATAAGAGCAATGGAAATAATAGAAGAACTTGAAGGAATTAAAAGAAATTTATATACGGGAATTATAGGATATTTTGATTTAAGAGGAAATAGTGATTTTAACATAGTAATAAGAACTATATTAAAAAAAGATGATAAGGCTTATTTTGGAGTTGGTGGTGGAATCACCTATGAGTCTAATGAAGAAGATGAGTATGAAGAAACTATTCAAAAAGCTAAGGCTTTAATGAAGGTGCTTAAATGAGAAATATAATAATAGGTGATGGAGATATAAAAATAGATAACGGAATATTTTTTGGTGCTGGAGTATTTGAAACAATCTTAATAAATAATGGGGCAAAATTTTTAGAATTTCACATGAAAAGACTTAAAGAAGCACTTAATGTTTTAAATATAAAAGAAATATCTTTAAAAGAAGAAGAGGTTATATTTGATTATATAAAAAGTTTGAAATGTAATAATAAAGCTTTAAAAATAACAGTTACAGAAAAAAATATAATTATAACATTAAGAAATAATACATATACAGAAGATATGTACAAAAAAGGACTAAGTTTAAAAATATCCAGTGTACTTAGAAATTCAACATCTATAATGCCAAAAATAAAATCAGTAAATTATATAGAAAATATAATTGAAAAGAGAAAAGCGATAGAAAATGGTTTTGATGATGCATTATTTTTTAATGAAAAAGGATTTTTATGTGAAACAGCAGTAGCAAATATATTTTGCATTAAAGAAAAAAAAATTTATACTCCTAATTTAAAAAATGGTCTTTTAAATGGTACCGTTAGACAATGGATAACTAAAAATTTCAAGGTTTATGAAGAAAACATAAATTTAGAAATGTTAATAGGTATGGATGAAATATTTTTAACTAATAGTTTAGTTGGAATAATAAAAGTTAATAGAATAGATAATTTTAACTTTGATAAAAATAAATTTATAGATATAATAAGTGATAAATACAAAAGTGAAATTTTATAATAATGGGGGCGAAGGTATTTTATGAATAAAGAAAAGATAATTGAAGGGGTAAAACTTATATTAGAAGGTATAGGGGAAGACCCAAATAGAGAGGGATTATTAGAGACACCAGATAGAGTATATAGAATGTATGAGGAAATATTTTCAGGATTAAATAAAGATGGAAAAGAATATTTAGAAAAATCATTTACAGTTGAAAATGATGATTTAGTTATAGAAAAAGATATAGTATTTTATTCAATGTGTGAACATCACTTAGTTCCGTTTTTTGGGAAAGCCCATATAGCATATATACCAAATGGTAAAGTTGCAGGGCTTTCAAAACTTGCAAGAACTATTGATATACATTCAAAGAAACCACAGCTTCAAGAAAAACTAACTTCAGAAGTGGCAGATGATATAATGAAATATTTAGATGCTAAAGGTGTTATTGTAATGATTGAAGGCGAGCATACTTGTATGACAATGAGAGGTGTTAAAAAGCCAGGTACTAAAACTATAACAACTTCATATAGAGGAATGTTTAAAGAAGATAGAGCACTTAGAAGCGAAGCTCTTTCACTTATGAAATAGAGGTACTTTAATGAATAAAGTAAATGAGATATTAAGTAATGATTTATTTAAAAAATCTATAAAAGAACTAGAAAAACTAGAAGAAAAAAGAGAATTCTGTAAGCATGATATGGAACATAGTTTAGATGTAGCAAGAATTGCATATATAAAAATACTTGAAGAAAATTTAAATATTTCAAAAGAACTTATATACGCAGTAGCATTATTACATGATATAGGACGAGTTCTTCAATATAAAGAAGGTATACCTCATCATGAAGGAAGTGCAATAATAAGTAGAGAAATATTAAAAGATACATCATTTAGCGAAGAAGAAAAAAATATTATAATTGATGCTATAAAAGAACATAGAGAAGATTTAGCAAAAAGTGATTTTCAAAAAATAATACAAATGAGTGATAAGTTATCTAGAAACTGTTATAATTGCAAAGCTTATAATAATTGTTATTGGAATTATGAAAAAAAGAATCATATTATAAAATATTAAGACTTAGGAGTGATATAAATTGAGGCTTGGAAATAGAGAGTTTAATTTAGGTGAAAGAACATACATTATGGGAATATTAAATGTTACTCCGGATTCTTTTTCTGATGGAGGAAAATTTAATAGTATAGAAGCTGCACTTAAGCAAACAGAAAAATTAATAAATGATGGTGCAGATATTATAGATATTGGTGGTGAATCAACAAGACCTGATGCAAAATTTGTTGGTGTAGAAGAAGAGATAAAAAGAGTTGTTCCTGTAATAAAAGCAATAAAAGAAAAATTTGATATTCCAATATCAATAGATACATATAAAAGTGAAACAGCAGAAGCTGCAATAAAAGCTGGTGCAGATATAATAAATGATGTATGGGGATTTAAAAGAGATAAAAACATGGCAAATGTTGCAGTTAAATATGATGTTCCTTGTATTTTAATGCATAATAGAGAAAATACAAATTACAAAAATATAATGAAAGATATGATAGAAGATTTAAATGAAAGTATAGAAATTGCAAAAAGTGCTGGTGTTAAGGATGAAAAAATAATATTAGATCCAGGTATAGGCTTTGCAAAAACTTTAGAAGATAATTTAGTAGTTATGAATAATTTAGAAAAAATAAAAGATATGGGATATCCAGTTCTTTTAGCAACATCAAGAAAATCTATGATAGGATTAACTTTAAATTTGCCTAAGGATCAGAGAGTTGAGGGAACTATTGCTACAACTGTAATTGGTATTATGAAAGGATGCGAGTTTATTAGGGTTCATGATGTATTAGAAAATAAAAGAGCTTGCATAATGACTGATGCTATAGTTAAGGCAAAATAGAAAAGAGGAATTTATATGGATAAAATACACTTAAAGGATGTAGAGATATTTGCAAATCATGGAGTATTTGAAGAAGAAAAAAGATTAGGGCAAAAATTTATATTCGATATAGAACTTGAATTAGATCTTTCTGTAGCAGGAAAAACAGGAGATTTAAATTCTTCAGTTCATTATGGAGAACTTGTTTATGAAATTGAGAAAATAGTTTCAGAAAAAAGTTATGATTTAATAGAAACTGTTGGAGAAAAGGTTTGTGAACATATATTATTAAAATATAGAATGATTAAAAATGCAAAGGTTAAGGTTAAAAAACCTTGGGCACCTATTGGTAGACATTTAAGCTATGCAGCTATTGAAATTAATAGAGGATGGCACGAGGCTTATATTTCAATTGGAAGTAATATAGGTGATAAAGAAAAAAATTTAATAGAAGCAATTAATAATTTAGAAGATATAAAAGGAATTATTATAGATAAAGTTTCAAGTTTTATAAAAACTGAGCCATGGGGACTTAAAGAGCAAGATGAATTTTTAAATGGAGCTATTAAAATAAAAACTGTACTTTCTCCAAGAGAACTTATGGAAGTATTATTAAATATAGAAAAGACTATGAAAAGAGAGAGAATAGTTAAATGGGGACCAAGAATAATAGATTTAGATATTATTCTTTATGATGATTTAGTAACTGATGATGAATATGTAACAATTCCACACCCAAGAATGGAAGAGAGGGAATTTGTACTTAAGCCACTTTCAGAAATAGCACCAAACAAAGTACATCCATTATCTAAAAAAAGAATATTTAAAATGTTAGAAGATTTATAAAAATAAGATGCAAGGAGTTAATTCTTTGCATCTTATTTTTTATTTTGAATATATGAGCAAAAATCATATAAATTATAATGAATTGGAAGGTTATCCATGCTAATTATATCTTCACTGATTCTACCATCAAATGGATATAACTTAGCAAAAGTTTTATTATATATTTTAAAAATGTATTTATTTTCTCCTTCATTAGAATCATTAAAATTAATTATTAATTTAAATTTTTCTTTTGATTTAAAATCATCAGTTTCTTCTTCTAGGAAGTTACTATTATCTAAAGAATCAATAAAATTTTTAAGAACTATAGTATCCTTTTCATCTACTGAAAAATATTTATAAATATTTGTATCAAAAACTTGTAAAGTATATTTTTCTCCATTAGATAGTTTTTCTTTTATTTGATTATAATAATAATTTTTACTTTCATTTTCTTCAAAATGAAAATACCTTGGAGAAAAATTATAAGTACAACCTTGTAATAGTAGTAAACTTAAAAACAATAACATAAATTTAAAAGGTTTTAACAAAAAAATACCTCCTTATCTTTATAAATAAGTTTGAAATTATATTCTTTAATAACTTATTCTAATCTATGTAAATTTAGAACATTTTATAATTTACTGAATATAATATAATAAATTTTAATCCTTGGAGGTATTTTTATGAAAGTTGGTATAGATATAGATAATCTTGATATTTCCAGGGCAGTAATTAATGAACTAAAAAACGAAGGATATTATGTAGTAAATATGTCTTTAGATAAGTGTGAACCTATAGGTCAAGAAGTTTTTAAAAAAGCTATATTAGCAAACTCAGCAAAATTAGATTTTTTTTTATTAATTAAAACTCAAAGTAATCAAAATAATATTCATGTTTATTATAAAAATAATACTTTGTCAAAATATTTTTCAATTAAATTTATAAAATTATTAAATAAATTTGGTATTAACAATTTAAGAATTAATAAAGGTGAAGAGTTTTATTTAATAAAAAATATAAAGGCTCCTACTGTAATTATAAAGTTAAATACAGATAATAAAAAAATACAAAAAGATGAATTAATAAAAAGTATACTTTATTGCATAGAATGCATAAAAGATAAATATTTTTAATATTAACTTTAAATATGTTTTAAGTGAATGTTGATTTTAATATGAGCTATAAATTATTTAATTTTGAAAGTATTATATTAAAATCAACACTAGTTTAAAACATAAATGAAAAATGAAACAGTATAAAAAGAGAAAAAATATATCTAATATTTTGGGGGAAGTATATGAGAATAATAGCAACTTTAGGGCCAAGTATAAAGGAAGCATGGGTAATAAAAGAAATTATAGAAAGCGGAATAAATACATTTAGATTTAACTTTTCTCATGGTTCAATAAATGATTTTAATGAAAAATATAAGATTATAAAAAATATAGATGATAAGGTAGAAATAATGGTAGATTTGCCTGGAAGTAAAATAAGAATTTCAGATAGTTTACCATATATATATAAAATTTATAACGGAGAAGAATTAATATTTTGTGGAGAAGATACATATGTAAATGAAGGATACTCTATAAAAAGAGGAAAAAGAAGGATTATTCCATTAAATATAAACAATGAGTTTCTTATAAATAAGAATATTAATTGTATTTCAATGAAAGATGGAACTATGAAATTTAAAATATTAAATATAGATAATTCAGGGGTTCATGTTAAAGTTAAACGTGGTGGTATAGTAAGAGCGGGTAAGGGTTGTAATATTAAAAATTTTAATAGAGCAAATATTGGTTTAACTGATAAAGATAAAATAGCAATTAACTGGGCAATAGAAAATTCAGTAGATATAATAAGTCAATCTTTTGTTGAAAATATAACTGATGTAACGAATATTAAAAATTATATAAATGAGTTAAATATAGATAATAAAATAAAGTTATTTTCAAAGTTAGAAACACCAAAAGGTATAGATAATTGTGTTAATATTTCAAAAGTGGTTAATGGAATAATAATTGGTAGAGGTGATTTAGTTCCAGAAAGTGGCCTTATAGAAGTGCCAATATATCAAGATAAAGTATTTAAGTTATTAAAAGATTATAATGGTGAACTTATAATAGGAACACATATATTAAATAGTATGAAACAAGGAAAGTCATCTGAACTTGCAGAAGTAGATTGTTTATATAATTTAATGAAAAATGGAGCTAATGGATTTTTATTATCTGGTGAAACATCAGTAGGAAAAGCACCGATAAAGACAGTTAAATTTTTATTGGAAATTTTAGAAAGGTATAAAAGGAATTTTAATTATGAGTAAAAGTGAAAAAGATGGCAATAATATTAATACAAAACTACTTCAAGGGGCCTGGATTATACTTGGTGCAGGCATGTTATTTTTAATTTATACAGTCATAAAAAAATTAATTTAATTTTTTAAGCTTCTCTTTTAAAGAGGAGTATTTTTTTATTAAAACTAAAATTATATATAAGTAATATTAATAAATATAATTTAAATAATATAAAAATTATAAAAACTTTTTAAAAATAAATCACCATTTGCTAATGAGTTATATATAATTAAAATAATTGTTAAATTATTTGGGGGATTATATATGAAGAAAGAAATATCGTCAGCTAAGGGGTTTATTATATTATCCTTTGCAGGAATATTTGCTAAAATTTTAGCAGTATTCAATACTCCTTTATTAAGCAGAATTATTGGAGTACAAGGAATGGGAATGTATTCTAGAAGTTATGATGTATTTATGTTTGTTTATGCTATTACAAGTATGGGATGTCAGCCGGCAGTTGCAAAGGTTGTAGCAGAGTTTATGGCTATAGATAATAAAAATGCTGTAGAGACAACATTAAAAATTTCAAGGTTAGTTTACGGTTTTATAGGTTTAAGTCTTATGATTTTACTTATATCTTTAACTTATCCTATAACTGAATTTGGGAATATAGTAAATTCAAGATATTCGATAATGTTTTTAGCGCCAAGTATATTTTTTACATCTATATTATCTGCATATAGAGGTTACTTTCAAGGGAAGAATGAAATGTCATCTATTGCTATTTCACAAATGATAGAGCAAATTTTAAATGTAGTTATAAGTTTGTTATGTGCATATATTTTATCAAAATTAAGTTTGCAAATGGGAGCAGCTGGAGGAACTATTGGAACTTCTGTTGGGGCTTTGATTTCTATTTTCTATTTGGTTTATTTTTATAATAAAAATAAAGAAGATGAAAGGCTTTTTAGACAAAGTAAAGAACAAAAGGAAGTTACATCAAAAATTATATTAAGAAAATTATTTAGTTATGCATTTCCTATAACATTAAGTGCTGGTATACAGAATTTAGGTAGTTTAATTGATATGATTAATGTAGGGAGGAGACTTATATATGCTGGATTTACAAATGCTCAATCTGACGCTTTGTATGGATCACTAAGTTATTATAAAACTTTAATTGGTGTACCTCTTATAATAGTTACAGCACTTACTACGATTGTATTACCACAGGTATCAAAAGCGTTTGCATTAAGAGATAAAAAATTAATAATAAATATTATTAATTTTTCATTTAGATTAGTTCTTTTATTAATTATACCATCAGCTGTTGGATTAGCTATATTACATAAAGATATTTATGAAATATTATTTAAAGGAGACAATCATTCTTATATAATGCTTTATGGTTCATTTATATTAGTATTTATATCTATTGCTCAACTTCAAAGTGTAATACTTCAAGGAATAAGTAAATTTTATTTAATGATTTTGTCTTTTACTACAGGAATAATATTAAAGATTATAGCAAACTATATTTTTGTTGGAATTACATCAATAAATATTTTAGGAGTTTTAATAGGAAATTTTCTATGTTTCTTTATTCCGGTAATTATAAATAATAAGATAATTTATAAAAGTATAAATTATAAAGTTCCTCTAATTAAAATGTGTGTTAAACCTACAGGAGCATCAATTGTTATGGCAATTACAATAATGGTATTAAAAGAGACTATTAAGATGTTAGAAAAAGTATTTATGGTATATAATTTTGAACTTATTATTTTATATACAATAATACTAGTTTGTGTAGGATTTTTTATATATATTTTTTTTATGGTATCAATAGGAGGCATAAAAAAATCAGATTTAGTATTTATTCCAAGTAGATTTTATAAATTTATACCTAATTTTATTATAAAAAAATTAAAATAAAAATAAGCCAAATTATTTGGCTTATTTTTAATCATTTAATACATTCCAACCTATTGAAGCAACACCGTGTTCTAAACTTAAAACACCTATAATTCGCTCCATTATCATATCACTTTTTGACATACTCATAATTTCAGCTTTAACTCTGACCTTGCTTTCATTTTCAATTTCTATGCTTTCAAGTTTTTTTAGAAAAATTTTTTCTTCGTTAACCATTTGCATAAGTAATGATCTAATGTTAAATTCTTCGCTTTCAAGACATTTTATACTTATACCATACAAGTATTCACCATCATTATTAGAAGATTTTACATGATACATTTTTTTAGCAATTGGTCTTAAAATTATGTTTAATAAAACTATTACGATTGCGGATATAATAGCATATATTAAGTTACCTGTGCTTGTAAGAATACCAACTGCCGCTGTACACCAAAGTGTTGCTGCTGTATTTAAGCCTCTAATATTAAAGCCATCTCTTAAAATAACTCCTCCACCTAAAAAACCAACTCCAGTTACAACTTGTCCAGCAATACGATGATTATCAACACCAACTGCAATATAAGAATACATTACAAATAGGCAAGCGCCAACACATACTAATACATTTGTTCTTATACCTCCAGCAATAGTTTGCCTATATTGTCTTTCTAATCCTATAATAAAACCTAAAACTATAGCTACTAATATTCTTATTGTAAAGTCTAAAACCGTCATGTAACCACTCCTTGAAATATAAAATAAATTGATAAATATTAAAATAAATAATTATATAATCAATTTACCATAAAACAATAGGTGGGTTAATAAATTTTAAAAAAATATAAAAATTTATTTTAGTAATTAAAATCGATTTTTATATTTTTTTATAGAAGATACAACAGGTAATGAAATTGCAATAGCAATTCCAGCTGAAACGAATCCATTTAGTGTTAGTGCAATGAATGTAGAATTAGCTGCAAATTCACTTATTCCAAGAACTCTAATATATTCATAAAAATATAGTATATATATTGCGGAAAGAACACCTATAGTATTAGTAAAAGATCCTATAAATGTTGCTATAATTATTTTTAAAGAGCCTTTTTTTATGACTTTTAATAACTTTATAGTTAACCAAGGAGTTATTCCAATTAATATTCTTGGTAATACTGAGACTAATGGATTTAAGAATATAAAAGAAACTGGTGTAGGAGATTTTATAGCTTGAAACATGCTAGTTAATCCAAATATAAGACCTAAAAAGCCACCTATTATTGGACCTTCTAAAATAGAACCTATTATAACAGGTATATGCATTATTGTAGTATGAAATGGTGGTATAGGTATAGGGATATAACCTAGACCTGTAATACCAAACATTATTAGTAATGATGATAACATACCGGTAATTGTAATTTTTCTCGCTTTAAATTTTTTTCTTTCTTGTGATTTTTCCAAAATGTTCATCCTCCATTCTTATTCCTTATAGGATATAAGTTGAATTTTATTAAGTTAGTAAGAAATAAAAATTAAACATTATTAAGTTTAGTTACAATAAAAGTATACCAACTAAATTTAACTTTTATTTACAAGGAAAATTATATAATGTATTACTTATTATTACAATAAAATATTGTTAAAAAATAATCAAACTATTTTGTAAATTTAAGGTTAAGTTAGAAATAATCTAATATTAGATAAATGTAAAATAAATATGAACTGTATGAAAAAATATATTTGAATTAATAAAATTCATACTGTATACTGAAGGTTGTTTTAAAAATGAGCATTATTTTATATAAAGCAAATTTAATAAATAATTGATTATATAACAGGGGGATAAAAGATGAAAAAAGGATATAAGATATCAATAGGTGTGATTATTATTTTTATAATTTTAGGAATAGCATCTTATTTATTTTATAATAATTTAAGTGCAAGTAATGCATTTAAAGAGGGAACAGAATTTATTGATGAAGGAAAGTATGATAAAGCTTTAGAAAAATTTAATTTAGCATTGAATTATAAATCAAATTATAAGAAAGTTTTAGAAGAAAAAGAAATGATAGAAGAATATTTGTGTTCTAAAAAATTATTTAATGAAGAAAAAATAAAGGAAGCTAATGAAGAAATAAATAAAGTTAATAACAATTACAAGGAAATTAATAATTTTAAAGATGATGTTGATAAATTAAAAGTTGAAATAAATCATTCAATAGAAAATATGAATAATATAAATAAAATTAAAGAATTAATAAATAAACAAGATTTTAATAATGCTAAGAGTTTGATTAATAATATAGAAAAAGAAAGTTTAAGTAAAAATCAAAAAAATCAAGTTAAAGATTTAAAAGTAAAAGTTGATTCAGAATTAAATAAAATAGAGAATGAAAAAAGAAAAATAGAGGAAGAAAGAAAAAAGCAAGAGGAAGTAAAAAAAGAGAAAGAAATAAAAAATGAAGAAAACATAAATAAACAAAAAAATAATAATATCCATAATAAGGTTATAAAAAATAAAGAAAATAATGAATCAGAAAAAGCCAATAGTAAAGATAGAGCTATTAGTTTAGTTAAGAAATTAACTTCAGGATATACTAATTTAGATTATAATGGAATGATAAATATAGATAATAGAATATATCATGAAGTTGTAGCTAGTGGTGAGGGGTATGGAAGAGCTACATATCTTGTACCAGTAGAAAAAACTAATGAAGTCTATGTTGTTGTAAGAGGTGATGGAGGCAAACCAGATTTATATTTAGCAAGTTATTAGTAAAATTTGGTTTATTACAGAAAAATAGTTTATAATTTATTAAATAAGTAGTATAAGTTATAATTATGATTTTATTAATTATAATAAATTATAACAATAAAAATTAGAGTAAATACAATATGTATTTACTCTTTTTAACTATTTTCTAAAATTTCTTTAAAAACTTTATTATGCTCAGTATCTTTACTTAGTGCTTGAATAATCTTTATTATATGATGTTCTGTTAATAATTCTTTAGAATATGTACATGAACATAAAATATAAGCTTTAATTATTCTATAAGTATTTATAACAACTTTTATGCTAGCACCTAAATTCATTCCTTTATTAAAAGGTATTATATCTTTAAAAATTTGATTTACTAAGTAATTTTCAAAAATGTAGTTATAATTATCTAGGTTAATTTTATTTAAATTTATATTTTTAAAATCTTTCTCTATTTTTAATATGTCTTTTCTTAATTTTTGTAAAAAAGATTTTATCTTAACACCAATAACATTATTAAATAAATTATCACTTAAAATTAAATTATAAAAATCAGTATTTTCAGTAAAGTTACTTTCTTTTAGTGAATTAAAATTAAAATTTTCATCATTTAAATTTTCTAGAAATATTTCTATATTATAAAAATCATTATTATCTCTTAATTTTTCAAGATTAGAATAAAAGTTTTTAAGAATAGAAAGTCTTTCTTCAATATTAAAGTTTCTATTTTGCATAATATTTATAGATATAACCCTTATATCCCAAAAATATTGTAGTAGACTATCACTTCCAATAAAAGCTTCGCTATCTATCATTCTTCGTATTTCAATAGAATTTTCATCTATAATTTCAGATGTTTCTATAAATTCCATTTTATCTTTATTTAGAAATGCTTTTTTGCAAACTTCTTCACAAGAAGGAATTCCACTTTTTTCATATATATTATCGACAATATTAAATACTCTAGGATATCTTCTACAAGTTATTGATAAATTTTCTTCACCACAATTTCCGTGAATATCACATAGCATACTATCATTTAAAAAGGGACATTTATTTGTATTTTCTATAACCATAAATCCATAATTAAATGAATCATTACTTTTTTTATTTTGTATATATTTATCCTTAACTAAAAGTTTAAGTTTATCCTTGCTATTTTCATATTTGTTAAAGGTATATTCATCTATGTTTATATCCCAACCAGCACAGCAAGTATCAGTACAGTTTGGACCTATACATTTAAAGTTAGCCATATATTTTGGCATAAAGAAATTTAACTTCAAAACTAACACCATCTTTCTTAGATAAAAATATAATTTATTTAAGTATTGTAATTATGTATCAAATTATATTTTCTAATTAGTTATTAGTTTTGACTAAATTTAATATAAGATTACAGGTTCTCTTTTAAATATTTTATATTATCATCTTTATCTTTAGTTTGTTTTAAGACATACTTTAATATTTTAGCATTTATTTTTATAAAATAATATAATAATATTTAATAAAATAAGAATTATGTTTGTTGTAACTTATTTATATAGATGTATAATTTATTATAAAGGTAAAGCATTAAAATAAATTATTTGATTGACTATAAATTTTTTATAGATTATAGACATTAAAATTATAAAATATTTAATATTAATGTAAGTATTAAATGAGATAATGATGTAAAAGGAGGTAGTATGAATAAAAAAAGAAAACAAATGCAAATAAGACGTAGAATAACATCATTGACAATACTTGTTTTACTATTATTTTTCGGAACAAAGCTTGCATTTTCTATAAAAGATAGGGTAGAGAAATTACAATATCCTTATAAGTATGAATCTATAGTAAATAAGTATAGTAAAAAATATAATTTAAACCCATTATTTGTTTTATCAGTCATTAAAGTTGAAAGTAATTTTGAAGAAAAGGCAAAGTCATCTGTAGGAGCTATTGGCTTAATGCAAATAACAGAAGAGACTGGAAAGGAAATTGCAAATAAAATAGGATATAGAAATTTTATGGTAAATGATTTATATAATCCAGAAATTAATATAGAATTTGGGTGTTTTTATTTAAAAGATTTATTTAAGGAGTTTAATGATAGGGATTTAGTTATTGCAGCATACAATGGAGGAAGAGGGAACGTTAACAATTGGCTGAGAGATCAAAAATATTCAAAAGATGGAGATAATCTTCATAATATACCTTTCCCTGAAACTAGAGAGTATGTTGAAAAAGTAAATAAGGCATATAAAATGTACAAAAAGATTTATGGTAATGAAGAAAAATAATATATTGAAGCAAGTATTGAAAGTCAGTAATGACTTTCTTTTTTTATAAAAATAAAATTATCTTCAATATATTTAGAGATTTTGTATAAATTTTAAAATAGGTATTTTAGCTATTTAAAAGAAAAAGTAAATTAAAAATTTAATTTATAAATTATGATATAATACTTTATTGAATAAGGAGGTGGGGTGTATTTGAATTTAGAAATAATGCAAAAAGGGATGATAAGATTAAGCTCTTTATATACAAGAACACAAGGAGAAAAACTATTAAAAGAATCATATATAAAAGATTTAAAAGGAAAAAATATAGATAATATATATCACATATATGGTAAAGTTTTAAATGATAATAAAAGTAGCATATATAGAACTCATATAAAAATCAATAATAAAACAGATAAAATAATTGATACAAAATGTACTTGTGAAACATTTAAAGAAAATAGAAAACAGATAAAAAATTATGTTTGTAAGCATATAGTAGGAACATTTTTTGCCTTTTATAGTGTTGCAAAGAAAAACATAAAAAAGAAAGAAGAAAAATTAGTAAGTAAAAAAGATGAGAACTTAGAAAAATGTTTAAAAAGTAAAAGGTTTTTATCTTTAGATATAATAATAAAATGTATTGTTAATGATGGAATAAAATCATTTCAATGTGAATTTAAAATAGGGGTTTTAGGTACTCATTTAATAACAGACATAAAAGAATTTATAAGAAAAAGTGAAACTAAAGAGTATATAAAATTTAATGAGGCTTTTACTTATAATAAGAATAAAGATGAGTTTATAAAAGAAGATAAAGAAATAATTGAATTTATAAAGAAAAATAAAAATAGAGCAAATGGAAAATGCTTAAAATTATATCAAAATGAGATAAAGGATTTTTTAAAATTAATAAATAAAGACAAGAAAATAATATTGAATTATAATTTTATAAATTATGAAGTTAAGGTAAAAAAGATAAATGTACCAGTTTCATTAACAGTAAGACTTAAAGATAATAAACTTATTTTAAGGCATCATAATAAATTTCCTATTTTACTTAATAATTATGGTGATGTAATGTTATTTGATAGAAATATTTATTTACCAAAAGAAAAACAATTGAATTCTTATATACCTTTATATAAAAAGTTAATTAAATCTAGTGAATTATATTATGAAAAATCATTAGATA
This sequence comes from Clostridium sp. TJA085, assembly GCF_058310235.1. Lineage (NCBI taxonomy): Bacteria > Bacillati > Bacillota > Clostridia > Eubacteriales > Clostridiaceae > Clostridium > Clostridium sp. TJA085. The sequence continues at coordinate 1,041,789 of NZ_JBZEEZ010000001.1, read as the reverse complement.
GTTTAAATAAATTGTTAGAAGAACTTAATAATATATCTAATAATGTTGTATTAGATGAAAATATAAAAGAATACAAAAAGAATTTAATTAAGCCTAATTTTTATTTTTATAAAGAAAAAGAAAAAATATATTGTAATGTAAAACTTAATTATTCAGGATATATAATTGATTTAATAAAAAATCAAAGTGATAATAGTTTCTTAAGAGATTATAAAAAAGAAATATTAATAAGTATGGAGCTTGAAAAACTTAAATTTATAAAAAAAGATAAAGATTTTATGTTTATAGGAAATGATGATGATATATTTAATCTTTTAAATATAGGTTTTAAAAGATTAAATGAAATTGGTACAGTTAAAATTTCAAAGGATTTAGAAGACTTTAATTTAATAAATTCATCATCGATTCATTCAAGCTTTGAAGAGTTTGATAACTTTTATACTCTTAAATATAATATTTCTGATTTTACTATAAAAGAAATTAAAGAAGCTATAAGCAATATGAGAAATGGAAATAAGTTTTATAAAAGAAAAAATTCTTATTTAGATTTAGAAGACCCTGGGGTTGTGCAGTTTTTAAATCTTATAGAAGATTTAGGTTTTGATAATATAAAGGAGAATGAAATTTACATAGATAAAAATAAAAGTATTTATATTAGTGAAAAATTAAAAAATAGAAATTTATCTTTTATAAAAGGTAGTAATATATTTCAGGAAATAGTTAAAAAGTTATTAAATAAAGAATATAAAAGAAAACTTGTACCAAAGAAATTAAATGGAACACTTAGAAATTATCAAAAAGATGGCTTTAAGTGGATAAATGAAGTAACTTCATTAGGTTTTGGATGTATAGTTGCAGATGATATGGGACTTGGAAAAACAATTCAAATAATAGCATTTTTATTATCTCAAAAAAAGACAAAAAGTTTAGTAGTCACCCCAACTGCATTAATTTATAATTGGAAAGAGGAGTTTGAAAAATTTGCACCTACAATTAAAGTTGGTTTAGTACATGGCAACAAAAGTACAAGAGAAAATATAATAAATAATTATAAAAATTATGATGTAATATTAACTACATATGGAACACTTAAAAATGATGAAGAAAAATATAAAGATATAACTTTTGATTACTTTATAATAGATGAAGCTCAAAATATAAAAAATCCTACTGCTAAAATAACTGAAACAGTAAAGCATATAAAGTCAAAAAGTAATATAGCATTAACTGGAACTCCAATAGAAAATAATTTAATAGAACTTTGGTCAATATTTGATTTTATTATGCCAGGATATTTATTTAGTAAAGAAAGGTTTAGGGAACGTTTTATAAATACTTCTAATACAGAAGAATTAAAATCTCTTATAACACCATTTGTACTTAGAAGAGTAAAAGAAGATGTTTTGGATGAGCTTCCTGATAAGGTTGAAAAGAAATACTTAGTTGAACTTAATAGTAAACAAAAGAATATATATAAATCATATGTAAAAGAAATAAAAAATAAAATAAAACAATCTAATAATATAAATTTATTTTCATATTTAACTAAATTAAGAGAGTTATGTTTAGACCCATCCCTTGTAATTGAAGATTATTCTTTTAAAAGTTCTAAGATTGAATTTGTTAAAGAAATAATAGATAATGCAAAAACAAATAAAAAGATACTTTTATTTTCACAATTTACATCTGTTCTTAAGAATATAGAATATGATTTTAAAGAAAGAGGAATAAAGTATACATATTTAGATGGAAAAACTTCGGCAAAGGAAAGAGTTGATAGAGTTAAATTGTTTAATGAAGATAAGGATATAAAAGTATTTTTAATTTCATTAAAAGCTGGGGGAGTAGGTTTAAATTTAACATCAGCTAATTTAGTAATACATTTTGATCCTTGGTGGAATCCAGCCATTGAAGATCAAGCGACAGATAGGGCACATAGATTTGGACAGAAAAATATTGTAGAAGTAATAAAACTTGTAGCAAAAGATACTATTGAAGAAAAAATTGTGCTTATGCAAGAAGATAAGAAGGAACTTATTCAAAGTCTTATGGATGGAAAAGTTATGGATGGACAAAAGCTTAAGAAATTAACAGAAGAGGAAATAATGAAGTTATTTGATTAATAGTATTTTATGTATTTTAGAAAATAATATAAATTATTAATAATATGAAGTAATTTACAATATGAAATGAAGCATGTTTAAAAAAGAAATATAACATTTATAAAGCAAGTGTTTTTAAGACTTTAAGGGTAAATTTTAAAAAATTATAATTAAATATGATTTAAAATAAGAAATATTTATATAAAGTATTTCTTATTTTTTTATATACAATTTGAACATAATTTTAAAAGAGTGTATAAATAAAAATAAAATAAAAATAAAATTAATAATAATTACAAATTAAATTAAAGAAAATCTAACAGTTTTAACATAGCCTTTTGAATATGATAATTTTACAATATAAGTGTAAGAGTAATTGATAAATATACAGGAGGTACAAAATGGAAAACGAAAATGGATATAGTAAAAAAGTCCAGAATATACTTATGGTAATGTTTTTATTGGGAATATTCATAGGGGCTATGGACGATGGAATTGTTTCACCAGCAAGAACAATTATAGCAGATGCTTTAAATGTAAGTGCGGATGTTTCAATTTGGATGATTACAATATATACTTTAGTTTATGCAGTTGTTATGCCTATTTCAGGAAAATTAGCTGATAGATATGGAAAGAAAAAATTATTTGTAATATCAATAGCTATATTTGGTATAGGTTCAGCATTAAGTGGAATTTCTGATTACTTAAATAGTTATTCATTTTTAATTGTTGCTAGAGTAATACAAGCTGTTGGTGGTGGTGGAATAATGCCAATTGCAACAGCATTTATAGGAGAAAGTTTTCCGAAGGAAAAAAGAGGTAGTGCACTTGGAATTACTGGAGCAACTTATGGAATAGCAACAACACTTGGACCTACAATTGGTTCAGCTATACTAAATTTATTTGGTAATGATAACTGGGGAATATTATTTTTTATAAATGTTCCTATATGTATAATAGTGTTATTAATATCAATAAAGGTAAAAATACAAGAACCTAAATATACAGATAGAAAGCTTGATGTTAAGGGAAGTGTAATTTTATCTTTAATGATACTTGGAATTATGTATGGAGTTACTAATTTAAATTTCCATGATTTTTATAGTTCAATAACATCAACAAAGGTATATCCTTATTTAATAATATTTGTTGTATTATTACCTATATTTATATATTTAGAGAAAAAAGCAGAAGATCCAGTATTAAATTTAAATTTCTTTAAAAATAGAAATATAGTTATAACTTTAATAATGGCTTTTGTAGTAGGTTGTGGAATGATGAGTGTAGTTTTTATTCCACAATTTGGAGAAAATGTTCTTAGAATACCTCAGGGATCAGGTGGTTATTTAATTACTATAGTGGCCCTTTGTTCTGGTATGGCAGCACCTATTGGTGGAAAATTTATAGATAAGTTTTCAGCTAAAGCCGTGCTTTTAGTTGGATTTACATTTTCTATAGTAAGTTCTTTGTTACTAGCATTGAATGTTTGTAAGACCAATAGTGCTCCAATGTTATTTATAGCCCTTATATTAATGGGTATAGGTATGGGATTAACAATGGGAACACCACTTAATTATTTAATGCAAGTAAATGTTAAGAAAACTGATGCAAGTTCAGCTCAAGCAACAGTATCATTAATAAAAAGTTTAGGTATTGCTATTTCACCTAATATATTAGTTAATTTTATAGCAGTTGCGGGAGATAAAATGCCATCAAAGTTAATGGAAGTTATGCCACCAATTAAGGGTATGACAGGTAGTATGTCACAATCAATTGGTAGTGGTGATGTACCAAGACATATATTAAACTCTTTTCAAAATGCAGATGTTACAAGTATAGCAAATGTAATGAAAGAATTTTCAAGTTTTATGTTTGATAAGGCAAGACCAGCTATAGAAAAAAGTTTAGTAGGTCACATTCCACCAAATGCTGATGTAAATGTAATTTTTAACAATATGAAGAATGACTATATACATCAAGTTGAGGCATCTAAAGTAGCTATACAAAATACATTCCAACAAACATTAAATAATGGGTTTTTAGGATTATTTGTTACATTAGCTATAATAGCTGCAATAGGTTTTTGTGTAGCACTTTTCTTAAAAAAGAAAAATGAAGTTGTAGAATAAAATTAAATTTTAGAATTTATTTATGTAAATATTAATTAACATTAATAAATGTTTTAAAATCAATAATTTAAAAAAGAATTAGGTTAATAATCTAATTCTTTTTTTATTTTATATTACAATAGGTTTAATTATAAGATTTTTAATATTAAATGAAGAAAATAAGACTTAATTACTTTAAAAGCTAAAATTTAATAAAATATGGCTAAAAATTTGAAAATAAAAAAATAATATGATATAGTATATAGGCATATAGTGTATTTATTATATTTTTTAATAAATAATAGGAATTATTATATATAATAAGTAAAGGGGATGAAATTATGTTTAAGTTACCAAATTGTCCAAAATGTAATTCAGAATATACATATGAAGATGGAAATATGTTTGTATGTCCAGAGTGTGCTCATGAATGGAATGAATCATCAGATAATGGAAGCAATGAAGATATATTAGTTGTTAAAGATGCAAATGGAAACATATTAAATGATGGAGATTCTGTAACTGTAATTAAAGACCTTAAAGTAAAAGGAGCTTCATCAGCACTTAAAAAAGGTACAAAAGTTAAGAATATACGTTTAGTTGAAGGAGACCATAACATTGATTGCAAAATTGATGGATTTGGTGCTATGCAATTAAAATCAGAATTCGTTAAAAAATTATAATTAAAATAATTGATATAAAAGGTTAGGAAGATTCCTAGCTTTTTTGTTATATAATTGTTTTATATGTTTAAATTAAATATAAGAAATATTATATAAAATAAGATAGAAGATAGAATTATATACTGTAGATATAATGATATATTATAAAAGAATATAAAAGAATATAAAAGAATATAAAAGAATATAAAAGAATATCTAAATGAATTTTGTTTTAAAGAAAAAAGAAAGTAGTAGGTTAAAATGCGTAAGATTTTGAGAGAACATTTTAATCTACTACTTTTTTAATTTATAAATAAAGGTTTATTTATGAGCTAATTTATTAATTACATTCTAATTTTTTTCTTCTAAGTTTTCTGATTTTCTTTTCTTCACCATAAGCAACTACTAGAAGTAATATTACACCTATGATAAGTGCTGCATAGAATACAACGAAAACATCATTCCAACCGTGAAGAGTTGTACCAAATACTGTTATACCTGATGATTTTGGGTCAGCAATTTTTGCAAGTGCAACTTTAGCTGTTGAATCACCAAAAAGATATCCAAATGTTCCACTTAATCCGTTAGTTACAGTTGTTGCTTTCTTTGGTGTAAAGCCTACTATTGATACACCAATTAGAAGTTGTGGTCCAAATATTAATGCGCCTAAGCAGAATAGTGATACATTTATCATTGTAACGCTAGTAGCATATCTATATCCAAGTACAGCAAATGCAGTGATTCCTAATAAGAATGCTGCAAGAACAGCTCTTCTTCCTTTTAAAAGGTCAGATACATATCCCCAAGTCATACTTCCTAAAAGAGCACCCATTTCAAAATAGAAAATTGTATCAACGGCATCACCAATTCCAAATCCTAAGTGTTCAGTAACATAAAGTGGTGCCCAGTTATCTATTCCAATACGTACTATGTATACGAAAACATTTGATACGCAAAGTACCCAAATCCAAGGATTCTTTAAAACGTATTTTTTGAAAATTTCAAATTTAGTCATTGATTCACTTTCGATATTATCTTCATCTACAGGTTCACCAAATATTTCTTCAGCTCTATTCCAACCTAATTCTTCAGGTTCATCTTTACCAACAAACATTAAGACAACACCAACTATAAGTGCTATTATTGCAGGGAATATAAACATACCTGCAACGTTTCCATGGAAGAAAGTATTTGCACCCCATAGAGCAAGTATTCCAGCAACAGCTCCACCTATATTGTGAGACATATTCCAAAATCCTAAATATCTACCTCTTTTAATTGTTGGAGTCCATCTTGAAATAGTTGAGTAAGCTGCTGGACCTCCTGGAGCTTGTAAAAATCCACTTAATCCCCAAAGTAATAATATAATTCCTGATGGTTGCTTACCAGCAAGTAATAAAAGTCCTATTACTAATACTATAGTTGCTGCCATAGCTAATAAAAATGAAACTATACGTTTTGCATTTCTACCATCAATTATGTATCCTAATAAAGTTTTACCTATTGCATATGTAATTGAAAAACCGAATCCTATGTATCCAAGTTCAGATGTAGTATACCCTAGTTGTCCTTTTAAAAGTGGTTGTGCTGCTTTGAAGTTATTTCTAATTAAATACATACAAGCATAAACAACAAATACAACAAAGAACGCTTTTAAAAATTGTTTTGCCCATTGTTTTCTTTGAACTTCTATTGGAACAGAAACAGGTTTTTTGTTAATACTAAAAAATTTGCTTATTGTGTTCATATAGACCTCTCCTTACTTAATTTAATTTTTTTTAATAAGTGTACAGTAATAAATCCTGGAAAATGTTTTCAGAAAACATTTACAGATGTATAATAAAATAAAATATAAACAAAAAAATCTCTAAAATGTTTCATAAATGTAACATTTAGTTTTGAGGTTTATGAATGAATTTAATATTGATATTATATTATAGTTAATTATGATAAATTAATTATAATTTAAGGTTTATATTAAAAAAAATATATATAAAAACGTTTTCTTTAGAAAATATAATAAAACGTTATTTCTTTGAAATATATTTAGATTATTAGTATTTATAACTATTTTAAATTAATATTCTTAAAATTTATGGATTTACGTATTTTCTAGTGAAAATATTTATTGTAAAAAAATAAAGGTTTCTTCGAAGGAGTAAATTAAATTTTGCATAAATTAAGGAGTATTTATTATAAGAAAATAAAATTAATAATAAGAGAGCACTAAGCTAGTGCTCTTTTATTAATTAAATAATAAATTTATTATAAAATATATAACATTGATTATATATTTTATTTTGAGTGATATATAATATTTTAGTAAGAATTTTTTATTATAAATTAATAGAAATTTTGAAATTGATTAAATAGTAGTTATAATAAAAATTCTTTTTATAATAATAAATATATAATATTAAAATTTTAAGGGCGATAAATAATAATAATAATAATAGAAAAATAGAAAGGACTTTTTTATGAAAGAATTAATTGATTTATATTTTCTATTCATTAAATTAGGTTTTATGAATTTTGGTGGTGGATATACTATATTTCCAATACTTCAAAAGGAAATAATTGAAAAGAGAAAATGGATTACGAGCGAAGAACTTACAGATTATTATGCTATTGGACAATGTACACCTGGGGTAATTGCTGTAAATACTGCTACGTTTATAGGTCACAAGAGAAAAGGAAATTTAGGTGGTATAGTTGCAACTCTTGGTTTTGTAACACCATCAATAATACTTATTTCAATAATAGCAGCTTTTATTGGTAATTTTGCGGATATTCCATTTGTAAAACATGCATTTGCAGGAATACGAGTATGTGTAGCAGTTCTTATATTAAATACGTCTATAAAGTTACTTAAAACTTCTGTAATTGATATAAAAACTCTTATTATATTTTTATTAGTAGCTGGTTTTTCTATATTTACAGATATATCACCATTTTTATTTATAATAATTTCAGGAATAAGTGGAATTGCAATTAAATGGCTTGGAGGTAAAAAGCATGATACTAATTAAAATATTTTTTGAATTTTTTAAAGTAGGTCTTTTTGCTGTTGGTGGTGGAGCAGCCACTATACCATTTCTTTATAATATTTCTGATAGAACCCATTGGTTTACTCATACAGATCTTGCTAATATGATTGCAATATCTCAATCTGTACCAGGAGCAATGGGAATTAATATGGCATCATATGTTGGATTTTCTACAAAGGGAATTACAGGAGCAATTGTTTCAACAATTGGTATTATTGTTCCTTCAATAACAATAATTTTAATTGTAGCAAGAGTATTAAATAAATTTAAAGAAAATGAAACTGTAAAAAGTTGTTTTTATGGATTACGACCAGCAGCAACAGGGTTACTTTTTGCAGCTGGTTTTGAAATAGTAAAAATATCAATATTAACTATAAATAAATTTTTTGAAACAAAAAATATTTTAAATATAATATCTTTTAAAGCATTAATACTTGCTATAATTTTATATTTTTTAATATCTAAATATAAGAAATCACCAATTTTTTATATAATATTATCTGCATTTATAGGAATTATATTTAAATTTTAATATAAATAATAAAAAAGACTATATCTATTATTTAAATTTAGATATAGTCTTTAATTTTATAGATTATTAAATGATATAATAAATTAACAAATAAAATTAAATAATAATGTAATATATTTTGTTATTTATAGTGAAATTTACATTATTTATAATACAATTATATATAGTAATAAGTTATAAATACTTAAATATAAGCAGTTTAAGGAGAGTAGGAATGAGAGTATTAGAGAGACTAGAACCTAAAAAAGTATTTGAATTTTTTGAGGATATAACTAGAATACCACATGATTCTGGTAATGAAAAAGAGATTAGTGATTATCTTGTTAAGTTTGCAATGGATAGAAATCTTGAAGTTATTCAAGATGATGCATTAAATGTAATAATTAAAAAGCCTGCCACAAAAGGATATGAAAATATACCAGGAGTTATAATACAAGGTCATATGGACATGGTATGTGAAAAGTTAAGTGATATTAAGCATGATTTTAAAAAAGATCCACTACAATTAAGAATTGTTGATGATAAATTTGTTTATGCAACAGAAACTACCTTAGGAGCAGATGATGGTATGGCAATAGCATATGGTTTAGCTATATTAGATTCAGATACTATAGAACATCCATCAATAGAATTTGTAGCAACTACAGAGGAAGAAACAGTTATGGGTGGGGCTAATAATTTAGATACATCAGTACTAAATGGTAAAATTCTTTTGAATATAGATGCCGAAGAAGAAGGAGTATTTATATTAGGTTGTGCTGGAGGAATTATGCTTTATCCAGAAATGAATACAGAATTTGAGAATTTTTCAGGAGAGGCTATAAAATTAGAGATTACAGGTCTTAAGGGTGGTCATTCTGGAATGGAAGTTCACAAGCAAAGAGGAAATGCTAATAAGTTAATGGGAAGACTTTTATATAATTTAAATAAAGAAGTTGATTTTAATATTGTATCAATTAATGGTGGTTCAAAATCTAATGCAATACCTAAAAATTGCAAAGTTATAATTAGTGTTAATAAAGAAAATATAGAAAAAGTTAAAGAACTTTGCTTTAATTTTGAAAAAGATTTAAAGCATGAGTATAAAGTAGAGGAACCAAATATTAAAATTATTATTGAGGATTCAGAAAAATTAAATAAACAGTTAACTAAAAAAATAACAGAAAATTTAATTAAATTCTTAATTTTAATTCCTGATGGGGTTCAATCTATGAGTAAAGATATTCATGGCTTAGTAGAAAGTAGCTTAAATATTGGAATAGTAGAACTTTTAGAAGATAAAATTAATTTTGTTGTTGATATAAGAAGTTCAGTTAAAAGTAAAAAGATAGAGATTGTAGACAGGGTGGAAGCTCTTTGTAATGTAATGGGATTGTCTGTAATAAAAAAAGGAGATTATCCAGAATGGGAATATGAAGCAAATTCAAAAATAAAAGATTTAAGCATTAAAACTTATCATGATTTATTTGGTGTTGAACCAAAAATAACAGCTTTACATGCTGGACTTGAATGTGGAGTATTCAAAGAAAAGATGGGTTCAGATATAGAAATTATAAGCTTAGGTCCAGATATATTTGATGTACATACACCAAATGAACATTTAAAAATAGAATCAGTAGAAAAGTATTATATATTTTTAATTCAGTTATTAAAAAATATGAAATAATAAATAAAAATATTTATATAAATATTTTAAAAGAAAGTGGGTAATGGAATTGAGAAAAAAAGAAAAAAGAATAGAAGAACAAAATATTTTATTGTCAAGAGTTTATGATTTAATTTTAGATACACAAACTAATGAAGATGAACGTATTAAACTAATTGAATTTAAAGATGCAGTTGAAAGTGGAAAAGATTTTGAAAAGCAAACAATGAAGCTAGCAGAAGGTCTACGACAATTAGCTGTTCGTAAGTTTAAATATAAAGAAAAACTTAGTTCGGAAGTTAGTAAGCTTTATATAGATATTTCTACAACTGGATTATTTAAAAAGAATTTAGGGATTGGCTTGGCATCAACTAGCTTTTATTTTAAGTAGAGAATTTACTTTATAGACTATTACTTTTCATAATTTTTAAAACTAATAAAGAAATATTTAATAATAAACTCTAATTTTTAAAAATTAGAAGTATGTTTAAAATTAGAATTGATTTAAATAAGATGAAAATTAAATTTATTTTTATAAAAATGATTTAGGTTGTACTACCGTTGCATTACTTTTAATAATATACTTCAAATAGAGTTAAATTTTAATTATATTCTTTTTAGCTAAGGGGTTTATAAAATAATTATTTTATAATAAGTTAGTTTAATTTTAATATCTTTCCTATTACGAGCAAGTTAATTGAATTATTAAATAAAGTATTCAAAGTAAAATCTACTACTTGTTTATAAGAAAGTAATTTAGTTTGCTCTTTAAATGAAATAATTTTTTGAGGTAATCTTGAAATTTATATCTTTTTTATATAATTTCAAAATAAAAAAGGATATAACTTTAACTTATGGAATATTAATGTTAGGTGTATTATGTTTTATTGGAGATATAAATTTATGAAAAAAAATATTTTTGTTTTATTTAATCTTATATTAATTATTATCGTTTTTATAATTCCATTTATACCGTATAAAATTCATAAAGAAGAAAACAATTCTACTTTAGATAAAATTCAATTTCGTTTTGACTCTATGGATGGATTTGTAAGTAGCCATGAGTATTATCGCTATAAATTCTACGAAAATAGTCTTATTGGAAATACATTATATGATGAACTAACTACTTTTAAAAATGGAAATCCAACTTATATAGATTTTGATTTATACGGGAATATTATAACAGATAAAAATGGTAATAAATTTTTAGATGTAAAAGAGTGGTATCCTTCATATGGTTATATAAAATTAATGCATACTTATATTTGGGAAAAAAATATTAAAGATAAATATTTAATTATCTGTATACTAATAATAATTTTTCAAATTTTCCTAGTAATAAAAAATAAATTTCATATAACTTAATAAAACATTTTAATTACGAAATATTACATGATGATTTTATAATTCGAATGCAGGTTATCATTTTAAAATTGATGGTAAAGCGAGAATATATTCTCCTAATGGAGGTGCTATGGATAGTTTGGACACTGGATGCATGGTTGTCCCAGCAGATGATGCTAGAACAGGAGATAGTATGAAACAGAATTTGAAAATAAAAAAAGCTTATATTCCAATTAGTGGGAAAGGACAGTATGTACGTGACCTTGAAGGTCACTTCATTAACACAGTAGTAGCTACGAGTTCCACTAATACAATAGTATATGGTAATTGGAATTAATAATAATTTAATTTAAAAACATAAAATAATAAGTATAAAAATAGTATAGCAAAACTTCCTTGGCTAACTATAAATTCAAATAATTGTTTATCCATAAATCTACTCCTAAAAATTATATTTTATGTATATAAATAATAAATATAATATTATGTAAATTAAAAAAGTTAAGTTTATAAATACTATTAGAAAAACAAGGCAAATATTTAGGTATCTAAACTTTTAAAAAAAGAAACTCGCAAAACTATAAACATAAGTGTTTTCAAGGTTTTGCGAGTTCTAAAGTTTTGTTTGGTGCCACCAGTGGGAATCGAACCCACACGGTAAAACCGCATGATTTTGAGTCATGTGCGTCTGCCAGTTCCGCCATGGTGGCAAACTAATGCCGTTTTCAATAACGATAATATTATATCAAAAATACTTTAAAATATCAATTATATAAATAAATTTATCAAAAATGTGAAAAAAAATAATATTTTAGTTGTTTGATGAGTAGACATTTGCTAAAATGTATGTAGGATAAAACTTACCCAGTGGGGCAGTTTTTGACCTAGCTAGATAATGTAAACAAGTTTTTATACATAGAGACTGTTTATAATCTAATAATTAGGGAGGAGAAATAAGAATATGATGTATTCAACAGAAGTTCAAGAAATGTGTGTAATCGCAAAAGGACCTAACCATGGACCAGCACCAATTCCTGTAGAAGGAAAATGGGTTTTAGCTAAAGAAGTAAAAGATATCTCAGGTCTTACTCATGGAGTAGGTTGGTGTGCACCTCAACAAGGAGCTTGTAAGCTTACTTTAAACGTTAAAGATGGAATAATAGAAGAAGCATTAGTAGAAACAATTGGATGTTCAGGAATGACTCACTCAGCTGCTATGGCTTCAGAAATATTACCAGGAAAGACTATATTAGAAGCATTAAACACAGACTTAGTTTGTGATGCTATAAACACTGCAATGAGAGAATTATTCTTACAAATCGTATACGGAAGATCTCAAACTGCATTCTCAGAAGGCGGATTACCAATAGGAGCTGGACTTGAAGATTTAGGAAAAGGATTAAGATCACAAGTTGGTACTATGTACGGAACAGTTGCTAAGGGACCAAGATACCTTGAAATGGCAGAAGGATATGTAACAAAAGTTGCTTTAGATTCTGATAATGAAATTATCGGATACAAGTTCGTTCACCTTGGAAAGATGATGGAATTCATCGGAAAAGGAATGGATGCTAACGAAGCAATGGAAAAAGCATCAGGACAATACGGAAGAGTTGACGATGCTGTTAAATTAGTAGATCCAAGACATGAATAATTTAAAAAATTAATTTACCATTTGTAAGGAGGAATTTTATCATGGCATTATTTGAAAGTTATGAAAGAAGAATAGATCAAATCATTCCAGTACTTAATAAGTATGGAATGGAAAGTTTAGAAGATGCTAAAGCAGTATGTGACGAAGCTGGAATCAATCCATACAACATAGTAAAAGAAACTCAACCAATCGCATTCGAAAATGCAGGATGGGCTTATACTTTAGGTGCTGCTATAGCTATAAAGAAAGGTTGCAAAAAAGCTGCTGATGCTGCTGAAGCAATCGGAGAAGGATTACAAGCTTTCTGTATCCCAGGATCAGTTGCTGACGATAGAAAAGTTGGTCTTGGACACGGAAATCTTGGAGCAATGCTTTTAAGAGAAGAAACAGAATGTTTCGCTTTCTTAGCAGGTCACGAGTCATTTGCAGCTGCTGAAGGTGCAATTAAAATAGCTGAAAAAGCTAATAAAGTAAGAAAACAACCATTAAGAGTTATCTTAAACGGTCTTGGAAAAGATGCTGCTATGATAATCTCAAGAATTAATGGATTCACATATGTTGAAACAGCATTCGATTTCTACACTTCAGAATTAAAAGTTGTTAGAGAAAAAGCTTACTCAAATGGACCAAGAGCTAAGGTTAAATGCTATGGTTCAAATGATGTTAGAGAAGGTGTTGCTATAATGCATCACGAAGGAGTTGACGTATCAATCACTGGTAACTCAACTAACCCAACAAGATTCCAACATCCAGTTGCTGGAACATACAAAAAAGAATGTGTAGCAGAAGGTAAGAAGTACTTCTCAGTTGCATCAGGTGGTGGTACTGGAAGAACTCTTCACCCAGATAACATGGCTGCAGGTCCAGCTTCATACGGTATGACTGATACAATGGGAAGAATGCACTCAGATGCACAATTCGCAGGATCATCATCAGTTCCAGCTCACGTTGAAATGATGGGTCTTATCGGAATGGGTAACAACCCAATGGTAGGAGCTACTGTTGCTGTAGCTGTTGCTGTAGAAGAAGCAATGAACAAATAATATTATAATCAAAGCATTACGAAGATTTTTAATATTATAGATAAAATGAATTTATAAATAATATAAATTAAACTAATGAGTACTCGTTATTTTATATGATGAGTGCTCATTTTTTTTTTTTTTTATTTTAAATTAATATATAACAATAAAATATGTTTAAAAAAATAATATAAGTAAAAATATGTAAACTTATTATGAAATGCATTGTATTTATGTAATTGTTTTCATAAAATAAAATTATAGTTAGTCTTAGGAGGTGGAAATTTTATGTATACATTAAGTTATAGTAAAGATACACTAAGAGAATTTAAGGAAATGATAAAAGAATGTGATGAGAAAATCAAGGAGTTAGAAAATGAATTAGAAAAGGCTAAAAAATATGATAAAAGGCAATGTATTTATGACTTCTGTAACATAACAAATAAGGTTAATACTGATAACATAATAGGAGAATCTATTAAAAACATACAATCAGAGGTAGAAAAACTAAAAATAGAAAGAGAAGCTTTGCAGGTTGGATTAGATAGATTTTCTAAAGAATATAAAAATGAGATACAAAAAGAAGTTATGTTAGAAAAAGAAATTTATGATAAAAAAAATTAGAAGGATTTATAAAAACGTTTATGCATAATAATAAGATGAAATAATTACTTAAAGGTATCGTGTTTTACGATACCTTTTTGTATTAAAAAGTAAATAAAATCATTAATTTAAAATGATAACATAATGTGGTACAATTGTAATAATAAATTTAAATTGTTAAATTTATAACTACTTAAACAAAAGGGGGACATTATGAAAATAGAAGCACAAGGTATAAGCAAATCCTTTGGTGATGTGCAAGCTCTTAAAAATTTAAATTTTACTATTGATAGTGGAAAGGCATTAGGGTTACTAGGAAGAAATGGAGCAGGTAAAACTACAGCTATAAGAATTCTTTTAGGAATACTTCCAAGTGATAATGGAAAGGTTTTAATTAATAATAAGGAGTTAAACTTTAATCAAAAATCCTTTGGATATTTACCTGAAGAGAGAGGATTATATTTAAAGTTTACTGTAAAGAATCAGTTATTATATTTTGCATCTCTTTATGGAATGAGAAAAAATAATGCTTTAGAATCAATAAAATATTGGTTAGATAGGTTTGAAATAAGTAAATATTTAAATAAAAAGGTTGAAACATTATCAAAAGGTAACAAGCAAAAGATTCAACTTATAGTTGCTATAATGCATAATCCAGATGTAATAATATTAGATGAACCATTTAGTGGATTAGATCCTGTAAATGTTGAAACTTTTAAAATTGTTATAAGAGAACTGCTTAATAAGGGAAAAACTTTAATTTTTAGTAGTCATAGAATGGCTGATGTTGAAGAGTTTTGTGATGATATAATAATGCTAAAAAAAGGAGAAACAATTCTTCAAGGAAATTTAGAAAAAATTAAGGAAGATTATGGGGTAAAGGCTCTTATTATAGAAGGAGAAAAAGGTATAGAAGATATATTAAAAATAGAAGAAGTGAATTCATATAAATATGAAAATGGAAAATTTATAGTTGATATAAGAAATATTAAAAAAGGAAAAGAAATTTTAAGGAAAATCACTAACCAAGATTTAGATGTTAATGGTTTTTATTTTGAAAAACCATCATTAAATGATATTTTCATAGAAAGGTTAGGTGATTAAAGTGAGTAAATTTTTAACGATATTTGCTTTTACTTATAGAGAAACAATTAGAAATAAGGGACTTATAATTTCTACTATAATTACTTTAATAATAATGCTTGGATTTTTTAATATGGATAAAATAATGTCTTTATTTAAAAGTAATTCAACAGATAATATTATGATATGTGAAGTGAATAATAATGGAGCGATTAATAATAAATTAGTTAATAAAGAATTATTAAGTAAAATAAATGATGATAGTTATAATTTTGTAATAGCAAAAAATATTGATGAAGTTAATAAAGTTAAATCAGAACTTGAATCTGGAGATTCAAAATTTAAGGCTATATTAGAAATTTCAGAAGTAAAAGATGTAAGTGGAAAGTTATACGTAAATAAATCACCAGGTCAAGAATTAACCAATAAAGTTAACTCTATATTAAGTGAAATAAAAATAATGAATAATATGAAAAAATATAATTTAAGTAATGAGGATTATTCTAAAATAATGTCACCAGCTAATTTAGAAGTTATACAAAAGGGGAACTCATCTAACGAGAGAATGACTCTTGTATATGCACTTGTTTTTGGTATATATATGATTACATTAACATTTGGCTCAATGGTTGCAAATTCTGTTATAGAAGAAAAGACAAACAGGATAATGGAAACATTAATTACTATGGCAAAACCAATGGAATTATTCTTTGGTAAGGTACTTGGAGTTTGTGCAGTTGGATTAACACAAATATTAATACTTTTAGGTGCAGGATTTATAATGCTTAAAACTTCAGGTTTTAGTATGGAAGTTATTGAATCTTTAAATTTAAATGTATCAATAATATTATCATTTATATTCTATTTCTTACTTGGATATTTAACTTTTTCAATGCTTTATGCAGCAGTAGCTTCTCTTGCAACAAGTCCACAAGATGTAAATTCATCTATGGGAGCAATAACTATGGTATTTGTAGTTGTATTTTTAATAGCTATGAATTGTATGTTTAATATAGATACTACTTTTGCTAAGGTTATGAGTTATATTCCTTTCGCATCACCGCTTATAATATTTGAGAGAATTGTTTTATCAAATGTTGGATTTATAGAGATTATAATAACTACAATTATAAATATAGGTTTTATAATTATAGTTGGAGTTATTAGTAGTAAATTATATAGAAGAGGAACTTTACATTATGGAAATAAAATTTCATTAATGAAAGCTTTAAGAGGTAAAGTTTAAATTCTATTTTTTATTGAAAATAGTTAAATTAAATATAATGGATTAAAATAAAACATTTAAATAAGCTATCTTAATTTAAGATAGCTTACTTTATGAAAAATATACTAAAAATTTCTAATTTATTAAATATATAATGGTTGGAAATTATGAAAACATATGATATATTACTTCTATATGATAAAATTTGGGAGGAAAATAATGATAGAACCAGAGCCGGAAAGTATTATTATGCAAATAATAATAATAATAATATTAACATTAATTAATGCTTTTTTTTCATCAGCAGAGATGGCAATAGCATCAGTAAATAAAAATAGAGTTAAGCTTTTAAGTGAAGAAGGTAATAAAAAAGCGCAACTTTTAGAAAAAATTATGAAAAATCAGGGTAATTTCCTAGCAGCAATACAAATAGGAATAACATTAGCAGCTTTTTTATCTAGTGCATCAGCTGCAACAGGTATTTCAGTAGTACTTTCAAATAAATTAGAAGCATTGAATATACCATATGCTAATCAATTAGGAGTAATAATAGTTACAATAATTCTTACGTACTTTACATTAGTATTTGGAGAGTTAGTACCAAAAAGAATAGCGCTTAAAAATAAAGAAAAGGTAGCTTTAAGATCTGTAAAAACAATATATATTGTACTTATAATTACAAAACCATTTGTAAAAATACTTTCATTTTCAACTTCATTAATACTTAAATTATTAGGTTTTAATAAAGAAGGAATAGAAGAAAAAGTATCTAAAGAAGAGATACAGGCTTTAATTTCAGAAGGTGAAGTTGAAGGTGCAATTGATGAATCAGAAAAAGAAATGTTAGACAGTGTATTTGAATTTAATGATAGATTATCTAAAGAAATAATGACATCTAGAAAAGATACATATATGATAAATATTTCTGATGATATAAATGAAGAATTGGATGATATAATAAATCTACAATATTCAAGAATACCAGTTTATGAAGGGGATATAGATAATATAGTAGGAATACTATATACAAAAGATTTATTTATAATGGCAAGAAAAGTAGGTTTTGAAAATCTTAATATAAAGCATATACTTCATAAACCGTATTTTGTTCCAGAAACTAAGAGGATAAATGAATTATTTAAAGAGCTTCAATTAAACAAAAATCATATGGCACTATTAATAGATGAATATGGTGGTTTTTCAGGAATTGTAACTATGGAAGATTTAGTTGAAGAAATAGTTGGAGATATTGATGATGAATATGATATAGATGAACCAGATATAAAGAAAATAGATGAGTATAAGTATTTAGTAAAAGGAACTATAAATATTCATGATTTCAATGATGAGTTTGGGACAAGTATTGAAGAAGATGAAGATTTTGATACATTAAATGGATATATGATAACTAGAATAGGTAAAATACCAAAAGAAGGAGTCAATATAGAATTTGATGTAGATAATATACATTTAAAAGTAAAAGAAGTTACTGGAAGAAGAATTGAAGAAGTTGAAGTAACTATATTTAAAGAGTAAGTTTATATTGGATAGATTATTTTAAAAAATAATCTATCCATTTTTATTTATATAAAGGCGAATATTATATGAGGAAAGTGATTTTATAATGTATATAACTTAAATAAAAATATATAAAACTTAAAAAGAATAAAAAAATATTCGTGTTGAGGGTAGAAATTTATCGAAAAATGATATATTATTAAAAGCGGACGAAAAAATAAATGAAAGAGTGATAACATGAAAAACTTCTTTAAAAAAGATGGATTACTTGATAATTACTTCGAGATAACAAAAAATGGATCTAATTCTAAGAGAGAAGTAGTTGCAGGACTTACAACATTTATGACTATGGCATATATACTTATTGTAAATCCAACAATACTTTCAGCTGCTGGAATGGATAAAGGAGCAGTGTTTACAGCAACAGCACTTTCTGCTTTTGTAGCAACACTTTTAACAGGAATTTATGCTAAACTTCCATTTGCTCAAGCTCCAGGTATGGGATTAAATGCATTTTTTGCTTACACAGTAGTATTACAAATGGGATATTCTTATCAGTTTGCTCTAACAGCTGTATTCTTAGAAGGTATAATATTTATATTACTTACATTATTTAATGTTAGAGAAGCTATTGTAGATTCAATACCTGATTGTATAAAAAAAGGTATTTCAGTTGGTATAGGACTTTTAATTGCACTTATTGGATTAGAAGGTGCAGGAATTGTTGTTCATCCAAAGGATGGAGGAACAATATTATCATTAGGAAGTATAACTCATGGTGCTGGATTACTTGCTATAGTTGGATTAATAATAACATCAATACTTTTAGCAAAAAGAGTTAAAGGAGCACTTTTTATTGGAATGATTATTACTGCTATAATTGGTATTCCTTTTGGATTAACTCCAATTCCAAGTGCTGTAATTAGTGCACCACCATCAATTAGTGGAATACTTTTTGACTTTGAGTGGCATAATATTTTTTCATTTGATATGGTAATAGTATTATTTACTTTATTATTTATGGATTTATTTGATACTATAGGTACTTTAGTTGGTGTTGCAACTAAAGCTAAAATGCTTGATGAGAACGGAAAAGTTCCAAATATTAAGAAAGCATTGCTTTCAGATGCTATTGGTACAACTTTAGGGGCTTGCATGGGAACTAGTACAGTAAGTACTTTTGTAGAAAGTGCAGCAGGTGTTGCAGAAGGTGGTAGAACTGGACTTACAGCAGTTTCAACTGCTATAATGTTTGCTTTAGCTTTATTATTTTCACCAATATTTGCTGCAATAACACCAGCTGTTACTGCATCAGCATTAATATTAGTAGGTTTATTTATGATAGAACCTATAAGAGAAATAAATTTAGAAGAATATTCAGAGTCAATACCTGCATTTTTAACTATGATAATGATGCCATTTTCATATAGTATTTCAGATGGGATTATATTTGGTGTAATATCATACATATTAATAAAATTATTTACAGGAAAAGTAAAAGATATAAGTATAACAACTGTAATAATTGGTGTTGTATTTTTACTTAAATTTTTAATTTAGAATATTTTGCTATATTATTAAATAAGCTTAGTGTTATTTAAAATAATATAAGTTATTTTATGAAAGCATCTAAAAGTTTAACTTTTAGGTGCTTTTTTATATTTGCTATTTTAGTTAATTTACTTATAGAGAATAATAGTGTTATTATATTAATATAGTATTAATTAGTAAATAAAGTTAAGATATATTTTATATTTATAAAATATAAATATATTAAAATTATAATTATATTGTAGTTTGTAATGTTAATATATTTGAAAAACAAACATCTTTATTACTTAACAATTAAACTGTATAATAGTACAAAATGAAAATAAAAAGGAATGAGAAGATGAATAAAAATTTTAAGACAATACTTTATTTTATTATAGTTATACTTATAATTTCAGCAATATTTAAATTGTTTATAAAGATATTACCTTATATGATTTTATTGATTTTGGCACTTTGGATTATAAGTAAGGTTAATGGTTATATAAATAGAAATAAAAAAACAAGTGATACTTATAGTAATCAATCAGATGATAATTATTCAAATATAAATGATGATGTTATATTTGATGATGATTTTGAGGATCCATCAAAAGCAATAGATGTTGATTATGAAGAAGTAGATGATAAAAAATAAGATGTAGTTAATTTAAGAGGTGATGGCGTGAATTTTAGAAAGTTAAAAATATTTTATGAAACAGCTCAGACATTGAATATGACTAAAGTAGCAAAAGCATTGTATATAAGCCAGCCATCAGTTAGTCAAGCTATACAAGAATTAGAAGATGAAATTGGTGTTAAAATGTTTGACAGAATAGGAAAGAGATTAAGTTTAACTTATGAAGGCGAAGTATATTTAAATTATGTAAGGAGAGTTTTGAATCTTTATGATGAAGGATTAAATAAAGTTAGAAATATAAATAATAATAATGAAGGAAAAATTGTTATAGGAGCAAGCACAACTATAGGAATATATATCCTTCCTGATATCATAAAAGATTTTGTTGAAAATAATGAAAGAATAGAGATATCACTTATAATAGAAAATACTGAAAAAATAGAGCAGCTAATTTTAGAAAATAAAATAGATTTTGCATTTGTTGAAGGAAAAGTACATTCAGAAGAAATTATTTATGAAAATTTTTGGGAAGATGAACTTGTATTTATAAAAAAATATAATACAAAATGGGAAGAGATAGAATATATAAGTAAGCTTGCTTTAACTAAAGAGAAATTTATTATGAGGGAATTAGGTAGTGGAACAAGGGAAATTGTTGAAAAATATTTAAAAGATAATAATATAGATTATAATATTTTTATGGAACTTGGAAGTACTGAAGCTATTAAAAAGAGTGTTGAAGCAGGACTTGGAATTGGTTGTATATCAAGTCAATGTATAAAAGATGAAATGCAAAGTAAAAAAATAAGTAAATTAACATTTAATAAAAATAAGATAAAGAGAAATTTAAATCTTATAATACATAAAGATAAATTTATAAGTAATAATATGAAACTTTTTATAGATAAAGCTAAAGAAAAAAATATGTAAAAGACTTATTGAATTTAATAGACCTCATAATGTATAATTACATTAACAATAAATGGAAATGAGGGTGCAAATGGGGAAGGTATTAATTTTATCGAGGGGAACTGGACAAGCTAAAGAGTTTAAGAAAGCTCTTGAAAAATACACAAATGAAAATGGTATGGTATTAAATTATATATTTTCTAATGAAGAAAACATGAATAGATATATAAAAACCGAAGATATAAATGTTGTTTTAATATCTCCAGAGATGATGTTAGTAGAAGAACAAATAAAGCTTGAATTAGAAAATAATAAACTTCCATATATAGAATTAAGGCCAGTAGATTTTGGACTAAAAAGAATTGAGAAAGTTATGCCTCTAATAAATAAATACCTATAAATAGTTCTTATTTTTAGGAGGAATTTTATATGGGATTTAAAAAAACAGTAGAATTGGATTATCCTTTAGAAAAGGTTTTTAAAGTTTTTATAAAAACTGCAAAAAAGGATTTTCCAAAATTTAATGAAAAGAATCCTTTAGGAGCAAAAGCTAATAAAAAGATTAAATCAGGTTCACAACGAACAGTAAATATTAGGGTTGAAGTAACGGCATATGAAAAAGATAAGCTTTATCAAATAACTTCTGTGAGAGATAAGCTTATGTTTATTTCAACATACCGTTTTGAAAAATCAAAAGATAATAAAACATTATTTTCTTTAGAGGAAAATGATAATACAACAGGAGTATTTTCGGGTATTAATGCATTTTTACAAAATATATTATTTAGAAAAAGAATTACAAATAAGTTTAACCATTTAGTTAGTGGACTTGAATTTGAAATACAAAGTTATGATGAAAGAGTTCAAAAAAGTGTAAAAAAAGAAGATGTTAATAAATAAAAAAAAGTTGACCTATAAATTAGGCCAACTTTTTTATTTATATTGCAAAATTACCATTTTTAAAAACTTGAACTTTATTACCTTCTTTAGTTATTCCAATTATGTCTAAATCTTTTGATCCAATCATAAAATCTACATGAGTTAATGATATGTTAGATTCAGCATTTAAAAGTTCTTTGTCATTCATTTGTTCACCATTTTTTATACATGAAGGATAAGCTTTTCCGATAGCTAAGTGACATGATGCATTTTCATCAAATAAAGTATTAAAAAATAATATATTTGAATTAGAAATTGGAGAATTATAAGGAACTAATGCAACTTCTCCTAGATATCTTGAACCCTCATCTGTATCTAATAATTCTTTTAATGAATCATATCCTTCTTCAGCAGTAAAATCTATTATTTTTCCATCTTTAAATGTAAATGAAAAATTATCTATTAAATTTCCACCATAGTTTAATGGCTTAGTTGAATAAACAGTTCCGTTTACTCCATTTCTTTTTGGTGTTGTAAATATTTCTTCAGTAGGCATATTTGCTATAAATTCAACACCATCTTTAGTAATATCAGATCCTCCACACCATATGTGATTTGGAGCTAGAGATAATTCTAAATTAGTTCCTAATGAATTTGTGAAAATTAATTTATCAAAATTATAATCTTGAAGTTTTTTCATATTAGATTTTAAGTTATTAGAATGATTTGTCCATTCAGTAATAGGATCTTCTGAATTAAGTCTCATTACATTAAAGATAGCTTCAAAAAGTTTTTCTACTGCTTCATCTTCTGAAACATCATTGAATATTTTAGAAGCCCATGCTTTAGTTGGCATTGATATTACGCACCAAGCATTTTCGTTATTCATAAGTTTATCTGAATAATTTCTAAGAGCTATACTTCTTGCTTTACTTGCAGAACTTATTTTTTTTGAATCAATGCCTTTAAATAATGAAGGGTCACTTGCTGATATTGAAATAAATGAAGCACCATTATCAGTAAAATAATTATATTTATCTATTTCATATTGAGGAATTTTTGATAAAGTTTCTTCAGAAGCATTTTTAAAACGTATCTTTGTAAATAGTTCATCAGAATAATTTATATATACATCTTTTGCTGATGCTTTAAAGGCTTCTTCTGCTAGCAATCTTGCAAAGTTTGAACATTCAATTGGTGAATTAATAAATAAAAGTCCATCTTCTTGAATGTTAACACCCTTTTTTATAACTAGATTGGCGTATTTTCTTAATAGGTCATCAAAATTTTTCATATTTTAAATACCTCCTAAAGTTTTATTTTCTATTATTTTACTATAAAAAGTAAATACTATACAAAAAACAATCTGTAAACAAAGAAAAAGCATATTTCTTGTAACTGTTTATGATAAGTAATATAATATATTTACTTGAATTTATTATTATATGAGAATGGAGGGCTTTAATTTGACAGATATTCTACAAACATTAGTAGAAAAAAATAAAATCTACGGACAGGAAGGAAAGCTTGCTTCATATATTCCCGCTTTACTTAAGGCTGATGTAAATGATTTAGGTATAGCTGTAGTAGACTTAGATGGTAAAGAAAGTTTTGCAGGAAATTGCGATAAAAACTTTACAATACAAAGTATATCTAAAATTGTTAGTTTAATGATAGCACTTAGTGATAATAAAATGACAGATGTTTTTAAAAAAGTAAATGTTGAACCAACTGGAGAAGGCTTTAATTCTATAGTTAAGCTTGAAACTACAGAAACGGGAAGACCTTATAATCCAATGATTAATGCTGGAGCTATAGTTACTACATCACTTATTAAAGGTGAAACAGAAGAAGAAAAACTAAAAAAACTTATAGATTTTATGAAGAAAGCTACAAATAATCCTAATATAAAAATAAATGAAGAAGTATATATATCAGAAAAGTTAACAGGAAATAGAAATAGAGCATTAGCTTACTTTATGAAAAGCAGTGGCATATTAGAGGGAAATGTTGAAGAAATTTTAGATCTTTATTTTAGGCAATGTTCAATTGAAGCCAATGCAAAAGATTTAGCTAGACTTGGAGCTGTTCTAGCAAATGATGGAATAATTCCATGGAGTGGGGAAAAATTAGTAGATAAGAAAATATGCAGAATAGTTAAATCTATAATGGTTACTTGCGGTATGTATGATGCATCAGGGGAATTTGCGGTTAGAATAGGAATACCAGCTAAAAGTGGAGTTGGTGGAGGAATAGTTGGAGCTGTTCCTAAAAGAATGGGAATAGGAGTATATGGTCCTGCATTGGATGAAAAAGGAAATAGTATTGCAGGTCTTAAAATTTTAGAGGATTTAGCAAAAGAATTAGATCTTAGTATTTTTTAATTATAAAGTGTATTTTAAAAATTAAGGTTATAGCAAAATGAAGCTAGGACATAATTAATAATGAAAGATAGAGAAATTTTCTTAAGTTTGGAGGAAAGTATGAAGAAATTACTTATATTAGATTCAAATTCATTGATGAATAGAGCCTTTTATGCGTTACCACCTCTTACAAATAGTGAAGGGGTTCACACTAACGCTATATATGGATTTACAAATATGTTATTAAAAATGAAGGGGGATATAAATCCAGATTATATAGTTGCGGCTTTTGATAAAAAAGCTCCAACTTTTAGACATAAAGAGTATGATGATTATAAGGCTGGAAGAAAAAAGATGCCAGAAGAGCTTGCAGAACAATTTCCGATTATTAAGGAAATGCTTAAGCTTCTTGGAATAAAAATATATGAAATTGAAGGTTTTGAAGCTGATGATATTATAGGAACTACAGCAAAGCTTGCGGCAAAAGAAGGAATGGAAGTATTTATAGTTACAGGAGATAAAGATGCTCTTCAACTTGCTGATAATAACATAAATGTAATTATAACAAAAAAAGGTGTATCAGAAACAGCACAATACAATAAAGAACAGTTTATTGAAGAATTTGGAGTTACTCCAACTCAATTTATAGATGTAAAAGGTCTTATGGGTGATAAATCTGATAATATACCAGGAGTGCCAGGTGTTGGAGAAAAGACAGCTTATAAATTAATAAAAGAATATGGTTCTGTTGAAGGTGTATTAAATAATATAGATAGTATTAGTGGTAAAAAATTAAAAGAAAATCTTGAAACTTATAGCGAACAGGCAATATTCAGTAAAAAGCTTGCAACAATAATGGTTGAGGTTCCACTAGATAATATAATTGAGGATATAAAAAATGTAGAAGAGATGAATAAAAGTGGATTAAAAGAATTATTAATAAAACTTCAAATGAAATCTTCTTTAGCAAAATTTATTGGAGAAGATGAGGAAACTAAAGAAATAAATTATGAAGTAATTAATTCACAAGAGCAATTAAGTAAGTTTTTAAAGGATAATAAAACTTATTACATAGCGTATAGTATATTTGAATCTTCATTAAATTCAAATAGAAAACTTAAAGCATTATATTTTGGAAATAATAATTCAACAACTATAGTTAATTTTGATGAACTTATAAAGGATGATGAAGAAAAAATAGTTTCTATATTAAAAGAGTTTTTTGAAAATAAAGATAAGATAAAAGTTATACATGATGGTAAATCTCTAATAAAAGCTTTAAATAAAATTAATATAAAAATAAATGGATTTGAATTTGATACAGCAATTGCTTCTTACATTATAGATTCTTCAAAAGGTCAATATCCTTTAAGTGATGTTATTATGACGTATGTAGGTGATGAAATTCAAAAGGGCGAAGATGAATTAAAATATGGAGCAGCTTATATAGAAACATTATATAAAATTTTAGTAGATAAGATTAAAGAAGAAAAAATGGAAGAACTTTATTATAATGTTGAACATCCGCTTATATATGTGCTTGCATCAATGGAGGACGAAGGTTTTGAAGTTGATGAAACAATTTTAGATGAATTAGCAGTTAAGTTTAAGAAAGAAATTGATATAGTACAAAAAGAAATTTATGAAATGGCTGATATAGAATTTAATATAAATTCTCCAAAGCAACTTGGAAAAATATTGTTTGAAAAATTAGATTTACCTGTTATTAAAAAAACAAAGACAGGATATTCAACTAATGCAGATGTTTTAGAAAAGCTTAGAGATAAACATCCTATAATAGATAAAATAACTTACTATAGGCAAATAAGTAAAATAAATTCAACATATGTTGAGGGAATGAAGCCATTAATAGATGTAGATGGCGCTATTCATAGTACATTTAATCAAACTGTTACAACAACAGGAAGATTATCAAGTACAGAACCTAACTTACAAAATATTCCTATAAGATATGAAATGGGAAGAGAAATTAGAAAGATTTTTATAACTAAAAATAAAACAGATAAGCTTTTATCAGCAGATTACTCACAAATAGAACTTAGAGTTTTAGCTCATATAAGTGGTGATGAAAATATGATAAATGCATTTAAACATCATAGTGATATTCATACAAAAACAGCAGCAGAAGTTTTTAATGTTGATATAGATAATGTTACTCCTTTAATGCGTTCAAGAGCAAAGGCAGTTAATTTTGGTATAGTTTATGGAATAAGTGATTTCTCATTAGCTCAAGACCTTGGAATAACAAGAAAAGAAGCAGCAGAATATATGAGTATTTACTTTGATAGATATCCAAAAATAAAAGAATATTTAGAATCAGTTGTTGAAGATGCTAAAAAGACAGGGTATGTAACTACTATTTTAAATAGAAAAAGATTTATACCTGAAATTAAAGCTTCAAACAAGATAGTAAAAGCTTTAGGAGAAAGACTTGCTATGAATGCACCGATACAAGGTAGTGCTGCTGATATAATAAAAATAGCTATGATAAATGTATTTAATAGACTAAATAAGGAAAACTTAAAAAGCACATTAATATTACAAGTTCATGATGAACTTATAGTTAATGTAGTGGAAGAAGAAATAAATATTGTAGAAAATATAGTAAAAGAAGAAATGGAAAATGTATTTAAACTTAGTGTTCCATTAGATGTTGATATTAATTTTGGAGATACATGGTATAACACTAAGTAAAGGAGGATTTTACTTTAACATGATAAAGGTTGGACTTACAGGGGGAATAGGAACTGGTAAAAGTACAGTATCTAGCATGATTAAAGATGCAGGTTTTAAAGTAATTGATGCTGATTTAATAGCAAGAGATGTATTAGTTAAATATCCAGAAATATTAGAGAAAGTTAGAGCTCAATTTGGAGAAGGTTTTTTTGATTGGAGAGGAGACTTTAGAAGAAAGGAATTTGGCAATCATATATTTAGATTTCCAAAGCAAAGAGTTAAATACGAAAATATAATACTTCCGTATATAAAGGCTGATATAATGAATGCTATAAAAGAATTGGAGAACAAAGGTGAAAAAATAGTAATATTAGATGCTCCAACTCTTATAGAGAGCAAGATGAATGAGGATATGGATATTGTTGTATTAGTAGTTGCAGATAGTAAAACTCAAGTACAAAGAGTGAAAGAAAGAGATAAATTAAGTAATTATGATGCATTGAATAGAATTAATGCACAAATGCCACTAGAAGAGAAAAAAAATTATGCTAATATAATAATAGATAATAATAAAGATTTATTATATGCTAAAGAGCAAGTTGATGATTTTATAGATTTTATGAATACACTAATATAATAAGGAGTTAAAAATGAAGTTAAAAAAGATAATACTTTGGTTATTTGTGATAGTTGTAGCATTAGTAGGTATTAAGTATTATGTACAAAGGTATGCTTTCCCATATAAGCACGAAGATGTTATTAATAAATATAGTAAAGAATATAATTTAGATCCATTATTTGTATTATCTATAATAAAAGCTGAAAGTAAATTTGATTCAAATGCAAAATCACATAAAGATGCTTATGGACTTATGCAAATCACTGATAGTACAGGTGAGTGGATTGCTAGTCAAATGAAAATAAAGAACTTTTCAGAAAATATGCTTTATGATGAGGAAACAAATATAAAAATGGGATGTTGGTATTTAAATAATCTTTATAAAGAATTTGGAGATAAGGATTTAGTAATAGCAGCATATAATGCAGGAAGAGGAAATGTAAATAAGTGGCTTAAAGATAATGAATACTCTAAAGATGGAGAAAATATTCATTATATCCCTTTCCCTGAAACTAAAAATTATGTTGATAAGGTTAATATATATTATAAAATATATAAGTATTTATATAGCTGATTATTTTTATAATCAGCTATAATACTTTTAAGATAGAGGTGAATTTTACTTGAATAAACAAAAGAAAAATATTTATGGGATAGTTTTTTTTATTATATTAATAGTACTAATATTTATAAAAGTATCTATGCCATATGTTTTACCATTAGATAGTAATGTGAAATATAGTGATAATCCTGTTTCTCATAGAGAAGAAATATTATTAAAGTTTATAGATAATAAATTAACTAATAGTTCAGGTGGAATAAAAACAAATTATGTAGATAAAAAATCTGAAGGAGATATAACAAAAGGTAATGCAGTTTTATCAGAGTCAGAAGGAATGATGTTAATATATTACTTAGAAAGAAATGAGAAAGAAAATTTTGATAAAGTATTAAATTATATAGAAAATAATATGATTCTTGATAATAATTTAATTTCGTGGAGAGTTGAAGGTAACAATAAAAATCAAACATCAGCAACTATTGATGATTTAAGAATTGTTAAAGCTCTTTTGCTTGCTAATGAAAGATGGGGAAACTTTCATTATAGAAAATTAGCTATAAAAATATCAAGAGCAATTAATGAAAAGTTACTTGATGTAGATGTTTTAAGTGATTTTTATGATGGATATGGTAAAAGTGATATAACGACGTTATGTTATATAGATCTTCCTACATTAGATTATTTAAGTAATATAGATTATAAGTGGAAAAAGGTATATTCAGGATCATTAAAACTATTAAATGATGGGTACATAAGTAATAAGGTTCCTCTATATAGAACAAACTATAATAGAAAAACAAAAAAATATGATAATGAAAATACAACAGATACATTGTTATCATTAATTTGTATTTTAAATAAAGTTGAATTAAATCAATCAGCAAAAAGTAGTATTGACTGGATAGAAAATAAATTTAAGAAGGATGAAGCTATATATTCAAAATATAATGTAAGTAATGGAGAAAAAGCATCAGATGTAGAATCTACATCAATATATGCATTACTTGTTAGAATAGGATATCAATCTAAAAATAAAAATTTATATAATATGGCTTTAAGAAAATTAGAGAGTTTTCAAGTATTAGATAAAAAAAGTGAGTTGTATGGAGCATATGGAGATACAAATACATTAAATGTATATTCATTTGATAATTTAAATGCTTTATTAGCTTATAGAGATGTAAAATAAAATTACTCCTAATGAGAATATAATTTTCATTAGGAGTAATTTTATTTATATTAAATAGAGAATACTATAAATAAAAATTAATAAAAATAAATAATGACTTTTGGTCAGTATTTATGTTATAATCTCTACATTAGAAAATAAAAAGGAAGGATAACTGATGAAAAATATTTTAAAAATTTTTAAGAGGGATATAAAAAATATATTCACAAATTGGGTTGCAATAGTTGTATTATGTGGGCTTATAATACTTCCTTCTCTTTATGCGTGGTTTAATATTAAGTCATCTTGGGATCCGTATGGAAGTACGAGTGGTATTAGGGTAGCAGTAGTCAATGAGGATAAAGGTACAGAAATAGAAGGAAAAAAAATAAATATTGGAGAGAAGGTAGTAGATGAACTTTCAAAAAATAATAATATAGGATGGAAGTTTGTAAGTAAAGAAAAGGCTGAAAAAGGTGTAAGAGTTGGTAATTATTTTGCTAGCATAGTTATACCAGAAGATTTTTCAAAAGATTTAGTATCACCTACATCAAAAAATATTGTAAAACCAAAATTAATATATACAGTAAATGAAATAGCTAATGCAATAGCACCTAAGATTACATCAAAAGGTGTAGAAGCATTAAAAGCACAAGTTGATAGAAATGTTTCTGAAACTGTAGATGGAGCTATATTTAAAGTTTTAAATCAAGTTGGAATAGAATATGAATCATCAAGAGATAAAATTAGAGAAACTGTAAATCTTATATATAAAGTAAATGATAATTTACCTAAAATAAATGACCTTATAAACAAGGCTTATGATGGAACTATAACTATAGATACTATGATAAATAAAATGAATAAAATAATTCCTAATTTAGAAACTACATTAAAAGATGTAAATAGTAGTTTGGATAAAGGAAAAGAATTTATAAATAAATCTAAAGATAGCTTAAATAGTTTAGCTCCTATAATTAAAGAAGATTTAATATTTAGTAAGGATCTAATTAATGGTTCTTCAGAAATTTTAGGGAATGTATCAGAAAAATATGATAAAGAAGCACTTTTAAAAGTTTTAAATAGTTTAAATGATAAATTAAAAGTAGTAGATAACACCTTAAAATCAGTAGTTGATTTATTAGAATCAGTAAATAAAGGTTTAAGTAGTGATAAGTTAACTAATATAATAAGTAAATTAAATAATATAGAACAAAGAACTTTATCTATTATAAATGATATAACAAAGAATATTGAATTAGTTAATAATAATGTAGTTTTACAACCTGATACTATAAATAAGATAAAAAATAAATTAGATTTATTACAAGGAGATTTAAATAAAATTATTGGAAACTATGATAGTACAATAGTTCCTTCTATTAATGAATCATTAAATAAGTTAAATAAAATAGCGAAAGAAAGTATGGAATTAATAAAAGGTACTCAGGATGTAATTCCAGACGTTAAAAATGTATTAGGATTGCTTTCAAAAGGAACTAAATTAACTAATGAAGAGTTATCTAAAGTTAAAGAAAAATTTCCTGAGTTTAAAAAGTCATTTAATAAAATAACTAATGATATAAAGAAAGTAGATAAAAAAGAAGATATAAATAGAATATTGGATATAATAACTGGTGATTGGAAAGAGAAAACTAAGTTCTTGGTTAGTCCGGTTGAAATTGAAACAAATAAATTATTCCCAGTTCCAAACTATGGTTCAGCAATGTCACCATTTTACACAACATTATCTTTATGGGTAGGTGGATTAATACTTGTATCAATATTAACTGTAAGTGCTAAATCATTTGAAGATGGAACTAAAGCAAAGCCGATAGAAGTTTATTTTGGGAAATATATATTATTTGCAATAATAGGGATACTTCAAGGTGCTATAGTTACATTAGGAGATATATTTATATTAGGAACATATGTAATACACCCAGTATTATTTGTATTATTTGGAATGTTTACAAGTTTAATATTTATAACAATAATATATTCAACAGTTTCTGTATTTGGAAATGTTGGTAAAGCTATTTGTATAATATTTTTAGTACTTCAAGTAGCTGCATCAGGAGGAACATTTCCAGTTGAAGTAATGTCAGGATTTTTCCAAGGAATAAATCCTTACTTACCATTTAGATATGCAATAGAAGCAATGAGAGGTTTTGTAGGTGGAATAGTACCAGAACTTATACAAAAGGATCTTACTATATTAATAATTTCTGCTTTAATATTTGTAGTTATAGCTATATTATTAAAAAAACCAATGAATAAAAGTAGTGAAAAGTTTGTTAATAAGCTTAAAGAAAGTAATATAGTAGAACATTAAAAAATAGAAAAAAATAATTTTAAAAAAGATAGGATTTAATCCTATCTTTTTTATTTTATATAGTTTAAACGAAAGAAGTATAGGGAAAAATATTTTTATTATAAATATAGAAAGGAGAATAAAAAATGGGAAAAAAGATTTTTGGAGTATTACAGAGAATTGGTAAAGCTCTAATGCTACCAGTTGCTCTTTTACCTGCTGCTGGATTATTATTAGCATTCGGTAATTTACTTATGAATGAAGCTTTGTTAGTTAATGCTCCTTATTTAAGGGCAGATTGGATACAATTAGTTGCAAATGTTATGGAGCAATCAGGAAATATTGTATTTTCTAATTTGCCTCTAATATTTTCAGTAGGAGTTGCAATTGGCTTATCAGATGGTGATGGAGTTGCAGGTCTTGCAGCAATAGTTGGGTTTTTAATAATGAATGTTTCTATGGGAACATTTACTGGAGTTACACAAGATATGTTAACTGACCCTATGTATACTACTATAGTTGGAGTTCCTACACTGCAAACAGGAGTATTTGGAGGTATTATAATGGGACTTATAGCTTCTGCTATGTATAATAAATTTTATAAAATTGAATTACCTCCATACTTAGGATTTTTTGCGGGAAAAAGGTTTGTACCAATAGTAACAGCAGCGTTAGGAGTTATAATAGGTATTTTAATGACATTTATATGGCCACCTATACAAACAGGATTATTTTATTTTTCAAGAAGTATGATAGATGCTAATCCAACAATAGCAGCTTTATTATTTGGAATTATTGAAAGAGCATTAATACCATTTGGATTACATCATATTTGGTATAATCCTTTCTGGTATCAATTTGGAGAATATATAAATAGTGCTGGTCAATTAGTTATGGGTGATCAAAATATATTTTTTGCTCAATTAAAAGATGGAGTTCCATTTACAGCAGGAACATTTATGGCTGGAAAATTTCCTTTTATGATGTTTGGATTACCAGCGGCTGCATTAGCAATATATCAAGAGTCTAAACCTCAAAATAAAAAAATGGTAGCAGGAATTATGGTATCTGCTGCTCTTACTTCATTTTTAACTGGTATTACTGAACCTTTAGAATTTTCATTTCTTTTTGTAGCGCCTATACTTTTTATAGTACATTGTGTATTAGCAGGATTATCATTTATGACAATGCAATTGTTAAATATAAAAATAGGAATGACTTTCTCGGGTGGAGTAATTGATTTTGTTTTATTTGGTATTATACCTAATAGAACTCCTTGGTATTTAGTAATAGTAGTTGGTATAATTTATGCAATAATTTATTATAGTTTATTTAGATTTTTAATAAGAAAGTTAAATTTAAAAACTCCTGGTAGAGAAGAAGATAATGAATCTATAAGCAGAGCAAATAAAGAACAGGCAAATCTTGCAGTATCTGTATTAAATGCTCTTGGTGGCAGAGAAAATATAAATAATCTAGATGCATGTATTACTAGACTTAGAGTAATAGTTAATGATGTAGAAAAAGTTGATAAAGAAGAACTTAAAAAATTAGGTGCAGCTGGTGTAATGGAGGTTGGAAATAATATTCAAGCAATATTTGGGCCAAAGTCAGATACATTAAAAGGACAAATAAAAGATGTAATTGCTGGAAATATACCTGTAAGTGAATCTTTAGAAGAACATGATGATATAACTGAAATAAAAAATAGAAATCTTGAGGATATACCAGAAGATATAATGGTTCCTTTAAGTGGAAATGTAATAAGAATAGAAGATGTTCCAGATAAAATATTTGCAGAAAAAATGATGGGTGATGGGTTTGCTATAGAACCAATGGGAAATATTGTAGTAGCTCCTGTAAGTGGAGAAATTACATCATTATTTACTACAAAACATGCAATTGGAATAACAAGCGAAAATGGATTAGAAATATTAATACATGTAGGAATGGATACTGTTTCTTTAAAAGGTGAAGGTTTTACTTCATACGTTAAACAAGGTGATAAAGTTAAAATAGGGGATAAACTTTTAAGTGTAGATTTTGATTTTATAAAAGAAAAAGTTCCATCAATAATAACTCCAGTAGTATTTACTAATTTAACAGAAGAAAGCAAATTAGAAATAAATTATGGTGAGTTAAAAGAAGGAAAAGATATAGTAGCAACTGTAATTAAGAAATAATATTATGAAACCTAGCTAAAATTTAAAAAATAGCTAGGTTTTATTAACAAAAACTTCACATAAAAGTAAAAATAAAGTAAAATATAGTTATATGGTGGGGGGATTATATGTATATAAATAACGAATTAGAAGAGATATTATATGTAGATTATGGAAAATATAAAAATATGTCAATAATATTTTTGTCTATCTATTTAATAATTAATATTATAGGTACAATATTTTTTAGTGAAAGTATTCTAGTATTAAATATATTTATAAGAATATTTTATCTTTTATTATCATTTTGTTGCATAGTACTTATATATTCAACTATAAAAATATTTAAAAGCAAAGTATTAATAATATTAAGTCTTAATTTTATTAATATTATATTGCTTAATACTTATTTTATTTCAGAAATTTTAGATAATCGACATACAAAGATTTTTAATATAGACTTAATTTTTGAATATATACAGACGTATATTGCTATATTTGTAATATTAATTATTTCAAGATATATAAAACATATAAATATAAACTATAAAGTTTATATTTTAAGTTATGTTACTGTAATAACTATTTTATTTTTTGTGAGTAAATATCAATTTAAATTTATATATGTAATATTAAGTTTAATATTATTTTTATTAAACTTATTTGAATTAATAAAAGTTATAAAGGATAAGAGAAGTAGTAAAAATACTATAAATTATATAAATATAAATATAGTTTTAGTATTTTTTATTAATTTATTTATGTTAATGAGTTATTTTGTTGCAACTAATTTTTTATTAGAATTAATTAGATTAGTATTTTTCTTAAATTTTTCATTAAGTGTTTTTTTTATTTTAGAAAATATACTTGATACACCGTATAAAATTATGTTTGGTAAATTATATAAGAGCAATGAAGATTTAAATTATATGAATAAGGAATTATTTCTTCAAAATACGGAATTAGAATTTTCACAAAGCTTAATAAGAAAAAAAGAAATGATGTTTAAAGACTTTTTTAAAAATATACCAGTTCCAGTTGTTATATTAAGTGATGTTACTTTTAGAATAATATATTGTAATAAGTCTTTTTTAAGATTTATTGATGAAGATAGTATAAAAATGATAGTTAACAAAAAATTAGAAAATTTAATAAAGATACAAGGATTAGAAAAAGATATAGAAAATATTTTTTCAAGAAATATTTATAGAGGATTAATTGAAAAAAATGATGTTAAAAAATATATAAATATAGAAATTATAGATAAGAATATGGATAATGGTGAAATAATACTAACATTTTCAGATATAACATCAAATATAAGAATGAATCTTATAAAATGTGAAATAAAAAATAAAGTTTTACAAGAAAATTTGAAAAAAGATTTTCTTTCAAATATTAGTCATGATTTAAAAACACCTATAAATGTAATATATTCTGCACTTCAGTTAGAGGATATTTTTATAAAAGAAAAAGATGAAGAATCGTTAAAAAAATATAATAGAATATCTAAAAGTAATTGTTTTACCTTAATGAAGATAACAAATAATTTAATTGATAATTGCAAAATACAAAGTGATAATTTAAGAGCAAATAAAAAAAGAATAAATGTAGTTGAATTTACTGAAGATACTGTATCAAGCTTAGTATGTTATGCTAAAGAAAAAAATATAAAAATAATATTTGATACTAATAAAGAAGAGGTTTATCTAAATTTAGATGAAAGCTTAATGCAAAGAGTTTTACTTAATTTAATGTCTAATTCAATTAAATTTACAAAAAGTGAAGGTAGAATAGATGTAATGGTTTTAGATAGCAACAAAAATATAAAAATAATTGTTAAAGACAATGGTGTGGGAATGGATAATAATTTTTTAAATAAAGTTTTTAAGAAATATTCAATGGGTGAAAATAATAAAGAGGCAGAAGAAAAAGGTAGTGGAATAGGATTATTTGTAGTAAAAAATCTTATAGAATTACAAGGTGGAACTATTATGATAAAAAGTAAAATAGGCAAAGGAACAGAAGTTATAATAACTTTTGGAAAGGAAGAGTTAGGTGAATAGTAATATAACTTTAAAATTAGAAGCTTATACAAAAAAATATTTCAATATAATAATAGGAATAATTATTTTTAGTGTTTTATTTATTATTTTTAATAATGAAATTATTAAGCTTCATTATTCTATAAATATTTTTTGTTCTACATTTGGTATTTCATTAGGTTTAATAAGTTTAGTTAGAAAATCTAATTCTTATTATAAGTTTTTAGGTATTGGATTTTTGTTTATAGGTTTTTTGGAATATTTCTCTATATTAATAAGAATTTGTGATATATCAAATAGTTTATTATTTCTAATTATATGGGTAAATAAAATATTAGAAGTTATAGTTATTTTTATTGCTATAATTATGTATTTAAAACAAATTTCAAATGTACAAGCTATCTGTGGATATACTGCTTTAATAGCTCTATTAATGTGTGGAACTAAATACTTTTTATATCATATAAAAAATGGTATTGTCTGTAATAATTATTATATATTTTGTTTTATAATAACTATAATTACTATAATTTTTTTAGGAAAAATAAAAAAAAATACACAAGTAAAAAACATGTATATTTATATGATTTTTATTTTAATATATCAAATTTTAAGTGTTAAAATATATATTGATGAAAAATATATATCTTTGATAGGAGATATATTAAGATGTTTAGCTTATTTTGAAGTTTATAATGGAATAAAAAAATATATATTAAAATTTCAATATGATAATATGAAAGAAAAATTATTAACAATACAAAATAAGCAAAGAGAACTTAATACAAAGTTGCGTGAGAAAAGTATAATTCTTCAAGAATTAAATGCAATAAATAAAAATAGTGAAGAAAGGTATTGTAATCTTATAGAATCATTTAAAGATGGTTTAGCTATATTTAATAGAGGAAGACTAATATATGCTAATGATGATTTATTAAGTAAGATTAATATTTCAGATAAAGAATTATTAATTGGAATGAAAATAGAAACTTTAATAGAATCAATAGAATCACAAGATTATATTAAAAATAGAGTATTATCTTCAGATTATGTAAATCCAAATAAAAATATAAAAGTTGTATATAGATTTAATAAGTTTTCAGATAAATTAAAGGAATTAGAGTTTTATTTAGTGGATTATGGTATAAATAATCAAATAGTATATATAAGAGAAATAACAGAAATAAATAAATACAATAAAGTTGCAAAAATATATGATTCATATTTAAAGGAAGATGAAATTAAAAGTGAATTTTATTCTAATATATCTCATGAACTTAGAACACCTATAAATATAATTCATTCTGCATTAACAGTAAATGAAATGTATTTAAATGAAAATAATTTAGAGAGTTTAAAAAAGAATAATAATGTTATTAAACAAAATTGTTTAAGGCTTATTAGAACTATAAATAATTTTATTGATGCAAATAAGGCATCTGAAGGATATTTAAAAGCAAATAAAAAGATATATAATCTAGTAGAAATAGTTGAAAATATTACATCAGCAACAAAAAGGTATGTTGAGAAAATAAACAATTCTTTAGTCTTTGATTCAGTTTGTGAGGAAATATATATACCTATTGATGTAGATATGTTGGAAAGAATTATTTTAAATATAATTTCTAATAGTGTTAAGTATGGTAAGAAAAACAAAGAATTAAAGGTTAATATATATACTAATAAAAAATGTGTATATATAATTATAAAAAATTATACTACGGCTATTGATAAAGAGAATGAAAAATATATATTTGATAAATTTACATCTGTAAATAAGTCTTTAAATAGAAAAAAAGAGGGTAGTGGGTTGGGTTTATTTTTAAGTAAAGAAATGGTTGAATTACATGGTGGTAAAATAAGTTTTAAATCCAATAAAAAAAATGGAAATAGATTTATAATAGAATTACCTATAGAAAGTAACTTGAAAAAATACCCTATAGGGGATGATTTTGAAATTGTTACTTTAGAAAAAAAGGTAGATATAGAATTTGCAGATATATATATATAAGAATAAAAATCTCAAAAAAGTATATTTATATAATAAATAAAATTTTTGAGGTGATTTATGAAGAATATATTTAAGGTAAATGGTAAAGTTAATATAATTTCATTAATAATAAGTTTTTTAATTACTTTAGGTGGAGGAATTATAATTGGCATTTTAACTAAAAATTCTAGTATTATATATGAGCAAATAACAAAACCAAAATTTTCACTACCTGGATATGTATTTGGAATTGTCTGGCCTATATTATATATATTAATGTCAATTTCTTTATATAGAGTTTATATGAAACTTAAAACAGAAAATAAAAGTTCTTCAGCAATTTTATTATATATAATACAATTGGGAATTAATTTTTTATGGCCTATAATCTTTTTTATGTTTAAGTTATATGGTGTATCTTGGATAATGCTTTTAATACTAATAATAATTTTAAGTATTGTTATTGTAAAGTTTTTTAAGATAGATAAACTAGCTGGAATTTTATTAGTTCCATATTTAATATGGTGCATCTATGCATTGTATTTAAATATATCAATTTGGATACTTAATGAAATGTAAAACAATTCATTTGGAAAAATCATAAATTCATAGTATAATTTTAATAAGCCCTCTTTTGAGGGTTTATTTTCTTTAGAAAGGAAATAATTATGGGAAAATCTTTATTTGTAGCAGAAAAGCCATCAGTGGCTATGGATTTTGTAAATTTATTAAAAGTTAATGGTAAACGAAAAAATGGATATATAGAAAGTGACAATGCAGTTTTTACTTGGTGTGTAGGACATATGGTAACAATGTGTTATCCTGAAGCTTATAATGAAAAACTTAAGTATTGGAATCTTAGGGATTTACCTTTTTTACCAGATAAGTATAAATATGAGGTGATAAACTCAGCTAAAGGTCAATTTAATGTTGTAAGTACATTACTTAATAGAAATGATATTGATAAAATATATGTTTGTACTGACTCTGGAAGGGAGGGAGAGTATATATATAGATTAGTAGATGATTTATCTGGAAATCCTAAAAAAGAAAAGCTTCGTGTATGGATTGATTCACAGACAGAAGAAGAAATAAAAAGAGGAATAAAAGAAGCAAAACCTTTATCAGAATATAATTCTTTAGCTCATTCAGCATATCTAAGAGCTAAAGAAGATTATATAATAGGAATTAATTTTTCAAGACTTCTAACATTAATATATGGAAAGCAGCTGTCTAATATGTTAAAGAAGGATAAATCTTCAGTAGTAGCAGTTGGAAGAGTAATGAGTTGTGTACTTGGAATGGTAGTTGATAGAGAAAGAGAAATTAGAGATTTTAAGAAAACATCATTCTATAAAATATTAGGTAGCTTTAATAGAGAAGAAAAAGAAGAAGAAATTCAGGCTGAGTGGAAGGCGTTAGATAATTCAAGGTTTAAGGATTCACCAAAGCTATACAATGAAGGTGGATTTAAAAAAAAGGAAGATTGTATAAGTTTAATAAAAGATCTTGAAGAGATAGAAGAAGGAATAATTTCTAATATAAAAAGAACAAAAGAAAATAAAAATGCGCCTCTTTTATTTAACTTAGCTGAATTACAAAACGAATGTTCAAGGAAATTTAAAATAAGCCCAGATGA
This sequence comes from Clostridium sp. TJA085, assembly GCF_058310235.1. NCBI lineage: Bacteria > Bacillati > Bacillota > Clostridia > Eubacteriales > Clostridiaceae > Clostridium > Clostridium sp. TJA085. The sequence continues at coordinate 1,001,724 of NZ_JBZEEZ010000001.1, read as the reverse complement.
AACTTTAAATTATCTTCAAACTCTTTATGAAAAGAAGATGGTAACATATCCAAGAACTGATGCAAGAGTGTTATCAACTGCAGTAGCAAAAGGAATTAAAAAAACTATATTTAAAATTAGTAAAATGAATATAGGTGAAGAACTAACTTTAGCTACAAAAAATATACTTGATAAAAGTTGGGAGAAAACTATATTAAAAAGCAAGTATGTTGATGATAAAAAAATTACAGATCACTATGCTATAATACCAACTGGGGAAGGTAATAATGTAATAAATTCTTTAAAAGAAATAGAGAAAAAGATGTATTTTTTAATTCTTAGAAGATTTATCGCAATATTTTATCCAAAAGCTCAATATAGCAAGCAAGCAATTACCATAACACTTGGAAGTGAATCTTTTTATACAACTAAAAAGGTTTGTGTAGAAAGAGGTTATTTAGATATTTTAGAACCTAATAAGGAAAGCAATATGGATGAATTTCCAAAAGATTTAAAAAAGGGTCAAAAAGTTTTAGTAGATTCTTTAGAAATTAAAGAAGGGGAAACTAGTCCGCCAAAAAGATTTACAACAGGTTCTATAATAATTGCAATGGAGAATGCAGGTAAGCTTATAGAAGATGAAGAGTTAAGAGAACATATAAAAGGTGCAGGAATAGGAACATCAGCTACTAGAGCTGAAATTCTTAAAAAACTAATAAATATAGAATACATAAAATCAAACAATAAGACACAAACTCTTACACCAACAGAGTTTGGAGAAATGATATATGAAGTAATAAATATATCAATACCTTCTCTATTAAATCCAAAGCTTACTGCATCTTGGGAAAAAGGATTGAAGTTAGTTTACGAAAAGAGTATAGAACCAGAAGAATTTATGATTAAATTAGAAGATTATACTAAGCGTTCAGTTTATACTGTTTTTAAAGATAATAAAATAGGAAATTTAAATAGAAAATTACTGAAAGTTAAAAATATATATACTGAAAATAAAAAATAAAAGAAACTTACCATAGTTTGGTAAGTTTCTTTTATTTAATGAATAATTAAATTATATACAAACATTGCAATGTTAAGAGCAAGTGGAGCAACAAAAACTGTCATCATTCCAGCGATACCAATTGAAAGTGAACTCATGGCACCTTCAGTTTCTCCAAGTTCTAATGCTTTAGTAGTCCCAACTGCATGAGATGCAGTTCCAAGTGAGATTCCTATTGCTATTTTGTTTGTAATTCTACATATTCTACATATTGTAGGTCCTATAATAGCACCAATTATTCCAGATAATATAATTGCAAGTACAGTAACAGGAACTAAACCGTTAAATTCTTTACTTATGGCAATACCTATTGGTGTTGTTACAGACTTAGGCATTAATGATACTATCATAGATATGTTAAGTCCTAAAGAATGAGATAATAGTATTATTGAAAATATCCCAATTAAAGTTCCTAAAAATATTCCTATAAAAATAGCTATTGCATTTTGCTTAAGAAGTTCAATTTGTTTATAAAGTGGAACTGCAAGTACTACAGTTGCAGGTCCTAAAAACATATTAATAAATTGAGCTCCTGAATTATAGGTATCAAAGTTTACATGAAATACAGTTAAAACTGCAATTACAATTACTATTGCTATAAGTAAAGGATTAAATAATGGTATGTTTGTTTTTTTATAAATCGCTAGCCCAATCTCAAAAGCTATAAGAGATAAAACTATACTAAAAAATACGTTGCTAGTTATCAAACTCATCTTCCTTAGATCCTTTCTTTGTTTTATTTAATAGGTTTACTATAAATTGTACTATAAGTCCAGTTGAAGCGATTATTACTGCTGTTGTAATAACACAAACAACTAATATTTGAACAAGATTAGCTTTAATAATTCCAAGAGAATTCATTAAGCTAACCCCAGCTGGTAAGAAAAAGAAAGCTAAGTGATCTAAAAAGAAATTTGTTAAAGTTTCAACTTGGCTAACTTTTATTATTTTAGTACAAAGGCATATTAATAGTAATAAAAGACCTATTATATTTCCAGGTATAGGAATATGAGTAAGTGCAACTATTACTTCACCAATTAAATAAATTCCGAAAATAATAAGTGCTTCTCTAAATAATTTCAAGTTAATCTCTCCTTGTATTTTTTGTACCTTATTAATGTATCACTTTCATTCAATTAAGTAAACCTTAATACAATATAAATAAATATAGAGAATTTATAATTTGTAAACACTGTAAATCCTCTATATTTCAGTATGAAATGGTTATCTATTGTAAATAAAGTATAAGAAAAAATAAAAGTGAATATATTGTTAATAATTTTTATGAGTGTTTAATATACTTATTTTCTAGCAAAGCTACCAATTTATACATTATAAAAGCAATTAAAGATAAAATTACTATACTCATCATAACCATATCAAGTTGAGATATTTGTCCACCAAATATAATTAAGAACCCAAGACCTTCTCTTGCAACTAAAAATTCTCCCATTATAACACCAACCCATGAAAGACCAACATTTATTTTAAGAGAAGATATTAATACTGGAATATTATATGGGAAAATTAAATATTTAAGTTTTTGAATTTTTGAAGCTTGGAAGGTATCCATAAGAAGTAATTTTTCTTTATCTATTTCATTAAAGCCTGTTAATACACTTATTATAGTTGTAACTAAGGATATTAATAGAGTAATAACAATTATAGCACTTGGTCCATTTCCAACCCAGAATATAATTATTGGAGCTAATGCAACTTTAGGTAATGCATTTAATACAACTAAATAAGGGTCTAAAACTTTAGAGGTTAAAGGACACCACCATAATATTATTGCAATAAAGGTTCCAAGTAGTGTACCAAGTAAGAAACCAACAATAGTTTCAGCACAAGTAACATATATATGTCTCCATAAAGTTCCATTTGATATAAAACCTATAAGAGAGCTAATCATTCTACTAGGAGATGATGTTAAAAATGGATCTATCCATTTAAAATCAGCAGCAATTTCCCATAGTATAATGAAAAATAATAAAATACCAATTCTTAAAAGAGTAACTTTTAATTTTTCTCTTTTTAAACTTTTTATATAATTTTCATGTTCATTACTAATCATTATAATCATCAAGCTCCTTCCATAATAAATCAAAGTATTCTTTAAATTCATTTTCTTTTCTTCTATTAAAAGGAGTTAAATTATTATTTTTAAAAGATATATTAATTTCTTTTTTTACTAAAGCTGGTCTTTTAGTTAATACAATTATTCTATTTGATATAGATACTGCTTCAGCTATATCATGAGTTACCATTATTGCTGTTTTTCCTTCTTGCTTTATTATACTAAACATTTCATCACATATATTAAGACGTGTTTGATAATCTAAAGCAGAAAATGGCTCATCAAGAAATAAAACTTTAGGATTCAATGCAAGAGTCCTAATAAGAGCAACTCTTTGTCTCATACCACCTGATAATTCGGTTGGTTTATGATCTTTAAATTTAGTTAATTCATAATTTGATAGTAAGGTTTCAACTCTAGCTATTGTTTCATCATTAAGAAGACCTTTTATTTTTAATCCTAAGGTTACATTATTCCAGACTGATGTCCAATCAAACAAATGATCTTTTTGAAACATATATCCAATTTTATCTAAATTATTTTTTATATTATCTCCATCGAAAGTTACAGTTCCACTAGATTGATTAAGTAATCCACTCATTATATTTAAAAGAGTAGATTTACCACATCCAGAAGGACCTAATATACTTAGAAAATCTTTATCATTTACATCAAAGCTAACATCTTTTATTGCTTCTGTTTCTGTCTTTAAAGAATGATAGCACATTCTTATATTTTTAACTTCTAATAATGCCATAAATTTCACCACCTTATTAAATATATGTATTAAGAGGATAGCTAAAATTAAATTAATAATCTATCCTCTTTATAAATTTTATTTATTTACAACTTTTTCTGCGAAAGAGTTATTTACTATATCAGTAAATGGTGGACGAGTTTCTATTAATGATTTATCATAATCACTAATAACATCCATAAGATGATTTAAACCTTCTTCACTTATGATAGGATTATCATATAAAGCATCAATTTCTTTATAGTTATTTATAACAGAAATAATTATATCTTTGTCAGTTCCAGGGAAGAAGGAAATTATAGAATCAGATATTTCTTCTGAAGAATGTTCTTTAAACCAAGTTTGACCTTTATATATAGCTCTAGTAAATTTTTCTATAACATCTGGATTATTTTCTATATATGATTTAGTTGCAAAGAAAGAAGTATAAGGCATTTCACCAGAGGATTGTCCAATAGATGCAACTATTTTTCCGCTACCTTCTTTTTCAAGCATTGATGCTGTAGGTTCGAATAATGCAACATAATCTGCAGCTCCAGATTTAAATGCTCCAGATGTTGCAGTAAAATCTATATTAGTTACCATAGTGACATCTTTATTAGGTACGATATTATTTTTATTTAAAACATACTCTAAAGCCATTTCAGGAACACCACCAGGTCTTCCACCTATTATTTTTTTACCTTTTAATGATTTCCAATCAAAATCTTTTTCATCTGACTTGGACACTAAAAAAGAGCCATCACGTTTAGTAAGTCCTGCAAAAACAACAGGAAAATCTTCGCGACCTTGATTATAGATATATACAACTTGCTCAGGACCACAGAATCCTATGTCTGCATTTTTAGATAAAACATTTTGCATTACTTTATCAGCACCTTGACCAGTAGATAAATCTATATTTAATCCTTCTTCTTCAAAGAAACCTTCATTTATTGCAACGTACATAGGAGCATAAAAAACAGAACGTACAACTTCATTAAGTTTAATAGTTTTTAAATTAGATTGATTATCTTCTTTTTTACATCCAATTAATGAAATACATAAAGATAATATTAAAGTACATAAAAGTATTAGTTTAGATTTAAATTTCATAAAGCATCCCTTCTAAAATATTTGTGTATGATTTATAGTATGACAAATTGTGATATAATGTTAAATTAAAAAAAGACCAAATTAAAGAATTTTGGTCTTTCTTGTATTAATAAAAATTTTAAAATTAAGATAAAATTCAGATATAGTTATTGTAAGTAAAACTATTAATAGTTCAGATATAATAAGAGTTATTATATTATCGTATTTTGTGTAACCATATCCAATTAAAATATAACTAATAGCGCCGTGGAGAAGATATAATATTAATGAGTTTCTTCCAAGTGAAGATATAATAGTTTTTCTTTCAGGAATTAAACATAAAATGAATGATCCAATTATTAAAGAGCCTAAATAATGAAAACACCTAATAAATAATGGAAAAAATAGATTATCTGAAAAATTACTATAAGGCTCAAATTCAAATAAAAGTTCTATTTCTATTTTATTTGATAAAATATATAATACAAATAAAATAATACAAGATACTATTAAAAGTTTAAATTTATGCTTTTTAAGAATATCTATATAATTTTTATTAAAAGACATTCCTAAAATGAAAAATGGAAAGAAAAATAATGTTCTAGAAAGGCTTCCAACACTATTTACGCTATTATCAAACCCAATAATTAATGAAACTAAAATAGAACATATAATCCACTTTTTTTTATTTGTTACATAATCAGATAAAATATACCAACATGTTAAAGATAATAAATACCAAAGAGTCCATTGTGAATGCATAAATTCAAATTCATAACCTTCATTGCCTAAAATATATTTATAAAAAATTATATAGGAAAGTTGCGCTATAATATATAATTTAAATGTATATTTAACTTTTTCAACTGTTGTTCGACTACTAAGCCTAGAGAAGTAGCCAGATACAAAAGTGAATAGAGGCATATGAAACATATAAAGAAAAAGTATAAAATAATGAGTATTTATGTTTTTAGGGTTAGCAAGCTCTAATGAATTTCCTATTATTACAAATAATATAAGAAAACCTTTTAATGTATCAAAATAAAAATCTCTAGATTTAACTGATGTATTCATAAAATCCCTCCCGAAATCTCTTAGGAAATAATAGCATAACCACATATAAAATACAATAAAGCTAATGTGAATTTTATATAGTGTTAGTAATAATATATAATCTTTGATATAATAGCTTTGAATTAAATAGAGAGGATGAAAAAGATGATAAAAGCAGTATTATTTGATTTAGATGGAACCTTACTTGATACTAATGAATTGATATATAAATCTTTTGTTTACACATTTAAAGAAGGATTAAATAGAAATCTTTCTAAAGGTGAAATAACTTCATTTTACGGACAACCTTTAGAAGATACTTTTAAAAATTATATAAATGATAACAACGAAATAGATAGATTAATAAAGATGTATAGAGAATATAATGAAAAAATTCATGATAATATGTGTTATGCATTTGATGAAGTAGAAGAAATGCTACTACAACTTAAAAATAAAGGAATTAAAATAGGTATAGTAACTTCAAAAAGAGAATCTTTGGCAAAAAGGGGTATGGAGATAGCAGGAATATTAAAATATATGGATGTAATAGTTACTCCTGAATGTACTAAAAACCATAAACCACATAGTGAACCAGCGTTATATGCTATAAAAAATTTAAATATAGATCCAAGAGAGGCAATTATGGTAGGAGATAGCAATTTTGATTTAATTTGCGGAAGAGATGCTGGATGTAAAACTTGTGGAGTAAGATATACAGAAATGGATATAAAAAGATTAGAAGGTACAAATCCAGATTATTTTATAAATTCACCTAAAGAAATTTTAGATTTAGTTTAAAAGGAGAAAAAAATGAATATTCAAATATTCGGAAAGAAAAAATGTTTTGATACTAAAAAGGCAGAGAGATATTTTAAAGAAAGAAAAATAAAATATGCATTTATTGATATGAATGAAAAAGGAATTAGTAAAGGGGAATTAAATAGTGTAAAAAATTCTATTTCATTAAATGAGTTAATAAATGAAAAAAGTAAAGATTATAAGTCTTCAAACATAGATAAAATAAGAAGTAGTGATATGAAAATAGAAATATTACTTAAAAATCAAAGCTTAATTAAAACACCTATAGTTAGAAATGGAAAAGATGCTACTGTAGGATATAAACCTGAAATATGGAAGGAATGGGAGTAAAAATGAAAAAGAGAGATTTTAAAGGAAGTGTAGTATTAAACCCAGTTCCTGTAGTATTAATTTCTTCAAGAAATAATGAAGGAAAAGATAATGTTTTTACAGTTGGATGGGTTGGAACAGTATGTACTAGGCCACCAATGCTTTCTATATCAATAAGACCAGAAAGGTTATCATATGATTACATAAAAGAAAGTATGGAGTTTGTAGTAAATATACCTCATGCAGGTATGACAAAGGAAGTAGATTTTTGTGGTGTTAGAAGTGGTAAAAAGATTGATAAAATAAAAGAAATGAAATTTACCATGAAAGAATGTAGTAATATAAATGCAGCGTATATTGAAGAATGTCCTATAAATATTGAGTGTAAAGTTAAACAAATAGTATCACTTGGAAGTCATGATATGTTTATATCAGAAGTTTTAAGTTCACATATAAATGAAGAATTGATTGATGAAAAAGGAAAAATTCATTTTGAAAAAGGAGATCTTCTAGCTTACTGTCATGGAGAGTATTATAAATTACCTAGAAAATCGCTAGGTTCTTTTGGATATTCAGTAATGAAAAAGAAGAATAAACAAGATAAAAAAGATGAAAAATTAATTTTAAATAAAAAAAGTAAAAAGAATAAAAATAGTTTAATTAAAAAGAAAAAGTTAAATAAAAAATAAAAAAGAGAGATTAACTCTCTTTTTTATTATCTTCTAAATCTTTTTTTGTAGCTTTTTCCATAGCTATAACTGCTTCTATAACGTCTTTTATTATAACGTCTTTGGTTAATTAGTCTAATAATAAATATTATTAAAAGAACTATTATAACAATTCCTAAAAGTATTCCTAAATATGCAAATATATTAGCTTTAATTAAAGTAAATGTAGATATTCCAACACTTCCTTTTAATGATTGAGTATATTCTTTAACAGAAAGAGTAAGTGTTAAATTATCATCTGATGCAACAGACCATGCATTGTCATTATTAGAGTTTAATGATATTTCTGCATTTTTTTCATTAAAGCTATTTTTATAAAGCATAGCATTTTCTGATAGAGTTACAGGTGCTTCTATAGTTTTTTCAGGGCCGAAAAATCTAAACATTTTATATTTTAAGTTTACATTCTTTACTTCGCTTCCAGCAACTTTATATACAGAAGGAGTTGCAGCAAAGCTGTAGTTCATTATTTTATCCATATCAGCATATCTTGTCGAATCATCAGCACTTACTGCTGAATTAAGAACAATACCTATAATATCTCTACCATCTCTATTATAAACAGCAGCTAAGCATTCACCAGCTTGATCAGTTGTTCCTGTTTTACCAGCTATATTTCCGTTTTTACCTAATGTTTTATTTCTGTTTGTTAAGTTTACAGTTTTACCACCTATAGATATAGTAGCGTCTTTGCATCCCATTACTTCTTTAACCCATGGATTTGCAAAGGCTGCTTTAGTAAGTAATGCTAAGTCGTAAGCTGTTGAATAATGATCAACATTATGTAATCCATTTGGTGTTACAAAGTGGCTATTTTTCATTCCAATTTCTTGTGCTTTTTTATTCATAAGTTGAGCGAAATTTTGAGCGTTTCCAGCAACAGAATCAGCTATCATATATGCAGCATCATTACCAGAGAACATTAATAAACCCTTCATGACATCATCTGCAGTCATAGTATCTCCAACTTTCATAGTAACTCCATGCCAATTTGAATGTAGCGAATATGGAGGTTGGGATTTAGCATCTTGAGTAAATTTAATTTTATCATATTTTTGTGCATGATCTGCAAAAACTAATGCAGTTAGCAATTTAGTTATACTTGCAGGATATGCTTTTGCATTTGCGTTTTTTGAGTAAATAACCTCGCCTGTTTTTAAATCCATAGTAAGTGCATATTTAGCAGTTATATTAGGATCACTTGATAATTGAGTATCTGCAAATGATTTTATTAATCCTAAAGGAGATAATAAACACATAGCAAAAACAATTACCATTGTTTTAAGTAAAAATCCTTTCTTCTTTAACATTTTTCCACCTCGTTCTAAAATTTTGTCAAAACAATGGACGTACATACAAAAAAGTATAACATTTTATTAAATTAATAACAATAAACAACAGGTTAAAATAGGTATTAAAATTATTAAAATAAAATTAAATAAAAAAATATATTATAGGCATAATAAAGTTAAGGGGGTGATAATATGAAAATGTTTAGAAATACAATTTTAAATTTAGTAATTATATTTATTATGATTTTTAACTTTACAAGTATCAGCACTATGGCCTTAAATTCACAAAATAAAACAGTTTATTTAACTTTTGATGATGGACCTTCTAATGGAAATACAAATAAAATATTAGATATTTTAGAAAAAAATAATATAAAAGCAACTTTTTTTGTAGTTGGTAATAGAATTTCTGCAAATAAATCAATTATAAAAAGAGCAAAAAATTTAAATATGGCAATTTATCCACATTGTAATAATCATGATTATAATAAAATATATTGCAGTAAAAATTCATATTTAAAAGATTTAAATTGTTGTAAAAAAAATATGATAAATATTCTTGGTGAAAACTGTAGTGATTTTAGATTTGTAAGATTACCAGGTGGTGCTACAAATACAGTTTGTAAAAAGGAAGTTTTAAACAATATAAAAAATGAAATAAAATCTCAAAATATAATGTATATAGATTGGAATGTAGATTCAGGAGATGCTGTTGCTAGAAATGTATCAAGCAATATAATAAAAAATAATATGAAAAATTATTCAGGTATATATAATGTTGAAGTAGTTTTAATGCATGATAGTGGAGATAAAGAATCAACAGTAGATACTTTGCAAAGTATAATAAATAATTACAAAAATAAAAATTATAAATTTAAAACATTAAATAACATATCAAAAGAAGAGATAAATTATTTAAAAAAGATAAGAGTAATAAATAATTAAAATAAAAAATAACCATATTATATGGTTATTTTTTTTCATTAAATCTTTTAATAATTGTTTCTTTAGCTTTAAGTTCAAGATCATTATTTAATGGTTCTAGATTAACATTACCATATTTATGTGATAATGCAAGTTCTAATAATTTATCTGCAAGTTCAGGATTTTTTGAAAGTAAAGATCCGTGGAAGTAAGTACAAAATGTATTTTTGTATATACAACCTTCATTTCCATCTTCACCATTGTTTCCATAACCTTCAATACACTTTCCAAGTGGTTTAAGTCCATTTGTATAAGTTCTACCAGAATGATTTTCAAATCCAACATAAGTTTGATTAAATTCATAATTTTTTATTATAGTATTTCCTATAAAACGAGTATCTCCACCTTCTGTATATATATCTAAAATACCAAGACCTTCAAGTTTTTCACCATTAGGTGCTCTATAATAATTACCAAGTAATTGATATCCTCCACAAATAGCAAGTAGAACTTTTGAGTCTTCAACATATTTTGTTAAAGCAGTTTTCTTATTCTTTTTTAAATCTTCAGAAACTATTGATTGTTCATAGTCTTGGCCACCACCAAAGAAAACTATATCATAATTATCCCCATTAAATTCATCATTTATAGAAACATCAAAAACATTGACTTTTATTCCACGGCTTTCAGCTCTAGCTTTAAGTATTAATATATTACCTACGTCACCATAAACATTTAATAAGTCAGGATAAAGATGACAAATATTTAATTCCATAAATATTACCTTCTTTCTACCAAAGTTTATTTATATAACCTTTTGAATGTAGGAACTTTCTATAGTTGATCATTGCTGTATAAGTCGCAAGAACATAAATAGTATCATCATTACATTCTTTGATTTTATTAGTTAAAGCTTCATAATCAGCTTCTATTATAAATTTATCAGAATTAAGTCCGCAAGTTTTAAGTCTTACAGCCATATCATACATTCTCATTCCTGATATAAATATATTGTTAATTGGAAGTGATGGAAGTCTTTCAAAATCAACATCCCATATCCAAGAAACATCTCTTCCATCTGCGTAGTTATCATTTAACATAAATAAGGCAGAGAACGGTTCTTTATTTAAGCATAATGTATCTATTGCTTGATTATATCCAGCTGGATTTTTTACAAGAATTATTTTAACATTTTTACCTTCTAAGTTTATAACTTCTTGTCTACCAAAGCTTGAATCTTGTTTTCCTAAAGATTTTGAAATTATTTTATCAGAAACACCTAAATCTTTTGTTATTGAATAAGCACAAAGTCCGTTATAAATATTATAAGCACCGGATTGACTTATAGTAATTGGTGTTCCATTTATAATTACTCTTGAAAATTCAGGGGTAACTTCAAGTATTTCGTCAACTGCATATTTTAGTTTTGGTCTTTTATATCCACAGCTAGGACAATAAAAATCTCCTAAATGATTATATGTTATAAAATTATATTCATAAGGTGACTTACAGAATTTACAAAACTTTGAATCTGCATTTACATCTAGTTTAGTATCTTTCTGTACTGGAACATTAAATCCATAGAATTCAGTAGGATTTTTAACATCTAGTTTACCAAGTAAAGATTCATCACCATTTAATATAAGTTTAGTTTCAGGAACTTTAACAACACCTTCTAGTATTTTTGTAAGTGTTGTATAAACTTCACCATACCTATCTAGTTGATCTCTAAATAGATTAGTTATAGTTATTATTTCAGGTTTTATGTATTCAGTAATAAATTTAACATTTGCTTCATCTACTTCAATAACTGCATATTTAGATGAATTATCACTAAATTTAAAATTGTCTATAAAACAAGAAACGATTCCAGGAAAAAGATTAGCACCTGTATTATTAGTTATTACTTTAAAGCCATTTTCTTTAAGTATATTAGTAATCATACTAGTGGTTGTTGTTTTACCGTTAGTACCAGTTATTAAGATAACTTTATATCCTTTAGAAACTGTTTTTAAAATATTTCTATCAATTTTTAATGCTATTCTTCCAGGAAAAGTACTTCCTCCTTTTAAAAAGTTTTTTGAAATAAATAGTACTATTTTACTTGAAATAATACTAATAATTGATTTTATATTAATAATAATCACCACCTAGTGTTTAAGTATCTTCTTTATATAAATAATTAATAGTATAACACAAACTATATTATAGCGAAATATTTTAAATATCAATATAATTAATAGAATTATTATTAGATATATAATAAAAATAAAAGAAAATCTAAAATAATTCTTTGAATTTTACAGAAATATATATTTTTTTGCATATGGATTTTTATTTTTTTGTCTGATAGAATAAGAAACAAGAAAGGTTTGACATAAAGATGAGAGGAGATCTTAATATGTACCCAATAAAATTTGAAAATTTATACTATGACAAAATCTGGGGTGGAAGAGATTTTGAAAAATTTAGAACTAACATGCCTGAAGGATTAATAGGTGAAACATGGGATATCGCTTGTCATAGAAATGGAACTGGTATCGTAGAAAATGGTGAATTTAAAGGTATGAAATTTGATGAACTTTTAAATAAGTTAGGCCATAAATTAGTAGGAGATAAAATAGAAGCAGATAAGTTCCCATTATTAATAAAGCTTATTAATGCTAATGATAAATTATCAGTTCAAGTTCATCCAGGGGATGAGTATGCAAGAGAAAAGGATAACGATCTTGGAAAAACTGAAGCTTGGTATGTTGTTGATGCAAAAGAAGGAGCTTCATTAATAGTTGGAACAAAAGATTGTGATAAAAAAATATTTGAAGAAGCAATAAAGAAAGGAGATTTAACTCCTTATTTAAATCAAATTCCAGTTAAAAAAGGTGATATGTTCTACGTAAAAAGTGGATTAGTTCATGCAATTTGTGAAGGGGTAGTAATAGCTGAAATTCAACAAAATAGTGATACTACATATAGAGTTTATGATTATAATAGAGGCAGAGAAATCCATGTAGAAAAAGCTTTAGATGTTATAGATTTTTCATTAAAAGGTGAAAATATAAAAGGTATTACAATTCATGAAGATGGATATGATAAAACTGTACTTTGCATAGGTGAATATTTTGCTATAGAAAAATACGAAGTTAAAGAAAGTGCAAAAGAATCAAGTGATAAAAATAGATTCTATTTATTTACATGTGTAGAAGGCAACGGAGAAATTTTATGGAATGATGGTTCTTTAGAAATTAAGATGGGGGACAGTATACTTATACCAGCTCATCTTGGAGAGTATGAACTTAAAGGAAACTTTACGTTATTAAAGAGTTTTGTTCCGGATGTAGAAGAAGAAAAAGAAAAAATATTAGCTCCAGTTTTAAAATAATATTTCAAAAGTTAATAAATTCAGATTAATAAACAAAGAGAGGCTTTTAATAAGGCCTCTTTTATTTTCTTAAAATTAGATTAATTAAATTGTAATATATAGACAAGTCATTATAATAAACTTATAATTAAAAAGTCAGAAATTTTTTAGAAAGTGAGTGAGAATGAGTGGGAATAGATTTGCTATTAATACTTAAGGCAATTATTGTTGCTATAGTAGAAGGTCTAACGGAGTTCGTTCCAGTTTCATCAACAGGACATATGATTCTTGTTGGTAATTTAATAAACTTTACTGGAGCGTTTGCAGATATGTTTACGGTTGTAATACAACTTGGAGCAATACTTGCCGTTGTTGTATTATATTGGACTAAAATAAGCACTAGCGTTGTGGAATTTTTTAAATTTATATTTACTAAAGGAAGAGAAGGAGAAACAGGTTTTAGATTTGGTATTAATGTAATAGTTGGTTCAATACCTGCACTTATAGTGGGATTACTTCTTCATGATAAAATAAAATCATTATTTACTCCAAGAGCTGTAATATATGGATTTATAGTTGGAGGTATACTATTAATAGTTATAGAAAATATTTATAGAAAAAGAAGAGCAAAAGCAAGGGATATTGATGCAATTACACCTAAAGAAGCTTTAATAGTTGGTGTTGCTCAGTGTTTTGCAATGTGGCCTGGAATGTCAAGAAGTGCATCTACAATAATGGGTGGATGGATAGCTGGACTTTCAACACCTGTAGCTGCTGAATTTTCATTTTTCTTAGCAATACCTGCTATGGTAGGTTCAACTGGACTTGATATGTTAAAGTTTGATTATTCAATTATGACAACAACTGATTGGATAGCTTTAGCAGTAGGATTTGTAGTGGCATTTATAGTTGCTCTTATTGTTATGAATAAGTTTGTAAACTACTTAAAGAAGAAACCTATGAGGGTATTTGCAGTTTATAGAATAGTTGTAGGAGTTATACTTGCAGTATTAGTATTTGCTGGATTAATGACTTTACCACCATTATAAAATTAAATAAATAATAAAAAAATCAGTCAAGAATTTTATTTGGCTGATTTTTTTATTATGTAAATATTTATATTTATTAAGATAAAATTTTAAAAATATAATTTTAATATAAAACTAACTTGATTTTTAAAATAATAATAAATTTATCTTTATATAAAGAAAAAAATATGATATCATAAAAATGGTAAATATTTTACTTAAAAGGAAAAATAATCAAAAGGGTTTACTAAAGTTAAATAAGATTTTATAAGTTTAATGTTAAAAAATAGGAGCGGGGAACATTAAAAGAATAGAGGGGGATTTATTAGATGATGAAAAAGGTTAAAAAGATAGCTTTATTAACTGGTGGTGGTGATTGCCCAGGATTAAATGCTGTAATTAGATCTGTAACTAGAGCCGCTATTTTAAATTATGGGTATGAGGTTATAGGATATAAGTTTGGATATAGAGGCCTTTATAAAAATGATTTTATACCATTAACATTAGAATCTGTATCTGGAATACTTCATAGAGGGGGAACTATTCTTTATAGTTCTAATAAGGATAATCTTTTTGATTATGCTATAGAAGAGGATGGTAAATTTATTAAGAAAGATGTTTCAGATGTAGCAGTGGAAAATCTTAAAAAGGAAGGTGTAGATGCTCTTATAGTAATAGGTGGAGATGGAACTTTAACTTCAGCTAGAGATTTTTCAAGAAAAGGAATAAAAGTTATAGGAGTTCCAAAAACTATAGATAATGATTTAGCTTCAACTGATGTAACTTTTGGATTTAATACTGCAATAGATGTTGCAACAGAAGCTTTAGATAGACTTCATACAACTGCTGAATCACATCATAGAATAATGCTTTGTGAGGTAATGGGAAGAGGAGCAGGATGGATAGCATTAGAATCAGGAATTGCAGGATCTGCAGATGTTATATTATTACCTGAGATACCTTATGATATAAATAAAATCGTAGAAAAAATTAATGAAAGAAAAGATGAAGGGAAAATGTTTACTATAATAGTAGTAGCAGAAGGTGCAAAGTCAAAAGATGGAGATGTAGTAATATCAAAAATAGTAGAAGATAGTCCAGATCCAATAAGGTTAGGTGGAATTGGAAATAAATTAGCTGATGATTTAGAAAAAATAATAAAAGACCATGAAGTTAGATGTACTGTTCTTGGACATATTCAAAGAGGTGGAAACACATCAACCTTTGATAGAATATTATCAACAAGATATGGAGTAGCTGCAGTAGAAATGATTAATGAAGGATTATTTGGGAATATGGTTTGTTTAAAAGGTGATAAAATAACATATGATAGTCTAGAAAATGTTATTGGGCAACATACTAAACAAGTTGATCCTAGTTGTGAATTGGTTACAATAGCTAAAAAGATAGGAATATCATTTGGTGATTAATTAATATATATCAAGGGTTTAGCATAATGCTAAATCCTTTAATTATATTTTCAAAATATATGTAAATATGTTATAATTTTATTAACAAAATATTATTAAAATTAAGTTCATACTTAAAATAAAAAGCTGGAGGGTATTATGAAAGAGGTTAAAAGATATTTAGAATCAAGAATTGGTACTTATAGTTTTTTCTTTGAAGATTTAGAAAGTGGATTTGTTTATGGATATAATGAAAACGTTAAAATGACGGCTGCGGGATGTATGAAGCTTCCAATAGCAGTATCTTTAATAAAAGATGTTGAAAGAGGAAAAATAACTTTTATGGATAAGATTAGAATCGATGGTGTCGATAAAGTGTATGGAACAGGAATAATTCATGAATTTAATTCAAGAGATTATACGGTTTTTGAACTTTTAGTGGCTATGCTTATTCAAAGTGATAACACAGCTGCAAATAAAATTATTGATATTATTGGAATGGATAGAATAAATGAAGATATAAGAGAAATGGGATTAGAGAACACTAAATTAAATAGAAAGACTGCGGATGAAAGAACAGGTAAAATTGACATAGAAAATTTAACATCAGCAAAAGACTTATCAAAGATATGGAAGCATCTATACAAAGCAACTTATTTAACCGAAGAAAATAGTACCATGCTTATAGATATTCTCAGAAGACAGCAGATAAAAAATAAATTAGCATTATATATACCTGATGATTTAAAGTATGAAATATCAAGTAAAACTGGAGATAAAACAGGTGTTGAAAATGATACAGCATTAATACAACTTTCTAAAGGAACATTTACCTTTACTGTGTTATCTACAGAAGTTCCAAATAGTGTTTATGGAACTGTTACATTAGCTAAATGTGGAAAGATGATGTGGGATAATATAATTAATAATTGGAATTAATATGTAGATTTCAAAGGAGAATTCTAAATATTTAGAATTCTCTTTTTTGATGAATTAAACATGAAATATGTAACATTTTCTTTTTAACATACATAACATATTAATATATTTATAGAAGAAAGGATGATATGTATGTCTTATTGTGCTAATAAATGTTTTGATTTAGAGTATGCACGTGCATATATATTACCTCAAAAATACGAAAATTTATATTCAGTTTATGAAGGTCTTTGTAGAGGAACTATATTTAAAGATTTATATAAACCTTATAAATAGAAGATAATAGAGAGGTAAAATTATGAAAGAAATTGAATTATTGAATAGTATACAAAAGATACAGTTTTATGCAGTAGAACTAAATCTTTATCTTGATAATTTCCCTAATGATAAAGAAGCTATAAGTGACTATAAAGAAGTTTCTAGAAAGTTAGACGCTTTAATTAGTGAATATGAATTAAAATATGGACCTATAAGAAACTTTGGAGATGCTTATGTGGAAAATCCATTAGAGTGGGTCAATCAACCATGGCCTTGGGAAATTAAATATTAGGAGGATTTAGTTATGTGGTACTATGTTAAGACTTTAGAATATCCTATAAATTTAAAATGTAATGATCTTAGGATGGCAAAATTTTTAATGTCACAATATGGAGGTCCAGACGGTGAATTAAGTGCTGCTCTTAGGTATTTAAATCAAAGATATACAATGCCAACAAATAAAGCTAAAGGCTTATTAACTGATATAGGAACAGAGGAATTAGCTCATGTAGAAATGATTGCTACTATGATTTATCAATTAATGGAAAATGCCTCTATTGAGGATTTGAAAAATGCTGGACTTGCTGCTCATTATACAGATCACGGAAAAGCATTATATTATAGTGATGCTCAAGGAAATCCATGGACAGCAACTTATATTCAAGCAAAAGGTGATGTTATTGCAGATTTAAATGAAGATATGGCAGCTGAACAAAAAGCTAGAGCAACCTATGAATGGCTTATAGATTTGACAGATGATCAAGATATAAAAGAAATATTACGTTTTTTAAGACAAAGAGAAGTTGTTCATTACCAAAGATTTGGTGAAGCATTAATGGATGTTCAAGATAACTATAAATGTAAATATAATTAATTTAGAATAGAAAAATTAAGAGCCTTTGTTAAAGGCTCTTTTTTATATTGTAAAATTTTATTTTATTGTTCTAAACTCAAAACCTTTATCTTTAAAGTATTTAATTATTTCTGGTAGAGCTTTTGTAGTTTCAGCTTTACCATATGTATCATGCATTAGTACTACAATACTATCTGCATCTTTTCCTAGTTCATTAACACTATTTTTTAAATAAGAAACTAGTTCTTTAGAGTTTTTCTTTTTACCTTCTGCATCACCATTTAAAGCATTCCAATCAATATTTCTAATACCTAGTTCCTTCATTTTATTTTTAAAATTTTCTTTACCATTCCAAGAACGATATCCTCCTGGTAATCTTATGATTCTAGTATAAAAGTCTTTTCCTAAAATATCTTTCATTAATTTATCATTCTTTTTTAAATCGGATATTACATTATCAACATTTATTGTTCTAGAAGGATAAAGATAATTATAATTATGACTGTAAGTATGGTTACCTATGGCATGTCCTTCATTAGCAATTTGTTTCAATAAAGCTTTTGATTCATCACTTGCTATGATAGATTTTCCAGTTACAAAAAAAGTTGCTTTAATATCATGTTTTTTTAAAATATTAAGTACTTTTGGAGTATTTGTTGTTGATGGTCCATCATCAAAAGTTAAATAAACAACTTTTTTTCTATCTGTTCTAACGGGATAATGAATAGAACCTTTTATTAATTCATTTGTATTTTTAGAAATAACTAAGGCATCATCTGCGTTAGGATCATCTTTTAATTGTAAGTAGTTATTATTAACTGATCCTTTTTTCACTTCGTTTTTTACTTCATTTTTAATTTCTTGTTTTGTGCCTGTATTTTCTGCTTTGGCAACTTTAGGTTTAGTAGATTTAAAATTTGAAAAATATAATACAGGTATTATAAAAATAAGTAATATTACTAAAATAAAGAATACTATTTTTTTATTTTTATTATTTTCACTCATATTTAATTCTCCTTAGTTAATTTAATTAATTACTTTTAGTATTGTTCTTAATTAAATTTTTATTCGGATATAAAATAATAACAAATATATAATAAAAATTTAAAAAATGTAAATTAATAAATTATAGATATAAGATAATTTCTATGTTAAAATACCTTGTATGTTTTTATTAAAATTGAGATTAATTAATATTAAAATTTAATAAATAATAAATTTAATACTTTACATATTTAAATGGGAAAATATAGATGAATTTTATATAAAATTTTAAAATAAGTAAATACCTATGTTAAATATAAAATATAAATATTTCTCTTATTTGAAATTTGTATATATAATCAATCTTGTAAAGATCAATGGAGGTGTATATATGAAGGTTGAAAATAATTTATTAAATAAATTAGAGAATTATCCAATAGGAATATGCGGTACTTCACTAGGATTAATAACTATTGGATCTGCTTGGCAATTAAATAATATAAAATTTTTTAAGCCAGTAGCAATTATATTTTCAATTATAGCTTTAGCATTAATGTTTTTAAGAATAGTGAAATTTCCAAAGAAAATTTTAGAGGAATTAAAACATCCTGTTTTAGGTAGTTTTTATCCAACTATAGATATGGCTCTTATGTTAATAGCAGCATATTTTTTAGATGTAGCTCCTAAAATAGCAGAAACTGTATGGCTTTTATGTGTAGCAGTACATTTTATACTATTTATAGTATTTTCAATATTTAGATTTAAAAATTTTAAATTAGAAGATATGGTTCCAAGTTGGTTTGTAATATGGATTGGTGTAGTTGTAGCATGCGTTACAAGTCCTGGAATGGGGCATGATAGCTTAGCTAGATTATTATTTTATTTTGGATTTGTATTATATATAATTACATGGCCAATAATGTTATATAGAGTATATAATCATAAAGCTATTGAAGAACATAAACTACCAACAATAGGAGTAATGGCAGCACCTGCAAGTCTTTGTATAGTAGGATATACTTCAGCATTTACAGTTATAAATCCAGTAATACTTTGGGTTTTAGTAATTATATCATTTATAAATTTAATTATAGTTTATAGTTATATAATAGGATTTATAAAGAAAGGATTTGCGCCAACATATGCAGCGTTAACTTTCCCATTAGCTATAAGTGTAATGGCAGCATATAAAGTAAGTAAATATTTAGGAAGTGGCATATGGCAATCTGTATTTAAAACAATAGGTGATATTGAAATATTTATAGGTACAGGTGTTATTTTATATGTTGTATTTAATTTCTTATTATTATTTATTAAAGCAATAAATCCAAGATTAGAAAAAGATTTAGAAAAAGAAGAAAGTTTACTTGAAACAACTGTTAAAGAAGAAATTTTACCAGATTCTGAAGTTGAAGATTTAACAAAATAATAAATAATTACTTCTTTAAATTATTGACAGATTATCTTTTTAGTGGTATTCTTACAAACAAGATAACCTTTAATTTGATCCAGAGAGGTCATTAAGGAAGTAATAGTAATGTAGTTATATATGGGATAATTACGCCTTCCTTAGTATTTAAGGAAGGCTTTTTTTAAAAGCTTTTTTAGACAAGTATATAATTACAAGAACGTATTTCCCTTTAAATTTAACACTGAGAGGTTAAGAAGGAGTGATATTATGTTAAAAGACAGACATTTAATAGATCCTATGGATTTTACTGTAGGTGAATTAGAAGAAATTTTCAATTTAGCACATCAAATTATAGAAAATCCAAAAAAATATTCAAAGATATGTGATGGAAAAATTTTAGCAACTCTATTTTATGAGCCTAGTACAAGAACAAGATTTAGCTTTGAAGCAGCTATGATGAGATTAGGCGGAAATATCTTAGGCTTTTCAGAGCCAAATTCAAGTTCAGCATCAAAAGGTGAAACACTTGCAGATACAATAAAAATGGTATCAATTTATTCAGACATTATAACAATGAGACATCCAAAAGAAGGCTCTGCTAGAGTAGCAAGTATGTATTCAGATGTATCAGTTATAAATGCTGGTGATGGTGGACACCAACATCCAACTCAAACACTAACAGATTTATTAACAATAAAAACATTAAAAGGTAATCTTGAAAATAAAACTATAGGTATATGTGGAGACTTAAAATATGGAAGAACAGTACATTCTTTAATAAAAGCAATGTCAAGATATGAAAACAATAAATTCGTACTGATATCTCCAAAAGAACTTAGAATTCCAGATTATATAAGAGATGAAGTATTAAAGAAAAATAATATAGAATTTAAAGAAGTTGAAAGATTAGAAGATGTAATAGAAGAAGTTGATATTCTTTATATGACAAGAATTCAAAAAGAAAGATTTTTCAATGAAGAAGAATATTTAAGACTTAAAGATAGTTATATTTTAGATATGGAAAAAATGGACCTTGCAAAAGAGGATATGATAGTTATGCATCCACTTCCAAGAGTGAATGAAATTGCTGTAGAAGTTGACGGTGATAAAAGAGCAGCTTATTTTAAGCAAGCTGAGTATGGAATGTATGCAAGAATGGCATTAATATGTAAACTTTTGGGGGTATGTTAATATGTTAGAAATTACAAGTATAAAAAATGGATTAGTTATAGATCACATAAAAGCTGGAGTTGGAATTAAAATATTTAATCATTTAAACCTAGAAAAATCAGATTTAAGTGTAGCCTTAATAATGAATGTCCCAAGTAATAGATCAGGAAAAAAAGATATTATAAAGATTGAAGATATAGAAAAAATAAATTACGAAGTTTTAGCTATGCTTTCTCCTAATGTTACAGTAAATGAAATTAGAAATGAAAAAATAGTTAATAAGATAATACCAGAATTACCTCAAACAGTTGAAGGAATAATAACTTGTGATAATGTAAGATGTATAACAAGTGATGAAAAGTATGTTCCTCAAATATTCAATTTAGTAGATAGAAGCGAAGCTACTTATAAATGTGAATATTGTGATCATATAATGACACTTAAATAAGATGAGGTGTTTAATTTGAATATATTAATAAAAAATGCAAATATAATAGATTCATGTCAAAACTTTTATGGAGATATTTATATAGAAAAAGGGAAAATAAAGGAAATAGGAACAGAAATAAATATAGATGGAGTAGAAGTTATTGATGCTAAAGAATTAACATTAATGCCAGCGTTTATAGATACACATGCACATTTTAGAGATCCAGGACTTACTTATAAAGAAGATTTAGAAACTGGATCAAAGGCTGCATTGAGAGGAGGATATACAGGGGTTTGCCTTATGGGAAATACAAATCCTGTATGTTCTACTAAAGAAGTATTAGATTATGTAAAAGATAAAGAAAAAACTTTAAATCTTATAGACTTACATCAATGTGTAACTATAACAAAAAATTTTGATGGCAAAACAATATCACATCTAGAGTGTTTTAAAAATGATGATAGAGTGAAGGCTATCTCAGATGATGGTGTTGGAGTGTCAGATTCGAGAGTTATGATGGAAGCTATGAAAATTGCAAAAGAAAATAATTGGGTAGTTATGTCTCACGCAGAATCAGGTGAATTTTCAGATATAGATATGAGACTTGCTGAGAATATGATGACTTGGAGAGATATAACATTAGCAAAAGTTACAGGTGCAAAACTTCATATGGCTCATGTAAGTACAAAAGAAGCTATGAAGTATATAATTGATGGAAAATGTGAAGGTGTGAATGTAACTTGCGAGGTAACACCACATCATATAGCGCTTACTAATGATGTAAATAATTATAGAGTTAATCCACCTATAAGAGAACATGAAGATGTAGAATTTTTATTAAAGGCTATAAAGCATGGAGATGTTGATTGTATAGGTACAGATCATGCACCGCATACAAAGAAAGATAAGGAAAATGGATCTCCAGGAATGGTAGGGCTTGAAACTGCATTTCCTATATGTTATACAAAATTAGTTAAGGATGGAATTATTTCGATAAACAAGTTATCAGAAATGATGTCAAGAAATCCAGCTAATATTTTAGGGATGAATAAAGGAAATATTAGTATAGGATTAGATGGAGATGTTGTTTTATTAGATTTAAATAAAGAGATAGTAGTAAATTCAGATGACTTTCAATCAAAGGGGAAAAATACTCCATTTGAAGGAATGAATTTTTATGGAGAAGTTGTAATGACTATAAAAGGTGGAAAAGTTTTATATAAAAAGTAGTGAGGGTCAAATTATGAAAAGTAAGATTATAGATAAATTATATGATAGAGTTTTAGAAAGAGGAGTAGTTTGTGTTGGGCTTGATACAGCACTTGATTATATACCCTCATTTATAAGAGAAGGGAAAAGTGATAAAGAGGCGATTGTTGAATTTAATAAAGCTATCATAGATTCAACAAGAGATGTTGTTGCATGCTTTAAAGTTCAAATAGCATATTATGAAGCTTTAGGTATAGAAGGTTTAAAAGCATACAAAGAAACATTAGAATATCTTAGAAGTTTAGATGAGATAATAATTGCAGATATAAAAAGAGGGGATATAGAAGCAACAGCAAAAATGTATGCTAAAGCTCATTTTGAAGGAGAGTTTGAAGCAGACTTTATAACATTAAATCCTTATATGGGAATGGATAGTATAGCACCATATATTCCATATATAGAAAGTGGAAACAAAGGTATATTTAGTTTAGTAAGAACTTCTAATGAGGGAGCATTTGATATAGAGTATATAAAAGCTAAATCAGGAAGAAATGTTTATGATATAGTTGGAGAAAAAGTCTTACAATTAGGAGAGCCTTTTAAAGGAGAATGTGGATATACACCTATAGGAGGAGTTATAGGTTGTACTCATATAGAAGAAGGTGCAAAAATTAGAGAAAATCTAAAAGATATGTTCTTTTTAATACCGGGATATGGAGCACAAGGTGGAAAAGCTAAAGATGTTGCCATGTATTTAAATAATGGTAATGGAGGAGTTGTAAATTCATCAAGAGGAATTCTTTTAGCATACAAAAATAAAGGTGAAGATGAAAGAAATTTTGCTAAATGTGCAAGAGAAGAAGCGATGAAAATGAGAGATGAGATAAGATTAGCTTGCAACAGATAGGAGGAAATTTAATGGGCATAAACTACAAAAAAGCTAAAGTAATAAGCAATGATGAAATATCAAAAGGGATATTTAAATTAGTAATAGAAGAAAACCAAGATATAAAATGTGGTCAATTCTATATGCTTAAGGTTGACTGTGCATTACTTCCAAGACCTATAAGTATATGTGAAAAGAGTGAAAATAATTTAACTTTTCTTTATTCAGTAGTTGGAAAGGGAACAAAAGAAATAAGTAAATTAAAAAAGAATGAAGAAATAAATATTACAGGTCCCCTTGGAAATGGATTCAATGTAAATGAAAAGCTTGGAAAAGTTGCATTAGTTACGGGAGGAATAGGAATAGCACCTATGCTTCAAGTTGCTAAGGAATTAAAACAAAATGGAAATAGTGAAGTTATAGATTTATATGCAGGATTTAGAGATGAAGTATACTTAATAAATGATTTTGAAAAGTATGTTGATAATATAAATTTAGCAACTAATACAGGAAAGCATGGGATAAAAGGGGTTGTAACGGATATTTTAGATGCTAAAAAATATGATGTAGTATTATGCTGTGGTCCTGAAATAATGATGAAAAAGGTTATAGAATTATGTAAAGATGCAGGTATTAAAGTATATGTATCAATGGAAAAACATATGGCCTGTGGAGTTGGGGCATGTCTTGTTTGCACTTGTAAAACGAAAGATGGTCATAAAAGAACTTGTAAAGATGGTCCTGTCTTTGATGGATATTATGTGGAGCTTTAAGGAGGAAAATCATTATGTTGAATGTAAATATAAATGGAGTAGATTTTAAAAATCCTGTTATAGCAGCCTCAGGCACATTTGGATTTGGACAAGAGTACAATAATTTTTATGATGTTAGTATTTTGGGGGGGATATCTACTAAGGGTTTAACTTTAAGGAAAAAGGATGGAAATACTGGAATAAGAGTTTATGAAACAAAAGGTGGAATGATGAATTCAGTTGGCCTTCAAAATCCTGGGGTAGATCATTTCATAGAGTATGAATTAAAAGATATGAAAAAATTAAATACAAATATAATTGCAAATGTTGGTGGCGGTTGTATAG
Source organism: Clostridium sp. TJA085 (assembly GCF_058310235.1). NCBI lineage: Bacteria > Bacillati > Bacillota > Clostridia > Eubacteriales > Clostridiaceae > Clostridium > Clostridium sp. TJA085. The sequence continues at coordinate 976,617 of NZ_JBZEEZ010000001.1, read as the reverse complement.
AAGATTATGAAACAGCAGTAAGCAAGTTAAATGAAACTGATATAGATATGATAGAACTTAATATATCATGTCCTAATGTAAAATCTGGTGGGATGGCATTTGGAATAAAATCTAATGTAGCATTTGAAGTTGTGGATAAAATAAAAAAGATAACAAATAAGCCTTTAATGGTTAAACTATCTCCAAATGCTGAAAATATAGTGGATATGGCTTTGCAATGTGAAAAAGCAGGTGCAGATTCTATTTCATTAATAAATACTATAAAAGGTATGGCTATTGATATAAATAAGAGAAAGCCTGTATTTGATAATATATATGCAGGACTTTCAGGACCAGCAGTAAAGCCAATAGCTTTAAGAATGGTTCATGAAGTATCAAAAGCTGTAAATATACCTGTTATAGGGCTTGGTGGAATAAGTACTGCAGAGGATGCGATAGAATTTATGATGGCTGGTGCAAGGGCCATACAAATAGGAACGGTTAATTTTAATAATCCATTAGCTGGAAAAGAAATAGTTCAAGGAATAGAAGATTTTCTTTTAAAAGAAGGTATAAAGGATATAAATGAAATTATCGGAATTGTCTAAAAATTAACGAAATTTTGGAGGTTTTCAATATGAAAGAATATAAAAAAGAGTTTATTGAATTTATGGTAGAGTGCGGTGTGCTTACTTTTGGAGATTTTGTAACTAAAAGCGGAAGAAAAACTCCATTTTTTGTTAACACTGGAAACTATAAAAAAGGAAGTCAATTAAAACGACTTGGAGAGTTTTATGCAAAGGCTATAAAGGAAAATTTTGATAATGATTATACTGTTTTATTTGGACCTGCTTATAAAGGAATTCCTTTAACAGTAACAACATCAATAGCTTTATCAGAGCTTTACAATATAGACGTAGATTATTGTTCAAATAGAAAAGAAGTGAAAGATCATGGAGATAAGGGAATACTTCTTGGAGCAAAATTAAAAGATGGAGATAAAGTTTTAATAGTAGAAGATGTAACAACAGCAGGTACGTCAATATATGAAACAATGCCTATTTTAAAGGAACAAGGTAATATAAAAGTAGAGGGACTTATAATTTCTGTAGACAGAATGGAAAGAGGGCAAGGAGAAGCATCTGCTTTAAAAGAGATTAGAGAAAAATTTAATTTTAAAACATGTGCAATAGTTACTATGGAGGAAGTTATAAAATATTTATATAATCGAGAGATAAATGGAAATATATTAATTGATGATGAGATGTTAGAACGAATAAATGATTATTATAAGAAGTATGGCGCTAATAATAAAAAATAAATAATAAATAATAAATAACAAAATACTAAAATTTGTTAATCAAAAGGACTTTATGTTAAAAAAAAATTTACATTTAGTCCTTTTTAATTTAAAATAATAAGTGGAAGAAGAAATATATTATGAGAATTTATATCAGTTGAAAATAATTATTGACTGTTAAATTTTTATCATATATAATCTAAATATATTATTAATTGAAAGGGAGGCGACGTATAGTGTTTAATCAATGGGAAGGCTTTAAAGATGGAAGCTGGAAAGAACAAATAGACGTTAGAAATTTCATACAAAATAACTACACTCCATATGAAGGAGATTCTTCATTCTTAGCAGGAGCTACAGAAAATACTAAAAAATTATGGAATGAAGTTAGTGAATTATTTAAAAAAGAAAGAGAAAATGGGGTTTTAGACGTTGACACTAAAACAGTATCAGGTATCGATGCTTACGAGCCAGGATATATAGATAAAGCAATCGAAAAGATTGTTGGAGTACAAACAGATTCTCCTCTTAAAAGAGCTGTTATGCCACAAGGTGGTATAAGAATGGCTGAAAATGCAGCTAAAGCTTATGGATATGAAGTAGATCCAAAAATATCTGAAATATTTACAAAGTATAGAAAGACACATAATCAAGGTGTGTTTGATGTATATACAGATGAAATGAAATTAGCTAGAAAATATGGTATAGTTACTGGACTTCCAGATGCTTATGGTAGAGGAAGAATTATAGGGGATTACAGAAGAGTTGCGCTATACGGTGTTGATAGATTAATAGAAGACAAGCTAGAACAAAAAAAGAGTTTAGAAGTAGGAACAATTGATTCTGATATTATTCAACTAAGAGAAGAAATAACAGATCAAATAAATGCATTAAAAGAGCTTAAATCTATGGCTTTAAGTTATGGATTAGACATATCAGTACCAGCTAGTAATGCAAGAGAAGCTGTTCAATGGTTATACTTTGGATACTTAGCAGCAATTAAGCAACAAAATGGTGCAGCAATGTCACTTGGAAGAACATCAACATTTTTAGATATATATATAGAAAGAGATTTAAACTCAGGAGTTATAACAGAAGAAGAAGCTCAAGAGATTATGGATCATTTCGTTATGAAGCTAAGATTAGTTAAGTTCCTAAGAACTCCAGAATATAATGATTTATTTTCAGGAGATCCAACTTGGGTTACTGAATCAATTGCAGGTATGGGTATAGATGGAAGAACATTAGTTACTAAAAACTCATTTAGAGTACTTAATACACTTTATACTTTAGGACCATCACCAGAGCCAAATTTAACAGTTTTATGGTCAACTAAACTACCACAAAACTTTAAAGATTTCTGTTCAAAAGTTTCAATTGATACAAGTTCAGTGCAATATGAAAATGATGATTTAATGAGAGAGTATTGGGGAGATGATTATGCTATAGCTTGTTGTGTATCAGCAATGAGAGTTGGAAAGCAAATGCAATTCTTTGGTGCTAGAGTTAACTTAGCTAAGACTTTACTTTACACAATAAATGGAGGTAAAGATGAGAAATCAGGAGTACAAGTAGGACCTAAATTAGAGCCAATAACTAGTGAATATTTAGATTATAATGAAGTAATGGAAAAGTTTGATGTAATGACAGAGTGGCTTGCAAATCTTTATGTAAATACATTAAATTGTATTCACTATATGCATGATAAGTATTCATATGAATCATTACAAATGGCTTTACATGACAGAGATGTATTTAGAACAATGGCTTGTGGTATAGCTGGTTTATCAGTATGTGCTGATTCATTGTCAGCTATTAAATATGCTAAGGTAAAACCAATAAGAAATGAAGAAGGAATAGCTGTAGATTTTGAAGTTGAAGGAGATTTCCCTAAATACGGTAATGATGATGATAGAGTTGATGAAATAGCTGTATATCTTGTTAAGAATATGATGGATAAAATCAGAAAGAACAAAACTTATAGAAATGCATATCACACTCAATCAATTTTAACTATAACATCAAACGTAGTATATGGTAAGAAAACAGGTACAACTCCATGTGGAAGAAAAGCTGGTGAGCCATTTGCACCAGGAGCTAATCCAATGCATGGAAGAGATTCAAGTGGATCACTTGCATCATTAAATTCAGTTGCTAAACTTCCATATGAGCATTCACAAGATGGAATTTCAAATACTTTCTCAATAATTCCAGATGCTTTAGGAAAATCACCTGAAGAAAGAATATCAAATTTAAGTAACTTAATGGATGGATATTTTGGACAAAGAGCTCATCACTTAAATGTTAATGTATTTAATAGAGAAACTTTATTAGATGCAATGGAAAGACCAGAAGAGTATCCACAATTAACTATAAGAGTATCAGGATATGCTGTAAACTTCATTAAGCTTACTAGAGAGCAACAATTAGATGTTATAAACAGAACATTCCATTCAAAAATGTAATGTAATTTAACTTAAAAGTATCCTCTGCTAATATATTTAGCAGAGGATATGTATTATAATTTTAAATAAATAAGTTAGTATAATAAATTGTTTATTTAAAATTATAAATTAGGAGGTACACATAATGACAACAGGATTAATTCACTCAATGGAAACTATGGGGCTTGTTGATGGACCAGGAATAAGAGTTGTTGTATTTATGCAAGGATGTTCATTAAGATGTAAGTATTGTCATAATCCTGATACTTGGGAATATGGAGTAGGAGAAAAGGTTACACCAGAAGAATTAGTTAAAAAGATAAAAAGGTATAAAGCATATTTTGATACATCAAATGGTGGAGTAACTTTTTCAGGGGGAGAACCTTTAAGACAACCAGAATTTCTAATAGAAGCCTTAAAACTTTGTAAGAAAGAAGGTATTCATACATGTATTGATACTGCAGGATCTGGTATTGGAATGTATGATGAGATATTAAAATATACTGATTTAGTTCTTTTTGATGTAAAAGATATTACTGAGGAAGGATATAAAAATGTAACATTAGTTAATATAGACGAGTCACTTAAGTTTATAGAAGCCATGAAAAGAAATAGAACAAAAATATGGTTAAGACATGTAGTTGTACCTGGACTTACTGATGGAGAAGAACATATAAGACGATTTAAAGAATTTATTAAAGAATTTAATAATGTTGAAAAAGTAGAGCTTTTACCTTATCACTTACTTGGAGTAAATAAGTATGAGAAACTTAATATTAAATATCCATTAGAAGGTGTAGAAGCAATGGATAAAGAATTAATAAAAAAATATTATGATATAATAAATGAATAAATTAGTTAAAGGTATATAGAAATACAAATATTACTATATACCTTTAAATTTTATTAATTAGAATCTGCTATTTTAGTAAAATAACCATGAGGAATAAGTTTTTTCTTTAATCCTTCAATAACTACTAAATAAGTTGCTGCTGTATCAAATCTAGCATCATGATAGTCTCCACTTCCTCCAAATAGTTGTTTAGCTTTAGCTTCTATTTGATCTTTTGTTATATTTAAGTAAGAAATAACCTCTTCAAGTTTTGGATTTTTATATGCTCCATTAGGTTTTAAAATTTTACATATATCTCTATAATAATCCATTGTGCAGAACGTTCTTTTAGGTTCATAATTAGCACCTAAAAATATAAGTTCGCTGTGTAAAAATTTTACATCGAAATTAACATTATGGCCTATTACAAAGTCAGCATCCATAAAATCGTCTATAAACTCTCCAACAACATCTTCAAAATACATTCCATTTGATAGTTCATATAATTTTTCTAAAGAAAAACCATGAACTGCTTCTGCATTTGGATCCATTTCATCTACTGTAAAGAAAAAGTTTTTACCTTCTGTTTTTTGAGGTTTTGTACTTGTATCAACGATTATATAGCTTAGCTGACATATATGTCCTGGGCGTATGCTAGTTGTTTCTGTATCGAAAAATAACAGTTTCATTTTAAGATATCCTCCTAAGTCTCTTTGAGTATAATAATTATTATATAACATATCTATTAACAATAAAATAAAAAATAAATCATATTAAAATACTAAGAATTAATTGAAAGTGATTATTAATTATAGTATAATATGGAATATAAAGAGTAGAAAAAGAGAAAGATAATATGAGATTAAATATAAATTAATTAGGAGTGATAAAACATGCTAGTAGAAGGAAAAAGAAAAGTATCTATAATCGGAGCTGGATTTGTAGGAGCTACAACAGCATATGCACTAATGAATAGTGGTATAGCAACAGATATTTGTATTTATGATATAAATATGGATAAGGCAATGGGAGAAGTAATGGATTTAGTTCATGGTACATCCTTTGTTAAGCCAGTTAATATATATGCAGGTTCATTAGAAGAAACAAAAAATTCAGATATAGTTATAATTACTGCAGGAGTTGGACCAAAAGAAGGAGAAACTAGATTAGATATTATAGATAAAAATTACAAAATATTTAAAGGGTTTGTTCCAGAACTAGCTAAGCTTAGTCCAAATGCCATACTTTTAGTAGTGTCAAATCCAGTTGATGTATTAACTTATATAACTTATAAGTTATCAGGATTCCCAAAAGAAAGAGTAATTGGTTCAGGTACAGTTTTAGATACATCAAGATTAAAGTATGTTTTAGGTAAATATTTTAGTGTAAATAACAGCAATATTCATTGTTATGTAGTTGGTGAGCATGGTGACAGTGAAGTTGTAACTTGGAGTAATGGAAGAATTGGTGGAGAAGACTTTGATATTTATGCTAAACAAACAGATCTTGCTTGGGATGAAGATACAAAGAAGGTAATAGAAGAAGATGTTAAAAATGCTGCTTATGAAATAATAAATAGAAAAAAGGCAACATATTTTGCAGTAGCACTTGCAGTAAACAGAATAGTTGAGGCTATATTTAGAGATGAAAATAGTATATTAACAGTTGGTTCATTGTTTGAAGGACAATATGGAATAGATGATATGTATTTAGCTATACCAACTATAGTTAATAGAAAAGGGGCTAAAGAAATAATAGAAATACCTTTAGCTAAATCCGAAGAAGAAAAGCTTAAAAAGTCTGCTGAAATATTAAAATCACACTTAAATAAGTGTCACATTTAAAAATTAACAATAAAGTACTCTTTAATTTAAAAGAGTACTTTATTTTTTTGTTTTTTTTGTATATAATAATATTTAAAATCAAAGGAGGGCTATTCATGAAAGTAGAAGGAGTAATAATTCCAGAAGATTATAGAAGTAAAACAACACTAATTGAAACAGAAGTACATATAAAAAGTATTAAGGATTTCTTTGAAAAAAATTTAGCTGATAAGTTAAATTTAATAAGGGTTTCTGCACCACTTTTTGTTGATGTAAAGTCAGGATTAAATGATAATTTAAATGGAGTAGAAAGACCAGTTAAATTTGATGTTTTAGCAACTAATCAAGATGTTGAAATAGTACATTCACTTGCTAAATGGAAAAGAATGAGCTTACATAGATATAAATTTCCAGTTGGAAAAGGTCTATATGCAGATATGAATGCTATAAGAAGAGATGAAGATTTAGATAATATACATTCAATTTATGTAGACCAATGGGATTGGGAACTTATAATTAATAAAGAAGATAGAAATTTAGACTTTTTAAAAGGTATAGTTAAAAAAATATATAGTGTATTTAAAGATACAGAAAAGTATGTTAAGGAAAATCTTTTAGACATTGAAGAAGAATTACCAGAAGAAATATTTTTTGTAACATCACAAGAATTAGAAGATATGTATAAAGATTTATCACCTAAAGAAAGAGAAAATGCTATATGTAAGGATAAAGGGGCAGTCTTTATAATGCAAATAGGAGATAAGTTAAATTCTGGTGAAAAGCATGATGGTAGAGCACCAGATTATGATGATTGGAAATTAAATGGTGATATATTATTTTGGAATAATGTATTAGATAGTGCTATTGAATTATCATCAATGGGAATAAGAGTAAATGAAGAGTCTTTAGAACGTCAGTTAAATGAAGCAGGATGCGAAGAAAGAAAAGAACTAGATTTTCATAAATCATTATTAAATGGGGAATTACCTCAAACTATTGGTGGAGGAATTGGACAGTCAAGAATATGTATGTACTTTTTAAGAAAAGCGCATATTGGTGAAGTTCAATCATCAGTTTGGGATGATAAAAATTATAGAATTTGTAGTGAAAATGGAATAGACTTATTATAAATAAAAAAGATTGCTATTATAGCAATCTTTTTTATTTATTAAATGTTATTTCTCCACTTAAAACTTTTTTTATGTTTCCTTTAGAATCTTTTATTATAAGTTCACCTAAGTCATCTATTCCAAGACATGTTACGGTCTCTTCTTTTCTTAATGTTATTAAAGTTGCCTTTTTATTAATTAGCATAGAATAATTTTTACATATATAAATTACTTCAGATAAATCATCATCATCTACAAATTTATTATAATAGTATTCAAAAGTATTTAAGAAATATGCTAATATTTCAGATTTATTAAATTCATTACCTGTTTCTAATAATAAAGATGTAGCGGTATTTAAATCATTTATAAAATCTTTTTTATCAATATTTATATTAAGTCCTAGTCCAACTATAATATAATTTACTTTATCCATATCAGCATTCATTGTAGTCAATATTCCACAAAGCTTTTTATTATTTATATAAATATCATTTGGCCATTTTATTTTACAATTTATATTAAGGTTATTTAAAACTTTTATCATGGAAGCAACAGCTATTAATGTTATTTTATTTCCGTCATTTGGAGAGATGTTTGGTTTAAGTATCATTGAGAACCAAAGTCCTCCTAATGGAGATTGCCAACTTCTATTAAATCTGCCAATACCATTAGTTTGAGTTTCAGCTACAATAACTGTTCCATCTTTGCAATTTTCTTGTATTAGTTTTTTTGCAACTAAATTTGTAGAGGTCGTTTCTTTATAGTGTAATAAATTCTTACCTAAAAAATTTGTTTCTAGTAGCTTATTTATAGTTTTAATATCTAATATATCAGGAGATTTTATTAATTTATATCCTTTATTTCTTATAGCATCTATTAAGTAGCCTTCTTTTTTTAGAGCATTTATATGTTTCCATATAGAATTTCTAGATACACCTAAAAGGTTACTTATATATTCACCAGACATATATTCATTATTAGACATTAATAAATCTAATATTTTTTTCTTCATAATTTCCTCCAAGAAAATTTTATTAATAATCTATATTATAGACAAAAAGTGGCCAAAATAATAAAAAATAACTTAAAATGTAATAAAAATATATAAAATGTAATGAATTTGTAATTTTATAAGTTCGAATATACTGGTTTTATGTCAAAAAGTCTATTATAATGTTATTAGTTAACTGAATTTAACAAAATGTTAATTTAATAAAAATTATGTTTAATAAAAATTCTTAAATTTATTAGGGAGGTAAAATATGCAACAAAAGGGAGATAAGAAAAAAACAAATTCTACTGAAAAAAAGAAAATGCCTAAAAAGAAAAAAATATTGCTTTCAGTTGGAATTGTCTTTCTTCTTATTATTCTAGGTATTGGTGGAACTTATATGTATATAAGAGGTCATATATATCAAGGAAATACTAGTGGAGAAGAAGTGACTTATGAGGAGCAACCAGGAATAACAAATATATTACTTATAGGAACTGATGCTCGTAAATTAAATGAGGCTGCAAGAGCAGATGCTATTATTATTGCAACAATTGATAATAATAATAAAAAATTAAAACTTACTTCAATTATGAGAGATACTTTAGTAAACATACCGGGACATGGAGAGCAAAAAATAAATGCTGCATTAGCATTTGGTGGACCAGATTTACTAATGAAGACAATAAAGGAAAATTTTAATTTATCATTAAATAAATATGTAATGGTTAACTTTAATGGTTTTACATCAATAATTAACGCTGTTGGAGGTATTGATGTAGATGTACACGATTATGAAATAAAAGAATTAAATAAGTTTATTGGAGAATACGAAAAGGTTAAATCTCCAAAAATAGAAAAACCAGGAATGCAACATTTAGATGGTCAACAGGCTTTAGCTTATGCTAGAATAAGAAAAGTTGGAGATGGGGACTATGAAAGAACAGAAAGGCAAAGAAGGGTAATAGATTTAGTAACACAGAAATTTAAGGATTTAAGTGTTATTAAATATCCATCAGTTATGGGTGAGTTATTACCATATGTAAAAACAAATATAGAACCAGCGATGATATTAAATTATGCATACACTGTTTCTAAGTTTCCAAGCCTTACATTTGAACAATTAAGAATCCCTGTAAGTGATGATATTTCATGGGGAGGACTTTATAAAGATAAAGGTTGGGTTTTAATTATAGATAAAGAACAATGTTCAAAGATTATGGATGATTTTATATTTAATAATAAAAAGCCAACAAAAGATAGTTATAATATAGAAAAGTGGAAATCTAAACTTGAACAATATATGGGAGCTAATGAAGAGCATATTAAAGATAATGGACCACTTCAAGAAAAAGATGAAGATTACATTCCACCTATTAGTAATTCAAAAACAGAAATAAAACCAAATAATAATACTGGTAGTGGAAGTGGAAATTCAAATAGTTCAATAAATCACAACAAAAAGCCAAGTACAAATTCAAATACAAATAAGAAACCATCAAGTGGTTCAACTTCAGGAAATACTAATTCCGAAACAACTCCAAATAAGAAACCATCAAGTGGTTCAACTTCAGGAAGTGGTAATACTAATAGTAATAATCAAACAAATACAGATAAGAATCCTGGAAATAATACAAATCATAATAATAATAATAATAACAATACAGGATCAGGTAGTAATGTAGAATCAGGAAATAAGCCTAATTCAGGAAACGAATCAGGCTTAGGAAATGGAACAAACGATCAGAATTCAGATAAAGTATCAAATACACAAAAACATATATAAAATTAATAAAATAACTTTATAATAAACAAAACACAGCTTATTTTTAAAAGCTGTGTTTTATGTTATAATACTATAAAATGGAAAAGGAGAATTTTAAATGGAATTTTTATTAGGTAAAATATTAATGTTACCTGCTATACTTATAGGATTTACTTTTCATGAATATGCTCATGCTAAAATGGCAGATAGACTTGGAGATAAAACACCAAGATTTCAGGGGAGACTTACTTTAAATCCAATTGCTCACTTAGATCCTATAGGTACTTTATGTATATTATTTTTCGGAATAGGTTGGGCTAAACCTGTACAAGTTAATCCATCAGCTTTTAAAAATTATTATAAAGATGATTTGAAGGTAAGCTTAGCTGGTCCTATTGCAAATTTAATAGTAGCATTCTTTGGAATGGTCCTTTATACGTTAATATTTATTTTAGGAACTTCAGGAGTATTAGAAGGAACATTATTTTCAGTTTTATTTAGTATGGCATCACAAATAGTAGGAATAAATGTAATATTATTTGTTTTTAATTTATTGCCATTACCAGGTTTAGATGGATTTAGTATACTTAGAGATATAAGTCCTAAACATTTTTATAAAATATCAGATAGTATATATAGATATCAATTTGTAATATTTTTAGCAGTAATATTTTTAGCTGGCCCTATAATTAAAATACCAGCAAATCTAATAATGAATTTATTATCAAGTATTGTAGGAAGTATATTTGGATTATTTTTTTAAAAAAACAGTTAGCAATGTTTTAATTGCTAACTGTTTTTCATTAATCTATTTTTTCAATTGATAAATCTTTTCCATATATTTGTTTGAATGAATATGAGCTTCTCATTGCTTGTCGAATTTCTAATTCTAAATCTAATGGTGATTTTAATTTAATTACAACTGTTTCAGGTAAAATATCTACGATTAATTCTTTAACAGCCCCACCTAAGCTTCTATCTAAACTTTCAGAAATTTTTATTATAGAACCTAAATATTCTATTGCATTAATATCTATTCTATTTATAATAGAACTAAATTGTGGATAAGGAATATGATAAGAATTATTTCTATGAGATGCAGCAACAGTAGCACTTATCAATAAATCTTTATGGCTTAGACCATTTATAGATGAATTTAATATAACATAAAAGCTATGCTTATGATGATTATAATAATCTATGCTTATACCACAATCATGTAATAATGCTGCAGTTTTTAATATTTTTTTATAATTATCATTTAGTTTATGAATTGGTCTTAAATTTTCGAATAAATTCATTGCAAGGTTATAAACATTTTTTGCATGATTTTTATTTATATTAAGTTTATTCATTATTCCTTTTAAACTAAATGTAAGCATATCTTTTTCATAGTCATAATGTTCATCTATATATTTATACATAATACCTTCGCTAAGTCCTTTAGATGAAGTTACTAGATTTGTAATTCCACTATACTTTTGTATATTATTTAATATACAAAGTCCTGCAACCATTATATCAGCACGTTCGTTAGGTAATCCATAAACTTGATAACGTTGCTTTAGACATTTGCATTTTAATAAGTTATATATTTCTTGAACATCTATATCATTTAAATTATAATTATGTTCTATATCAAGGGGATAGCGTTTTCTAGACCTGTCTATTTTACTAAGGCATTTAATAGTACCACCTACACCAACTATAGAAGGGGAATCGCAATATTTAATCCAAGTACATTCTTTTAAGCATGATATAATTTTACTTTTTGCATTTTCAATATTATTATTTAATATTCTATCTTGTAATTCATATTCATATGTAAGGTTTAAAGTACCTACAGGAAGTGAATAACAATTTTTAATTTCGCCATCTTTAACCCAAGCTAAATGAGTTGATAATCCTTCTATATCAACTAAAAGATAATTATCGAAGTAAGTTGTATTTGAAACACCTAAGAAATTAAAATATATTTCTTTTTCTATATCTAATACAGTTATATCTATACCTAATTCATCCTTTATTAATTTAAATAACATAGAGCTATTTGAAGCATTTCTATAATCTTCAGTAGCAATAGCAATTATTTTTTCGGCACATGATATTTTGCACATAGACTTAAATGTTCTTAAAGTTGATAAAGCAGTATTTAATTTATCAGGTGATAACTTATCTCCATATACTAAATCTTGGCACAGTCTAATTGATGTATTTAGTTCATCAATCGGTCTAAAATAACCATCGTCTTCAACTTCGTTTAATGTTAAAGTAACTGAGTTAGCGCCTATTTCAATAACACCAATTCTTCTCATAATAAACTCCTTAAAAATAAGATTTAAATATTTATATAGTATACATTATACAACATTTTTTTATTATATGTTATATATAATAATATTTAACTATTTGTTGACATTATTATAATTATATATGTATAATATAATGAAAGAAAGTAAAATATAAATTCTATGAAGAGGAGAGTAGGGTAATTAATTCTTTTTAGCGAATAAGGAGTTTGGTGTAAGCCTTATAGATAGATTACTTGAAGAGAGCCTTGGAGAAGCGCCTGAAATGAGTAGGGAGTGCCGCAAATTTAAATCATTTGCGTTAACAAAAAAGAGTGGCATTACTTTGTGCAAAAAGAGTGGTACCGCGGAAATTTATGATATTATTCCGTCTCTTATTTTATATAAGAGGCGGTTTTTATATTTTACGGAAAATATTAAGGAGGATTAGAAAATGGATTACAAACAAATAATAGCAGAATTAATTAGCAAACATGTAGATTTAGATGTAGAAACAATAAAAAAACTTATAGAAACACCACCAAAGCCAGAAATGGGAGATTATGCTTTTCCTTGCTTTCAATTAGCAAAGGTTATGAGAAAAGCTCCAAATATGATAGCTGAAGAATTAGCTTCAAATTTAGATAAAGAAGGTTTTGAAAAAATAACAAATTTAGGACCATATGTTAACTTCTTTGTAGATAAGGCTGCATTCACTAAATCTACAATTGAAACTGTATTAAAAGAAGGCGATAAATATGGAAGTTCAAAGATTGGAGAAGGAAAAACTGTATGTGTTGAATATTCATCACCAAATATAGCAAAACCTTTCCACGTAGGACACCTTTTTTCAACTTCAATAGGTAATTCACTTTATAAGTTATTCCAAGAAGAAGGCTACAATGTAGTTGGAATAAATCACTTAGGAGACTGGGGTACTCAGTTTGGTAAACTTATAGCTGCTTATAATAGATGGGTTGATGAAGAAGCTTTAGAAAAAGATCCAATAGGAGAATTATTAAGAATATATGTTAAATTCCATGATGAAGCAGAAAAAAATCCAGCATTAGTTGACGAAGGAAGAATGCACTTTAAGAGACTAGAAGATGGTGAACCAGAAGAAACAGCACTTTGGGAAAGATTTAGAGAATTAAGCTTAAAAGAGTTTAATAGAGTATACGATCTTTTAGGAATAAAATTTGATTCATTAGCAGGTGAAGCATTCTATAATGATAAGATGCAAGTTATAATCGATGAATTAAGAGATAAAAATTTACTTACTGAGAGTAATGGAGCTCAAGTTGTTATGCTTGATGAATATAATATGCCACCATGTATAATATTAAAAGGTGATGGAGCTACTATATATGCAACAAGAGACTTAGCAGCTGCAAACTATAGAAAGAATACTTATGACTTCTATAAATCAATATATGTAGTTGGAACACCACAAGCATTACACTTTAAACAATTCTTTAAAGTATTAGAACTTGCTGGAAAGGATTGGGCTAATGACTGCGTGCATGTAGGCTTTGGATTAGTTAAGTTTAAAGATGGTGGAATGTCAACAAGAAAAGGTAAAGTAATTCTTTTAGATGAATTATTAAATGAAGCTGTAGCTAAAACTTTAGAAGTTATAAATGAAAAAAATCCAGATTTAGAAAATAAAGAAGAAGTTGCTAAGAAAATTGGTATTGGAGCAGTTGTATTTACTTATCTTAAAAATTCAAGAGAAAAAGATATTATATTTGATTGGAAAGAAATACTTTCATTTGAAGGGGAAACTGGTCCATATGTTCAATATTCATATGCAAGAGGAAATAGCATATTAGAAAGAGCTGGGGATATTGATTTAACTAATGTTGATTATAGCAAATTAAATTCAAAAGAAGAATTTGAATTAATAAAAGCATTAGAAAACTTTAAGAAAAATATACACTCAGCAGTAGAAAAACTTGAACCATCAGTTATTACAAGATATGTAATAGATGTAGCGAAATTATTTAACAAATTCTATAATGCTCATTCAGTATTAAATTTAGAAGATGAAGAGCTTAAGAAAGCAAGACTTAGCTTAGTTAAAGCAAGTTTACAAGTTATTAAAAATGGCTTAGCTCTATTAGGTATAGATGTTGTAGATAAAATGTAATAAATATTAAGAAACTAGGATTCATTATGTGTTTCCTAGTTTTTTTATAAAAGTATTTAAAATAGTTTTAATAATGTTTTCTATATATGTAAAGTTTCTTTTTATTTAAGAATTTTAAATATAAAATGTGATATAATTTAAAATATTTAATGTTAGTAATTTAATATTAGTAAAAATGGAGGTGAAGTAGATGAATAGAAGAAACTCTATATATAAAAATGTATTGATAATAGCTATTATAGCTATTATAGGTTATAAGATTGTTGATAATTATGATGTTTATTTATCAATTTTTAAGAAGTTATTATCTGTATTGGCACCGTTTTTCTATGCAATAATATTTGCCTATATTTTAAATCCTTTAATGAAGTTTTTTCAAAAGAAATTAAAATTAAAAAAAGGTGCAGCTGTAGGACTTACTTATTTATGTATATTAATTGTACTTTTTTTAATAGGGTTTTACGGAATACCAGCTTTAGTAGATAGTATAATATCAATAACAAAAGAAATACCTGACTATGTTAATACTGTACAAGGTTGGGTTAATAATGCACTTCAAAATGATAAGTTTTATGCACTTATGCAAGATGCAGGAGTATTGAAAACTTTAACTAGTATTTCATCCAAGGTAGGTGGAGTTGCAATTACAGCATTGGAAGGTGCAGTAGGTTCTCTTTTAAGTATAACAACAGGAGTAATTCAAATTGGATTTGGACTTTTAATATCAATTTACTTGTTATTAGATAAAGAAAACTTTATAAAACAAATAAAATTAATAGTTATCATGGTATTAAAAGAAAAATGGGGAATAACTGTAATTAACTTATTTAAGACATATAATCAAATGATTGGAACATATATAGGTGTAAAAGCAATAGATTCAACAATAATAGGATTTATTTCTCTTATTGGTCTTATGATAATAAAAGTTCCATATGCAATATTACTTGCAATATTTGTTGGATTTACTAACATGATTCCTTATTTTGGACCATTTGTTGGTATGGTTGTATGTGCTTTAGTAGAAGTTTTTGTATCTCCAATGAAAGCTATAATAGTATTTATATTTTTATTAGCAGTTCAACAATTTGATGCTTGGTATTTAGAGCCTAAATTAGTTGGTAATAAGGTTGGTATAGGCCCTTTTTGGATAATACTTGGTGTAACTATTGGAGGCGGATTTTTTGGAGCTTTAGGAATGCTTTTAGCATCACCAACAGTAGCAACAATAACTATATACTATGATAGATTAGTTAATAAGTTTAAATCAAAGCATGAAGATGTAGATGATTTAATAGATTCTTTATAGAAAATAAAAAAGCTGCTTATATAAGCAGCTTTTTTTAATTTTTCCTAGAAGGGCATTTCTTATGGCAAGAACCACAATTACATTCACCCTTTGAGGATTTTTTTACATTTTTATATATTATATATGCAGCTACAGCTACAATTCCTATTGTTACAATAATTTCCATTTATATCACCTTACCTTTAAACAAATAGGGAAGCCACATTGTAGAATATAAATGCTACAACCCAAGCAAGAACTAATTGATATATAACAGAGAAGATAGTAAATTTAGTACCATATTCTTTTTTCATAGTACCTACAGTTGATACACAAGGTACATATAATAAAGTAAATATTAAGAATGAATATGCTGAAATTGCTGTAAAGAATTGAGGTAAAATAAGCTTTAAGTCACCATTGAATATTACTTCCATTGAAGAAACAACAGTTTCTTTTGCTAAAAGTCCACTAAGTAATGATACTGATGATTGCCAATTTCCAAATCCTAAAGGAGCAAAAATTGGTGCTATAAATGAACCTATAGCTTCAAGTATACTTTGATCAACACTTTCAACCATTCCATGTAAATTGAAGTTTGATAAGAACCAAATAACTACACTCATAGCAAAAATTATAGTACCAGCTTTCTTTATAAAGCCTTTACCTTTATCATAAGTTTGTTTTGCAATTGATGAAAGTTGAGGAACCTTATAATTAGGTAACTCGATTATAAATGGCTCTTCATCTTTTTTAAATATAGTATTTTTAAATAGCATACCAATTAAGAATGCTATAATAACTCCAAGCAAGTATAATGAAGCAACAACTAATCCTCTATGTTCAGTGAAAAATACTGAAGCAAATAATGCATATACAGGAAGTCTAGCATTACATGACATAAGAGGTACAAGAAGTGCTGTAAGTTTTCTATCTTTTTCGCTTTCAAGAGTTCTTGCAGACATTATAGCAGGAACTGAACATCCAAATCCAACTATCATTGGAATAAATGCCTTACCTGAAAGCCCCATTTTTCTCATGAATTTATCCATTAAGAAAGCAACTCTTGCCATGTAACCACTGTCTTCTAAAAATGTTATACATATAAATAATGCAAGTATTACTGGAAGAAGAACTAGTATTCCACCAACACCACCAACAATTCCGTCTACTAATAAAGATTGGAACCATGGAGATGTAGAAGCTAAAACTGTATGCAACCATGGAATAAGTGAGTCATTTAAAAATCCATCTAGCAAATCTGAAATAGGTTGTCCAACCCATGAAAATGTGAATTGGAACATGAACGCCATTATTAATATAAAAAGTGGATAAGCTAAAAATGGATTTAAGAATATTTTATCTAATTTTTCAGTTAAATCTTTTTTATTTGTATCTTTCTTTTTAACACATTTATGTAAAATATTTTCTATAAAAGTATATGTTTCTTTTTCATTTTCAAATTTGAACTTAGAATTATCAGTAGTTTTTATAAAGTCGTTACTATTTAATGTTTCTTTTATTAAACCAATACCTTCACCTTTAGCGGCTATAATTGGTATTACAGTAACTCCTAATTCTTTTGATAAAATTTTATAATCAATTTCATATCCTTTATTATTAACTACATCAATCATATTTATAGCAAGTACAATTGGCTTGTTAAATTGCTTAAGTTGAGTCGTTAAATAAAGATTTCTGGATAAATTAGATCCATCTACAATGTTTAATATAACATCAACATTATCTTCTTCTAAAAATTTTTTTGCAACTTTTTCTTCGTGAGAAAAAGTATCCATTGCATAAATACCTGGTAAATCTACTATTTTTAAGTCATCAAAATAACCTTCTTTTTTTTCAACAGTAACACCTGGCCAGTTACCAACGTATTGTTTTGAGCCTGTTAGTGCATTAAAAAGAGTAGTTTTACCGACATTTGGGTTCCCTAGCAATGCTATAGTTTTCATGTTTGTCCCTCCTAAAGTCAATAAACCATATTAAGCTGATAAAATTATGTTTTTAGCGTCTTTTTTTCTAATAGCTAAATCAAATCCTCTAAAATTAATAACTAATGGATCGCCAAGAGGAGCAACAGTTTTTAAAGTTACTTCAGTTCCTTCTATACAACCTAAAGCTAATAATCTTTTTGTTAATTTATTATCACCTAAAATATTTTCTATAATACCATGTTCACCTGGTTTTAAATTTATTAATTCCATAAAATAACACCTCGCAATGAAAATCATTATCATATAATTATAATATCATTATATGGATTTAGAAGTCAATGTTTAATGTAAAAATAATATACATAAAAATTTTGGTAAGACAAAAAATAAATGATTAATAGGAGATGTTTTGCAAAAGATACAATTATATGTATAATATAAAGAAATATATAACTTAAGAAAAAGGAGGTCTTATTATGGCTAAAAATATAGCAGCTTTTTTTGATATTGATGGAACATTATATAGAGAAGGTTTAATAACAGAAGTATTTAAGAAGATGATAAGATATGAGATTATTGAACCTGAAAAATGGTATAATGATGTTAGAAAAGATTTTGAAAAATGGGATAGAAGACAGGGAGATTATGATACATATTTATTAAAAATGATAGATGTATATATGGATGCTATAAAAGGATTAAGTAAGCATCAGATAGAATTTATAGCTAAAAAAGTTATAAAGCAAAAAGGTGATAGAGTATATACTTTTACAAGAGATAGAATTAAGTGGCATAAAGAACAAGGACATATTCTTATAACAGTTTCTGGTTCACCTATTGAATTAGTTAAAGAGATGTCATTAAAGCATGGTTTTAATGATTATAGAGGTGCAGAATATACATTGGATAAAAGAGGTAAATATACTGGTGATGTTATTCCAATGTGGGATAGTGAAAGTAAAGAAAAAGCAATAAGAGAATTACAAGAAAAATATGATATAGATTTAGAAAAAAGTTATGCATACGGAGATACTGCAGGAGACTATACTATGCTTAGTAAAGTAGGTAATCCATATTGTATGAATCCAACAAAAGAACTTTTAAGAAAGGTTACATCAGATAAAGAGTTATCAGAAAGGATAAATGTTATTGTAGAAAGAAAAGATGTAACGTATAATCTTAATGTAGGGAATATACAATTTGAATAAGAAAGAGTGATACTGTGATTATAAAGGAAAACATTATACCTGTAGATAAAATTGAAAAAGAATATTTTTTATATGAAGAAGGAGAGATTTTACCAGAAGAAATTATTTTCTTTGATTTAGAACATTATGTTTATAAGAAGCCTAAATGCATAGGTGTTTTTGGAGCTTGTGTATATAATAAACAAAATAATGCTCTTTATGTAACTCAATATATGATAGAAAATAAGAGAGAAAGTATTGATATATTGAATCTAGCATTAAGATATTTTGAAGAGATGAAGAAAAATGGTAAAAAAGCAATATCTACTTTTTCAGGTAATAATGATTTTACAGTTATAAATTACTTATTCAATAAAAATAAAATATCATATAACTTTAAAGAAGAATTTATATCAATAGATCTTCAAAAAGCATATGAAAAGGAGATGAAAACCTCTATAGGACTTAAAAAGCTAGAAAAGATATTTAATATAGATAGACAAGGAGAGGTTATAAGTGGATCTAACTTAGCTAAGACTTTCCATAAAGTTATGAAAGATAGCGACTATGTTAAAAGAATGCCACAAGAAAAAATAGAAAAAATACTTCTTTATAATGAACAAGACGTTGTAAATCTTTATTACATATATACTAATTGGAAAAAGTATATAAAAATAGAAGATGAGGAATTAGATTTAGAAGAAGATATTACTAAACAAGATATAAAAATAGAGGAAAATTTAGAAATTATAAATATAGAAAATAAAGAAAACACTTAAAATAACATTAAGTGTTTTCTTTATTATTTTTATTAATTTATTTTTGTAATTTTATTTCCATTACTTTCTAATACTATAGTACCATCTTTATCTGTTCTGTAA
The DNA here is from genome assembly GCF_058310235.1 of Clostridium sp. TJA085. NCBI lineage: Bacteria > Bacillati > Bacillota > Clostridia > Eubacteriales > Clostridiaceae > Clostridium > Clostridium sp. TJA085. The sequence goes on along the minus strand of NZ_JBZEEZ010000001.1, from coordinate 956,629 downwards.
ATTTTAACCTTTAACTTCTTTAAATTTGCTAAAGTTTCTTTATGAGGATGACCGTATTTATTATCTATTCCACAGGATATTATTCCTATTGAAGGGTCAACCTTTTCTAAAAATTTATAAGATGTTGATGTTGAAGAACCGTGATGTCCTAATTTAAGAACGTCTGATTTTAAGTTGTAATTTTTATTTAAAACATAATTTTCTTCAAGTTTCTCAGCATCTCCAGTAAATAAGAATGAATTCTTACCATAAGTTATTTTCATTATAGGTGAGTAATTATTCATGCTAGTATCTTTTCCATACCCCCCACTTTTAGGAGAAAATATTTCAACCTTAGTATTTTTACCTAAGTCTATAGAATCGATACCTTCTTTAATTACATTTATTTTTAGATTTTTTTTCTTTAAAGAATTTATCATATTTTCAAAACTTTTTGTTGTATGAGTAATTTTTGGTGAATAAAAGCTACCAATTTCATATTTATCTATAACTTTATCCATATTTCCTATGTGATCTTCATGAGGATGAGTTGCAATTACATAATCTAATTTTTTAATTTTTAACTTATCTAAATAAGAAATTAAATCTTTTTCATTCGTTCTAGAACCAGAGTCAATAAGCATATTTTTGCCGTTTACTTGTATAAGTTCAGCATCTCCTTGCCCGATATTTATATAATGTACAGTCATATTAGATGTATTTGAAGTTTTATTGTTAGTATTAGAATCTTTACATCCAAACAGAATTAGTGATAACATAGAAATAATTATTAGAAGAGATGATTTTAATAATTTTTTCATTTTGTTCCTCCAATCTTAATATTTACTGTATCAGTTTATCATCATATTGTATAATGATAAAGGATAAGTTTATTAAATAATATAAAAATTTTAATAAACATGTATATTTTTATAAATTTTATAAGAGGTGAAATTATGCAAATATTTAAATTTATTAAATATGGTATATATATGCTTTTTGTTAGATTAAAAGGAATTAAGTTTAAGCATATATATAAAACAAAAGGTGAGGAAGAAGCTTTTAAATATGGACAAGAGGTATTTAGAAAATGGAGTGAATTTACTATAAAAATGACAGGAATGAATATAGAAGTAAAGGGATATGAAAACATACCAAAAGAAACATGTACCTTTATAGGAAATCATAAAAGTATTTTAGATATACCTGTACTTAAACATGCAAGTAAAAGAGATGTTGGTTTTATTGCCAAAAAAGAAGTTTTAAAGGTTCCTGTATTAGGATTTTGGGTTGCAAATATGAATTGCGTTGCTTTAGATAGGTCTAATCCAAGAGATGCAATAAAAGTTATAGCAAAAGGAGTAGAATATTTAAAAAAAGGACATAATATGGCTATATTTCCAGAAGGAACAAGATCAAAAGATGGTGAAGTTCATGAATTTAAAAAAGGAAGTATGAAACTTGCTGTTAAGGCAAAATCACCTATAGTTCCATTTTCAATTGATGGAACATCAAAATGTTTTGAAGATAATAGAAAGTTTATTCCAGGAAAAGTTACTATTGTTTTTGGTAAACCAATATATACAGATTCATTAACTAAAGAGGAAGAAAAAAGTTTAACAGAAAAAGTTAGAAATGAAGTTATAAAAAATATGATAAAAGTAGGTTAAGAGTTGTTTTAAACAACTCTTTTTTTAACAAAATTTTAAATAATGCATAATTTATGTAGTATTAGTTAATATAATAAGTGAATAAAAACACACGAAAAATATTGCTTGAAATTTAGAAAAAATCTGTATTTTGTCGAATTTAAATAAAAAATGAAAAATTTTTATTCCCAAAATTTCAAAAAGTATGTTATAATGAGTTTAAATTAATGGAATTTATAAAAAAATGCAATTTTTATGTAGATAAAATTGCATAAAGGGGGCAATTATATGCAAAAAGAATTTTCGATAAGCAATGATAAAGTTATTATTAATTTTACTGCTAAATATTGTAAGACGTTTGAAGACTTATTGGAAAGTGAAGGCTTCAGAAGAGTATTAGAATCTTATTTAAGAGTAGCTAAAAGAAAAAATTCATTAAGTTATAGATATTTAAAGACAGAGTTAAATAGTGGAGAAACTAGCGTATTAAGAGATAATTTATCTAAAATACTAAAATTTCTAACTGTTATGAGTGTAGAAGAAATATATGAATTTAAATGTGAATATAAAGGGCTATTAGAAAAGAAAGAAGAATTTATAAGATTTGTAGAAGAATTTTATTTATTTTGGAGAAGACTTGAAAGATATACATTAATTCATGGAGGAAAAGTGGAGAATGGATTAGCTCAAGTAAGTTTTACTGAAGCCAATGATGGATTATCAAAATTAATATTGCGTTTCTATAGAAAGGTAGAAAAAAATGTTTTAGGAGTTCAACCTAAAGTATTTAGACAAATACCAGCAGGTGGAAACTCTTGTATTATGATAAATGATATAATATGGCCAATTCCAAAAGGATATGAAGTTTTAGAAGATATACCATTTATAGATAGTATTTTATTAGAAACGCCATTTATAACTTATCCTAAGAGAAATACTAGAACAGGAATGTTTAGTGAGACAAAACAAAATCCATTGAAGTACTCTAGAATGAGTAAAGACCATTGGTTCTGTTATCCGGCAAAGGTTGGAGAACTTTTAGCTTATATATATTTTCATAGAGATTTTATGGAACATGGAGTTACTTTATGTAACCTTTTTGAAATGGCAAGAAAAGAAGAATGCAGAGGAAGAAAGCCTGATATGATTTATATATTTGGTGGAAAAGGTGAAGACAAGAAGCCTAAAACTGTATTTTATGATGATGAGAAAAATGATATAATGCTTGGATATGTAAGCTATTCAGATGAAATTGATTATTTTGGCTATATGAAAAAGATGACATTAACTCTTCATAATTTAATAATGATAAAAAGAGGAAATCTTCCAATACATGGAGCTATGGTAAATATAGTATTAAAAGATGGAAAAACAGCTAATGTAGCAATAATGGGAGATAGTGGTGCAGGAAAATCAGAAAGCTTAGAAGCATTTAGAACTTTAAGTGAGGAATATATATCAGATATGACTATAATATTTGATGATATGGGAACATTTAAGCTTAAAGACGGAGATATATATGGTTATGGAACAGAAATAGGTGCTTTCGTTAGACTTGATGACTTAGATCAAGGTTATGCATTTAAAGAAATGGATAGAAGTATATTTATGAATCCAGATAAAATAAATGCAAGATTAGTTGTTCCTGTAGCTCCATATAATGCTATTATTGAAGGATATAAAGTTGATTTATTCTATTATGCTAATAATTACGAAAAGGTAGAAGATGATAAAAAATCAATAAGCTATTTCAAAACACCTAAAGAAGCTATAAATGTATTTAGATCTGGTGCAAGAATGGCAAAAGGAACTACATCAGAAACAGGATTGGTTGAATCATATTTTGCAAATCCATTTGGACCAGCTCAAAAACAAGATGAAACTAATGAATTATTAGATAAATATTTTGATGCAATGTTTAAATCAAATGTTAAAGTAGGTCAAATAAGAACTTGTCTTGGTGTTAAAGGACAAGAAAAAGAGGGTCCTAGAAAAGCAGCTTTAGAACTATTTGAAGAAATTAAAAAATTATAAATTATAAATTATAAGAAAAAACTTAGGCTATTTTATATAGTCTAAGTTTTTTTATTTGAATGAATGATAATAAATTTCAATTGATATAAATTATAAAGTATTTATAGTTTAACAGGAGTATTTAAAGGATAATTAAAATATACTGGTAATTTTAGAAATTGACAAATAAATGGAAGATAAATATATTATAAATAGTGATAATCATTATCAAAATAAGGAGGTGTTTTTTTGATTAAAGAGATAATTAATTATATGTATAAAAATAATGATTTTTCAGTTGAAGGAATATCTAAAGCATTGGATATAAGTGAAGAAATTATAAGTGAATATAAAAAGAAATTAGAAAGTGGAGGATACATAAAAAGAGAAAGTTGTACAACTGAGAAATGTAAAGGTTGTAGTTGTGGATGCAATGAAAAGACACTTAATCCAATAATAAAATGGGAAGTTACAGATAAGGGTTTAAAACTAATAATATAAGGTTAAATGAGGTGGATTTATGGATAAGATAAGAAATTTAAATGTAGGAGATAAAATAATAGTTAAAGGTATCAACAAAGATAGTTCAATAAAAAGAAGGCTTATGGATATGGGAGTAACACCTGGAGTTTCTATAGAAGTAACAGGAAAGGCTCCACTTGGGGATCCTATTGAGGTATCACTTAGGGGATATAAGTTAACTTTAAGGAAAGAAGAAGCTGATGCTATTTTAATATAAGGGGGAATATATATGATTCCAATAACATTTATGGAAGAAGGAAAAAAAGTAAAAGTAAAAGATGTTAAACTTAATGATAAATTTAGTAAAAGAATTAATGAAATGGGAATAAATAAAGGAAGTTTAATAGAAATAATAAAAAATGATGGAGAATATATGATTTTAGGAGTAAATGAATCAAGATTTGCAGTAAGTAAGATAATGGCACAAAAGATAATTGTAGAATAATTTTTAGGGGGATATAAATAATGAAAATAGCTTTAGCGGGAAATCCTAATTGTGGTAAAAGCAGTATATTTAATATTTTAACAAAATCAAGACAACATATAGGAAATTGGCCAGGAGTAACTGTAGAAAAGAAAGAGGGTATATTAAAATATAAAAATAAGGAATATACTGTTGTTGATTTACCAGGAACATATAGTTTAGGTGCATATTCAGAAGATGAAATAGTTGCAAGAGATTATATTATAAAAGAGAAACCGGATGTGGTTATTAATGTTGTAGATGCATCGAATTTAGAAAGAAATCTATATTTAACAGTTCAATTATTAGAACTTGGAGCAAATGTAGTATTAGCTCTTAATATGATGGACAATGCAAAAGAAAAGGGAATAAATATAGATTCAAAAGAATTATCTAAAAGATTAGGTATACCAGTAGTGGAAACTGTTGCAACTAAAAAAATAGGGATAGAGGAATTAATAGAGAGTTCAGTAAATTTAAATAAAGATAAAAAAAATATTTTAAAGTTAAATGATAAATTATCAAATAAGGTAAATATTATAAAAGATAAAATTAGTTTTAATGATATTAAATTTGATTATGAATCAGATTGGATAGCTTTAAAATTATTAGAAAACGATAATTATATAAAAGATTATATAGAAGATAAGGGATATAAGGATATTATTACTTTATCAGATAAGTTGATTGATGAATATACAGAATTAGAGGGAATAGATCCAGAAATGGCTATCGTAGATGATAGATATAGTTATATAAGCAACATAACTAAAGGTATCTTAAATAAACCAAAAAATTCTAAAAAAACATTATCAGATAAAATTGATAAGATAGTTACAAATAAATTTTTAGGAATACCTATATTTGCTGTAATTATGTATATTTTATATGCTATTACTTTTAAAGTTGGAGGGTTTTTACAAGAGTGGGTTGGAGGTTTAATAGGAGATTTAGGAGAAATTGTTGTAGGAAAACTTGAAGCTTTGGGGGCACCAGAATTTTTAACAGGATTTGTTAATGATGGTGTATTTGCAGGAGTTGGAGCAGTTCTTAGTTTTTTACCACTAATTATGGTTATGTATTTATTAATGGGGCTTTTAGAAGACAGTGGTTATATGGCGAGAGCTGCATATATAATGGATAGAATTATGAAATCATTAGGACTTCACGGTAAAACATTTATATCAATGATAATTGGATTTGGATGTAATGTTCCAGGAATTATGGCAACTAGGACTTTAGAAAGTAAGAAAGATAGAATGATTGCGATACTTATAAATCCATTTGTATCTTGTGGAGCTAGACTTCCAATATATTTAGTATTTATTGATGCTTTTTTTCAAACACATGCAGCACTTATACTTGTAAGTCTTTATATATTAGGAATTATTATAGCATTAATTTGTGGAAAAATATTAAGTAAAACTATTTTTAAAGGTGAGTCATCATATTTTGTTATGGAACTTCCAAGTTATAGAGTTCCCTCAATTAATAATGTACTTACTTTAACATGGGAAAAAGGTGGTGCTTTTGCTAAAAAGGCAGGAGTAATAATTTTTCCAGCAGTTATAGTTATTTGGGTATTATCTGTACTTCCATTTGGAGTTGAACAATATGGAGAAGCTTCAATTTTAGGTAGAATAGGAACTTTTATAGCACCGATTTATACATTTGCAGGCTTTGCAACTTGGCAGGCTTCAGTAGCACTTTTTTCAGGAATAATTGCTAAGGAAACAGTTGTTGCGACACTAGGAATGTTATATGCTGGAGTTTCAGAAGGAGCAGAACTTACATCAGCAATAGCAGCACATTTTACACCACTTTCAGCAATGTCATATATGGTAATGACACTTTTATTTACACCGTGTCTTGCAGCACTTGGAGCAATAAAGAGAGAGACAAATTCATTGAAATGGACTATATTTGCAGCTGTAGGAACGTTTTTAGTTGCACTTATAGTATCAACTATAGTTTATCAGTTTGGTTTGATTTTAGGATTTAGATAAAAAATATATGAGAGGCTTTAAAGCCTCTCATATATTTTTTTATTAATCATTTATATATCTGCTTTTTGCAAAGAAAGAAATAGCATAAAGTCCTGCAATACCTACTAAAGAATATATAATTCTACTTATAGCAGACATATCTCCAAATAATGCAGCTACTAAATCAAATTGAAAGAATCCAATTAGTCCCCAGTTAATTGCACCTATTATAACTAATAAAAGTGCTAACCTATCAAGAAATTTCATAATAAACACTTCCTTCAAAATAAATTTTGTCTATAATATTTTGACCTATTTAAGGAAGTATTATACTAAAATTTAAAGAGTTATATTTCTATCTATAGGTTGTGATAGAGAAATAAATGTATCAGTTCTTTGAATACCTGATATATTATTAATTTTATTTAATAATATATTTTGTAAATCTTCGATATTCTTACATGATAATTTTGCGAACATTGAATAATTACCAGTAGTTAAATGAAGTTCAACAACTTCTGTTATGCTTTGTATTTGATCTATAACTGTATCGAATGAAGATGTTTTATCAACATATATACCAACAAAACAACAAACATCATAACCAAGTTTTGGAAGATTAAGTATTATACGAGTTCCCTTTATTATACCCATGTCTTCCATTTTCTTCATTCTGACGTGTATAGTACCACCACTTACATGACATATTCTAGCTATTTCTAAGTATGGTGTTCTGCAATCTTTTATTAATAAATCTAATATTTGTAAGTCTAAATCATCTAATTGTAAATGTGTATTTACAGCCATTAAACCACCTCATTGGATAATAATCTATAAATTTTTATTTGCTCTATAGTCACACTATATTTTATCAAAAAACATTTAATTCAGAAAGGCAAAAATGATAAATGTTTAAAATTTTAAAGGAATATTATTATTTTAATAAGAAAATACCTGTTTATAAATAGATTAAATATAAAATTGAAAAAAGGCAATCTTTTAACCTTTATACTTGAAAAGATTTGCAAATTAAATTAAGATATTTATATAGTTAAAAATAGGAGGGCAAGCAAAATGCTAAATATAGTTTTACAAATATTATATATTGTAGTAATGATAGCAATAATACTTGGTGTATACGCTCTTTGTAAGAAATTTTTATTTCCAAAAATTCGTATAAACAAGTTTATACCATTAGCTGTAGCAATTGTATTATTTATTGTACAAATGTTAGGTGTTGTGAAAAACCAATGGGTAGGTTTAGGTATAACAGTTATTATAATAGTAGCTTTCTTATGGTTTATGGACATACATCAAACTGGTGGTCCTAAAATAGAAAAGAAAATAGTTATTAAATCAAAGGCTAAGCCAAATAGAGCTAAACATTTAAAAAAATAAAAATCCAAAGTTAGGGCTTTGGATTTTTTTATTGTATAAATATAGGGGAACTTATAGCAACCCTATTATTTTCTTGATATATTTTTATTAAGAACCAGCTTTGAGAGTTTTCAATAATATGTTCATAAAGATATTTAACTTTATGAAGTTTTATATTATCTATTGAATGAAGAGTAGTACCTTTGTTTGTTATTATTTCTATCTTTTCTATTTTAAAATATTGGTCTTCTAAAATTATAGAAAACTTTAAAGAAGAAATTGGTTTATTTATTATTCCACCCATAAAAGTATTATTTGCAAAAAAATAAAGTTTTAGGCTTCGACTTTCTGAGGAAAATGTATGTCTTTTTCTAAAAGCATTTATTAAATTTTCTTTATTAAATTTTGTACACACAACTCCAGTTAAATTATCAAAGTCTCCAAAATTTAAAGTTTTATTATTTTGACTATTTACAGCCCCGAGCTTCCATCCTTTATCTAAAAGCATAAAATAATATTTTTCTCTTCTTATATATCTTTTACCAAATTCACCATTACAAACTTCGACTGAAGTTATTATGCTATTTAAAATAGAATTATAAGGCAATGAAACAGTTGTTTTTATAGGATTTTTCATTATTAAAAATGCATCATGATTTCTAAGCATCCATAATATTAGTAAATTTATATTTTTTACTTCACCTAAAAAATAGGAATTAGAATTAACAATGTACATATCGCCGTAAGTAAGGGTTTTAGCTTCAAAACCTATTAATGGTATAAAACTTTCATGTTTTTTATAAAATTTATTACTTATTTTTTGAAGGGATAGCCATTTGTTAGAATTTTTAAGTTCATCTTTAAAAAAGCTATTTTGATCTGTAGTAATTAAAAAATTTAGTTTATTATGATAACAATAATTAAATGCTTCATAAGGTGATACTTTACCAGTAGAGTAAGATGTATAAGCATTTGGTATGCCATAAAATATATTAATCTGTTTTGGATTTAAAATATTATATGATTTTTTTCCCATTATTTAATACCTTTAAAATTGATTATAGTTATATATAGTGATATAGATGATAAAATAATGACAATAATTTATTTAAATGATAAAATAAAATAAATGTTTAAAATGGAGATGAGAATATTATGATAAAAAGTTTTAAAGGAATTGAACCTAAAATAAATGAAAGTGCTTATTTATCAGAAAGCACTGATATAATAGGAGATGTTACTATCGGAGAAGATTGTAATATTTGGTTTGGAGCTAGATTAAGAGGAGATATGAGTAAAATAGAAATTGGAAATAGAACTAATATTCAAGAAAATTGCGTTTTACATGGGGATCCAGGCTATTCAATTACTATTGGTAATGGTGTAACTGTTGGTCATGGAGCCATAGTACATGGCTGTAATATAGAAGATAATGTTTTAATTGGAATGCATTCTATAATTTTAAATGGAGCTAAAATATCTAAGAATTCTATTGTTGGAGCAGGCTCACTTGTAACTCAAAATAAAACTTTTGAAGAAGGTGTTCTTATTATGGGAAGACCAGCAAAGGCAGTAAGAAAATTAACAGAAGAAGAAATAGAAAGTATAAGAAAATCAGCCAAACATTATATTGAAATTAGTAAAGAATATATTTAACTTAGGAGGAAAAATGATAAAAATAGGAGAATATAATAAGCTTGAAGTTGCAAAGGAAAGAGATTTTGGATTTTTCTTAAAAGATGAAAAAGGAAATGAAATATTATTACCTAAGGCACTATTAAATGGTGTAGAAGTTAATTTAGGAGATGAAGTAGAAGTATTTACATATATGGATTCTAATAATAGACCTGTTGCAACTATGAAAAAACCATTAATTGAAGTTGGGAAAGTTGCTTATTTAGAAGTAGTTCATCAAAATGATTTTGGAGCTTTTTGTAATATGGGATTAGAAAGAGATTTATTTATTCCAATGAAGGAGCAAAGATTTAAGCTATTAGTTGGAAAGAAGTATCTTTTTTATGCATATATAGATAAGACAGGAAGACTTGCAGCAACTACAGATGTTGATGATTATTTAGATCAAGGAGAAGGATTTAATGTTGATGATGAAGTAGAAGTTATATCATATGGTAAAGGATCATCAACAACTATAAAAGTTGCTGTAGATGGAAAGTATAGGGGAATAATATTAGGAAATGAGCATATAGAAACAATATATCCAGGTCAAGTTCTTAAGGCTAGAGTTAAAAGAATATATGAAGATGGAACAATTGGACTTACAACTAGAAAAAAAAGATTAGATGCTAGATCAGAAATTAAAGAATTAATATTAGACTACTTAAATGAAAATGGTGGAGTTATGCCATACAATGATAAGTCTAATCCAGAAGAAATTAGAGAAATATTTAAGACAAGTAAAAATTATTTCAAGATGGCGTTAGGTGGATTAATGAAAGAAGGTCTAATAGAACAAACTCCAGAAGGAACTAAGTTAAAGAATTAAAAAAAGTGAGCAAAATTTTGCTCACTTTTTTATTTAGTTGTAATACGTAAAATTAATTTTCCAATTTCATTAATTACTAAAGGTACAAGAGAAATTAAAAATACAAAAATAAAGTCATTAATAGACAAAGAATATACTTTAAATACAGAAGCTAGGAAAGGAATTGATATTATGGCTATTTGAAGAACTATTCCTAGAAGTATAGAAAGCAATAAATATTTATTTTTAAATAATCCAATTTCAAATATAGACTTTCTGCTATTTCTCATTGAAAGAGATAAGAAAAGTTGTGATACGCTAAGTACAACAAATGCCATTGTTTGAGCATGAACTATTGAATTTTTATAGTAATTAAGTCCCATTTTAAAAGCTATTAATGTAACTAAACCTATTGATAATCCATTTATAATTAAAGAAATTATTGTATCTTTTGTAAAAATACTTTCTTTTGGATTTCGTGGCGAATCTTTCATTACATCATCATCTAAAGGATCTACTCCAAGTGATAGGGCAGGGAAACTATCAGTTATTAAATTAACCCACAAAATATGAATAGGTTGAAGTGGAGCTATCCAATTTAACAGAATAGCAATAAATAATGCTATAATTTCTCCAAAGTTACAAGATAGTAAGAATGATATAGATTTTTTTATATTTGCATATATATTTCTACCTTCTTCTACTGCATTTACTATAGTAGTAAAATTATCATCTGTTAATATCATATCAGCAGCACCTTTAGCAACATCAGTTCCTGTAATTCCCATAGCAACGCCTATATCAGCAGCTTTTAACGATGGTGCATCATTTACTCCATCACCAGTCATTGAAACTATATTACCATGTGCTTTAAAAGCTTTAACTATTTTTACTTTATGTTCTGGTGATACTCTAGCAAATATTCTGTACTTATTTATATTAGATTCAAGTTCCTTATCAGACATAGTATCTAATTCACTACCCATAATGCACTCATTAAAATCATTTGATATTCCAAGTTCTTTTCCTATGGCATAAGCTGTGTTTTTATGGTCTCCTGTAATCATTACTGTCCTTATACCAGCAGTTTTACATAGAGAAATTGAATCTTTAACTTCTTCTCTAGGAGGATCAATCATACCCATTAGCCCTAAAAATATTAAATCTTTTTCTATACTATCAATTTCTATACTTTTAGAAGGAATATCCTTATAAGCAGCACCCAAAACTCTCAAGGCCTCATCTGACATTTGATTTGATTTATTTAGTAATTCATTTTTAAGTTCATCAGTTAAGTTTCTAATTTCACCGTTTAATAGAATTTTATTACAAACTTTAAATAAAGAATCTATTGCTCCTTTTGTATGAACTCTATAATTATCTTCATATTTATTAATTGTACTCATAAGTTTTCTGTCAGAATCAAAAGGAACTTCATCAACTCTAGTATATTTTGAGTTTAAATCATCTTTAAAAATATTAAATTTTAATCCTACATCTAAAAGAGCTATTTCAGTAGGGTCACCTGTTGCTCCTTTATCTGATGATGTTGCATCATTACATAAAATCATTGCTTCAAATAATAGATTTAAGTTATCATTTAAATTATTCATTGATGAAACATCCATTAATGTGGAATTATCAAATATTTTTCTTACAGTCATTTTATTTAATGTTAAAGTACCAGTTTTATCTGAGCAAATAATATTTACAGAACCTAATGTTTCAACGGCTGGTAACTTTTTTATTATTGCATTTTGCTTAATCATTCGTTGAACTCCAAGTGCAAGAACTATTGCTACAATTGCAGGAAGACCTTCAGGTATTGCTGCAACAGCTAAGCTTATTGCTGTTAAAGACATTTCAAATAAATCTCTTCCTTGAATTATTCCAATTCCAAAAATCAGTAAACAAATAATAATAGCAGCAATTCCAAGTACTTTACCAAGACCAGATAATTTTTTTTGAAGAGGAGTTAATTCTTCATCTTCATCATCTATCATTTTAGCAATCTTACCAATTTCAGTATTCATTCCTGTAGATACACAAACACCAATACCTCTTCCGTATGTAGCAAGAGTAGACATATAAGCCATATTAGTTCTATCGCCAATAGGTATATCTTCAGAAAATAATTTATCGGCATTTTTATTAGATGGTAATGATTCACCGGTAAAAGCTGAGTCTTCTATTTTTAAGTTAGCAGTTTGAATTAACCTTAAATCACAAGGGATATATCTCCCTGCATCTATTATTACAATATCACCAACTACAACTTCTTCTGATGGGATTTCGATTATATTGCCATCACGTTTAACTAGTGCTTTAGGAGTAGATAATTGCTTAAGTGCAGAAAGGGCTTTCTCAGCTTTAGATTCTTGTATTACACCAATAATTGCATTAATAAATATAACTATAAGTATTATTATAGAATCGCTATATTCTCCCATTAAGCTAGAAATTATTGCGGCTCCTATAAGGATATATATCATTGCATCTTTTATTTGTGAGAGAAAAATATTAAAAATTGTCTTGGGTTTTTTAGAAGATAGTTTATTAGGTCCATTTTTCTCTAAACGTCTTTTAGCTTCTTCATCTGATAAACCATTATTTTTATCAGTAGAGAATTCCTTTAATATGGAATCAATACTTTTTTTATACATTTTATCACCTCAATACAGACTATGATTTTAAATAAAAATAGCTACTAAATATATGGTAATCAAAATAATGAAAATAAATACATGGTAATTTTATAGAGTAAACAATAAAACTTTGATATAATTTAACTTAAAGTGAAAAGTTTTCTAAAATATAAGCATATTATTTATATTAAAAACAAATAATATTAAGTGAGGAGGAGATAATATGAAAAATAAAATTACAGCATTGTTATTAGCAGTATTATCAATTTTTGTATTAGTTGGATGTGGAAAAAGTGAGAATAGTGCTAAAGATGAAAAGCCAATACAAACTAAAGAAATAAAAGTTGCTATTCCTGATGGATTACCAGCTATTAGCGCAGCTAAACTTATAAAAGATAATCCAAAAATAAAAGATGGGTATAATGTTACTTATACTATAGAGAAGACACCAGAAACTTTATCAACATCAGTTATGAAAGGGGAACCAGATATAGCAATAGTTCCTTCAAATCTTGCAGCAATACAATATAATAAAGAAAAAGGTTACAAAATTGCAGCAACAACAGGATGGGGCTCTTTTTATTTAGTTTCAACAGAAAATATTAAAAATATAAAAGATCTAAAAGGAAAAAATATATACAATATAGGAAAAGGTCTTACTCCTGATATAGTAACTAGAGATATATTAAAAGGATTAGGCTTTAACTTAGATAAGGACTTAGAATTTACTTATTTAAATGGTGTTCAGGAACTTGCACCAACTATTTTATCAGGAAAAGCTAAGTTTGCAGTAATTACAGAACCAGCCTTAAGCAGTGTTTTAGCTAAGAAAAAATTAAACATAATTCTTAATTTAAATGAAGAATGGGAAAAACAAAACAATTCAAAATATGGATTTCCTCAAGCTACTGTAATAGTAAAAGAAGATTTAATAAATAATAATAAAGAATTTGTAGAGGAATTTTTAGACAAATTAGATGATAGTGTTGAGTATGCAGTAGAAAATAAAAATTCAATAGGTCAAATTGCATCAGAAGTAGGAGTATCAACTAACAAAGATGTAATAGGAAAAGCTATGGAAAAATCTAATTTAAAATATGTATCAATTGATGATTCAAAAAATGAATATAATATATTCTTTAAAAAATTATATGAATTTGATAAAAAATCAGTAGGTGGAAAAGCTATAAATGAAGGAATTTACATGGAAGACTAAATTACAAGTTATATTAGGTGGAGTATTATTAGTAATAATATGGCAATTAGTTGCAACTTATATTAATAATGAAATTTATCTTCCAAAACTTCAGAAAGTTATTAAATCACTAAAAGAAATTATAATTCAAAAAGATTTTATTTTAATTGTTGCTTCAAGCTTTTATAGAACTATAATAAGTTTTATTGTAGCACTTTTAGCAGCTATTATAATAGGGGTACTGTCTAGTATGTACCCCTTTATAAATAATATGTTAAAGCCACTAAATTCTATAGGAAAAACAATACCAACTTTAGTGTTAGTAGTTTTAGTTCTTATATGGTTTGATAAAGATAATGCGCCATTTATTGTTGGAATAGCCATAGTTTTTCCTATACTTTATGATGGTATAGTTAATACATTAATTAAGAATGATAAAAAGTTAGAAGAAATGATGACAATATATGAAATTCCTAAAATATATAGAATAAGAAAGGTATATATACCTAATATAATATTCTATATATTAAAAATATTAGTACCAACTATATCTTTGGCTTTTAAAGTTGTAATAGCTGGAGAAGTTCATGGACAACCTAAATATGGAATAGGTTCTGCTGTTCAATTAGAAAAAGTTAATTTTAATACTCCAGGTATATTTGCTTGGATAATTATTATAGCTATAATATCAATTTTATTTGAGCTTTTTAATAGGTTTTTGACAGGAAAATTTTATAGGTGGCAAAGAGATGGATAAAGTTATATTAAAAAATATAAGTAAAAAGTTTAGTGATAAAGTAGTTTTAGATAATTTTAATTTTTGCTTTGATAATAGTAAAATTAATTGTTTAATTGGAGAATCTGGAAAAGGAAAAAGTACAGTTTTAAATATAATTTCAGGTCTTTTAAATGCTGATAAAGGAGAAGTTATTGGATCAAATATAGAAAATGTAAGCTATATATTTCAAGAAGATAGATTAATACCATGGCTTACAGTATATGAGAATTTAAAATTATCACTTATAAATTATTATAATGGAAAAGAGCTTGATGAAAAAATAAATGAAATACTGAAAAAAATTGATGGATTAGAGTGGAAAAATTTATATCCAGATAATTTAAGTGGTGGTATGAAACAAAGGATAAATATAGGACGAGCGCTTGGTAAGCCTTCAGATTTAATACTTATGGATGAACCCTTTAAATCTTTAGATTATAAAACTAAATATTTAATAATGCATGAGTTTAAGGAAATATTTAAAAATGATAAAAGAATTATAATATTTGTAACTCATGATGTTGATGAGTGTATTTATTTCCAAGGGAAAATTATAGTGGTAGGTGAATCCCCATTAAAAGTAAAAGGGGTATTTGAAGAAGATTTAGAAAACTATAAAGAAAAGATAATAAAATTATTATAGAACTAGTCATAATTCTGGCTAGTTTTTTTATAAATTTTATTTGGAATAATAAATAATAAATAGCTAAAAATAGTATTGACTATTGTAGAAAAAAAGAGTATTATAAGAAAAAAAGATGATACCCCTTAGGGGTATGATGAGGAGGAAAAAGTATGCCAAAACATATAGGAGATAATAATTTTAATGAAGAAGTTTTAAACTCAAAAGAATTAGTTTTAGTTGACTTTTTTGCAACTTGGTGTGGACCATGTAAAATGGTAGCTCCAATATTAGAAGATTTAGAATCAGAAATGATAGATATAAAATTTGTAAAAGTAGATGTAGATGAAAGTCCATCAGTAGCTAATCAATATGGAATTCAAAGTATTCCAACATTAAAAGTATTTAAAGATGGAAAAGTTGTAGATACTGTTGTTGGATTTTTACCAAAAGAGCAAATTAAATCTTTAATAGAAAGAAATAAATAAGAGGCTTAAGATGAGCGAAAGATATGATATCGCAATAATAGGTAGTGGACCAGCCGGGTTATCAGCAGCATTAAATGCTAAAATAAGAAATAAATCATTTATAATATTTGGTAATGATAACTTAAGTGATAAATTAGAAAAAGCACCAAAAGTAAATAATTATTTAGGATTTTCTAAGGGAACTGGAAAAGATCTTTTAAATGAATTTAAAAATCATTTAGAGAAAATGGAAATTTGTATAACTAATGAAAGAGTAAATAATATTTATGCTATGGGTGATTATTTCACTTTAATGGTTAATCAAAAGATGTATGAGGCTAAAAGTATAATATTAGCAACTGGTATTGAATATACTAGACCTTTAAAAGGAGAAACTGAATTTTTAGGAAGAGGAGTAGGTTATTGTGCAACGTGCGATGCACCTCTTTATAAAGGTAAAAAGGTAACTATTATAAGTTATACAAAAGAAGGCGAAGAGGAAGCTAATTTTGTAAGTGAATTAGCAAGTGAAGTATTCTTTATACCTATGTATAAAGGGGAATATAATCTTAATGATAATATAACAATAGTAGATGATAGACCAGTTGAAATTGTTGGAGATAATAAAGTTTCTAAAGTTATTTTAAATGGAGATAAAGAAATAGAAACAGATGGTGTGTTTGTATTAAAAAATGCAGTACCACCAGCTCAACTTGTACCAGGACTTGAGATTGAAGATGGACATATAAAGGTTGATAGACTTATGAAAACAAATATAAAAGGCTGTTTTGCAGCTGGAGATTGTGTAGGAAAGCCTTATCAATATATAAAGTCAGCTGGAGAAGGTAATATAGCAGCACTTAGTGCTGCAGCATATTTAGGCTAGAAAAAAGTGTCAGAATTTCTGGCGCTTTTTTTATTGACGATAATATATTAGTATGTATAATATATTTTATAATGGGTTTAGAAGGGAGGAAGATAAATGAATTATAGAGAAAAATTTATTTCAAAAATAAAACAAGCTACAAATAATAATATGTATAGTAGAAGAAACCTTTCAAAATTAAGTTTGTTTGAACTTAAAGAATTATCAGAAAAATTATCTACAAAAGGATAAATTGAAAAAGAAAGGGTTTACTTATGATTGAATATCAGAGTTGAAAGAGAGTAGTTAGATTTTTAAGAACTACTCTTTTTTTATTTTAATAATGAATATGGAAAAATGATTCAATAAAATTCTAATATTTAATTATATTAAATAAATGGATTAAGTAAAAACAAAATATAAGACTAAGAAAAGTAACTAGATAAATATATTATAAAAATCAGTATATAGTTAGGTTATAAAAATAAGTTTAAAAAGTTAAATATATAATTATTTATAAATACTTTAATAAAATTAAAAAAGCGATGATTAAAAATCACCGCTTAAAATATTATTTTCTTTTTGTAGCAACTTCGATATTAACTCTTCTACCGTTAAGTTTTATACCAGAACATTTAGTAATAACTTTTTTTGATATATCAGGCTCAACAGATACAAATGAGAAGTTTTCAAGTATATCTATTTTATTTATTTTAGAACCGTTAACTTTAGCTCTATCAACAATAAATTTAACTAATGTTTTAGCATTTAATTTATCTCTTTTACCAATTGAGAAGAATAATCTAACATCTTCTGATTTTGGAGTAGATAAAGCATTTTCTTTATAATCAAATGACATTTCATTATCAAATTGCATTTTAAGTAATGCTGCTATTGCATCTACAGGATTAAAGTTTTCTGCTATTTGCTCAGCTAAAGGTAAATACTTCTTATAAGCTTTATTTTGTAATATTCCCTCTATATTTGAGAACTTATTAAATAATTTTTTCTCTACTATTTGATCAACAGTAGGGATAGTACCTTCAATAAGATTAGCTTTAGTTACTCTTTTTATATCTCTCATCATTCTAGATTCTCTTGGAGTAACAAATGAATAAGCAGTACCTTCTCTGTTTGCTCTACCAGTTCTTCCGATTCTATGAACATAGCTTTCAACATCTTGAGTAAGGTCATAGTTTATAACGTGTGTAACACCTTCAACATCTATTCCTCTTGCAGCTACATCAGTTGCAACTAAGTAGTTTAATGAACCTTCTTTAAATCTCTTTAAAGTTTTCATTCTATGTGCTTGAGACATATCACCGTGCATTCCTTCAACAACATAGTTCTTAGATTGCATTTCTTGAACTAATTCATCAACACCTTTTTTTGTTTTACAGAAAACTATAGCTATTTCAGGTGTATCGAAATCTAATACTCTACATAATGCTTCAAATTTATTTTTAGGACTAACTTCAAAATAATGTTGCTTAATTTTAGATACTGTCATAGCAACTTTTTTGATTTCTATGTGTTTAGCATCTTTTTTCATATATTTATTAGCTAGTTTTTTTATTTGAGGTGGCATTGTAGCTGAGAATAATAGTGTTTGACGATCTTCTGGAAGTTCATTTATAACACTTTCAATATCATCTATGAATCCCATATTAAGCATTTCATCAGCTTCATCTAAAACTAAGTAATTAGCTTTACTTAAGTTAAGTTTCTTTCTTCTAATTAAGTCAAGAACTCTACCTGGAGTACCAACAACTATATCAACATGTTGGCTTAAAGCTTTTATTTGCTTAGTTATTGAGTCACCACCATATACAGGTAATACTTTTATCTTATCATATTTAGTAAGCTTGTTAAGTTCCTCGTAAACTTGTATAGCAAGCTCTCTTGTAGGAGTAAGAATTAAAGCTCCAACATTTTTAGTTTTTTCGAAAGTATTAAGTATTGAACAAGCAAAAGCAGCAGTTTTTCCAGTTCCTGTTTGAGCTTGCCCGATTAAATCATATCCTTCCGTAGCTAGTGGTATACTCTGAGCCTGTATTGGTGATGGTGATTCGTATCCTAAATCATCTATAGCCTTTAGTATACTTTCTTTTAAGTTTAAATCTTTAAATTTTAAATCGTTCATTTAAATTTCCCTTCGTTTGTAAATTTGAATATTTATATTTGTACCGTACAATTTTTATCAACCTACTAAGTATATCTTATAAAACATACAATTGTAAAGGAAGTTTAGAATATTTAAATAAGTAATCTATTACATAATATCCATGGATAAAAATGTATGAAAATAATACATTAAAGATATATAATATGAAAAACATTGACTTAAAAAGATAAAATTTGTATTCTTAATAACATAGAGAATTTGTAAGGATAAATTTATAAGGACAGGTGAGATATGTTGATAGTTGTTGGAGGAATGATAGGACTTGGAAAAAGTTCAGTATCAAAAATATTAGGAGAACATTTTAATTCAGATGTATTTTATGAAAGTGTAGATGATAACCCTATATTACCTTTATTTTATAGTGAAAGTGAAGAAGAAATTCAAAAGAAAAGGTATCCATTTCTTTTACAATTATATTTTTTAAATACTAGGTTTAAAAGTATAAAGGATGCATTAGTTCATAATAATAATGTTTTAGATAGATCAATATATGAAGATTGGTATTTTGCTAAGAAAAACATGGAACTTGGTAGAATATCAGATCTTGAAATGTCAATATATGAAAATCTTTTACATAATATGATGCAAGAATTAGAGGAGTTACCAAAAAAGGCTCCTGATATAATGGTATATTTAAAGGGTTCATTTGAAACAGTGTTAAATAGAATTAAGCTTAGGGGAAGAGAATTTGAAATAGATGATGATTTAAAGGAATACTATGAGTTCTTGTGGAAAGATTATGATGGCTGGGTTAAAAATTACTATAAGGCTTCTGATGTATTGATTATAGACATGGATAAGATGGATGTAGTTAATAATGAAGAAGATAGAAAAGAACTTATAAGATTAGTAGATGCTAAGTTAAAAGAAGTTAGAGAAAAAGAATAAATTTATTATTTAAAGGGGATGAATTAATATGGGATTATTAGGTGGAATATTAGGAAATGCTTCAGAGATTTCAAGTGAAAGTGTTATAAAAGATTTTGGAAAGTTATTTTGGAATGGTGAAACTGTACAAAAAGCATATAAACTCATAAGAGATACACTTATATTTACTGATAAAAGGCTTATAATGATAGATATTCAAGGAGCTACTGGGAAAAAGATAGAATATCATAGTATACCTTATAAAAGTATAACTCATTTTTCAGTAGAATCATCAGGTCATTTTGATTTAGATTCTGAATTGAAAATTTGGATTTCTGGTATTGCAGAACCTATAGAAAAACAATTTAGTAAGGGAGTTAATATATATGAAATACAAGCTCTTTTAGCAGAAGTAGTTTGTAGATAATAAATATATGTATAAAAATAAATAGTAATAAATTAATTTAAGAAAATATAATAAAATAAACTTATAATTTAAATAAACCTCTAAAAGTTATTTTTTTGAATAACTTTTAGAGGTTAAATAATTTAAAAATATATTTTTTTATTTAAAAGAATTAACTGACGCATCAGATGGCATTCTCCAGTCTCCACGAGGACTTAAAGAAATTGTCCCAACCTTTGGACCGTCAGGAAGTGCACTTCTTTTGAATTGTTGTGAGAAAAATCTCCATAAGAATTTATCAAGCCATTTTTCTATAGTTTCTTTTGAATAATCATCTTTAAATGCATGTTCAGCTAAAAATAATATTCTTTCTTTAGATGAGCCATGTTTTATAAAGTGATAAAGGAAGAAATCGTGTAATTCATATGGACCAACTATATCTTCTGTTTTTTGTGTTATTTCACCAGTAGTTTTATCCTTTGGAAGAAGTTCAGGGCTAACTGGTGTATTTAATATGTCAATCAATGTTTCTTTAACTTTTTCAGTTGATTCATTATTAGCAACATAATTTACTAAGTATCTAACTAATGTTTTTGGAATTGATGGATTAACAGAGTACATTGACATATGATCTCCATTATATGTACACCAACCAAGGGCAAGTTCTGAAAGGTCTCCAGTACCAACTAAAATAGCACCTTCTTTATTAGCTAAATCCATAAGTATTTGAGTTCTTTCTCTTGCTTGAACATTTTCGTAAGTAACATCATGGATAGCTTTATCATGACCTATATCTTCAAAATGTTGAAGGCTAGCTTTAACTATATTTATTTCACGTAAATCACATCCAAGTTCTTTACATAAAGTTAAAGCATTATTATATGTTCTATCTGTAGTACCAAATCCTGGCATCGTAATAGCTATAATATTTTTATTATCAATATTTAAAAGTCTAAAAGTTTTAACAATAACAAGTAATGCAAGTGTTGAATCTAATCCACCAGAAATACCTATAACTGTTTTAGTTGAATTAACATGTTCTAGTCGTTTAGCTAAAGCTGCTGACTGAATATTAAATATTTCTTTGCATCTAGCTTCCATCTCAGACTCTTTTGAAGGAACAAATGGATGTTTATCAATAAATCTATTGAAATTATTATTTTCTATTGAATCAAAATCAAAATAAATTTTTCTTGCTTTAAATGGAGTAAATTTTGAAGAATCTCTAAAGCTTAAATTTTTCATTCTTTCTGATTTTAATCTAAAAGTATCTATATCTGCATAAATAATTTCATTATCTCTTTGGAATCTATTATTTTCTTTTAATAAAGTTCCGTTTTCAGATATTAATAAGTGACCACTAAATAAAAGGTCAGTTGTTGATTCAAATACTCCAGCTGATGAGTATACATATGCGCAAATTGAACGAGCACTTTGATTTTTGATTAAATCTTTTCTGTAATCTGCCTTAGAAACTAATTCATTTGAAGCTGAAAGATTAAATATTACATTTGCTCCTAACAAAGAAAGGTATGAGCTTGGTGGTATAGTTACCCATAAGTCTTCACATATTTCACATCCAAAACTAAGATTATCACAAGTAAATATAAGATCTGTACCAAATGGTATATCTTGTTGAAATGGTAGACTTATAGTTCTATTTATAATAGAAACACCTTCAGTAAACCATCTTTTTTCGTAAAATTCGCTATAGTTTGGTATATATGATTTTGGCACTATTCCAAGAATTTTACCTTTAAATAAAACCACAGCACAATTATAAAGAGTACAATTATCTAAAATAGGAGCACCAACTATAGTAATCATATCTGTATTAGAAGTTTCAAGCATTATTTCAACGAGTCCTTTTAAAGATTCATTTATTAATCTATCTTGAAGAAAAAGATCTCCACATGTATATGAAGTTATGCTAAGTTCAGGGAAAACAATAGCTTTAGCAGAATTCTCTTTAGCAAGTTTCATACATTTTATAATTTGACTAACATTATAATCAACATCAGCAACTTTAGTCTTAGGACATGCTGATGCTATTTTTATAAAATCCACATTTATCATCTCCGTTATATATTTTATATTCAATATTTAATATTAGTTTTTACTTTACATATAACAATAATAAGATGAAAATATTAGAAAATCAATGAAAATAGAAGATATGATTTAGAATTATATTTTAAATAGTATTTAATAACCTTTAAAGAGGTTTGTTATAAATTGAAAAAACGTAATAAGGAATATATAATTTAATTATAATTAAATTATATATTCCTAAGGATATTTAACTTTAAAAAACATATAATTAAAAAAAGGAGGGATATTAATGGCTTTGACTATATTTTGGATAATAATTGCTATTATTATGGTGGGAATAGACTTAGCAACTAGTGCTTTTTTATTTTCATGGATAGGACTTGGAGCAATAGTAGCTATGTTTGCTAATCTTTTTAGTATAAGTTTTTTAGCACAAATAATTATATTTGGTATAGTTAGTGTTATAGCAATTGGAATTGGATATCCTTGGGCTAAGAAAAAATTTAAAGTTTGTTTAACTAAAAATCAAACTATGGAGGAAACTTATATTGGAATGAAATTTGAAGCAGAAAAAAATATAGCAGAAACAGCAATGATAAAAGTTGGGGGAGTATATTGGTCTGCTATAAATGAAGGAAATGAAATAAAAAAGGGTGAAAAATTTATAATTACAGGTATTGAGGGAAATAAATTTAAAATAAAAGGATTTAAGGAGGAATAATTATGGGAATTATAATAGTTTCTATAATATTAGTATTATTAATACTAACAGTTATTTTATCATCAATAAAGATTGTAAACACAGGTTATTTATACGTAGTAGAAAGATTCGGGCAATTCCATAGAGTATTAGAACCAGGTTGGCATGTTACTATTCCTTTTGCTGATTTTGTAAGAAAGAAAGTTTCAACTAAACAACAAATAATTGATGTACCACCTCAAAATGTTATAACAAAAGACAATGTTAATATTTCAGTAGATAATGTTATTTTCTATAAACTTTTAAATGCTAAAGATGCAGTTTATAATATAGAAGATTTTAAAGCTGGTATAATTTATTCAGCAACAACAAATATAAGAAATTTAATAGGTAATATGTCATTAGATGAAGTTTTATCAGGAAGAGATAAAATAAATCAAGAATTACTTACTATAATAGATGAAATTACAGATGCATATGGTATTAAAATATTATCAGTAGAAATAAAAAATATAATTCCACCAGCAGAAATTCAAAATGCTATGGAAAAACAAATGAAGGCTGAAAGAGATAAGAGGGCTATGATACTTCAAGCTGAAGGGTTAAGACAATCACAGATTGCTAAGGCTGAAGGAGAAAAGCAAGCTAAAATATTACAAGCTGAAGCTGAAAAGGAAGCTCAAATAAGAAGAGCAGAAGGTTTAAAAGAATCTCAATTATTAGAAGCTGAAGGTAAAGCAAAAGCAATAGAAGAAATAGCAAAGGCAGAATCAGAAGCTGTTAGAAAAATAAACTCTGCTATTATAGAGTCAGGAACTGATGAAAGAGTAATTGCTTTAAAACAAGTTGAAGCTCTTAAAGAGATGGCCAATAATCCAGCTAATAAACTTATTTTACCAAATGAAACTTTATCATCACTTGGAAGTATAGCTGCAATAGGAGAAATGTTAAAAGATAGTAATAATTAGAATAAAATCCCTAGAAATATGAATTTCTAGGGATTTTATATTAACATTGTGTAAAACTTAATTAAATGTTATTGAAAACTTATTAAATATAATCATAAAATTAAAATATCTCAAATTAAGAACATCTTAAGCGAGGAGGACACAATGAAAAAATTTATAATAGTTATGGTCTTAACATTATCTGTTTTTATGTTAGCAGGGTGTGCTGGAGATAATAAAATAAAAACAGATGTAGCTCAAAATGAAGAAATTAACGTAGAAGAAATAGGCAAAGACATATCTTTAAAATTAGAATTACCAGAAACATTAGAAATTAAAAGTAAAATAGATGAATCTAAAAAGGTATCAACTCAATATAAAGATATAAAAGAAGAATTAGAGAAAGATACAAAAGATATAGAAAAAAAAGTTAATGATACAGTTGTTGGGCATACGGAACAAGTTAGTGGCACTTTAAAAGAATTACTTAATAAATAAACTTCTAGAAAAATAACTCTAGGAGTTTATTTTTATATATTGACTTTAATAATTTAGCGTGATAAAGTATTAAATAATAAAAGTTTTAGGAGGAGTTTATGAGGAAATTTTTTATAGAAATATTTATTTGGATATTAGTAATTATAAGTATAATTTTTATAGTTAACTTATTAAATAAAGAGGATAAAACAGAATATAATAACAAAATTATAATTGGATATGATGATACTTTTGTACCAATGGGATTTAAAGATGATAGTGGAAAAGTTGTTGGTTTTGATATAGATCTTGCAAAAGCTGTAGGAGAAAAAATAAATAAACAAATAATCTTTCAACCTATAGATTGGACTACTAAGGAAACAGAACTTAGAAATAAAGATATAGATTTAATATGGAGTGGGTATTCAATAACTAAAGAAAGAGAAAAGCAAGTTGATTTTTCCATTCCTTATATATCAGATAAACAAGTAATAATAGTTAGAAAAAATAGTAATATAGAAGACAAAAAGGATTTAAAAGATAAAAATGTTGGGGTTCAATCAGCTTCAAGTGCAGCAGACGCAATATTAAAAGATAAGAAATTTTTAAATAGTTTAAATAGAAAAAATTATATAGCATATCAATCTAATAATGATGCGCTTATGGATTTAGATGCAAAGAGAATTGATGCTGTAGTTGCTGATGAGATTCTGGCTAGGTATTATATTAATGCTAGAGGAGCAAATAAATATAGAGTATTAAATGAAAATTTTGGTGAAGAATATTTTGCTGTTGGAATTAGGAAAAATGATGAAAATTTAAAAGAAGAAATAAACAAAGGTTTAAAAGAAGTTATTAAAGATGGAACAGCAAGTGCAATATCAAAAAAATGGTTTGGAAAAGATATTATATTAAAGGGAGAATTTTAAGATGAATATAGAAGTATTATTACCACAGTTATTAAATGGATTGAAAATTACATTAAGTATATTTATTTTAACAGCTTTAATTTCGATTCCTTTTGGTATTTTAATATCAATTTTTAGAGAGAAAGCAACAAAAGTTAGTAGATATATTATAGATACTTATATATTACTTATGAGAGGAACACCACTTCTTTTACAGATTATATTTGTATTTTTTGGACTACCTTTAATAGGAATAAAATTTAATAGATTTGATGCAGCAGTAGTTGCTTTTATTTTAAATTATGCAGCATATTTTGCAGAAATATTTAGAGCTGGAATTGAATCAATAGATGAAGGACAAATTGAAGCTTCAAGTATATTAGGACTTTCAGAATTTAATATATATAAAAGAATAATTTTACCACAGGCATTTAAAAGGGTTATTCCAGCCATAGGAAATGAAATTATAACCCTTATAAAAGATACATCATTAGTTTATATAGTAGGGCTTCAAGATATATTAATGGTAGGAAAAATTGCTACAAATAGATATGCATCATTATTACCATTGTTGCTTGTAGGAATAGTATATATTTTATTAGTTTTAATCTTAACTAACATATTTAAAGTTTTAGAAAAAAAGTACAATTATTATAAGTAAGGAGAAGATTTTATGTTAAAGGTTGAAAGAATAAAAAAGAGCTTTGGAAATAATAATATTTTTGAAAATTTAGACTTAAATATAAAAAAAGGTGAAACAGTTGTTGTAGTTGGAAAATCAGGAGAAGGAAAAACAACATTATTAAGATGTGTAACAGGTCTTGAAAAGTGTGATAATGGAAAAATTATTATAAATGATAAAACTTTCTTTGCTGATGGAAAATATTCAGAAGGTAAATTATTGAAAGAAATAAGAAAGGACATAGGAGTTGTGTTTCAAAATTTCAATCTATTTCCACATATGACTGTTATTGAAAATATAATTGAAGCTCCTATTAAAGTTTTAAAAATGGACAAAGATAAAGCTAAAGCAATGGCTTTAAAACTTCTTGATAATTTATCAATGAATGGAAAAGAAGATAGTTATCCAAATGAACTTTCAGGAGGCCAAAAACAAAGAGTTGCTATTGCAAGAGCATTAGCTATGAGCCCTAAAATATTATGCTTTGATGAGCCAACATCTGCATTAGATCCTGAAACAACAATAGAAGTATCTAAGATAATAAAAAAATTAAATGAAGATGGAATATCAATAATGATAATTACACATGATATTGATTTTGCAAACAACGTTGCAGATAGGATTTTAATTATGGAAAATGGTAAGTTAAAATAAATCAGAGTAAAATGATAAGAAATTTTCCAAAATCTATTGACTGAAATGGATAATTAATGTATATTATTAGTAGATAATTATTATTAATTAGAAAGAGGTAGATATTATGAAAATTAATGTTATATATTATTCATCAACAGGAAACACTAAGAAAATGGCTGAATTAATAGCTAGTGGAGCAAAAGAAAATGGGGCAGAAGTAAATTTATTTACTATGGATTCTGCATCAGAAAATGAAATTAAAGATTGCGATATAGTTCTTTTAGGCTCACCAGCTATGGGAGCTGAAAATTTAGAAGAAACAGAAGTTGAACCATTTATCGAATCAATAGAAGGAGAAGTATCAGGAAAGAAAATGATTCTTTTTGGTTCATATGGATGGGGAGGCGGAGCCTTCATGGATGAATGGGAACAAAGGATGGAAGATAATGGAGCAGAACTTTTAGAAAAAAGTGTAGTTGTAAAGGGAGAACCAGAAGGAGAAGATTCAGACAAGCTAGTTGAGTTAGGAAGAAGAATATCAAAATAATAAATATTATTACTTATATAAAAATCACTTTCATGTTTATGGAAGTGATTTTTTATTTTTAAAATTAAACTATTGACAATATATAAAGGATAGAATAAAATATCATTAAATAATGATAATCAATATCAATTAGGAGGTAGAATTATATGAAAGCAAATATAATTTATTGGTCAGGAACAGGAAATACAGAAGAAATGGCAAAATTAATTGCAGAAGGATTAAATGATTCAGGAGCAAGTGTAGAGTTAAAAACTGTTGATAATGCATCAATAGATGATGTTAAAAATTGTGATGTTTTAATTTTAGGTTCACCATCAATGGGAGTTGAAGTTATAGAAGAATGCGAAATGGAACCATTTGTAGAATCAATAGAAGGCGAAGTATCAGGAAAGAAGATGGTTCTTTTTGGTTCATACGGATGGGGAAATGGAGAGTTTATGACAAATTGGGAAGAAAGAATGGAAAGTTCAGGAGCTGAGTTATTAGAAAGAGAAGTAATAGTTAAAGAATTTCCAGAAGGTGACGACAGGGATAAATTAATAGAAATTGGAAAAAGAATAGGTAAAATGTAAGTAAAAGGAGAGTTGAAGATGGGGAATAAAGTTAAATTATTTATGGATAAATTAAATTATGTTAGTGATATTGAATACTTTGATAAATATATGTTATTTTTGTTAGCACCAGTAGTAAGTGGCTTTAAGCCATCTTCAACTATAACTTTAAAAAAGAAAAGTAAAGAATATTTAATTTGGAGAAATTATAAAAAAACTTTTATGAATAAGATAGACTTAGATTATATTGTATTAAGAGAAGATGAAAACGCTATTATATTACTTATATATTCAGAGGAAAAATTAAAAAAAGTTATAAGTTCAAAAAAGATAAAAATGTTTTTAATTAAATTAGGATATACAATTAATTTAAATTTTAATATCAAAGATATATTAAATGTTTTAGTTTATAGATATGAAAAGATTCATTGTCCTCATGAACTTGGAATATTTTTAGGGATACCATTAGATGATGTTATTGATTTTATGGAATGTAATAAAAAGAAATGTTTAATATGTGGTTATTGGAAGGTTTTTAATGATTTTGATAATGCAGTAGAAATTTTTAATAATTATAATAAATCAAAAGAAATTGTTTTGAATTGTGGAATATTAGAAATGAAATCAAATAAGATAATAGAAATTCTTAAAAGTAAAGAAGAAATAGCCATATAAATTTTAAAAAATGGTTATAAAATATAAAGAGAGAGGTAAATACTCTCTCTTTATATTTTAGTTTACAAAAAATTAAATTATATATATTAGAAATTAGAGGATAATAATAGATATTAAGAGATATTTAAAGAAATATATGTTAATTTAGATTTAATTAAATTAAATCAAATAAAATGATACCAAGTAGCAATTTAAGAGATTAATATAATTTTCTATTATTATAAATAAAATATATAATTAAAAATAGACTGTATTTAAGGGGGAATTATTAATGAAAAAAAATAAAGATGGAGTAGAAGAAATTTTTCCCCATAGAAATAATTTGAAAATTAGATTAATATGGGAATCTGCACTTATTGGATTAATTGCAGGATTAGTAATTGTTGCAAATAGAGTGCTAGTTGAAAAATTATCTCCTCTACTAATTAAATTTTACGTTTATGCAAAAGGAAATCCATTAGACATAATTTTAGTTTTTGTAGTTTTAGGAATTATGGGATTTATAGTTGGATGTTTAGTTAAAAAGGATCCTATGATATCAGGTAGTGGTATACCGCAGGTAGAAGGCATACTTATGAAAAGGCTTGAGGCTAATTGGTTAAGAGTTTTAGTTTTTAAATTTGTTGGTGGAACTATGGCATTAGTTGCTGGATTATCAGTAGGTCGTGAAGGTCCATCAGTTCAAATGGGGGCATCAATAGGGCAAGGTTTCTCAAAGGTATGTAAAAGAATAAATATTGAAGATAAGTTTTTAATAACAAGTGGTGCAAGTGCAGGTCTTGCTGGAGCTTTTAATGCTCCTTTATCAGGAGTTATATTTGCATTAGAAGAAGTACATAAAAATTTTTCTCCGTTGGTTTTACTTTCAGCTATGTCAGCCTCTATAGCAGCAGATTTTATGTGTAAAAATTTTTTAGGAATTGAACCTGCTCTAGGTTTTTCAGATGTAAAAGTATTTCCATTAAAATATTATTGGGCGTTAATATTATTAGGAATTATATTAGGAATTACTGGTGCGATTTTTAGCAAAGGAATACTTAAAACACAAGATATATATGGTAAGTTTAAAAATGTTCCAGTTCAAATAAAAGTAATGATTCCTTTCATATGTGCAGGAATAATTGGACTTACAGCACCACTTCTTTTAGGTGGGGGACATATTCTTATTATGAGTCTTGTAAATGGAGGATTCACTATTTGGATGTTACTTTTATTTTTAATTGTTAAATACTTATTTACATTTATAAGTTTCGGTTCTAATTCTCCTGGAGGAATATTCTTTCCATTGTTAGTATTAGGAGCAATAGTTGGAAATATATTTGGAATAGTTGTTTGTAAGGCAGCTAATATACCGGTAATATATATAATTAATTTTATAATACTTGCTATGGCAGGACACTTTGCATCAATAGTTAAAGCTCCTATAACAGGAATTGTTTTGATTACTGAAATGTCAGGATCATTTGAACATTTATTAGCACTTACTGTAGTTGTAATTGCTTCATATGTTACTTCTGATATATTAAAATCAGAACCTATATATGAAAGTCTTTTAGAAAGACGACTTAAAAAATGTGGTAACTTAGATTGTGATAGTGAAGAATGTAAGGCTTATGTTAATAAAACATTATTAGAGGTTTCAGTATTTATGGGAAGTAAAGTTGAAGGTAAATTTATAAAAGATATAGAATGGCCAAATAGATGTCTTTTAGTTGCTATAAAGAGAGGTGGAAAAGAAATTATACCAAAAGGAAATACAAAAATTCTTTCTGGAGATTTTTTAGTTGTTCTTGTAGATGATGATGAAAGAGCAGCATTAGCACTGGAAAAACTTCAAGATTTAGCATCTCATGTTGAATAATTAAAATAGTATAATTTTATATAATAATTTTAATATTGGTACATAATAATAAGGGCTAGAAATAATTTCTAGCCTTTAATTTATGTAATGAGGTGAAATAAATGGCTATACTAATAGATGTTACTAATATTAAAGAAGAAAAATTAGTTAGAAAAGTAGAACTTAATAAATTTTCAATTATAATTACTTTTATAATATTTATATTTATAGTTAAATTATTATTTGAAGTAATAGATAGCTTTTTTTATGTTTATAAAATTTTAGATGAATATTATGATTTTACTATAATACTAATATCTTTAGTATTAACATATAGTTATTCCAAAAATAAATATTTAAAAAAACAACAGTTTAAAAATGGGTTTATTGATTTAAATAAACGGAAAAATAAAGATATTAAAATAGAACCTGCTGTTTTAAGGCGATTAGATAATAAGAATTATATATTAAATAATGTAAAAATATCTTTAAAAAGTGGAATAAATTATATTGATACATTATGTATAAATGATAAAGGGATTTTTATAATATATAGTAGGAATGATAATGGAATTATAAGAGGAAATGATTTTGATAATAAGTGGGAACTAGAAAATAAATTTGGTTTCAAAAAAATAAATAATCCTATATTTATATTAAAAAAGCAAATGAATAATATTAATGAGTACATAAAAGAAATAGGATATAATATTAAGGTAAGGGGTATAATTTATTATTTTGAGGATACAAAGTTAAATATAAAATTAAATAATGAGGATATAAAAATCTTTAATAAAAATACAGATGAAGAATTAATAAAATATATAGAAAAGACAAATTCAAAACATAAAATAAGTTTGAGTGATATTTTAAGAATAGTATCAAAAATAAAATGATTTTACGAATATTAAATTACAAGTATATTCTAATTTATAGTTTATACTTGTAATTTTTTATTTGAAATAAATTTATATTTTATTAAAAAGACAATTAAATTTATTAATACAAAATTATATATTCTTTTGTAAATATTCTAAAATAATTATTTTTATTATTTTAAGAAAATTTCAGGTATAACAGAAGAATTTAAATTAAATTTATGTTTGAATTTTTATTTATTATTAATAAAGTGTCAATTATCAACTCTAAAATGAATCTTATATTATTATAACTTGCAAGTGTATTACATAAAAAATCAAATGTACTGTATGGAAATACAATAAAAAAATTAAAGGATTAATAAAGGAAAATTAAAAAAATGATATTTTATTATTAAATTAATAAAAAATACCCTTATAAAATATATAAATTTCACAAAAAAGTTAATTGAATTAAATAAAAGCAAGAAATAACTTGAATTATTTTTCAGTAAATGCTATAATTTTATCATCGATTAAAGAAAGTTTTCAAAAACAAATTGCAAAATTGAAGCAAAAGATAAATGAAAAGGGGAATTTTTATGACAACATTAGATGTACCTGCTACAAAAAGTAGATTAAAACATCCAGCAGGTCTTTACTTATTATTCCTAACTGAAATGTGGGAAAGATTTAGTTATTACGGATTAAGATCACTTTTAATGCTTTACTTAACAGTAAGTCTTGTACAAGGTGGTTTAGGTTATAGTGTAAGTTCAGGGGCTTTTATATATGCTATTTATACTGGATGCACATATTTTACTCCAATTATTGGAGGATGGCTTGCAGATAATTTCTTAGGACAAAAGAAAGCTATATTAATTGGAGCAATTATTATGGCCATAGGTAACTTCTCATTATTTGTTAATGGAAGTAGAGTAGGGCTTTACATAGGATTAGCGTTATTAATTGCTGGTAATGGATTCTTTAAACCTAATATATCAACTGTTGTTGGTCAACTTTATGATAAAGGTGATAAGCGTAAGGATTCAGCATTTACAATATTTTATATGGGAATAAACTTAGGTTCATTAATAGCACCTTTAATATGTGGATTATTAGCAGAAAATATCTTCGCAACAACTTCAAATGGTGTTATGCATTATGGATTTAAATATGGATTTTTAGCAGCTGCTATTGGTATGGTTCTAGGTGCGATTATATTTATGGTATTTTCACCAAAATATTTATCTCATGTTGGGGGAATTAATAAGGAAGAAGCTAAAAATGAAAATAAAAAGGCAAGTAATGAACCTTTAACTAAGCAAGAAAAAAGAAGAGTATTATCTATAATAATATTAGCAGCATTTGTTATTTTCTTCTGGACAGGCTTTGAGCAAGCAGGAAGTTCATTAACAATGTTTACTCAAAAATTAACTAATAGAGAACTTTTTGGAATGACAATACCAGTTTCATGGTTCCAATCATGTAACCCAATCTTTGTTTTAATACTTTCACCAATATTAGCTAAGTTATGGATTAGATTAGCAAATAGAGATAAAGGTGATTTATCAATACCAGTTAAAATGGGAATGGGTATGATAATATTAGGAATTGGTTTCTTATTTATGGTAGGAGCAGTTATGTCAATTGGAGGCGCTGAAAATCCAGTAGCCAAAGCAAGTATGTGGTGGGTTGTATTAACATATTTCTGTAATACTGTTGGAGAGTTATGTTTATCACCAATTGGTTTATCAATGGTATCAAAACTTGCACCAATTAAGTATGCTTCATTATTAATGGGATTATGGCTTGCTGCAACAGGAGTAGCAAATTTATTAGCTGGTGTTATAGCATCAAGATTAGAAACATTAGGACCTTTAGAAATATTTGGTTCAATATCAGGAGTATGTATAGTACTTGGAATAGTATTATTATTACTTAGCAAGAAGATTACAAAATTAATGAAATAATATTAAAATATAAGGGCTGTTTTACAGCCCTATTTTTTTTGAAATAAATAAGTTTATAGGTAATTATAATATTTATTTATTATAATGTATCGTTACATTTGACAGTTGATACTTTAAAAGCATAACATAAAAGAAGATTAAAAAATAAATGGGGGGAAGTTAAAATGAAAAAAATGAGCACTAAAAAGCTTGTTATGTTATCAATGTTTTCAGCTTTAGTATTTTTAGGAACTTATATTCATATTGAAATTCCAATAGGTGCTGGGATGTCAATGATACATCTAGGAACAACAGTTATATTTATAGTTGCAGTATTAATTGGAGAAAAAGCTTTTATTCCTGCAGCTATAGGTAGTGCACTTATGGATGCATTAAATCCTGCATTTGTACTTTGGACAATTCCTACGTTTATAATTAAAGGGTTAACAGGATATGTTGCAGGTAAGATTTGTTTTATGAATGGTAAAGAGGGGAAAAATATAGTACAAAATATGATTGGTTTTATATCTGGAGGTATAGTATCATTAGTTGGATATTTTATTTTTAATTGGATAATATTTAAGGGATGGCAAGGAGCTGTAACATCACTTCTAACATCAATAACAACAACTACCATAGGAGTAGCTATTGCAATACCTTTATCAATAGCTATAAAATCAGCTAGTAAAATATTTATAAAGCAAATGAATTAATCGGAACGGAGAGATAAATTTTGAAGAAACCTATAAATAGAGCTTTAGTAATACACAGCCTATGTTCTATTGGCAAAGCATCTATTACAAACATATTACCTATAATGAGTATTAGGGGAATAGAGGTTTGTCCTATTCCGACTGTAGTATTATCAAGCCATACAGGTGGTTTTAAAAGTATAGCAAAAATCGATAGTAAAAATTTTATTAAGCAATCACTAGAGAGCATGAATAAAAATAAAATAAATTTTGATTTAACTTTAATAGGTTATTTAGGTAATAAAGAAAAAATAGAACAAGTAGAATTATTTTTAAAAGAAAAAAAGGATGGATTAGTTATATTAGATACTATATTTGGAGATAATAATACTCTTTATAATGGGTTTAATAATGATTATGTAGAAAAGCTAAAGAGGATTTTAAAATATAGTGATTTAATTACACCAAATTTTACAGAAGCACTATATTTGACAGGAAGAAAAGAAAAAGATTTTTTAAATTTTCAAGAAGAAGATATAAAGGATATTTTAAAAGATTTAAGAAAAATTGGAGCTAAAAATATAGTTATAACTTCGGTTCCTTGCAATGATAAAATAGGAATTGCTATTTTAGAAGGAGAAAATTTAAGCATTATAAAGCATGAAAGATTAGAAAAATCTTATCCAGGAACAGGTGACATATTTACAGCAACTTTATGTACTGAATTACTAAATAAAAACACATTAGAAGATGGAGTTAAGAATTCAGCAGATTTTGTAAAAGGGTGTATAGAATATAGTATTAAATATGACTATGAAGCTAAAGAAGGTGTTTTGTTAGAAAAACAGCTTTATAAGTTATTATGATTTTTATAAAGATATACAATAATCAAAATTGTATATCTTTTTTTATATATTTGATTAAATTATTGCAATATATACAAAATAATTGGTATCATAATTATAAGCGAAAATATTTAAAGTTACAGGAGAATTTAATTATGGAAGAATTAAGAAAAATAGTTGCGGATTATATATTACCTACATTAGGTATAATTATGTTGCTTATATATATTTTTGCTTTTAGAAATGAATTAAGCGTTATTTTTTGGAGTATATTTATTATTGATAGAGTAATTGCATTTCTTTTTGAAGGTAAATTTCAAGGATGTATAGATAGTATAGATAATTTATCAAATCAGTTAAATAGGGATAGTACTATTTCTTTAAATAAAGTCACAATTTTATTAATTGGATATGCAGGAATCGGTTTAGTTATTTTAACATATATTTTATTTGTATATACAAGATTATTTGTAATAATAATTTTAGGAGAGGTAATTGATATTATACTTAAAAAAATATTAAATTCAATTAATTAAAAATGAAGTTTACATGATTAAATATAAATTTTTTGAATAACATTAAGCACTATTATAAAATAATAGTGCTTTGTTTTTTTACTTATTATGAAATTTAGAAATATAAAACGTTATTATTAATGTTAAGGCATAATCAAATATAAGAAATGCAATTTGAGCTAATATAATAAGAATCCATATAGGAATATTTAAATTTATAGGTGCTATAAATTTTGTGAATAAAATATAGCCTAAAATTAGCATTATATTTGAAAATGATAATTTTAATAATATTTCTAATGGCATATTTCTTAGTTTTTCAATATAAAACTTAACTAAACCATAAATTCCAAAGTAAAGTATAAAAGGAATCATTATATCTAATGGAACTAAAAAGAACCCTATTATAGATGAAGCTATATAAACAAAGATTCCAACCTGTACATTACTTCTAATAATTGCTATAGGAACAAAACAAGATGAAATTGTAAGAATAGCAAAAGTATTTATTGGTATAAGAATATTAATAAATAATACAATTATAGTTAATGAAGTTAGTATACCACCTAATGCTAAATCTTTAGCTTTTAAATTTTTCATAATAATAAGCCTCCAAAACTTATTAACAGCAACCTATAAGATCGCCACCAAAACATTCACAAAGACTATCTAAACACCAAAGGTTTAAACAACAATTGCAAGCATCTGCATTACCTGCACCAGATGTTCTGTATGGATTTCCATAATTACTAGCTCTCATGTTTATTTGATTTAATACTTGCCTGTATTCAAAGTTATTAGGATCCATATTTACAGCTGTTTGTAGATAATTAACAGCTGAATCATACCATCCTTTTTGAAGATGACATACTCCCATTAAGAAGTTCCATTCAGCATTTCTGTTAGATATTGAATTTAATTTATTTTCAGCTAAAGGTATGTTTCTACTTTGTATAAGTCTTCTAATTTCTTGAAAAGTATATATATCATTGTTACTTTGATTATTATAAGATGAATTGTTATAATTACTATTTGTATTATAGCTTGAATTATTATTTCCTTTTGTTAACATATCATAAGCTGCATTTATTTCTGTAAGCTTTTCTTGTGCTAAATCTTTTAGGGGATTATCACCATATTGATCTGGATGATATTGTTTTACAAGCTTTCTATATGCACTTTTAATTTCCTCTTGTGATGCTCCTTCTTTTAAGCCAAGTACTTCATAAGGATTCATTTAAATTTCACTACCTTTCTTTTTACACTTACATTTATTTGTTATATTAATGTATTTATCCATCATACCTAGGTCAATTATATTTTCTAAAATCTCTCTATTTTTATTAAGAGGAAGTTTAGATAAAATTTCTCTACAAGTATATGCTGAATTAAAAATACTAAATTCAATTCTTTTTTTTATTTCTTTTAGTAATTCATCATAAGTTAAGTTATTTTTGTTGTATAAAAAATTTATTGGATTAAATTTTTTTTCTTTCATATCTTTTTCTAAATCATCTAAAGCATCTATTAAATATATCCACTTACCTAAAGAATAGCCAAAAGTATAAAGATTTTCCCTTAAAGTTAATGAATCTTCTTTAAACTTATAAGGAAATTCTTTAAGAATAATACCTACAATTTTACTGAAAGGGTCACATATTTCATCTATAGAAACAAAGTTTCTATCATTTTCAAGTTTTGTGAGGTATTTTAAATTTTCCTCAATAGATAAGTTTATTTTTTTTATAGAAGATGGAAATTTTTTATGATAAGGTTTCATAATATTAAGGAAAAATTTACTCTTTAATGAATTATCATCATAAACATCATCTAATAATTTATAATAAACTAAAGCTACATTCATAGTAGCTGCATAGTTTAACGCAGTATTATTTAATAAAATTGGCTTTTTTTTTGTAGGATGAGCCATACATCTTTTTAATTTTAAATCTAATTTTTCATTCATTAATCCATCTAAAAGTAGTGCCAAGAAAGTCATATCATAATTTAAAGATACTCTAGGAATGTTTCCATAAAGATTTTTAATGCTTAAACAAACTCCGCAATAATAACTTTTAAATTGATTATATTCTCTAATTTTTAATTCTGGTTTTAGAGGAGTTACATAACCAAACAATAAAAACGCTCCTTTAAAAATATTTATTATATTTACTATTATTAATTTATAAATTTTATAAAGCAATATAGCTAATATAGATACTTCAAGTTAAATATTAAACTTAAAATTTAATATTATAAAGTTATTATACAATAAGTTTAATATTTAAAACAGTATTTATAATTCACAGAAAATTTAAATGGAAATTTTAAGTTTATTTAAAACTTTATAAAATTTTAATCAAAATATTTGGATGTTAATACATATAATGGTATAATAAAAATAAATGACTAATAGTCATATAAGGGGGGATAATATTGAAGAATTTTGGGAAGTGGATTTCTAATCACACAAAAACAGTTTTAATAGTAACTGCAGTATTAATAATTCCAGCTATTTTTGGTTTTATAAATACGAAAATAAATTATGATATTTTAAGTTACTTACCACAGAATTTAGATTCTACAAAAGGGCAAAAAGTACTTGATGATGTTTATTCAGATGCTGCAACTTCAATGCTTATAATTGAAGGCATGCCAAATAAGGATGTAGTAAAACTTAAGGAAAAAATTAAAAATATTGAAGGTGTAGAAAATGCTATTTGGATAGATGATGCACTAGACATATCAGTTCCTAAAGATATGTTACCAGATGATGTTAAAAAACAAATGTTTAATGGTGATTCAACTATGGTCATTATAAAATATAATGATTCAGTTGCATCAGAAAATACATTAAATGCAATTGAAAAAATAAAATCAGTAACAAATAACCAGTGCTTTTTAAGTGGTATGTCAGCGATTCTTAAAGATACAAAAGATTTAGCTGATAAAGAAACACCGTTTTATGTAATATTGGCAGTAATAATTTCTTTAGTAGTTTTATTAATTTCTATGGAATCTACATTTGTACCTATAATATTTTTAGTATCAATAGGAATTGGAATACTATTTAATCTTGGTACTAATATAATATTTGGTGAAATTTCCTATATAACTAAAGCTTTGGTGGCTGTACTTCAACTTGGAGTTACTATGGATTACTCAATATTTTTAATGCATAGGTATGAAGAAGAACTTACAAGGTTTGAGAATAGAAAGCAAGCTATGGCAGAAGCAATTCAAACAACAATGCTTTCAATATCAGGATCATCATTAACTACAATAGCTGGTTTCTTAGCTTTATGTGCTATGGATTTAACTCTTGGAAGAGATATTGGTTTAGTTATGGCT
Source organism: Clostridium sp. TJA085 (assembly GCF_058310235.1). Taxonomy (NCBI): domain Bacteria; kingdom Bacillati; phylum Bacillota; class Clostridia; order Eubacteriales; family Clostridiaceae; genus Clostridium; species Clostridium sp. TJA085. The sequence continues at coordinate 917,902 of NZ_JBZEEZ010000001.1, read as the reverse complement.
AAGGGTGTTGTAATTGGAGTTATATGTTCAGTAACAGTATTACCTGCATTAATCCTTACTTTTGATAAATTAATTCACAAATATAAACATAAAACTATAATTCCTAATTTTGATAATTTATCAAAAGTTGTAACAACTCACTATAAAGTTTTTATAGCAATATTTTTTATACTTTTAGTTCCAGCTATATATGGTTCAAATAATGCAAAGGTTTATTATAATTTAGATGAAACTTTGCCAAAGGATATGCCATCTATAGTAGCAACAAATAAATTAAAAGATAAGTTTAATATGATGACAACACATTTTATTTTAGTTAATGAAAATGTAAAACCATATAAGGTTAAAGAAATAACAAAGAAAATAGAGGATGTTAAAGGAATAACATCAGTAATATCTTATGATAAATTAATAGGTCCAGCAGTTCCAGAAGAATTTATTCCTAAAAATATAAGGGAGATATTTAAAAGTGGTGGATATAATCTTATACTTGCAAATTCAGAATATAAGGCAGCAAAAGATGAAGAAAATAAACAAATTGATGAAATTATAGATATCGTTAAAAGTTATGATAAAGGCGCTTTAGTTGCTGGTGAGGGACCTCTTACAAAGGATTTAATAACAACTTCAGATAGAGATTTTAAAATGGTATCAGTATATTCAATAATAGCAATATTCTTGATAATACTAATAGTATTTAAATCAATATCAGTACCAATACTTTTAGTTTCTGCTATAGAATTTGCTATTTTTATAAATATGGGTATTCCTTATTATACTGGAAATGAAATTCCTTTTGTAGCTAGTATAGTAATTGGAACAATACAACTTGGAGCAACAGTTGATTACGCAATTTTAATGACATCTAGGTTTAGAGAAGAACTTAGAAAGGGATATAAAAAACATGAAGCTATACTTATAGCGGTAAAAGGATCAGCAAAATCTATTGTTACATCTGGACTTACTTTTTTTGGAGCAACAGGAGCTGTAGCAATGGTATCAGATATGTCATTAATTAGAAGTCTTTGTTTTTTAATTTCTAGAGGAGCTTTAATTAGTATGGCAGTAATTCTTTTAATATTACCATCTTTATTATTAGTTTCAGAAGGAATAATAAACAAAACATCATTAAAATGGCGTGGTTAAAATTTATAAGTCAGGGGGAGATATTTATGTATAAATCAATGTCTAAAAAAGTAATAGCATTAGCAATAATAGGTTCTATGGCTACAAGTACAATTGCGGGAGCTAGTGAAATAAACAAAGATGAAAGTGTATATGTAAATCTAAGTTCTGATGGTAAGGTAGAGAAAACAACAGTTACTAACTGGATACACACAGATTCAGGAAATTTAGATATAGAAGATGAGACAAGTCTTAAAAATATAGAAAATATAAAAGGCGATGATAAGCCAATTAAAGATGGAGATAAGCTTAAGTGGAAGGTAAATGGAAGTGATCTTTATTATAGCGGAAATACTGATAAAGAAATTCCACTTGATGTAAAAATAAATTATTTTATTAATGATGAAAAGGTTAAGGAAAATGAGATTGCAGGTAAGTCAGGAAAAATAAGGATGGAATTAGAATTTAAAAATAAATCATCAAAAAATGTAAATATTAATGGAAAAACAAGAAAGATATATACACCATTAACTACAGCAACTATAGTTAAACTTCCTATTGATAAATTTAAAGATTTAAAAGTAAATTCAGGAACAATTATATCAGAAGGAAATAATAATATTGTAGCCTTTGCTGCATTTCCAGGTCTTAAAGAAAGTTTAAATTTAAATGATAAAGATTTAGAAATAAATCTTGAAGATAAGTTAGTAATAGAAGGATATGTAGAGAATTTTGAACTTGGACCTATAATGATAACTGCAACAACACAGTTGCCTGATTTAAGTAAATTAAAAGCTGCTGATTCAATAGATGAAATAAAAGATTCTTTAAATAAATTAAATGATGCATCAGATGAATTGCTTAAAGGAACTAATGCCTTAAGTGAAGGGTTACTTAAAGCTAAAAAAGAATTAGATAAAGGAAAGAGACAATTAAATAACAATAATCTAAAAGAAGCTCTTGGAATTATAAATTCAGATAAACAGGTATCAAAAGCAAATAAATTAATAGATGATGCTTATTTTGCAAAAAATATAAACACAGAAAAAACAAAAGAAGTATTATCTTTATTTACAGAGGATAATGTTGATAAAGTTAATACTTTAATAAAAGATGGAGAAGGAATATTACAAAACCAAAAGCTTTTAGAAGCTTCAATTAATACTTTTAGAGGGCTTTCAAAAGATGACAACTTTAATAAGCTTTTAAATGATATAACGAAGTTAAAAGAGGGATATGAAAATATAAATCCTGAAACTTTAAAAAAATTAAATAATATGACAAATATTGTAAGTGGACAAAACTTAAAAAGAGGTCAAAATTTAATAAATTCAGCAAGGAAAGCAAAGAATTCAATTGAACCAATGGAAAAAGTATTAGATGGGGCTATAAATTCAACACCAGGTGGAAGCTTAGATAAAAAGGCTAATAATTTTTTAGGTTATATAAATTCAAAAATAAAAAATACTCAAAAAATGTTGAGTAATGAAAATCTAAAAAATATGAATGTTATGGCATCAGATATGAAGGTTTATGGATCAAGTTATTTGATAATGAAATCAATGGTTATTGGTGAAATGAATCAAAATAAAATACCATTAGCAGAAGCAAAAGCAAAGGTGAATAAATATATTGATGGAGTCTACGGAAGTCAAGGAGCTCAATTAAAAAATGTAATAAATAGTCTAACAGAAAAAGATTTTACAAAAGATCAAATACAATTAGATGCTAAAAAAATAAATGGATATGGAGAAAATATGAAAGGCATTATGGCAAGTATAAAGGACTTAAAAGAATTAGATCCAATATTAAATTCAACTAGTAGTGTTCTTTCAAATGAAAGCTCAAGAGCTAATATAGCGAAATTTTATTCAAGCTATAAAGACAATAATAATCAAAAAATAATAAAAGGAATTGGAGATAGTATTTTAAGTTTAAATGAAAATGATATAAAAGCTATAGAAGGATTAAAGAATAACTTAAATTTATTATCAGAAGATATAAAATTAAATAAAAATAATATAGAATCAATAAATAAAATGATTAATGGAATAAAAGAAAATAAAAATTTAATAGAAAGTATAAATAAATTTTATAATGATTTAGATTCTTCACAAAAAACAATAGATAGTATTAAGGCTGTATTAAGTAGTGGAAATGGAGAATTAAATATTAAGGAAGTAAAATATTTGGGTAATAAATTACTTTCAATGCAACAGGATTTAAAAGATAGTGAAGATATACTTCGAATAACTAGATCATCATTAGAAAAAGGAAATGTACAAAGAGCAAGAGAGTTAATAAAGAGTTTACCACAATTAGAGGATGGAGTAAATCAACTTGCTGATGGAAGTCAAAAATTAAATAATGGTATGAAGGAATTTAATGAAAAGGGAATAAAAACTTTAAGTAATAAAGGAGAAGAGGCAACAGAAAAGGTTGAAGATGTAATTGAAGTTAAAGATGAGCTTGTAAAATTATCTACTGAATATGATACTTTTACAGGAAAAAATAATAAAATGGATGGTAGTGTAAAATTCATTATGAAAACAAATGAAATAAAGGCCCCAGAAACAAAGGAAGTTAAAGAAAATAATCAAGAAGAAGAAACAGGATTTATTGCATGGATTAAAAAGATAATTAAAAATATATTTTAAATTATCTTATTAGCATAAATAATTTTAAATTTGTTTATAATAAAAATGACCTTCTACATAAAGAGGAGGTTACGTAGGTTGAAACTTGCTGGTGATATCACCAGCTTTTTTTTATTTTAAAATAAAAAATGTATTAAATACGTATTTTAAAAAGAATATATTAAATTAATATACGGATTATAATACGAATATTAAAATAAATAAAATGAATAATGTTGACTTTTTTGCTGCGGAGTGATATTCTGAATTTACAAAAAGAGGTATTTATAAAAGGATTAATAAAAATATGGTGGAGGGATAAGATGGTTAATAATAAAATAATATTTGTTGAAAAAAAAGATGGCTTTGATATAGAGGCAAATATACTTTTAAAAGATTTTAAGGAAAATTTAAAAGTAGATAATTTAATTAATATAAGAGTATTAAATAAATATGTAATAGGAAATTTAGAAGAAATTTATTATAAAGAGGCATTAAACACTATTTTTAGAGAACCACCAGTTGATAATGTTTATGAAGATATTATAAAGTTAAAAGAAGATGAGATTGCTTTTTGTGTTGAATATTTGCCAGGGCAATATGATCAACGTGCAGATTCTGCAAAAGAATGTATAATGCTATTAACATCTAATAACAATTCAGAGGTTAAATCTTCAAAAGTTATTGTTTTAAAAGGAAATCTTTCAAAGAATGAAATAGAAAAAATAAAAAAATATTATATAAATCCAGTAGATTCTAGAGAAGTTTCTTTATATTCAAATGAATTGGTAAATAATACAATTATTCCTAAAGATATTGAAATATTGAATGATTTTATAACTAAAAAGGATAATGAATTGAAAAATTTTCATAAAACTCAAGGACTTGCAATGAGTTTTGAAGATTTAATTATGATTAGAGATTATTTTAAAGAAGAAAATAGAAATCCTAGTATTACTGAAATTAAAGTAATAGATACTTATTGGTCTGATCACTGTAGACATACTACCTTTGAAACATCTATCAAAAAAATCCAAATAGAAGAAAGTAAATATACAAACCCAATAAAAAAATCATATGAAAATTACATAAAATCAAGAGAATTTGTATATGGTGAAAATACAAATAGAAAAATAAGCCTTATGGATATAGCAACTTTATCAATGAAGGAGCTTAAGCTTAAGGGATTACTTGATGATTTAGATTTATCAGATGAAATAAATGCTTGCTCAATAAAAGTAAATGTTGAAACTGATAAAGGTATAGAAGAATATCTTTTAATGTTTAAAAATGAAACACATAATCATCCAACGGAAATAGAACCTTTTGGAGGAGCAGCAACTTGCCTTGGAGGAGCTATAAGAGATCCTTTATCTGGAAGAACGTATGTATATCAAGCAATGAGAATTACAGGAGCTTCTGATCCTACAGTTAGCATACAAGAAACTTTAAAAGGTAAACTTCCACAAAGAACTATAACACTAGGGGCAGCTAATGGATATAGTTCTTATGGAAATCAAATAGGACTTGCAACAGGTCAAGTTGATGAGGTATATCATCCAAATTATGTGGCAAAGAGAATGGAAATTGGAGCAGTAATTGCAGCGGCTCCAAAAGAAAATGTTGTTAGAGAAGCTCCAAATGCTTCTGATGTAGTAATACTTGTTGGCGGAAGAACTGGAAGAGATGGAATTGGTGGGGCAACTGGTTCTTCAAAGGAACATACAGAAGATTCAATAGAAACTTCAGGTGCTGAAGTGCAAAAAGGAAATCCAGTAATTGAAAGAAAAATACAAAGATTATTTAGAAATAAAGAAGTTTCTAAAATGATTAAAAGGTGTAATGATTTTGGAGCTGGTGGAGTATCGGTTGCAATAGGGGAGCTTTGTAGAGGTATTAATATAGATTTAGATAAAGTAACAAAAAAATATGAAGGATTAGATGGAACTGAAATTGCTATATCAGAATCACAAGAAAGAATGGCTGTTGTAGTAAAAAGGGAAAATGCTAAAAGGTTTATAGAGCTTTCAGAAGAAGAAAATTTGGAAGCTAGAGTTGTTGCAGAAGTTACAGATGATGAAAGACTTAAAATGACTTGGAGAGGTAAAACAATAGTTGATATAAAAAGAAGTTTTTTAGATACAAATGGAAAAACTCAAGAAACTAATATAAAGATTAATAAAATAGAAGAATATCCATATGATGTAGAAAATGTAGATATAAAAGAAAAATGGATTAATGTATTAAAAAGTTTAAATGTATGTAGCAAAAAGGGGCTTATAGAAAGATTTGATTCAACTATTGGTGGAAATACAGTTCTTATGCCACTTGGAGGGAAGTATCAAATTACTCCAGCAGAAGGAATGGCAGCAAAAATTCCAGTGTTAAATGGAGAAAGTAAAGATGCATCAATTATGACATATGGATTTAATCCTTATCTTGGAACTTGGAGTCCGTTTCATATGGCATATTATTCTGTAATAGAATCAGTTACAAAGGTTGTAGCTATGGGTGGAGATTATAAAAAAATAAGGTTAACGCTTCAAGAATATTTTGAGAAGTTAGGAAATGATGAAGAAAGATGGGGAAAGCCATTTAGTGCATTACTTGGGGCATTTAAAGCACAAAAAGATTTAGAAATTCCAGCAATAGGTGGAAAAGATTCTATGTCAGGAACTTTTAAAAATATTGATGTTCCACCAAGTCTTATTTCATTTGCAGTAACTGTTGAGAAAGCTAAAAATATTATTTCACCAGAGTTTAAGGAGAAAAACTCAACAATTATAATGTTAAAATCTAAAAAAATAGAAGATGGAACATTAAATATAAATATATTAAAAAATAATTTTAATAAATTACATGAATTAATATGTGATAAAAAAGTAATTTCAGCATATTCAATTAAGTTTGGTGGAGTGGCTGAAGGAATAACAAAGATGGCATTAGGAAATAAAATTGGAGTAGAATTTAGTAATGTTTCTAAAGATGAGTTATTTGGTTTTAACTATGGAAGTTTAATTTTAGAAGTTAAAAAAGATATAAATATAGAGAAAGATTTTGAAGGAACAAATTATAAAGTAATAGGTAAAACATTAGAAAGTAATTATATTAGATGTAACGAATATGACTTAGAATTTAATTTGAATTATTTACAAGAAGCATATGAAGAAAAGTTAGAAAATGTATTTAAATCAAAAATAAATAGTAAAAATAGCGATATAAGCGGTATAAAAATAGAAGAAAAAAATAATTTTAAAATAAAATCATCAAAAGTTAAAATTAAAAATCCTAAAGTTGTAATTCCAGTATTTCCTGGTACAAACTGCGAGTATGATTGCAAAAAAGCTTTTGAAAAAGAAGGAGCAATTGTTACTGAAGTACTTATAAGAAATTTAAATAAAGAGATGTTATTAGAATCTATTGATAAATTGAAAGAAGAAATTGATAAAGCTCAAATAATAATGATACCAGGAGGTTTTTCAGCTGGAGATGAACCAGATGGATCAGCTAAATTTATAGCAACTATATTTAGAAATGAAAAAATAAAGAATAGTGTTATGAATTTTTTAAATAATAGAGATGGATTAATTTTAGGAATTTGTAACGGCTTTCAAGCACTTATAAAATTAGGATTACTTCCTTATGGGGAGATAAGAGATATAGATGAAGATTCAGCAACATTAACTTATAACGATATAAATAGGCATATGTCAACTATAGTAAATACAAAAATAGTTTCAAATAAGTTTCCTTGGCTTAGTGAAGTAGAAGTTTCAGATATTCATCAAATTCCAATATCTCATGGTGAAGGTAAATTTGTAGCAAATGAAAATCTTATAAAAGAACTTATAGATAATGGACAAGTTGCAACTCAGTATGTTGATTTAAATGGAGAACCTACAATGGATATGCCATTTAATCCAAATGGTTCAGTTTTTGCAATTGAAGGTATAACAAGTAAAGATGGAAGAATCTTTGGTAAGATGGGGCACTCAGAAAGAGTTGGGGAAAATCTTTATAAAAATATATTAGGAAACTTTGATCAAAAAATATTTAAAGCAGGAGTAAATTATTTTAAATAAAAGAGGTGTTTTATAAATGAAAGTAGCTATATTTTTTGGGAGTAAATCAGATATAGAGATTATGAGAGGAGCTGCCAATGCTTTAAAAGAATTTAATGTTGAATATGAAGCGTTTATTTTATCAGCACATAGAGTACCAGAAAAGTTAATTGAAACATTAAAAGAAATAGAAGATAAAGGGTGTGAAATAATTATTGCGGGGGCAGGTCTAGCGGCACATCTTCCTGGAGTTATTGCAAGTCATACAACAATTCCAGTCATTGGAGTTCCGGTTAAGGCAGCACTTGAGGGGATGGATGCACTTCTATCAATCGTTCAAATGCCAAAGGGAATACCAGTTGCAACAGTTGGTATAAATAATAGTTATAATGCAGGAATGCTTGCTGTACAAATGCTTTCACTTAAATATCCTAATATAAAAGACGATTTAGTTGACTTTAGAAGAAGAATGAAAAAAAGGTTTATAGAAGAAAATTCAAAAGGAGTTGATTTATAATGGAAAAATTAGAAATGTTATATGAAGGAAAGGCAAAACAAATATTTAGAAGCAAAAATGAAAATGAAGTTATAGTTCATTACAAAGATGATGCAACAGCTTTTAATGGAGAAAAAAAATCTCAAATAAATAACAAAGGTATTTTAAATAATTCAATAACATCAAAAATTTTTCAAATGTTAAATGAATCTGGAATAAAGACTCATTTTATAAAAAAATTAAATGATAGAGATCAGCTTTGTAAAAAAGTTTCTATAATTCCACTTGAAGTAATAGTTAGAAATGTGGCAGCTGGAAGTATGGCAAAGAGATTAGGAATTGAAGAAGGATTTAATCTTAAAACTACAGTTTTTGAACTATCATATAAAGATGATTCTTTAGGAGATCCACTTATAAATGATTATCATGCAGTAGCAATTGGAGCTACAACTTTTGAAGAGCTTAATAAGATTTATGATATGACAAATAAGATAAATGACTTATTAAAAGAATTTTTTAAGAAACAAAATATAAATTTAATAGATTTTAAAATAGAATTTGGAAGAGATGAAAAAGGAGAAATTTTACTTGCTGATGAAATTTCACCAGATACATGTAGATTTTGGGATGCAACAACAGGAGAAAAATTAGATAAAGATAGATTTAGAAGAGATTTAGGAAATGTAGAGGAAGCATACAAAGAAATATTAAATAGAATTAAAGGGTAATTTTAAAAAAAGAGAGGTATTATTTTATGATTAATTCTAGAGAAGAATATATTATAGATCCTCAAAACGATAAATTTAAAGATGAGTGTGGAGTATTTGGGGTTTATTCAAAAGATGGGATAGATGTTTCAGAATTAACTTATTATGGTCTTTATGCACTTCAACATAGAGGGCAAGAGAGCACAGGAATTGCAGTAGCAAATGGAGAGGAAATTATTGCACATAAGGGGCTTGGAATAATCACGGATGCTTTTAAAAATGATGATATAGAATTTTTAAGAGAAAAAAAAGGAAATATAGCAATAGGTCATGTTAGATATTCAACTGCAGGAGCTAAAACAATTGAAAATTCACAGCCTCTTTTAAGTAGTACAAAATTAGGTCAAATAGCAACAGCTCATAATGGAAATATAGTAAATGCTAATGTTATAAGAGAACTTTTAGAAGATGGTGGACATGTTTTTCATACCTCAGTAGATTCAGAAGTTATTACAAGTCTTATAGCAAGAGGAGCAAAAAGAGGTATAGAAAAAGCTGTAATCAATGCTATATCAGCAGTTAGAGGTTCTTTCGCTATGGTTATTATGACAAAAGATAAGCTTATAGGAGTTAGAGATCCAAATGGAATAAGGCCTTTATGTATTGGTAAATATAAAGAGAATTATATATTATCTTCAGAAAGTTGTGCATTAGATTCAGTAGGGGCAGAATTTATAAGAGATGTAAATCCAGGTGAAATAATAATAATAGATAATAGTGGAATTAAAAGTTATAGATATTCAGAAAATACTGTTTGTCAAACTTGCTCATTTGAGTATATATATTTTGCAAGACCTGATTCTACAATGGATGGTCTTGATGTTTATAGTTGTAGAGTTAAGCAAGGAGAAAAACTTTATAAGGAGCATCAATTAGAAGCTGATGTTGTTATTGCAGTTCCTGATTCAGGAATACCAGCAGCTATGGGGTATGCAAAGGCTTCTAATATACCTTATAATATTGGATTTGTTAAAAACAGATATATAGGAAGAACTTTTATAACTCCTTCACAAGAAATGAGAGAAAGAGCTGTTGCTGTAAAACTTAATCCTTTAAAAGTAAATGTTAAAGGAAAAAGAGTTGTTCTTATAGATGATTCTATAGTTAGAGGAACAACATCAAAACATTTAATTGAATCATTAAGAAGGGCTGGAGCTAAGGAAGTATATTTTTTAGTTGCTTCACCAGTAGTTAAATATCCTTGTTATTTTGGAATAGACACTCCATATAGAAGTGAACTTATAGGCGCAAATAAATCTTTAGAAGAAATAAAAGATGATATTGGTTGTGATTATTTGGGATATTTAAGTTTAGAAGGAATGTATGATAGTTTTAATGGAAGAAGAAATTTTTGTGTTGGATGTTTTAATGGAATTTATCCAGTTTCAGCACCTATGGAAGATATAGAAGATAATCTTGAAAGGTAGGGTTTGAGCAATGATAACTTACAAAGAAAGTGGAGTAAATATTGAAGAAGGATACAAATCAGTTAAGCTTATAAAAGAATATGCAAATAAAACTATGGGGGAATTAGTTTTAAATGGTTTAGGTTCATTTGCTGGAATGTTTGAACTTCCTGAAGGATATAAAAAGCCTGTTTTAGTATCAGGAACAGATGGAGTTGGAACTAAACTTGATATAGCCTTTAAAACTAAAAAATATGATACTGTTGGAATTGACTGTGTAGCTATGTGTGTAAATGATATTTTATGTCATGGAGCAAAACCATTATTTTTCTTAGATTATATTGCTTGTGGAAAATTAGATTCTAGAGTTTCATCTGACTTAGTAAAAGGAGTTGCAGAAGGATGTATGTTATCTGATACTTCTTTAATAGGTGGTGAAACTGCTGAGATGCCAGGGTTTTATAGAGATGGAGAATATGATATAGCAGGATTTGCTGTTGGGATTGTAGAGAAAGACAAAATAATAAGTGGAAAAAATATAAAAGCTGGTGACAGTCTTATAGGAATTGCATCATCAGGAATACACTCTAATGGATATTCATTAGTTAGAAAATTATTTAAAGATTTAGATGAAAATTTTGATGGACAGTCTATATGGAAAACTTTACTTAAACCAACAAAAATATATGTAAGACCAATACTTTCTCTTCTTGAAAAATATGAAATAAAAGGTATGGCACATATAACTGGTGGTGGCTTTATAGAAAATATTCCTAGAATGTTTAATGGAAGAGAATTAACTGCTGTTATAAAAACTGACAGTTATCCATTACCTAAAATATTTGAGGAAATAATTAATCGTGGAGTAGAAAAAAGTCATATGTACAATACCTTTAATATGGGAATAGGTTTTGTAATTTGTATTGATAAAGAGGATACTGAAAATATTTTAAGAGATTTATTAGAGATGGGAGAAGTTGCTTATGAAATAGGAAGTATAACTTCTGGAGGTGAAGGGATTTGTTTAAAATAGCAATACTGGCATCAGGAAGTGGAAGTAATCTTCAAGCAATAATAGATAGTGTGGAAAATGGTTTTTTGAATTGTAAAATAGAGATGGTTATAGGAAGTCGTGAAGGTATATATGCAATAGAAAGGGCTAAAAAACATAATATAGATACGTTTATTGTATCTAAAAAAGAATTTGGAGATAAAGTTTCTTATAAAATATTAGAATTAGTAAAAAAGAAAGAAATTGATTTAATAGTTCTTGCAGGATATCTTTCTATATTGGAAGGAAAATTATTAGAAGAATATAAAGACAAAATAATAAATATACATCCATCATTAATTCCTTCATTTTGTGGTGAGAGAATGTATGGATTAAATGTTCATAAAAAAGTTATACAAAGTGGAGTAAAGATATCTGGATGTACAGTCCATTTTGTAAATAATGAGATAGATGGTGGAGAAATAATATTACAAGAAGCTGTTAAAGTTTATTTTAATGATACTCCAGAAATACTTCAAAATAGAGTTTTGAAGAAAGAACATAAATTACTTCCTTTAGCTATTAAATATATAAGCGAAGGAAAAGTGAAAATTAAAGAGGGTAAAGTAAATATTTTAAAAGGAGAGGAATAATTTAATGAAAAAGAGAGCTTTAATTAGCGTGTTTGATAAAGAGGGAATATTAGAATTTGCAAAGTTTTTAATCAATAGAAATGTTGAAATAATATCAACTGGTGGAACATATAAGTATTTAAAGGAAAATGGAATTTCAGTAATTGAAGTTAATGAAATTACTGATTTTCCAGAAATGTTAGATGGAAGAGTTAAAACATTACATCCTAATATACATGCAGGTATATTAGCAATAAGAGAAAATGAAGAACATATGAATACGCTAAACAAAAAAGAAATAAGTACAATAGATTATGTTGTTGTAAATTTATATCCATTTTTTGAAAAAGTTCGTGAAAATTTAGAGTTTGATGAAAAAGTAGAATTTATTGATATTGGCGGCCCAACAATGCTTAGAGCTGCTGCTAAAAATTTTAAAGATGTAGTAGTTATATCTGATAAAAATGATTATAAAATTGTAATGGATGAAATGGAAAAAAATAATGATGTTTCTTATAAACTTAGAAAAAAATTAGCAGGAAGAGTATTTAATTTAATGAGCGCTTATGATGCTGCAATTTCAAACTTTTTATTAGATGATATAGAATATCCGGAATATCTTTCAGTTTCGTTTATAAAAAAACAACAATTAAGATACGGTGAAAATTCTCATCAAAGTGCTGCTTTTTATGAATCAACTATGCTAGATGGGGCAATGAATACATTTAATGTTTTAAACGGAAAAGAACTTTCATACAACAATTTTAAAGATGTAGATATAGCTTGGAAATGTGCTAATGAATTTGATGAACCATCATGTTGTGCATTAAAGCATAATACACCATGTGGAGTGGCAGTTGGAAAAGATACTTACCAAGCTTATATTAAAGCTTATGAAGTTGATCCTACATCAATATTTGGAGGAATAGTAGCTTTTAATAAAAAAGTTGATAAGAGAACAGCTGAAGAGATGATTAAAATTTTCTTAGAAGTTATTGCTGCACCAGAATATGATGATGATGCATTAGAAATATTAAAGCAAAAGAAAAATTTAAGAGTTCTTGAATTTAAAAATCTTCCAAAAGATGATAAGTATATGGTTACAGTTGATGGAGGAATATTAGTACAAGAAGAAGATAAAAATCTTTTTAATGAATTAAAAGTTGTTACAGAAGTAAAACCAACTTCAGAAGAAATGAATGATTTAATATTTGGAATGAAGGTTGTAAAATATGTTAAATCAAATGCTATTGTAGTAGCACATGATGGAATTGCATTAGGTATTGGGGGAGGACAAGTTAATAGAATTTGGCCAACAGAAGATGCTCTAAGAAGAGGAAAGGGAGCAACAATTTTGGCATCAGATGCATTTTTCCCTTTTAGAGATGTTGTAGATAAAGCAGCTAAGTATGGAATAAAAGCAATAATACAACCAGGAGGTTCTTTAAGAGATCAAGAATCTATAGATGCATGTAATGAACATGGTATATCAATGGTGTTTACAGGTATTAGGCATTTTAAACATTAATTAAAGCTTTTTAGAATATAGTAAAAGGGGTTTTAAAATATGAATATACTTTTAGTTGGTTCAGGTGGAAGAGAACATGCAATAGCATGGAAAATATCAAAAAATAAAAAGGTAAATAAAATATATGTAGCTCCAGGTAATGGGGGTACTGCAATTGAGGATAAATGTGAAAATGTAAATATAACTGATATAGAAAATCTAATAAAGTTTTCAAAAGAAAATAATATAGATTTAACTATAGTTGGACCAGAAGAGCCTCTTATAAATGGAATAGTAGATAGATTTGAAGAAGAAGGATTAAAAATTTTTGGACCTAATAAGGCTGCTGCAATGCTTGAGGGGAGTAAAGCTTTTTCAAAGGACTTTATGAAAAAATATGGAGTGAAAACAGCAGAATATAATGTATTTTATGATGTGTATAAGGCAAAAAAATATTTAAATAATTGTAAATATCCAGTAGTAATTAAGGCAGATGGAGTTGCAGCTGGAAAAGGTGTTGTTATATGTAACAATAAATGTGAAGCTTTAAAGTCAATTGAAGATTTTATGGTATTAGATGTATTCAATGGAGCAGGTAAAAAAGTAGTAATAGAAGAATTTTTAGAAGGTATTGAAGCATCAATTCTTTCTATAACTGATGGTAATACTATTGTGCCATTTATATCAGCTAAAGATCATAAACAAATATATGATGAAAATAGAGGTCCAAATACAGGTGGAATGGGAGTTATTTGTCCTAATCCATATGTTACAGATGAGGTATTAAGAGATTTTAAAGAAAATATTATGGATAAAACACTAGAAGGAATAAAAGAAGAAGGATTTAATTTTAAAGGAATAATATTCTTTGGGGTAATGATAACTAATGATGGTGTAAAACTTTTAGAATATAATGTAAGAATGGGAGATCCTGAAACACAATCAGTTTTAGCTCTTATGAAAAGTGATTTTTTAGATATAATATATTCAGCTATGAATGAAAATTTAGAAAGTTTAAATATAGAATTTTCAGATGAAACTTGTATAAATGTAGTTATGGCGTCAGAAGGATATCCTTTAGAATACGAAACTGGATATAATATAAGTATTGGAAATGTTGATGATAAAGTGTTTATTGCAGGAGCTAAACTTGAAAGTGGTAACTTAGTTACAAGTGGTGGAAGAGTTTTATCTGTTTTAGGAATAGGAAATAATATTGAAGAAGCAAGATATAAAGCTTACAAAAATATAGAAAATATAATTTTTAAAGGAGCTTATTTCAGAACTGATTTAGGAATAATAAAATAATGTTAGTTAAAATAAATACTTGAAAAGCTTATAAAAATATAGTACTATTTAATAGTAAAAATAAATAGGCAAACTTAGAGAAATTTAAGGACGCAAAGCTATAGGGACTAAGGTTTTTATTTTAAAAACTATGTTAGCCAGTTGCCAAAAAGTAAACATACTTTTTGTTTTTAATTCAGAATATATGTAAATACACAATATATTTATTTTAGTTTAGATTTTGGCTACTCTTATTTTGAGTGGTTTTTTTTTATAATTTTTTAGATATGCCCAACAATTTAAATATTTATATATAATTAATAAAAGCGATAAAACTAATATTAATAGTTTTTATCGCTTTTATTATTAATGTATTATTTAAAAATATATACTTGATTAATATATGTATTAGTACGAAAATAAAATAGATTAGTAATTTTTGTATATTTTATTATTTAATTAAAAATATTATTTAATTAAATATAATAAGGAGATGTAAATTTAGTATATGAGTAAAAAAAGTCTAAAGAATATAATTAATTCTAAAGAGGCTAGAAAGTATTTAGAGAGAATTGAAAATATTGAAATATTACAAGAATTATATAAAGTAAAAAAGGATAAAAATAATTTGAATATTATAATAAAAAATATACCATTTGCTATTATCTTAAAAGATAATAATAGTTCAATACTTGAAGTAAATGATAATTTTTTGAATTATTATAATATTAAAAGAGAGGATATTATTGGGCAAAATTGGAGATATGAATTTAAAAAAGAACTCATAGAGAAAATAATATTAGAAGATAAAATGGTTATTAATAAAAGGGATAATATTCAATTTATTAGAGAAAAAATAATAAATGGAGAATTGAGAACAATAGAAGTTCATAAAATTCCAGTTTGGGACAATAAAAATAATGTTATAGGAATAGTTGTTATTTACATGGATATAGTTAATTTTGAAGGTTATAGTGATGAATTAAGAAAGTTAATATTTACTGATTCACTTACGGGATTAAATAATAGACGAAGTATATATACATATTTAAAAAAAATTAAGAAAGATACAGAGTATGCTTCATTAATTTCCATAGATATTGATGATTTCAAAAAGGTAAACGATACCTTTGGGCATTATTGGGGAGATAAAGTTTTAGTATTGATTTCTAATATATTTAAACGGGTTTGTAATGATGCTTTTGTAGCACGAATTAGTGGAGATGAATTTATAATTATTTATAAAGATGTAACTAACGAAAAGTTTTTAATAAAAAAGGTTAAAGAAATTATAAAGACTTTAAATTATCAGTTTAGAAAAAGAGAAAAAATAAATTCAATATCAGCAAGCTTTGGAATTTTAACGGATAAAATTAAAGATAATAAAATTGAAGATTTATTAAAAAAAGCAGATTTTGCTTTATATAAAGCTAAAATTAGAGGTAAAAATCAATATGCCTTTTACACTAAAGAATTTGAGAAAGAAAGATTATTTAAATTAGAAATAGAGAGAGAACTTAAAAGAGCTTTAAAAAATAATGAATTAGAATTATATTATCAGCCACAATATACTTATAATAAAAAAATAATAGGATTTGAAGCTTTACTAAGATGGAATAATGAAAAATTTAAGAATGTTCCTGTTGAAAAAATAATCAGTTATATAGAACAAGTTAATATGATAAATATATTTGGAAAATATATATTAAAAAAAGCATTAGTATTTTCAAAGGAAATAAATAAAAATAGAGAAGATCCTATAATTGTATCTGTAAATATTTCGGAAATACAAATAATGTATGAAAATTTTACAGATATAATTGAAAATTTATTAAAAGAAATAAATATAAATCCAAATCTTTTAGGTATAGAGATTACAGAAAACACTTTAATTAAAAATATAAAGTTTAATATAAAGAAACTTAAAAAGTTAAAAAAATTTGGAGTTAAGGTTTATTTAGATGACTTTGGAAAAGGATACTCATCATTAAATTATTTAATTAAATTACCTATATCGGGTATAAAAATAGATAAAGAATTTATACAAAATATGAGTAAAAGTGATGATTATAAAAAATTAGTAAAGTTAGCTGTAGATATAGGACAGTCATTAGAAATTAAAGTTGTTGCAGAAGGAGTTGAAACATACAAGCAACTTCACATATTAAAAGAAATGAATGTTGAATATATACAAGGATATTTATTTTCAAAACCTTTATGCGAAAAAGATGCTAAAAAATTAATTAATAAATTGAAATAAAAGCTTTGGATATAAATTTTAAAAAAGATGCTATAAATTTTTTGCAGCATCTTTTGTTTTATAATAAGACTTTATTTTTATATATTTTTTTCTTAGAGTGTTGTATTATTTTAATATAATAAATTTAATTATGTATAGACATAATTTATTTTAGAGAGAAAACAAAAAGTAAGGTGTGAACTTAATGGAAGAATTAAAAAGAGCTATAAAAGAAATTACAAATGAAAAAGCTTTTAAAATAGTTATAAGTAATAAGATGAACAAAGAAATAGAATATAAAAAGATAAATATTGAATTAAAAGAAAAAAACAATAAAGAATATTATCAAATAGAAAAATATACAGATAAACAAGTTTTTCATGAAAATATTGAGAAAGATAAGTTTGAAGGTAAGCTTTTAGAAATAATAGAAGAAAATTATAAGCAAGTTGATGCTTTTAGTGAAAATTGTAATATAAATATTAAGATTTCTAAAAAGGGAAAAGTATTTTTAGGAAAGAAAAAAGTTGATAATAAAAAGTTATGTGAATCATGTAATAAATCACATAATAAAGAAAAAAATTATATTCTTAAAGAAGGAATGATAATAGAACCTTTAATAGATTTAGGTATATTCACTAAAGAAGGAAAAGTAGTTAAATCAAAATATGATAAGTATAAGCAAATAAATAGATTTATAGAAATAATTGATGATGAGATAAAGAAAAATGAATATAAGGATCTTACAATATTAGATTTTGGTTGTGGTAAATCATATTTAACATTTGTACTTTATTATTATTTCGTAAAAATTAAAAATATAAATGTAAAAATGATAGGATTAGACCTTAAAAAAGATGTTATTAAAAAGTGTAATGATATAGCTAAAAAATATAATTATACTAATTTGCACTTTGAACTTGGTGATATAAATGGATTTAAATATAATAATAAAGTTGATATGGTAATTACATTACATGCTTGTGATACAGCTACAGATTATGCACTTTATAATGCAATAAAGTGGAATACTAAAATGATATTTTCAGTTCCTTGCTGCCAACATGAGTTTAATAGTCAAATAGAAACAGATAATTTAAAAATATTAACAAAGTATGGAATAATACAAGAGAGGGTAGCTGCACTTATGACAGATGCAGTAAGAGGAAATCTTTTAGAAACTTTAGGTTATAAAACTCAGCTTTTAGAATTTATTGATATAGCACATTCACCAAAAAATATTTTAATTAGAGCATCAAAGTCTAATATATCAAAAGATAAAAAGCTTAAGTCATTAAATGAAGTGGAAAAATTAATGAAAGAGTTTAATTTAAATCCAACTTTATATAAGTTATTAAAAGAAGATAAGTTAATATAATAAATTTTAGTAAGGTATTAATTAAAATAAATTATGGACTAAAATAGTTTAATATTATATAATAATTATTATTAAGTAACATAAGAAGTGAGGGTAATATATGGATAATAAAATAAGTTTAGTATATGAAAATGGAAAATACACTTTATATATAGATGAAAAAGTAATAAGCGTAAATAAATATATAGATAATGCAATAGATAATTTTACACAAACAATAAATAATAATGCAATATTAAAATCAATTCCTTGGGAAACTATAGAAAAAGATTTAGAAGAAATAAAAGATGATAGATTAGAAATAAATAATGAATTTAAAACACTTACATTTGGAGATATGAAGTACTTTTATAGCACAGATAAAGTATTTAATATGCATGGTGGAAATATGAAACAATTACTTGGAGGATATAACTTATTTTCTTTTGTTGTTAAAATGATAAGTGCAGGATATATAAAAAATTATTTAGAAATACTTAATTTCTGTGAAGAAGTGTTAAGTTATAAGGTAACTTATAGAACAACAGAATCAAGTATTTCTGTTTTAAGTCCATCTTTTAATTATGGTTCTGCAGAATATAACTTTGTAAGTGGAAAAGTTAATAAAGGTGCAACTATAGAAAATATGACTTTTAATGAATATAAACAATATGTTTTAGATAAAATTAAATAATTTTTATATGATTAAATTAAACTCTACTAATGATAATTAGTAGAGTTTTTGTAATAAAAAATAATTAAGGTTATTTAATAATATATTTTTAATAAAATAAAATTCTATAAAGGTTATAAAAATATTTTTTTTATTAAGATTGTAAACAATATCTTAAAGTAGTATATTAATTAAAATAAAAAATGTTAAAGTAATATCATGAAAGGGAGGACTTTAATATGAAAAGATGTTTATATTGTAAAAAAGAGATTAAAGATAATGGATATGAAAATAAAATAGGAAGTTTTTGTTCAGAAGACCATTATGATAAGTATTATAAATCATTATCAAAGGAAGAAATAATTGAAATTATGAATTCTATGTGTGTTTGCAGTGATGATTACAATAATTATAAATATAAAAAAAATTTGGTGTAAAACTTTATTTATATTATAAGTTTATAATAAAATATTAATGTAATTGATTACAAAAATTAAGATTATAATGATATAATAAAAATATAAAAGACCAATTTCTAATTTTAACTGGAGGGCATTTTATGAGAGACCTATATATAAAAACATTAAAGAGAGAAGTTATACCATCAGAAGGTTGTACAGAACCAATTGCTATAGCTTATGCAGCTTCTATAGCATCTGAAAATTTAGATGAAAAAATAAAATTTATAAACATAAAATTAAGTGCTAATGTAATAAAAAATGCATTAGGAGTTGGGATACCTGGAACTGGACAAGTTGGTATAGAAATAGCAGCAGCACTAGGTGTTGTAATAAAAAAATCTTATAAAAAGTTAACTATTTTATCAAATTTTAAAAAAGAAGAGCTTGAAGAAGCTAATAAAATAGTAAAAGAAAATATTATAAATATAACACAAAAAGATACAGATAAAAGTCTTTATATAGAAGTAGAAGTTATAGGTGAAAAATCAAAGTGTGTAGTAGTTATTGAGGACATACATACAAATGTAACTTTAATAAAAAAAGATGAAGAAATATTACTTGATAAGAAAATAGATAATTTAAATAATGAAGAAGATGAAGATTATAATTTATTTAAAATAGAGTCAATTTATAACTTTGCAAAAAATTGCAAGTTTGAAGATATAAAATTTATTTTAGAAAGTGCCAAGATGAATGGTAAAGTTTCAGCGGAAGGTTTAAAAGGCGGATATGGGTTAGAAGTTGGAAATAAAATTATTGAAAAAGGAAATTTTAATTTATTTTCAAATGATGCATCAAATAAAATAATTGCAGCATCAGCAGCAGCATCAGATGCCAGAATGGATGGTTGTACTATGCCTATTATGACAACAGCTGGTAGTGGAAATCAAGGAATAGCTTGTTCTATGCCTGTTGCAGAAACGGCATATATTTTGAAAAAGTCAGATGAAGAATTAGCAAGAGCTTTAGTATTAAGTAATTTGGTAACCATTCGTATAAAAAAGCATATGGGAAGATTATCACCACTTTGTGGTGCAGGAATTGCAGGTGCAACAGGGGCTTCATGTGGGATAACATATTTACTTGGAGGAAACTTGCAAAATATAAAATATTGTATAAATAATATGCTATCAGATGTTTCAGGAATGATATGTGATGGAGCTAAGCAAACATGCGCTCTTAAAATAGCTACTGGTACAAATGCAGCAATTCAATGTGCAAATCTTGCTATGAATGGAATTACTGCAACATCAAATGATGGAATTGTATCACAAGATGTAGAAAAAACTATTGAGAGTATAGAAAAGTTAATAAAAAATGGTCTTAAAAATGTTGATAATACAATATTAGATATAATGCTTAATAAGAAAAATGGTTAATAGATAAAATAAAAAATTTATAGTTTTTATATTTAAAAATATTTTTTAAAGTTAAATATTAAAATTTATAATATATAAAAAGGGGAGAATATATATGAAAAAGTTAATAAATGATCCAAGCAATGTTTTAGAGGATATGTTACAAGGAATTGTTTATGCGCATGAAGATTATTTAGAAAAATTAGATGGTTTTGATGTGTTAGTTAGAAAAAATTCTAAAGACAAGGGAAAGGTAGCTTTAGTAAGTGGAGGAGGAAGTGGTCATGAACCTGCACATGGGGGATATGTAGGTTATGGAATGCTTGATGCAGCAGTTTGTGGAGCTGTATTTACATCACCAACTCCAGATCAAGTATATGAAGCTATAAAAGCTGTAGATAATGGATCTGGAACATTACTTATAATAAAAAATTATACTGGTGATGTTATGAATTTTGATATGGCAAAAGAAATGGCTGAAATGGAAGGAATAAATGTTGATTATGTTGTTGTAAATGATGATGTTGCTGTTGAAGATAGTCTTTACACAGCAGGAAGAAGGGGAATTGCTGGAACTATTTTTGTTCATAAAATTGCTGGAGCAAAAGCTGAAAAGGGAGCAAGTCTTAAGGAAGTAAAAAATGTTGCAGAGAAAGTAATAAAAAATGTAAGAAGTATGGGAATGGCATTAACATCTTGTATAGTTCCTGCTGCTGGAAAAGCAAATTTTACTTTAGGAGAAGATGAAATTGAAATAGGAATGGGTATTCATGGTGAGCCAGGAACACATAGAGAAAAAATTTCATCAGCAGATAATATAGCTGAGCAGTTAGTAAATAAGATATTATCTGATATGCCTATAGAAAAAAATTCAGAAGTTGCAGTTATGGTAAATGGACTTTCTGGAACACCACTTATGGAATTATATATAATTAATAAAAAAGTTAGAGAAATGCTTAATGAAAAAGGAATTAAGGTTTATAAAACTCTTGTAGGTGAATATATGACTTCTTTAGAAATGGCTGGATGTTCAGTATCAATATTAAAGCTTGATGAAGAGTTAAAAGAACTTTTAGATTCAAAAGCAGATACACCTGCATTTAAAGTATTTTAAAAAATATTATAAAAACACTTAAGATAAATATATAATATAAGGTTTTATGGAGGAATAAAAATGAATGGTAAAAGGGTTATAGAAGTAATAGGAAAAATAAACGAAAAAATAGATTTAAAAAAAGAATATCTTACAGAACTTGATGCAGCTATAGGAGATGGTGATCACGGATTAAATATGAGTAAAGGATTTAATGCTGTTGTAGATAAACTTAAAGATGATGATGGAAGTAATATAGGCAATATATTTAAAAAGACAGGAATGGCATTAGTATCTAATGTAGGAGGGGCATCAGGACCACTTTATGGAACTGCATTTATGAAAGGTTCCATGATGGTTAATAATAAAGATAATATTGATATATATGATTTTATAAATGTTCTTAAGGCAGCTCTTGATGGAATTAAACAAAGAGGTAAAGCAGTAGAAGGAGAAAAAACAATGATAGATGCTTTAGAGCCTGCAATAAAAGCTATGGAAGAAGAATTAAAAAACTCTGACAATCCAAAGATTGTTTTAGAAAAAGGTAAGAATGCTGCAAAAAAAGGTGTTGAATTTACAAAGGAAATAAAAGCTACAAAAGGAAGAGCAAGTTATCTAGGCGATAGAAGTATTGGACACCAAGATGCAGGTGCAACATCAATGTATTATATATTAGAAACTATATATGAAGAAATATAAGAGAATTAGACAATTACAAAACAATTTTTTATAAATTTTAAATTAAGTTTTGAGAGGAAGATTAATAATATATGGTAGGATTAGTTATAATATCACATAGTGAAAATATTGCAAAAGGGGTAGTAGAAATGGCTGCTCAAATGGCACCTAATGTTCCTATTATAGATGCTGGTGGTACTTCTGATGGAAGAATAGGTACTGATATGGAAAAGATATCAGAAGGAATTAAAAAAGTATATTCAGAAGATGGTGTTTTAATTCTTTTTGATTTAGGAAGTGCTTATATGAATACTGAAATGGCAATAGATTTTTTAGATGAAGAATTTGATAAAGAAAAAATTCAAATTACAGATTGTGCTCTTGTTGAAGGTGCTATAACAGCAGCTGTACAAAGTAGTTTAGAAGAAAATATTGAAAATATAAAAAATGCTTTAAAGGATTTAAGTTTAAATAAAATTTTATAAAAAAAGATAAGGAGTTTTTAAACTCCTTATCTTTTAATTTTCAGGTAAATGAAGATCACAAACAGTAAGCATATTTAAAGTATCTTCAACAGAATTTTTAATTCCAGCTATTATGATAATATCATCTTTTTTTAGAATAGTATCTGCATTTGGCATAATTTCTTCGTTATTTCTAACAATAGAAAATATTCTACATCCTATAGGTAATTTACATTCTTTAAGTGATTTACCTATAAAATATTCACTACTTAAAACAAGTTCACGTATTATTATTTTATCTGATTTTTCAGATGTTTTAGCTGTATTTTTATCTAAAATTAAAAGTTTCTCAAATAATATAGGGAATATAATACATGAAATAACAGTAGTAACTATAAATGCAGAATAATCTGCTTCATTAATATAACCAAGTTGCATAGCCATTTGAGATCCAACTATAGTTAAACTAAGTTGTGCTGTAAGTATCATTGATGATGCTATAGCATTTCTTATACCATACTTTTTCTTAAGTAATAAGGAAGGTATTAATTTTACTAAAAATAATATTATTAAAAATACAGGTATTTTAGCTATAGAACTTGGGTTTTCAATTATAGAATGTAAATCTATATTTACACCAACCATTATAAAAAATATTGGAATTAAAAATCCGTAACCAATAACATCTAATTGGTGAGAAATTTCTTCTTTTGCTTTTCCAGCTAAAAGAGAAAATATTATTCCAGCTAAAAATGAACCAAGTATTATTTCACTACCAGCTTTTTGGGATATTGCAACAAGTACTAAAACAAGTACAAAAGCACCTCTAACACTTAAATGTAAATTTTTAAATGCTACTAAAGAAATATCTCTTTTTTTAAATATAAATTTAGTAAGTAAATATATAAATATAGCTGCTAAAAATATTATTAAAAATTCAAAGCTTTTTAAAGATAATCCATAAATAGAAACTGAAGAAATAAATGAAATTCCTATTAAACATACAAATTCAGCTATAATACCAAAAATCAATAAAGATTGACCAAATTCACTACTTATAATTTGTTTATTTTTTAAAATTGGAACAAGTAGTCCAGGAGCTGCTGCTGTAAATAAGAAGGTGAAAAATAATCTTCCGTTAGATATTCCAACAAATCTTAATATAAAACATAAAATAAATGATATAACAATTGAAATTACAAACATTTTTATACTTACAAAAATTTTGGAATCTTTTAAAGTTTCACCTTCAACCAATTTTAAGTCATCAAAGTTTATTTCAAGTCCACTTAAAAACATTAAATAAGCAAGACCTAAATCAGATAAAAATATAATCCATACATCTGGATGTATTATGTTTAAAAAACTTTTACCAAGTATTATACCTATAAATATTTCGCCAACTTGATAAGGAACTTTTAGTTTTTTTAATTTTGCCACTAAAAATGGCGTGAAGAAAGCTACGATAGCTAGAATCATTAAAGAATCATAATTAATTAAATGTTCTTCCATTTTAATGTCCTCTTTTCCTAAGTTTTATAATATTGTTTTGTTTAATTTTAATAATAAAAAATAAATTTATCAAGGAGAGTAGTACATTAAAATAATATTATATAAAAATATTAAATAAAATTAAAAGGTAACCTAGAAGAATATTCTAGGTTACCTTAAAACTAAAACAAAAATAAAAGAATGTAAAAATGAAAATAATCCTCAAATAATGAGAATCAAACAACAGGTTTATTTTACCACTAATAGAATAAAAAGTGAATATAAATTTTAAAATATATTATTTTTAAATGGTTTAACATAAAAATTTAAAGCAAATGCTAGAAATTTTAATTATCAAAATGATAAAAAAGTGATTTTTTCCATAAAAGTGGCTTATAAAATGATTTTTGAAGATTATCAAATTGAGAAAGAGATTATCAATTTGATAATCTTCATTTTTTTTATAAATAAAATATATAAATTTAATAAAAAATAGGTAAAAATTTGTGTTAAAACATATACTATAATCTTTTTTATAATAAAAAACTTGGCACAGATATTGCTGATATAAATAAGTGAGAAAAAAAGATAAAGATTTTTACGAATAAGGGGGAGAAATTATGGATTTCGAAAGAATTAAAAAATTATCAAAGGAATACGAACCTCAAATGACAAAGTTTTTGAGAGATTTAATAGCTATTCCAGGAGAAAGCGCTGGAGAAGAAGGTGTTATTAGAAGAATAGCAAAGGAAATGGAATCATTAGGATTTGATAAAGTAGAAATAGATGGAATGGGTAATGTTTTAGGTTATATGGGAACTGGAAAAAAACTAATTGCTTATGATGCTCATATAGATACAGTAGGTCTTGGAGAATTAAGTAACTGGGAATTTGATCCATATAAAGGATATGAAAATGATGAAGAAATTGGTGGAAGAGGTGCTTCTGACCAATTAGGTGGTATAGTATCAGCAACATATGGTGCAAAAATAATGAAAGATATGGGTCTTTTATCAGATAAATATACAGTTTTAGTAACAGGAACAGTTCAAGAAGAAGATTGTGATGGATTATGTTGGCAATATATCCATAACGAAGATAAAGTAAAACCAGAATTTGTAGTAATAACAGAACCTACAAATGGAAACATATACAGAGGTCAACGTGGACGTATGGAAATTAGAGTTGAAGTTAAAGGGGTTTCTTGCCACGGATCAGCTCCAGAAAGAGGAGATAATGCAATTTATAAAATGGCAGACATTCTTCAAGAAATTAGAGTATTAAATGATAACTTACATTATGATCCATTCTTAGGAAAAGGAACAGTTACAGTATCACAAATATTCTATAACTCACCATCACGTTGTGCAGTAGCAGATATGTGTGCAATTTCATTAGACCGTCGTTTAACAGATGGAGAAACATATGAAAGTGCATTAGAAGAAGTTAGAAGCTTACCATTCGTTAAAAAATATGGAGCAGAAGTAACAATGTACAAATATGAAAGACCAAGTTGGACAAACTTAGTTTACCCAACAGATTGTTATTTCCCAACATGGGTAATTCCAGAAGATGCACCAGCAACAAAAGCTATGGTTGAAGCATATGAAGGAATGTATGGAACACCAAAAGTTGATAAATGGACATTCTCAACAAATGGAGTTTCAATAATGGGAAGATACGGAATACCATGTATAGGATTTGGACCAGGAAAAGAAGAAGAAGCACATGCTCCAAATGAAAAAACATGGAAAGCTGATTTAGTAAGATGTGCAGCAGTTTATGCAGCAGTACCAACAATTTATTGTAGAGATAATAAATAATTTTTAAAAATATTAGTTTAAGTAGTTTATTAGAACAAACATATAATTTATTAGAGAAAAGGGGAAAAGAAAAATGGCTATAATGGAAAAATATATAGAAAAATTAAACAGCTTAAAATTTGATGAAATGTATAATAATGATTTTATGTTAACTTGGGAAAAATCAGATGATGAATTAGAAGCAGTATTTACTATTGCAGAAGCTTTAAAGGATTTAAGAAAACATAACATATCACCAAGAATATTTGATAGTGGACTTGGAATATCATTATTTAGAGATAATTCAACAAGAACAAGATTTAGTTTTGCATCAGCTTGTAACTTATTAGGATTAGAAGTTCAAGACTTAGATGAAGGTAAATCACAAATTGCTCATGGAGAAACAGTTAGAGAAACTGCCAATATGATTTCATTTATGGCTGATATTATAGGTATTCGTGATGATATGTTCATTGGAAAAGGTAATACTTACATGAGAGAAGTATCAAAAGCTGTAAAAGAAGGACATGAAGATGGTGTATTAGAACAAAGACCAACACTTGTTAACTTACAATGTGATATAGACCACCCAACTCAAGCTATGGCAGATACACTTCATTTAATTAATGAATTTGGTGGAATTGAAAATCTTAAAGGAAAGAAAGTTGCTATGACTTGGGCATATTCTCCTTCATATGGAAAACCATTATCAGTACCACAAGGTATTATAGGATTATTAACTAGATTTGGTATGGATGTTGTACTTGCTCATCCAGAAGGATATGAAGTAATGGCAGAAGTTGAAGAAGTAGCAAAAGAAAATGCTAAAAAATCAGGTGGATCATTTACAAAAACTAATTCAATGGAAGAAGCATTTAAAGATGCTGATATAGTATATCCAAAGAGTTGGGCTCCATTTGTAGCTATGGAAAAACGTACAGAATTATATGCTCAAGGAGACCAAGAAGGTATAGATAAATTAGAAAAAGAATTATTAGCACAAAATGCTAATCATAAAGACTGGGCATGTACAGAAGAATTAATGAAATTAACTAAGGATGGAAAAGCACTTTATATGCACTGCTTACCAGCTGATATAACTGGAGTAAGCTGTAAAGAAGGAGAAGTTGATGGATCAGTATTTGATAGATACAGAGATCCTCTATACAAAGAAGCAAGCTTTAAACCATATATTATTGCAGCTATGATTTTCTTAAGTAAAGTAAAAAATCCACAAGAAGTTTTAGCTAAATTAGAAGCACAAAATAAAATGAGAGAATTTAAGTAAGAAATAAGTCATTTAGGCTCTTATTAAATCAATTAAAAAAGAATTAGTAAGGGCCTAAATTTACTTTTAGGCTATAAATTTTAAATGGTATCAATTAGGGGGATAATTTATGAAAAAAATAGTAATAGCATTAGGCGGAAATGCATTAGGAAACAATTTAGAAGAACAAATGGTATCAGTTAAATCTACTGCTAAAGCAATTGTGGATTTAATAGAAGAGGGAAATCAAGTTGTTGTATCTCATGGTAATGGTCCACAAGTTGGTATGATAAATATTGCTATGAATGAATTTATTAAAAATAATCCTAAATATACTGCTTGTCCAATGTCTGTATGTGTAGCAATGAGTCAAGGATACATAGGATATGATTTACAAAATAGTATAAGAGAAGAACTTTTAAATAGAAATATAAAAAAGGCTGTTTCTACAGTAATTACTCAAGTAGAAGTAGATCCTAATGATAAAGCTTTTGAAAACCCAACAAAACCAATTGGAAGCTTTATGACAAAGGAAGAGGCTGATATTGCTATAAAAAATGGAGAAAAAGTAATAGAAGATTCAGGTAGAGGCTATAGAAAAGTTGTTGCTTCACCAAAACCAGTAAGTATTGTAGAATTAGATACAATTAAGGCATTAGTTGAAGATGACCAAGTTGTAATAGCTTGCGGTGGTGGTGGAATTCCAGTTGTAAGAGAAGGAAATAGCTTACATGGAGCAAGTGCTGTAATAGACAAGGATTTAGCAAGTTGTACTTTAGCTAAAGATTTAGATGCAGATTGTTTAATTATTTTAACAGCAGTAGAGAAAGTTGCTATAAACTTTGGAAAAGAAAATGAAGAATGGCTTGAAGATGTAAATATTAATGATATGAAAAAATATTTAGATGAAGGTCATTTTGCTCCAGGTTCTATGAAACCTAAGGTTGAAGCGGCTGTTGATTTTGCTGAATCTAAACAAGGAAGATATTCATTAATTACCCTTCTTGAGAAAGCTAAGGATGGAATAGAAGGAAACACAGGAACTAGAATAAGAAATTTATAAACATTGATATAATATACATGTTTATGTAAACGTATAATATGTATATTAATTTATGGGGGGACTCTTATGCAATTAAATGAAAAATCTTTACTTTTCCAATTTAATGGAAGACCAAGTTTAAAAGAAATAATACCATTAGGGCTACAACATGTTGTAGCTATGATAGTAGGATGTGTTACGCCAGCAATTATAGTAGCAGGTGTATGTAATTTAGCACCAAATGATAAAATATTACTTATTCAAACATCACTTATATTTTCAGGAATTGCAACTTTAATTCAATTGTTTCCTTTATTTAGAAAGATAGGTTCAGGACTTCCAATAATAATGGGTGTTAGTTTTGCTTATGTACCAACTTTAACAGCAATAGCAGGTGAATTCGATATAGCTACTATATTTGGCGCTCAAGTAGTAGGTGGAGCTGTTGCTATTATATTTGGTATTTTTGTTAAGAAATTAGCCAAATTTTTCCCGTTAGTAGTAACAGGAACTGTTATATTTTCAATAGGATTATCACTATATTCTGTTGCTATTAAATATATAGCAGGTGGTGCTGGAAGTCCAGATTTTGGATCACCAAAAAACTGGGCAGTAGCCATGATTACTTTAGCAGTAGTTGTTTTTTTAAATCATTTTACAAAAGGTACATTAAAACTTGCTTCTATATTAGTTGGAATAGTAATAGGTTATATTGTTGCATTATGTCTAGGAATGATTTCATTTGATTCAGTTACTTCTGCTGGATATTTTGCAATGCCAAAATTTATGCATTTTGGTATGACATTTAATGCTACAGCGATTATTTCCATGGTTATAATGCATATTGTAAACTCAGTACAAGCTATTGGAGATCTTTCAGCTACAACAGGTGGTGGTATGGATAGAATGCCAACAGATGAAGAATTATCAGGTGGTATAATTGGAAATGGAGTATCAAGTATATTAGGATCTTTCTTTGGATGTATGCCAACAGCTACATTTAGTCAAAATGTTGGTATTGTAACTGTTAATAAAGTTATAAATAGATCAGTATTTGTTTTTGCATCTATAATAATTATTATATCAGGTATAGTACCTAAGTTTTCAGCTATATTAACTAGTATACCTCAATGTGTACTTGGAGGAGCAACTTTATCTGTATTTGCAACTATAACAATGACTGGTGTTAAGATGATTTCACAAAGTAAGCTTACTAACAGAAATGTTGCAATAGTTGGATTATCAGTTGCACTTGGTGTTGGTATAGTACAAGTTCCTGATTCATTAGCATTATTCCCAAGTTGGGCTATTTCTATATTTGGTAAATCATCTATAGTTGTAACAACATTAGTTGCTATATTTTTAAATTTAGTTTTACCAAAAGATAAGGAGGAAACAACTCCAGAAAAAGATATAGAAAGTGCTGAAGAATTTGAAAAAGAACTTGAAGAGGAAAAAGAGAAAGTTATTCAAAAATAAAAATTAGTTTACATTTTAAATATTAGGTGTTAGTAAAGTGAATTGAATAACTTTCTAACACCTATTTTTATAAGAATAATTAATTATCAAGGAACTTGAAATATGAAGAATATATTTTTAACAGGAATTAGTGGTTGTGGAAAAAGTACTTTAATAAATAAAATATTAGATACTTTAAAAATTAAATATAGTGGTTATAGAACAAGACCTTATTTTATAAAAGATATAAATAAAGGTTTTTACATGGAAGGTTATATAAAATCTAAAAATAACTTCAGTCCTATTTCTGTAAAATTTGAAAGTGAAAAACCTATTCCTATATTAGAAACATTTGAAGTTTTAGGGTGTGAAATATTAAGAGAAAGTATTAAGTATTCAAATACAAAATTAATACTTATGGATGAAATAGGTATATTAGAAGATGGCGCATTAGAATTCAAGAAGGAAATTATAAATTGTATTGAATCTAAAAAAATAGTATTAGGAGTTATTAAAAAGAAAGATAATAGTTTTTTAAACTATTTAAAGAATAGGAAAGATATAATCGTTTTTGATATAGAAAATAAAAATAATCAACAATTAGATGAGATATATTTTTATATTTTAGAAGAAATAAAAAAATATATGGGAAGGTGATGAGTATTATGAGGAGATATAAAAAGTTTACAGCGTTATTATTATGCATGATATTTTTTATGGGAGTTTTAGGTGGATGTAGCAGTTCTTCTAAAGATAATAAAGAAAGCAAAAGCAATATTGTAGTTACTGATGCTTTAGATAGAAAGGTTGAAATAAAAGGAACACCACAAAGAATAGCATCATCTTATTATATATCAACTGCTTTATTAGTTTCACTTGGAGTTCAAGATAAGTTAGTTGCAGTAGAAGGAAAAGCTAAAACTAGAGAGCTTTATAAAATGGCAGCTAAAAATATACTTGATTTGCCATCAATAGGAAATGCTAAAAATATAAATGTTGAAGAAATTGCAAAGCTTAAAGCTGACTTAGTTATAATACCAACAAGATTAAAGAATTTTATTCCTAAACTTGAAAAACTAAAGATACCAGTAATAGCTATTGAGCCTGAAACATTAGATGGGTTTATTAATACTGTAGATATTATTTCTAAGGCTGTAGGAAAAGAAGAAAGAGGAAAAGAGTTAGTTGATTACTATAATAAAACTATAGATAAAGTAAAAGATTTAACAAAGAATATTAAAGATAAAAAATCAGTTTATTTATCAGGAACTAGTAATGTATTAAGAACTTGTACAGGAAAAATGTATCAAAATTATTTAATAAATACTTGTGGTGGAATAAATGTAACATCAAACTTAAAGGATGGATATTGGGCTAACATATCAGTTGAAGAGCTTATAAAATATAATCCTGATAAAATTTATATAGTTGAGTATGCAAAATATTCAAAGGATGATGTTTTAAAAGATAAGAGACTTCAAGGTATAAAAGCTATAAAAAATAAACAAGTATATGTATTCCCATCAAAAATAGAACCATGGGATTATCCAACACCTAGTTCAGCACTTGGTATGTTATGGACTGTTAATAATTTATATCCTGAAGTATATTCAAGTAAAGATTATGAAAAAGCAGCAAAAGATTTTTATAAGAAGTTTTATGGTATTGAAGTAAATAAGGAAGACATAGGTTTATAATGAAAAAGCATAAAAAGATAATATATATAACAGTATTATTTTTACTTATATTTATTACTTTATTTACAGGTAGATATAAGGTTGATTTAAAAGATATTATAGTTAATTTTAGAGATAGCCAAGATTTTATGATTTTATTCAACATAAGGTTACCAAGGTTAATTTTAGTTGTTATAAGTGGGGCTGCTTTGGCTTTGGCTGGAATGGTATTTCAAAATATATTCCAAAATCCATTAATTTCACCAGATGTGTTAGGATTAACTTCAGGGTGTTCATTAGGAGCTGTTATTGCAATACTTTTTATGGCAGCAAATCCTATAGCTATACAATTAAATTCTTTTGTTTTTGGAATTTTATCGGTAATATTTTCATTAGTCTTAGCTAAAAATGTTAAAGAAAATAGAATGTTAGCTTTAGTTATATCAGGAATTGTAACAGGTGCATTGGCATCTGCGCTTATAATGATATTTAAGTATTTTGCAGATCCATATAAGGAATTACCATCAATAGAGTATTGGCTTATGGGAGGTTTTCATAATAGTACATGGAAAGATGTTTTTTATGTACTACCAATAGTTGTAATTTGTGTAATTGCAATAAATTTAATTAAGTGGCAATTAAAGGTTGTTACTATGGGGGATACTCAAGCCAAACTTTTAGGTGTAAATTTAAAAAGAATTAGAATATTAGCTATATTATTTTCTACATTACTTGTATCTTCAGTAGTTTCTGTTGCCGGTATAGTTAGTTGGATTGGACTTTTAGCTCCACATATAGTAAAGCTTCATTCAAGCAATGATATAACAAAAACAATATTTTTAACTCTTTTAATGGGAGCAATTTTACTTCTTGTAGCTGATACTTTGGCAAGATCAATAAGTAGTACAGAAATACCTATAAGTATATTAACATCTTTAGTTGGAGCGCCATTTTTAGTGTATCTTATTAACAAAAGGGGCGATAAAAATAGAATTTAATGATAAGTTAATATTAAAAAATTTAAATGTTAATTATGGAAGTTTAAAAGTTTTAAAAGATATAAATATGATTTTAAAGCCAGGTGAAGTAAATACGCTTATAGGATTAAATGGAGCAGGTAAAACAACTCTTTTAAAATCTATATGTGGAATATTAAATAATGTATCTGGAGATATATTTTTCAATAATATAGATTTAAGAAAATTAAAAGATAAGGAACGAGGAAAAATGATATCTTTTATTCCTCAAAATATTCATAGCAATCAGGATTATTCGGTAGAAGATATAGTTACTATGGGTGTTACTCCTTATTTAAGCATGTTTGAAATGCCGTGTAGTGAACATTATGAAAAAGCTAGGGATATTTTAAAAGAATTGAATTTATATCATTTAAAGGATAAATGTATAGGCGATTTAAGTGGTGGTGAAAGACGTATGGTTTATTTAGGGCGCGTACTTATGCAAAGAAGTAAAATTGTACTTTTAGATGAACCAAATACATTTTTAGACTGCGTAAGGCAACATGATTTATTTAAGTTTATGATAAAGTTAATTAAAGAGAAAAACTTAATATCTTTATTTACATTACATGATATAAATTTAGCTCTTAGATATAGTGACAAAATATATATATTAAATGAAAATACAATTACACAAGTTATAGATTGTAGAAAAGAAGGGTATCAACAAAAACTTATTAATGAGCTTAGAAGAGTTTATTCAAAGGATTTTTCTATAATGGAAACAAAAGTAGGCCCCATGCTTATATATTAAATAAAAATTACCTCGTAACCTTAAATTGTTACGAGGTAATTTTTATTAATAGTGAACTCTTATAATCCAAAATTTCATATTTTTATCACTCCAACCTAAATCCCAAGGAACATCATTTCTATCAGTGTTATGACAAGTTACTAAAGGATATCCTTTAGAATCCAATCCTGTAACGACAGAAACATGTGTAATATCACCTTTTTTTTCGTATGCAACAAAATCACCAGGTAATAATTTAAATGAGAGTTTATAAACATTTTCATAATTTCCTCTAGCAATTAAGCTAGCTCTTCCGCTATAAAGCATATAGTTAGTAAATGTTCCAGCATTTATCCAAGGGGCTGTTGCACTTCCTTTTTCATCATAATTCCAAGTACGATTTTTAGGAAATTTTCCGCCTTCATATAAGGTTTGAGAAGCAAAATTTGCACAATCTCCACCTTCTGCATTGAAGTCTCTATAATTTTTGTTATATATTAATCCAAGTTTAGTATCATGAGCTAATCCACAATATTCTTTAGCATAAGCAATTGCACCTTTTCTTTTTTCGTTAAGATTAGAAAGATCTTTTGGAACTTGACTAGTAATATATTTAGTTATATCGTTGGTTTTTAAAGATTCTAATTTTAATGAGTCTGCAAATGGATCTTTATACCACTCCTTAACAATTGACCATTTATTATTTTTTCTAACTATTTTAAGATAGTGATATGTTCCTATTTTAGATTTATTTATTTCCTTGGGAATATCTTTATAAACATAGTTATATTCTGTATTACATATTATAGCAAAGGAAGCTTCATCTTTTTTTATTGTAGATTTTTTTATTAGTATTTTTGGATTTATAATGGTAAATTCAACACCTTGTTTCTTAGCCCAATTATCTATATATTTAACTTTTTTTTCTTCGTATTCATATGCCCATTTTCCATATTTAGTTGATGTATCATATAGAGATTCTATTCCTTTTAAATCTTTTGTAAGTGTTCCTTTGCTTCTAGTTAAAAATATATTTTTTACTAATTCATTCATTTCTTCTTTAGATGGCATATTTTCTAAGGAATTATTATCAGTTTTATTATGGTCATCTTCTAAAAGTTTTGAAAAAGTAGTTGTATTATTTAATTTGTCTTCAATTAAGGAAATATAATTTTTATTTTCATCAGTTAAAGGAACTCCTTCAAACCAATTATCAGAAGAATTATTGTTTGCAAAGTACTTAGCTTTTAATATTATTTCAGGTCTATATTCAAAGTGAAGTATATCAAAGTATCCCCACTTTCCACCCCAAATAAAATTATTATCTTCAAATATTTTAACTAATCCTCTTGGATATTCAGATAATCTTTTTTCACCATTTTCTTTTGAAGTCCATTTCCAATAATCTCTATCATCACGTTTTAAATCAATAGCTATTCCATAAGAATGAGGACTTAATCTTGAAGTGCCTGATATAACTCTATAATTATAAGTTCCACTTGCAGGATATAATATATTATTTATATCAGTTCTTGTTTTACCAAGATTTATTGCTTCTCTAAGAGCATTTTCTAAAGATTTATTTGCATTATTTTTTTTATTGAATTGATAATTTGGATATCCATATTTTAAGTTAATTAAGTTTTTTTCAATAGAAGCTTTAGAGGAGCCATAAACTTCATTTAAGAGGCCGTAATGTCTTATTCTACCAGGATTAAATTCTTTAGATATAGTATCAGTTTTATCAAGTGGATAAACTTGTTCTAACATATCTTGTATATCAGGATTATTAAGTTTTTCATTTGGAGATTTTTCTTTTTTATCATCATAAATTATTTTTTTACCTGATTTTAAAATTAAATAAACTTTACTATCTTTAAGCTCTAAATCTTTTATATATCCTGGATAAGCTAACATTATAGATAATATGTCTTGTTTCATTTCTGTTAAATAATCTTTATTTTCTGAAGCTTTTGGTATAAGTTCAATGCTAAGACTAATGAATAAAAATAAAATAAATACTCTAAAAATTTTCTTCATATTATTACCTACCTTTTTTTAAAAGTATCAAAAATAGTTTAACCTTAATCAAATATTTTTATATATGGTAAAATAATAATAAAGTTAAAAATTATAGATGAAAGAGAGAAAAGATTATGAATTTACAAAATGTATATGAAGAATATAACAATACAAGTAAGGAATATATAAATTTAATTAATAATATACTTAAGGATGATTTAAAAGAATTTAATTATGAAACATTAGTTAGTCTAAAAGAATATAAAGAAAAGTTTGAAGTTTTAATGGAACGAGCTAGTGAAATTATAACAGGGGATGAAAATGAAATGAATTTAAAGGATTTAAAATATTTAATTTTAGATACAATATTTTTATCTTCAGATCTTATGTATTTTTATGATTTAAAAGAAACTGAAAGATTTAAAATGAGATTTGCTAATTTTTTAAATAAAAGAAGAAGAGCAGAGTTTGGCTTTTAATAAAATATATATAAAGAAATTATAATATGAATAAATAGATTTTAAATTGAAAATTAATAATATAAAGTAATTTAGGGGGATTTAAATGAATGCTATAAAACACTTTAAAACAATAACTAATCATAAATTATTAGTTATGAAATATTGTTTTAAAATTGGACTTTATAAGCAAGGAATACTACATGATTTATCAAAATACTCATGGATAGAATTTAAAGCAGGAATAAAGTATTATAAAGGAATTGAAAGTCCAAATGGTATACAAAAGAAGGTAGAAGGGGTGTCTACTGCATGGTTACATCATAAAGGAAGAAATAAACATCATTTTGAGTATTGGATAGATTACGGTGTTAATCCTAATGATGGATTACAGGGAATGAAAATGCCTAAAAATTATGTAGTTGAAATGTTTATTGATAGAATGAGTGCTTCAATGAATTATCAAAAGAAAAAATATACTGATAAAAGTGCCTTAGAATATTATGAAGCAAGAAAGCAATATTATTTATTACATGAAGATACTAGGATTTTATTAGAACTTCTTTTAAAGAAATTAGCTAATGAAGGAGAAGATAAAACTTTAAAATATATAAAAAATATAGTTTTAAAAGATGATTTTGTAGTTTAATTTTACAAATAAATTTATTTTTTAGGAGATATATTTATGAGATATGGTATACTTTCCTTTATTTAAGGAAGCTTTTAATTGTTTTAATGAAAATCCTTATAAATTAATTGCTATCTTGATAATATATGTATATATAAATGGGAAGATAACACTTAGAATTTACATAAAGAGTTTATTATAAAAAATAAATTTAAATTTTAAAAATAATTTAAATATGTTTTTTTATTACCGCAAATTATGTATAATAGTATAATCATAATTTAGGGGGAACAGCATGAAATTATTTTTAAAATCGTTATTAGGAATATTATGTATTTTATTAATATTAGTTATAGGTTATGTTATATTTATGATTGTATCTGATTACAGACCAGAAGCTGAAGAAAAGGTACAAATAGATAATAATCAAAAGAAAATATTAGAGTTTAAGAAAGAATATACGTTAACAACATTTAATGTTGGCTATGCAGGAATGGACAAAAATGTTGATTTCTTTATGGATGGTGGTACTATGTCAAGGGCCATAAGTAAAGAAGCAGTTTTAGAAAATTTAAATGGCATAGAAAATATAATGAAAAATTTAAATTCAGATTTTTATTTTTTACAAGAATTAGATAAAAAAGCAACTAGAAGTTATAAAGTAAATGAATATGAAAGTATAAAAGATAAATTCACAGATTATAGTACTTCTTTTGCAAAAAATTTTGATGTAGCATGGGTTCCGCTTCCATTAACACATCCACATGGTCAAGTTTTAAGTGGAATAATGACTATGTCAAAATTTGATTTTAATTCAGCAACAAGATATGACTTACCAGGAAAAGAAAGTTTCTTTAGACAATTAGGTGATCTTGATAGATGCATGTTAGTAAATAGAGCAAAACTTTCAAATGGCAGAGAACTTGTTTTAATAAATGCACACCTTTCAGCTTACGATAAAGGTGGAAAAGTTAGAAAAGTACAATTAGGATTTATTCAAGATTTTGTTGTTAATGAATATAAAAAAGGAAATTATATAATTCTTGGTGGTGACTGGAATCATGAACTTCCAGGAACTAATGCATTTAATTTTAAAACAACAGAGTCACATCCAGATTGGCTTCAAAAGATACCAAATAATTTTGTACCTTCAGGTTTTAAGATTTATGCAGATAAAGATACACCAAGCAATAGAACTGTTATGAATCCATATGTTGAAGGTAAAAACTTAAGATCAGTAATTGATGGATTTATGGTGTCAGATAATATAGAAGTTAAAAGTGTTAATGGAAAAGATTATAATTTTAGATATAGTGATCATAATCCAACAACACTTACATTTAGTTTAAAGAAATAATATAAATAAAGATAAAGAGGATATTTATGTTATTTTTTAAGTATGAAAAAAATAAAAGATTAAAAAGATTATCTATATTTGGATTTATTATATTATTAGTTGGAATATTTGCTCCTAAACTAGATAGATTTATTTATGAAAGAGATAGATATTTAGATTTGGTTTTAGATGATAATATAAATAATATAGATTTAAACTTAGAATTTAATAAAATATTAGATTTATTAAAAATTAATAATATCCCAAAAGTAAGGGAATTTTTATTGAATTATGATAAGTATGGAAAAATAAATAGTTTAAAAATAGATTTAATTGAAGAAAATAATAATGAAAAAGTTAATTATATTATAGAGTACTTACCTAGTGAGTCAAGATGTTATGTTAAAAAAAGTATATTAGATTATTGTGATAA
Organism: Clostridium sp. TJA085; assembly: GCF_058310235.1. Lineage (NCBI taxonomy): Bacteria > Bacillati > Bacillota > Clostridia > Eubacteriales > Clostridiaceae > Clostridium > Clostridium sp. TJA085. The sequence goes on along the minus strand of NZ_JBZEEZ010000001.1, from coordinate 879,303 downwards.
TAATCAGTATATGTATTTAAATAATTTTTTAGATGGAATAATGATACTAAAAAATATAAAACTTAAAATTGATAGTGATTTATATGAAATCAAATGTAGTGATGCAAGTTATATGTGTAGAGAAATAAATGATTCTAATATAAAGGGGGTAAGTATTTATGGGAAAAAAGGAGTTTATGATTTATATAAAGAGTATGAATATTTAAATGGTATAATTATTAATCACTATGGATATGATGATGAAATTATAAATGAAGATGGAATGATTATTAGACCATTTAGTACAAAAGTTAGAGTAGAATATATTATGTATATGTAAAAGTGTTGATAAATTCAATGGGTTATTATATAATAATTATTATTAAATAGTAATTTGGAAGGTGATAAAATGGAAAACAAAGTTTTAGAAGTTGGAATGATGGCACCGGATTTTTCTTTAATGGGTTCAGATGGAAAAGAACATAAATTAAGTGATTATAAGGGAAAGAGAGTAATACTATATTTTTATCCAAAAGATAATACACCAGGTTGTTCACTAGAAGCACAAGATTTTAAAGCTCATCATGAGGCATTCTTAAATAAAAATACAGTTATTTTAGGTGTGAGCAGAGATTCATTAAAATCTCATGATAAATTTATAACAAAATATGATTTACCATTTATACTTTTATCAGATGAAAATGAAGAAGTTTGTAAGTTATATGATGTTTTAAAAGAAAAGAATATGTTTGGGAAAAAAGTTTTTGGAATTGAAAGAAGTACATTTGTTATAGATGAAGATGGAAAAATTCAAGATATTTTTAGAAAAGTAAAAGTAAAAGGACATGTTGAAAGCTTATTATAAATTTATAAGGTTTAATTAAAGTTAAAAAGCTAAGTAATAAAATTTAATTTTATTACTTAGCTTTTTAAATAATATTATAATAAAATGGATTATAATAAGGGTATATTTTTCTATTAAATTTATTAAAAATATATAAAATCGTAAAAAAATATTAATTTTATTATTATTTATAGAAAAATATATTTATATATGTCCTTTTTTGATATATACTATTAGTGGTATATATTTTATTAGTGTACTATATTCAAATAATGGAAAAGGGGATAAATAGATGATCGAATTAAAACATGACCTTGGATTAATAGCATTAAAAAGTTGTACTGAGCTAGGTAATGCTGTAGATAAATATATCCAAACTAAAACAAATACTAGCGAATCTTTTCTAGTTCCACTTGATGAAATAAGATTTGCAAATGGTGAAGGAAAAGTTAAAATTTCTGAAACTGTTAGAGGTAAAGATATTTATATTTTATGCGATATTGGAAATTACAGCTGTACATATAAAATGAATGGATTTGTAAACCATATGGGACCAGATGAGCACTTCCAAGACATAAAGAGAACTATCTCAGCTATAAAAGGAAAGGCTGCAAGAATTACTGTAATAATGCCTCTTTTATATGAATCAAGACAACATAGACGTAAAGGAAGAGAATCTCTAGACTGTGCATTAGCACTTCAAGAACTTGAAAGATTAGGTGTAGATGAAATTATAACTTTTGATGTTCATGATCCTAATGTACAAAATGCAGTTCCTTTATTATCATTTGAAAATATATATCCAACTTATGATATAGTTAAATCACTTGTAAGTAATGAAAAAACTTTAGAACTTCATAGTGAAAATTTACTTGTAATAAGTCCTGATACTGGAGCTATGGATAGAGCTATTTATTATTCAAGTGTATTAGGAGTAGATGTAGGTTTATTCTATAAGAGAAGAGACCATTCATTAATAGTTAATGGAAAAAATCCTATAGTTAAACATGAATATATGGGTAGAGATGTTGAAGGAAAAGATGTATTAATAGTTGACGATATGATAGCATCAGGAGAATCAGTTCTTGATATAGCATCAGAGCTTAAAAAGAGAAATGCAAGAAATGTATATGTAGCAACAACATTTGCATTCTTTACAGAAGGACTTGAAAAATTTACTGATTTCTATGAAAGAGGAATAATAAGTAAAGTTTACTCAACTAATTTAACATATGTTCCACAAGAATTAAGAGATTCTAAGTGGTTCCAAGCTGTAGATCTTTCAGAATTCTTAGCAAGAATTATAAATAGATTAAATCATGGAAAATCAATAGCTAAATATATGGATGCAACTGAAATAATACGTGATTTATTGGATTAGTTTAAATATAAATTAAAATAAAACTACTATAATTTTTAAAATTATAGTAGTTTTATTTTGTTTAAGGTAATATTTTAGTATGGAAAAATACAAATATTAAAATATAGCATTACTTAAATAATGTAAAAATATTAACATAATAATAGGAATGAGAGTAATAACTTATTATATATATTTATTAGAAGATTGAGGAATATGTAAATGAAATATATATTTATAATCTAATGTTATAAATTATATTGGAAGAAAACTTAAATAAAATACAACTAAAATATTTAAAAAATTATAATTTATTAAGATAGAATTAATATAAATTTAAATATAAAATAGGAGCTTTAAATTTAAGCTCCTAATAAATACTAAACTTTTGCCTTAAATTCATTAGAACATTTTTTACATGTAACAATAACATTTTTATGAATTCTAGGTAAGCGAAGCTTTTGTCCACATCTAGGACAGGAAATTATTTTAAATTTTCTTTTTTGATTTAATTTATATTTAAGCATATTAAAAGCTTGAGGTATATAATCTAGTGTCATCCTAGGTAAATTATAAGGAATACTTTTATTAAATTTACTAAGTATTTTATTTATTATAGAAAGAAATTTATTTAATTCATTTGTTCTTTTAAATATATTTTTTGAAAAAGTTCTATAAATTACAAATATATTTAAAATTAAACCTAAAAAATTAGTATAGTAATTAAATCCAAGAAAAAAACTTATAATAAGTAGAAAGATTGATAACAAATCAATACCATATGCACCATAAAATATATTCATATATATTCTCCTTTTATATAAAATTATAATATGTTCAATTTATAATAGGTATTTTAACATATTATAATAAAATTTGTAATAATTATTTAAATACAAAGAAAAAGCTATTAGTTAATTAAATCTAATGGCTTTTTTGTATTATTTTTTATTCTAAATTTTTATATTTAAAAGAATATTTTGTATTTAAAATATATGATTATTTTAAAATCTTCATAAAATCTACAAAATTCAAATTTAAAATTAAATCATAATTTTAGTGAAGGGATTGGTGTTTTGAATAAATTTAAATTAATATCAATACTTATATTTATATTTTTTACAGGAATTTTTATTGGAATAAAAGCAAACTTTTATTTAGGACAAAATGAAAAAAAGAAAGAAGTAAAAGAAAATTCAATTTATGAAAGAATTAAAGCAGAGGGAAATATAATAAATAAAAGTTTTAAAAATGATAAATTAGACCCTTTAATAACTATTGTTGAAAAACAAAGTAATTTTAATATTAAATTAGATGGAATAAAAAAAGATGAGAAGGTTGTTTTAATAAATACGTATACTGGAGAAAAAGTAGAGTTTAATACTGATGGAGAAGGAATTTTTTCAGTTGATACGAGTCTTGAAACGGGGAAAGATTATGGAATTCTTATGAATAATAAATTAATTGGTTCTATAAAGGTTATAGATAGTTTTAAAAATATTAATATAGAAGAAGTTTATAATCAAAGCTTAAAATCAATTAGTTGTGGCCTTTAGGAGGGAGTATATGAATTATATAATATTATTTTTAGAAGGAATAATAACCTTTATTTCACCTTGTATATTACCTATGGTACCTATATATATTTCATATTTTATGGGAAGTAATACTGATAACGGAAATAATAAAAACAAAGGATTTATAAATTCTTTAGCTTTTGTAATTGGATTTGCATTTATATTTACTTTATTAGGTGGGATGGCTGGTAAGTTTGGAAATTTAATTAATGAATATATGAATATTTTTAATATAATATCTGGAATATTATTGATAATATTTGGACTTAATTATATAGGAATATTAAAAGTTAATATTCTTCAAAGAACTTTTAGAATAAATAATGTACTAAAAAGCAAGTCAATAATCTCATCACTATTATTTGGTTTTGTATTTGGAGTTGGTTGGACTCCATGTGTTGGACCATTTTTGGGGTCAGCAATGATATTTGCAGCAAATTCAAGTCATACATTACAAGGAGTTAGTATGCTTTTAGTATATAGTTTAGGTCTTGGAATTCCATTTATATTATCAGCATTATTAATTGATACTTTAAAAAGCACATTTAATTTTATAAAAAGAAATTATAAAGTTATAAATAGAATTTCTGGAACAATACTAATTATTATAGGAGTCTTAATGATGACTGGATACTTAAATAAGGTATTAGCATTATTAACATTTTAAGGAGGAAGTTTTTTTGAATAATAAAAGTAGGCTTATATATATAGTTTTGACTCTTTTTATATTAATTATAGGTAGTTTTATAGGTTATAAATATTTATCTAAAAGTTATGAAAGTACTCAAGAAGGAAAACAATTTGTAGAAAGTGGATTTACAGAAAAAGTTAAAGAAGAAACAGTAGAAAAGGCTCCAAATTTTATTGCTTTTGATAAAGATGGAAAAGAAGTGAGGCTTTCAGATTTTAAAGGTAAAAAAGCTGTTGTTGTTAATTTTTGGGCGAGTTGGTGTCCACCATGTAAAGCAGAAATGCCATATTTTAATAATGCAGCAAAGAAATATAAAAATAATGATTTAGAAATATTAATGGTTAATCTTACAGATGGAATGAGAGAAACTAAGGATAAAGCTCTTGAGTATGTAAAAAAAGAGGGGTATAATATGAACATATTGTTTGATGAACAGTTAAATGGCGCATCAGCTTATAATGTTCAAGCATTACCAAGAACATTATTTATAGATAAAAGTGGAAATATACAAAATGATTATACAGGTCTTATAACACAAGAAATACTTAATGATAATATAGAAACTATTATAAGTTAATCATAAATAATAAAAGTCAGTGCTAACTTTTAGTAGTGCTGATTTTTTTTATTTTAAAAATATAATTTAAAAGGTGATTTTATGAATAAAAATAAAATACTTGTTGTTGATGATGAAATTAAAATAGTTGAAGTAGTAAAAGCTTATCTTGAAAAAGATAATTATGAAGTTTTTATAGCTACTGATGGGAAAAGTGCATTAAAAAGTTATGATGGTAATAAACAAGATTTAATAATTTTAGACTTAATGTTACCAGATATTACTGGGGAGGAAGTATGTAAAATATTAAGGGAGAAATCAGATGTTCCAATAATAATGCTTACTGCAAAAGTTGATGAAGAAAATATATTAAATGGATTTAATATTGGAACTGATGATTATGTTATTAAGCCTTTTAGTCCAAAACAGCTTATAGCTAGAGTAAATGCAATAATAAAAAGAGTTAAGAATAATAAATCAAAGTTATCATTTAATAATGGAGATTTGATAATTGATAAAGATAGTTATGAAGTATTTAAAAATAATAATCTAATAACTCTTACTCCATCAGAATATAAAATACTTCTTCAATTAGCTGAAAATAAAAATAAAGTTTTTACGAGAGGGGATATTATAAGTAAAACTATGGAAGATGACAGTTTTGTTTATGATAGAATAGTTGATTCTCATATTAAAAATATAAGAGCAAAAATAGAAGATGATAATAAAAAACCAAAATATATTTTAACTGTACATGGAATTGGATATAAGTTTGGTGGTGATTAAATTTTGAATAAATTAAAATATAGATTTACATTAATATTTATAGCGTTTTCTTTGATTTTAGTTTTTATGATTAGTATAATTGCTAATATTTTTATAAAGAAAAATTTTAATAGTTACATAGAAGATAGTATAAATGAAAAAAAGTCAGATATTATTTCAAATGTAACAAGTTCATATAAAAATGGAAGTTTTAATAAAGAAAATATAAAAACTATTGGTTTAAATGCTGCAAAACAAGGTTTTATAATAAAACTCATAGATAATAATAAAAATGTAATATGGGATGCAAGAAAAGTAAATAAGCTTCTTTGTGAATCAGTTTTAGAAAAAAATAAAGAAAATACAAATAAAATAAATCCTAATATAAATGGTGAGAATACTATAGAAAAAATAATTATAAAACATAATAAACAATCTTTAGGAATTTTACAAATAGAATATATAGGGCCATTTTATTATAATGATTCAGATTTAATCTTTTTTAATACATTAAACAATGTTTTAATTGGTATTTTAATATTAGCAATAATTTTTTCTGTAATTATTGGAATACTTCTGTCACATACAATAAGTAAACCTATAATAAAAGTTATAGATGCTACCAAACTAATTTCGGAAGGAGAATATTCAAAAAAGATTATTTGTAAAAATAAAATTCAAGAAATAAATTCAATGGTTAATTCAATAAATAAATTAGCATATAAATTAAGTGAAGAAGATAAGCTTAGAAAAATATTAACTAAAGATATATCACATGAATTAAGAACACCATTAACTACAATACAAGTACAAGTTGAGGCTTTAATTGATGGTATTTTAGAGCCAACAGAAGAAAGACTTAAAAGTATTTATGAAGAAATCCAAAGGCTAAATAGATTAGTTAAATCTTTAGAGAATTTATGTAAATATGAAAGTGATTTAATAAAGTTAAATAAAGAAAAAATTAATATAAAAGAACTTATAGAAAATTTATGTATAAATTTTGAAAAGCAAATTTTAGACAAAAATATAAGTTTAAAATTAAACTTAGAGAATAATTTTATAAATGCTGATAAAGATAAATTTAGTCAAGCTATAATAAATATACTATCAAATAGTATAAAATATACAAATGATTACGGTCATATAAATATATCATCTTATGAAGAAAATAATTATGTTTATATATCAATAAAAGATGATGGTATTGGTATAAGAAATGATGACTTAAAATATATATTTGAAAGGTTTTATAGAGTTGATAAATCAAGAAATAGTAAAACTGGTGGGGTTGGAGTTGGATTAACTATAGCAAGAAGTATAATGGAAGCTCATGATGGAGATATAAAGGTTATTAGTAAGTTTAATAAAGGAAGTGAATTTATATTAACTCTTAAAAAGGATAAGTGTTTTTAAAAGTTGAAATGACTAGATAAAAATAGTATCATAATCATATAATGGAAAATAGTGAGTTAATATACATAAGTTTATTAACAATTTTAAATTGTATTAATTAAATTTAGAAATTAATATAAATTATTTTTTAAGAGGAGTATATTTGTTTAATCTCCTCTTATTCTTTATAAAAAGGGAGGAGAGATTATAATGAATGGATCAAAAATAAAATATTTTAATAATTATGGAAGTAGTGAAAAAGATATAAAAGAATCAACTACCCTTTTAAATAGTGTAAAAGAGATAGGATATTTTAAAGGAGAAAATAATAAAGATATTTATTATGAAAAATATATTTTACCAGATGAAAAAGGAAAAATAGTAATAAGTCACGGATTTACAGAATTCTTAGGTAAATATGAAGAGATAATTTATTATTTCTTAAAAAATGGATATTCTGTTTTTGGGTTTGAACATAGGGGGCATGGGAGATCAGGATGTTTTGGTAAAATTGATAAAACTCAAGTAACTGTAGAAAAATTTGATTATTATATTGAGGATTTAAAGAAATTTCTTGATGAAATAGTTAAAGGAAGTCCAGAAAATACATATTTATATGCTCATTCAATGGGTGGGGCTATAGGTTGTATATTTCTTGAAAGATATAATGGATACTTTAAAAAGGCTATATTAAGTACTCCTATGTTTAGAATAAAAACAGGAAAAATATCTAATAAGCTAGCAAAATTAATATCTGGGACTATGGTTAGAGTTGGAAAAGGTGAAGACTTTATATTTGGACAAAAATGTTTTGATGAAAAGTTTGATTTAGAATCAGCAGCAACTTCAAATGAACACAGATATAGAAATTATCATAATAAATTAATGGAAAATGCAGAGCTTAGAAGAGGTGGGGGTTCATTTACATGGTTAAGTGAAGCTATTAAAGCAACTGAATATTTAATAGATAGAGAGAATATTTCAAATATAGATGTTCCAATATTACTTTTTCAAGCTGGGAGAGATGATTTTGTAGAGGCTGAAGGTCATAATAAGTTTAATGAATTATGTAAAAATTGTAATTTAGTTAGATTTGATAATGGTAAACATGAATTATATTTAGAAATGGACGAGATATTGCACGAGTATTTAGATATTATATTTAATTTTATAGGATAATGTATTAAAGAGAAATTTGGGGAATAGTCAATTGGATTTTTTGAAAATTAAATGATAAAGTTAATATATAGATAAAACCGCACACTTATTTTAGTGTGCGGTTTTATCATATAATTTATATAGGAGGGATTAAATATGAAAACAAATTATCATACTCATAATTATAGATGTAATCATGCAGTTGGAACAATTAAAGAATATGTAGAAGAAGCTATTAAAGAAGGATATGATGTTATTGGATTATCAGATCATTTACCGCACCCTGGAAAAAATATAGATAACGAAAATAGAATGAAATATGAAGACCTTCCAGAATATTTTAAAGAAATTGATAAAGTAAAAGAAATGTACGGTGATAAAATAGAAATAAAAAAGGGAATTGAGTGTGAGTATTTTCCAGATTTTTTATGGCTTTATGATGAATTAAAAGAAAAATTTAAGGTAGATTACTTAATACTTGGAGCACATTTTTTTCCATACAACGGAAAATGGTTTTACATAGGTAGTTATTTAACACCGGATAGTTTAGAAAAGTATGTTGATTTTGTATTAGAGTCAATGGAAAGTGGACTATTTGCATACATAGCTCACCCAGATTTATTTGGAAGTGGATATAGAGACTGGGATGAGCATTCAATAAAGGCGTCAAGGAGAATATTAAAAAAAGCAGAAGAACTTGATATGCCTATAGAGATAAACATAAATGGATTTAAAAAAAGAAAAATAAAATATAATAATGGTGAAAGATATATGTATCCAATAAGAGAATTTTGGGAACTTTCCAAAGAATATAATGTAAAGAGAATAATAGGTGTAGATGCACATAAACCTGAAGACATGAGAGATTTTAAAATAGCTGTAGATTTTGCAAATGAATTAGGATTAAAAATAATTGATAAAATAGAATTAAATAATAAAATATAGAGTAGATATTTTTATCTACTCTATATTTTATTAAATTTTATTTTTTATTTAAATATTCTTCTAAAGTTATATTTTGGCTATTTATTTCTTTAGCAACATCTTTACCAACGTATCTTAAATGCCATGGCTCGTAATTATATCCAGTTATATTTTCCTTTCCTTTAGGATATCTTAAAATAAAACCAAATTTAGTCATATTATCTTTTAACCATTTGAAGGTTTTGGTATTTTCAAAACCGTCATTTAAGTTACTATATTCATTTGATAATACATCAACAGCAAGTCCGGTTTGATGTTCGCTATGACCAGGCTTGGCTACATATTTTTCTGCATGTTCAATTCCATTTCTTTCTTTACTACTATTAAATACTGATACTTGGTAATCATAAGATCTATAACCTGATATACCTTTAAGTATTATTCCATCTTTAGCAGCAGCTAAAAACATATTTTCAAGAGCATTAGCCGCATCTTTTCTAAGTGGTTGTTTCATACTAAGAGAATAATTATTGTAAGTAGCTTTAGGCATTACAAGGTCAGAAGGCTTATATGAACTATCTATAGAATATTTTTTGTTTACTAATAAAATATTAGCTACAGATGAGGATGTCTTTATATCTTTTTTCTTTGACTCTGTTTTATTATTTTGTGCTATTTCAGTTTTTGGGAGTTTTATTATCTCTGGAGTTTCATTATTTTTATTTATGTTATTTTTATAAATATATCCACTTATTAAAGTTGTTAATCCAAGAGTTATAAAAAATATTAATATTAGAATTATAAATTTATTTCTTTTTTTATATCTTTTTCTTCTCATAAATGTTCAATCCTTACTGTTTATATTTTTCACAAAGAGAAATTTAATAAAGTTTATATAATATTAAGTTAAAATCAATAAACAGTTAAATTTTTCTAAATCCATATCTTATTTTATATTATAGCACTTAATAATAAAAGTATTTTTATCATTTTAAAAATATTTTAAATATATATTGTAAAAATATTGTAAAAATAGAAATGAAATGATAATATTTAATTGTAGGGTGAAAATGTTTTCAAATTTTCAAAAAAATGAAAAAAATATTCATTTATCTATTTGTATAAACATAATAATATTTTTGAGAATAGTTTTACTATATAGATTATTAAATTTTAAAATAATTAGAAAAACAGTCTTTAAGATAAAGGCTACTTTAATAAGTTAAGAATAGAGTAGTTAAAAGTATTTAATTATAAACATTATTTATAATTTTTAAATTAATTATGATATTTAATAACATTAAAATATGTTAATTAAATAAAAGATGAAGGGGGATTTTTAATGAAAAAATTAAAGTTATTATCAACTGTACTTCTAGCTACTCTTACTTTAGGTATGTTTGCGGGTTGTGGCGGAAGTAAAGATAATGCAGAAGGAAATGCTAGTACAAATGGAAAGCAAACAGAAATAACATGGTGGGCGTTTCCAAATTTTGAAACAAAAGATGGAGTTGTAGGTAAATATGAAGAAGAAATAGCGAAAGCTTTTATGGAAAAAAATCCAGATATAAAAGTTAATGTTGAAATGTTATCTTTTAATGGTGGGGGAGAAAAGATAAATGCAGCTATAGCTTCAAAATCAGCACCTGATGTTTTATATGATGCACCTGGAAGAATAATTGATTATGCAAGAATAGGGGCTTTAGCACCGGTAGATGATATGATTAAAGAGTTAAATGGAGATGTATCAGAAGCAATATTACAAGGTTGTAAACTAGATAATACTTATTATATGTATCCTTTTAATACTACAAACTTTATGATGGCAGCAAATAAGCAAATGTTTGAGGAAGCTGGAGTATTAGACAAGCTTCCGCTTAATAAAAAAGATAGATTATGGAATGTTGAAGAATTTGAGGAAGCATTAAAAGCTATAAAAAAAGCTAAGCCAGATGTAACACCTTTAACTTTCTTTAGTAAAAGTACTGCAGGAGATCAAGGTACAAGAGCATTTGTTGCAAATCTTTTTGGAGGAAGTGTTATGAATGAAGATCAAACTGCATACACTTTTGATAGCAAAGAAGCTATAAAATCTATGGAATGGGTTAAAAAAGCTATAGATGAAGGATTAATAGCAAAAGGATCAGAAGCATTAGCTTCAAATGATTCAATTGATTTATATCTTCAACAAAAAGCAGCAATTACAATTCTTTCTTCAACTGGATTAGTTAAGAGCAATGAATCAAAGAAATCACAACCTTTTGATGATATATTATTACCAATACCAGCACCTGAAGGAAAGCTTGCTTTAGAATCACTTATAGGTGGATTATGTGTATTTGATAATGGTGATGAAGATAAAATAGCTGCTTCAAAGAAATTCATAGATTTCTTATGTAATGATAAAGAATGGCAAGAAAAGAATTTAAAAGCAACAGGAACTTTCTCTGTTAGAGATTCTGTGAAAAATTTATATGATGATGAAGAAATGAAATTTGCAGAAGCAATGGGAAATTATACAGCTAAATATTATAATACTGTAAATGGATTTGCTGAAATGAGAACTCATTGGTTCCCAGCACTTCAAGAAATAACTTTAGGTCAAAAATCACCTGAAGAAGCTTTAAAAGAGTTTAATAAAAAGGCAAATGAAACTCTTAATAAAAAATAATAAAAATAATTAATTTTAGGGAGTGAAAACACACTCCCTTATCACTAAATGTGAAAGCAAGGGGGTTTCTTAAGTGAGTGCTGAAGTAATCGAAAAGAAAAAGGTTAAGCATAGTAAATTAGCAAAAAAAGAATGGGTTGCAGCTTATATTTTTTTATTACCTGCAGCTATATTTTTTATAGGTTTTGTAATAATTCCTATGATAGGTGGAATAGTGATGAGTTTCTTTGATTATAATCCAAAGAGTGCTACCTTTATAGGAATAGAAAATTATATAAATATATTTAAAGACGAAATATTTAGAAAATCATTATGGAATACTTTAGTTTTAGTTATAGGGAATGTTCCTATAGTAGTAGTTTTTTCATTATTTGTTTCAATGACAATATTTAAAAAGTCAGCAAAGATAAGATCTTTTTTTAGAGGAGTTTTTTATTTACCAGCCATAGCATCAGTTGTTAGTATAACTGTTGTTTGGGGATGGATTTTTCATCCTAATTATGGAATATTAAATTATGTTTTAGGTTGGTTTGGGATAGATCCTCAAGTTTGGCTTGGAAATCCAAGTATAGCAAAGTGGGCAATACTTATGGTTTTAGTTACATTATCTGTTGGACAACCTATAGTTTTATATATGGCATCTCTTGGAAATATACCTAAGGATTATTTAGAAGCAGCAGAAATAGATGGGGCTAATTCAAGTCAAGTTTTTAAAAATATAACATGGCCATTATTAAAACCAACAACATTATATATCGTAATAATAACAACAATAAATTCATTCCAATGTTTCTCATTAATTCAACTATTAACAGCAGGAGGACCTAATTATGCAACTACAACAATTATGTATCAAGTATATGAAAGATCATTTACTTTAGGTCAATATGGACTTGCATCATCAATGGGAGTAGTTTTAGCAGTTATAGTAATGTCGATATCAATAATTCAATACAAATATTTAGGTTCAGATGTAGAGTATTAGTTGGAGGTGATTTAAGCTATGTTTGGCAAAAAGAAAGAAAAAGAAGTTTTATATGATTGGAGAAATCAATGGACTCCAAAAAATATAGTAGCTTTTATAATATTGTGTTTATTTACAGTAATTTTTATATTTCCATTTTATTGGATTATAACTGGAGCATTTAAAGATCAAGGTGCAGCAATTGCGATACCACCACAATGGTTTCCACTAGAGCCGACATTTGCAAACTGGGAAAGTCTTGCAAAACAACCATTAGCTAGATGGACTTTCAATAGTTTTTTTATAGCCATTGCAACAACATTTTTAGTGTGCTTAACTTCAGCTTTAGCTGGTTATGTTCTTGCTAAAAAAAGATTTCCAGGAAGACAAATTGTATTTTGGTTATTAATAATAGCTATGGCTCTTCCAAAACAAGTTATAATGGTTCCTTTATTTAACATATTAACTAGTTTAGATTGGATTGATACTTATAAGTCACTTATACTTCCAGCTGTGGGATGGCCATTTGGAATTTTTCTAATGAAGCAATTTAGTGAAACTATACCTAGTGAACTTATAGAAGCATCAAAAATTGATGGATGTTCAGAAGTTGGAATATTTAAAAATATTGTTATTCCAATTGTTAAACCAGGTATTGGAGCACTTGCAATTTTTACATTTATAAGTTCATGGAATGATTATTTTATGCAGTTAATTTTAATAAGAAGTAAAGATATGCAAACACTTCCTTTAGGAATAGCTACAATGCAATTAGAGTTTGCAACAGACTATGGTTTAATGATGGCTGGAGCAGCACTTGCATCAATACCTATGATTATAATATTTATAATGTTCCAAAAATCATTTACTCAAGGTATAACAATTGGAGCTGTAAAAGGTTAAGTTATAAGATGTGTAAAGAGTATAAATAAAAGATTTTTATAAAAAGAAAATTTATTATATGAGGATAAATTATACTATTTAAATTAAAGTTACGAAATTAATTTTGTTATTAGTTATATTTGGGGAGGGATGAGTATTTTATTTGTATGACAAAATTAGTTTAAATAAAGATATTATTATATTCCAAGAATTTTTTATTAATCCTATATAAGATAGGTTGAATGATGGAATTTATAATTGAAAAATATACAATTTAAATTTATTTATTAAGGGGAGAGGTTTATGTCAGGATTAGTATTAAAAAATATTGATAAGGTTTATGAAAATGGGTTTAAAGCAGTTGATAATTTTAATTTAGAAATAGAAGATAGGGAATTTATAGTTTTTGTTGGACCATCAGGTTGTGGTAAATCAACAACTTTAAGAATGATTGCAGGTCTTGAAGAAATAACAAGTGGAGAATTATATATTGATAATAAAGTAGTTAATGATGTTGCTCCAAAGGATAGGGATATTGCAATGGTATTCCAAAATTATGCATTATATCCACACATGACAGTTTATGAAAATATGTCATTTGCATTAAAGCTTAGAAAGACTCCTAAAGCAGAAATTGATAAAAAGGTACGTGATGCAGCAAGAATTTTAGATATAGAACATCTTTTAGATAGAAAACCAAAGGCTTTATCAGGTGGACAAAGACAAAGGGTTGCTATGGGAAGAGCAATAGTTAGACATCCAAAAGTATTCTTAATGGATGAACCTTTATCAAACCTTGATGCTAAGCTTAGAGTTCAAATGAGAACAGAAATAGCTAAGCTTTATAATGAATTAAATACAACATTTATATATGTAACTCATGACCAAACTGAAGCTATGACTCTTGGAACAAGAATAGTAGTTATGAAAGATGGTTTAGTACAACAAATAGCATCACCAAAAGAGATTTATGATAATCCAAGTAATTTATTTGTAGCATGTTTTATTGGTAGTCCTCAAATGAATATATTAAAAGGTAAAACATATGAAAAGAACGGAAAAGTTTATTTAAATATGTTAGGAACTGATGTGGAACTTTCAGAAGAAAAAGCAAAAATAATAAAAGAAACTAATAATTTAAATAAAGATGTTTTAGCTGGAATAAGACCAGAAAATATGAGTTGTAAAAAAGAAGATTTAGAAACTGCAGAATCAATATTTAATGGAGAAATAGAAGTTTCAGAAAATTTAGGGGCAGAAACATTTTTATATTTAAAGGGAGAAGAAGGAAAAGCTATTGTAATAAAAACAGCAACTGCTGATAATATAAATACTAAAGGAAATGTTAAGTTTGTAATAGATTTAGATAAGCTTCATATTTTTGATAAAGAAAGTGAAAAAACTATATTTTAATAAAAAAGGTGATAACTAAATGTTCTAGTTATCACCTTTTTATAAGTTTTAATTAGTTAGAGAAATAAATTTAAGGTGAACCTTTTAAAATAAAATGAATACAATAATATAAAGGGATACAAAAAAGAAGAAATGTCTTTTAAAGTATCCCTTTTATGCTATAAGAGAGTAGGTGTTTATTATGGAAAGATTAGAAAGAATCTTTAAGGAAGCATCTCTTAGAGCCGTAATTTTCTCAAAAAATAAACTAGGCATAAGACTAGATTTTTCAGAAGATAGTTTAAGTTTATTAGATGATATATTAGAAGCCTTTCATAAAGCAAATGAAAATAATGATTTTGATAATGATAAACTTATAGATTTATCAATGGTATTTGGTGGATATCTTGGAGAAGTTATAAGTAAAAATATTGGAGGTATATGGGAAGAAAATGATAATAAGACAATATTTTTAGAAGTTAATAATCAAAAGGTACTTCCATTAAATATAATATATAAAAGAATAAATATTGGGGAACGAGCATCGGTAAAGAGATGGTATTATAAATTTAAGGAGAAAATATGTTAAAAGGGATAATATGTTTAATCTAGCTAGTGTAAATATTTATACTAGCTAGATTAATTTTTGTTGAATATATAATAACATTATTTTACACTTAACTTAAGTATAATTTTTAAGGGGGATATTTATGATAAAGAATGTTATTTTTGATATAGGAAATGTTATATTGGAATATAATCCTAAAAGGTATTTGAGAGAAAAAATAATGGATTTAGATTTAGAAAAAATCTTGTTTAATGAAATCTTTCAAAGCAAAGAATGGGAAAGGTTAGATAGAGGAACTATAACTGAGGAAGAAGCTATTAATGAAATAATAAAGAGAAATCCTACTATTGAACAGGACATAAGAAAAGCATTTGAAAATTGGTATGAGCTTTTATTACCAATAAAAGAAACTATGGAGGTTATAAAAATATTAAAGAGAGAAGGTTATAACATATATTATTTATCTAATTTTCATAAAAATTCTTTTGAGGTAATTAAACAAAAATACAATTTTTTAGAAGAATTTAATGGAGGTATAGTTTCTTTTAATGAAAATTTACTTAAACCCGAATTTGAAATTTATAAAAAACTGCTAGAAAAATATAATTTAAAAGGAGAAGAGTGCGTATTTATTGATGATATGGAAATAAACATAAATGCAGCAAAGAAAATTAATATTAATACTATATTATATAAAGACTATGATAATTTAATTAAAGGATTTAAAAATTATGGGATAAAAATTAATTAAAAATAAAATACATAAATGGATGATTTTTACAAAAGAATATTGTATAATGTAATAAAAAGTTTATATTAGAATATAATTATTTTGTGGGGGAAAAATACTTTAAGGTATTAAAAGGAGGGAATATTCATGGATGTAAATTTAATTCCGAATGTTGATAATTATGTGGCAAAGTATATGGATGAAAGAGGTTGTAGCTTTGAACAGGCTTGTGAGGAACTAGAGCTAGATAAAGAAGCAATTTTTACTCAAAATTATAATAGAGAATTTGAATAGAAAAAGGATGCAATTTAGCATCCTTTTTAGTTTTTGAAAAAAAATATACTAAAGGATATAATATAATAATAAAGACTTAAATTTAGAAAAGAGGTAAAAGAATGAAAATAAATAGAAATGATAATTGCTGGTGTGGTAGTGGTAAGAAATATAAAAAATGTCATGCTGAATTTGATGAAAAATATGAAGCATTAAAAAGACAAGGTTTTTTAATGCCACCTAGAGATATTATAAAAAATAAAGAACAAATAGAGGGAATAAAAAAGAGTGCTAAAATAAACAATGAAATACTTGATTTAGTTGGAGAAAAAATAAAAGAAGGAATGAGCACAGTTGATATTGATAAAATAGTTTATGATTATACAATAAGCCAAGGAGCTATTCCAGCTCCACTTAATTACGGAGGTTTCCCAAAGAGTGTCTGTACATCAATTAATGAAGAAGTATGCCACGGAATTCCAGATGAAAATATAATATTAAAATCAGGAGATATAATAAATGTAGATGTTTCAACTATAAAGGATGGATATTTTTCAGATGCATCAAGAATGTATATGATAGGTGAAGTATCTGATGAAGCAAAAAGATTAGTTGAAGTTTCAAAAGAGTGTTTACAAAAAGGAATAGAAGCAGTTAAACCATGGGGATTTTTAGGGGATATTGGTGCTGCTGTACAAGAGCATGCTGAAAAAAATGGATATTCAGTAGTTAGAGAATTTGGTGGCCATGGAGTAGGATTACAGTTCCATGAAGATCCTTTTGTAGCTCATGTAGGTAGAAAAGGAGAAGGAATGGTATTGGTTCCAGGGATGACTTTCACAATAGAACCAATGATAAATGAAGGTAGATATGAAGTTTTTGTTGATGCTGATAATGATTGGACTGCAATAACAGAAGATGGTTCTTTATCAGCTCAATGGGAACACATGATTTTAGTAACAGAAGATGGTATAGAAATATTAGCTCACTAAAAATAAATATATTAAATAAAGGTGGAAAACTTAAGTTTTTCACCTTATTTTTTTGAATGTTAATAAAGTGTAAATATATAAAAAAGAAATAATAAATTTCTAAATTTAAACAGTGGATATATATATTGAATGTTGTATAATAGTCAAGTAATATAGAGAATTTAAGGTGATTGAATGAATAAGAAAAAGAGATTAGGAGACCTTTTGGTAGAACTTGGATATATAACAGAAAATCAAGTTCAAGAAGCTATAAAAATTCAAAAGACAACTAATAAAAGATTAGGACGTATATTTGTAGAACTTGGATATATAACAGAAGAAAGTTTATTAAACATATTAGAATTACAACTTGGAATACCTAGAATAAATTTAGAACTTATAGATATTGATATGAATGCTGTATCAACTATATCAGAAGGTTTAGCTAAAAAGTATAATCTTATACCAGTAAGATTTAGAGATAATCATCTTGTTGTTGCAATGTCTGATCCACTTAATATATTTGCTGAAGAAGATGTAGAATTATCATCTGGATATAAGATTGAAATTGGAATAGCTATGGAAGAAGAAATATCAGAAGCTATTGCAAAATATTATTCAAAAGATTACATGTCAAAAGCCGAAGCAAAATTAAACGAAAAAGAAGCTGAAGAAATAAAGGAAAGTGTTTCAATTGATGAGGATAATAAATCTCCTTCTGTTAGACTTATAGATAGAATAATAGAAAATGCAATTAGAAATGATGTAAGTGATATACATATAGAACCACAAAAAAATAAAATAATCATAAGATATAGAATAGATGGAAAACTTAGAAAACAATTTGAAGCTCCAAAAGAACCATTAAATTCAATGGTTACTAGAATAAAATTGCTAAGTGGAATGGATATTGCTGAAAGAAGAATTCCTCAAGATGGAAAAATAGTTATAAATATTGATAAAAGAGATATAGATTTAAGAGTATCTATTTTGCCATCAGTAAATGGAGAAAATCTAGTAATTAGAATATTAGATAAAAGATCTTTTGAATTTACTAAAGAAAATTTGGGATTAACTGGAGATGACATAAATTTAGTTAATAAAATTACTTCAAATCCATATGGAATGTTTTTAGTTACTGGGCCTACCGGATGTGGAAAAACATCAACATTATATTCAATATTAAAGGATTTAAAAACAGAAGAAAATAATGTTATAACTTTAGAAGATCCTGTTGAATATACAATGGACGGGATAGTTCAGGTTAATGTTAATAATAAAGCTGGACTTACATTTAATTCAGGATTAAGGTCAATTCTTAGACAAGACCCTGATGTTATAATGGTTGGAGAAATAAGAGATGAAGAAACAGCTACTATGGCTATAAGAGCTGCAATAACTGGTCATAGTGTTTTAAGCACTTTACACACTAATGATGCGCCAGCAGCTATTGTAAGGCTTATGGATATGAATGTTCCACCTTATTTAATTGCTGCATCTTTAACTGGAGTAATAGCACAAAGGTTAATGAGAAGATTATGTAATAATTGCAAAAAAGAATATATAGCAAATAATTATGAAAAAGAACTTTTAGGTGTAAGTAAGGATGAGAATTTAAAACTTTATAAACCAGTTGGATGTGTAAAATGTTCTGGGACAGGTTATAAAGGGCGAATTGGAATATTTGAAATAATGGAAATAAATCAAAATATAAGAGAACTTATAGCTAATAAGGGAAATTTTTATGAAATTAGAGACGAAGCTAAAAAAAGTGGAATGAAAACTTTATTTGAAAGTGGAGTAGATATTGTAAAAAATGGTACAAGTAGCATGAATGAATTAATGAGAATAACTTTAATAAAAGAATAAAGGAGTAAAATAATTATGCCTTTATACAAATATGAAGCAAAAGACCTTAATGGTAAGCTATTAAAAGGGAAAATAGAATTAAATAATGTTGATGAGTTAAGAAAAATTTTAAAGCAAAAAGGATTTTATTTAACTAAATATGATACAGGAAGACAGTCTTTAAACATAGATTTTGATATGTTAAAAAAAATACCTAAGAAAGATATTTCTATATTTTGTAGAGAAGTGTATTTTGCATTATCATCAGGAATAACAATAATTCAGAGTCTAGAAATAGTGAAAGATCAAATTGAAAATAAGAAGCTAAAAAGTATACTTAGAAATGTTTATGATGAAGTGGGCAAGGGTAAGCTGTTATCTGAAGCTTTTAAAAAGCATAAAGATTTACCAAACTTATTTGTATATATGATAGAAGTTGGTGAAGAAACAGGGAAGATAGATGAAATAATGAGAAGTCTTGCGGATTACTATGATAATCAATATAAACAAGAAAAGAAAATAAAAAATGCACTTATATATCCTAAATTTTTATTTACATTTTCAATACTTATAGTTTTAGTACTTGTTACTTTTGTAGTTCCTATATTTGTGAAAAACTTGTTGTCAGCAAATATAAGCTTACCAATACCAACACAAATAGTTGTATGTATTAGTAATTTTATGAAAAGAAATTGGATTTACATAATTTTGGTAGTGTTGTTATTTTTAATAATTAAAAATAATATTTTAAATAAGAATAAAGCGTATAAAATGTTTAGAGATAGATTTATAGTAAAATTTAAATTTATAAAAAATATGACTATGCAAATTTATACAGCAAGATTTGCGAGAACTTTTTCTATATTATTTGGTGGTGGAATAAGTGTAGTTAGATGTATAGAAGTATGTTCAGATGTTATAGGAAATGAGTATTTAAAGAAAAAATTAATCGATAGTAAAGATTTAATAAATGATGGATCTAGTATTGCAGAAAGTCTAGAAATTAGTAATACATTTCCTAAGATGCTTATTCAATCTATAAAGGTTGGTGAAGAATCAGGAAATGTTGAAGAAATATTGGAGAAAGCTTCTCAATTTTATGATTCTGAATCAAATTTTGCATTAGAAAAATTAACAAATTTAGTTGAGCCAGTAATGATTGTAGTATTAGCAATATTAGTTGGATTTATTGTTATATCATTATTATTACCTATGTTCTCAATGTATGACACAGTACAAATAAGTTAGTATTAAGAGATATTAAGCTTTAGTAGCTTTAAATAAAACAATATTTTAAGGAGGAATAAGTTATGAATAAACTTATGAAGAAAAAGAAAAAAGGATTTACACTTATTGAGCTTATAGCAGTAATTGCTATACTTGCAGTACTTGCAGTAATAGCGGTTCCAAGAGTAATATCATATGTAGATAAGTCAAAGCAAGTTGCAATACAAACAGAAGCATCAACTATATATAATGCTGCAGAAGCTGCATATAATGATGGAAGATTAAAAAATAAAGATGGTAATCAATTAGTTGGAGGAACAGGTGCTAAGTCTTTTGATGAAGTTACTGTAAGCCAAGCGGTTACTGCACTTAAATCACAAGATTTATTAAGTAATGGAGATGCTAGTAAATTAACAAAGAACATAGGTACTATTAATTTAAAAGATTTAAAAGGTTTAATGAATACAGATGTAAAGAATATAACTTATGATGAAAGTGGAAGTTTAACAGGTAAATTTGATCAAAGTACAGGAATGTATACATCTGGTAAATAATATATTAAAGATTAATTATAAAAAAATTAAAAGGCTGCCTTACTGACAGCCTTTTAATGAATTATGTTTAAAGTGAGTGATTTTATGAGGAAAAAAGGATTTACACTTATTGAGGTTATTGCAGTAATTCCTATACTTGCAGTAATTTCGATAATAGCAGTTCCAAGGGTAATACAATATGTAGATAAATCAAAAAAAGTTGCAATACAAACAGAAGCAAAAAATTTATATGATGCAGCAGAAAGAGCATATAATGAAGGAATCATCATTCCTGAAGATGGAAGTGTTGAAGGAAATCAGGGAGAGAAAAATGTAATTTTTGATAATATGAATTTATTTCAAAGTAATTGCAATAATAGGGCTAAATCAGTTGTAACAATACTTGAAGAAAAAAATTATATAAGCAAAGAAGAAGGAGAAAAAGCAGAAATAAAACTTAGTGATGTAGCTTACAATATAGAGCATTTAAAGGAAGTAATTAATGCTGATATTAATAAAATTATATTGGATGAAAAGGGAAGATTAAATAATTGTGATGGAATACCTATAGAAGAAAACAATTAACATAAAATTTTATTATGAAAAATATTTTTAGGATTATTGGAATTATTTAATAAGATGATTATTTAAGATTAATGTTTTAAAATTTAAAAAAGTGGACAATTATTAAAATATAAAAAATTTATATAAAGGAGTTTAAATGATAGGTTTAATATTTTTTATATTTGGATTAGTATTTGGTAGTTTCTTTAATGTTTGTATTTATAGAATACCAAGAGAAGAAAATATTGCATATCCACCATCACATTGTGCAAAGTGTGGCAGAGAACTTAAGGCATATGAGCTTATACCAGTTCTAAGTTGGGTTATTTTAAGGGGAAGGTGTAAAGGCTGTAATGAAAAAATAAGTATTATATATCCTTTAATTGAATTAATTACAGCATTTATGTTTTTAATAATGTATTTAAATTTTGGATTAACTATAAATACATTTAAATACATAGTTTTATTTTCAATACTTATAATAGCTTCAACTATTGATATAAAAACAAAAGAAGTTTATTTTAGTGTATCTTTAGTTGGATTTTTATTTGGTATATCATTTTCAATAATAGAAATAATAAATGGAAAACCTTTAAAGGAAGGAATAATTAGTATACTTATACCTCTTATTATAGTAGGAATAATATATTTAATTTCAAAAAGATTTGATGGCTTTGGTGCAGGGGATTTAGAAGTATATCTTTTTGTTGCTCTATATTTAAGTCCTATATTAATGGGAGTAACATTGATAGTTTCTATAATTTTAGGTGGAATATTAGCCATATTTTTATTAATAATAGGTAAAAGAAAAATGGAGATGCCATTTGTACCTTTTATTGCATTAGGTACTTTTATTTCGGTATTATGGGGGATTGATATATTAAATGTATATTTAAATACATTTATATAGGAGGATAAGAATGTTTAGACTAGGAAGCAAAGATAGTATTGTTTTAACCATTAAAGATGAGTTTATAGATATTTTGATTGGAAATAAAAAGAAAATAAAATTATATGATTCTATACCAATAGAAGAAGGAATGTGTATAGAAGGAACAATAAAAGATGTAGTTGGGTTATCAGAAATATTATTAAAATATTTTTTAGAAAATGACATAAATGAAGATAAAGTATCTTTTGTTATATTTGGAAGTGATGTTGTAACTAGACATATTCAATTACCAAAGATGAATAGTGAGAATTTAAGGGAAGCAGTTGAATACGAAGTTAAGGAATTAGTTCAAAATGACGAAAATTATTATATAGATTATGAAGTAATAAGAAAAGAAAAAGGAATAAATAATCCTAAAGTAGATATATTAGTTGCTGCATGTATAAAAGATAAAATTAATAGTTATGTAGAATTAAGCAAAGTTTTAAATAAAAAGTTAGAAATAATAGATGTATTAACAAATTCAATAAATAAGGTTTTATTAAACAGTACATTAGAATATAGAGGAAAAACTGTAGCATTATTTTATTTAGGGTATAGTTTTAGTATTGTTTCTATAGCAAATGATGGAGTTATGAATTTAGAGAGAAATATACCATTTGGATTCCAAAATATTATAAGAGAATATAGAAGAAATAATGATTTAGAAAATATAGTTACATATAAGAGTTATTCAAATAGAAATAAATCAAAAAAAATAGACATAAAATCATTTGAATTAATAGATACATTTAATAAATATCCCAAAATAAAGGATTCAGTAGATAATTTATTATCTATAGTAGATAAAACAATTAAATTTTATAATTCAGGTAAGGGATATAATAAGGTTAATGAGATAGTTATATTATCTAGTTTGGAATTAAATAATACAGCTATAAAATATATAGAAGATTACTTTTTAATAAAAAGTAAATTAATAAGAAGTACAGAAGACCTAGGTCTTGAAGTTAAAAATACAGATAAAGAGTTTGGAAGATACTTACCTCTTTATGGATTATTTTTAAGGAGAAATTAAAATGAGAAAACAATTAAATCTTAATCCAAAAAGTATAGAAAAACATAAGAAAAAATGTATAGGAAAAGTACTAATAGCTGTTTATTTAATAATTATAATTTTATTATTTATAAATGCAGGAGTTATATATTATAATAATAAATCTTTAGAAAGAAATAGTGAACTTTTAAAGTCAGAAATTAAAAATTATAAAGAACAAGGTAGTAATTATAACAATATATCCAATGATATAAAAAATAAAGAAGCATTTATAAACAAAGTAAAAAACATAGATAGAAATGTTTCAGCATGGGAATATTTAAATAATCTAAAAAAATACTTTCCTCAAAATGTATCTTTAGAAAGTATAACTTTTAAAGAAGATGGAATAAATATGGTAGGAATTGCAAATAGTGATGAAGATATAACTATATTTTTAGCAAATCTTCAAATGAGCAAATTATATAAGGATTCAAGACTTATATCAACTGAAGATATAGAAATTAATGATTATAACGATAAAGATAAAGTTGAAAATATTAATAATGATAAAAATAATAATAAAAATAATGATAAAGATAAGAAGGTAGAAAAGAAAGAAGATAAGAAACCAAAGGTAATAAAAAAGGTTAGATTTACTATTTCAACAGAAGGAGTAAAAACATATGAAGAAAAGTAAAGGGGAATATAAGTTTATAAAACATTTAAAAGAATTAAGTAGAAAAGAAAAGTTACTTTTATTTATAAGCATATTAATATTTAGTTTTTTAATAATTGAAGAATTAGTAATAAAACCTTTAGATAACAAAAATAAAAATTTAGAAGCTGAAATATTAAATCTTAATAATCAAAAATCAGATGCTCTTTATGGAATAACTAAACAAGATAAACTTAGAATTAAGTTAAATGATGTTACATATAATTACAATAAAATTTTAAAAAAACTTCCTAAAACAGAGAAACAAGCAGATATTCTTAAAGATTTAACAATTATAGCTGGAGTAACAGATATAAAGATTATTAATATAAATTTTGAAAAAAAGTATACAGTATTAAATGATAAAGAGAATTCAAATGATAAATCAAATAGTGAAAAGGAATTTAATTTAATAAATGATGATAATTCAAACAATGAAATAAAATTAAATAAAGATGATGTAATAGTACATAGTGCAACATTAACTGTAAATGGAAGTTTTGAAAATATAATAAGTTTTATTAATAAGATTGAAACAAATAAAAGAAAAATAAATATAGATAGCTTACAAATTAACAAGTTAGATTCAAATAAAAAAGAAAATAACATACTTCAAGGGACTATTCAAATAGAATATTATAATTTAAATTATAAGGAGAATGAGAAGTATGATTTTAATAAAGGAACATACGGTAAAAAAAATTATTTCAATTAAAAAAAGAGGAATAAGCCTTGTTGAAGTTGTAGCAGCACTTTCAATATTCATAATTCTTTTTATTGCAGTGAGTGGACTTATAATGAGTGCAATTAAAAGTGAAAATTCAACTAATAATTCAATAAAAGCAACAACTGTAATACAAGGTGTAAGAGATGTTTTATATAATGAAAATAACAATTTTTTTAAAGATTATTTATTAAATAAAGAGGTCAAATTTGAAATA
Source organism: Clostridium sp. TJA085 (assembly GCF_058310235.1). Lineage (NCBI taxonomy): Bacteria > Bacillati > Bacillota > Clostridia > Eubacteriales > Clostridiaceae > Clostridium > Clostridium sp. TJA085. Next base: position 853,844 of record NZ_JBZEEZ010000001.1, on the reverse strand, counting down.
AATGATATTTACTCTATTCAATGTATGTTAACAGGTGATATTCAGGATGGAATTATAAAGCCAGTTAATAATACGTATACTTCTATAAATAGTGAAGATGATCCTATTAAATATATAGTTTATATTGATACAACTTCATCAGAAGAAAATAAAGGGTTATACTTTATAACAATATCAGTAATTGTACTTAATAAGTATCAATATTATTATTACGATAGTGGTGAAAAGAAGCCAAATGCTGAAGTAATAAATTTAAAAACAAAAGGGGTACAATCTTTAAGTGAACAACTAATAGTAAGACCTATAAATGAAGGAGTAGTTATTAAAAAATAAACTTTAGAAAAGAGGTTCTCTATATGAAGAAAAAAGGATTTACTTTAGTTGAATTAATAGCAGTCATGTCTATAATGTGTGTGATTTTAATTGCTATTTTTGGAATTTATATAACTGGAATAAAGAGAGCTGAAACTACAAAAATAAATGCTGATATTGAAAATGAATATAGAAACTTTTATCAGGTTATAAAGAATTCTATAAAAGAAGATAGAGATTATATAAAATTATTTTATGATGATAATACATCAAGAGGATGGACTTTATCAGATTTAGATAAACAAAATAATAAGTTCAATAATGAATTTAAAAATAGTAGATATGAGTTAAAAGAGGTATATTTAGTTATTAAGAATAAAAAGAGTAATATTGATAATATATTAATTTCTTTTGAAAAAGAAGGAGTAAGGACTTTTTATATGATACAAGTAAATTCAAAAGATGTAGAATATAAATTAGATCCTGATAATATTTTAAATGGGTCAGTTAATATTATTGGAAACATAGTATCTTATAGAAAAATATGTGATAATGTAACTAAATTTAATGTAAATGAGAATAAAGGAACGTATTATTTTTATTTGCAATATACAAAAAAAGGTATATCAAGAGAGTATAATTTTTCAGTAAATAAATCAAATGAAAGAATAATTGAGGTTAATATTAATTAATATAATAAAACTATTAAATAAGTTATTAATAGGGATGTGTGAATTAAATGAAAAAACGAGGTTCAGCATTGGTAGTTGTTTTGCTTACCTTAACAGCATTAGTTATAATAGGTTTGGCTACTTATTCTTATATAGTTAATACGAGCAAATTAAATAATGATGAAAATAATAATGAAGCATTAAAAGGTGCTACAATGTCTGCACTTAGTATAGGTGAATATTATTTAATAAATAAACAAAAATATAAAAATATAAAGGTAGGACAAGGTGCTTATTTTACTGGTAATGATATTAAAGATATATTAAGTGATGATAATTTTAAAAATATATCATATGTAAATAAAAATGTTAGATTAAGTAATGATAATTATAAATATTATGTGAAAGTATATAATGAGGGAAATAATGAGTTTAACATTAATGCAACAGTAACTTTAGGTAATTTAAAGAGCAGCAAAAATAGTATTGTAAAAATAGAAGATGAGGAATTAAAAGGAAAAGATTTCTTTAATGTTTTAGATAATAAAAAAATAGGTATGTTTAATATTTTAGGTGGACATAAATTTTCAGTAGAAGATTTAAGTGGTTCTATTGAAAATGTATCATATAATTTCTATGGACTTGACAATAATGTTAAATTACCAAGTTTATTAAAAAACGGAATTAACCTAAATAAGAAAAATGAAAAAACAAAGAGTTTAAATTTAATTCTTAAAAAAGGAGATATAAGTGTAAGTAATTTAAATGAATTAATAAACAAATTAGAAAATCATAATATATTCGGAAGAAAAATGAAGGTTGTATTAATAAATGAAGGTTATGAAAAGGATGAGAAATATAAAATAAAATATTTCAAATCTATAGAAGAAGCAAAGAGTGAATTTAAAGATTATTCTGCTATTTTAATAAAATTAAATAGAGATTTTTTAAATGCAGATTGGCATGATTCATATTTGTTAGTTTGTAACGGTAATTTAGATATAGAAAATATAGGTGAGAGTAATTATGGTTTAGAAGGTGATGAATTATTTATTTACTCAAGTGGAAAAGTAGAGTTTAATGAAGTTAAAATTGGAACGCACAATCATTTATTTATGAATGATGATGTATATATGAGCATTGTATCTAAAAATGGAATAAACATAGAAGATTCTGATATATATTTAAAAGGAAGTTTTAAAGATATAAGTAATAATCTTAAAAATGTTTTAAAAAAATTAATAAAATAGGCTGAATTTATTTAATCAGCCTATTTTTTTATATAAAAATAAGACAAAAAATAACAAAAACCTATTTAAAATGTTGCTAAAGTGTTAATAATATGATAAAATTTTAAATAACAAAAGAGGAGGAATGGGATTGAGAAAGATTGCTTTATTAACAGATAGTAGTTCAGATTTAAGTTTAAGGACTTTAGAAGAAAATAATATAAAAATGGTACCATTAAGAATAATATATAAAGAAAAAGAATACTTAGATAAAATTACATTAACTTCAAAAGAACTTTATAAAAGGTTAAAAGAAAATGATGAAATACCAACAACATCTCTTCCTGATTTAAAGAATATAGAAGAAGTTATAGATGAGTTAAAAGGATCAGGTGTTACAGATATAATTGTGGTAACTGTTTCTAGTAAATTATCAGGAACATACAACGGTATAAGATTAGTTACTGAAGAATATGATGATATAAACTTTCACTTTTTTGATACAAGAACTTTAGGATATCCTCAAGGTGTTATAGCTTTAGAAATTTCTAAAATGATAAAAGAAGACAAGCCTCTTGAAGAAATATTAAATTCACTTGAAGATATAAGAAAAAGAACACATGGTTTCATAACATTTCAAACATTAGAGTTTTTAACTAAAGGTGGAAGAATTGGAAAAGTTGCAGGAACTATAGGTGAAATGCTTCATTTAAAACCTATTGTATCATCAAATGATGAAGGCGAATTATATAATTACGCAAAAGCAAGAGGTAGAAAAAAAGCTTTATCAAAAATGAAAGATATTGTAAATAGCTATTTAGATAAAGGAAAATGCAAAATATGGGTACTATCAGCTGATGCTGATGAAGATGCAAAAAAATTTTTTGATGATATAAAAGGACACAAAAACATAACAAATATATCACTAGAAGAAATAGGTGCTGCTATGGGAATACATACAGGACCAGGAGCTTTAGGAGTAGCTATATTAGAAGAATAATTTAAGGGGGAATATTTCCCCCTTTTTTTTATGTATTTAATTATACAAAATAAAAATTTATTTATATTTATTATGATATTTTTAATAATTAATTTAAATAGAATTAATTAGTTTGAATTATAATAATAAAAAGTGTATATTTATAATAGATTATTTATACAAATTTAACACAATTATTTGAAATATATAATATAGGAGGAGATTGACTAAAGGTTATGGTACATTTAATTTTATATTTTACTGTTTATAGTATACTAGGTTGGATATGTGAATGTGTATATTGTGCAGCTATAGACAGGGTTTGGGTAAATAGGGGCTTTCTAAATGGACCTGTCTGTCCTGTATATGGTTTTGGATCATTATTAGTTATTGGATTATTAGATAGATTTAGTTACAATATATTATTGTTATTTATAATGGCAGTTATAATAACTACAGCGATAGAATATATAACAGCTGTTATTTTAGAAAATGCATTTGATTTAAAATGGTGGGATTACTCAAATTATAAATTTAATTATAAAGGACGTATATGCGTCTTGAATTCACTTTTATTTGGTGTATTATCAGTATTTTTAGTAAAGGTATTACATCCTTTTATAATATCAAAAATAAGTTTAATTCCTACAAAATATGCATTAATTTCAGCAATCGTAATTATTATAATATTTATAATTGATATAATAGCAACAGTAACGTCATTAGTTGATATGAATGAAATGCTTAAAAAAATAACTCAAATTAATATTGAGCTTAAGGGACTTGGAATTTCAATGGATAAGTTAAATGATTTAGAATTTGATAAAATTGTAAATTTACTTAAAAAGACTAGTGATATAAAGGGAATTAAAAGTAAATTTGAAGATACATATAATTATTTTAAAAAGATGCAATTAAGGTCAAGTACTCAAAATAGATTAATAAAAGCTTTTCCTAATATGAAATCAAAACGTTATGGAGAGCAATTTAAAAAGTTAAAAGATAGTATTATAGATTATTGGAATAAAGATTAAATTTAACAATTTATTAAATCAAAGTCATCTCTAAAGGTATATAATAATATATAATTGGAGGTGGCTTTTTTTGAGAGAATTAATTCTTTATTTTACAATATATAGTTTTTTAGGGTGGCTAAGTGAGACTATATACTGTTTTATAATTGATAAAAAATTTACTTATAGAGGATTTCTTTATGGACCAGTATGTCCTATATATGGATTTGGAGCAATTATAGTTTTATCAGTACTTGATGGATTAAAGGATAATGTTTTATTTGTATTTTTTGGTGGTATGATATTAGCATCTATATTAGAATATATAACTTCATATATATTAGAAAAATTATTTAATATGAAATGGTGGGATTATTCAAAACACAAGTTTAATATAAATGGAAGAGTATGTCTTTTAAATTCCACGTTCTTTGGACTTCTTTCAGTATTTATTATAGAAGTATTACAGCCATCTATAAAAGATATTCTTACATCACTTTCTTCAAGTATTGTTTATTCGTTATCAGGTATTATATCTATAATATTTATTATTGATTTAATTTTTACAGTTACACACTTATTACACTTAAAGGAACATTTAGTAAAGGTTAAAGATATTAAAGTTGAATTAAATAAATTAGGTATTCAATTTGAAAAGTTTAGTGAGAGTGAAATAAATAAATTAAAAATTGAAATTCAAAATAGAAGAACTAATAAGGAATATGATAAATTATTAGATTTAAGTAATAGAATAAAAGAACTTAAAAGAGAAGCTAAAATTAATAGAAGATTATTAAATGCATTCCCAAACAGTAAGCATTTATATGATTATAAGGCATTAAATAATATTAAAAATCTTATTAAAAAATAAATTTTGTGAAATTTAATTAGGATGGAACAAAAAGTTCTATCCTAATTTTTGTTGTTAATAGTATTTAAACTATGTATAATAGGAATGAAACTTTATAAAGATGGAGTGAACATATAATGAGAATGAGAAGAAAACCTTGGGCTAGACCTGAGCTTGAAGCATGTGACTTTTTTATAGTAGATACAAAAGAACTTAAAGGAAAATGGAATAAATCATTTAAAGAAGAACAACCTTTATATTTAGAATTAGGATGTGGAAAAGGAACATTTATGGCTGTTCATGCATCAGAAAATCCTAATATAAATTATTTAGCTATAGATATAAAAGACGAAGTTTTAGTGCTTGCAAAAAGAAATATAGAAGAAGCGTTTAAAGAAAAAGGTATGCAAATAAATAATGTTAAGCTTATGGCACAAGAAATAGCATTAATAAATGATATGCTTGGAGAAGATGATGAAATTAATAGAATATACATTAATTTTTGCAACCCTTGGCCTAAAGAAAGACATAAGAAAAGAAGACTTACTCACACTAGACAATTAGAGAGTTACAAAAAATTTCTTTCAAGAGATGGAGAAATTTGGTTTAAGACAGATGATGATGAATTATTTGAAGAATCTTTAGAATACTTTAAAGAAAGTGGATTTGATATAAAATATATAACTTATGATTTACATAATAGTGGTTTCGAAGGAAACGTAGTAACAGAACATGAAGAAATGTTTACAAAAGAAGGAATAAAAACAAAATTTTTAATAGCTGTAAGAAATTAAAAATATTAATAAATAATAATAATTGTAAATAAAGTAATAATAAGTAATGTGCTTTGTTGAAATTATAAAAAATAAGGTGCATAATAACTAATGAAAGATGTATAAATTTAAATTTTGAGGTAGAGGCGCAAATTTTAATAGTAATATTAATGAGGTAAGCACTATGATTTAATATGAAAGGAAAATTTGCCGAAGTGTATAATTGATGCTTTAAGATTATATGCTGGTTTTGTGCAGAATATGTATAAGACTGTCACAAATTTATTTTGTGGAGGGCTATCATTCAAAGGCATAATTAGTTTAGTATATTATATTATATTGAAATGAACTTATTTACCCTGAGTGAAGTTTTTCCTCAGGGTTTTACTTTTATACTAAGCTAAGGAGGAAATAGACATGAATGAGACAGAAAGTAATGAGCTAAAGAGAGGGTTAAAGGCAAGGCATTTAAACATGATTGCATTAGGTGGTTCTATAGGAACTGGAATATTTCTTGCAATGGGAGATAGTATACATGTTGCAGGAATTGGAGGTTCTATAGTAGCTTATGGTCTAATAGGGATAATGGTATATTTTTTAATAACAAGTTTAGGGGAAATGGCTACTTATATGCCTGTTTCAGGATCTTTTGGAGTGTATGCTACAAAATTTATAGATCCTGCATTAGGCTTTGCATTAGGATGGAATTATTGGTACAATTGGGCTATAACTATAGCGACAGAAATGGTTGCAGGTTCACTTGTAATGAAATATTGGTTTCCAAATGTTCCAGCAATAGTTTGGAGTATTATTTTTTTAGTTTTAATAGTAGGATTAAATTTATTATCATCTAAAGCTTATGGTGAATCAGAGTTTTGGTTTGCAAGTATAAAGGTTATTACAGTAATTGTATTTATAGTAATTGGTACACTTATGATATTTGGAATAATGAAGGGTGATAGTTTAGGTTTTAAAAATATATTTTCAAATGGAGGACCTTTTGTTGGAGGATTTAAATCAATATTTTCAATATTTTTAATAGCTGGATTTTCATTTCAAGGAACTGAACTTATAGGTATTGCTGCGGGAGAATCAGAAAATCCTGAAAAAACAATACCGAAAGCAGTACATACAATATTTTGGAGAATTTTAATATTTTATATAGGAACTATAATTGTTATAGGGTTAATAATTCCATCAGTACAAGCTGGAGTAAATACAAGTCCTTTTACTATGGTTTTTGAAAAGGTTGGAATAGCAGGTGCGGCATCTTTAATGAATGCAGTAATATTAACTTCTGTTTTGTCAGCTGGTAATTCAGGAATGTATGCATCAAGTAGAATGCTTTATTCAATGGCTAAAGAAAATATGGCACCAAAGGTTTTTTCAAAAGTTAATAAAAAAGGGGTTCCTGTTAACTCTGTTATTTTAACTACAATAATAGCATCAGCATGTTTTTTAACAGGATTTTATGCAGAAAGTACAGTTTATGTTTGGCTTGTTGCTGCATCAGGACTTGCAGGCTTTATAGCTTGGCTTGGTATAGCATTATGTCATTATAGATTTAGAAAAGCATATGTAAAACAAGGAAAAAATATAAATAAGTTACCTTATAAAGCAAGTATATTTCCAATTGGACCGATAATAGCATTAGTACTTTGTGCAGTAGTTGTTATTGGACAAGGTTTTGTATACATTAAACCAGAAGGAATAGAATGGATGGGGTTAATATCATCTTATATAGGAATACCATTATTTTTAATTTTATGGATTTCATATAAAATTAAATATAAAACAAAATTAGTTAAATTAGAAGATGTGGATTTAGAAAGAAATATTATAAATAATAAAGAAGTAACTGAAAATAGCATTGATTTAGTTCTTGAAGAAAGTTAAAATTTATAGAAATATTTTATATTAAATAAAATTTTAAGAAAAAAATAAGGAAAAGGTTTTCAAAAATGCTATTATATGATATAATATTTTTAAAAGCAAAAGGAGGAATGGTTTATGACACAAAATGTACCAACACCACATAATGGAGCAAAATTAGGAGATATAGCAGAAACAGTGCTTTTACCAGGGGATCCACTAAGAGCTAAATATATAGCAGAAACTTTCTTAGAAAACCCTGTTCAATATAATACAGTAAGAGGAATGCTTGGATATACTGGAACATATAAAGGAAAAAGAATTTCAGTTCAAGGAACTGGAATGGGAATTCCTTCAATAGGAATTTATAGTTATGAATTAATACATTTCTATGGAGTTAAAAATCTTATAAGAATAGGTTCAGCAGGAGCTATAAATGAAGATTTAAAAACTCGTGATATAGTAGTTGGAATAGGATCATGTACTGATTCAAATTATGCAAGTCAATACAACTTACCAGGAACATTTGCACCAACTGCAAGTTATGAATTAGTTGAAAAAGCAGTTAATACTGCAAGAAATTTAAATATTGATGTTAAAGTAGGAAATATATTATCAAGTGATGTTTTCTATGGTGATGAAGGATTAGAAGGATTAAGAAAGTGGCAAAAGATGGGCGTTCTAGCAGTAGAGATGGAATCAGCTGGTCTTTATATGAATGCAGCAAGAGCTGGAGTTAATGCTTTATGTATATTAACTATTTCAGATTGTCCTTTCACTGGTGAAGTAACAACAGCAGAAGAAAGACAAACTTCATTTACAGAAATGATGAAAATAGCATTAGAATTAGCATAATTATAATTTGTTTATTAAAAAGCTTATACCAATATGGTATAAGCTTTTTTGTGTCACTTTTATATATATAAAATATAATGTAATGAGAAGTAATATTAGAAAGGTGAATTTTATATGAATCCATTGTTAAATATGTTATTTGGAATGGGTAATCAGATGGGAGGCTTTGGAGGAAATCCATTATTAAATATGTTATTTGGAGGAATGGGTGGAAATCCAATGGGTAGACAAATGGGTGGACCTATGGGAATGAATCCTATGATGAATCAATTAATTAATGGAATGCAACAAATGGGAAATGGAATGAATATGCAAGGTCAAAATCCATTAATGAGTATGTTAATGAATGGAATGGGAAATATGAATGGTATGCCTAATATGAACAATATGGGTAATATGAGAAATCAAAATAACAGAAATAATAGAGGAAATTTAGGTAGAAATAACATGCCTAATATGAATGGTATGGGAAATTTTAATAATATAAATGAAGAACAAATTAGAAATATGATGGAAATGTTTATGAATAACATGAATAATTCTTCAAATAATTATAATATGAATAATAAAAATTCTAATAGAAGAAATAGAAGATAGTTCATATAAAATTAGCTCTTTTATCTTTAAAAGTAATGAGGGCTAATTTTAATATTTATAGATATTTATTTTAAAAATACATAGAGATTTAAAGAAGTAGATATTTGTTTAAAAATTTAATATTTAATGTTACATAATTTAATTAACATTAAAGAAAAATGTGATTCAAATCACATTTATATATTTTAATAAGAGTAAAATATATAGTAAATTGAGATAATTACTAAGTATTTAAAAGGATATTTTGTTAATTAAATCTTTAGTATTTATCTTAGTATAGATAAGGGAGGCTATATCATGATAGAAATTACAGATATAGAAATTGAAGAAATATTATCAGGAGAAGATAATTTAAAAGATTTTGAAAAGTTCTTAAAAGAATTTGGTATAGAAGATACATTTGAAGATGTAACTATTAAGCATACTAAGGAAAAGTTAGAAATGTTATTAGCTATTGCAGAAGAAGGGAAAAATTTAGAATTATCAAGTAAAAAGAAAGAGTTAAAGAAACTTTTAGATAATTTAAAGGGAGAAAAAGATAAAAAAGCTGCAATGAAAGCTTTAAGGGAGATTTATTCAGCTTACAGAGATTATGATTTAAACGAAAAAGAATTAGATAAAAAATTAAAACATGCATTAAAAGAAGTTAAAAAATATGAGCATTTTAAAAAACATGAAGAAAAAATTGCTGAAAAGTGGATTAGAAATTTAAATAAAAAAGGTAATAAAATAGAAGAGTAAGTTTTAACGGAGCGTTTTATGCTCCGTTTTTTATATTAAAAGTATTTATTTAATTAAGGCAAAAGTTTTAATAATATATATAAGTTATTTTAAAAACAAAAAGTCATAACCATTTAAAATTATGCTTTTATTTGTATATTCTATTAATCTAGTTATTTCTTCATTTTTAAACTCAATATTTCTAATAAATAACTTGTTTAATGTTAATGAAGAAAGTAATATTATATCAACAGTTATATTTAAATTTTTATCCATATAAGATTTTGATAATATATAGTGATAATTTAGTAGTTTAGTTAATAATTGTTTTATTCCATCTTCAAGCTTGTAAGGAAATAAAAATTTATTAGCAATAAGAACTATTAATATTCCAAACAATATAAATATAATTCTGTTTATTGTTATAACATTAAGATTTGTATTTAATGATGAAACACATATTGAACAAATAGCAGTAAATGTTGATAATTTATAATATTCTTTAAATCCGTATGTTAAGTATAGACATACGATTAAAGTTATTATTGTAATAATATTGTTATTAAAAATAGTTAAAAGTATTATTATAATTGATATTCCAAAAAAGTTTCCTATAAGCCTTTCTTTACCTTTTGATATTGTTTCTTCATAATATGGTTGCATAACTGACATTATAGTAATTGATACCCAAATAAATTTATAAATTGAATACATATTGCCTATATATAAAGTAAGAGTTAAACAAATTGATATTCTAAGGGCAAAATTAAATCTTATTGAGCCAAATTTAAAATTAGATTTAAGATATGTTTTAAATTTATCTAAATCAGATCTTTCCCATTCTTTATATATATTATTTCTTTCTTTAAAGTTTACGTTAAAGAGTTTAATTAAAGTTAAATTTAATGTTTTTAGTGTAGATAGTATGTTATTATAAATGTTTTTGTATTCATATTTTACTATAAACTTATTTAATGTTTGTATGCACAAATAAAATGAATCTTTATTGTCTATAGATTTTAAAAAAGAATCTAATAAGACTTTTAATTCTTTAAAAAATAATCTATCTTCTAAAGTAACATTATTAGAATTTTTATAATAATCTTTCAAAAGTATATTAAGTTTTCCAAGTATTAAATACATATCAAAATAAAGTTTTCCAATATTAGTAGTTAAAAATTTTTTGTATCTTGTTTTATAAATAGTATAACTTAAACTTCTCATTTCTTTAGAAAAGTTTAAATAAATAGTATTATCAAATTTATTTTTACTTAAATTATTTAATTGTTCACTTAAAAGCATAAAAGGATGATAAATAATATCCTTTAAAATATTTTTCTTAAATAATAAAGAAGTAATTAGTGAGAAAGAAATTGCTATAAAAACTCCTAAAAATATAGTTAATATTTTTATAAAATACTCATTAAATGAGTGAATTGATGATGCTTGAGCAAAAATATATATCATCATAAAAGGTTTATATATTTTGGGGTTATATCGCACTGTTAAAAAATATGCAATAGAAAATATTGCAATGAAATTTATTATAATTCCAATGTGAGAAAAAATAGAAGCTATAGTTGATATAGTTACTATTATTGTAATAGAAAACAATAATCTAATAATTTTAGTTAAAGGTTTTACAGTTAAGTTTTCAAAAGATAAGGCTATTGATATTAATGTTATTGGGAATATTAACATAATATTTTCTACACCAAAAAGAATTGCAATAGAAAATAATGTTAAATTAGCAATAGACCCATATTTAATCATTGATTTTGTATTTAAATTTAATTTTGCAAATAATGACTTAAACATAAACAAAACCTCCAGTTTAATATAAAAATAGTATATACAAGAGAAAAATTTATATTATAAAAGTTTATCAACATAAGTTAAATGAAACTCATATAATAATATAAATTTAATGGGGGAAGGTTAATATGATTAATAAAAAAAGAAAATTAGTAGTAATTATAACAGTTATCCTAGTTCTAATATTTAATAGTTTAATTTACTTTTTTTATGATTCCTTAAATAATAAAATAAATGAAAATAATGAAATGAAAAATGACATAAAAATATTAAATGATTTAAAAGATGAAGTTATTAAAATGGCGCATTCAGAAAAACTTTGGATTGCTACTGGTAAAGATGAATATAAATATAAATTTGAGGATGAAATAATAACAGTTAATACAAAGCTAGATAATTTATATAACAATGGTAAGATAGATATTAATTCAAAGATTGAGTTAAAGAAATCTGTTGAAAAATATAAAAATTTATCTTATGAATTAAGTCTTAAGGAAAGTAATGGAGTTATAACGAAAGAGCAAGAAAAAGCTATTTTAGAACTTAATGATCTTCAAATTAATATATTAAAAAATTTAACTGTTGCAATTTCAGGAGTAGATAAAGCTTTAAATGAAAGTAATAATTTAATATTAAATAGTAGTGAAAATCAAAAAAACTTTTTACAAATAGTTAGTTGTTTTATAGGAGTTATAGTATCTGCAATATCTTATATTTTTAATAAGAAAACCCCAAAAGAACAAATTGATAGTACAGTAAAAGTTTTAGATTGTATCTTTGATGAAGAAAATAACAAAGATAAAAATAAAGAGCCTACTAATAATGAAAGTAATAAGGAGATTACATTAGTAAATAATAATAATAATAATAATAATAAAGTGATACCAGGAAATAAATATAAAGAAATTATTTATAAATTAGAGGAGATATACAAAGTTATAATTAAATATGAAAATGATTTAGAAGAAGCTAAAGTTAATTTAGGTAAAATTGAAATAATAATAAAATATTTAAAAGAAAAAATAGAAAATCAAGACTGTAAAAAAGAAGATGAAAAATATTATATTAAAGATTTAGAATATGAATTTGATAGATTAAATAAATTAATTTCTTCATTAGAAGCTTATTATACTTTAATAAGAGAAGAAGTTAATGGAATAAAAAGGGACTAAATAAATAGTCTCTTTTATTTTTATTATATAATTAATTAAATTTTAAAGAAGAAATTAATGAATCGACATTAAAATACAAATTTGAACAAAATATAAAATTTTTTTAAACAAATATTCATAAAAATATTGAGATTATCATACAAACTATTATATAATTGGGGTGTAAAATTTATTTCAAAAAAAATTTACGTATTTTTAGGAGGGGAATTAATGAAAAGAAAATTTTTAGCACTTGCACTTTCATTAGTTATGGCGACGGGATTAGTAGCATGTGGAAACAGTGGGGATTCAGAAAAATCAGGTGGAGCATCTGATAAAAAAGCAAATTTAAAAGTAGGTATGGTTACAGATTCAGGTACAATTGATGACAAATCATTTAACCAAGGAACTTGGGAAGGAATAGTACAAGCTGAAGAAGAGCTTGGAGTTTCAAAAAAATATTTACAACCAGGTGGTGAAAAGCCAGCTGATTATTTAAAGGAAATAAGTAATCATTATGAAGCAGGAAATAAATTTATAGTTACACCAGGATTTAAGTTTGAAACTGCTATTTTTGAGGCACAAGATAAATATGAAGATGCTAAGTTTGTAATTTTAGATGGTAATCCACATAGTGGTGAAAAGGATGCTAAACCAGTAGTTAAACCAAATACAGTATCAATCTTTTTTGCTGAACATGAGTCAGGTTTCTTAGCAGGAGTTGCATCAGCAGTTCAAATGAAAGAAGCAAATTTTGGATTCATTGGTGGAATGAAAATACCAGCAGTTCAAAAATTTAATTGGGGATTCCAACAAGGTGTTAAATACGCTAATGAAAATTTAGGAACAAAAATAAAAATTGATAAGAGTAATGTAGTATATGAAGGAACATTCAATACTTCATCAGCAGGACAACAAATTGCAGCAAAAATGTATGATAACGGTGTTGATGTAATATTTACAGCAGCAGGAGGTACTGGTGTTGGTGCTATAACAGAAGCTAAAGCTAGAGCTCAAAAGGGAGAAAAAGCTTGGGTTATAGGTGTTGATGTTGACCAATATTCAGAAGGTTTATATAAAGATAAAGATGGAAATGAAAAATCAGTTATTTTAACTTCAGCTACAAAAAATATTAAAAAATCAACTTTTGATATGATTAAAGCTGAATTAGATGAAAAATTCCCAGGTGGACAAACTTTAATCTATGATGCTAAAAATGATGGTGTTGGATTACCAGAAAAAAATCCAAATTTAAGTGAAGAATCTATTAAAGCATATAAAGAAGCTTATGACAAAATAAAATCTGGTGAAATAAAAGTTTCAGCAGAACAAGGTAGTTTAATAGAATAATTATTTATAGTTAAGGAATGGGGCGGAAAACTGCCCCTTTTAAACTATATAGATTTTGTGGGGAGGATATAAATGGAATATGCAGTAGAAATGCTTAATATTCGAAAAGAATTTCCAGGTATTGTTGCAAATGATAACGTAACATTAAAGTTAAAAAAAGGGGAAGTTCATGCTCTATTAGGGGAAAATGGAGCTGGTAAATCAACACTTATGGGAATGCTTTTTGGAATGTACCAGCCAGATAGAGGAACTATTAAGATAAATGGAAAAGAAGAAAAAATAACAAATCCAAATAAAGCAAATGATTTGGGAATAGGAATGGTTCATCAACACTTTAAATTAGTGGAAAATTTTACGGTAACAGAAAATATAATACTAGGATGTGAGCCTAAAAAAGGATTAGTAGTAGATATAAAGAAAGCAGCAAAAAAAATAGAAGAACTTTCAAAAAGCTATGGATTAAATGTGGACCCATATGCAAAAATTGAGGATATTTCTGTTGGTATGCAACAAAGAGTTGAAATATTAAAGATGCTTTATAAGAATGCAGATATATTAATATTTGATGAGCCAACAGCTGTATTAACACCACAAGAAATAGAAGATTTAATGAAAATAATTAAGAATCTTATAAAAGAAGGAAAATCTATAATATTAATAACGCATAAATTAAAAGAAATAAAAGCTGTATCAGATAAATGTACAGTAATAAGAAGGGGTAAATATATAGGAACAGTTGATACTAAAAAAACATCTGAGGCAGAAATGGCTAAAATGATGGTTGGTAGAGAGGTTTCTTTTAAAGTTGATAAGAAAAAAAGTGAGCCTAAAGAAGAGGTATTAAAAATAGATGATATATCAGTAAAAAATAATAAAAAAGTTCTTGGACTTAAAAACTTTTCGTTATCAATTAGAAGTGGAGAAATAGTTGGCATTGCTGGTGTTGAAGGAAATGGTCAAAATGAGCTAGTTGAAGCTATAACAGGTCTTAGAAAAGTAGAGAGTGGAAAAGTTATATACAAGAATGAAGATATAACGAATGAGAAAACAAAAAAGAGAATAGATAAAGGAATAGCACATATACCAGAAGATAGACATAAAAGAGGTTTAATACTTGATTATACGCTAGAAGAAAATATGATTATTGAAGTATATAATAAAGAACCATTTTCAAAGAGAGGAATACTTAATAAGTCTGCAATTAGAAAATATGCAGAAAAAATACTTAATGAATTTGATGTAAGATCAGGTGAAGGTCCTATATCAAAGGCTAGAACATTATCAGGTGGTAATCAGCAAAAAGCTATTATAGGACGTGAGGTTGAACTGAACCCAGATCTTTTAATAGCAGTGCAACCAACTAGAGGACTTGATGTTGGTTCAATTGAATATATTCATAAAAGATTAGTTGAACAGAGAGATAAAGGAAAAGCAGTACTTCTTATATCATTAGAACTTGATGAAGTACTAAATGTTTCTGATAGAATTGCAGTAATAAATGGTGGAGAGCTTATAGGAATTGTAAATTCAGATGAAACTAATGAAAATGAAATTGGATTAATGATGGCTGGAATTAAAGGAGGGTCACAAGATGAAAACTAATAAAGGTATAGTATCCATATTAGCTATAATATTAGGACTTATAACAGGTTCACTTTTAATGCTAGCTCTTAATCATAATCCAATAGAAGGATTTTCATATCTTTTTCAAGGCGGACTTAAGAGTGTAGAAAGAATTGGTAATACTATAGCAACAGCTACACCATTAATACTTACAGGACTATCTGTTGCTTTTGCTTTTAGAACAGGTCTTTTTAATATAGGTGCGGCTGGACAAATGCTATTTGGAGGATTTTGTGCTACTTTTATTGGACTTACAGTAGATGCTCCAAGAATTGTACTTTTACCTTTAATGATATTAGTAGGTATATTAGGAGGAATGGCAGCTGCTATAATTCCTGGTATATTAAAATCAAAGTTTAATGTTCATGAAGTTGTTTCAACTATAATGATGAACTGGACTATATACTGGTTTGTTTATTACATGGTACCAAATATGATGAAGGNCAGTAGATGCTCCAAGAATTGTACTTTTACCTTTAATGATATTAGTAGGTATATTAGGAGGAATGGCAGCTGCTATAATTCCTGGTATATTAAAATCAAAGTTTAATGTTCATGAAGTTGTTTCAACTATAATGATGAACTGGACTATATACTGGTTTGTTTATTACATGGTACCAAATATGATGAAGGGACAATATGAAACAGAATCAAGACCACTTTCAGAAGGAGCAACTCTTAAATTAAAATGGCTTTCAGATATATTTGATGGGTCATATATAAATTTAGGAATAATTTTAGCTCTTTTTGCTATAGTAATTATTTGGTTTATATTAAATAAAACAACATTAGGTTATGAACTTAAAGCTGTTGGATTTAATAGATTTGGTGCAGAATATGCAGGTATACCAGTAAATAAAAATATTATACTTTCAATGATGATAGCAGGAGGACTTTCAGGACTTGCTGGAGTTATTGAATATGCAGGAAATTCAAATATTATTCAAGTAGGTGTTCTTCCAACACAAGGCTTTGATGGCATTGCTGTATCACTTCTTGGAGCAAATACACCAATAGGAGTACTTTTTGCTGCATTATTCTTTGGTATTTTATATACAGGTAGTGGATTTATGAGTGCTATGACAGAAATTCCACCAGAAATTGCTGATACTATAATGGCTACAATAATATATTTTGCTGCAACTAGTATAGTAATAGAAAGATTTATAAATAAATTGAAGATAAAAAGAAGAGACAAAGAATTAGAGAATAATGCAAAAGAAGGGAAGGTGAAATAATATGTTAGAAATGTTTGGACAAGTATTTCCTTATGCAATTGCATTTACAATACCGCTTTTAATAACAGCACTTGGAGCTCTTTATAGTGAAAGAAGTGGAGTTACTAACATAGGGCTTGATGGACTTATGATAATGGGTGCATTTGTTAGTGCATTTACTATAGTTACTCTTCAAGATAAGTTAGATGGTAATTTACCGCTTTGGTTAGGTATTTTAGCTGCTGTTATAGCTGGAATTTTATTTTCACTTCTACATGCATTTGCAAGTATTCATTTAAATGCAGAGCAAATAATAAGTGGTACAGCTATAAATATGATTGCAGGAGCACTTACAATATTTTTAGCTAGAAATATAACAGGTAGTGGAAATATAAGAATAAGACAAGGATTTATACCAAATGATATACCTGTTTTAAGTGATATACCAGTTATAGGAATGTTTTTTACAAAAACTTATGCATCAACATGGCTTGTATTAATTATTTTATTAGTAGCAACTTTCATATTATACAAAACACCATTTGGAATGAGGCTTAGAGCATGTGGAGAACACCCACAAGCTGCAGATGCTGCAGGAATAAATGTTTATAAAATGAGATATATTGGAGTTATGATATCAGGAGCATTTTCAGCATTAGGAGGAGCTATAATAATAGTTACTTATGCTGGAGAATTTACAGGAAACGTTGGAGGTCTTGGATTCTTAGCTCTTGCGGCTTTAATATTTGGACAATGGAAGCCTCTTGGAATTTTAGGAGCAACACTTTTCTTTGGTTTTGCAAGTACAGTTGCTAATGTATCACAAGTTATACCAGAGCTTGCTTCAATACCACCTGTTTTATTAAAAACTTTCCCTTATATAATGACATTAATTGCATTAGTTATTTTCTCAAAAAGCTCAAGGGCACCGAAGGCTGTTGGAGAACCTTTTGATAAAGGAAAAAGATAAAATTTTTAAAGGTTTATAAGAACTTTAATGTTCTTATAAACCTTTTATTATTAATATGAATGATTTATATTATTTTGATATAATTTAACTTAAAGAAATTTTTAAGAGGAGATAATAAAAATGAGAAAGACAATAGGAATATTTGCTCATGTTGATGGTGGTAAAACAACATTTTCAGAACAAATTTTATACCATACAAATAGTATTAGAAATAGAGGAAGAGTAGATCATAAAAATTCTTATTTAGATAGTCATGAAATTGAAAAGAGTAGAGGAATAACAGTATTTTCAGATGTAGGAACTTTTAATTATAAAGATTCAGAATATTATTTAATAGATACACCAGGTCATATTGATTTTTCTCAAGAGATGGAAAGAACTATATGTATATTAGACTATGCAATTTTAATAATAAGTGCAGTTGAGGGAATACAAGGCCATACGGATACAATATGGAATTTATTAAAACATAATAATATTCCAACCTTTATATTTATAAATAAAGTTGATCGAGTTGGTGCTAATGTAAATAAAATAATAGATGAAATAAAATTAAAGTTTGATGAAAATGTTATTTATATAGAAAATTCTTTATCTAAAGAATTAAATTTAGATTTTATAGAAAAGATAGCTGAAAGTGATGAAAGGCTTTTAGAAATGTATTTAGAAGAAAATTTAAATAAAGAATTATGTATAGATAAGGGAAAAGAGCTTATAAAAAGTAGAAAGTTATTTTTATGTTATAGTGGTTCTGCACTTTTAGATAAAGGGATAGTAGAGTTTTTAGACGATTTTAATAATTTAACATATACTTCTTATAATGAATTTGGAGAGTTTAAAGGTAGAGTTTTTAAAATAAAACATGATGAAAAAGGCAATAAATTATCATTTATAAAGTGTCTAAATGGTACATTAAAAGCAAAAGATGAGATAAATTTTAAAATTATTTTAGATAATTTTAAAGAAAAAATAAATGAAATAAGACTTTATAATGGAAATAAGTTTAAAGTAATAAATGAAGTAAAAGCAGGAGAGGTAGCTTGTATTTTAGGAGCAAATAATTTACAAAGTGGAATGTCTTTAGGATTTAATGATGATATAAATTATGAAATGATTCCTACTTTAAAAGTTAAAGTTATATATGATGAAAAAATTAATAGTAATGAGGTTTTAAAGATATTTAAAACATTAGAAAGTGAAGATAATAGTTTAAATGTTAACTTTGATGAACGTCTTAAAGAGTTACATTTGGATATAATGGGAACAGTTCAACTTGAAGTTTTAAAAGATATTTTAAAAAATAGGTTTAATCTTAATGTAGATTTTGATAAACCAGAAATACTTTATAAAGAAACAATAATTGGAGAAACGTTAGGGTATGGTCATTTTGAACCACTAGGACATTATAGTGAAGTTAATTTAAAAATAGAAGAAGGTGAAAGAGGTAGTGGTATAACATTTATAAATAAATGTCATACTGATGATTTAACTATTGGAAATCAAAATTTAATAAAAACACATATATTTGAAAAAGAACATAAAGGAATATTAACAGGAAGTCCAATTACTGATTTGAAAATAACTTTATTAACTGGTAGGGCGCATAATAAGCATACTACTGGAGGAGATTTTAGAGAAGCTACAAAAAGAGCTTTAAGGCAAGGGCTTGATGAAGCAAATAATAAACTTTTAGAACCATATTATAAGTTCAAGATTGATGTGAATATAGAGTTAATAGGAAGAGTATTATCAGATATTCAAAAGAGAAAAGGTGAATTTGATGAGCCTATAAATAGTGGGGATAGAGTAATAATAACTGGTAGAGGACCAGTAAAAACTTTTATTGATTATAGTTTGGAGTTTATAAGTTTTACAAAAGGAAATGGATTTTTAAGTTTAGTTTTTGATGGGTATGATTATTGTCATAATGAAGATGAGGTAATAAAAAGTAAAGGGTATGATAAAAATAGTGATATAGAATATACTAGTTCATCAATATTCTGTTCAAAGGGTCAAGCTTATGTAGTTGATGGAAAAGATGTAACAAAATATATGCATTGTTTAAAATAATATTAAAAATAAAGCAAAAACAAAAACTTAAACTATTTTTAATGTATAATTATATTAAAGTATTATATGAGGGGAGATTATAATATGAAAAAAGTTCAAGAAAGATTTTTAGAATATGTAAAAATAAACACTAAGTCAGATGAAGAATCTGAGTCAATTCCAAGTACAAAATGTCAATTAGATTTAGCTAAAGTTTTGGAAAAGGAGTTAAAAGAGATAGGATTATCTGATGTTAAACTTGATGAGTTTGGATATGTTTATGCAACACTTAAGGCTAACACTGATAAAAAAATTCCTACTATAGGTTTTATATCACATATGGATACAGCTCCTGATATGAGTGGAGAAAATGTAAAACCTCAATTTGTTAAAGATTATAATGGAGATGTTATAGTTTTAAATGAAAAGTTAAATATAAATCTAGATCCGAAAGAATTTCCAGAGCTTAAAAATTATGTTGGAAAAACTTTAATAACAACAGATGGTACAACTCTTTTAGGAGCAGATGATAAGGCTGGAATATCAGAAATAATAACAGCTGTAGAGTATTTAATAAATCATCCAGAAATTAAGCATGGAGATATTAAGATTGGATTTACTCCAGATGAAGAAGTTGGTAGAGGTGCTGATAAATTTGATGTAGAAGGCTTTGGAGCAGATTTTGCATATACTGTAGATGGAGGAGCGCTTGGAGAATTAGAATATGAAAACTTCAATGCAGCAGGTGCAAAGGTTGTTATTAAGGGGAAAAATGTACATCCAGGAAGTGCTAAAAATAAAATGATTAATTCATCACTAGTGGCATATGAATTTTTAAGCATGTTACCTCTTTATGAAGTTCCAGAAAAAACAGAAGGATATGAAGGATTTTCATTCCTTATAAGTATAAATGGAACAGTAGAAAATACTGAAATGTCATTTATAATAAGAGATTTCTTTGAAGATACTTTTAATAGAAGAATAGAGGAATTTAAAAATGCTGAAAAGAAATTAAATGAAGTTTATGGTGAAGGAACAGTTAAAGTTGAAATAAAAGAGCAATATAGAAATATGAAAGAAAAAATAGAACCTGTAATGCATATAGTTGAAACTGCTAAAAAGGCAATGGAAATGGCAAATATAACTCCAGATGTTGTACCAATAAGAGGAGGTACAGATGGAGCTAGATTATCATTTATGGGACTTCCAACTCCAAATATGTTTACTGGTGGAGAAAATTTCCATGGAAGATATGAATATATAGCAGTAGAATCTATGGAAAAAGCAGTAGAAACTATTGTAAACATAATTAAACTTTATGGTGAAAAATAAAATGAGTTTAAAAGGTTAGGATTAATTCCTAACCTTTTTTATTTTTTTAGTAATTTATAAATATGAAATTTTAATTTTTAAAAAGTTACTTAGTATAAGTTATGTTATAAGTTATTAATAAAATTTAGTGATATAATATAAATGTAATGTTTAAATTTAGGAGAAATATTTATGAAAAATAAATTTGAAATACAAGAATTTTTAAAAAAATACAGTCATTGTGAAACAATTATAGAAGAAAACAATATAAATATTAAAAACTTAGAAGAAATATATAAAGACTACATAGAATATTTAGAGTCTTATGAAAATCAAGCTAATTTTATAGCAAACATATTAAGGGCAAACGAATGTATTCATTCTGTAAAGTCTAGAATAAAAGCAAGTGATAGGCTTATAGAAAAGATTGTAAGAAAAACAAAAGATAGGAAAGAAAAATATGGGGGTGATTTTGAATTTACAGTAAATAACTATAAAGATGAAATAAATGATTTAATTGGAATTAGGGTAATACATATTTTTAAAGAACAGTGGAAAGAAATACATGATTTTATAATAAATACATGGAAGGTTATAGAAATAACAGCTAATGTTAGAGAAGGAGATAATACTGAGATATTTAATAAACTTGGGATAGAAGTTAGATCAAGACAATCAGGATATAGGTCAGTACATTACTTAGTTGAGTTTTATCCAACTAATAAAAAAGTTATAGCAGAAATACAGGTTAGAACTATATTTGAAGAAGGATATGGTGAAATTGATCATAGACTTAGATATTCCCATAATGAAATTCCAGAAATATTAAAATCTAATCTTTTATTATTTAATAGAATAGTAGGAAGTGCTGATGAAATGGCATCTCTTATAAATACTCTTAGTAAAGAGTGGAATAAAAATGAATGGAATATAAAAGAAAATATGTATAAGAATTTAATTAAGGAAAAGGATTATGAGATTCAAAGGTTAAAAGAGAAGAATAATATTATCTAATTATTATAAAATAATTAGATTGGATGGAGGGGTATTATGAAATTTAACAAAAAAATTTATTTTATAGCTTTTATAACATTTTTACTAACGGTATCCTTTATGGGATGTTCTAGTAAAAGTAAAGCTATTGATGCTTTTAATCAGTATAAAGACAAGTGGCAAAGTTTGGATTATAAGGGTATGTATGATATGCTTAGCAAAGATTCAAAAGGTACTATTGATGAAACAACATTTGTTCAAAGGCTTGGAAATATATATGGAGCTATGAATGCTAGTAATATTAATATTAAACTAGGTGAGGCTACAAAAGAAAATAATGATGTAATTATTCCATTTTCTTTAACTATGGATACAGTAGCTGGAAATCTAAAATTAGATGATTTTAAAGTTACTTTAGTAAAAGAAGATAAAGATTATAAAATAAAGTGGAATGATAATTTGATTTTTCCTAACATGCAAGAGGGAGATAAAATAAAAGTTAATACCGTAAATGCAGTAAGAGGTAAAATATTAGATAAAGACGGGAAAGCTTTAGCAGAGGATGGAAAAATTAATATTGTTGGTATACATCCAGCTATATTTAATAGAAAAAATAAAGATGAAAAAATAAAAGAAATAGCAAGAGCTTTAGACATAAGTGAGGACACAATAATTAAAAAATTAGATTCAAATAGCAATCCAAGTCATTTTGTAGAAATAGTTAAAATATTACCTAATGATTCAAAACTTAATAGTTTAAAAAATCGTGATGAGGATGGAATATTAATTCAAAATTCTATATCAAGAGTTTATAGTGGTGGAGAAGCGTTTGGTAGATTAGTAGGATATGTAGGACCTATTACAAAAGAGGAATTAGAAAAAAATAAAGACAAAGGGTATAATACACATAGTTTAATTGGTAAAAGTGGATTAGAACAAGTTTATGAAGATAAGTTAAGATGTGAAAATGGAGGGAAAATATATATTGAAAGAGGAGAAGAAAAAATAGAAGTTGCTAATAAAGATCCTAAGAATGGAAGTGATATAACAATTTCTATAGATTCAAATCTTCAAAAGAAAATATATAGAGAAATAAATGGAGAAAAGGGAGCATCTACTGCATTAAATCCTAAAACAGGCGAAGTATTAGCTATGGTAAGTTCACCTTCTTATGATTCAAATATGTTTACAACTTATATGACAAAAACTCAAAAGAAAGAATTAGAGGATACAAAAAATGCGGCTTATGAAAATAGATTTACAAAACTTTATTCACCAGGCTCTACATTTAAGCTTATAACTGCAACTACAGGAATCCAAGATGGAGTTATAAAAGCAAATGATAAAAAAGATATAAAGGGATTAAGTTGGCAAAAAGATAGTTCATGGGGTGATTATAAGGTTACAAGAGTTGAAGATCCAGGTAAATCAGTAAATTTAAATGATGCTGTTAAGTATTCTGATAATATATATTTTGCTCAAGTTGCAGTAGACCTTGGAAGTGATAAGTTTATTGAAGGAGCTAAAAAATTTGGAATAGGAGAAAAAATAGATTTTGGATATCTAATGGAAACTTCACAAATTTCAAATAACGGGAAAATAGAGAGTGAAATAGCATTAGCAGATAGTGGATATGGTCAAGGTCAAGTTTTGGTTACCCCTTTAAATATGACACTTGCTTATAGTGCTTTATCAAATGAAGGGAATATAATGAAACCAAGATTGGTTACAAGTATAAATAATAAAGAAGAAATATTTAAAAAACAAACAATAGAGAAAAAATATTTAAATGATTTAATAAATGCATTTAAAGAACCTATAAATAGTGAAGGTGGTACTGCCACAGATGCTAAAATACCAGGTCAAGAATTAGCAGGAAAAACAGGAACAGCAGAAATTAAAAAGAGTCAAAATGATAAAAAGGGAACAGAAAATGGATGGTTTATAGCAACAGATGTTAAAGGATCAAAAATTACAATTTCTATGATTCTTGAAGATGTTAAAGAAAAAGGTGGTTCTCATGCTGTTGTTCCTAAAGTAAGAAATGTATTAGAATATTATTTAAAATAACATATTAAAAATTGGCACTTTAATTAAAGTGCCAATTTTTTTATCTAAATTACACCCTTAGTTAAAATTATATTAGCATAAAGAGCTTTTTCTGATGTTGCTATAACAGCGTATGCTTTCTTTGCTTCTTCATAAAAATCAAATCTTTCTATAAATCCAAAAGAATCAAAAGGTGAAAATTCTTTTTTTATAATAGTTTTATAAGTATCCCAAATATTAGGAACGAAATTATCACCTGGAAGTACATTCATTAGTTTTACTGGTTTTTCTGAATAAGTATCTAATGGAAATAAAGTTAATATGGCTTCTAAAATTTCAGGAACATTATGTCCATCTAATCTAACTAACCTTTTTGCGCAAGAAGATGAAGGAAAATTGCCATCTGCAATAACTATTGTATCTCCATGTCCCATTTCCATAAGTATTTTTATAAGTTCAGGTGAAATAATTGAAGGAATTTTTTTTAACATAAAAACACTCTCCTTTGAATATAAAATAAAAGAATACAAAAACATTATAAACAAAATATGGTAAAAATTCAAATAAATTAAAATTTATGTTGTGATAATTGGAAAAAAAAGGTATAATTATATAAAGTAAATTGAATAAAAATAAAACAACATAAACAAAAAAAGGGGTGCGGGGAGTGATTAAATGTCAAAGCAAGTATTGCTAAAGATGGAAGGAATAGATAAAGCCTTTCCAGGGGTACAAGCTTTAAAAAATGCAAAGCTTGAAGTCTTAAAAGGAGAAGTACATGTTCTTATTGGAGAAAATGGTGCTGGAAAATCAACACTTATGAAAGTACTAACAGGAGTCTATAAAAAGGATTCGGGAAATATACTATTTAAAGGAAAAGAATTTAATGTAAAAAATCCTAAAGAAGCAGCAGAGCGTGGTGTATCTATAATACATCAAGAATTTAATTTATTACCTCATCTTACAGTAGCTCAAAATATATATATAGGTAGAGAGCCAAAGAAAAATAAATTTATTATTGATGAAAAAAAAATGATTAAAGATACAGAAAATGTATTAAAATCATTGAATTTAAGCATTGACCCTAATGAGAGAGTTGATAATTTAAGTGTAGCAGAACAACAAATGGTTGAAATTGCGAAAGCATTAGCATTTAAATCAGAAGTTTTATTATTAGATGAACCAACATCAGCACTTACAGAGTCAGAAATTGAAGATTTATTTAAAATAATAAAAAAATTAAAAAAAGAAGGGGTTGGAATAGTTTATATTTCTCATAGAATGGAGGAGTTTAAGCATATTGCAGATAGAATAACTGTACTTAGAGATGGAAGTTATATAGGAACTAGAATATGGAAAGATGTAGATATAAATGAAATTATTAAAATGATGGTTGGAAGAGATATAAAAGATCAATATCCAAAAAGAGAGCCCAATATAGGAGAAGTAGTATTTGAAGCCAAAAATATAAATAGAAAAGGTAAGTTACATGATGTAAGCTTTAGCGTTAAAAAAGGAGAAATATTAGGATTTGCAGGGCTTATGGGAGCTGGAAGAACTGAAGTTGCAAGAGCAATCTTTGGAGCTGATCCTATTGATTCAGGAGAATTCTATTTAGAAGGAAATAAAATAAAAATAAAATCACCAGTAGATGCAATAAAAAATCAAATAGCATATTTATCAGAAGATAGAAAGAGAGATGGACTTTTATTAGATTTAGATGTAGAGTTTAATACTGTTATTGCAAATATAAAAGAATACAGTAAATTATCTGTTGTAAACGATAAACTGTGCAAAAAGATATCAAATGAAAAAATTAATGATTTAAAAACTAAAACACCATCTTTAAGTCAAAAAACTAAGTTTTTAAGTGGTGGAAATCAGCAGAAAGTATTAATAGGAAGATGGCTTTGCAGAGATACTAAAGTTCTTATATTCGATGAGCCAACAAGAGGAATAGATGTTGGTGCTAAATATGAAGTATATACTTTAATGAAAGAATTAGCTGAAAAAGGGGTTGCTATTATTATGATTTCTTCTGAATTACCTGAAATTTTAGGGATGAGTGATAGAATTATTGTAATGCATGAAGGTAAGAAAACAGGAGAACTTGATATAAAAGATGCTACACAAGAAAAAATAATGAGCTTAGCATCTAATAGTTAATAATTTTAGGGGGAGATTTTTGGTATGGAAGCTATTAAAAATAAGAAAGTATTAAATAGTGATAAAAAAGATAATAAAGCACTATTACAGAAAATGGCAGCAGGTATAAGTTTGCTTTTAATGTGTTTATTTTTCTCAGTTGCAACACCGCATTTTTTAAATGTAGATAATATAATAACAATAGCATTACAAACTGCTGTAATAGGAATAATGGCTATAGGGGTTACTTTTGTTATTATAACTTCAGGTATAGATTTATCATTAGGTGCAATAATTGCATTAAGTGGTGTTTCCGCAGGACTTTTTATAAGTAAAGGAATGAGCATTACAGTTGCTGTAATACTTGCTATATTAGTTGGTATGCTATTTGGTACTGTAAACGGTTTGCTTATTGGGAAGTTTAATTTACCACCTTTTATAGCAACTCTTGGTTCAATGATGATGGCTAGAGGACTAACTTTAGTACTTACTAATGCAAAACCAGTATATTTTGATTCAGCGCCAACTTTTTCAACTATATCTCAAGGAAAGTTATTTGGAATTATTCCTTATCCTGTAATATATTTAATTGTATTAGCTATTATATCAGGATTTATATTAAAGAAAACTTTAATTGGAAGATATACTTATGCAATAGGAAGTAATGAGGAAGCAGCAAGATTATCTGGTATAAATGTATTAAAAACTAAATTATTTGTATATATGTATTGTGGACTTATGTGTGCTATTGCGGGTATTGTAATGGCTGCAAGAATAAATTCAGGTCAGCCAACTGCTGGAGAAGGATATGAATTAGATGCAATAGCAGCTGTTGTTATTGGAGGAACATCTTTAAGTGGAGGAGAAGGTTCAATAACAGGAACTATTCTTGGTGCTTTTATAATGGGTGTATTAAAAAATGGTCTTAATCTAATGAATGTATCACAAAACTGGCAAATGCTTGCTATGGGAGCAGTTGTTATAGGTGCTGTATATGTAGATATGCTTAGAAAGAAAAAGAGATAGTTATTAATTGTTAGTTAGTTATTAAAATAAATAATTAATTAAATTAAAACATAAAGTTTGTGGGAGGGTATGATTTATGAAATTAAAAAAACTTGTGGCTATGGTTGCTACAGCAGCAGTGCTTGCAGTTGGAGTTGTTGGATGTAGTTCAGGAGGTCAAGGAACAGGAGATTCATCAGGTGGAACAGAAGGAAAAAAGGATGACACTTATATTGCAGTTATATCAAAAGGATATCAACATGAATTTTGGAAGACTGTAGAACAGGGAACACAAAAAGCAGCTGAAGAACTTGGGATAAAAGTAACTTTTGAAGGTCCAGATAGTGAAACAGAAGTTGACAGACAAATAGAGATGGTTGAAAATGCAATAACAAAACAAGCTAAAGCTATAATGCTTGCTCCTCTTGATAATAAGGCTTTATTACCAGTAGTTCAAAAGGCAGAAGAAAAAGGTATTCCAGTAATAACTTTTGACTCAGATTTAGATTCAGATATTCAAAAGAGTTTTGTTGCTACTGATAACAAAGCAGCAGGAGCAATTGCAGCAAAAGAAATGTCTAAACGAATCGGTGGCAAAGGAAAGGTTGCAATAGTTGCTCATAATGAAGGAACATCAACTGCTCAAGAAAGAAGAGATGGATTTAAAGAAGAGATAGAAAAAAATCATAAAGATATAGAAATAGTTTCAATACAATATTCAGATGGAGACCATGCATTAGCACTTGCTAAAGCTACAGATATAATGACAGCTAATCCAGACTTAAAAGGATTATATGCAACAAATGAAGGGGCTGTTGTAGGTGTTGCTACAGCTGTTAAGGAAAAAGGAAAATTAGACGATATAACATTAATAGGATTTGATTCATCAGATCAAGAAATTGCTTTCTTAAAAGAAAAAGTAATTGATGGTTTCGTTGTTCAAAATCCATATAATATGGGATATTTAGGAGTTAAAGCTGCTAATGATGTATTAGAAGGTAAAAATGTTGAAAAAAGAATAGATACTGGAGCTACTTATGTAAGTCTAGATAATTTTGAAAATGATGATATTCAAAAATTATTATATCCATTAGGTAAAAAATAATAAGTAATTATATTTTAATAATATTTTAAGAGAGAGATTTAATCTCTCTCTTTTTTCTATAAATAGTTTATTCTATATAATAAGTTAAAGAAAAATTTTTATACTAAAAGTTTTGTAAAAAATAATAAAAAGCATTGATACAATCTGTATCTATGCTTTTTATCAATTTATTTATAACTATTTATATAGAGGGCCAAAGTTTTTACATGCTCTAAAATCAGCACCTTCAAGATCTTTTAATCCATGTAATCCCCAAGCGCTTGGTCTAAATATTTTATCTTCTGAAACATTATGCATAGAAACTGGAATTCTAAGAATTGAAGCTAATGTTATTAAATCAGCTCCTATATGTCCATAAGAAATAGCTCCATGATTTGCTCCCCAATTATTCATTACTGAATATACATCTTTGAATGCACCTTCACCAGTAAGATTTGGAACAAACCAAGTTGTAGGCCAAGTGTTATCAGTTCTATTATCAATAGTTTTAGTTATTTCTTCATCTAAATCAACAGAGTATCCTTCAGCTATTTGAAGAACAGGACCTAATCCATCAACCAGACAAACTCTTGACATTGTTAGTGGCATTTTTCCTTTTGATAAGAATTTAGAGGAATATCCACCACCTCTAAAATATTCATTTACTGCAGGATGCCAAGTTGTTGCAGCTAGGCAATCATTAATTTCATTTTCTGTAATTTCCCAAAATGGCTTCATTGTAGGATTTCCATTTTTATCAGTTTGTCTACCTGATGCATCTAACGTAGCAGAACCTGAATTAATTAAATGAATAAATCCATTCTTAGCTTCTTCAGGTAAATCTTTTCCTGTAACTCTTTTAACTGCTTCTGGTGACCAATATGTTCTAACATCAGCAAATATTTGAGCTGTATTAGTAAGAAGGTGTCCAAATAGCATAGGAACAGCATTTAATGAGTCATTTTCTGTTGCGAATACAAAAGCCTCTCTTAATCCATTCCAATCAAATGAAGAATTTAATATAGCTTCCATAAAGTCACCATTTGGTGAATGATCTGTCCAGTGACGTTGTCCTTGGAATCCTCCAGCAATTGCATTATGACCTTCTGATTCTTCTTTAAATCCAAGTGATTCTAATTTAGGATTACCAATCATTAAATCCTTTACTATTAAAGTCATTTTAACAACAGTTTCCCATATATTATCTTTTTCTTCTCGAGTTTTTTGATTAGCTTCTGAATTTTTATCAAATCCTTCTTTACAATTTTCTTTAACCCAATGTAAAGCCTTATTAAATTCATCTTTATCGTAAATTTCTCTATCTATCCTTCTAGTGATTTCACTCATATCTACATATTCATTTCTCATTCCAAGATACTTTTGGAAAAACTTTTGATCAACCATAGAACCAGCAATTCCCATTGACACAGAACCTACTGAAAGATAAGATTTTCCTCTCATCATAGCAACAGATAAACCTGCTTTTGCAAATCTTAAAAGTTTTTCTTTTACATCGCTTGGTATATCAGTACAATCTGCATCTTGAACGTCCTTTCCGTATATACCAAATGCAGGTAGACCAACTTGATTATGTCCAGCAAGAGCAGCAGCTAAATAAACAGCGCCTGGTCTTTCAGTTCCGTTAAATCCCCAAATTGCTTTTGGCATATGTGGATCCATATCAATTGTTTCTGTACCATAGCACCAACATGGAGTTACTGTTATAGTTAAACCAACACCTTCTCTTTTAAATTTTTCATAGCATTTACTTGCCTCATTAACGCCACCAATAGTAGTATCTGCTATTACACATTCAACTTGTTCACCATTAGGATAACGTAAATTTTCTTTTAAAAGTGAAGCTACGGAATTAGCCATATTCATAGTTTGGTCTTCTAAAGATTCTCTAACACCGTTTCTTCTACCATCAATTGTTGGTCTTATACCTATCTTTGGATATTGATTATTTGATTTATACATAAAGCACCCCCAATATTATATTACCAATATTTTACAATATAATTTTATAATGAAAAAATATACAAGTCAATAAGTGTGTGTAAAAGTTTTCCAAAAATATTTTAAAGATGTTGTTTGTATTTGATTTATGTTGTATTATATAATTACCAAATAATGTAAAATAACTTAAGGGGGAATTATTTTGAGTAATTATTTAGCTTTTGATTTTGGGGCATCATCAGGAAGAGCTATAATTTGTGAATATAAAAATGGAACATTAAATTTAGAAGAAATATATAGATTTCCTAACGATCCAGTTTTTTTAGGTGATAAATATGTTTGGGATTTTCCAAGACTTTTTAATGAATTAAAAAATGCTTTGAAAAAAGTAGCTACAATGAATAAAAAAATAGATGGAATAGGAATAGATACTTGGGGAGTAGACTTTGGACTTATAGATAAAAATGGAAACTTAATTGGAATGCCTATGCATTACAGAGATAAAAGAAATTATTATGGAATAAAGGAAACGGAAAAATATATAAGTTTAAGTGAACTTTATTTAAGAAATGGTATATCAAATAATGTATTTAATACTTGTTTTCAACTTGTTGCTGATAAGAAATATAGAAAAGAAATACTAGAAAATAGTGATTCATTATTATTTATGCCTGATTTATTTGCATATTATTTAACTGGAGAAAAGAAAAATGAATTTACAATTGCATCTACATCAGCATTGCTAGATATTAATAATAAAGAATGGGATTATGAGCTTATAGATAAGGTTAAAATTCCAAAGAATATATTTAATGAAATAATAAATCCAGGAGAGATATATGGATATTTAAAAGAAGAAGTATTAGATGAGACAGGGCTTTCTTACAATATACCTGTTATAGCTGTTGGTGGACATGATACAGCATCTGCAGTAATGGGAGCTCCTTTAAAAGATGAAAAAGATGCATATTTAAGTTCAGGAACGTGGTCACTTTTAGGGGTTGAAAGCAATGTTCAATTTAAAACAAAAGAAGCTTTAAAATGGAATTTTACTAATGAAGGAGGAGCACTCGGTAATGTTAGAGTTTTGAAAAATATTAATGGATTATGGCTACTTCAGCAACTTAAGAAAAATTGGTGTGAGTTTTATAATGATATAGATTTTCCAGATATAATAAGGGAAGCTAGAAAGTATGAAAATAAAAAGTTTATAGTAAATACTAATGATACTGAATTTATGAATACTAAAAATATGATTAAATCAATACAAAAATATTGTGAGGAAAATGGTCAAGGAACTCCTAAAGAACTAGGAGAATTAGCTATTGCTGTTTATAATGGCTTAACTAAAGAATACAAAGACACAATATGTGATTTAGAGAATTTATTAGGATATAAGATAGAAAGGATTAATATTGTGGGTGGAGGAATTAAGGATAAGTATTTAAGTGAGCTTACAGCTAAAAAAACTGGAAAAAAAGTTATAGCTGGACCTATTGAAGCAGCTGTAATTGGTAATATTATAATGCAATGTATAGCTTGTGGAGAAATTTCATCTGTACAAGAGGGAAGAAAGATTATAGAAAAATCATTTAATGAAGAAATGTATTCTGTTTAAAAAGAATATATGGAGGTGTAAAGTTTGTTGGCAGTTGAAAGAAGGCATAAAATTGTAATACAGATTCAGGAAGAAAAAAAAGTTTTAGTTCAGGAATTAGCTGTTAAATTTTCTGTAACAGAAGAAACTATAAGAAGGGATCTTGAAAAATTAGAAGACCAAGGAATATTAAAAAGAACTTATGGTGGAGCTATAGTTAATGAGGGAACAAATGTTGATATGCCTTTAGATATGAGAGAAGTTATAAATAAAGAGGGGAAAGTTAATATAGCCGAAAGAGTTGAAGAAGAAATAAAAGATGGGGATACAATAATGCTTGATTCATCATCTACAGCTTATTATGTTGCTAAGTGTTTAAGAAAAAGCAATAAAAGAGTTACATTAATAACTAATTCACTAAAGGTTATAACGGATCTTCAAGATTATAAAAATATAAATCTTATATTAGCTGGGGGAGTATTTAGAGAATCTTCTAAATCATTTACTGGAAAATGGGCACAATCTATAATAAAAAATTATTATGTGAATAAAGCTATTATATGTTGTAAAGGGATAGATATTGAAAGAGGGGTTATGGATTCTAATGAAGAAGAAGCTGAAGTTAAAAAGGTAATGGTTAATTCAGCTAGTAAGGTAATATTAGTAGTTGATTCTATAAAATTTGATAAAAGTTCATTTGTTAATATAGTTCAGTTTAAAGATATAGATTATATATATACTGATAAAAATGTTAATGATAAGTGGAAGAAAGTACTGAAAAATAACAAAATAGAATTAATAGTATGTTAGAATTAAGAGTTTGTTTTATAGCAAACTCTTTTTAATTAAAAGAAAAATCAATAAATAATATTTACCATATATTGACATTAAAGAGAATTAATGGTAAAATTAGGAAAGAAAAAAGAAAAATAAAGATAAGTAAAAATAAATAGGGGGATTGTTTATGGTATCAGAATATGAAATAAAAAAACAAATTTGTGAAATAGGAAAAAGAATTTATAATAATGGTTTTGTTGCAGCAAATGATGGTAATGTATCAGTTAGAATAAATGAAAAAGAAGTTCTTTGCACACCAACTGGAGTTTCAAAAGGTTATATGACTACAGATATGATATGTAAAGTTGATATGGATGGAAATATCATTAGTGCAAATGGCAATTTTAAGCCTTCATCAGAAGTTAAAATGCATTTAAGAGTATATAAAGAAAGACCAGATGTTAAATCAGTAGTTCATGCTCATCCTCCATATGGTACAAGCTATGCTATTGCAGGAATTCCTTTAGATAAAGCTATAATGCCAGAAGCTGTAATTGCTCTTGGTAATGTTCCAATAGCTGAATATGGAACTCCATCTACTGAAGAAATTCCAGATGCAGTAGCAAAATATCTTCAATGTTATGATGCGGTTTTATTAGAAAACCATGGGGCTTTAACATATGGACCAGATCTTATGTCAGCTTATTTTAAGATGGAATCATTAGAATTTTATGCAAAGCTTATGTTTATATCAAGTCAAATAGGTGAGCCACAAGTTTTAAATAATAACCAAATTGACAAATTATTAGATATAAGAAGAGGTATGAATTTAATTGGAAAACATCCAGGCTTATGTTGTAATGAAGATGGAAGTTGTATATATAATTCAAATAATTTAGCTCAAAAAGAATCTAATTTAAATGATGAGCTTGTAGAAAAAATAGTAAAAGAAGTTACAAGTAAAGTATTAGGGGCAATTAAATAATAATTAAGTGAGATAGTTTTGAAATACTAAAATAAATTTATTAATAAGAATGTTTTATTAAAGAAGATTCTAAAAAAGGGCTTTTATTTCTAAGCCCTTTTCTATAAAAATTAAATTTAATAAAATTATAAGTTTTTAAATAGAGATAATATCATATTACAAATAAAAAAAGAATAGACTAAATTTATTCCAACTTTATACAGGAAAATAGATATATATTTTTCTATCAAATGGTGATTTTATGAATAAAATAAATTTTTTAAGTTTAGAAGTTTCAAAAAAGGTTATCGAGCAAGTTGAAAAGTTAGCTAATAAAGAAGGCATTCCAGTAGTTATAGCTATGTGTAATGAGTGGGGAATTATCATAGCAGTACATTTTATGGATGGAGCGCTTCCAGCAAGTTTTGATATTGCTGTAAATAAGGCTTTTACTTCAGCAAGCCTTAGAATAGCAACTAAAGATTTAAAAGCTTTATCAGTAGATGAAGGGGAGCTTTTTGGTATAAATAATACTAATAATAATAAAATAATAGCATTTCCAGGTGGATTTCCTATAAGAAAAAATGGCAATGTAATTGGAGCGATAGGGGTAAGTGGAGGTAGTTGTGAGTATGATAATAAACTAGCTCTATTTGGTAAGAACGTTTGTGAGGGGGTAATTGAGTGGTAGATAGTCAAATGAACCTAGAAGAAATTATAAAGAGAGTAATAAAAGAAATAACTGCCAAAGATGTTATAGAAAATAAAGAAAATCATAATTGTAAAGGAAAATGCAAAATTTCTGGTGGTTGTAAATGTAATAAAAAAGAATTAAATGAAAAATATTTGTTTGATAATGCCGATGAGGCTGTAAATGCAGCTAAGGAAGCGTATGAGAAATTAAAGAAGTTATCAGTTAGAGATAGAGAAAAAATAATAGAAGGTATTAGAAAGAAATGTTTAGATTATTCAGAAAAAATAGCTAAAATGGCAGTTGAAGAAACTGGTATGGGAAAATATGACCATAAAGTTTTAAAACATGTATTAGTAGCAGAAAAAACTCCAGGAACAGAAGATATAGTTACTACAGCTTGGACTGGAGATGAGGGACTTACATTAGTAGAAAAAGGTGCTTTTGGAGTTATAGCGGCAATTACTCCATCAACTAATCCTACAGTAACAGTATTTTGTAATTCAATTGGTATGATTGCAGGTGGAAACACTGTAGTATTTGCACCACATCCAGGAGCAAAAAATTGTTCAAATTATGCAGTTAAGCTTATTAATGAAGCTTCAATTGAAGCTGGTGGTCCTGAAAATATAGTTGTATCTTTTAAAGAACCAAGTATAGAAAATACAAATAATTTAATGAAACATAAAGATATTACGTTAATATCAGCAACAGGTGGACCAGGAGTTGTTTTACAAGCACTATCAAGTGGAAAGAGAGCTATAGGAGCTGGCGCTGGAAATCCACCGGTTTTAGTTGATGAAACAGCAGATATTAAAAAGGCTGCAAAAGATATATTAGATGGTGCAACGTTTGATAATAATTTGCCATGTATAGCTGAAAAAGAGGTAGTTGCTGTTAATGAAATATGTGATGAATTAATAGAAAATATGACTTTATTTGGTGCTTATTTAATAAAGGATAAGAACATTATAAAAAGATTAGAAGATTTAGTTCTTATAAATAAAAATGGAAAAAGAATATTAAATAGAGAGTTCGTTGGAAAAGATGCAAAAGTAATTTTAGATAAATTATCAATAGATGTTGATGATTCAATAAGATGCATTATATTTGAAGGCGATTATGAAGATGCACTTATACAAGAAGAACTTATGATGCCAATACTTGGTGTTGTAAGAGTTAAAGATTTAGATGAAGGAATAGATATAGCAGTTAAGCTTGAACATGGAAATAGACATTCAGCTCATATGCATTCAAAAAATGTAAACAATTTAACTAGATTCGCAAAAGCTGTTGATACTGCTATTTTTGTAAAAAATGCACCTTCATATTCAGCAATAGGATTTGGAGCAGAAGGTTTTGCTACATTTACTATAGCTAGTAAAACTGGAGAAGGACTAAGTTCTGCGAGTACATTTACTAAAAATAGAAGGTGTGTTTTAAAAGATGGGTTATGTATAAGATAGTGAATGGGGGTAAGTTATGGAAGTGAATAATTTAAATATAGAAGAAATAATAAAAAGTGTTGTTAAGGAAATGATGAAAGACGATGTTAAGGATATTGTAACTTCTAAAGAAATAAAAGATACTGGAAAAGTTGGAATGCTTGTAGGAAAAGAAAAAATTGAAATTAAAGAATTTAAAATACCAGAAATAAATGATGATGAAATGCTTATCAAGGTAGAAGGTTGCGGAATATGTGGAACAGACGCTCATGAATTCAAAAATGACCCATTTGGATTAATACCATTAGTACTTGGACACGAAGGTACAGGTGAAATAGTTAAAATAGGAAAAAATATAAAGAAAGATTCAAGAGGAAAAGATCTTAAAATTGGAGATAAGATTGTTACTTGTATAATTCCTTGTGGGGAATGTGATATTTGTCTAAATCATCCAGAAAGAACAAATTTATGTGAGAATCAAGGAATATATGGACTTATAAGTGATGATGAAATCCATCATAATGGATGGTTTTCTGAATATTTAGTTATAAGAAAAGGATCTACAGTGTTCAATGTTTCAGATATGGATTTACATTCAAGAATATTAATAGAACCAGCAGCTGTTGTTGTACATGCTGTTGAAAGAGCAAAAAGTACTGGTTTATTAAAATTTAATTCTAAAGTTTTAGTTCAAGGTTGTGGTCCTATAGGATTATTACTACTTTCAGTGTTAAGAACTATGGGAATAGAGAATATTATTGCAGTAGATGGTAACTCAGATAGATTGGAAATTGCAAAAAGTCTTGGGGCAAATAGCATTATAAATATTACAGAGAGTAAAGACTTTAATGAAACTGTTAAAAAGGTTTATAGCTTAACTGATGAATTAGGTGTTGATTTTGCATTTCAATGTACTGGAGTACCAAAGGCAGCAGCTGGTATATGGAAATTTATAAAAAGAGGTGGAGGTCTTTGTGAAGTTGGATTTTTTGTAGATAATGGAGATGCAACTATAAATCCACATTATGATATATGTAAAAAAGAAGTTACAGTAGTTGGTTCATGGGTTTATACACCACAGGATTATTTAACTACATTTGATTTCTTAAAGAGAGCAAATGGAATCGGACTTCCAATTAAAAAATTAATAACACATGAATTTGATTTAGAGAATTTACAAGAAGCAATGTTAACTAATATAAGACAGGATGGAATTAAAATAGCTATAGTTAATAAATAATGAGGTAATAGTATGAGAGCCGTTGGATTAGTTGAAGTGTTTGGTCTTACAGCTGCACTTGTAGCAGCAGATGCAGCTTGTAAAGCTGCAAATGTAAAGATTGAAGCATTAGATAATAATAAACCTAAAAATGCAGATGAACTTGAAGTTCCAGTACTTATAGTTGTTAAATTTAGTGGAACAGTAAGTGATGTAAATATGGCTATGGAAGCAGCTATAAATGCTTCAAATAAAATATCTGGAGTTCATTCAAAGTATATAATGGCTCATCCAGATGAAGGAATTAAAAAGTTTATAAAGATAAGTTGTATAAAGTAAATTTAAGGAGGATTTTTATTATGAAACAAGAAGCATTAGGAATGATAGAAACAAGAGGATTAGTTGCTGCTATAGAAGCAGCAGATGCAATGGTAAAGGCAGCAGATGTAACTTTAATTGGTACAGAAAAGATAGGATCAGGACTTGTAACAGTAATGGTAAGGGGAGATGTTGGAGCTGTAAAAGCAGCAACAGAAGCAGCTTCAGATGTTGCAGGAAGACTTGGAGAAGTTGTAGCAGTACATGTAATACCAAGACCTAATGGAGATGTGGAAAATATACTACCAAAACTTGATTAAATAAAGGTTTATTATGGGATCACTAGGAATAGTGGAAGTAGTTGGAGTGGTATCTGCAATGCTTGCTGTGGATGCCATGACAAAAGCTTCTAATGTAAATTTAGAAACTTTAGAAAAAAAACTCGGTGGAAGGCTTGTTACTATAATAGTTTCAGGAAATGTATCTGATGTAAAAAATGCAGTTGAAGTTGGAAAAGAAACTGCTAATAAAATAACTAAATGCGTAGCACATGCTGTTATTAGTAGACCTCATGAAGAGGTAATAGGGATTGTTAAAAAAAGTAAACAAAAATACAAGGGGCTATAATTTATGAAAAATAGTAATGATATAAATATAACAGATAATATATCTAATGAAGAGAAGCCTAAGAAAAAGAGAGGAAGAAAAAAGAAAGAGATAATAAATAATTTTGAAAATAGTAAAAAAGAAATTATGGAGGGGTTAAGAATGGGACAACAAGCATTAGGTATGTTAGAAACAAGAGGATTAGTTGCTGCTATAGAAGGAGCAGATGCAATGGTAAAAGCAGCAAATGTTGAAATGATAGGAACAGAAAAGATAGGATCAGGACTTGTAACAGTAATGGTAAGAGGAGATGTTGGTGCTGTAAAAGCTGCGACAGAAGCAGGTGCAGAAGTTGCAGGAAGACTTGGAGAAGTTGTAGCAGTACATGTAATACCAAGACCACACTCTTCAGTTGAGTTAATATTACCAAAAAATATTTAACATAGAGGCTTTTTATTATGTATGAAAAATTAGTTGACCAAATTACTAAAGAAGTAATAAATGTAATTGGAAAAAGTGATGTTAAGGTTAAATCTATAGAGAATAAAAATGTTAAGATTGGCATATCAGCAAGGCATGTTCATTTATCTAAAAAGCATTTAGAAATTCTTTTTGGAGCAGGATATGAATTAACTAAAAGAAAAATGCTTATGGGAAATCAATTTGCAGCAAATGAAACAGTAACTTTAGTAGGAAAAAAGTTACGATCTATAGAAAACGTTAGAATACTTGGACCTACAAGAGGTGAAACGCAAGTAGAATTATCAAAAACAGATGCTATATTTCTTGGATCAGATGCTCCAGTTAGATTATCAGGGGATATAAAAGGCTCTGGAGAAATAGTTATAGTTGGACCTAAAGGAACTATAAAGATTAATGAAGGATGTATAATTTCTAAAAGACATATTCATATGAATAAAAATGATGCTAAAAAGTTTAATATGACAGAAGGTACAGTATCAGTAAAAGTTAAAGGAGAAAGAGCAGGAATTTTAGAAAATGTTGACGTAAGAATTAGAGAAGATTTTCATTTAGAAATGCATATAGATACTGATGAAGGAAATGCACTTGGAATTAAAAATGGAGATTATGTTGAAATAATATAATTGTTTTATTCCAAATTTAGACTTGAGTAGGTCTTGTTTGGAATAAAACTTATAAATAAGGATGTGAATAATATGATACTTGGAAAGGTTATAGATAATGTTGTAAGTACTAGAAAAGAAGACGGTTTAATGGGATATAAACTTTTAGTAGTTGAACCTTTAGAAGGATATAATAATGGAAAAAATATAGTTGCAATAGATAGAGTAGGGGCTGGAAGACAAAGTATAGTATTAGTGACTTTTGGAGAAAATGCCAATCTAGGACTTTATAAGGATAATGTTCCTATAGATGCTGCTATAGTTGGAATAGTTGATGAATAAAATGAAGGGAGGGAAGCTTTATGGTATTAGATGAACTTAAGTCTTTATTAAAAGAAAATGGAATTGTTGGAGCTGGTGGAGCAGGTTTTCCTACATATGCAAAATTATCATATGATGTAAATACAGTTATATTAAATGGGGCTGAGTGTGAGCCTTTATTTAGAGTTGATAGAAATCTTTTGAAAGAAGAAGCTTATAAAATATTAAAAGGATTAGACATAATAGTAGAAATTTTAGGAGCTAAGGAAGGAATAGTTGCATTTAAAGAACATTATAAAGGTGCAAATGTTGCAGTTGATAAAGAAATATATAAATTTAATAAGCTTAGAAAGTTTTTACTAAAGGATGGTTATCCAGCTGGAGACGAAGTGGTTTTAGTTTATGAAGCTATTAAGAAAATAGTACCACAAGGTGGAATCCCTTTAAATGTTGGTGTAATGGTTGTAAATGTTGAAACTGTGCTTAATGTATATAAAGCTGTAATTGAAAATACTCCTGTAACACATAAATATTTAACTGTAGGAGGTGCAGTTAATGAACCAAAAACAATATGTGCACCTATAGGAATTAAATTTAAAGAATTATTAAAAGAAGTTTCGGGAACAACAATTGAAGATTTTAAAGTTTTAATTGGTGGTCCAATGACAGGAAGATTCGGGAATTTAAATGATACTGTAACTAAAACTACAAAAGGAATATTTATAATTCCTAAGGATAATCCAATAGTAGCAAACAGGGAAATTAAATTATCTGTAGAGTTAAAAAGGGCAATGGGAGTTTGTTCGCAATGCAGAATGTGTACTGATTTATGTCCAAGATATAATTTAGGACATAAAATAGAGCCACATAAAATAATGAATTCTTTAGCTTTTGGGTTAAATTATAATACTGATGTATTTATTAATGCATTTGGATGCTCAGGATGTAATCTTTGTTCTTCATATTCTTGTCATCAAGGTTTAAATCCTAAAGCTATAATTGATGAATTAAAAGTTAGATTTAAAAAAAATGGAATAAAGCCAATTAAAATAAATGATGTAAAAGTAAAAAGAGATAGAGAATATAGAAGAGTTCCAGTAAAAAGGGTATTATCTAGATTAAGTTTATCAAAGTTTGATAAAGAAGCAGAAATTTTTGAATTTTCAGGAGAAATAAAAAATTTAAAAATAAATTTACTACAATCAATTGGAAAAGCTCCTTATCCTGTTGTTAAAGTAAATGAAACAGTTAAAAAGAATCAAGTTATAGCAAAAATAGATGATTCTTTAGGTGTGTATTTACATTCACCTATTAATGGAAGGGTAAAAAGTATTTCAAATGAATTTATTGAAATAAATATGGAGGTGTAGTTGTTTTGAATAATGCATTAGGGTTAGTTGAGTTTTTAAAGGTTCCAACTGGTATGCTAATTTCAGATAAGATGGCAAAGTCTGCAAATATAGAAATAATTCATGCAGCAACAGTTTGTCCAGGAAAGTATATAGTATTATTTAAAGGAACTATATCTGAAGTTAATACAGCATTAGATGTTGCTAAATTCGAAAGTGAAGAAAATATTATAGATAGTTTTCTTTTAGGAAATCCTGTGGAAGATATATATAAGGCTATTACTGGCTGTAATGAAATAATTGAAAATTCTTCTATTGGAATAGTTGAGAGTTATTCTGTTGCATCTATAATAGAAGCTGCTGATATAGCTGCAAAAAGTGCTAAATTAAATTTAGTAGAAGTTAGACTTGCAAGGGGTATGTGTGGGAAAAGTTTTTTTATTGTAAGTGGAGATATTTCAGCTGTTGAAATGGGAGTAAAGACAAGCAAGAGAATTTTAAAAGAAAAAGGAATGTTATTAGATGATGCAATTATAAATAGCCCTGATAAAGGGTTTATAGAAAATTTATATTAGAGGTAGTTACAATGAATATATTTAACAAAGAAGATGAATATAGAGTAGTTCAAGAATATGTACCAGGTAAACAAGTTACACTTGCACATTTAATAGCAAAT
Source organism: Clostridium sp. TJA085 (assembly GCF_058310235.1). Taxonomy (NCBI): domain Bacteria; kingdom Bacillati; phylum Bacillota; class Clostridia; order Eubacteriales; family Clostridiaceae; genus Clostridium; species Clostridium sp. TJA085. The sequence goes on along the minus strand of NZ_JBZEEZ010000001.1, from coordinate 812,204 downwards.
CCTGTAAATGAATTATATAAAAAGTTAGATATACTAATTGATAATAAAGGAGCACTTGGTATAATGACTATAACTCCAGGTGAAGCAGCAATAATAGCAGCTGATGTAGCTACAAAATCATCAGATGTTTCAATTGGATTTATAGATAGATTTAATGGATCTTTAGTTATAGTTGGAAGTGTATCATCAGTTGAGGAATCACTTAAAGAGGTTATTAAAGTATTAGGAGAAAATTTAAAGTTTACAAGCACTAAAATAACTAAGTCATAAAATATATAGTTATAATTTAAATTTATATAAATAATCCAGTAGATTTAATTTCTACTGGATTATTCTTTGTAAAATATTAATTTTAAAATAGAAGGGGTAACTCGTATCTAATAATAAATATTTATTGAATATTGTAACGATACATTTGACTGAAGAGTTATACAAGAATAGTATTAGATTTATAAGGATAATATATTAATAGGGTAAATTAAAAGAAAATATGGGGGAATAAAATTGAAGAATTTAAAAGTTAAAGAAGATGAAAAAATAAAAATTCTTATAATGACAAGTTTAATGATAGCAGTTGTATTTATTTCTGGAAGCATAATAAAGATACCTACACTTAATGGTTTTATGCAACCTGGTGATTGTATGGTTTTATTATCTGGAGTTTTGCTTGGTAAAAAATATGGTACAGTATCTGCTTCTATTGGCATGGCTTTAGTTGATATATTTGCAGGATACTTAATATGGGCCCCTTTTACTTTTGTAATAAAAGGATTAATGGCATTTTTTGTTGCAGTTATTATTGAGAGATTTAAAGATAAAACTATAAAAGTTTATATTTTAGCATTTATTATTGGAGGAATTATTGATTTATTTGGATATTTTATTGCTAATGCTATAATGGGAGGTTTAATTTTAGGTGCATCAAATGGCTTTATAGGTAGTATAATATATGCAGCTATGCATTTACCAGGAGATACTGTTCAAGTTATATTAGGAATCATAATAGCTATTCCATTAGCTAAATTTATATATGCTATGAGGAAAAAAATATTTAAATAAAAAGACATAATTTAAATTATATAAAAATAAAAGAGTTTAAAAACTCTTTTATTTTTTGTACTTTTGCAAAACTTTATTAATTTTATAGTTAATAGAGTTTATATCTACAAAATCTATTTTATTATTATTTAATTTGAATTTCTCTTTAACATATAATATTCTATAAACACTTTCATTAATTCTATTTTCAGTTATTATATTTTTAGAAACAGCAAATTTTATTGAATTTATTACTGTGTTTATATTATTTGTTTCATGACAAACTAGGATTATATCACTACCAGCATTAATTGATTTTATAGCTGCATCACCTATATTATAATTTTCGGTTATTGCACCCATAGTCATATCATCAGTTAATATTAAGCCATTAAAATTCAATTTATTTCTTAATATGTCTGTTATTATAGTTTTTGAAAGCGTAGCAGGATTATTTTTATCTAATTTTGGAATTAATATATGTGCAACCATTATAGCATCAACACCATTTTTTATAGCTTCTTTGAATGGAATTAATTCAAAATTATTAAGCCTATTAAAATCATGGTTTATGATTGGAAGATTTAAGTGGGAATCTACTGATGTATCTCCATGACCTGGAAAATGCTTAGCAACTGGAATAATATTTTCTTCTTTCATACCTTCTATAACTTTAACTCCTAATTTAGAAACTAAATTTTTATCATTTCCAAAAGATCTTATACCTATAACTGGATTATTAGGATTGCTATTTATATCTAGTACAGGAGCAAAGTTTAAATTAAAGCCAAAGGCAGATAGTTGCTTTCCTAGAAGTTTTCCTATTTCGTAACTAAAATTTTCATTATTTACTTGACCTATATATTTATTAGATGGAAGGTTATAAATTTCATTAGGCATTCTAGAAACAGTTCCCCCTTCTTCATCTACTGATATAAAAAGTGGAATTTTATTAGAACTATTAGTTTCTTTTAAACTGTTTATAAGATTAAGAAGTCCATCTGAAATTTTTATATTTTTACTAAATAAAATTACACCACCTAAATGGTTTTCTTTAATTAATTTTTTAAAATTATTATCTAGAGTGTATCCATCAAAGCCACAAATTATAAGTTGTCCAATTTTTTCATCTAATGTCATATTGCTTATTTTATTTTTTATTGGTTCATTATTATCTATATTATTTGAAACATTAATAGAATTAAATTTGGATGGATAAGTATTTATATATAGTGAGAAAATTAATATTACAAATAAAGAGTTTAAAATAAAAAATAATTTTTTCATAAATCTCCTATAATCAAAAATAATTGTTAATATTATAGTTTACTATGATAATATAATAATATGTTAGTAAACATAAAACTTTTAGGGAGAATAATTTATGGAAAAAATAGTGATTAAATCTAAATATAATATTGATAAATTTTTATCTCAATATGAGAATGATTTAAAATACATTTATAAATCTTTAACGAATGAAAGATTAATAGATTTAATAGATATAGTTAATATTAAAGATTTAAAAATAATAAATAACAAAAAGGAAAAAAATAATATTAAAGAATATATTAATTCTAAAGATTTTGGAATAGCTTTAATGATTGGTGGAATATGTGATGATAATGTTACCTTTTTTAGGGCAATAGATGGAGTTCAGTATAGGATAGCAAAAGGGGAATGTTATGAAGAAACTTCTGAAAATTTTCATGATTATAAAACAGTAGAAAGTTTAATAGAAACAGGAGATATGAANATATATTAATTCTAAAGATTTTGGAATAGCTTTAATGATTGGTGGAATATGTGATGATAATGTTACCTTTTTTAGGGCAATAGATGGAGTTCAGTATAGGATAGCAAAAGGGGAATGTTATGAAGAAACTTCTGAAAATTTTCATGATTATAAAACAGTAGAAAGTTTAATAGAAACAGGAGATATGAACTTTACTATAGAATCTTCATATTGTATGTTATTATATTTAGAAAATGAAAGTTTAAATATTGAACTTGTAGAAGTTGACTTATATGATAATATATATAAATGTAACATCATAAAAGAGAGTAAGGAACTTGGAAAAATTATAAATAAATATATAATTAAAAATATATATTAAAAGAGGTACTACAAGAATTGTAGTACCTTTTTGTTAAAGTTTTTGTACATTTATAGCCATTGGTCCTTTTTGTCCATCAGTTATATCGAATGAAACACTTTCACCTTCATGAAGTTCTTTATTTTTTTCACTATTTTTAATTTGTGAAAAATGAACGAAAACATCATTTCCATTATCGCAAGATATAAATCCATATCCTTTTTCTTGATTAAACCATTTAACAACTCCAGTTGTACTTGACATAAAAATCTCTCCTTAAATTTAATTTCATATATATTATTAGCTAAAAATAAAAAAATATTTAAAAAATATATTATTTAAGTGTATAATATGTTATATAATATACAAAAATTGAATAAAATGGAGAAATAAAAAGGGGAAAAGGTTATATATATATGGGGAGTGTATGGAAGAAAATATTAAATAGCGTTTCGGATAATTATTTTTATTGCAAAATACTGAGGGATAAGGATGGAATAGAGAAAGATCTATTAATTGAAGAAACTAACTTTAGTGATATAAGTATAATAAATAAAAAGTTTAGTGAGACTATACTATATGAAAAAATATCTGAACAGATGGGGATTAATAATTTTTATGAGAGTATAATGTATCAAAATAATAAATATTTTGAAGTTAATACTGATAATATTTCTTTAAAAAGAATTGATGATAATTATGTTGTTTTATGGTTAAAGAATAAAATTGAAGATTATATAAATGAAAAAAATTTTTTAGAATTATTTATAGATGCTATGCCTGATTATATATTCCATAAGAATGTAAATGGAGTATATTTAAATTGTAATAAAAAATTTGCAGATCATTTAGGCTTAAGTAAAAGCGAAATAATAGGAAAAACAGATTTGGATTTATTCGGATATAATATTGCAAATCAATTTAAAAAACGTGATAAAGAAGTTATAAAAAATAAAAATGAGAAAATATATATAGAAGAAAAAATTTTAAATAATGGACGAAAATTTATAGAGGAAACTATGAAAGTTCCTTATTTTGATAACAAAAATAATGTTTTAGGTATTATTGGTATAGCTAAAGATGTATCATACAGAATTGCTGTTGAAGAAAGCTTACTAAATAATGAACTTATTTTATTTAATATGTTAAATAATTTAGAGGATTCAGTAATAATAAAAGATAATGAAAAAATTGTATTTGTAAATCAAGCATTTGAAAAAATATTTGGTATAAGTAGAGGAGAGTTATATAAAAAGGATAGTATAGAAATAATTAGAGAAATGCTCCATGAAGAGGATAAAGAAATATTTAATAAAATTGATTTTAATAGACCTATAGATTTAATGGTAAGAATTATAAGAAAAGATAATGAAATGAGATGGATTTGGATAAAAAGCAATCCTTTTAAAGATGAAAATAAAAATATAGTAAGAAGAATAATAGTTATGAATGATATAACAAATAAAATGCAAGAAGAAAAAGGACTGGAGAAAATAAAAAGAGAATTTTTTGCAAATATATCTCATGAATTTAAAACACCTATAAATTTAATATATACATCTATACAGTTACTTGATTGTAAAATTAAAAAATTATCTTTAGAAGATAGTCAAAAATATGATATGTATATAAAGACATGTAATAAAAATATATTTAGAATGATTAAACTTATAAATAACATGATAGATAGTGTAAAAATATCAGAGGGTTTCTTTAGTTATAATCCTAGAAAAATAGAAATAGTAAGATTAGTTGAAAATATAATAGATAGGGCAAATAATTATTTAAATAATAGTTCTATAAATATAGTATTTGACACTGAATTTGAAGAAAAATTAGCTTTATTTGATAAAGACCATATGGAAAGAATAATACTTAATGTATTATCAAATGCTATAAAGTTTAATGATAAAAATCAACCTATAAATGTTAATCTACTTTTAAATGATGGAATGATTGAAATAAGAATAAGAGATAGAGGCATAGGTATTCCTATGGATAAATTAAATAGTTTATTTGATAGATTGGAAAATGTAAATAATAGAATGACTAAATTAAATGAAGGTTGTGGAATCGGATTATATATAGTAAATGAATTAGTTAAGCTTCATGGAGGAGAAATAAAAATAAAGAGTGTTTTAGGTGTTGGTACTGAATTTTTAATAAGAATACCTGATGTTTTAAGTGATGAAGAAGAAATAAAATCTTACATTGAAGAACTTAATTATGTTGATCAGGTACAACTTAATAAAATAGAAATAGAATTTTCAGATATATATCTAAATTAATAATAAATTATTTAATAACACTTTAGTTATAGGTTAAAATATTGTTATAATACTATAAAAAGAGGTTGAAATAGATGAAGATGAAAAAGTATAAAAAATTAGACGAAAGAGAACTTAAAAAAAGACTTTCTGATTTACAATATAAAATAACGCAAGAGGATGTCACAGAGCCACCCTTTGCAAATGAATATTGGGATAATTTTGAAGAAGGTATATATGTTGATATAACAAGTGGTGAACCTTTATTTGTGTCAACTGATAAATTTGATTCAGGGTGTGGATGGCCAGCATTTAGTAAACCAATAGATAGAAGTTTAATAAGAGAAAAGAGAGACAGTAGCTTTAATATGGAAAGAATAGAAGTAAGAGCAAAAAATTCAGACTCTCATTTAGGACACGTTTTTTGTGATGGACCAAAGGAATTAGGCGGACTTAGATATTGTATAAATTCAGGTGCTTTGAGATTTATTAGAAAAGAAGATATGGAAAGTGAAGGATATGATGAATATCTAGAATTACTAAACAAAAAATAGGCTACTTTGGTAGCCTATTTTTATTTTAAAAGTTCTTTTATATCCTCTATACGTTCAATTGCCATATTATAACCATCTTGATAACCTTTTTTTAATTTTTCTACATCTTTTTCAAAACTTTCAATAGCTTGGTCTTCCCTAGGTCTTAAAATTATTGCTTTTCCTTGTTTTTCTAGTTCTTCACAGAACCTAACAGTTTCATTATATAACTTATGACGAGTTAAAAATGAATCTTTTAATTTAGGATATTTTCTAGAAACTATTTTAGCTGCAATTATATTACCTTTACTTAGTTTTTTTCTATAACTTTTTGGTCTTGTAAGTATTATTAGATGCTTTTCATTTCCATCTTTTATAGCTTTTTTTATTGGAATAGGATCTAATAATCCGCCATCGTAATAATAACTTTCATTAATTTTTATTGCAGGAAAAAATAAAGGAATTGCACATGTTGCTCTAAGCATAGTATTTTTAGCGTCAATTTTTTTACCATCTAAATATTCGGTTTTTCCTGTAATAGCATTAGTAACCCCAACTAATACTCTTCCCTTATAATTTGTAAGAGCTTCAATATTATAAGGGGAAAGTTTATTTGGAATTTCATCAAAAACAAAATCTAGTCCAAAAATACTTTTACATTTAAAAAAGTTTTTAATACCTAAATATCTTTTGTCATTTCTGTATTTTTCAAGGATTTCTAAATTTCTACCTTTTTGAGCAGAAAAATAGGAAAATCCATTGGTAATTCCAGCTGAAACTCCTATGCAATATGGAAAAGAAATATTATGTTCTAAAAGAGCATCCATTACACCAGCACTAAAAATAGGTCTAAAAGTACCTCCTTCTAATATTAAACTAGTCATAAAACCTCCTGAAAATAAAATATTATAATAATAAAGTATATAACTAACATTGAAAATTAGCAAATACAAATAAATATATTAAGTAATAAATTAAAATTAATATAAATATATTTTAGTAATACTAATATATAATTAGGAGAATTATGGAATTTGTAAAAAGTGTTTTAGATTTGTATTTAGAAAGAAAAGATTTTTTCTTAAAATTAATAGGAGAGCATTTATTTTTATCTTTAATTGCTATAGTAATATCAACAATAATTGGTATAAGTTTAGGTATATTAATATCTGAAAAGAAAAAATTAGCAATGCCAGTTAAAGGGATAACAAGTTTTTTGTATACAATACCATCAATAGCAATATTAGGATTTTTAGTTTCTATATCAGGTGTTGGAAATATTACGGCTATAATCACATTATCAATATATGGTTTACTGCCTATGATAACAAATACTTATACAGGTATTTTAAATATTGATAAAGATATAATTGAAGCAGGGAAAGGTATGGGTGCAACCAATATTCAACTTTTATATAAAATAAAAATACCACTTGCAGCACCAGTTATATTTGCAGGATTTAGAAATATGGTAGTTATGACTATAGCACTTTGTGGAATAGCATCTTTTATCGGAGCAGGAGGCCTTGGAGTTGCTATATGGAGAGGTATAACAACAAATAGTAAAGAAATGACTTTAGCAGGAAGCTTACTTATAGCTATTATAGCTCTTTTAATAGATTTAATATTATCTCGTTTAGAGAAAAAGATAAATAATATGGCTAAAGGATATAAAAAATCAGTAAATGAAAAAGAAAATAAAGAGTTTAATTTTAAAACAAAGGTAGTAATATCAACAACTATTATAGTTGTTATATTTAGCATATTATTTGGATATTTTAGTGAAAATAAAAAGATTATAGTTGCATCTAAACCTATGACAGAACAATATATACTTACAGAAATTATAGCTCAATTAATAGAGAATAAAACGGATATAGAAGTTGATATAAAAAAGGGGATAGGTGGTGGAACTGCTAATATACATCCAGCATTAGTTTCAGGTGAAATTGATTTATATCCAGAGTATACGGGAACATCTTGGGAATATGTATTAAAAAAAGATAGTATAAAGGAAAAAAATGAATTAATAAAAGAACTAAAAGAAGAATATAAAAATAGATTTAAATTAAATTGGCTAAATCTTTATGGATATAATAGTACATATGCTATTGTAATGAATAAAGATATAGCAGAAAAGTATGAAATAGAAACTTATTCAGATCTGGCAAAGGTATCTGAAAATTTAATTTTTGGAGCTGAATATGATTTTTATGAAAGAGATGATGGATATGACGCTATTTCACAACTTTATGGGTTTAAATTTAAAAATTCGCTTGATTTAGATATGGGGTTAAAATATAAAGCCATAGAGGATGGAAAAGTTGACGTAATAACAGCATCAACAACAGATGGAAGATTGGTAGATGAAAGATTTAAAGTTTTAAAAGATGATAAAAAGTTTTTTCCGGATTATTTTGCAGGAACTATTATTAGACAAGAAACTTTAGATGAATATCCTGAGTTAGAAGATGTACTTAATTTATTAGAAAAAAATATAAGTGAAAAAGAAATTATTAGTATGAATTGCGATGTTGAAATAAATAAAAAGGATGATTTTCAGGTAGCCAAGGAATTTTTATTAAAGAAAGGATTAATTAAATAGGAGTTTTTTATGAAGGATAGTAAAACTATAATTAGTTTTAAAGAAGTAAGTAAAAGTTATGGAGATAAAAAGGTATTAAAAAATTTTAATTTAAATCTATCAAAAGGTGAATTTGTTACAGTAATAGGAAGTTCAGGCAGTGGAAAAACTACTACATTAAAGCTTATAAATGGATTATTAAAACCAGACTCAGGAAATGTTATAATAAATGGGGAAGATATAAAAAATAAAAACATTACAGAAATTCGAAAAAATATAGGATATGTAATACAAGGTATAGGATTATTTCCACATATGACAGTTGAAAAAAATATATCTTTTGTATTAGATTTAGATAAAAATGATAAAGATGCAACAAAAAGAAAAGTTAAAGAATTAATGAAAGTTGTTCATTTAGAAGAAGAATTAATAAATAGATATCCAAGAGAATTAAGTGGTGGGCAAAAGCAAAGAGTTGGAATAGCAAGAGCTTTAGCTAAAGAACCAGATATATTGCTTATGGATGAGCCTTTTGGAGCAGTAGATGAAATAACTAGAAAATCATTACAAGATGAAATAATAAAGATTCAAAAAAAACTTAATATGACTATATTTTTTATTACTCATGATATAGATGAAGCATTAAAACTTGGAAGTATAGTTATAGTTATGAATAAAGGAAAAATAGAGCAGATGGGTACACCTAAGGAATTAAAGGAAAGTCCTAAAACTGATTATGTAAAAGAACTTATAGGAGATTAATTAAAAATCTTTATAAATAATATAAATTTAAGTTTTAGAGATAAATACTAAATATTTAGTATTTATCTCGTTTGTTTTATAATACATTAAAAGATAATAGTTCTATATCTTTAGATAAAAATGTTTCTTTAATAGGTTCATTTTTCATAAGATCTGTGCTTAAATATTTTTTATTATCATCTGGAAAAACAGTTACAATAGTATTATTTAAACCTTCCTTTAAAAGAACTTTAACAGCTCCTAAAAAATTAGCACCTGATGAAATACCAACCCCAAGCCCTAAGGAATTAGAAAGTTTTTGCGCCATAATTATAGAATCTCCATCGTCTACATCAATAATTCTGTTAAGTTCATAAAGTTTTAAAATTGGGGGAACAAAGTCATCAGATATACCTTCTATTCTGTGAGAAGAGTTACTAAATTTACATGATAATATTTTAGAATTTGAAGGTTCAATTGGATAAGATTTTAACTTAGGATTAATAGTTTTTAAATATCTAGATATACCCATAATAGTTCCACCAGTTCCAACTCCAGCAACAAAACAATTAGGAATTAAATTTTTTTTATATAATGCATTTAAAATTTCAGGACCAGTAGTTAAATAATGAGCCATTATATTATTTGAGTTTTCAAATTGACTTGGAAGAAAAATATTTTTATTAAGCTTTGCTTCTTCTTTAGCAAGTCTTATACATTCTAAAAATCCTCCAGAGGATTTAGAAATTAACTGTATTTCTGCTCCAAAACTAATTAATAATTTTTTTCTTTCCTCACTCATCCATTCAGGTAAATAAATTTTAACCTTATTATTTAAGAAACTTCCTATTGAAGCTAATGAAATTCCCATATTACCACTTGTACATTCTACTATTGTAGTATCAGGATTTATTTTGTTTTCAGAGTAAGCTTTTTTTAATATATAAAGAGCGACTCTGTCTTTTATACTTCCGGTATAATTATAATACTCAAGTTTAGTATATATTTTCATTTCTTTACCCTTATAAGAAAATAAAATTTCAATAAGAGGGGTATTTCCTATTAAATTTTCAAGTGAATTAAATTTATTATTTAAACTATCCATAAAAAATCTCCTAAAAAATACTTTTATATTAGTATATTTAATTTTTTTATTAGATGATTTAAAATTTAAAATAAATTAATTAAAATTTTAAAAATTAAATATTTGAAAAAATTACTATTTATGTTATTACTTAATGATAATTTAAGTTTTAATATTATAATATATTACTAATTTTAGGATAGAAAAATTAATTTAATTTAAATTTTATTAATTTTTAAATAGAAATAAGATTGTAATTTAGTTAAAAAATATAGAAAGTAAATTTGAAATATAGTATAATTTACAAAGAAGAATAATTTGGAATAAAAATAGGAATTTTATCGAAAAATAGGAGATAGACTTAAATGTTGGAAACTATTATAATTGCTTTGATTTTTTGCAAAATTAAAGGATATAAAATAAAACCTTTGTTTAATAATTATTTTATATATCTTATTATATTTATAGAATTTATAAATTTAATTATACAATTTAACATATTTAATGGTAATTATAGTTTTATAAAGTATGCTGGAATACTTAAAATAATTTACTTATGTTCATATTTACCTTTAATTTTTAAATACAAACAATATGTTAGTGCAATAATTGGATCAGCTTTTGTAATAGTTGGTGGAGTGTTAAATGATATGGCTATAAAATTTAATGGTGGTTTTATGCCTGTATTTCCTAAATTATCCTATTTAACAGGTTATGCAAAGGTAGATTCTTTTAGTAAAGTAAACGATATACATATTTTAGGTAGTTCAAATACTAAAGTGAAATTTTTAACTGATATATTTGATTTAGGGTATAGTGTATTAAGTATAGGAGATATTTTCATAAGAGCTTTTGTATTTATAATAATATTTAGTTCTGTGAGAGAGATAAATAAATCTTTAACCAATAATTGCGTATAAGGAGAGACATAATATGTTGCATATATCATTTTTTGAATTAATAGTAAGGGCTATACCAGAAAGTTTTTTATTTGTATTTGCAATTTATGTATTTGCAAATAAAAAAGTAGATTTAAATAAATATATTATATCAAGTATAGGATTAGCTATTAGTATGTTTGTAGTAAGAAGTTTTCCTATAGGATATGGAACACATACTATATTAAATATAATTTTATTAGTTTGTATTACTAATTTTTTTAATAAAATAAACACTTTAGAATGCATAAAAGGTGGGATATTTACAGCTATAATTTTATTTTTTTCAGAAGCTATAAATTTGTTTTTAATACAGCTTAAAGTTGGAGAAAATGTTACATCAATATTTAGTGATCCAATTTTAAAAACTATTTATGGAATACCATCGTTAGTTATATTTTTAGCAATTATAATATTAATAAATTTTTTGAAGAATAGGAAAAAATTTAAAGATGTTTAATTATATATCAAAAAATATTGCAAGAAAAATAGCTTGTGAAAATAGTAGTATAGACAAGGGTAAAGAAGAAGTAATAGCATATGGTATATATGGTATATTACAAATTGGGGTATCAATATTACTTGTAATTATATTTGGAGTTATATTTAATGTATTTATTGAAGCATTAATAATGTCATTTGGAATTAGTATACTTAGAAAATATTCAGGTGGTGTTCATTCAAATAGTTCATCAGGTTGTTTAATTATTGGAACTTTAATATGTGTTTTAATACCATTACTAATTAATAAAATAAATATTAATATTAATTTCACTATAGCAATATCACTTATTATTTTCATATTTTCTTATATTATTATTTATAGATTAGCTCCTGTAGATAGTGTAAATAAACCTATAAGAAAAACAGAAAGAAGAAAAAAGCTAAAAAAAAGATCTATGCAAGTATTAACAATTTATTTGCTAATATTAATAGCATTTATAATATTTTATTATTTAGAAGATAACTATAAATTATTATTATATGCTAATGTTTTAGGATGTGCTATTTTATGGCAAGTTTTTTCTCTTACTAAGTTAGGACATAAATTGTTAGGTGCTTTAGATACTTTTTTTATAAAACAATTTCATTTATAAATTAAGGGGGAATAAATTATGAAAAAACTAAACAACAAAGTATTAATGGCTATTGCAACAGTAGCAACAGTTGTTGCAGGAACAGTTGCTACATCAGCTTGTCTTTGGTGCTTTCATCAACCAGAAGAACCAAAATATTTAAGAGAAGAGTAGAAATGTAAGGGGCCAGATAAGTTCTGGTCCTTTGTAGTATGAGGAATAAGTTATGAATGAAATAGATAAATATAAATATAAACAGTTAAATGATATAGTTGCTGTAGTAAAAATATCTACTCTTTTATTTACTGGAATGATAATAATACAGTATTTTCTTGATGGGAATATTTTGAAAAATGATAGCTTGTATGCTAGATATGGATTTTTTTTGGTGGGTTTAATTACCTTTTTAATGATTTTAATATATTTTATTTGGAAATTTTATTCACATAACGAAAAAAAGAGTAAGAATCCGTTATTATTTCAAATAATAGAAAATATAACATTTGTTATAATATTTTCAGTAGTTATAGTAATTTCAGGAGCAAATACTAGTGGATATAAAATATTATTTTTATTTATAATAATAACAACAACTATACAATCCGGATTAAAGCAAGGAATGATATTTGCTTTGATTTCATCTATTATAATTTTAGGTGTAGATATTTTATATATGCCTAATGTTGAAATAAATAGATATTTTGAAAATGATTTAATATTAGTAGGAGTATTTTTCTTAACAGCATGGCCTTTAGGGTTTTATGTAAAGATAGAAGGAGAACATATAGAAAGATTAAAAGATTTGGCTAATGAAGATGGTCTTACAGGTGTTTATAACCATAGATATTTTTTTGATGCGTTAGAAAAGGAATTAGAAAATTCAAAAGAAAACAAACAAAAATTATCTGTTATATTTATAGATATAGATTATTTTAAAAATTATAATGATTTGTATGGGCATCAAGAGGGGGATAAAGTTCTAAAAAAGGTAGGCTCTATTCTTAAAGATAGTATAAGGATTGGAGATACTGTTGCAAGATATGGTGGAGAAGAATTTGCAGTAATTTTACCAAATACTGATGAAGTTATCGCAAGTGATGTTGCAGAGAACATAAGACAGTGCATTGAGAAGGAATATTTTTATGGCCAACAAAATCAACCTAATGGGAATTTAACAGTATCAATTGGAATATCAATTTATCCAGATAAGGCAAAAGATGAATTTGAACTTATAAAAAGTGCTGATGATGCACTTTATAAAGCTAAGTTTTTTAATAAAAATAGAGTAGAAACTTATGTTTCAATATTAGAAGAAATAAAAAGAGATATTAGTGAAGATGAAGTTAAGCTAGTTACTTCTATAAAAACATTAATAAGTGTTATAAACGCAAAAGATAGATATACATATGGACATTGTGAGAGAGTAGTTCTTTACAGTAGATTACTTGCAAATAAATTAAATCTTAGTGAAGAAGATAAAAATAGTTTAATATACGGGGCTTATATGCATGATGTTGGTAAAATTAATATTGCAAAAGAAATATTAATAAAAAAAATGCCACTTAATGATGAAGAATGGAATTTGTTGAAGGAGCATCCTCAAAATGGAGTAGATATTATAAAACCTGTAACTTCATTAAAAAGAATAGAATCAATAATACTTCATCATCATGAAAAATATGATGGTAGTGGATATCCTAAGGGATTAAAAGGAGAAGAAATACCATATTTAGCGAGAGTTTTAACAGTTGTAGATAGCTTTGATGCTATGACATCAAATAGACCTTACAATAAAAGAAAAACTTATGAAGAAGGTATGGAAGAATTAAAAAAATGGAGTGGAAGGCAGTTTGACCCTGAAATTGCTAATAAATTTATTGAAGTAATAAAAGAAAATAAAGATAAATTAGGAGAAATACCAGATCATTAAGATGATTGTAAATGTACAATCATCTTATTTTTTTATATCTTAGAAGGAAATGGAATAAATAGGTAGAAATATTTAATATATTATATTTAAAAATTTTGGGGGACTGGTTATGGCTATATTTCATGGTAATCTAAAGAAGACATTACCAGAGTTAACTGTTGGAGAGTTAAATTTAATAAAAAAATTTAAAGAGGAGCTAGATAATAGTTTTAATATATTTATAAAACCAAATATAAATGGAGATAATTTAAATATTTTAATAATTAAAGAGAATTCTGGAATATTAATTTTAGATATATTAGATTGGAATTTAGAAAATTATATATATGTAACTGGTGGAAATGCTGGAGATTATGGAATTATAATAGATAAAAGTAATAGAAATAATAAAGTACCATTTATAACTCCTTTTGAAAAATTAATTACATATAAAGAAAATATTTATAAATATCATATAGAAGAAATTATAAAAAGAACAATATTAAATTCAAATTATAATAATTTAATTCATACTGCTATATATTTTGCAGGGAGTAAAAGTTATGATGTAATAAATAAATTTAGTAATAATACAAAAGAGATGAAAAGTATAAAATTTTGGGGAGATAATTCAAAAATAATAAATGATATAAAAAATATATTAAAGCCAAATGAGTTATTTGATAAAGAAATTTATAATATTGCCATAAAAGTTATTAAAGGGGAAAAATATAATAGTGGCAATGTAAAATATATAAATTTAGATAAAAAAAAGATAGAACTTATGAAAAGTAAAGCTGGGGCAAAAGTAAAGATAAAAGGAATTGCTGGAAGTGGTAAGACAACTTTATTATGTAATAGAGCTATATCCGCTTATAAAAGAATAAATGGACATGGAAAAATTTTAATATTAACATATAATAATACTTTAAAAAATTATATAAAGGATAAAATGAATAATTCAAAAATTAAGTTTGATTGGAGTATATTTTATATAAATAATTATTATATGTTTATAAATCAAAGGGCTTTGGATTTAGGAATAGATATAAAAGGTTTAAGTAGTGAAGATATATATAAGTTATTTAGTATTTTAGTAAAAAAAGAAAATAAATACGATGCAATATTTATAGATGAAGTTCAAGATTTTAAAAGAGAGTGGCTAGACTTAATTAAGGATATATTTTTAAAGGAAAATGGAGAATATGTACTATTTGGTGATGAAAAACAAAATATTTATAATAGAGCATTAGATACTAAAAAGATGGTTAAAACTAATATTAGAGGAAGATGGAATGAACTTACAAAATCTTATAGAATTTCAACTAATATAGCAATATTACTTAAAGAATTTCAAAAAAAATTTTTTATAAAGAAATATGAATTAGATAATATATTTATTGAAGAACAAATTGGATTAGCAATAAATGATGATGAAATAATTTATGTATATTTTAATGATTTATCATATATAGATGTATTTGAAAAAAGTAAATTTTATTTGGATAATAAAAATTTAGAATATAAAAATACATGTATTATATGCGGGAATTTAGATGAATTAAGAGATATGGAATATTATGCTCGAAAAAAGTATGGAATAAATATTGAAAGAATGTTTGAGACAAAAGAAGAATTTTTATTAATAAATAAAAGAGAAAATAATATGGGAATATTAGAAAATTTACGTGAGGCAAGACAATATAATTTTTCAGCAACATCAGAAGGATTAAAAATGTGTACTATAGAAAAGTTCACTGGATGGGAAATTGAAAATTTAATCTTCATAATAGATAAAAGTGATAAAAATATGGAACTTATATATACTGCTATAAGTAGATGTAGAAAAAATTTATTTATAATAAACAGAGGAAATAATGTGTTTAATAATTTTATAAATTCTTTAAATATGTAATTAAGAAGGAGGATATAAGTATTATTTTTAGAAGGTTTATCTATAAGGTTTTGTTAATGTTTTAAGTTATATTCTTATAACAAAATATTTAAAAGGAGATTAAAATATATGTTAAAGTATATCCTCCATTTCTTAGCTATGTATTTGAAGTATTGACAGAATTTATAATAATATACAAAAGTATTATAAAAATATATTTATTAAAGTTATTTATATAGTTAGAAAAAGTATAAATAATATTACATTTTAATAAAAACAAAAAAAGAAGTACTATATAGTACTTCTTTTAATATATAAATTAATTTGTTTCAATTACTTCTTCAACAACTTGATTTCTTCTAGCTTCTAATTCATCATTAGTATATATGAATTTGTGAACAACTTTTTCTAATTTTGGCATAAAGAATTGAATTGATGGACCTGTAAGTAAAGCTGCTATTATAGTTCCAACTCCAACAACTCCCCCAAGTAAGAAACCAATTATTAAGAAAGCTGCATCTAAACACATACGAACAACACGATATTCTTTTTTGCTTTTATCTGATAATATAAAAGGAATAACATCATTTGGAGAAACTCCAAGTTCTGTAGCCTTAAGTAATGAGAAACCGATAGCGATTATTATACAACTAACTGCTAATAAGATCATTTTTACTATAAGGTTGTATTGTGAAAAATTAAATGGTTCAAAAAATCTTATCATTAAATCGATAAATGGACCAGCTGCAAACATAGCAAGAACAGTACCGATATTTATGTAATGTCTTTCAACAATTAATATAATAACTAAAAATGTGAATGTAATTATCATATTACCAATACCAGGAGTTATTCCTATAACATTAGCTAAACCTTGAGTAAATACAGTAAAAGGGTCAGAACCTATATTAGTTCCTATAAATATTGCAACACCAGTTTGAATTATCCATAAACCAAGAAAGAAAAATATTAGTTTCTTAGTTAATTGTTTACAGTTAAGTTTCTTCATCACTAGACCTCCGTAATTTCAAAAATATAAAGTGCTAAAACTTGTCCCAGCAGCACCGTGAATACAGAATATCATAAATGTAATTCTAAATAAAATAATAAAAATTTAAAATGTTCATGTTTACATAAATGTTTACATAAAAAATAGTTATAAAATAGCGAAAATAGTTGATAAATTATTAAAAAAATGATGATTTAATTAAAAAAACTAAAAAAATATTACTAATAAAAAGTGTCAAAATAAAAAATAATTAACCAAAAAGTGTAATTGTAAACGTGACAATTTAGGTATCTGTCATATTAATATTGCAATATATGTATTTATATGGAAATTTATATGTTTATGTGGTATATTTTATATATTATGTATAAAGAGGTGTTAAATGAAAAATTTCATTAAAGAATTACTTATAGCTATATATTTTTTTATAATTTCAATATTAAGTTCTGTACTAATAATTTTTAATTCTACATTTATATATAAAATGTGTATAAATTTTTTTAATATAGAAATTATTAGTGGAATACAAAAAGATTTATTGATAGAAGATTATAAAAAAATAATTTCATATGTTACTAATCCTTTTGTAAAAGAACTTAAATTTGATAATTTTGTTATGAGTTCCACAGGAAAATTTCATTTTTGGGAAGTTAAGAATATAGTTTTTATAATAGAAGTTATATTTTTAATTTTATTAATAGTAGGAATTATATTATTTTTATTAAATAGGAATAATAAATTTAAATTACCAATTAATAGTTTGAATTATTTATTTTTCTTTACTGTTATTGTTGTATTTTTTATATTAATTTTTATTTACTTTGATTTTACATTTGTATTTGATAAATTTCATAAAATACTTTTTAATAATGATTATTGGATATTTAATCCTATTACAGATCCTATAATAAAGGCATTACCAGAAGAATTTTTTATGTTATGTGGGGTTATATGTTTATTTATTACATTATTAGTAGGTATAATTTCAAAATTTATTTATATAAACTTAAAGAAAAAGTATTATAAAAATGTTAGTTAAAGATAAAAATATGCCCTATTAAATTTAAAATAAGGCATATTTTTTATTTTAAATATATAATTTAAAAAATAATATAAAGTATTGTTAATTTTTTGTACACAGAATAGTAAAAGTAAATAAAAAAAAGTAAGTTATAATAAATATTTGATTAATAAAAAATAATTAAACCTAAGGAGAAAATATGGACTTTATAAAAATTTATAGCAATATTTTAAAAAATAATATTGAAAATCCAGATAAGGTAAGAAAATTACTTAAAGCAGGATATGATTTAGAGTATTTAAATTTAAATTTATTAGGAGATAGGAATTTACCTAAATCTCTTAGATATTTATCTAAGCTTTGTATGAAGTTTACATTAGAGCCATTAAAAGATCCAGAAAATACAGCCTTTGTAAATGTATTTACACCTACTGAATTTTTACATGCTTTTGATATGCATCCACAGCTTATAGAAGCTTTTTCATCTTACATATCAGGAACAAAATTTGAAGATGTTTTAATTGATAAAGCAGAAAGCTTTGGTATATCAGATAGTCTTTGTTCATATCATAAAACTTTTTTAGGAGCAGCTATGACTAAAATTTTACCTAAACCAAAGTTTGCTATTACAACATCTACTGCATGTGATGGGAATATTAATACATTTAGACATATTTCGAATATTTATAATATAGAAAAGTTTGTTATAGATGTTCCTTATGAATATAATATTGAAGCAGAAGAGTATGTTAAAGATCAATTAAAAGAAATGGTGGTTTTCATTGAAGATAATACACATAAGAAATTAAATGAAGAGAAGTTAAAGGAAGTTATTTTAAATGAAAATCAATCAATAGAATATTATAATACATATTTAGAAAATTTAAAGCATAAATACTTTCCAAATACAATAACTTCAGAAATGTTTAAAGTATTTGTAACACATCCTGGAATGGGAAGAAAAGATACTTTAAAGTTTTATAAGCTACTAGCAGAAGATATAGAAAAATATCCTGATGTAAAAGCTGAAAAAAGATTATTATGGGTTCATCTATTGCCATTTTATAGTGACGCCATAAAAGATTTATTAGATTTAAATAAAGAGCATCAATTATTAATTTCAGATATGAATGTTGATTATATGAAAAAATTAGATATAAATGATCCATATTCATCTATTGCAAAGAAAATAATTTTAAATTCATATAACGGACCTTATGAAAGAAGAGCAAATAATATATTAAAATATGCAAAAGATTTAAATGCAGATGGTGTTATTAACTTTTGTCATTTTGGATGCAAACAATCAAGTGGTGGTTCATTAATACTTAAGGATACTTTAGAAAAAAATAATATTCCTGTATTAAGTATTGATGGTGATGCAGTAGATAGAAGAAATAGTCAAGAAGGACAAAATAAAACAAGACTTGAAGCCTTCTTTGAAATGTTAAATAGTAAGGAGGAAAATATAGATGATAGCTTGCATGTGTAAATATAGTCCTTTTGCTGTATTTGATGCTTTTGATGAAAAGGGAATTGTTATAGATGGTGAGGTTTCTCAATTTAATGAGTCAGATAAATTTTTACATCCTAACATGTGTTCATATAGTAAAGCTCTTTTAGATACAATAATCGAAAAGAAAATAGATAAAGTATTTTTGGTAAACTGTTGTGATTCAATAAGAAGACTTAAAGATACTTTAGAGAATATTCCTTCAATTAAATTTGTATATATGATGGATTTGCCAAGAAAGAATAATTGTTGTGCAAAAAATATGTTAAAAAGAGAAATATTAAAGTTTATTGATGAGTATGAAAAGTTTAGTGGAAAAAAGTTTAATATAGAAAAATTCAATAAAGGACTTTATAAATATTTAGATAATAATAAGGCTCCAAATACTCCATATATAGCTGTAATGGGAGCAAAAATATCAAAAGAATTTATAAATAATGTAGAGGATTTGCTAGATTACCCTTTAATAAATCATACTTGTTCTAGAGAACATTATTTAACTGAAATTAAAAATTTTAATGATAAAGATGAAGCTATTACATGGTATTCAGATGAAATATTAGGTTATACACCTTGTATGAGAATGGAGGATACTACAAATAGAAGAGCATTGACAGAAGATCCAAATTTAAAAGGAATAATCTATCATACAGTTAAGTTTTGTGATCATTATTCTTTTGAATATGTAAATTTACAAAGGGGAAAAACTCCTATACTTAAAATAGAAACAGACCTTACAAGTCAAAGTGCAGGACAAATAAAAACACGTATTGAAGCATTTAATGAACAGTTAAGTGGAGGAAAAGTAAAAATGAAAGAAATTAAAAATAAAGATAAAATTTATGTTATGGGAATAGATAGTGGATCAACTTCTACAAATGCAGTTATTATGGATAAAGATAAAAATATGTTAAGCAGTATAATAGTTAAAACAGGTGCTAAAAGTATGGATTCAGCAAACGCTGCTTATGAATTAGCAATTAAGGAAGCTGGAATTTCAAAAGAAGATATTACACTTATAGTAGGAACTGGATATGGAAGATATAATATTCCTTTTGTGGATGAAAATATAACAGAAATAACATGTCATGGTATGGGAGCACACTTTTTTAATCCAGAAGTAAGAACTATTATAGATATAGGAGGTCAAGATAGCAAGGCTATAGGGTTAGATGAAAATGGAAATGTAAAAAGTTTTGTAATGAATGATAAATGTGCAGCTGGAACTGGAAGATTTTTAGAGATGATAGCTAAAACTTTAGAAATTGATTTAGAAACTATGTCACAAGAAGGATTATCATATAATGAAGATCTTACAATAACAAGTGTTTGTTCTGTATTTGCAGAATCAGAAGTTATAACTTTAATAGCTGAAAATAAAGAGAGAAGAGATATAATACACGGTGTAAATAAATCTATTGCAACAAAAACTGTAGGTCTTGTAGAAAGAGTTGGTAGATGTGAAAAATATATGATGACAGGTGGGGTAGCTAAAAATAAAGGGGTAATAAAAGCTATAGAAGAGAAGCTAAATAGTAAATTAGTTATAGCTGATGAACCACAAATATGTGGAGCTGTTGGAGCAGCTATACTAGGATTAAATAAGATTTTAGAAAATATATAGGTATATTGTTCATTTACTTTTTTTATTAAATATAATATCATACTAATGTATTAAGGATTATATTATGGAGATGAAATTATGTTTAATATAGATGATTGTATTGGATTTATTACTAATAAATGTTCTAAAAAGATATCAGATGAATTTAATAGAAGATTACAGGAGTATGGAGTAACTAGAGTTCAATGGATAGCTATTTTTTATATAGGAAAATATGATAATGGAATATTTCAAAGAGAACTTTCAGATCTTATGAATGTAAAAGAGTCATCAATGGTGAGATTAATTGATAGAATGGAAAAAGAAGAATTAGTTATAAGAAAAAAGAATGATAATGATAGAAGAATAACTAGTATATTTTTAACTGATAAAGGTATAACTCTTAGAAATAAATTATTACCTTTAGGTGAACAATTTCAAAAAGATGCTACAATAGGTATTAGTAGTGAAGAATTAGATATATTTAAAAAAGTATTAGAAAAAATGGTAAATAATATAAGTTAAGATTGACAATACCACCTTTAGGTGGTATTTTTATATTATAATACTTAGCATGGCAAGTATTTGTGTAATTAATATATTGAGAGTTTATATTGTAGGAGGATTAGTATGAAAAAAGATGTAAGACAAATGTTAAATGATTTTATGAATGGATTAAGTAGTTTAGGAGAAACAAATGGTGAAAATGTTAATGCATTTATGAACCTATTAGGTACAAACTATGCAGAAGGAGCTATAAGCACAAAAACAAAAGAATTAATAAGTATTGGTATAGCAACTTATAACAGATGTGAATATTGCATAGTGTTCCATTCATACAAAGCATTAGAAGCTGGTGCTACTAGAGAAGAAATATTAGAAGCTGCTATGGTTTCAGTTGCATTTGGTGGAGGCCCAACTATGGCATATACAGTAACTTTATTAAAAGATTGTATTGATGAATTTGAAAATGATTTCAAATAAAATTTCATTAAAAATTTAGAGATTATATTTTAAAAGATTGCTGTAAGAGCTATAGTAAAGTATAGTTTTTAAAGCAATCTTTTTAATTGAAGAAGTTATTCTAAAATTTTTGAAGGTGGTTAGATTTATATGGAAATAACTATAAAAAATATAAATGGAAATTCTGCTAAAGTAGGTAAAATAAATGTATCTATAGGAGATATAGTGAAGAAAAATCAAATATTATTGCAAATAGAAACTAACAAAGGAAATACCCCTTTTAAATCTACTAGTAGCTTTAAAATAAAAGAAATAAAAGTATCAGAAGGACAAGAAGTAAAAAAAGGAGATATTTTATTTATAGTAGATGAATTAGAAGAGGTTAAAGAGAATAAAAAGGATAATAGTGTTAAAGTAGATTATTTTGCAAATTTAATTAAAGGAAAGAAAGAAAATATAAATACAGATGTTTTAATAATAGGTGGAGGCCCTGGTGGATACGTTTCTGCAATATATGCTGCTAAAAATGGGATGAATGTTATATTAGTAGAAAAAGATAATCTTGGCGGAACTTGTTTAAATGTAGGATGTATACCAACAAAAGCATTTGTTAAATCTTCGGAAATATATAATGAAGCTATTTTAGGTGAGGAATTTGGTTTTGAAATTAAAGAAATTAAACTACAAATGGAAAAGGTTGTTGAAAGAAAGAATAATATAAAAAATAATTTAAAATCAGGTATTGAATATTTATTAAATAAAAACAATGTAAAAGTAATTAAAGGAAATGCAGAATTCATAAATAATAAAACTGTATTAGTTAAAAAAGGAAAAGATGAGTATAAAATAAATGCAGAAAATATTATAATTGCTACAGGTTCTAATATTTCAAAAATAAATATAAAAGGAATAGAATTACCATTTGTATTAAATAGTACATCTGCATTAGATAATAAAAAATTACCTAAATCAATTACTATAATTGGTGGTGGAGTTATAGGAATGGAGTTTGCTTTTATATATTCAAATTTTGGTGTTAAAGTAAATGTTGTTGAATATATGGACAGACTTTTAACTATGGTTGATGATGATGTATCATGTGAAATTAAAGAAATAGCAAAAGAAAATGGAATTAATATATACACAAGTTCAAAGGTTAATAAAATTGAAAAATCAGAAAATGGAGAAGCAATAGTATTTTTTGAAAATGAAGGAAAGGATAAGTATTTAGTATCAGAAAACGTTTTAGTTGCAATAGGAAGAGAACCTAATATTAAAAATTTAGGCATAGAAAATACTGATATAAAATTAAATGAAAATGGAAAAGGAATAAGTGTAGATAATAAATTAAAAACTAATGTAGATAATATATATGCTATAGGAGATGTTACCAATAAAATTCAACTTGCACATGTTGCATCTCATCAAGGTATAGTTGCTATAGATAATATACTCGGTAAAAATAAAGAAATAAGCTATGATTATGTTCCAAATGTAATTTTTACTTCTCCAGAAATTGCGAATGTTGGATTAACAGAAAGACAATGTAATGAGAAGAATATAAATATAAAGATAAGTAAATTTCCATTCTCAGCAAATGGAAAAGCATTGACTATGGGAGAAACAAGAGGATTTATAAAATTAATTAAAGATATAGATGAAAATAAAATAGTTGGGGCATCAGTAATAGGAGTAGATGCATCTACTTTAATAAGTTCATTAACATTAATTATTAAAAATAATATTAGTGAAGATGAAATAATTGAAACAATATTTGCTCATCCAACAACCTCTGAAGTGATTCATGAAGCGGCACTTGGTCTTAGTATAGGAGCTATACATTACCATGAATAGAATAGTTATATCTGAGGAGTTAAATCCATATTATAATTTAGCGTTGGAAGAAGAACTTTTAAATAATGTTTTAGAAAATGAAAATATATTATATCTTTGGCAAAATGAAAATACTGTTGTTATTGGTAGAAATCAAAATCCTTATTTAGAGTGTGATATAGATTATATTAATAAAAATAATATAAATTTAGTTAGACGCATATCAGGAGGAGGTACAGTATTTCATGATATAAACAATTTAAATTTTACTTTCATAACAAAAAGTTGTAATGCGAATTTAGAAAAACAATTAAGTGTTATAAAGTTAGCAGTAGAAAAGTTTGGATTAAATGTAGAATTTTCAGGAAGAAATGATTTGTTAATACAAGGTAAAAAATTTTCAGGAAATGCATTTTATGATGATGGAGAAAATTATTTTCATCATGGAACTATTATGATTAATGTAAATACAGATATTTTACAAAAAGCTCTAAAGCCTTCAAAGTTAAAATTGCAATCTAAAGGAATAACATCTGTAAAAAGTAGAATAATTAATCTTAGTAGTTTAAGTAATGAAATAAATGTTAGTATTTTAAAGAGTTCTTTAGAAAATGCTTTTAAAAAAGTATATGGGAATATAGTTAAAAAAGATATATATAATGAAAGTTATAAGAAATGTTCTTTACATGAAAAGTATAAAAGTAGAGAGTGGAATTTTGGAGAAAGCCCAAATTATAACGTTATGCTAGAGGAAAAGTTTGATTTTGGTAATATTCAAATTTTGTTAAGTATAAAAAATAATAAGATATACAATGCAGAAATATATTCAGATACATTAGAAAATATAGATTTTAACCAAATTAAAAATGTACTGTTAGGTAAAGATTTTTCGGAAAAATATATACTAGAGTATATTAAACAAAATATAAATTAAATCATTATATAAGAGAGAAGAGTATGTTAATAATCTTCTCTTTTTACTTTTTTATACATCATAACTAAAAATAATTTTTAAAATTTACTTTTTTTATTGAATAAAAGTATTATAATAAGAGAATATGCTTTATAATAGTAATCTAGATTAGAAAATAATATAATAGGTTAATAATTATAGATAGAAGGTGATAATATGACAGAAAATAGATTTTTACCGATAAGTAAAAAGGATATGGAAGAAAGAGGATGGAATCAGTGTGATTTTATTATAGTTACAGGAGATGCTTATGTAGACCATCATAGTTTTGGAACTGCTATAATTTCAAGAGTTTTAGAAAATGCAGGGTATAAAGTTGGTATAATTGCACAGCCAGATTGGCATAGTATAGATGACTTTAAAAAACTTGGTAGACCAAGACTTGGTTTTTTAGTTAATGGTGGTAATATGGATTCCATGGTTAATCATTATACTGTAAGTAAAAGAAGAAGAGATAAGGATATGTATACTCCAGGCGGAAGAATGGGGGCAAGACCAGATAGAGCAACAATAGTTTATTGTAATAAAATTAGAGAGGCCTACAAGCATGTTAATGTTATAATAGGTGGAATAGAAGCTAGTCTTAGAAGATTTGCTCATTATGATTATTGGGGAGATAATGTAAGAAATTCAATACTTATAGATAGTGGTGCAGATTTATTAGTATATGGTATGAGTGAAAAACAAATAGTTGAAGTAGCAAATGCGTTAAATGATGGATTTGAAGCCAAGTACATAAGACATGTAAATGGAACATGTTATACTATAGAATCATTAGATGAAGTATACGGAGATTATAAAATATTGCCTTCTTTAGAAGAAGTTGCAAATGATAAGGTGAAATATGCAAAAGCATTTAAAATTCAATATGAAGAGCAAGATCCAATTAGAGGAAAGCAACTTATACAGAAGCATGGAAATAGATATGTTGTTATAAATAAACCAGAAATGCCATTAACAAGAGAAGAGCTTGATGAAGTTTATGCTCTTCCATATACTAAAAACTATCATCCTATATATGAAAAGGATGGTGGTATACCAGCAATAGAAGAAGTTAAGTTTTCTATAGTAAGTTCAAGAGGTTGTTTTGGTAACTGTAACTTCTGTGCCATAACATTCCATCAAGGAAGAGCTGTTCAAAGCAGAAGTGAAGAATCAATACTTGAAGAAGCAAGAGAGATTACAACATTTAAAGATTTTAAAGGGTATATACATGATGTTGGTGGACCTACAGCAAACTTTAGAAAACCTGCTTGTAAACATCAACTTACAATAGGAGCATGTAAAAATAAACAATGTTTAACTCCTGGTGTTTGCAAAAATATGGATGTTGATCATAGTGAGTACCTACATCTCTTACGAGAAATAAGGAAAATTCCAAAAGTTAAAAAAGCTTTTGTAAGATCAGGATTAAGATATGATTATATAATGGCTGACAAAGATGATACTTTCTTCAGAGAACTTGTAGAGCATCATGTAAGTGGTCAACTTAAAGTCGCTCCAGAGCATGTAGCTCCACAAACTTTAAAGTATATGAACAAGCCATCAGGAAAAACATATGATAAATTTAGAGAAAAATTCTTTAAAATAAATAGACAACTGAAAAAAGAACAATATATAATTCCGTATTTAATGTCAAGTCATCCAGGAAGTGGATTAAAAGAAGCAATTCAACTTGCTGAATATTTAAGAGATATAAAGTATCAACCAGAGCAAGTTCAAGATTTTTATCCTACTCCTGGAACAATGTCAACAACAATGTTTTATACAGGACTTGATCCTTTAACTATGGAAGAAGTATATATTCCTAAAACTAAAGAAGAAAAGGCTATGCAAAGAGCACTTCTTCAATTTAAAAATCCTAAAAACTATAATCTTGTTTATGATGCTTTAATTAAAGCTGGAAGGGAAGATTTAATAGGTAATGGTCCTAAATGTTTAATTCAATCAAAAGAAACAAGATACATAGCAAGTCAACATGGAAAGTCTAAAACTAAAGGAAAAGTACATCAAAGGGATAATAAAGGCTCAAAAAGTAATAGGAATTTAAGAGATAATAGAAAAGGTAGAAATTCTAATAACCAATCAAGAAATGAAGAAACTAAAATGTATAAAGGGAAAAAAAGTAGAGGTCCTGCAAAGCTAAGACTTAAAAAGAAAAGATAAATAAAATGAAGTAGAGCTATTTAAATAGCTCTCTTTTTTATTTAATTAAAAATATATAGTAAAAATAAATGAAATAATCTTAGTAAAAATGAGTAAAAATATAAGGAAAATTTAAGTAAAAATATTGAAAATGTTTTCTAAAGGTGTTAATATTATATTAACAAATAAAATTATATAGAAGGGGTGTAAATATTTTGAAGCAAAAAATGTTAAATATTTTTAATGAGGTTTATGGATATAAAGAGGGAGCTAGAGTATTTTTTTCACCTGGAAGAGTTAATTTAATTGGAGAACATACTGATTATAATGGTGGAAATGTATTTCCTTGTGCAATAAGTTTTGGTACTTTTGGAGTAATAAAATTAAGAGATGATAATAAAGTAAGAATGTATTCAAAAAACTTTGAAAACTTAGGTGTTATAGAGTTTAGCTTAGATGGGTTAAAATATGAAAAAGAGCATGATTGGGCAAATTATTGTAAAGGAGTTATAGATGTATTACAAAAAGAAGGTTATGTTATAGATAAAGGATTTGATGTTGTAATATATGGAAATATACCAAACGGAGCAGGACTTTCATCATCAGCTTCACTTGAGCTATTAATTGGAGTTATGATGGACAAGTTATTTAACTTAAATATTGATAGAATAGATTTAGTTAAATATTCACAAAGGGCAGAAAATAAATTTATAGGCGTAAATTGCGGTATTATGGATCAATTTGCTATAGGAATGGGAAAAGAAAATAAGGCTATATTGTTAGATTGTAACACTTTAAAATATAGTTACTCAGATATAAATTTAAAAAATGAAGTTATAATTATATCAAATACGAATAAAAGAAGAGGACTTGCAGATTCAAAATATAATGAGAGAAGAAGCGAATGTGAAGAATCCTTATCTGAATTAAAAGAAAAATTAAATATTAATTCATTAGGAGAACTTACAATTGAAGAGTTTGAAAATAATAAAAATTTAATAAAAGATGAAATTAGAATAAAGAGAGCTAAGCATGCTGTATATGAAAATGTTAGAACTCTTAAAGCAAAGGAAGCTTTAGAAAATAATGATTTAAAAACATTTGGTGAGCTTATGAACCAATCACATATTTCATTAAGAGATGATTATGAAGTAACTGGAAAAGAATTAGATACATTAGTTAATCTTGCATGGGAATGTGAAGGGACTATAGGTTCTAGAATGACCGGAGCTGGTTTTGGAGGTTGTACGGTATCTATAGTTAAAAAGGATTTTGTAGAAAGTTTTATAAAGTATGTAGGAGAAAAGTATAAAGAAATTATAGGATATGATGCAGATTTTTATATAGCAAATATAGGTGATTCAACTAGAGAAATATAGGGTGTGATATTATGGAAATTTATAGAGAGATTGATAGGTTAATAAAATATTCTTTGAAAAAGAGTTTAATAGAAACTGAAGATGAAGTATATATAAGAAATAGTTTACTTGATCTCTTTAAATTAGATGATTATAAACAACAGAATATAGATGATGAAGATTTAAATACTCCAACACCTATTTTAGAGAATCTTTTAGATTATGCATATGAGAAAGGTTTAATTGAATATAATACTCCAATATATAGAGATCTTTTTGATACTAAAATAATGGGGATTTTAATTAAAAGGCCATCTGAAGTAATTAAAGATTTTAATTATAAATATAAAAATAGTCCTAAAGATGCAACAACATACTTTCATAATATAAGTAGAGCTTGTGATTATATAAGAACAGATAGAATAGCTAAAAATGTTGTATGGAAAACAAGTTCAGAATATGGAAATATTGATATAACTATAAATTTATCAAAGCCTGAAAAGGATCCAAAGGCAATAGAAGCTGCTAAAAATCTTCCACAGTCAGGATATCCAAAATGTTTACTTTGTAAAGAAAATGAAGGATATTCAGGAAGGGTAAATCATCCTGCTAGGCAGAATTTAAGAGTTATTCCTATAAATCTTTTGAATAAAGAGTGGTTTTTACAGTATTCTCCATATGCATATTATAATGAGCATTGCATAGTGTTTTCAGGAGAGCATATCCCTATGAAAATAACAAAGGAAAGCTTCGATAGAATATTGGAGTTTGTAGAAAAATTTCCACATTATTTTGTAGGATCAAATGCAGATTTACCAATAGTTGGAGGATCAATACTTACTCATGATCATTATCAAGGTGGAAATTATAAATTTGCAATGAATTATGCAGAAGATGTATTTAAGTTTAATATAAAAAATTATAATGATATAGAGTTATCTATAATTAAATGGCCATTAACAGTAGTAAGATTAAAAGGTAAAAATAGAGAAGAATTAAGTGAACTTGCTGGTAAAATATTAAGTCATTGGAGAGAATACTCTGATGAAGATGAAGGTATATTTGCTTATTCAGAAAATGTTCCTCATAATACAATAACTCCAATTGGAAGATTTTCTGATGAAAAGTATGAATTAGACCTTGTACTAAGAAATAATAGAAGAAATAATGAACATCCATATGGAATATTTCATCCACATGCACAATTACATCATATAAAGAAGGAAAATATAGGTCTTATTGAAGTTTTAGGACTTGCAGTTTTACCATCTAGGTTGAAAGAAGAACTTAAATTAATAGAAAAAAATTTGCTTTTAGGTAATGAAGATCTTATAGATAAAGATGAAATAGGAATACACTTAGATTGGTTTTATGAAATATTAAAAAATAATAAAAATATAAACGAAAATAATGTGGAATCAATTGTAAGAAATGAAGTAGGAAAAGTATTTATAAAAGTTCTTGAAGATTGTGGTGTATTTAAATGGAATGAATCAGGAATAAAATCTATGAAAAAATATATAGATTCATTAAAAAACAATATTTAAATAAAAATAAATATGGATTTGAATTTAATATTCAAATCCATATTTTTATTATTTTGATATTTAAAATACCTTAATATATAATATGTTATGAGAAAGAGGTGAAAGATATTGGCGACTATAAAAGATATAGCAAATATTGCAGGTGTATCAATATCAACTGTATCTAGGGTTTTGAATTTGGATAAAAGTTTAAATGTTTCAGAGGAAACAAGAGAAAAGGTTTTAGAAATTGCTGATAAAATGAATTATATGACTGCAAAGCAAAAAAAACTTAGGGATAAGGTGTATAATATAGGTATTGTAAGTAGCTTTATAGATGGAGAATCAAATGATCCATATTTTTTATATATTAGAATGGCAATTGAAAAAATGTGTAATGAAAAAAATATAGAGTTTAAATCAGTATATATAGATAAATTAATTAGTGAGCCTACATCAAAATATAAAGGAATAAATGGAATAATAGCTATAGGTATATTTACTAATGAGGAAATAAAAAAATTAGAATGTATAACTAAAGAAATTATATTTGTAGATTCATCTCCTGATGAATGGAAATATGACTCTATTGTTGTAAATTTTAAACAAGGAGTTTTAAGTGCTTTAAGTTATCTTGAAAGTTTAGGTCATAAAAATATAGCATATATAGGTGGTAGAGTAATAGCTCATAATGATAAAGAAAAAAAAGAATTATTTAATGATAGAGAAAAGATATATACAGAATATATGAAAGAGAAAGGTAATTATAAAAAAGAGTGGGTATATAAAGGAGATTTTACATTAGAAGATGGTTATGAACTTATGAAAAAAATGCTTGAGAATAAAAACTTACCTACGGCTATATTTATATCTAGTGATCCTATGGCTATAGGTGCTTATAAAGCAATTAATGAAAAGGGATATTCTATTCCAGAAGATATAAGCATAATAGGATTTGATGATATTGCAACAGCAAAGTTTTTAACACCATCTCTTACAACTGTAAAAGTATTTGTAGAGCTTATGGGAGAAACTGCATTAAACACTATTTTAGAAAGATTAGAAAATAGCAGAGAAATAAGCAAAAAAATAGTTTTGCCAGTTAAACTTATAAAAAGAGAAAGTTGCAAATCAATTAAATAAAAAAACGTGTCATAAATTAGACACGTTTTTTTTATTTAAAAATTAGAAAATGCATTGGATGGTATTCCTTTGTAAGGACAAATTTTCATCACTTTTCTTATTAAATGTTGCTTTTCTAAATAAGAACAAATTGAATCTATATGTTTTGAAGGATCTATTTCTTTTTCAGCATTTGCAAAAGATAAAGCTGATTTTAAATTGCTATAAGGTATTGAATTTATATTTTCACTAATTTCTGCTGGAGTAAAAAACTTATTAGGATTAGATATTAAAAATTGCCTAATATCATCTGCTAATGAATGAAATTCTAATTTATTTTCATCGCTAGTATAAATTTTCATTTAAATCACTCCTTAAACTTTAATTAATAAATAATAATATTTACATAATTTAAACCTTATGTAAATGTTTACTTTAATAACATTATAACAAAAAAGTTATTTAATATAAATGTATATTTAATGTACTTATAAAACAAAAAGTGTATTAAGTAAATTTATTAAATACAATTATATTAAAAAGTTTAATATTATTAAAAAGAATGCTATAATACATAAAAAGAAAAAAATAGAAAAAATAAACAAAAATTATAAATTTAAAAATAGTAAGAGTTATTGAGTTTTTATGTAAATTTAAGTTTATATTAATCTGTTTACTAAATTTTAAAATATATATCAAATTTATGTTTTTAATAAGGAGAAGTTTATGAGAGGAAAAAATTTTTTGAAATTAATTTGTATCATTATTGTTATTTTTTTTATAGTTCCTAATTTAAAAGTCAATGCAGACATTATAAATAAAAATCAAAGTAAATCATATGGATGGATTAAAGATAATAATAATTGGTACTACTTAAGTGGAAATGGAAAAATGAAGACCGGTTGGCTAAAAGACGGAAGTTCATGGTATTAC
This sequence comes from Clostridium sp. TJA085, assembly GCF_058310235.1. Classification (NCBI taxonomy): domain Bacteria; kingdom Bacillati; phylum Bacillota; class Clostridia; order Eubacteriales; family Clostridiaceae; genus Clostridium; species Clostridium sp. TJA085. Next base: position 780,045 of record NZ_JBZEEZ010000001.1, on the reverse strand, counting down.
TTAAGTGGAAATGGAAAAATGAAGACCGGTTGGCTAAAAGACGGAAGTTCATGGTATTACTTAAATGGAAATGGAAAAATGAAGACAGGCTGGTTAAAAGAAGGAAGTTCGTGGTATTACTTAAGTGGAAATGGAAAAATGAAGACAGGCTGGTTAAAAGAAGGAAGTTCGTGGTATTACTTAAGTGGAAATGGAAAAATGAATACAGGCTGGTTAAAAGAAGGAAGTTCATGGTACTACTTAAGTGGAAATGGAAAAATGAAGACCGGTTGGCTAAAAGACGGAAGTTCGTGGTATTACTTAAGTGGAAATGGAAAAATGAAGACAGGCTGGTTAAAAGAAGGAAGTTCATGGTACTACTTAAGTGGAAATGGAAAAATGAAGACAGGCTGGTTAAAAGAAGGAAGTTCATGGTATTACTTAAATGGAAATGGAAAAATGAAGACCGGCTGGCTGAAAGACGGTAGTTCATGGTACTACTTAAATAGTAGTGGTAGATGGGAAGAAAGTGGGTTAGCTAAAGATATATCGAAAACTAAAATTTCTAAAAAAACAAAACAAATAATATTAGTATCTGGAGATAGACTATATTTTTTTGAGAAAAATAATGGTATATGGGAACAAATTTTAAATGAAAAGGCAAGACATGGATATGCAGGATTTAAAAAAAATAAACATGAAGGAGATGGAGCTACACCAATTGGAGTATATTCTATATTATATGGATTTGGATTTAGTAGCAATCCAGGAACTAAGTTAAATTATAAAAAAATAACTAATAACTCATATTTTGTAGATAATAGTAATTCTAAGTACTATAACAAGTGGTATGAAGGAAAAGGTGAAAGGGGAGAACATATGATAGACCATTATCAATATAAATATGGCATGGTAATTGATTATAATAGAAATCAAAGGAAAGGAAAAGGTTCTGCTATATTTATTCATTGTAATGGAAGAGGAAATACTGCAGGTTGTATAAGCATACCAGAAAATAGTATGCTTAGATTATTAAAAAAAGTTAATAATGGAGCTTATATAATAATAACTACAAATAATAAAAATTTAAAATATTATTAAATGATGAATTAATTATATAGATTTGTTTGAATATAGATAGGGTTTTATAATTAGAATTAAAACATAGATAAAAATATCTATGTTTTTTATTTGTCACCCAAAATTATTTAAAATGGGTTGACAATAATTTTGAAAAAATATATTATATTAAATAATTAGTTTGATTGTCAAAATAATGGAGGGTTATTATGAATTTAAAAGCTAGGGATTTAATATTAATTTCAATGTTTGCAGCACTTACAGCAATAGGTGCATTTATAAAAATACCATTACCTATAGTTCCGTTTACATTACAATATTTCTTTTGTGCAATAGGTGCAATTTTACTTGGAAGTAAACTTGGAGCATTATCACAAATTTTATACGTATTTGTAGGTCTTATAGGAATACCTATATTTACACAAGGTGGAGGTCCACAGTATATATTGCAACCTACATTTGGATATTTACTAGGATTTATATTAGCTTCATTTATTATAGGAAAAATAACAGAAAATATTAAAAAACTAACTTTATTAAAAATATTTTTTTCATGTTTATGTGGATTAGCTATTATATATATATTTGGAGTTTCGTATATGTATATTATTTATAATTTTTATTTAGGTAATACAATGAGTGTTTTTTTAGCAATTAAGATAGGAGTTATAGCATTTTTACCAAGTGATATATTATTAAGTTTTATAATATCAATAGTTGGAATTAATGTTGTAGCAAAACTGAGAAAAGCAGGGTATGAAATTTAGGCTTAAAATAATTAAAATTAGTTCTGTTAAACATAAGTATTTTATTAAAATTAACTTTTAAAATCATATGTGATACATTAAAATTAAATATAATTAACAATTCAATATTATTAAAGTATAATAAGTTTAAAAGTATTTTTAAGTTTCTGTGTCAATATTTGAAAGATAATGTATGAAATTTAAAAAATATATTCTAAAGTGTGTATTTGTATTAATAAATTTGTACTTAATAAGTAGTATTTTTGCACACATATGAAATTTTATTAGAAAAATATATTTAAACATATGATAAATAGGAATATTTTATATTTGGCATAATATTTGCTATAAATAATAGTGTAAATTTTATAGTAAAGGGGTATGGTTATGGATAATTTAGAATTAGTATCATTTCAAATAATAAGCAGTGTTGGAGAGGCAAAATCAGCTTTATTTGAAGTTTTAGAATTATCAAGAGAAGAAAAATTTGAAGAAGCAGAAAAGAAAATACAAGAAGCTGAAGAAGCAATATTAAAAGCTCATCAATCACATTTTTCATTAATACAAGAAGAGGCGAGTGGAAATAAAGTTGAACCATCTTTATTATTAATACATGCAGAAGATCAATTAATGAATGTTGAAACATTAAAATCTTTTGCAAAAGAAATGATTTTATTACATAAAAAGTATAGCAAATAAATTAAAATTAAATATATGAGCCAAAAGTTAGTGCAATAAAAAAGAGAGTTTGTTTTAAACTCTCTTTTAGCTATTTAAAATAGTATTTAAATCATCAATTAAAACTTTTAAATCATAAGCATCTTTAGGAATTAGTACTCTATATTTTCCAGAGCTTTCATCTTCAAATTTAGTTTTTAAAGTTTTAAAATAATTTTTTATTTCACTAAATTTATGTTCTCCTAAATCTTGTCTATTCTTTGAATCAATAGTGATTTTATGGCAATTAATAGAACATTTTTTATCATCATTTTGTTCTACATGTATATAATCATTTATATTTTTCATATTTATCACCTCAATTATATTTTAACATTAAATAATATTAAATATTGAAAAATACATATTATTTTACCATAATTTAATAATTAAAAAGATAGATGAAAATATATATTTTCATCTATCTTTTTATGAAGGTACAAACTAATTAATGAGCTTATTTATTATGAGATAATTTTGAGCGTTTAGTATATTTTTTACCATTTGAATGGCTACCAAGTTTTTTACCATTTTCTATACCTATTTCGGCTCCTTGTTCAGAATACATTTTTCTAAGTTCTGCATTAGATTTTGGTCTATCTTTTAATCTATTCTTGTTATTATCCATAAAAGAAAACCTCCTAAATAAAAATTTGTACAAAAATAGTTTGTGTAAATGAACTAATATTATTTACACAAACTATTATTAATTAAATGTAAAACTATTTTAAAATAGGAGTAATTGTATTAATCTTCATATAAATATTTTCTAGTTAAAGGTAACTCATTATTTATACCTTTTGAATATAAAGTTTGATGAATATCTATAGTCCAATAATGGAAAGCAGCAGCACATGATGCAAGGTAAATATGCCACATTCTTAAAAATCTTTCATCAAACATTTCTCTTTCTTCTTCTAAATGTTCTTCAAAATTCTTAAGCCATTCTTGTAAAGTTTTCATATAATGAAGTCTTAAGCTTTCAACATCAAGAACATGGAAGTTTAATTCACTTGCAACTGAAATTTCTTCTCTTAATGTTGGTAAATATCCACCAGGGAATATGTAAGTTGTTACCCACTTATTACCTTCTGTTTCAACAAGATTAGTTATGTTATGAAGTAAGAATAATCCACCTTCTTTTAGTACAGAATCTATATTCTTAAAGAAAAGAGGTATATTAGCATGACCTACGTGTTCTGCCATACCAACACTTACAATTCTATCAAACATAAGACCAGATTTTTCTAAGTTTCTATAATCCATAAGTTTTACAGTTACTAAATCTTCTAGTCCTTCTTCTTTTATTCTTTCAGTAGCTTTAGCAAATTGTTCTTCACTTAAAGTTATACCAGTAGCTTTAACTTTATAAAGTTTAGCTGCTTCAATTATTAAAAAGCCCCAACCACATCCTATATCAAGAAGAGTTTGACCTTCTTTTAAATTAAGCTTTTTTAATATATGTTTAATTTTATTCATCTGAGCATCATAAAGTGTGTCATTTTCACTTTCAAAATATCCACATGAATAACTCATTGTTTTATCTAACCATAAGCTATAGAAATCATTTCCTATATCATAATGATGGGCTATATCTTTTTTTGATTTTAAAAGTGAAGGAGCTTTAACTTTTCCAGCAAGTTTTAAAAGTGTAGAATGATTTAAGAAACTATCTTTATTTCTCATCATACTTTCAAATATTTCTTGTGGATCTCCTTCAAAATCTATATCTCCATCCATGTAAGCTTCACCTAAAGCTAAACTTGCATCACATAATAAATCTTTTTTGCTTGGGAATTTATTTATTATTATTGTAAATTTAGGTTCACCTTCACCGACTTTAACTATTTCACCATCCCAAAGTTTTAAGTTAAATGTTTCATCAGATAAATGTTTAGTAAATGATTTTACTATAGTTTTGTTCATTTCCATAATTAACACCTCATTTATTTAAGTCTTATTCATTATAGTATTTATAAAAAATAAAATTAACATGCATAATTATTGTAATATTAGCATTTTTAAACATTGATTAGTAAAGTTTTTTAAAATACTCTAGTATTCTTTTAAATACTTTCACTTTCTTTAGATTTTAAAATGTTTGAATAATATTTGAATAAGCTAACATAAGTATTTAAGTGTATTTTATATAATATTATTTAAATATGTTAAAAAACTTTATATATTGTAATTTTTTTAAGTAAAATATAAAATGTATTAATTTAATTAGAATTACATAGCATAATACTGAAATATGTAATTAATTATTTAAAATAAATAGGAAATAAAGAATAAAATATTAATTATTATAGATAAAATGTAAATAATATTATCTAAATGTATATAATTGAAAAGCTATATATTAATATATTAATTGAATAAATTATTTTTTATAGGGGGAAATATGAAAAAGTTAGTAAGTTTATTATTAGTATCCATATTATCATGCACTTTAATTGCTTGTGGTGGAGATAGTCCAAGTTCAGTTGTAGAAAAATTTTATTCTACTTTAAAGAATGGAAATATAAGTGAAATAAGTAATTTGATTAATAAGGATACTATTTCTAAAGACAAAACTGATAAAAAATTAACTTCTGAAGAAGAAGAGGCTTTAAAGAAAGTTTTATCAAAGACGGAAATAAAAATTAATAATACGGAAGAAAAAAATGATGAGGCTACTGTAAGTGCTACAGTAACAGCAATAGATGCAGGAGATATAATGGGAAATTATATGGTTACTGCTATACAAAAATCATTAGCAGCATCAATGAGTGGAAAAAGTGATAAGGAATTACAGAAAGATTTACAAAAAGATTTAATTAATATAGTAAATAAAGATGATTTAAAGAAAATAACTCAAGATATAAATATTCAATTAATAAAACAAGATAATAAATGGGTGATTAAGGACCCAGAAATAGTTTTATTAAAAACTTTTAACTTAGAAAAGTTCTCAAAATTTATAAAAGAATTTTCAAATAAATAAAAAAGTAGCTAATTTTAGCTACTTTTTTATTTATAATATTAAATATATAAAATTTTTTTAATATTATATTTTAAATTTAATTATAAGAAATAAAAAGTAACCACTCTATATAAAAAATATAAATTTAGTGGTTCTTCCTATATTATAAAAAATATTTATAATATTAGTGTAGAAGGAATATTAATTTAGAGGTGAACTTATGGAAAAATTATTAAGACCTGTGTGGGCTGAAATAGATTTAGATAAAATAGCATTAAATATGAAAAATATAAAAAAATTAGTTAATAATAAAGACGTAATCGCAGTTATAAAAGCTGATGCGTATGGGCATGGAGCATTAGATATTGCACCGGTTTTAATAGAAAATGGTGCTTCAAGATTTGCAGTAGCAGTTATAACAGAAGCATTAGAACTAATTAATGGTGGTATAAAGTGTCCTATAATGATATTAGGATATACTCCATTAGAATTTGGTGAAGATCTAATAAATAATAATATAGAACAAACAGTGTATGATTTAAATTATGCAAAAAAACTATCTGAAATTGCAATTAAGCTTGGAAAAACTGCAAAAATTCATATAGCTTTAGATACTGGAATGGGTAGAATTGGATTTATACCAAATGAAGAAAGTTTAAAAGATGTTTTAGAAATATCAAAATTAAAAGGAATAGAAATTGTTGGTATATTTACACATTTTTCAACATCTGATGAAAAGGATAAAGAATATACAAATATGCAATTTAAAAAAATAAAAGATTTTAATGAAGAACTTATAAAAAATGGATTAAATATAAAAATAAAACATGTATCAAATAGCGGTGCTATAATAGACCTTCCAGAAACATATCTTGATGCAGTAAGAGCAGGAATAATATTATATGGATATTATCCATCAAATGAAGTAAAAAAAGAACAACTTAAAATAGAGCCTGCATTAACATTAAAAACTAAAGTTGCTCATATTAAAACTTTAGATAAAGATATGTACGTAAGTTATGGAAGAAAATTCAAAACAAATAGAGAAAGTATAATTGCAACAATTCCAATTGGTTATGCAGATGGTTATTCTAGATCTTTAAGTGGAAAAGCTAAAGTTATAATAAATGGAAAATTTGCAAATGTAGTAGGTAGAATATGCATGGATCAATGTATGGTAGATGTTACTGATATTGGAGAAGTAAAAGTTGGTGATGAAGTTATTTTACTTGGTGAAGATAATGGATTAAAATTTAATGCTGATGATATGGCAGAAATAATGGAAACAATAAACTATGAAGTTTTATGTATGCTTAAACATAGAGTTCCTAGGGTATATAAGAGTAATGGAGAAATTGTGCATATAAGAAATTATATTTAATTAATTTTCTGATATAATAAAGGAAGATTAAATTAGAATAGAAGGTGAGAATATTTGATTTTTTCGTCCTTTAAAATAAATGAAGAAGAAAAGATACACACTCAAATAGAAAAACATATAAAAGAAAATATAGAAAGTGGAATGTTACAAAAGGGAAGTAAGTTACCATCTACAAGAGAAGTTAGCAAAATAATTTCTGTAAGTAGAAATTCTGTCATATTAGCTTATGAGACTTTAGAAGAAGAAGGAATTATAGAAAGTATAAAAGGTAAAGGAACTTTCGTAAAAATAGAGAAAAAATTAAATGGTGGAGATTTAAATATAGATTGGAACAATATGATGAGTTGTTATTGTAATTGTTGCGAGGAGCTTGATATAGTAAAAAATGAGTTGCCTTGGAAAAAAGGAATGATTTCTTTTAAAAGTATTGCACCAGACGAAAGTCTTTTTGATTTAGAAGAATTTAAAAGAGCATTTTTAACTACATTTTCTATTGAAGGAGATAAACTTTTAAATTATGGATATGCTAAGGGTTATAAGCCTTTAATAGAGTATTTAATGAGATATATGAAGCAAAAGGGTGTAAATATAGAAAATAAAGATATATTAATAACTAATGGATTTACTGAAGGATTTGATATAGTATTAAGCGGAATTATGAATGAAGGTGAGACTATAGCATGTGAAGAGCCAACTCATAATACTGCTATAAAAATTATGAAAAGTCATAATCTTAATATTAAATCAATAGATATGGACAAGGATGGTTTAAATTTAGATAAATTAGAAGAAACATTAATAAAGCATAATCCTAAGTTATTATATTTAATACCTTCTTATCATAATCCCACTGGTATTGTTATGAAAGGAGAGAAGAGAAAATCTGTATATAATATATGTGAAAAGTATAAAGTTCCTATAATAGAAGATGGATTTAATGAGGAACTTTTATATACAAGCTCTCATGTAGCACCAATTGCATCATTATGTGATAAAGGAAATGGAATAGTTTATATAGGAAGTTTTTCTAAAATACTGTTTCCTGGAATTAGAATTGGATGGGTCTTTGGAGATAAAAATTTAATATCAAAATTAGAAAGTATAAAAAGAACTAGAAATATACATTCTTCATTTTTAGATCAAGCCATATTCCATAAATATATGGAAAGTGGTTCATTTCATAAGTACATGAAAAAAATAAGAAAGCATTATAAGGATAAATATAATTTTACATTGAAACAAGTTAAAAAATATATTCCACATGATTATATTTTAGGGGAAGGTGGACTTCATATATTTATCAAGTTAAAAAATGTAAATGGAAGAGATGTTTTAAGGGAATGTTATAAAAGAGGTGTAGTTTTTATGCCGGGTGATATATTTTATAATAATAAAGATGGTTCGGAAAAAATAAGACTAGGTTTTTCAAGAGTAAGTGAAAATGATATAGAAAAAGGTATAAAAATAATTGGAGATGTTGTTAAAAGTTTAATAAACAAAAAGGGCTAATATTAGCCCTCTTTATATTGGTTCAGATAAAACATATACATTTCTAAATCCGTTATCAATTAAAATTCTTGAAGCTACTATAGCTCTGTTTCCACTAGAGCAAACACATATTATAATGTTATTTCTGTATTTTTCCAATTCATTTATTTTTTTAGGAAGTTCTTTTAGTGGAATGTTTATAGATTCTTCTAATTTATTTCCATATATAATTTCTTCAGGTTCTCTTACATCTAATATAAAAATATTATCTTTGTTAGATTCTATAAATTTAGTAAATTCTTCTTTATTTAAGTATATAGGCATAGAACGTGGTGATTTAATATAACTACTTTGACAAATACCTTCCTCAAAAGGAATTTTAATTGAATTTATATTCATATTGCACAAAGTATTTAAAGAAATAACTTTAAGCATCCAATCAGGTGGGGGATAACATTGCTCTGTAATGCTTAAAAACTCTTTTTTGTTTTTTATTTTTAAATATTTATTTATTTTTTTTAGATGGTGTAATGTATATGGTGGAGAGTCAGTATAATTATGTGCTGGATAAACTATTAGATGGGATGGTAACTTAGAAAGTTTAATTAAACTATGATAGTGATCTAAAGGGTTTCCAGTTGGAAGATCATCTCTTCCAGCACCATCAGATAAAAATAGAGTGTCTCCAGTTAGAAGTTTATCTTCAAATATAATACACATACTATCTATTGAATGACCAGGAGTGTGTATGCATTTTAGTATTATACCATCTATATTAATAATTTCATGATTCTTTATTTTTTTAGTAATAGAGTTACAACTTGTATTTTCATTCATAAAAAAATTACAGTTAGTTTTTTCTTTTAAACTATAACAGCAACTTAAGTGTTCTGAATGGGTATGAGTATCTATAACTGCTTTAAGAATCCCATTTTTATTTTTTATAAAATTTAAATAAAAATCTTCATAATCAAGCTTTGGATCAATTAGTACACAAGAATTATTTTTAGTGTTTAATATTAAATAAGTGCAACAGTGATCTTTGTTTAATTTATAAAACTTCATAAAATACTCCTAAAAATCAATATATTTTATTATATGTCTTTAGTAAGAATGGTGTTTTATAATGCATAAATAAAAAAGGAATTACCTTTTGGCAATTCCTTTAAATTATTTATTTCTATATTTTTCAAGTTCAGCATCTAAATTGTCATTTTCAAGTGCTGCAAATTCATCATCTAAAGAAGGAGTTCTAAGATCTTTCAATCCTTCAGCATAACTTTCTTCTTTAGCTATTTTTCTTTCAATGTCATCTAAGTTTATAGAGTTTTTCTTAGTTTGTACATTGGCCATAATCTCATTGACTTGTTTAGTAGCATTTGCAGTATTAAGTCTTGCTGAGGCTTCATCTCTATAGCTTCTAGTTTTTTCAATTTCTTCTTGAAGTTTGACTAGATTTTCTTTAAGACTTTTTGCTTTAGCTTCTAATTCTGTATGAGAAGTAGTTAGTGTCTGAAGCTTTTTATCAGCATCAAGCTTTAATTTAAGAGCTTTTTTAGCAAGTTCTTCATTATTTTTACTCATAGCAAGTTTTACTTTTTCATCATATTCAACAGCAATTGCTTTAGTCTTGTCCATTTCTTTTTCAATTTCTTTTAAATTACCAAATATTTGAGCTGAAGAAAGTTTTGCTTTATTTAGACTTTCTTCCATATCTCTTATTTTTTGATCTAATAATTCGATTGGATTTTCCATATTATCTAATGCTGAATTAGTTTTTGCTTTTAACATGTTTGATATTCTATTAAATATACCCATAATTATGAGCCTCCTTTAAGTTCATACAATTAATATTGCTTAACTTTTCTTATAATTATATAATTTTTCAAAAAATTATCAATATTGAATTTTAATATTAATAAAATTTTAATTAAGAATATTATTTCTTAAATTTAAAGAAAATAAAATAAATAATAAATAGTATAATAGTAATTACGCAAAGAATAACAATTGCCTTAAAAATAAATGACATTCCAAAAAAAGAATGACCATATGATGAAAAGAAGGGGAATACACTAAAATTTCTATTGTATCTTTTAGTTCCTTCGGATGTATCATATGAATTTTTTTCTTTTTTAGATTTATCAGTAGTATCATTATTAGATTTATCAGAGTTTTCTTTATTTTTATTACTATTATTGTATTTATCTGATGTATTAAATTTAGAGTTAAATTTATCACTTGTAGAATTTTTATTTGAATCCTTTGGTTTACTATATTTATTTGATGTATTAAATCTAGTATTCCAATTAGAACTCTTTGAAGTTGATGTATTACTTTTAAATGATGATGAAGAAGATGATGGCTTACTATAACTAGATGAACTTTTAAAGCTAGCAGCATAAGTTGGAACTATAAATGATAAAAGGTTAGATAAAAATATAGTTAATATAACTATAAATTTAACTATTGATTTATTCCGAAGCTTCATTAAAATTAATCCCTCCTAAAGGCATATTTTTATTAATATGCTATTTAATTTATATTATAATTTAAAGTGAAAAAATTAACAAATTGTATTATTTTAATAAATTAATATTTAAATTATTTAAAAAATATTTTTGTCATTTATAATAAATATTAAAGAGGTGATAAAGGTGAATATTAACAAGGCAAAAGAGATTATAAAAAGTGAAAAAGATAATATAACAGAGTATTATACTAATATAACTTTTTCTATTAATGATATTATTCAATTTTCAGAAGGAACTGATATTAAATCAAGATATTTTGTGAAAAATATAAAGGTTTTAGATAAATACTCAGAGCTTTTAGAAAGTTCTGAAAGTAAATTAAATAAAAAGAAAAAAGTTTTATTTTTTGAGGTAGATGCTTCTTCAGCAAGTGAAATTAATGATTCAGTAAATAGTATATTAGATTATAAAAATAAATATAATAATGTATTTTTAAAGTTAAAGTGTTGTTCTAAATGTCAGTGTTTAACTTGTATGAGAGATTGTAAGTTTAAAGGATGTCTTTCATGTGGAAAAAGTGGACGAGTTACTGAATGTGATAAGGAAAAATATAATATAACAATGTTTAATGGGGAATATTCAAAATTGTATAATGGTGAAACAAATCAATATGATAGTGTAGAAATATTAGCTCAAATTGATATATTAACAGAAAAAACTTCCTTTAGAGTAATTAAGTCAAATGGTGAATTTTTAATACTTACATATGAACATAACCCTAAAGATGGAGATAGCTATGGTAGTGTAAGTGATAAAGATACATTTAATTTTATAGCAGATTTATATGAAAGAAATGTTGAAAATATTATATAGAATGCAAACCTCTTATTTTTAATAAGAGGTTTTTAATTTTATTTAAAATTAAATTTATAGTTTTATATAAAATAATGCTTTTTTTTAGTACAAATTTTCTGTTAATAGTTAGTTAATAAAGTTTACTAATTGACAATAAAAGTTTACTATGTAAAAATAGTTTTATAATTGGATAAATTTTGTCGAATGATAGGGGATGAATGAAATAAAAAGGGGTAAATTTATAATAAATATATTATGTATACTTATAATAATAAATAATTTTTTTTGTATTAAAGCAAATGCTGTTGAAGAAAATAAATATTTAAAATTTACTAACATAACAGTAAAGGACGGATTATCTCAAGGTTCTGTTTTCTCTATTTTAAGAGATAGTGATGGTTATATGTGGTTTGGAACAAATGATGGACTAAATCGATTTAATGGATATGAATATGAAGTTATAAAGTCAGAAGATAAGGATAAAGATACTATTTTTCCAGGAATAATAGGATCAATAGTAGAAGATAAAGATGGATATTTGTGGATTGGAACAAGTTCTGGTTTAAGTAAATTAGATAGACAGACATTAAAAGCTGAAAGAATTGAAGCCGATGAAAATGATCCACATAAAATTTTAGGAAGTCATATTTGGGATATTTATATTGATAGTAGTAATCATATGTGGGTTGCAACAGAAGATGGTTTAAATGAATATGATCCTAAAACAAAAATATTTAAAAAATATTTTAGTGAAGAAAATAAAGAAGATACATTATATGATGGATTCATCACTTCTATTATGGAAGGGTTAAATGGAGAAATATGGATATCTACAGAAAAAGGATTAAATATAATAAATAAAGCTACTGGTAAAATTACTAAAGTACTAGAAGATAAATTACCTAGTAAAAATATTTTGAAGCTTTATAAAGATATGAATAATAACATGTGGATTGCAACTCAAGATAAGGGAGTATATAAATTTAATCTTAAAACTAAAGAATTTGATAATTTAGAAAATATAAATAGAAAGTACGCTTTTGAAAAATATGCTATAAATAGTATGTATGAAGACTTTAATAATAATATGTGGCTTGGAAGTAAAGGTGGTTTAATTAAATATAATAATAAAACCAAAAATGTTGATTTCTATATAAATAAACCATATGATCAAGAAAGTTTAATTAATAATAGTATACAAAGTGTTTATAGAGATAGTGATGGATTAATGTGGATTGGAACATACAATGGTATTAGTATGTTAAATCCTAATCCTGAGTTTACTCATTATAAGAGCCAGCCCGGTGAAACGAATACTTTGAGTGGAAATAGTATAGGTGGAATTTATGAAGATGAAGATGGAATTCTTTGGGTTGGAACTAATAATGATGGATTAAATAAGTTTGATAGAGAAAATGATAAAATAACTCATTATAAATTTGATAAAAATAATCCAAATAGTATACCAAGTAATACATTATTTCAAGTTACAGGTGATGGTTATGGAAATATATGGATGGCAACAAAGGAAGGATTATGTAAACTTAATAAAAAAACAGGTGATATAAAAACATACAGACATGAATCAAATAAGAATTCTTTAGTGCATAATGATGTAAAGGAAGTTTATTTTGATAAAAATGGATTACTTTGGGTTGGAACACGTCAAGGTTTAGATGTTTTTAATCCTAAAACAGAAAAGTTTACTAATTTAAATTATCTATTTGATAAAGCTGGAGTATGCGAAAATTATATTAGAAGGGTATTTCAAGATTCTAAAGGAAATTATTGGATAGCAACTGGTTGGAATGGTGGAATATTAAAGTTAGATGTAGAGAAAAAGAAAGCAATAAATTACACATCCATAGAAAATAATCCTAATTCCTTAAGTAATAATGCAATAAAAGGTATAAATGAAGATAAAGAAGGAAACATGTGGTTCTCCACATCTGTTGGATTAAATAAATTTGACCCTAGGACAGAAAAGTTTATAATATTTACAGAAAAAGACGGACTTGCAAATAATTATGTATATGGTGTTTTATTGGATGATGAAGACAATGTATGGGTAAGCACTAATGGTGGAATTTCAAAATACGATAAGCATAAAAAAAAGTTTGAAAATTATAATTTACTTGATGGACTTCAGGGAAATGAATTTAATGGAACAGCCGAATTTAAAGCTAAAGATGGCGAGATGTTTTTTGGAGGAGTAAATGGTGTAACAGCATTTTATCCTAAAGATATATATACAAAGCCACTTTCAAATCCAAATATAAAGATAAGTAAGTTTAAAGTATATAATAATAAGAACATACAGATAAAAAATGATTCTATAGAGTTAAAGCATAATGAAAATACATTTTCATTTGAATTTTTTCTACCAGATTATAAAAGTATGGGGACAGAAAATTTTGAGTATCAGCTTGAGGGATTTGATAAAGATTGGATATACCTAGGAAAAAGAAATTATGTAAGTTATACTAATATTCCACCGGGAAAATATATTTTTAAAGTAAGAGCCAGAGATAAAAATGGTGAAGTAACAGATGTTAAAGAAGTTAAAATACAAATAAATAAGCCTTGGTATAATTCAAATTTAGCTTATTTAATTTATTTGTTTTTAATATTACTTATAATATATTTTATCGTTAACTATGTAAAAATATTAAATAGATTAGTTAAACAAAGAACGGAACAATTAAATAAAGAACTTTTAGAAAATGAAAAAATGTACAATAAACTTTTAAAGTATGAAAAGTTTAGAAATACTTATTTAGTTAATCTTTCTCATGAACTTAGAACACCACTTAATGTAATACTATCAAGTGAGCAACTTATTAGCTCATTAAATGATAGTAAAAATGGAATAGGAAGAAAAGATTTATCTAAATATATGAAAATAATAAAGAAAAATTCTACTACTCTTTTAAAAGTTATAAATGACTTAATTGATAGTTCAAAAATAAGTTCAGGAGCATATAAACTTAATATATCAGAAGAAGATATTGTTTATTTAGTAGAAGAAGTTGCATTATCTATGAAAAGTTATATTGAGAGCAATAATCTAGAGCTTATAATAGATCCAGAAATAGAAGAAAAAATTATAGAGTGTGATAAAACTAATATAGAAAGATGTGTTATAAATTTAATATCAAATGCTGTTAAATTTACTAAGTCAGGTGGAACTATATTTGTTGAAATAAAAGATAATCATGATAGTGTAGATATAATTGTTAGAGATACTGGAATTGGAATACCAAAAGATTATCAAAATATTATATTTGATAGATTCGCACAAGTTGAAACACAAGTTTCAAGTAAACATTGTAGTAGTGGAATAGGTCTTACTTTAGTTAAAAATCTTGTTGAACTTCATAAAGGAAAAATTACATTAAAAAGTGAAGTAGGTAAAGGAAGTGAATTCATAATAACGCTTCCAGTAAAACAAGAAAAAAGTGAAGAATAAGTTTAATAAATAAGGAATCTATTTTTTATTAGGTTCCTTATTTTGTTATAGAACAATAAAATTTAAAATAAATTTAATGTGAAATTAAATTATAGGTGATAAAATTAAATAAATTGAAATTACTATTTACTATATAACTATATTCCTATATAGTTATATAGTGAGGTGATATTACATGAAAAAAGTAGATTTAACTAAAGATGATATTACTAAATCTCTTATAAAATTATCACTGCCAATTATAGCAACTAATTTTATACAAACAGCTTATGGAATGATAGATATGCTTTGGATTGGACGGTTAGGAAGTGATGCTGTTGCGGCTATAGGAACAGCTAGTTTTTTTATAAATCTTGCTATGGCAATTTTTACAATTGTATCTATAGGGACTGGGGTTAAAATATCTCATTCTATAGGGAGGGGGAGAGAAAAAGAGAGTAAAACATACATACAAAATGGTATAATACTTACAAGTTTTATAGGATTAATATATACAATATTTCTTTTTATATTTAATAAACAACTAATAAGTTTTTATAAATTAGGAAATTATGTAGATTTTATGGCACAAAAATATCTTTTAATATCTGCAATAGGTATTATATTTATGTTTTTTAATACACTATTAACATCTATTCTTAATAGTTATGGGGATAGTAAGTTACCATTTAAAGCAAATGTTATAGGGTTTATTTTTAATATTATATTAGATCCTATATTAATATTTGGTATTGGAATAATTAAGCCATTAGGAGTAGTTGGAGCAGCTCTTGCAACACTTATTGCAAGAATAATTGTATTTTTAATGTTTATAAAGATGTCAAAAGGGAAATTAAAAGTTTTTGAAGATAAGTTTAATTTTGATAAAGATAAATGTTTGTCAGTAATTAAGCTTGGATTACCAATAACTATGCAAAGAGTTATATTTACTTTAATATCTATGTCTATTGCAAAATTAGTTTCTGACTATGGTGCAATAGCTATAGCGGTGCAGAGGGTTGGAATTCAAATTGAATCTATATCTTATGTTACAATTGGAGGGCTTCAAGGTGCTATTGCTGCTTTTGTTGGTCAAAATTATGGAGCAATGAAAAAAGATAGGATAAAGGAAGGGTATTATAAAGCTTTAAAACTTACTATAGTGTTTGGAATCAGTGTAACTTTACTATTTATAGTATTTTCAAAACAAATATTTGGTATATTTTTATCAGATAATGAAAGTTTAATTATGGGTAGCACTTATATGAAAATATTAGGTTTATCTCAAGTATTCATGTGTATAGAATTATTAACTGTTGGAGCATTTAATGGAATAGGAAAAACCTATGCTCCACCAATAATTAGCGTTACTTTTACAGCACTTAGAATACCTATAGCAATATTTTTATCAAATATAAGCTTTTTAAAACTTAATGGAATATGGATTAGCATAAGTATTAGTAGCTTTTTTAAGGGTGTACTTTTACTTAGTTGGTTTTTAATTGATATGAATAAATTAACTTTTAATTATAATATAAAAAAGGAGATAGAGAGAAATGTATGATAACTTATTACAATTAATAAAAAGTAATAATTTAAATAAAAAATTACTACAAAGTGGATTTGGTCTTGAAAAAGAAAATTTAAGGGTTGATAAAGAAGGAAAGCTTGCTTTAACTAAACATACTAATATATTTAATGAAGAAAATCCGTATATAAAAAGGGATTTTTCAGAAAGTCAAGTTGAAATGATAACCCCTATATGTAAATCAATAAATGAAGTTTATGATTTTATGGAAAATCTTCATAATATAGTTTCTACTAGTTTGAAAGAAGAGTATTTATGGCCACAAAGTAATCCGCCTATAATACCAAAGGATAATGAAATACCAGTTGCAGAACTTAAAAATCAAGATGAAGTAAAATATAGAGAAGGTCTTCTAAAAAAATATGGTGCAAAGAGACAATTAGTAAGCGGAGTGCATTTTAATTTTTCATTTAATGAAGAGCTTTTAAAAGAACTTTATAAGCTTTCAAATACTAAAGAAAATTATAAGGATTTTAAAAATAATATATATTTTAAAATAGGTAGAAACTTAATAAAATATAAATGGTTTTTAATATATTTAACAGGAGCTAGTCCTGTTTTTCATAAAAGTTATAAGGGAACTTGTAAAAGAATAAGTCAAACATTAGGAAAAGATGAGCATTATTTTAAGGGGGTAAATTCTCTTAGAAATAGTGAGTGTGGATATAAAAATGTAGAAGATTATTATGTATCTTACAACAATGTTTATGAATATGTTGAAGATATAAAAAGACTTATAGAAGATAAGTGTATACAAGGTGCAAGAGAATATTATAGCCCTATTAGATTTAAAACAAAAGAAACTGGAGATATGTTAGAAAATTTATTAAATCACGGTGTTAAATATATAGAAATAAGACTTCTTGACTTAGATCCATTAAGTCCAATTGGAGTAAGTAAAGATACATTAAATATGATTTTCTTATTTATACTATTTACATTATTTACAGAAGATGAAAAGTACACTGTTAGACTTCATGATGAATATGTAAAAAATGATAATAGGGGTATAGAAACAAAAGAATTTAATATGATAAATATGAATGGTAAAGAAGTTTCTTTAAGACAAGAAGGACTTAAGGTTTTAGATGAAATAGAAAAAATTTGTGATATTTTATTTAGTGATAATGATGAATTAAAAGAAGTAATTAAAATTTCAAGAAGTAGATTTATAAATTATAAAGAAACTATATCAGCAAAACTTATAAAAGATATAAAGAAATATGGATATATAAATTATTTTATGAATTTAAGTAAAGAATATTTAAAATATAGTGAAAAAAATGTATTTAAATTAAAAGGCTATGAGGAATTAGAACTTTCAACTCAAATATTAATTATTGATGCAATAAAAAGTGGAATAGAATTTGAAGTTTTAGATAAGTTAGATAATTTTATATCACTTAAAAAAGGTAATCATATAGAATATGTAAAACAAGCAACAAAAACATCAAAAGATAGTTATATAACTGCTTTAATTATGGAGAATAAATTAGTTACAAAGAAAGTATTAGAAGAACATAATATAAAAGTTCCAAAGGGTGGATATTACGATAATATAGAAAGTGCTATAGATGACTTTTATAAATATAAAAATAAACAAATAGTTATAAAGCCAAAATCAACAAATTTTGGAATAGGAATAACTATTTTTAAGACTGATTTTACAGAAAAGGAATATAAAAGAGCTTGTGAAATTGGATTTGAAAATGATAATGAAATATTAATAGAAGAATTTATAAATGGAAAAGAGTATAGATTTTTAGTAATTGATGATGAAGTTGTAGGAATACTTCACAGAGTACCTGCAAATGTAATAGGTAATGGAGTAAACACAATTAAAGAGCTTGTAATAGAAAAAAATAAAAATCCACTTAGAGGAAAAGGATATAAAACTCCACTTGAAAAGATATCTTTAGGTGAGGCAGAAGAAATGTTTTTGAAAGATCAAAATAAAGATTTTAACTATATACCTAAAAAAGATGAAATTATATATTTAAGAGAAAATTCTAATATAAGTACTGGTGGAGATAGTATAGATTTTACAGATGATATAGATAATAGTTACAAAGAAATAGCAATTAAAGCTGCTAAAAGTGTAAATGCTAAAATAACTGGTGTAGATATGATGATAAGTAATATAAAAGAAAGAGCAAAGGAAAATAATTATGGAATTATAGAAATAAACTTTAATCCAGCAATACATATTCATAGCTATCCTTATAAGGGAACAAATAGAAATGTAGCTAGAAAGGTATTAAATTTACTTTTTAAGGAGAGTAATTAGCATGGAAGAAAAGACGAGTGAAGTTTTAAAAGCACTTGCTCATCCAGTTAGATTAAAGATAGTAAAGCAGCTATATGATGGACCTATTTGTGTCTGTCATATAAATAGTAATATAGAATATTCGCAAGCAAATGTATCAAAACATTTAAAAATACTTAAGTCAGCTAAAATAGTTGAGGGAACAAAAGAGGGAATGTTTAGATATTATAAGCTTAAAAATGAAAAAATAAAAGATTTAATAAAATTAGCAGAGGATATAGTACTAGAAGGAGAAACTTAAGATGAAAATAATAAATCCTTATGGATATAAAGGTGAGTATTTAAAGGGAAATTTACATACTCATACTAAAAATAGCCCTTGTGGACACTATGATATTAAAAAAGTAATTGAGCTTTATAAGTCATATAAAATGGAGTATGATTTTTTAGCTATTACAGATCATTATTTTTTAACAGATTTAAAAGAATTTAGTGATGAAGATATAGTTATGATACAGGGTGTTGAGTATAAACGAAAAGAACATCAAACACTAGGTATAAATATTAAAGAGTATGATGATGATTTAGATGATGACAATAATCATCAAGAATTATTTGATAAAGTAAATAATCAAGGTGGAATAAATATTATTTGTCATCCACATGGAGTATCAGAAGATTATTGGACTTTAGATAGATTATTAAATTTAGATAATTATTTAGGTATAGAAGTTTTTAATAATAATGTTAGGATGGATTGCAAGGGTAGGGCTATTGCATCGGATTTATGGGATGAGTTATTAAGTAGAGGTAAGGTTGTTTATGGATTTGCAAATGATGATATGCACATATTTTCAAGAATTGGAGGAGCTTATAATATGGTTCTTTCAGAAAAAAAGGATATTGATAGCATAATAAATGCATTGAAAAGAGGTAGTTTTTACGCTAGTTTTGGAATGAAGTTAAA
This sequence comes from Clostridium sp. TJA085, assembly GCF_058310235.1. Lineage (NCBI taxonomy): Bacteria > Bacillati > Bacillota > Clostridia > Eubacteriales > Clostridiaceae > Clostridium > Clostridium sp. TJA085. The sequence goes on along the minus strand of NZ_JBZEEZ010000001.1, from coordinate 760,091 downwards.
AGATATAAAGTTAGAAAATAATAAAATATCATTAAAAAATGGGGATAGTAGAGTTCCATATATATATTTTAGGTTTATAGGGAAATATGGAAAAATATTAAAAGAAACCAAAGGAAATGAAGCTTTTTATAATATTAAAGGGAATGAAGGTTATGTAAGAGTTGAAACTTATAGAGAAGATGGTGCAAAAGCTTGGCTTCAGCCGTTTATAATAAATGATTAAATTTTAGAATATTTTGAAAATTCCCTTGAAATAATTAATAAGCAGTGATATACTAATTTTGTAAATTAAATCAAATAAAGATCAAAGTAGTTAAGTATTTTCTGGTTTCATTGGTGTCTCCAAAATTCAGAAAGTTTAATTATTTAGATGCTTTATATATTTGGAGGAATGAAAATGGAAGATAAGACTATCGTATGTAAAGATTGTGGAAAAGAATTCGTTTTTACAGTTGGAGAACAAGAATTCTACAAAGAAAAAGGATTTGACAATGAACCAGTTAGATGTCCTGAATGTAGAAAAGCTAGAAAGCAAAGATTTAATAAGAAATAATATTGAACATTTATAGCCATAGAACTTTTTGTTCTATGGCTTTTTAAAATTCTTTTGCTATAATTATTTTAGACAATTCTTGAAGAAAGGACAAAAAATATGAATTATTTATTTGATAATCATATAAATGTAGCTAGAAATTTTAAAGAAGAAGGAAATAAATTAAAAGCTCTTCAGTTTTATAAAAAGGCATATAATTTACAAGAAGGGAAAAAAGATATTGAACTTCTTTTAGATATGGCACTTTTATATCATGAATTAGAACAATTAGATTTAGCAGAAGAAAAGTATAGAGAAGTAATAGATATAGATAATGAGGAAGCACGTGCGTATTACGGCCTTGGAACATTATATGATGAAGATGGCTTTTTTGATGAGGCAAAAGAGTATTATTCTAAAGCTATAATGTTAAACAATTCATATGATAAAGCCTATTTTTTTCTAGCTAATATATATGATGAAGAAGAAAATAAAGATGAAGCAATAAAACTTTATAAGAAAGTTTTAGAAATAAATAAAAATGATTTATGGGCAAATGCAAATTTAGCTTGTATTATGGAAGAATTAAATAGATTAGAAGAAAGTGAAATCTATAATAAAAAAGCATTATCAATAAATCCTAATCATTATAGGATATTATTTAATATGGGAGTAGTACAAAAAAGATTAGGAAATATTGAAAGAGCAGAACAGTATTATAGAAAATCTATAGAAAATAATAAAAATTATCCTTATAGTTATTTGAATTTAGGAGTAATATATAGAGAAAAAGGCAACTATAAAAAAGCAATACAAATAATAACTGAAGGAATAATTAATAATGAAAATGAAGGATTTCTTTATTACAATAGAGCTTGTTTTTATGCATTAATTGGAGAAAAAGAGAAGGCTCTAGAAGGTGTTATTAAATCTATCGAATTAAATGATTTCTTTATTTCTTATATGAAAAAAGATAAAGAATTAGACTGCATAAGAGATTTAGAAAAATATAAACAAATATTTAAATAATAGTCATCAAAACATGTAAAAATTTATAAATTTACATGTTTTAATTTTTAGTAAAATGTAGTATATTATAGAAAATAAAAACAATAAATAAAATCTAATAGATTTATTGGAAAAAATAAATTTAATTAGATTAATAAATTTTAATATTTTAAGGTAAGGTGACTTAAAGTGGGAGAAGCAAAGAGAGCTTTGTATATTTTTTTAGGAATCGTATGTATGATTCTAGCTTTAATTGGTGGTATATTACCTATAATGCCTGGAACTATATTTTTAGTTATGGCTGGCATATGTTTTGCAAAAGGTTCAGAAAGATTTAATAAATGGCTTATAAGCAGAAAATTTTATAAGAAGTATTTAAAAAAATATATGGGAAAATATATAGAAAAAGATTTGAAGAAACATATAAAAAAGTATAACAATTGTTTGAAAAATAAAAAAATAATAAGTTGTAAAAAGGTTGCATTTAAAAATTAAATAAAGTAAGTATTAAGAAGAAACTTTTTAAAGTTTCTTTTTTTTATATAATAAATATTGATAATCAATATCAATTATGATAGAATGTTGTGGGAATAACTAGAAAGGGGAAATTGGTTATGATGATTAATAAAAGATTAATTAATCTTTGTAATGAATCTAAAAAGTACATAGCACTTACGGTATTTTCAAGCTTAATGACTACTGTGTGTAATTTAGGTATGGTACTTTTAATAGGTAAAATAATAAATAAAGTATTTTATATGGAAAATTCATTACATAATTTTAAGGATTTTATAAAAGGGGATATATTAAACTATTTAATAATTTTCTTATTTTTATTATGTATAAGATTTTTTGCAAATATTATGTATGGATATTTTTCAAATAAATCTTCAGAAGTTGTAAAAATAAAGCTTAGAGATGAAATATATAGTAAGCTTTTAAAATTAGGATTAAATTATAATAAAAAATTATCTACATCCTCAATAGTTCAAAGTGCAATAGAAGGTGTTGAAGCATTAGAGATATATTTTGGCAAATATCTTCCACAATTATTTTATTCACTTTTAGCTCCTATAACATTATTTTTTGTAATTTCATTTATTTCATTTAAATCTGCAATAATATTTATATTATGTGTTCCATTAATTCCAATGTCTATTATTGCAATAATGAAATTTGCAAAAAAACTTCTTAAAAACTATTGGAATAATTATTCTAATCTTGGTGAAACATTCTTAGAAAATCTTCAAGGGTTAACAACATTAAAAGTATTTAATATTGATGAAAAAAGACATAAAAAAATGAATGAAGAAGCAGAAAAATTTAGAAAGATAACAATGAAAGTATTAAGCATGCAGCTTAATTCAATAACTGTTATGGATCTTATAGCTTTTGGTGGAGCAGCGCTTGGTTCAATTGTAGCACTTTATTCATTTAAAAATGGAAATATAAATTTAGGAGATACATTAGTAATAATTTTACTTTCATCAGAATTTTTTATTCCATTAAGGCTTTTAGGTTCATTTTTCCATGTAGCTATGAATGGTGTAGCTGCATCAGATAAAATATTTGAATTACTAGATAGTGAAGAAATAGATAGAGATGTAATTTGCAAGTTAGATAATGCAGAAAAAGTAGATATTAATATTAATGATATAACATTTTCTTATGATGGAAAGAGAGATGTTATTAAAAATGTATCAATGAAAATAAAAAATAATAGTTTTACAGCTATAGTTGGAAAAAGTGGTAGTGGGAAGAGTACAATTGCTAATCTTCTAATGAATACTTATTCTATAAACGAGGGAGAAATACTTTTTAATAATAAGAATATAAATAATTTATCTTTAAATGATTTATACAGTAAGTTAATGTTAGTAAGCACTAACAGTTATATATTTAATGGAACTATTTTAGATAATTTAAAGATTGGAAAAGAAAAAATAACTGATAATGATATTCAATATGCTTTAGAAATATCTAATCTTAAATCATTTGTAGATTCGTTAAAAGAAGGATTGAATACAAAGGTTGGAGAAGGAGGAGCTCTTTTATCAGGTGGTCAAAAACAAAGATTAGCATTAGCAAGAGCAGTAATTGCAAATAGAGATATTTATATATTTGATGAAGCTACATCAAATGTAGACGTAGAATCAGAGGAAATAATATGGGAAGCTATAAATAAATTAGCTAAAGAAAAAACTGTAATAGTAATTTCTCATAGGTTAGCTAATGTTAAAAATGCTGATAATATATATCTTTTAGAAAATGGTGAATTATTAGAAATGGGAGTTCACGATGAGTTAATAAATAATAATGGTAAATATTATGAAATGATAAAGGAACAAGAGATATTAGAAAGGAAAGTGGTGGTTTAAATGGAGAGAAAATCAGGATTTTTAATTATGAAAAGATTAATTTTAGAACTTAAGCCATTAATTCCTTATATGTGTATAACAATAACTATGGGAGTGCTAGGGTTTTTAGCTGCTATATCAATTACTTCTTTTAGTGCTGTAGCTATTTTATCAGTAATTGATAATGGATTTAAAATATCATTTATTTCAGCAATTATAGTTGTAGTCATTTGTGCTATTTTAAGGGGACCTTTAAGATATATAGAACAACTTTCAGGACATTATATTGCATTTAAGATATTAGTTATATTGAGAGATAAAGTATTTACTGCACTTAGAAAACTTGCGCCAGCTAAATTAGAAGGCAAAGAAAAAGGAAATTTAATATCATTAATTACATCAGATATTGAACTTTTAGAAGTATTTTATGCACATACAATAGCTCCAATTTCTATTGCTGTAATTACTAATTTAATAATATCAATAGTTCTTTATAGTATTAATCCATATTATGGATTAACAGGTTTGTTGCTTTATATTATAATAGGCTTTTGTATTCCTTATTTTACATCAAAAATAGGAAAAAAAGCAGGTATGGAATATAGAAATAAATTTGGAGAAACAAACTCTTATCTTTTAGATTCTTTAAGAGGTTTAAAAGAAGTATTAATATTTAAAAATGGTGAAAAAAGAAAAGAAAATATCCATAAACTTTCAGAAGAATTAAATAGCAAACAGAAGAAAATAAAACTTCATGAAGGGGTTATAAGAGCAACAACTGATTTTACAATAATGGTTGGTATGATAGGTTTTACAATTTTAGGATTATATCTTTATATAGAAGGAAAAATTAATTTTGGACAAGGTATTTTAGCAATAGTAATATTATCATCTTCCTTTGGACCTGTAGTTGCATTAAGTAATTTATCAAACAATTTACTTCAAACATTTGCATCAGCAGAAAGATTATTTAATCTTTTAGATGAAAATCCAGAAGTTATAGAAAATCCAGGTGAGAGAACTTTAACTAATATGGATATAGAATATAAAGATGTTACTTTTTCTTATAAGGGAAGAGAAGATATACTAAAAAATATAAATATAGATATAAAAAGGGGAGATAGTATAGCCATTGTTGGAGAAAGTGGTAGTGGTAAGAGTACATTTGTAAAATTACTTATGAGATTTTTTGATACAAATTCTGGTGATATAATATTTGGAAATGAAAATTTAAAAACTTTAGAGACAAAAACTCTTAGAGATAATCAAGTTTTAATGAGTCAAGAAACATATCTTTTCAATGAAACTATTGAAGATAATATAAAAATAGGTGATCAAAATGCAACTAAAAATGAAGTAGAAGAAGCTGCAAATAAGGCATCTATACATGAATTTATAGTTACTCTTCCTAAAGGATATAAAACAAAGGTTGGGGAGCTTGGAGGATATCTTTCTTCTGGAGAAAAGCAAAGAATTGGACTTGCTAGAGCCTTTTTAAGCAAAGGAAATACATTAATATTAGATGAGCCTACAAGCAATTTAGATACATTAAATGAAGGAGAAATATTAAAATCAATTAAGGAAAATAAAAAAGATAAAACTATAATACTTATAACTCATAGAAAATCAACTGCATCTATATGTGATAAAACATTTAGATTAAAAAATAAGAAGTTAGTAAGAGAGTAGAGTGGGAGGCGTTTGTAATGAATAAATTTAAAAAAGGATTTTATATAACTGTTGGATTAATATCTTTTGCATTAGGAGCAATTGGTGTAATTTTACCGATATTACCTACAACGCCTTTTTTATTACTTTCATCCTTTTGTTTTGTTAGAGGATCTGAAAAATTTGATAGATGGTTTAAAGAAACTAAAGTCTATAAAAAACATTTAGAAAGTTTTGCAAATGAAAGAGCTATGACATTGAAACAAAAAATAACTATATTATTATTTGCTGATACAATGATGATGTTTCCATTAATAATATTAGACTCAATTATAGCAAAAATTTTTATAATATTAATTATTTTAGTGAAATTTTGGTACTTTATATTTAAAATTAAAACTATAAAGGAAAAAGATTTACAAAGGAGCTAAAATAATGACAAAACAAGGGAGAGTTTTAAAGGAAAAGAAAATAGTACAATTTATGATTGAAATTTATTGTTATAAAAAACATGGGCAAAGGAAAAATGAGTTATGTGATGATTGTAAAGAATTATTAAATTATGCACATAAAAGACTTACTTACTGCAAATTTGGAGATGAAAAAACATCTTGCAGTAAGTGTCCTATTCATTGTTATAAAAAGGACATGAAAGAAAAAATAAAAGAGGTAATGAGATTTTCAGGACCAAGACTTATTATTTATAAGCCATATGAATTTATAAGACATATATTTAAATAGGTGGGGAGATTTAAAAATGAACAACAAAATTATAGCATTACTAATTGCAGGTTCTTTAAGTTTTTCTATATGTGTACCTGCAAGTGCAAATAATTTAAATGAAATAATAAATGATAGTGAGATTAATAAAGAAGATAAATTAGAAGATGGAGTTTATAAAATAGAAAATGATGTCTTTCATATAAATGAAGACAAAGATTCTATGGCTAGAAAGTTTTTAGAAAAACAATCTTCTTTAAGAGTTTTAAATGGAGAGATATTTGTATCAGTAACATTTACAAATAAATCTATGATGAAAAATGTTAATATAAATGTAAATGACAAAGATATAGAATTTAAAATATTAGATGAAACTAAAGAAAAAATTGCATATGAGTTTAAAATTAATTCTATAAAAGATAAAATTATTATAAGTTCTACTCCTTTTACTGGAATGAATGTTAGCTTTAGATTTTTATTAAAAGAGGATACTTTAAATTTAGAAGAACAGAATGAAAATAATCCTAATGAAGAAAAACCAAGTGATGCTGAAAAGCCAGGTGAAAGTGAAAAACCAGATAATAATGAACAAGAAATCAATAAACCTAATACAGAAAACAATAAGACAGAAAGTGAAGAAAATAATGTAAGTAAACCTAATAATGAAAGTAATTTATCAACTAATAAAGATGAAATTTTAAATAAAGAACTTTATAAAATGCAAAATGAAATAATTACAGATAGTGAAATAGGATATGCAGCAGCAAGAGGGGTTATATCAAAAACAAACTATATGGAAATAAGAAATGGAAAAAAATATATAACTATTAGCATATCAGGAACTAATTTAATGTCTAATATAAGAATTTTAATAAATGGGAAAAATATTAATTATAATATTTTAAAAAACGATACTTCTAATAATTTAATGGATATAGAATTTAAAATTGGAAGTTTGAATGATAACGTAAAATTTAAAATGCATATAGATGCTTTAGGAGAAGATATAGAATTTGGTGTTAAATTTTTGCAAAATACAGTGACACAAATTGGATTTTTACCAGAGTCAAAACCAAATACAAACTTAAATATTCCAAGTATAGATAGTGTTTTAGATGATTCTAAAGATGAAAAAAATAGTGAAAATAATCAGTCTTCTGAAACTGAAAAGTCTAAAAGCAATAAAGAAAAAATGAAAACTTTAGCTAAAGAAAGTTATAAAGAATATACAATAAAAAATGAAATTATAAGTGATAGTTCGGTTGGTAAAAAGATGGCTAGAAAGTATTTAAACGAAACTGCTCTAATGGAAGAAGTAGATGGAGTAAAATATATAACTTTAAGATTTTCAGGAATGGATCTTATGAGTAATATAAAAATAAAAATTAACGGAGAAGATGTTAAACTTGAACTTGTAGATGAAGATACAGAGAAAAATATAAAAGCTTATAGATTTAAAATAAATAGTATTAAAGATGAAATAAAAGTTTATGCTTACATAATACCTATGAATATGAATATTGATTTTGGTGTAAAACTTTTAGAAGATACTATGACCCTAGTAAATGAATATAAGCCAGAAGATGTTGTTATTAATGGAGAAAAGCTAAAGAAGACATTGGCTACAACTTTTGGTGGTGGAATGTTTTTACTTGGAGCGGCAACAAGTACATTAGGTGGAAAGTTAATAAAAATTAGAAGAAGAAAGTTTAATATAAAAGAAAATCTGAAAAAATAATATTATATATAAATAAAAAAAGAAACTATTTATTATAGTTTCTTTTTGTTTTGTGAATATTTTAATTAAACTAAGAATAAACAATGAATATTATTTTAAGATTAGAGTAAATAAAAAATAATTAAAATTTAAAGGTAATTTCTATTATCAAAATAATAAATTTATAATATAATTTATAAATTTGTTATAAATATATGATAAATAGTAGCTTTAATAAGGTTATCAATATGATAAGTTTATTATCATATTGATAACCTTATATTTATTTATTGAATAAATATACAGTATTTATAGTAACAAATTCATATTTATGTATAAATATACTGTTATAAATGAAGTTTTTTAGAAAAAAATGGCATATTTATTGCTAGAATATTAAGTGAAAAAATATTTTTCGTATAAATTAAGGGGGAGAAATTATGGATTTTGAAAAAATTAAAAAATTATCGAAGGAATACGAACCTCAAATGACAAAGTTTTTGAGAGATTTAATAGCTATTCCAGGAGAAAGTGCAGGAGAAGAAGGTGTTATTAGAAGAATAGCAAAGGAAATGGAATCATTAGGATTTGATAAAGTAGAAATAGATGGAATGGGTAATGTTTTAGGTTATATGGGAACTGGAAAAAAACTAATTGCTTATGATGCTCATATAGATACAGTAGGTCTTGGAGAATTAAGCAACTGGGAATTCGATCCATATAAAGGATATGAAAATGATGAAGAAATTGGTGGAAGAGGTGCTTCTGACCAATTAGGTGGTATAGTATCAGCAACATATGGTGCAAAAATAATGAAAGATATGGGTCTTTTATCAGATAAATATACAGTTTTAGTAACTGGAACAGTTCAAGAAGAAGATTGTGATGGATTATGTTGGCAATATATCTATAACGAAGATAAAGTAAAACCAGAATTTGTAGTAATAACAGAACCTACAAATGGAAACATATACAGAGGTCAACGTGGACGTATGGAAATTAGAGTTGAAGTTAAAGGGGTTTCTTGCCACGGATCAGCTCCAGAAAGAGGAGATAATGCAATTTATAAAATGGCAGACATTCTTCAAGAAATTAGAGTATTAAATGATAATTTACATTATGATCCATTCTTAGGAAAAGGAACAGTTACAGTATCACAAATATTTTATAACTCACCATCACGTTGTGCAGTAGCAGATATGTGTGCAATTTCATTAGACCGTCGTTTAACAGATGGAGAAACATACGAAAGTGCATTAGAAGAAGTTAGAAGCTTACCATTCGTTAAAAAATATGGAGCAGAAGTAACAATGTACAAATATGAAAGACCAAGTTGGACAAACTTAGTTTACCCAACAGATTGTTATTTCCCAACATGGGTAATTCCAGAAGATGCACCAGCAACAAAAGCTATGGTTGAAGCATATGAAGGAATGTATGGAACACCAAAAGTTGATAAATGGACATTCTCAACAAATGGAGTTTCAATAATGGGAAGATACGGAATACCATGTATAGGATTTGGACCAGGAAAAGAAGAAGAAGCACATGCTCCAAATGAAAAAACATGGAAAGCTGATTTAGTTAGATGTGCAGCAGTTTATGCAGCAGTACCAACAATTTACTGTAGAGATAATAAATAATTTTTATAAAATAATTCATAGATTAAATTTTAAAATAGCTAAATTAAAAATTTAAAATAATTATTATAATAAAAATTTACTTTTGAAGGGAGGGACTTATTTCTAAAAAGGGTCACCTTTAAAATAAAGGTTTTAGAAATAAGGGAGCTATGAGCGGTTTAATAAGATTTGGAACAATTATGAATATAATAGGGGGTATACTTATTATATATTCATTCCTACCACAAATTTATACTCTTTTTAAAACTAAAAGCCCAGGTAATAACAGTATACAATATTGGGTAATTATGACTTTTGGAATAACATGTATATGTTTAAATCAATTTATATGTAATGTTCCAAAAGTACAATTAATAACTCAAAGTGTAAACGTTATATTTGCTGTTTTTAGCACTGTATTGATTGTTCATTTTAGTATAAAAGAAAAAAGAGAAAAAAATAAAAAGTAGATTATGTGGATAGGAGATGTTAAATATGCTTGATTTACAATTAGTAGGAAATATTGCTCAATTATTAGGAAGTATAACTTTAATATATTCATTTTTACCACAAATATATAAATTAATAAAATTAAAAAATGCTGATGGTATAAGTATTCAATATTGGACAATACTTACTATTGCAGTAGCTTGTATAGCTATAAATTTGACAATAAGCAAAGTAAATATATTTATTCAACTTACTCAATGGCTGAATGTTGTATTAGCTTGTATAGTATTATTTCTAGCAAGTAAGTATAAAAAACAAGTCGAATAAATTTAAAAATTAATAAAGCTTTGTATTTATAAATTAATTAAAGCATATAAGCACATATAAAAAATAAATTAATTTATTTTAAACTTAGATACACATTTAATTAACATATTGCTCGCAAAGTGTAGACATAATAAAAAATTAGAACCACATCTATTTATATATCTTAAAGAAATAAAATTTTAAGAAACATAATAAAAATATTATGAGGTGGAGGAATTTAAAATATGAATAGTACACTTGTTGAATGGATTGGTTATATAGCATCAGCTATGATAGTTGTATCATTAATTATGACATCTATAGTGAAACTTAGAATAATCAATACTATTGGATGCGTTTTATTTGTAATATATGGGATTATAGTAGGAGCTTATCCTATATCAGTATCAAATGGGCTTATAGCATTAATTAATTTATACAATTTATATAAATTGAAACATAAACCATTAGATGAGGGGAAATTAGCTTAAATTAAAAGTTAAATTAAAATATCTAATGTTTAAAAGGTAAATACAAAGATGAATCATTAGCCCCTTAATTAAATATTAAGGGGAATGATGATTTGTATAATACAAGGAATTTAAAGCAATTAATTAAATATAATGAGTATTATGAATAAATAAACTAATTATTTTAGTTACAGAAGGGATTGTAGAAAAATGGGTAAAGCTTATGATTTAATAGGTAAAAGTATAAATAGAGTTGATGCAGTAGCTAAAGTTACAGGAAAAGCTAAGTATTGTTCAGATTATTTTGAGAGGGATGCACTTGTTGGAATGGTGTTAAGAAGTCCTTATGCACATGCAAAGGTAAAAGATATTGATACTACTGAAGCTGAAAACTTAGAAGGCGTTGAAGCAGTATTAACATATAAAAATGTACCAAATACTAAATTTCCAACAGCAGGACATCCATATTCATTAGATCCAAGTCATAGAGATATAGAAGATTATCAATTACTTACAGATAAAGCACGTTTTGTTGGAGATTCTATTGCAGCTGTAATAGCTGTAGATGAACTTACAGCAAAGAAAGCTTTGAAATTAATAAAAGTAGATTACGAAGTATTACCTTTTGTAGTAGATCAAGAGGAAGCTATAAAACCTGGAGCTCCAGTTATTCATGATGAAAGACCTAATAATATAGTTAGTGATTTTGGTATAACAGTAGGAGATCCAGATGAAGTTTTTAAAAATGCTGATAAAGTATATGGTGGACAATATGAAACTCAAATAGTTCAACATTGTCAAATGGAAATTCATAATGCAATGGCAAAGATTGATGAAAAAGGAAGAATGTTAGTTATTTCTTCAACACAGATACCACATATTGCAAGAAGAATAGTTGCAAAAGCTTGTAATTTACCTATTGGTAGAGTAAGAGTAATAAAGCCATATGTAGGTGGTGGCTTTGGTGGAAAGCAAGATGTTATAATTGAACCTTTAACAGCAGCAATGTCATTAGCTGTAGGAGGAAGACCAGTTAGATTTCAACTAGGTAGAGAAGAAGCAATTGTTGCAACTAGAACAAGACATTCAATGAGAGTTAATATAAAAGCAGCTATATCAAAAGATAATAAAATTGAAGGTTATGATATAGAGAATTTCGTAAATAATGGGGCTTATGCATCACATGGACATTCAATTGCAATGAGTGCAGGAAGTAAAATAAGACCTCTTTATAATATAAAAGCTGAAAAATATCGTCCAAAAACAATATATACAAATTTACCAGTAGCTGGTGCAATGAGAGCATATGGTATACCACAAATGTGTTTTGTTATTGAATCACTTGTAGATGATATATGTAAGGATTTAAATTTAGATCCTGTTGAATTTAGATTAAACAACTTTATAAAAGAAGGACATGTAGATCCAGATAATGGACTTGTTGTTCGTACATTTGGTTTACCTGAATGTGTAAAAAGAGGTAGAGAATTAATTGATTGGGATAGAAAGAGAGAGTTATATAAAAATCAAGATGGTCCTATAAGAAGAGGAGTTGGAATGGCAGTATTTAGTTATTTCTCAGGTACATGGCCAGTATCTCTTGAGGCTGCAGGAACAAGAATAGTAATGAATCAAGATGGTTCAGTTCAAGTTCAAGTTGGAGCTACAGAAATAGGACAAGGTAGTGATACAGTATTTAGTCAAATGGTTGCTGAAACAATAGGAATACCATTTGAAATGGTAACTTTAGTTTCAGAACAAGATACAGATGTTACTCCTTTTGATACAGGATCATATGCATCAAGACAGTCATTTATAGCAGGTCAAGCTGTTAAAAAAGCTGCATTAGAAGTTAAGAAAAAAGTTTTAGAAATTGCAAGCGATAAATGTGGTTTAGATGCAAGTCTTTTAGATATAGCTGATGCAAGAGTAATAGAAAAAGGAACAAAAAGAGAACTATATCCATTAGAAGAAATTGCACTTGAAGCATATTATAACAAAGTTAAATATGCACCTATAACAAGTGATTTAACTGTTAAGGTTCAAAATAATGCAATAGCTTATGGTGCAACTTTTGTTGAAGTTGAAGTTGATATAAGAACTGGAAAAATAAAAGTTTTAGATTTATATAATTTACATGATTCAGGAAAAATTTTAAATAAAAAGTTAGCAGAAGGACAAGTTCATGGTGGAGTAAGTATGGCTTTAGGATTTGCTTTATCTGAAAAATTCATAATAGATAAAGAAACTGGAGCAGTAATAAATAATAACTTGTTACATTATAAATTACCAACAATAATGGATACTCCAGAAATAAAATGTGAATTTGTAGATACTTATGATCCAACATCAAGTTTTGGTCAAAAATCACTAGGAGAAAATACAACAATTTCTCCAGCACCTGCAATTCGTAATGCAGTATTAAATGCAACTGGTGTAGCATTTAATAAATTACCAATGGATTCACAATCAGTATTTGAAAAATTTAAAGAAGTTGGACTTATATAGGAGGCGAAATAGTATGTATGATATAAATGAAATATTAGAACCTAAAACATTAGAAGAGGCATTAAATTTATTAGATGAAAAAGATAATTTAACAATAATAGCAGGAGGAACTGATGTACTTGTAAAGCTTCATGAAGAAAGATTCAAATCTTTAAATTTAATAAGTATAAGAGATATTGAAGGATTAAATGAAATAAAAATACTTGAAGATGAATCAATTGAAGTTGGAGCTATGGCAACTTTCTCAGACATATTTAGAAGTGAGATAATAAATAAACACATTCCAATTTTAGCAGAGGCTGCTGTATCAATGGGAGGTCCACAAATTAGAAATATGGCTACAATTGGTGGAAATATATGTAATGGAGCGGTATCAGGAGATAGTGCACCAACTGTTTTTGCTTTAAATAGCAAAGTTAAACTTAAATCAAAATCAGGTGAGAGAATACTGAGTATAAAGGATTTCTATAAAGGACCTGGAATGACTAATATAAGAAAAGATGAAATATTAGTTAGTATAATTATAGAGAAGAAAGATTATGAAAATAAATATGGTAATTATATTAAATTTGCTAGTAGAAACGCTATGGATATAGCTCTTATGGGTGTTGCAGCACTTGTAGAAGTTAAAGATGGTAAGTTTGTTGATGTTAGAGTAGCATTAGGAGTGTCAGGGCCTGTTCCAATAAGATGTGAAATAGCTGAATGTGAAGCAAAAGGAATGGAAGTTAATGACGAAAACATGAAGTTGCTTGGAAAGTTAGCTTTAAAATCATCAAGAGCTATAGATTTCTGGAATGCATCTAAAGAATATAAAGAGCATTTAATAGATGAATTAACATATAGAGCAATAAAAGAATCAGTAGAAAGAGCAGCGAGAGGATAGGTGAATAATCATGGGTTTAAAAAGAAAAATATCATTTACAGTAAATGAAAGAAAATATGAATTAGAAATAGATGTTAGGGAATCTTTATCAGAAGTATTGAGAAGTAGATTACATTTAACAGGAGTAAAACAAGGATGTCTTGTTGGTGAATGTGGAGCATGTACTGTTTTAGTAAATGGTGTTCCAACAGATTCATGTATTTATTTAGCTGCTTGGGCAGACGGAAAAACAATAAAAACAGTTGAGGGACTTGAGAAAAATGGTAAGCTTTCAGATGTGCAAGAAGCATTCATTGAAGAAGGGGCTGTTCAATGTGGTTTCTGTACACCAGGTTTAGTTCTAACAACAACTGCTTTAGTTGATAGTGGAAAAGATTATACAGATGAAGAAATAAGAAGAGAAATATCAGGACATTTATGTAGATGTACAGGATATAATAAAATATTTAATGCAACTAAAAAAGCCATTTTAAGAAGAAAAAGACTAGAAAAATAAAATATAAGTTTATGTGATGGAGGGATTTGTTTGTTTACTATAAAAGAGTATGTAAGACCAAGCTCATTAGAAGAGGCTTATGAAATATTAAGCAAAAACAAGACAAACACTATTCTAGGAGGCCTTTTATGGCTTAAAATGGGAAAAAAGAATATAAATACAGCTATAGATTTATCAAGCTTAAATTTAAATAAAATAGAAGAAAAAGATGATGGATTTCATATTGGGTCTATGGTTACACTTAGAGATTTAGAATTAAACAAGGCTTTAAACGATGAATTTCAAGATATTTTTAAAGAATCTATTAAACATATTGTTGGAGTTCAATTTAGAAATTTAGCAACAGTTGGAGGAAGTATATATTCAAGATTTGGTTTTTCAGATGTTTTAGCTGCATTTTTAACATTAGATAGTTATGTAGTTTCACATAAAAGAGGAATTATATCTTTAGAAGAATTTTCAAAGTTACCTTATGAAAAAGATATAATAGAAAAAATAATAGTTAAAAAGAATAAAAGTAAAAATATATATTTTACTCATAGGCTTTCAGAAACTGATTTACCAGTTTTAATAGTTTCATTAAGTAAAATAGGTGATAATTGGAAAATTGTAGTTGGTGGAAGACCTAATAGAGCTGAAATAGCTAAAGAAGCATCAAAAGTCTTATCAAATAATCCAACAGAAGAAGAAATAGAAATTGCTTGCGATAAAGTAGTTTCAGAGCTAGTATTTGGAAGTAATATGAGAGGATCTAAAGATTATAGAGAAATTCTAGCTAAAGTATTCGTAAAAAGAGGTATAAAAGAATTAATTGGAGGTAATTATGTATGATTACTAAAATTTGGATTAATAATAAACTTTATACTGATGACATAGAAGCCGATAAATTACTTATAGATTTTATTAGAGAAAAAGGATATTTAAGTGTAAAAAGAGGTTGCAATACATCAAATTGTGGATTATGTACTGTTTGGGCTGATGAAAAACCAATTTTATCATGTTCAACATTAGCTGTTAAAATGAATGGAAAACATATTTTTACATTAGAAGGCTTAAATGATCAAGTAAGTGAGTTTGCAAAATTCATGGCAGCTGAAGGTGCAGAACAGTGTGGATATTGTAGTCCAGGATTTATTATGAATGTATTAGCCATGAAAAAAGAATTAGTAAACCCTACAGAAGAAGAAATAAAAGAATATTTATCTGGAAATCTTTGTAGGTGTACAGGATACATGGGACAACTTAGAGCTATTAAGAAGTATTTAAATAGCAAGGAGGTTAAGTAAATGAAAATAGTAAATAAGAGCTATGCAAAAGTAGATTCTATGTCATTACTTACTGGAAAACCTGTTTATACTGAGGATATAGCACCAAGTAATCCTTTAATAGTTAAAGTTTTAAGGAGCCCACATGCACATGCTGAAATATTAGAAATAAAAAAAGATATTGCAATGAAGGTTCCAGGTATAGAGTGTATACTAACTTATGAAGATGTACCAAATAAAAGGTTTCAAATTGCAGGGCAGTCATATCCAGAGCCAGCTCCATATGATAGATTAATTTTGGAAAATAGAGTTAGGCATGTTGGAGATGCTGTTGCTATAGTAGCTGGAATTGATGAAAAATCAGTTGATAAAGCAATGAAATTAATTAAAGTAAAATATAAAAAGTTGAAAGCTATATTTGACCCAATAGAAGCTATAGATAATGATATAGTAATACATGATGAGGATGACTATTTTGTCCATTTTGATTTTGGAACAGACCAAAAGAGAAATATATGTGCATCAGGTAATATGAAAAAAGGTAACGTTGATGAGGTACTAAAAGAATGTGATATAGTTTTAGAGGAAACTTATAATACAAAAGCTAATGCACAAGCTATGATGGAAACAATGAGAGCTTTTACTCATTATGATTGTTACGGAAGATTAGTAGTTGTTAGTTCAACACAAATCCCTTTTCACTTAAGAAGAATTTTAGGAAGAGCATTAGATATACCAAAATCACAAATAAGAGTAATTAAACCACGTATTGGTGGAGGTTTTGGAGCTAAGCAAACATTATGTTGCGAAATATATCCTGCCATAGTTACATTAAAAACAGGGAAACCTGCAATGATAATTTATGATAGACAAGAAACATTTACTGCGTCATCTAGTAGACATGCTATGCAATTAAAAGTTAAGTTAGGAGCAAATAAAGATGGGGTAATAAAAGCACTTGATATTTCAGTTATTTCAAATACAGGTGCTTACGGAGAACAAGGACCTACAGTTGTAGAGTTAGTTGGAGTTAAGCCTTTAACAGTATACAATAGAGTAGAGGCATATAATTTTGATTATAAAGTTGTATATACTAATACAATGGCAGCTGGTGCATTTAGAGGTTATGGTGCAACTCAAGGATTCTTTGCTGTTGAATCTATAATAAATGAATTAGCAGCAAAGCTTAATATGGATCCTACTATAATAAGAGAAATAAATATGGTTAAAGAAGGAGAATATCTTACTGCATATCATGGTGAAACTCTTAATAGTTGTGCTCTTGATAGGTGTTTAAAGAGGGCTAAAGAAATATTTAAGTGGGATGAAAAATATCCATATAAAGATATTGGAAATAATAAAGTAAGATCTGTAGGTGTAGCAATAACTATGCAAGGTTCAGGTATAGAAAATATAGATAAAGCTTCTGTTGAAATAAAATTGGGTGATGGAGGTTTTTATCAATTAATGCTCGCATCATCTGATATGGGTACAGGTTCTGATACTATATTTACTCAAATGGCAGCAGAATGTCTTGATTGCCCTATAGAAAATGTTACAGTAAGTGGTGTTGATACTGATATGTCACCATATGATGTTGGTTCTTACGCATCAAGTACAACTTATGTAACAGGAATGGCTGTAGTAAAAACTTGTGAGGAAATGAGAAAAAGAATTTGCATTGAGGGAGCTAAAGAATTAAATTTAACTCCAGAAGAAGTTGAGTTTGATGGAAAAACAATAAAAGCTTTAGATGGAAGCAAAGAAATTTCTTTAGAAGAACTTTCTGAAAGATTAATTGTAGGGGATAGACAATTTATTGTTGTTTCTGTATCACATTCAAGTCCAGTTTCACCACCACCATTTATGGTTGGATTGGTTGAAGTTGAAATTGATAAAGAAACAGGAAAAACATCAGTAGTTGATTATGTTTCTGTTGTTGATTGTGGAACAGTAATAAATCCAGCACTTGCAAGAATACAAGCAGAAGGTGGAATAGTGCAAGGTATTGGTATGGCATTACTTGAAGATATAAATTATGATAAGAATGGTAGAATGATTAATGATACTTTTATGCAATATAAGTTACCAACTAGATTAGATGTTGGTAATGTAAGAGTAGAATTTGAAAGTAGTTATGAACCAACGGGTCCATTTGGAGCTAAATCAATAGGTGAAATTGTTATTAATACACCAGCTCCAGCAATAGCAAATGCTATATATAATGGAATGGGAGTTAATATTAGAGACTTACCTATGACAGCTGAGAAAATATTAATGGCTAGCTTAAAGAAAGATGCATAAAATTATTAGCCATATTTTAAAAATAAATTATTATAAGTATAATATTAATATGTAAATAATTTAATAATTAATATAATAATTAAGATAAAGAGGGTATGAATATGGAAAAAGATAAGATAATGAATTTATGTGTTGAAAGTTGCATGGATGGAATGAAGCATCACGAAGGAGGTCCATTTGGTGCAGCAATAGTTAAGGATGGAAAAATTATAGCTGTGGCTCATAATACTGTAATTAAAGATAATGATCCTACTGCTCATGGTGAAGTAAACGTTATAAGAAAAGCTTGTAAAGAACTTAATACTTTTGACTTAAGTGGATGTGAATTATATACAACATCAGAACCTTGTCCTATGTGTATGTCAGCTATTATTTGGGCTAATATATCAAAAGTGTATTATGGATGCACAGTTCAAGATGCTAGAGATATTGGCTTTAGAGATGAGCATATATTAAAGTTTTTAAAAGAAGATTGTAATGATAAAAAAATAATAGATTTGGAAGCTTTAGATAAAAGTGAATGTTTAAAAGCTTTTGAATATTGGACAAAGGATAATTTAAGAACAGATTATTAGTAAAAGTTTTAATTAAATACCTAATAAGTAATTTTTAAAAATTACTTATTAGGTTATTTTTTATTGATATTATATTAAAATGTGTATCATGGAAAACTAAAAAGGTTTTAGTTAATTGTTATTTTTATTAATACTATATAATATTATTTTAAAATATTTTTATATAACATTAAATAATATTTTTTAATGTTATGTTAAGTTCTAACCAACTTTTGTTCCATTAGGAACTGTTTTTTCAGGTTGTGCTAAAACAGGGGTAATTCCATCAGCATATCCAATATCAAAAAGCATACCTTCTGAAATTTCACCTGCCATTTTCTTTGGAGGTAAATTAACTATAAATAGTGCTTGTTGACCTTCGATTTCCTTAGGATTTTCTCTTTCTCCTTTCATTCCTACTAATATAGTTCTTTCAAATTCACCAAAATTAACAGTTAGTTTAACTAATTTTTTTGATTTTTCAATATCCTCAACTAATTTTATTGTTCCAACTCTAATATCAATTTTATCAATTATGTCCATACTAATATTTTCTTTAACAGAAGCTGTCATAATATTTCCTCCTTTTTAAATAATTAATAATTATAAAATAATAAAAAATTATGCTACAAGTTTATATTAAATTATTCCTTGTTTTAGGATTATTATACCATTGATTACAAATAATTCAAATAATTAAAAGAATTTATATTTAAAAAGTGTAATAAATAATTGGGGTGTAGAATTTTAAAAATATATGTATTTAGTAATATTTTTTGTTATTAAGAAAAGTATAATGATAATTAAAAATTTTGTATTAATTGTTATTTAGTTTATAATGAAATAATAAGAATTAAATATTAAGTTATCATGTTAAATAGTGTAGAAAATAACTTTTTAATATAGATTGAAAGGAATTTATATGAGTAAAATATTAGTTTTAGCAGAAAAACCTTCAGTAGGAAGAGAACTTGGAAGAGTTTTAAAATGTAATAAAAAAGGAAATGGATATTTAGAAGGAGAAAAGTATATAGTAACATGGGCATTAGGACATCTAGTAACCTTAGATGCACCAGAAGGATATAATCCATCATGGAAAGCATGGAATATGGAAACATTGCCAATGCTTCCAAAGCATATGAAGCTTACGGTTATAAAAGGTAGTGGAAAGCAATTTAAAATTGTTAAAGAGCAGATGTATAGAAAAGATGTAGGAGAAATTGTAATAGCGACAGATGCAGGACGTGAAGGAGAGCTTGTTGCAAGATGGATAATTGAAAAAGCTCATGTTAAAAAGCCTCTTAAGAGACTTTGGATATCATCTCAGACAGATAAGGCTATAAAAGATGGATTTAAAAATTTAAAAGATGGAAAAGAATATGATAATCTTTTTCATGCTGCAGAATGTAGGGCAGAAGCTGATTGGCTTGTTGGACTTAATGTAACAAGAGCTTTAACTTGCAAGCATAATGCTCAGCTTTCAGCAGGTAGAGTACAATCACCAACTTTAGCTATGATAGTACAAAGAGAAGAGGAAATTAAAAATTTTAAACCAAAGGAATATTACACAATAGATATAAAAACAAATAAATGTAATTTTACTTGGGTAAATAAAGATAATAATTCAAGAATATTTAATGCTGATTTTAAAGATAAAGTATCATTAAAAATAAAAAATGGTGAAATAAAAATAGTTGATATTAAAGAAGCCAATAAAAAGACTTATTCACCAAAGCTTTATGATTTAACAGAGCTTCAAAGAGATTGTAATAAAATTTATGGATATTCTGCAAAGCAAACATTAAATATAATGCAAAGACTTTATGAAAATCATAAACTTTTAACTTATCCACGAACAGATTCAAGATATATATCAGGAGATATAGTATCTACTATTCCAGATAGACTTAAAGGAATAGCATTTGGAGAACATAGAGCTATAGCAACAGAGCTTTTAAAGAGTAAAATAAAAGCAAATAAAAGCTTTGTTGATGATAGTAAGGTGTCAGACCACCATGCTATAATTCCAACAGAGGAAAAGAGTAATTTAGCAAATTTAAGTTCAGATGAAAGACATGTATATGATTTAGTTGTTAAAAGATTTTTATCAGTATTATTACCTCCATTTGAATATATTCAAACAACTCTTGAAGGAGAGATAAATGGAGAAAAAGTTATAGCAAAAGGAAAAGTAATTAAATCAAAAGGGTGGAAAAAGGTATTTGATAGAGAAGATGAGGATGATAAAGAGGATATAAAAGAACAAGAACTTCCAAAAATAAATAAAGGTGATAGCTTAAAAATTTTAGATGTTAAAGTTAAAGTTTCTGAGACTAAGGCACCAGCAAGATTTAATGAGGGAACTCTTTTATCAGCAATGGAAAATCCACAAAAATATATACAAGTTGATAAAGCTTCTTCTAAAACTTTAGGAGAAACAGGTGGACTTGGTACTGTTGCAACAAGAGCAGATATAATTGAAAAATTATTTAATTCATTTGTTATAGAGAAGAAGGGAAAAGAAATTTACCCAACATCAAAAGGAAAACAGCTTATAGAACTTGTACCAAGTGAACTTAAGTCACCACTTCTTACAGCAAAGTGGGAGGCTGCTTTAGATAGAATTTCAAAAGGAAAAGAAGATCCAAAGAAGTTTACAAAGGAAATGAGAAATTATTCAATAGCTCTTGTGGAAGCAGTAAAACAAGAAAATTCAAAATTTCATCATGATAATTTAACTGGTAAAAAGTGTCCAGAATGCGGTAAGTATATGCTTGAAGTTAAAGGAAAGCAAGGAAAGATGTACGTATGTCAAGATAGAGAATGTGGGCATAGAGAAAATATAGCAAGACTTACAAATGCAAGATGTCCTGAGTGTAAAAAGAGATTAGAACTTAGAGGGTCTGGTGAAGGAAAAATATATGTTTGCCCAGGAGAAAATTGTAATTTTAGAGAAAAAGAATCAGTATTTAAGAAAAGATTTAATAAAAATGATAAAGTGAATAAAAGAGAAGTAAATAAAATAATGAAGAAGATGCAAAAGGAAGCAGAAGAGGATATAAACAATCCATTTGCAGCACTTTTAAAAGACTTTAAATAAAATAAAGCCTACTATTTTTATAGATAGTGGGCTTTTTTATTTTATAAATATATTTTTGTTTTTATATTATATTTTATTATTTAAATATATAAAGAAAATAACTATTTATATATATGATAAATGTTAGAAAATCTTTTTATACAATATATAAATTTAATAATTAACTTAATATATATAATGTTACATTTTATTAAATGAATGGTTGAATTATAAAAAAATATATTTATAATTTCTAAATAATAAATATATTTTTGGAGTGATAAAGTATGCAAAAAGTTTTGAAGAATGAATACTTTTTAAAAACTATAATATTTATTCTTGGAGTTATAGTTTTTCTTTCTTACTGGTTCTTTCTTGGAAATATAAATGCATTTGTAGGTGTTGCAGTAGTTAAAGGAGCATTAACTTTATTGAATAAAGATTTAACGGCTAATCCAATAAAAAATTCATTAATATTTTTAGTGGCTTTTTTATATATAGGTATATTTTCTTATATTGCTACTTTTAATATATTTTTAGGGTTATTTATAAACTTTTTTGCATTATTTTTTATTACATATAATTTTGTTTCAGACTTAACAATATCTATTTGGATTCCTTTTGTTCTTGGATATTTATATCTTTTAGTTAAACCAGTTAATTACTTTTATGAATTTAAAGAAAGATTAATTGCATTAGCTGTTGGTTCATTATTTATAATAATTAGCCAATTAATTTTAAATAAAGATAAGTCAAAAGACAAAATAAAGTCTAATTTTATATTGCTATTAGATAGTATTTTAAATCAAATAAGCACTTTAAAAAATGAAGATATTTTAGAAACTAAAAGATTAAAAGGAAGTAAGGAATATAGATTAGAAAATAAAAATTTAAAGGTAACTACATATTTAGATAGTATAGTAGCTACTATTTATAATAGAAGAACTTCCTTTTTTTATATTGATGATAATGACAGTATTCTTTTGAATTTATCAGTTTGCTTAGAACGATTAAGTAATTCTATAAATAAAATTAAATTAACTAATTGTAGTAAAGAAGAAGAATTTTTAAGTGATTTAGTAAATCTAATAAATGAAATGAAAATTTATATAAAAAAAGATAATTATTATTCAAAATTTACTATTGATATAGAAAGTTTTTCAAATAAGTATTCTAAATATTTTAAAGATAATTATTCGTTTTATGATATATTACAAAATATTGAAATGCTTAAATTTTCCCTAACAAATTTAATTGATTTAAAGAAAAAAAAGAGGGTTAAAATAAAAAATGTATTTTCATCATTTAATAAATTTAAAATAAAAAATATTTTTAAATATAATTTTAGAAAATCAATTAAATTTACATATGCTTTTAGATTATCTTTCCTTTTATCTGTATCGTATTTTATTGTAGAATTATTTAAAATTCCAGAAGGTAAATGGATTACTTTTACTATATTTACAGTAGTACAACCTTATATAGAAGATAGTCAAAAGAGATTCACTAAAAGATTTAAAGGAACTATTGTTGGTATAATAATATTTAGCTTAATAGATATATTTGTAGGAAGTTTTTATTTAGAAGTATTTATATTTGCTATATTTTATTATATTTATTCTATACAATCAGATTTTACTATAAAAACTATATGTACAACTACAGTTAGTTTAGGAGTATTTTCTATTATAACTAATGCACCAGCAAGCGGGGATTTTTATAGATTTATTTTTATGGTTATTGGTATACTTGTAGGGTATATTGGAAGCAAATATATATTTCCTTACAGCTTAAAAGATTCTATAGATATGTTAAGTAAGCAATACTATAAAATTAGTTTAAATATGGTATATAAAGGTTGTAAAGAGAAAATAAATGCTAAATTGACAACTTATATAGATGAACAGGTTTTGCTTTCTAAACTATTTGAAAGTAAAATAATAATTAATAATAGTACATATAAATTAAAATGTGTTAATGAATTTGTATATAATCAAAGATTTTTAAATAATGATATGTACTATCTTTATTTTTATATTTTTAAAAATAAAATAAAAAGTAATATTATTGAAGACTTTAAGTTTAATTTAAGTAAGGCTTATAGCTTTAATAATAATGAGTTAATTTTAGATTTAGATGAAGTTATGAATTTAGAAACGTATATAAAAGGTAAATTTAGCTCTGTTGTAGATGAAAAAGATAAGTTAGTATTTATTACTATATATAGAATATTATCTAGGTTAGAAAAATCTAAAAAGTTAATTGATGAAATAGATAATACAATAATTATATAAAATGGGGGCGATTTTATGAATAATCTTATAAAAAATAGATTAGAAAAATTTAGAGGAATAATGAAGGAAAAGGGGATAGATTATTATATTATTCCAAGTTCAGATTCACATGGTAGTGAATATGTAAGTGATTATTTTAAAGGAAGACAGTTTATGTCAGGATTTACAGGGTCAGCAGGAACTTTACTTATTGGATTAAAGGAATCTATACTTTGGACTGATGGCAGATATTTTATTCAAGCAGAAAAAGAACTAAAGGATTCTAATATAAAATTATTCAAAATGAGAATAGAAGGATATCCAACTTTAAATGAATGGATTAAAGAAAATATTAAAAAGGGTGAGGTTTTAGCTTTTGATGGAAAAGTATTTTCAGTAAAGGACTACAAGTCCTTTAAAGAAATTGAAAAAAGTAATTTATTTAAAATAAAAATAGATGAAGATTTACTTCAATATGTTTGGGAAGATAGACCAAGCCTTCCGAATGAAAATATATTTATTCATGATGTAAAATATGCAGGAAAAAGTAGAGAAGAAAAGTTACAAGAAGTAAGAGAAAAGATGACTTCTTTAAATGTTGATTATTATATAATATCATCATTAGATGATATTGCTTGGCTTTATAACCTTAGAGGAAATGATATTTTATATAATCCTGTATTTTTAAGTTATTCAATTATTGAAAAGAATAAAGCTTATATTTATATAGATGAAGAGAAGGTTTCAGAGAAAATTAAATATGAATTAGAAAAGGATAATATATATATTAAAAATTACAATAAAATAATTGAAGATACTAAATTATTAGAAGGAAATATACTTATTGATCCTAAAAAAATTAATTCACTTATATATGAAAACATAAATTCTAATTGTAAGGTTATAGAAAGTTTAAATATAATAACAAAATTAAAGGCTATAAAAAATAAAATAGAATTAGAAAATCTAAACAGATGCCAAATAAGAGATGGAGTAGCTATGGTTAAGTTTAGAATGTGGTTAGAAAATAATGTTGGAAAAGAAAAGATTACAGAAATATCAGCTTCAGAAAAGCTAAAGGAATTTAGAAGTTTTGGTGAATTTTTTAAAGGGGAAAGTTTCAATACAATTGCAGGTTATAAAGAACACGCTGCTATGATGCATTATAGTGCGACAAAATTAAGTAATTATGAGCTTAAAAAAGAAGGCTTTTTTTTAGTTGATTCAGGTGGACAATATTTAGATGGAACCACTGATATTACAAGAACATTTGTACTTGGAAAGCTTACACAAGAGGAAAAAAATGATTTTACATTAGTTTTAAAGGGGCATATAAATTTACTAACTACAAAGTTTTTAGATGGAACAACAGGTTCAAATATTGATATAAAGGCTAGAGAACCTTTATGGAATAAAGGAATAGATTATAAATGTGGCACAGGTCATGGTGTTGGATTTTTCTTAAATGTTCATGAAGGGCCTCAGAGTATAAGCCAAGTTCCAAATAATGTAGTATTAAAACCAGGAATGATTATAACAAATGAGCCTGGAATATATAAAGAAGGTAAGCATGGAATAAGAACAGAAAATACTATGCTTGTTGTAGAAGATAAAGAATCAGAATTTGGAAAGTTTTATAAGTTTGATGTTATATCATATTGTCCAATAGATACAAATGGTATAAATAAAGAGCTTTTAAGTGAAGAAGAAATAAATTGGATAAATAATTATCATGAAATAGTGAGAGAAAAGTTATCAAAATATTTAAACAGTGACGAAGTTAAGTTTTTAAATAAAATAACAGAAAAAATATAAAAATATATGATTAAATAATTATAGTAATAGAAATTTTAATAATTTATTTATAAGATAAATAAAATTTATTGTATAAAATAATTTAAAGATATAGAATTAGAAAGAATGACTAATTCTATATCTTTTTTTGCTTTATTTTAAATTCATTACGTTTAATCCAGATACTTTATCTAAATATCTAGGGATTTGTCCATCTAATTCAGTTAAAATAATTTCACAAACAGCAGTAACGGTTCCTTCAACAAAATGGCCACCATAAGTTACACAGTCTTCACCACTAAAATTTATATGTAGATGAAGATAAGGTTCATTATCTTTAGTTGTTAAATTTCCAAGTAAACTTGTTATTTCATATTTTCCATCAAATACAGTCTCATTATATACTTTTGTATTTAAATCAAAGTATCCTATTTTTATATTTGTTGCTGCACCTATAGCAGAAATTGAACCAAGTTTTATATTATTATCCTTACAAAAGTTTTTAATAGAACTTACTATGTTTTCACCTTTATCTATTCTTAAAATCCAAGTATTATTTATTTTTTTAAAATCCATCTTCAATACCTCCAATAAAATATAGTTTAATTTAATTATAACCTTAAAATTAATGTAAAGGTAAATATAAATTATATATATTAAAAATTTTTTGAAGATATATAACGTATATAAAATACTCTTAAATGAAAATAAATAAAACATATAAATAAATTGTATTGTATGATAATATAGAGTGAGATAAAAGTAAAATTTAATAGGAATTTATTAATAAATTTATAAATAAATTAGCTTGGAGGATTATATGGCTATAAATAAAAAAACAAATGAAAGATTCCATTACAATAATGGGAAAAAAACAAATAAAAACTTTATGTATAATGATTTTAGAAGAGCTAACTGTTATAACAGTGAATTTTCAGGGTCAAATTTTAATTTTGCAAGCTTTAGAGGGGCACATTTTAAATCATGTGATTTCTTTGGTTGTACATTTAAATGGACTGAATTTATAGGTAGTAATTTAAAGAAAAGTAAATTTAAAAAAGCTGAGTTTAAAAATGCAATATTTGAAGGTGTTAATTTAGAAGGTGTAGATTTTGATGGTGCTAAATTTAAAAATGTTATATTTTTAAATACTGATATAAGTAAGGCAGTAAATTTAAAATTTAAAGATGAAGAAGTTAAAATATTAGATGATTTTCCAAAGCTAGACCTTAGCTTAGAATTAATGACTTCATTAAATAAAGTAATGGACAATGAGTATATTAAGAAATCAAGAGTTCTAGATACAAAAGAAGGTAAAATAAATACTGTAAGTATAATGAGATTAATGGAAAACTTTAATGAAAAATCATTAATTCAAGGACTTAAAATTGCATCAGAAAGAATAGATAGAGATTTTTCTACATTAAGTTATTTAATTAAAGCTATGGAAAGATATAGAGAAGAGGGGCTTCTATAAGGGGGTAAGTAAATGATAAATCCAAAGAGAGAATGGATAGAATTTAAATCAGAAGAAGAAAAAGTTGAAAAATTAAAAGAATTAAAAATAATATCATCAAAAGCAAAAGAAGTTAAGGAATTATATTATAAAGGTGCATATAGTGATGGATCCATACTTTGTGATGTAGTAGGATATGTAGATGAAAATGAAATAATTTTAAAAATAAATGAAAAATTACATAGTGTACATCCAGAATATTTTTTGGATATGCAAAAAAAAGAAAGATTTATAATAGTTGATATAGAAACACCTATGAGCTTTAAAAAAGAAGATGGAATAAGAGAAATAGCTGCTGTTGTAGTTGAAGATTATAGAGTTATAGATACTCTTCATTTAAAGAAAGTTATAGATGAACAAGAGTATAAAAAAGGTTATGGAAATGGATTAGAAGCAATAGAAGAAGATGAAGAAATTAAAGAAAAATTTAAAGCTTTAGTTAAAAAGTATAAATGCCCATTATTAGCTCACAATGCAAGTTTTGATAGGAAATTTTTAAAGCATTGGGGATTTGTTGATGATAAGCAAAAGTTCTATTGTAGCTTAAATACAATTAGAGCAATGGTTAAGCTTGATAGTTATAAACTTGTTGACTTATTAAAGTATTATGGAATTAAAGATGGACAAGAACATAATGCTATTCAAGATGTTCTTGATTTATTAGAACTTTTAAAAAAATTAAATCCAGAAAAATGGCAAACTATAGATAGTCGTGTTAAGTATAGTTTAGATAAAAAGAGTGAAAAAAAGTTAGAAGATAAACTTGATAAGTCAAGGGATAAAAAAGCTTCACCTAAGTTTGTAAGAAAGAGCAAAGAGGAAAAAGAAGCAGAAAAATTAAGACTTGAAAAGGCTAAAGAAAATATTATAGAAAATTTATTTGATGGAAAGAAAATAGTTTTTACAGGAGATACTAAGAAGGATAGAATTGAGCTTCAAGAACTTGCAATCATGTATGGCGGAGCTGTTACACAAAGTATAAGTGGTAAAACATATATGGTAGTTGTTGGAGAAAATCCTGGAGTTAGCAAAATATCAAAAGCTAAAGAACTTGGAATAAAAATTATAAGTGAAGATGAATTTTTAAATACTGTAAATTTAGAATCAGTTCAAATGAAGCTTTTTTAAAAAATAATTTTTATCAAGAATTTAATTATAAAAATAGATGCTATGAATTAGTACATCAATATATGAGATAAATTTATATTTATACAAAACAGGTAGTTAAGTAAAAAACTACCTGTTTTGTAATTTAATATAGAAAAAATCACTCATTATAATTAAATTTAAATAAAAAATTCAGAAAATTTTCAAAAAAGACTTGTAAACGATTTTAAAATGTATTATGATTTACTTAACCGATTTAGTTTAACGGTTAAGTAAAGAAAGGATGGGGAAGATGAATAAAGTTTGTGTAATTGGAAGCATAAATATGGACTTAGTTATAAAGGTTAAGAACATGCCAAAGGAAGGAGAAACCATACTTTCAAAATCCTTTGAAAAAATAGCTGGAGGAAAAGGAGCTAATCAAGGGGTTGCTGCAAAAAGATGTGGCAATAAAGTTACAATGATAAGTAAAATTGGACAAGATGATAATGGAAAAATATTAAAAGGTCTTTTAGATAAAGAAGGAATAAATACAGAATATATATTTGTTGATGAAAAAGAACCAACAGGAATGGCTATGATAACAGTAAATGATAATGGTAATAATTCAATTGTTGTTATATCAGGTTCAAACATGACATTAAATAACGATGAAATAAAAAAATGTGAGAATGTTATAAAGGAAAGTGATATTGTAATATCTCAATTTGAAACACCAGAAGATATTACAATTGAAGGATTTAAAATGGCTAAGGAAAATAATAAATTAACTATTTTAAATCCAGCACCAGCAAAAAAAATAAAAGATGAATTATTAAAATATACAGATATAATAATTCCAAATGAAACAGAAGCAGAACTTTTAACAGGAATAGAAGTTAACGATTTAGAAACAGCAAAAATTGCAGCTTCAGAATTTTTCAAAAAAGGAGTTAAGTTTGTAATTATAACTTTAGGTTCAAAAGGAGCAGCTGTTATAAGCAAAGAAAAGGCTGAAATAGTTAAAGCATTTAAAGTAAATGCAATAGATACAACAGCAGCAGGTGATAGCTTTATTGGAGGATTAAGTACGAAGTTAAATATAAATGAAATGACTTTTGAAAATCTTTTAAAGGCAGTAAGGTTTGGAAATAAAGTTTCATCTATAACAGTACAAAGAAGAGGAGCACAACCTTCAATAGCAAGTATAGAGGAAGTAGTTGAAGTTTATGGAGAGGAAGATTAATATATGAGAAAAACAAAGTTATTAAATAGCCAAATAAGTTCAGTAATATCAGAAATGGGACATACAGATTCTTTGGCAATAGGAGATTGTGGATTACCTATACCAAAGGATGTAAAAAGAATAGACCTTGCAATAATTAAGAATTTACCTACATTTATAGATACATTAAAAGCAGTTTTATTAGAATTAGAAATTGAAGAAGTAGTACTTGCAACAGAAACAGAAAAAATAAGCAATGATCTTTATAAGGAAATAAAGAAAGAAATTGGTGATGTAAAAGTAACATTCGTAAGTCATGAAAAGTTAAAAGAAAACTTAAAGGAATGCAAGGCTGTAATAAGAACAGGTGAGCAAACTCCTTATGCAAATATTATTTTAAAGTCAGGAGTTGTATTTTAAGAGGAGGCGTTTAGAATGAATGCAAAAAAACCAATGCTTAAAATGGAGGGAGTGAGTAAGTCATTCCCTGGTGTTAAAGCACTAGACAATGTAAATATTACTGCTTATGGAGGTGAGGTTACTGCTTTAATGGGTGAAAATGGAGCAGGAAAATCAACTCTTATGAAAATATTAAGTGGAGTTTATACAAAGGATGAAGGTAAAATATATCTTCAAGGTGAAGAAGCTAATATTCAAGGTATAAAATCAGCAGAGGAACTTGGAGTTACAATAATTCACCAAGAACTTAGTATAATAAATAACTTAACAGTTGCTGAAAATATATTTTTAGGTAATGAAAAAACAAATAATTTTGGAAAAATAAATAAAAAACTTATGGTTGAAAGAAGTAAAATGTTTTTAGAGCAAATTGGATGTACAGTTGATCCAAATGAGCTTGCTGGCAATTTGAATGTTGGTGAAAAACAAATGGTTGAAATAGCAAAAGCATTAACAAAAAATGCAGCAATAATAATAATGGATGAACCAACAACAGCACTTACTGAAGTTGAAACAAAAAATCTTTTTAAAGTAATAGAAAATTTAAAAAGCAAGGGTCTTGCTATAATTTACATATCACACAGAATGGAAGAAATATTTGCAATATGCGATAGAGTTGAAGTTTTAAGAGACGGTAAATATGCAGGAAATGCATTAATTAAAGATATAGATAATGATGACCTTATAACAATGATGGTTGGAAGAAAAATTGAAGATCAGTTTCCATATAGAGAAGTTAAAAAAGGAAATGTTATATTAGATGTTAAAAATTTAAGTTCAAATGCTGGAGTAGAAAATGCAAGCTTTGAAGTTAGAGAAGGAGAAATAC
Source organism: Clostridium sp. TJA085 (assembly GCF_058310235.1). Taxonomy (NCBI): domain Bacteria; kingdom Bacillati; phylum Bacillota; class Clostridia; order Eubacteriales; family Clostridiaceae; genus Clostridium; species Clostridium sp. TJA085. Next base: position 728,967 of record NZ_JBZEEZ010000001.1, on the reverse strand, counting down.
TTGGAATTGCAGGACTTATGGGTTCAGGAAGAACAGAACTTGCAAAAACAATATTTGGTGCATATAAAAAGACAAATGGAACAGTAAAAATAAATGGACAAGAACTTCATGGAAATAGTATAACAGAAGCTATAAAAAATGGTATATGTTATCTTTCAGAAGATAGAAAGAAAGAAGGGTGTGTCCTTGGACTATCTGTTTCAGATAATATGACTATATCAAATCTTGATAGTTATGAAAATAAATTATTTGTATTAGATAAGAAAAAAGAGGCATCTGATGTAATCGATTATATAAAGAAAATTAGAATAAAAACACCAAATCCAGAACAACTTATTAAAAATTTAAGTGGTGGTAATCAGCAAAAAGTTATTTTAGCTAAATGGCTTTTAACAAAACCAGAAGTTTTAATTATTGATGAACCAACAAGAGGAATAGATGTTGGAGCTAAGAAAGAAATTTATGAATTATTAAATGAGCTTAAAGAAAGTGGAAAAGCTATTATAATGATTTCTTCTGATATGCCAGAAGTACTTGGTATAAGTGATAGAATTCTTGTTATGAGTGAAGGAAAAATAACAGGAGAAGTAAGTAGAGAAGAAGCAACACAAGAAAAAATAATGAAATTAGCCGTTGGGATAAAGTAAAAATAAAAGTATAAAAGGAAATATAAATTTTTATTTTGAGAGGAGTTTTTAAAATGAAAGAAAACTACAAAGTATACTTAGATAAATATAAATCTTTAATAGGATTAGTATTATTATGTGTAATTATATCATGTGTAACACCAAAGTTTTTAAGTATAGCAAATATAACAAACGTGTTTACACAAGTTTCAGTTAATGCAATTATAGCTGTTGGTATGACTTTTGTTATATTAACAGGAGGAATAGATTTATCAGTTGGTTCAACACTTGCAATTAGTGGAGCTCTTTCAGCATCAATAGTAAAATCAACTGGAAGTATTACTTTAGCAATTTTAGGTGCAGCAGTATGCGGTATTATCATTGGATTTATAAACGGTATTTTAATAGCAAAAGGAAAATTACAAGCATTTATAGCAACACTTGCAACTATGACAATATTTAGAGGGGTTACATTAGTATATACAGATGGAACACCAATATCAAAATTATCAGAAAGTTTTGCAAAAATAGGTAATGCAAAGCTTGGTTTTATACCAGTACCAGTTATTATTACAATTATTATAGCAATTATAGCAATATTTATATTATCACAAACTAAATTTGGTAGATATCTTTACGCTTTAGGTGGAAATGAAGAGTCAGCAAAACTTTCAGGAATAAATACTGATAGAATTAAGATGATGACTTATGTTGTTTCAGGATTTGTTTCAGCAATAGCTGGGGTAATTATTACAAGTAGAATAGGATCTGCTTCACCAAATGCAGGAACAGGATTTGAACTTGATGCAATCGCAGCAGTTGTTATTGGAGGAACTTCACTTGCAGGTGGAGAAGGTAAAATTTCAGGAACAATAATTGGTGCATTAATAATTGGAGTATTAAATAATGGATTAAACTTAATGAATGTATCACCATTTTATCAATCAATTGTAAAAGGATTAGTTATATTAATAGCAGTATTATTAGATAAAAAAAGCAGAAAAAAATAATTTAAGGAGGGTAATATAATGAAAAGAAAAAAAAGATTAATCGCATTTATGCTAATTAGTATTTTCTTTGTAGGCTCCTTAACAGGCTGTATGAGAAAGAATAATGAGAAAAAAATAGGAATGGTAATATCAACACTTAATAACCCATTTTTTATTTCTATGAAAGAGGGTGCTGAAAAAGAAGCTAAAAAATTAGGGTTTGATCTTATTGTTCTTGATTCAACAAATGATCCTGCAAAAGAAAGATCAAATGTAGAGGATTTAATACAACTTGGTGTAGTTGCTCTTTTAATTAACCCAACAGATAGTGATGCAGTAATTAAAACAGTTGAAGTTGCAAATAAAGCTAATGTTCCTGTAATAACATTGGATAGACAAGCAAATGGTGGAGTTGTTACAAGTCATATTGCATCAGATAACGTAGTTGGTGGAGAAATGGCTGGAAAATATGTTCTTGATAAGTTTAAAGATAAAGACAAAATAAATATAGTTGAACTTCAAGGTATTCCAGGAGCTTCAGCTACAAGAGATAGAGGAAAAGGATTCCATAATGTATTAGATAAAGATAAGAAAGCTAATTTTATATCAATACAAGCAGCTGATTTTGATAGACAAAAAGGACTTCAAGTAATGGAAAATATTATACAAAGAAATTCTGATATTCAAGTAGTATTTGCACATAATGATGAAATGGCACTTGGTGCTTCAAAGGCAATACAAGCAGCTGGACTTAACACTATTGTAATTGGATTTGATGGAAACGATGATGCAAAAAATGCAATAGAAGCTGGAACAATGGATGCAACTATAGCTCAACAACCAGATGAAATCGGAGCACTTGGTGTTGAACTTGCAGCAAAAATATACAATGGAGAAAAAGTTGATAAAAATATAGCAGCTGATCTTAAAATTTATACAAATGAAAATAAAAATTAGTTTTTTAAAAATTAAATATTTATTTTTAATATGATATTAAATTGATACATTAAAGATAAAAATTAGTTAAAATATAAGAAAGATTTTAAGCACCAAGCCTTATAAATAATAAATAGATTTTAAGGCGGTGCTTTTTATTTATAATTAAAATAACTTTTTATGGTATAATTTTAATATATATGCATATTACGAGGTGGAAAATGAGGAAGACAACTTTAGCAGACATAGCAAAAGCAGTTGAAGTTTCAAAAACAACAGTATCTATGGTGCTTAATAATAAAGATGGAAATATATCTAAAGAAACAAGAGAAAAAATATTAAATAAAGCAAAAGAACTTAATTATGTTCCAAATTTTTTGGCAAAAAGTTTAACTACTAATAAATCTTATAGTATAGGAGTTATAGTACCTGATATACAAAATCCTTTTTTTAGTGAAATTGCAAAGGCAATAGAAAATATTGCTGAAAAGAGTGGGTATAGTATGGTTCTTTGTAATACTTTTAATAGCAAAGAAAAAGAAGAAAAATACATAAATCTTTTAATGAGTAAATCAATAGATGGAATAATAATAGCTCCTGTTTCAGAAAAAATTGATGGACTTAAAAAGCTTGAAGCAAATGGGATTCCTTTTGTATTAGTAGATAGATTAATAAAGAATTATGAAAATGTAAATGGAGTATTTTGTAATAATAAAGAAGGTATAAAACTTGGTGTTCATTTTCTTTATAAAAATAATAAAAGAAATATAGCATTTATAATTGGAAATAGTAATCTTGAAACATCAAAAGAGAGACTTATAGGTTTTAATGAAAAAATGGAAGAACTTAATATATTAAATAAAGAACTTATAATACATGAAGAATATTCTATGGAAGGTGGTTTTTCTGCAACAGAAAAATTAATGAGTAAAGAAAAAAACATAGATGCTATATTTTATAGTAGTGATGTTATGGCAATTGGAGGAATGAAATATTTACTTAGAAATGGATATAAAATTCCTGAGGATATAAGTATATTAGGTTTTGATAATATAAATATATCATCATTTATAGAACCTGAACTTACAACAGTTGCACAACCTATATGGGAAATGGGAGAAGAGTCTATAAAGCTTTTATTTAAACTTATAAATAAAGAAGAAGTTTTAAATAAAACAGTTGAATTAGAAGCATATTTAATAGAAAGAGGAACTATTAAGTAAGTATTATATAAAGTATTAAATTAATATTTTATAATAATTACTTAAAGGGATAACTGTTAATGAAATTTTAATTTAATTTGTTAAGGCTATACAATTAACATTAAGGCTTGTATTATTATAATTAGGGTATTTAGAATTGCAAGATATAATATATTTAATTGAAAAATTGATTTAATATGAATTTATTATATTAAAGATTTTTTATGATAATTTTTATGTATTAGGATTAATTATTTCAATGTTAATTTATATTCTTGTACTTAAGATAAGTATTAAAAAGATGGAGAGGTGTTTAATATGAGTTTGCTAGTTAAAAATGGGACTATAGCAACAGCTAGTGATTTATATAAGGGAGATATATATATTGAGAATGGAATCATAAAAGAAATTGGATTAAATCTCAATAAAAATGCAGATGAAATTATAGATGCAAATGGTAAATATGTAATTCCAGGTGGTGTAGATGTTCATACACATTTTAATTTAGATGTTGGTATTGCAGTTTCAAATGATGATTTTTATACAGGAACTGTTGCAGCAGCTTGTGGTGGGACAACTACTATAGTAGACCACATGGGATTTGGACCAAAGGGATGTAATTTAAAACATCAAGTTGATGTTTATCATGGATATGCTGATGGTAAAGCTGTAATCGACTACAGTTTTCATGGAGTAATTCAAAGTATAGATGAAAATATATTAGAAGAAATGGAAAGTATTGTTAAGGATGAAGGGATTTCAAGTTTTAAAATTTATTTAACTTATGATTATATGATTGATGATGAAGGAGCATTAAAGGTTCTTAAAAGATTAAAAGAATTAAATGGAATGATGACAGTTCATTGTGAAAATCATGGAAGTATAAAATATTTAAGAGAAAAATTCGTAAAAGAAGGATTAAAAACTCCTAAGTATCATCCATTAAGCAGACCATCTGAATGTGAAGGAGAAGCTGTTAATAGAATGATAAACATTGCAGAAATTGCAGGAGAAGGGCCACTTTATGTAGTTCATTTATCATCAGAATTAGGACTTAGCTATATAAAACTTACAAGAGAAAGAGGTCAAAAGGTTTATGCTGAGACATGCCCTCAGTATTTAGTATTAGATGATAGTCTTTATGATTTACCAAATAATGAAGGATTAAAATATATAATGAGCCCTCCACTTAGAAAAAAAGAAGATAATAATGCTTTATGGAAGGGTATTAAAGATGGATATATTCAAACAATAGCAACTGATCATTGTCCTTTTGCATTTAATAAAGACAAGCAAATGGGTAAAGATGATTTTACAAAGTGTCCAAATGGAGCACCAGGTGTTGAAGAAAGAATACCTTTAATATTCTCAGAAGGCGTTATGAAAAAGAGAATAAGTATAAATAAATTTGTTGATGTTTGTTCAACAAAACCTGCAAAAATATTTGGACTTTATCCTAAAAAAGGAACAATTGAAGTTGGATCAGATGGAGATTTAGTAATAATTGATCCAGATAAAGAAGTTACATTAAGTAGTAAAAATCTTCATTCAAATGTAGATTATTCAGCATATGAAGGAATAAAAGTTAAAGGATATCCTATATATACAATATCAAGAGGAAAGATAATAGTTAAAGATAATAAGTTTATTGGAAATATGGGAGATGGAAAGTTTTTAAAACGTGGAAAGTCAGATTGGAATGATTAATAAAAAAAGTGCTATATACATTTTGTATATAGCACTTTTTTGAATTTAATGGTAGTCCTTAGGGGAATTGAACCCCTGATTCCACCGTGAGAGGGTGGCGTCTTAACCTCTTGACCAAAGGACCAAAGAATAATTAAATTATATCACTTTGAAAATGAATAGTTAAATTTAATATAATTTCAAATTTCAGTAAATTGTAAGGTTTAAGTTTATTTTTAATAAGTATTTAAATATAGATATAAAAATACTTTTAAATAATCTTTAATACTAAATAATTTTAAACGAATTTTAATTTAATAATATAAATACTTTAATGAGGTTTAATTTATTATAATTTATTAAATGGAAAACTTATTAATGAATTATTAAATATGTAATCATTTTACATTATATTTATATAAAGTTTTATTTTTATTAAAAAAATTGAAACAATATTAATGGTATAATTTAATAGTAAAAACAAATATTTCTAGGGGGAGAAGTTTTATGAAAATCAAAAAGATGTTATCAGTAATGATAGCTATTTGTTTAGTTGCTTTTGGTATTGTAGGATGCTCAAATAAACAAGATGCATCAACTGATAGTAAGCAAACAAATACAAAAAGCGAAAAGACACTATTAGTTTATAGTGGAGCAGGACTTAAAAAGCCTATGGGACAAATTGCAAAGGATTTCGAAAAAGAAAAAGGAGTAAAAGTAGAGTACATATTTGCAGGTTCAATGCAATTACTTAGTCAATTAGAAACATCAGGAAAAGGTGATGTGTTTATTGTAGGATCTCAAAAAGCTTATGATGCAGCTAAAAAGAAAGGTCTTGTTGGAGATAGTAAAAAAGTTGCTTATCATACACCAGTTATTGTAACTAAAAAAGGAAATCCTAAACATATAAAAACATTAAAGGATCTTGAAAAGTCTGGTGTAAAGGTTATATTAGGGGATGAAAAATCTAATGCAATTGGACAAACAACTCAAAAGATTATAGAAAAAAATAAATTACAAGGAATAAATAAAAATGTTGTAGCTAAAGTTGCAACTGTAAATGAAATCGTAACACAAATTGTTGATGGTAAGGCAGATGCTGCAATAGCAACAAGAGATAGTGTATATAATAATGATAAAGTTTCTATTGTGGAAATACCAAAAGATCAAAATGTTGATCAAATATTACCTATAGGTGTAGTTGAAGCATCTAAAGAAAAGAATTTAGCTACTGAATTTGTAAATTATGTTTCTTCAGATAAAGGTAAAAGTGTATTTGAAAAATACGGATTTAAACCAGTAAAATAAAATGATAAATAAGATATTTAAATTAGGGTTAATAACTTTATTAGTTTTAACCCTAATCTTTACATTAACCCCTATATTATTTTTGATAATAAGGGGAGCTTATACTATAAAGGAATGTATTTTATCAGAAGAAATAAGATTTGCATTTAAGCTTAGTTTTCAAACATCAATAATATCAACATTAATATGTATGGTTGTTTCACTTCCAGTAGCTTATACTCTTTCTAGATTAGAATTTAAATTCAAAAAATTTTTATGTACAGTTTTATATATTCCTATGTCTCTTCCACATTTAATACTTGGAATTGCATTGCTTTTAGTTTGTGGTAATTCTTTTATAGGAAGGTTTTTAGAAAGTATTGGTTTAGACTTTGTTTTTACTGTTAGAGGTATAATACTTGCTCAAGTTTTTGTTAATATATCTTTTTCTATAAAAATGCTAAAGACTGCAATAGAAGGTTTAGATTTTAAATTAGAATTTGTTGCAAGAACACTTGGATGTACAAAGGTTAAGTGTTTTTATAAGATAATATTACCTTCAATAAAAAGGGATATACTTTCAACTCTTATGATAACATTTTCAAGAGCTATTGGTGAATTTGGAGCTGTAATGCTTTTAGTTGGAACTACAAGAATGAAAACAGAACTTCTTCCAACATCTATATATTTAAATGTTGCAACAGGAGATATGGATATAGCAATTGGTGTTGCAACAATACTTATAATAGTATCAATTTTAACTATACTACCTTTTGAAATTTTAGAGGGGAAAAGTAATGCTAGAGATTAAAAACATAAATTTAAAATTAAATAAGTTTTCCTTAAAAAATATAAATTTAAATATAAATGAAGGAGAATACTTTGTTATATTAGGTCAAAGTGGAAATGGAAAAACAGTTTTTTTAGAAACTTTAGCAGGTTTATATGAAAATTTTTCAGGTGAAATTATTTATAAAGGAAAGGTTATTTCAAATATAGATATAGAAAAAAGAAAAATTGGATTTGTATATCAAAAACATGAACTTTTTCCATTTTTGAGTGTAGAAGATAACATAGCATTCGGACTAAGAGTAAATAGATATAAAAATAAATTAATAAAAGAAAAGGTAAATGAGTATTTAAAGATATTTAAAATAGAACACTTAAAGAAAAGATATCCTAAAAATTTAAGTGGTGGAGAAAGTCAAAGGGTAGCTTTAGCTAGAGCTTTAATAATAGAGCCAGATATTTTGCTTTTAGATGAACCTTTAAGTGCTTTAGATAAAGTTACTAAAGATATTTTAATAGAAGAAATAAAGGAGATAAAAAAATCTTTTAAAACAACAATTATTCATGTTACTCATGATATTAATGAAGCTTTGGTTTTAGCTGATAATATAGGAATTATGAAAAATGGAGAGTTAAAGCATATTATGAGTATAGAAAGTTTTAAAGAAAAATATGAAGAAGGATTTTATGAAAATCTCTTAAAGTAAGGTGATAATATGAAGTTTTATGATGAAATAAAAGAAAAATTTATTAATATAATAAAAGAGAATAATTTGGATATAAATGAAGAAGTTATTTTAACAAAAAAGCTTACTCCAAAAGAAGCTATAGGTAATCCAGATAGAGATGATTATCCAATACTTAAAGGAAAAGAAGTTTTGTTAAATTCTAATTATAAAGGATTTATAGGACAAGCATATACTGATAATCCAAAGGATTTTAAGGGAACTCTTAAAGATATTTTGGATTTGGATTTATCTTTAGAGGATAACTTACCAGTATTTATTGCTACATTAAATGCAGTGCTTAGAAGTTTAAATCTTATTAATGGAACTATTCATTGTAAAGATGATGAACCAAAGGAATGTGCAAAAAAGATTTTTAATGAAATGAAAAAAAGTTATAAGGGTAAAAATATTGCACTTATTGGTCTTCAACCAGGAATATTAAATGCATTAAGTAAAGAATTTAATGTTAGAGTTCTTGATTTAAATGATAAAAATATAGGTGAAAAGAAGTGTAATGTTGTTGTAGAGCATGGAATTTATGACTTTGATGATGTTGTAAATTGGGCTGATGTTTTATTAGCTACAGGAAGTACTAGCTGTAATGGTACTATAACTAATATTTTAAAGGTTAATAAGCCTATTTATTTTTATGGTACATCAATATCTGGTATAGCATATATTATGGGATTAAAAAGATTGTGTTTTTGTTCTAAATAATTAGGGAAATTGGTATAATTTATATAAAATATATAAGAAGGGATGTTTAATTTGAAAAAAATATTTATAACAATGTTAATTATTTTAATTCCTTTTACAATTATATCATGTAATAAAACAGATAATAATTCTGAACAAACTAAAAGTGAAGTAACAGAAAACAAAGAAGAAGTAAATTTAGATAAATTAAAAGAAGAAATCAAAGAAGAAGTTAGAAAAGAAATTGAAGAGGAAAATAAAAATAAAGACACTTCTAATAAATCTAATAATGCAGATAAAACTAACAATAAAGATGAAAAAGAAAACTCTAATAAAGTTAATAATAATCAAAATGAAAAAGAACATAATAATGAGCAAAAGTTAAATGAAGCTTTTAAGAAACAACATTTTTTAGAGAATGATAATGAGGGAAGAAGAAATTTTCAAAAGGATCAAAATCTTGATAATCTTTTAGCTCTTAATTTAAATATGGATTATAATTATCAACCATACTTAGATGAAAAAGGTAATAAGGGCATATCTGTTAAAATATGTTTTAAAGACTTAGGAGGTTCTAAGGAATATTATAGAGAGGCTAAACGTTTTGTTGCTTTAATGAATGAATTTAGAATAAAGAGTAGTGCAGATATACAAAATTTATATATTTATAATTTAGATAATTCAGCAAATATGACTTATAAATGGAATGAAAATACTGAAGTATTTGAAAAGGTTAAATAAAATATAAAAAAAGTAGGTAATTTAATTATCTACTTTTTTGTTTTTTTAAGTAAGTGCATATTTATTAAGTAGAATAAATTTTTTAAAGGTGGGGTTTATATATGAAAAAAATAATTTGTGGATATTCACAACAGGCTGCAATAGACTTTGGATTAGATCTTAAGGATTTACAAATTTTAAGACAAATTCATGATTTTATAAAATTAGGATATATTTATAGCAAAGAAATTGATGGAGAAAGATTTTATTGGATTAAATCATCATTTTTACTTAGTGAAATTCCTCTTCTTGAAATAAAAAGTTCAGATGTATTAAGAAGAAGACTTAAAAGATTAACTGAACTTAAAATATTAGATTATAGATTAGTTAAAGATAAAGGTTTATTTACATTTTATAGATTTGGAGAAAACTATAAGTTATTATTTATTCATGAAAATAAGGATACAAAAAGAGAAAAAGAAAATAAGGAACTTAAAAAAATAGTAGATATAATATCAAAATCAAAAAAATCAGAAGAAAAAAGAGAAGAGGAAATATTAAATAATATTGAAAAGGAGAAAGAAACTAAAGAAGTATTAGAAGAAAAAATTATAGAAGATGAAAGAATAGAAAATAGATCTTTAAAAGGAAATTTTGAAGCTAATGTAGAAAGTATTGATAACTTTTATGAAAAAGATTCTAGTAATAATTATATTTTTGGAAAGAAGAATAAAAAATTTTACCCAAAAACAACATACTTAAATACTAATGGGGATATTGATTTTGGAACGGTTAATGGCATCTCAAAAGACGGAACAAATAATAAACAGTCTAATATAAACAAAGAAAAAGATAATAAAAAAATATATATAAAAAAGATTTGTGAAGAAGTTATTGAATTTTTAAATAGTGAACTTGATACAAGTTATAAAGCAAATAGTAAACAAATTTTAAAGCTTATAAAAAAACTTGTTGAAAATGGATATACTGTTTCAGATTTTAAGAAAGTTATATTGAATAAGAAGAATAGATGGAAGGGGACAGAGTATGAAATTTATTTAAGACCATCAACTCTTTTTAGGGAAAGTAGGTTTGAAGAGTATTTAAACGAAAAGCCTATAAATAAGCAAAAAAGTGAAGTGAAAAAGCTTCGTGATGTTTATAAGCCTTTTTTTGAGGAGGATTATAATTAGCGATTTTATAAAACTAGTTGCACGTACAAATTAGGAGATAGGAGAGTAAAAGATATTTTTGCATTATTTAAAGGATTAATTATTTTAAAGCTACTAGTGTCTTTTTACAATTCTTTTATTACTAATTATAGTAAATAGATGAATAACAGGAATTGAAGTTGAAAATTATAAAACAGTATTAGTAAGTGGTTCAAGAAGAATAAATCAAAGCTGAGTTCTTTATAAGTTTTACTTAGTGGTATGAAAATATAAAATAGGGAAAGTATTTTAAATGAAAATAGGAATTATTGGAGTAGGAGCTATTGGCTCACGTTTTAGATATATTTTACAAAAAGCATGAAACGATTTATTTTTAGTTGATGGTTGGAAAGATCACGTTGATGCTATAAATAAAGAAGGAATTTTAATTGAAGAAAATTGGGAAATAAAAAAGGTGAAAATACCAGAAATTCTGAAGGAAAATTATTTCATATATTCTTAATGGAAATGGGAGAAGAAATACAAGAGGATATATAAAAATATAGATTGAAATTACAATTGTTAGGTGAAGAAAATTATAAATTTTTAACTGAGTTTATAAATTATTCTTCAAGAATATTAGAAGAAAATTAAAATATTTCAAATTTTTAATATTTTGATTTTAATAAAAGTAAATTTAAGAATTGGCTTAAATTTATTTAACTTCTACTTTATAATATATTTTTAGTTAAATTTATTAAAAGAAATTATGGTGATAATAATGATAAAAATATATATTTTAATAATGGTGAATTTTTAAAAAATTATTGATTTTAGAGAATCTAATGTTTATATAAATATATATTTTTATATAATGTGAGCTTGGTATAAAGATATTAAAAATAATATTTAAGAGCACTAATTTTAAAAAAAGTTAGTGCTTTTGCTTATATAGGAAATTAAGGTTAGGCAATTGGAATTTTATTGATAAAATTGTATAATTATTTTGTATAAAATTCCAAAGAGAAAGTGTGGTTTAAGTGAGTAAATATGATAATGACAGTATATATCAAGTTTGTGGATCTAATAAAGGAATAAGAGAAAAAATTAAGCTAATAAGTAAAATATGGTTAAGAGGAGAGTGAAAAATAAATGAAGCGAACATTTGATTTAAATATAGAAACTGTTCTAGAAAATTGGACAGTTGCAGATGCAATAAGAGAGATAATAGCAAATGCTGAAGATGAAACAATAATAACAGGTGTAAAGCCTGTAGAAATATTTAAAGATAACGAGGGTAAATGGCATATAAAAGACTATGGAAGAGGTCTTAAGTATTTACACTTTACTCAAAATGAGAGTGAAGAGAAAATATCCAGAAAAGACCTGATAGGTAAATTTGGGGTAGGGCTTAAAGATGCTTTGGCTACATTCCATAGACATAATGTAGTTGTAAAAATAAATACTAAAGAGTCTATTATAAAAACAATAATGACATCTAAATATGGGTTTAACGATGTGGAAACTTTGCATGCAGAAATAACGGAAATAGAGAATTTAGATATAGTAGGTACTGATTTTATATTAGAAAATTGTTCAGATGAAGATATGAGAATTGCTCAATTAAATTTTATAAAATATACTAACTCTGAATTATTACAGATTACAAAATATGGGGAAATTTATAAAAAGTCAAAACATAATGAAAAATCTAATATATATGTAAATGGAATGAAAATAGCTCAAGAAGATAATTTTGTATTTCACTATAATATAACAAATATTAATGCTTCAATTAAGAAAGCTTTAAATAGAGAAAGAACGAATGTGGGTAGAAGTGCCTACACAGATAGAGTAAAACAAATTTTATTAAATTCATCAAATAAAGAAGTTTTAAATGTTATGATGGAGCAGTTAGAAAAAGTTTCTTATGGAAATAGTTGTGATGAAATATCTTGGTTAGATGTTGCTACTCATATGGCAAAACAAGTAAATAAACAAGGTAATGTTGTATTTCTTCCTCAAGGAAACTTTGTTAGTGAAGATATAAGAAATACAATAGAGTCAGAAGGTAAGAAAATAATATATATTCCTGAAAATGTAGCTTCAAAGTTTGAAGGGATGAAAGATTATTATGGAAATGAAATGGGTACACTATCATCTTTTATGAAATCATATGAAGAAAACTTTAAGTTTGACTTTGTTAATTATAAAGATTTAACTAAGGTAGAACAAAAAATATATGATTTATGTAAAAATCTAGCTAAAGAATTAGGATATAATAGCTTATTAAATAAAGTAAAAATATCTAATACGATGCATAAAAGTATGGAGGAAGAAATACTAGGGGTATGTGATTATCAAGCAGATATTATAGTAATTAAAAGGTCACAGCTTAAGATGCCAGAGCTATTTTTAGGAACATTAGTGCATGAAATAATACATTATGAAACACATGCATCAGATTGTACTAGAGAGTTTGAGAACGAGCTTACAAAAATAATAGGAATATTAGCTTATAAGTTAATTAACTCTAATGAACAGTCAAATAATACCAGAACATTTTTCTCTAAATTTATAAATAAAAAAATATAAACTATATTTTAAGGTTACTGCTATTTAAGCTATTTTTAAAATATATGGGGAAAGTTATATTATTTATTAATAATAATGGTCTATAAATTCTAAGTATGATTATAATAATAAAACAGACATATTGATGGATATATCTATTTTCCTCAAATTTAAGTTGTGTTTATAATTAATGGTTGTATAGTCTAGGAAATATGATTGTACTAGGAAATAAATTAATGTTTTTTAGAAAATTTATATGCAGGTTCGCGGCAAATTAAGTCACTAAAGTTATACATATATTAGCTATACCAGCTAAAGTAACTAATAATATAATGAATTTAGGTTATGAGATTAAAAGTTAAATGTTGATGGATTTTAAGTAAATGATAGAACGGTGTATTAATCATAATTAATTATAAATATTCTATATGAATATGTAATTACTTGTTATAGATTTGTGTAGGCTTCTATATATTAAGACACTAAAAAAGTAAATTATATGGAGTAACAATCTGGATAGAAATTTTTAAAAAGAGAATTATAAGAATATGGAGAAAATTAATTGCGAAATTAGGAAAGTAAATCAAATAAATACCTATAAACTTGAGTTAGAAATAAATTAAGAGAGCAAACGGATTTTGGGGATTCGTCTGAAGAAATTTAAAATAAGCTAAATGAATTACAAAAATTATTGAATACGTATTAATAATTATCTTATTATATAAACTAAATTTAATTGTAACTTATGTATATTTATGATGAGTTTCTGTAAATTTTTGTGATTATATAAAAGTAGAGATATAAATAGATTATAAAGTGAGAGAAATAAGAAAAATATATTGAAAATAGAAAATAAGAACAATAAAGAGCTTTACAGGGGGAATTACTATGGTAAAAATATTTCTGACAACGTAGTAGAGATAATAAGTTTATATGAATTTATATCTATAGTTTCAAAATATGAAGGTAAAGGGAATGTATTTTTTAGAGGTCAAAAAGATAAAGAATATAATATATCGTGTAGTTTATCTAGAGATGAGGGGTATGTAAAAAATGAAAATAACATGATATTAGATACTTTAGAGAATAAGCCAAGAGAATTTGAAGTTTATAAAACTCCAATAGAGATATTGTCTAAAATGCAACATTACGAAATACCAACAAGATTAGTAGATATAACAATAAATCCATATATAGCGCTTTATTTTGCAATAGAAGAAGCAGAGCATGTTGCGGATGCTGAAATTTTTATATTTGAGAAAAAGCCATATGCTATAAATAGTAAAGATATAAATTTAGTGTCATTGCTAGCTGTAGCAGAAGATTATTCTTTTCAAGCATTGATTGAATTATATAAAGAAACATACAGTGAAGAAATCACAGAAGATGAAATTATTGAAATAATAGAAGAAAATAAATTGGTAGAATTTAATGAATTTTTAAGTCATACTAATGAAAGATTATATAATCAAAAAGGTACATTTATATTATGTACTAATGTAGTAGAAAATAATATTATAATGAATCAAGTAAAAGAAATAAGTAGGAATGATGTGAGCTTTACAATAAGAGTTCCTGTTGAGTATAAAAATAGAATAAAAGACGAACTAAATATAAAGTATAATATTAATCGATATATTATATATCCAGAGATCTCTATTTTCGCCAAGCATATAAAAGAAAAATATAAAGTTAAAAATACTAAATCTATAAACAATTATAAATTTAAAATTATAGAAAAAGATGATATATCTCATAATCTTGCTAAAAGATTAAGTATAAAAATAGAGTTAGAGTATAGAATGTCTATAGACACTATAAAAGAAATAGTTCATAGTATAGTAAATGAGCATAAACATCAGTATGATGTGCTATGGCTATATGTATCTTCAAGTAAAGAAGATACTATAATATGTAATTGGACAGTACAAGCTTTGTGGATTAACAGTAATCTTAGTAACCAAGCCAGACCATCAGCTTCTGGTAAATTAGAAGATGATGAAATCTACTGGACATATGGCAGAGGCCTAACATTTACTAGAGAATACTATGAGCAAAATATATTCAAAGAAGATGTTAAACTTTTAAAATTAAATTATAATGAATTACAAAATGTCAAGCGAGTTTATTATAAATTAAAAAAAGGATTCAATGAGAAGACTATTGATGAGTTTTTAAATATAGTAAGTAAATATAAGAATGAAATTAATGAAATCTATTTTAGATTCCAAAATTTTGGAATTTCAAGAAATCCAGAAGTGAGTAAATATTTACATATATACCAGGAAATAGCTTGTGATTTTGATAATATAACTTTAGTATCAGATAGCTATTTACTAGGAAGATATTTTATCAGTTTAGATGAAAATATAGCTGAAGCTGAATCTAAATATAAAGAAATTCTATTTATGTATAGCATAAAGAAGTGAAGGTAAATTTAAATATAGTATTTATAAAAAATGTGCGATAGTAATTATTGTTAGAGTGTAACTACTGTTGCACATTTTTTATAGCATGAATTTTATTTATCTAAAATAATGATGTTAATATGAGTTGAAAAAGGCGTATCAATTGAGCATTACTAAATATAAGTAGTTGATTAAATAGTAGTAAAAATAAGTTAATATACTTTAAATAATTATGGAAAACTATGGTACAATAACAGTATATGATTAAAAAATATAGTAACAATTCAAATATATAATAAAAAATGAGGGATAAAAATGAAGGCTAATGAAAAATGGTTATTGAGATTTTTAGATAGTTCAGATACAAACTTTGTAATACCAGTATATCAAAGAAATTATGACTGGAAAAAAGAACAATGTAAACAATTATATGATGATTTAGTAAATGTAGTTAAATATGATTACAAATCACACTTTTTTGGTACTATTGTTTCTATTTATAACGATTCATCAAGAGATAGAGAATATTTAATAATAGATGGACAACAAAGAATAACAACAGTATCTTTAATGCTTTTAGCTATTTATAACATATTAGATAAAGGAAGACTTGAAAGCAATAAAATAAGAAAAGAGAAGATATATAATCAATATTTAGTTAATCCTTATATGGATGATGATAGTAAATTAAAATTAAAGCCTATTAAAGATGATAGAAAAGCTTTTGAAAATATATTTAATGATGAAGAGCTAAGTGAGGAATCAAACATATCAGCAAATTATAAATATTTTTATGAGAGAATTATTGATGGAGAAATATCATTAGATGATTTATATTCAGCTATAGAAAAATTAATGATTGTTGAAATTGAACTTAAAAATGGAGAAGACGATCCACAATTAATATTTGAGAGTTTAAATTCAACGGGGCTTGATTTAACAGATGCAGATAAAGTTAGAAATTTTATACTTATGGATAAAACATCAAAAGAGCAAGAAGATCTTTATAATAATTATTGGAATAAGGTTGAAAAAAATACACTTTATAATGTTACAAGTTTTTTAAGAGATTACATGACTGTTAAAGAGAGAAGAATTTCTAATATAAATAAAGTATATATAAACTTTAAATCATATATAAAAGATAATGATATAGATATAAAAGATTGCCTAAAAGATATTCTTAATTATTCAGAGTCTTATAATAAAATATTGACAAGCAATACGGGAATAAAGGAAGCAGATGACCATTTACAGAAAATAAATAAACTTGAAGTAAGGGTTTCATATCCTTTTTTACTTGAAGTACTTGATGATTATAATAATGAAATCATAACATCTAAAGATTTAACTGAAATATTTAAAATAATAGAAAGTTATATTTTTAGAAGAATAATGTGTGGGGTTGCAACTAATGCTTTAAACAAAGTATTTATGAATTTATGTAAAGAAATAAAATCTCATAAAAATTATGAAGATAATTATGTTGAAGTATTAAAATATGTATTAACAAATAAAAATTTATCTCAACGTATTCCAGATGATATTGAGTTTAAAAGAAATTTCTTTGAAAACAACATTTATAATTGGAAAAGTAAAAATAAGCTTTATTTATTAGAAAGGTTAGAAAATTATAATAATACAGAAAAAGTTGCTATAGAAAAATTAGTTGAGCAAAATGAATTAAGTATAGAACATATTATGCCACAAAATCTAACTCCAAGTTGGATAGAAATGCTTGGCGAAAATTATGAAGAGGTTAAAGAAAAGTATCTTCATACAATAGGAAATTTAACTCTTACAGGATATAATTCTCAAATGAGCAATAGACCATTTCACGAAAAGAAAACTATAGAGGCTGGTTTTAACAATAGTAGATTAAAACTTAATAAATATATAGCTTCAGTAGATAAGTGGGATGAGGAAGAAATAAAGAAAAGAAGTGAAATTTTATTTAATTTGGCTAAAGAAATATGGCAATACCCATATACTGATTATAAGATAGAAAAGGAGAAAGAAAATTTATTTTATCTTTCAGAAGAAGAAGACTTAACAAATTCAAAAGTTAAAGGATTTTCATTTATGGGAATAGAAAGAACTTGCAAAACATGGACTGAATTATTTGAAGAAGTATGTAAAATGCTATATGATTTAGATCCTTTTATATTTAGAAAAATAACTAAGAAAGATTTTGGGGATGAGTATTTAAATAAAAGATTTAGTTCAACTAATAAAGATTTAAGAATAGAAGTAAAACTTGCAGAAGATGTTTATGTAGAGAAAAATTTAAATACTAATGCAAAAATATATACTTTAAGAATTATATTTGATGAATACGGAATTGATTATAATGAATTAAGCTATTATATAGAATAAAAGTTAAATTAAAGAGTACCATTAAAGGTGCTCTTTTTTAAATTTATAATGTAATTCAGTGAAATAACAATAATTATATTAAACTTTAGTAAACTATAAACTTAATATGAAAATTATAACATTAATTTATATATAATGGAAATGGATAGAGTAAGGGGGAATAATAATGACATATCTAATTATTTTATTTATTGTACTACTGATAGTGTTTAAAATATTAAATACAAAAAAAGTTTCAACAAAAATAAAAGGAGATTTAGGAGAAAAAAGAACGAGAAAAGTTTTACTTTCATTAAAAGAATATAAGGTATTAGATGATGTTCTTTTAGAATCAAAAAATGGAACAACTCAAATAGATCACATTTGTATTGGACCTAAAGGAGTATTTGTAATTGAAGATAAAAACTATAGTGGATGGATATTTGGAGATGAAAATTCAAAGTATTGGACACAAACTATTTACAAAGAAAAAAATAGATTTTTTAATCCAATTAGACAAAATTATGGACATATAAAAGCTACAGAAGATGTAATAAAATCTATATCAGATATAAAAGCACAATCTATAATTGTTTTTTCAGATAGATGCGTAAATACAATTACACCAGTTTTACATAGACAAGATTTGAAAAGATTTTTAAATACATATAATTCAGAATATAACTTTGATGAAGAAATGATAAAAAGAATTTATTACAAGCTACTTAAAGCTAATATCTTAGATAAAGAAAAAAGAAGAGATCATTTAGATAGAGTAAAGAGTATTAAAGCTTCATAGAATAAATTATAAAAAGTGCTAATTAACAAAAGTTATTAGCACTTTTTTGTATATCTAAATTTATACTTTATTATAATATATGCTAAAATATGTATATATAAAAAAGAGGAGAAAAGTATGGATTGTTTATTTTGTAATTACAAAAAAGAAGACTACATAGCAGAAAATAGTTTATGTTTTGCTATATATGATAAATTTCCAGTAAATGAAGGTCATGTTCTTATAATACCAAAAAGACATTTTAATAATTACTTTGATGCAACAGAAGAAGAAATAAAGTCAATGTACAAGCTATCTCATAAAGTAAAAAACATATTAGATAAAAAATACAAGTCAGATGGATACAATATTGGTGTAAATGTTGGATATTATGGAGGTCAAACAATAATGCATCTTCATATGCACATAATACCAAGATACAAAGGTGATATAGAAGATCCAAGAGGTGGAGTAAGAAGAATAAAAAAGCAATTAGTTTTTTATAATGGTTAGGAGTATTTATGGTAAAGGTAATAGCTGAAAAAGAAATTAGTATAACGAGTATAAAAGAAAAAGAGATAAAAGAAAATGGCAACTGTATAACTGGGGGAAACTCTAACTTTTTAATACATAAGCTAAAAGATGCATTTAAGAAGGCAAAGAAAGTTGATATAATAGTTGCATTTTTAAGAGAAACGGGAGTTAAAATTTTAAAAGAAGATTTAAGCCTTGCGGTAGAAAATGGATGCAAAATAAGAATACTTACAGGTAACTATTTAGGAATAACAGAACCATCAGCTTTATATTTAATGAAAAATATATTGGGTGATAAGACGGATATGAGATTTTATAAAGATTCAAAAAGGTCTTTTCATCCTAAAGCATATATTTTTCACTACGAAGATGGAGATGGAGATATATTTATAGGTTCTTCAAATATTTCAAAATCAGCTTTAACATCAGGATTAGAGTGGAATTATAGACTTAAAAAAGAGCAAAATGAAGAAGATTTTAATTATTTTTGCAGGGAATTTGAAAATTTATTTTTAAATGAATCAATAATATTAAATGATCAAGAACTTAAAAGGTATTCTAAATCATGGAGAAACCCTAAAATATATAAAATGAGTAACTTAGATGATGAAAACAAAGAAGAAAAAAATAATGTAATTCAAATATTTTCACCAAGGGGAGCGCAAATAGAAGCATTAAGTGAACTTAAAAAACTTAGAGAAGATGGAATGGATAAGGGGATAGTAGTTGCTTCTACTGGTATAGGTAAAACTTATCTTGCAGCTTTTGATTCATTAGATTTTAATAAGGTATTATTTATAGCACATAGAGAAGAAATATTAAAGCAAGCTGAGGAAAGTTTTAAAAATGTAAGGAAAAATTTAAAGACAGGCTTTTTTAAAGGTGAAAATAAAGACAGAGATGTAGAAGCTCTTTTTGCATCTGTACAAAGTTTAGGTAAAGAGGAATATTTAAATGAAAATTGGTTCAAGAAAGATTATTTTGATTATATTGTAATTGATGAATTTCACCATTCAGTTACTAAAAATTATCAAAACATAATAAATTATTTTAATCCAAAGTTTTTGCTTGGTATAACAGCAACTCCTGAAAGAATGGATAATAGAGATGTATTTTCTATATGTGATTATAATATTGCATATGAAATAAGGCTTCCAGAAGCAATAAATAAAGGGTATTTATGTCCATTTAGATATTATGGAATTTATGATGAAACAGTAAAATATGAAGATATACAATTTAAAAATGGAAAGTATAATACACTAGAACTTGAAAAAGCATTAATGATTGATAAGAGAGCAAATTTAATATTTAAGCATTACAAAAAGTTCAATTCAAAGCAAGCTTTAGGTTTTTGTTCATCAAAAGCTCATGCAGATTATATGGCAAGATATTTTGTAGAAAATGGAGTTAAAGCATGTGCTGTATATAGTGATGCAAAAGGAAAATATTCATTAAGTAGAGAAGATGCTCTTAAAAAGCTTAAAAATGGAAAAATTAATATAATATTTTCAGTTGATATGTTTAATGAGGGTGTTGATATAAAATCATTAGATATGGTTATGTTTTTAAGACCAACAGAATCACAAACTATATTTATGCAGCAACTTGGAAGAGGTTTAAGATTAGATAAAAATAAAGAGTATGTAAATGTACTTGATTTTATAGGCAATTATAAAAAGGCTGATATGATTCCAAAGCTTATTGGAGGAATTAAGCCAAAAGATAAAAGTGTATCAAATAATCCAAATTATTTTATTTATCCAGAAGATTGTTATATAGATTTTGATTTTGAACTTGTTGATTTATACAAAAAACTTTTAAGTAAAGAAAAAAAGTTTGAAGAAAAATTAAAAGAAGAATTTTATAGAGTAAAAGAAGAAATTAATAAAATTCCAAATAGAGAAGAATTTATAAGTTTAATAGATGGTGAAGTTTACGGAGAAGCTAGAAAAAAGGGTAAGAAGAATCCTTTTAGAAATTATTTAGAATTCTTAAATAGTTTAGGTGAAATAAGAAAGGAAGAATTAAGTTTAAGAGGAACTTTAGCAGAAGAATTTATTAACTATATAGAATCAACTAATATGAGTAAAACATATAAGATGCCAATACTTTTAGCTTTTTATAATAATGGAAATATGAAGCTTTCAATTGATGAAGATGATATATATAATTTTATGAAAGAATTTTACAGTAAGCCATCTAATAAGAAAGATATTATAGGTAAAAATAATAAAGATAGTATAGAAAATTGGGGAAAGAAAGAATATATAAAAAAGGCTAAAGAAATGCCACTTAAATTTTTAGTTAAATCTGGTGGAAAATTTTTCTCTTTTAAAGATGATAAATTTATGTTAACAGAAGAACTTAAAGATTTCTTAGATAATGATACTTTTAAAGAAAATGTAATTGATGCAATTAATATGAGAGTAATTGAGTATTACAAAAATAGAGGAATAGAAAATGTGGGAGCTGATGATTAAGTATGAAAAAGTATAATAAATTAGTTAGAGATGATATACCAAAGATAATAGAAGATGCAGGTAAAATGTGCAATATAGAAATAGTAACAGGAAAAGAAAAAACAGAGTATTTAGAAAAAAAGTTAAATGAAGAAGTAAATGAATATTTAGAAGATAAAAATTTAGAAGAACTTGCAGATGTTATGGAAGTATTATTTGCTCTTGCAGACAATTTAGGATACAAAGAAGAAGATCTTTTAAATAAAAGAGAAGAAAAAAGATTAAAAAGAGGAGGCTTTAAAAAAGGTATAATTCTTAAAGAAGTTAAATAGAAACATAATATAAATTATAAAAGTATTATATATGATTTTAATTTATATTTTATTTAAATAATATACAATCATTAAAAGGTATCTACATATAAAGTAGATACTTTTTTTATTAAATTTAGTTTTTTAAGATAAATTAATCTAAAAAAACATTAATAACATAAAACACACATATTAAATAATTAATTAAAAGATTTATATAAAACCATTAATTATACAAAATAAAAATTAAATATTTTATCTCTACAAAATTCATATTATATTTTCTAAAGTTTCATATTATTCTTGAAAACTTTTACAAAAATTATATTATTTTATATTATAATTTATTAAGGTAGTAGATTTAAATTGTTATTTGTTAGAAACATTATAGTATAAGAAAGGAGTAAATAAATGAGCAAACATTTATCTACAAATATCCGTGTAGCTATTGAACCAGATAATCCTTCAATTTGTAGACATGAAGAAAAATGTATAAAGTGTGGTATGTGCAAAAATGTTTGTACTGATTATATAGGTGTAAATGGACATTATGATTTAAAAAATACTAATGATATTGCTGTATGTATTAATTGTGGTCAATGTGCTAATGTATGTCCAACTTGTAGTATTACTGAAGTATATGATTATAAAAAGGTTGAATCAATAATAAAAAGCAATGAAAAAATAGTTATATTTTCTACATCACCAGGAGTTAGAGTATCATTAGGTGAAGAGTTTAATATGCCAGATGGGAGTTTTGTAGAAGGGAAAATGATAGCTTTACTTAGAGAGTTAGGTGCTAATTATGTTCTTGATACAAATTTTGGGGCAGATTTAACAATAGTTGAGGAAGCAAGTGAATTGATAGAACGTATAAAAACTAATAATAAGCCACTTCCACAATTTACAAGCTGTTGTCCTGCATGGGTAAAATATGCAGAAACATTTCATCCAGATATATTAGAGCATATTTCAACTTCTAAAAGTCCAATTGGAATGCAAGGACCTACAATAAAAACATATTTTGCAAAGAAAATGGGAATTGATCCATCTAAAATTGTAAATGTAGCTTTAACACCTTGTACTGCAAAAAAGTTTGAAATTAAAAGAGATGAAATGAACGCATCAGGAAAATATTATAATATAGATAATATGCGTGATATGGATTATGTTATTACAACAAGAGAATTAGCTATTTGGGCAAGGGAGAGAAATATTGAATTTAATAATTTAAAAGATAGTAGTTATGATAAGTTAATGGGTGAAGCTTCAGGAGCAGGAGTTATATTTGCAAATACAGGAGGAGTTATGGAAGCTGCTCTTAGAACTGCTTATTCATATATTACTAATAAAAAACCACCAAAGCAGTTTTATGATTTAGAGCCAGTAAGAGGATTAGAAGGAATTCGTGAGGCAACAGTAAAAATTGATAATATGAATATAAATGTGGCTGTTATTTATGGTACTAAAAATGCATCTGAATTTATTAATAGAATGAAAACTGGAGACAAGCAGTATCATTTTATTGAAGTTATGACTTGTCCAGGAGGTTGTATTGGTGGTGGTGGTCAACCAAAAGATATTAATTTTAAAGGAGATTATATTAGAGAAAAACGTATTGAAAGTCTTTATAAAAGAGATTCTAATATGAAAATTCGATTAAGTTATGAAAATGAAGAAATAAAAGCACTTTATAAAGAGTTTTATGGAAAACCTTTAAGTAAACTTGCAGAAAAAATGTTACATACAATATATTTTGATAGAAGCAAAGATTTGGGAGGTAAAAAAATGAGTGAATCAGTAAAGTATCGTTGTTCAGTATGTGGGTATATACATGAAGGAGAATTACCAGAAGGCTTTACATGTCCAATTTGTAAAAATCCTGCTTCAGTATTTGTAAAGGTAGAAGATAATAAATCTTCAAATAGTAATGAAGAAAAATCAGAAAATGAATCAGTAAAGTATCGTTGTTCAGTATGTGGATATGTACATGAAGGAGAATTACCAGAAGGCTTTATATGTCCAGTTTGCAAAAGCCCTGCTTCAGTATTTGTTAAAGTAGAGACACAAAGTGAGTTAACTAATAAATATAAAGGAACTAAGACAGAAAAAAATTTAATGGAAGCATTATCAGGTGAATCAATAGCTAGAAATAAATATACTTTTTTTGCTGATGTTGCAAAAAGTGAAGGCTATGAACAAATTTATGAATTATTTTTAAAAACAGCTGGCAATGAAAGAGAACATGCTAAATTATGGTTTAAAGAACTTGGAAATCTAGGAGATACAATGAAAAATCTTCTTCACGCTGCTGAAGGTGAACATTACGAATGGTCAGATATGTATGCTAGATTTGCAAAGGATGCAAGTGAAGAAGGCTTCTTTGATTTGGCAGAAAAGTTTATAGAAGTATCAAAAATAGAAAAATCACATGAAGATAGATATCGTAAACTTTTAAATAATATAGAAAATAAAAATGTATTTAAAAAAGATGAAAAAACAATATGGGAATGTTTAAATTGTGGATTCCTTATAGAAAGTATAGAAGCTCCAGAAGTTTGTCCAGTATGTAATTATTCACAAGGTTTCTTTGAAGTTAGAGCAGAAAATTATTAGTATAAATTTAATTATATATAAATCAAATTTAAATAGTCATTAAATTCAAAGAGAAATTAAATTAGTATTATCGTTTAAAAATATAGAAAATACTAATTTAATTCCTTTTTGTTTTAAAGAAATATATAAATAACAATTAAAGCTATTATTAGTATAATGAAAATAAAGTAAAGTAAATAATTCGATATAGTATTTTTATTAGAAACATTATTCATTTCTTTATTATTTAAAATTTTAAGTTTATGAATTTTTTTAAGTAAACTTAAGTAATTACCCGAACGCGGTTCATATTGAATTTTAGGATGTCCATAAATTTTAAGTTCTAGTAATGGTTCATTATAATCTTTTAAATATAAATTTAAATACTCAATCTCATCAAAAGATATTTCATTAAGAGAAATTTTATCATAATTTTCTTTTGTATTTATTAGATATAATTTTTTATTACTTAAAACAAATATAGTATTCCATATAGATTTGTCATTAAGTAAAGATTTGGAAGAATTTTTTTCTTCACTTTTAGCGCTATAATTTAGTGTTTCAAAATAGCCCTCAAATTTTTCTTCATTTCTCAAAATATTTTTTACTTCCAATAAATTTTTTTGAAGATTATACTCCTTTAATTCTAATAAGGTACCTTCTTTTAAACTAGTCATAAAAATATATCCCCTCTATTTGTGTAAAGTTAGTTATTGAGTTAAAAAATAAACAATATTAAGTAACATATTAATTATACGAAAATAAAAGGAAAAATGAAACAAATTTTACCATTAATAAAGAGGGAAATATTTAAATAAAAATTTAATTGAATTAAATAAAAAGTTACAAAAGTTGAATTTTTTTAAAATTATAATTGATAATTATTTACAACTATATACAAAATATATAAAATTTATATATAAAATAATATAATTTATATAAATTTTATATAAGGGGGAAGGGAGTATGTTTAGAAGAACTGTTGGAAATGTTATTACATTAGAAGTTAGAGAAGATTATAAAAGAGAAACTTTAATAAATAATATTAAGATGAATAATAATGATGATTATTTTGAAGAAATAGATTTTGAACAAGATTTACCTAAAGAAAAGGTTAGAGATAGTTTTATAGTAATAGGAAACGAGGAAAATGAAGAGTATGAAGCTATAGTTGCATATGAATCTGAATTAGAGGCTTATAGAGCTTATAAAAATATTTCTTGCAAAAATAAAAAGATAATAAAAGGAACAGCTATTTACGGGGACCTTTTTGGAATGAGAGTATTATTAGGATATGAATAAATATAAAAAAGAAAGACTTTAGTTTAAACTAAAGTCTTTTTTCGTTTACATAAAATTAACATAGAAAAAATTTATAGTTTAAAAAGTTATGATATCATTTAAATGTATACGTTAACAAATAAAGCGTTATAAATTGGCATAATAAGGGGAGTTTAGAATTTATGGATTTACAAAAAGAATTACCAGAAGTATTTAATGAATTTGGAGAAGTAAGAAGAAATGGCTTTATTAAAGCAAAAGAGTTAAAGGATAAGGATATACCTTTAATAGGAGTATTTTGTACTTATTTTCCACAAGAACTTGCTTTAGCTATGGGAGCAGCAACAGTTTCACTTTGTGCAAGCTCTGATGAAACAATACCAGATGCTGAAAAAGATTTACCACGTAATCTTTGTCCTTTAATTAAATCAAGTTATGGTTTTGGAAAAACTGATAAGTGTCCTTATTTTTATTTTTCAGATTTAGTAGTTGGAGAAACAACATGTGATGGAAAGAAAAAAATGTATGAATATTTAAGTGAATTTAAACCTGTACATGTTATGCAACTGCCAAATTCACAAACAGAAGATGGATTAAGCTTATGGAAAAATGAAATAATAAAACTTAAAGAAAAACTTGAAGAAATGTTTGATGTTAAAATTACAGAAGAAGATATTAAGAGAGCTATAAAAATAAAAAATGAAGAAAGAAAAGCTTTAAAGAGATTTTATGAATTAGGTAAAAAAGACCCAGTTCCATTACTTGGACAAGATATATTTAAAGTATTAAATGGAACTACTTTTAGTTTTGAAAGAGAAAAAATACCAGCACAAATGGATGAATTAATAGAAAAAATTAATTCTGAATATGAAAAAGAGAAGAAGTATGATAAAAAGCCACGTATTTTAATTACAGGATGTCCAATTGGAGGAGCTACTGAAAAAGTAATTAAAGCTATTGAAGATAATGGAGGATATGTTGTTGCACTTGAAAATTGTAGTGGAGCAAAAGCAGTTGAAGATTTAGTAGATGAAGAAAATCCAGATGTTTATGATGCATTAGCTCGTAAATATTTATCTATTGGATGTTCATGTATGACTCCTAATCCAAATAGAATTAAGCTTTTAGATAAAATGATAGATGAATATAAAGTTGATGCTGTTGTTGATGTAATATTAACAGCTTGTCATACATACAATGTTGAAACTTTATCAATTAAGAGATTTGTAAATGATGAAAAGAAAAAGCCTTATATGAGTGTGGAAACTGATTTCTCATCATCAGATATTGGACAATTAAATACTAGAATGGCTGCATTTATTGAAATGCTTTAGGAGTTTTATGGAAATATATACTTTAGGAATAGATTCAGGCTCCACAACAACAAAGGGAGTTTTATTTGATGGAAATAAAATAGTTGAAACTTTAATAATAAAAACTGCAGCTAAGCCAAAGGAAAGTATTTATAAAGTATTTAATAAGCTTTATAGTGACAAAGTTAAATATGTAGTTACAACTGGATATGGAAGAAAGCTTTTAAAAGAGGCAAACAAGCAGGTTACTGAAATAACTTGTCATGCAAGGGGAGCTGCTTTTTTAAATCCTAACATAAGAGCTGTAATAGATATTGGTGGACAAGATTCAAAGGCTATTTTACTTGATAAGTCATTAAATGTTGTAGATTTTTTAATGAATGATAAATGTGCAGCTGGAACAGGAAGATTTATAGATGTTATGATGAGAATACTAGAAGAAGATATTAATAATATTGATGAATTTATAACGAATAAGACACCTGTAAATATATCAAGTATGTGCACTGTATTTGCAGAAAGTGAAATAATAAGTCTTCTAGCAAATGATGTTGATAGAGGAGATATTGCCCTTGGAGTTGTTCATTCAATTAGTAAAAGAACAGCTAATTTTGCAAATAGATTAAATTTAGAAGGTGATATATTTTTTAGCGGTGGACTTGCTAACTCAAAAATATTTAAAGATACAATAGAAAGTTACTTAAATAAAAATGTATACACTCATAAATTAAGTCAATTTGTAGGTGCAATTGGAGCTGCTGTAATTGGATGGCAAAAAATAAACTAATAAAAATGTTGAATAAAATTTTATATAGTGCTAAAATTAACCTGTAAAAATTAAATAATTTAAGACACAGGGGGGCTGGGATTTGGCCAGCTGAGATTGAAAACCTTAAAATTTTCTGACCCTATGAACCTGAGATGGATAATACCAGCGTAGGAAGATGTTTGAATATATTTTAAGTATTTTTGTATATTGAGGTACAAGCGTTTTCTGCTTGTACCTTTTTTATTTTAAATATATTTAAAAAATCTTCTATAAAATTAGTAGAAGGATAGGTGTTAAATGTGAAAAATGTTTTAACTATTGCAGGATCAGATAGCTGTGGAGGAGCAGGAATACAAGCTGATTTAAAAACCTTTAGTGCAAATGGAGTTTATGGAATGAGCGTAATAACTGCTATAACTGCTCAAAATACTATGGGAGTATTTAAAGTACAAGATATTGATGAAGAAATTATTGGAGCTCAAATTGATGCAATTTTTGAGGATATTAATGTTGATGCGGTAAAAATTGGTATGGTATCAAAAATTTCTACAATTAACATAATAAGTGAGAAATTAAAAAAATATAAACCTAAAAATTTAGTTTTAGACCCAGTAATGATATCAAAGAGTGGTTATTCTTTATTAAAGCCAGAATCAAAAAGTGCATTAATTAAAGAGCTTATTCCTTTAGCTTATGTAATTACTCCAAATTTACCAGAAGCTTTAGAAATAATAAGTGAAGTAAATTCAGAAAAGGTAGAAATAAAAACAGTTGAAGATATGGAGCTTGCTGCTAAAGAAATTTATAAACTTGGTTGTAAAAATGTATTTTTAAAGGGTGGACATATGGAAGGAGATAAAGCTGTTGATATTTTATATGATGGAGAAAACATATATAAGTTTTATGCAGAAAAAATAAATACAAAAAACACTCATGGAACAGGCTGTACTATATCATCTGCAATAGCCTCAAATTTAGCTTTAGGCTTTAGTATTGAAGAAGCTATTAAAAGGTCAAAGGATTATATAACAATAGCTATTATTCATTCCCTAGATATAGGACATGGTGTTGGACCAACAAACCATTTTTATGAATTATATAAAAAGGCAGGGTTAATAAATGAATAACAAGAAATTTGGATTTTTTACATTATCTTTTTTATGGTTTGGAGCAGCTATTTCAATAGCTGAAATATTAACAGGAGGTTTACTTGCCCCTCTTGGGTTTACAAAAGGATTAGAAGTGATAATTGTTGGACATTTAATTGGAACTATAATATTAGTTCTTGGTGGGTTTATAGGATTTAAAGAAGGTGTACCTGCTATAACATCAACAAGAATATCCTTTGGAAAATATGGAACTTATTTATTTTCTATATTAAATGTACTTCAGCTTATTGGATGGACAGCCGTTATGATAAGAGCCGCTGCTACATCAGTTCAATTAATAACAAAAAGTATTTGGGGATTTGATAATTTATTTATTTGTATTATTTTAATTTCTATTTTAACTGGTATATGGATATGGTTTGGTAGAGATGGTATGAAAAATTTAAATGTTATAGCTGTAAGTTTATTATTTATTTTAACTTTAGTACTTGGTTTTATAATATTTAAAGATGGAGCGGTATTTTCAAAAACTTTTGATGGTGAAATATCTATAGGACAAGCTTTGGAATTAAATATAGTTATGCCTCTTTCATGGCTTCCTCTTATTGCAGATTATACAAGATTTGCAAAGAACGGAAAAAGTGCTGTATTTGGAAGTTTTATAGGTTATTTTTTAGGCAGTTCATGGATGTTTATAATAGGTCTTGGAGCTTCAATAGTTTCAAATAGCTCAGACCCATCTTACATAATGCTTGCTTCTAATTTAGAAATTATAGCACTTGGCATTATAGTGTTATCAACGGTAACAACTACATTTCTAGATATATATTCAGCAGGTATATCATTTTTAAATATAATGCCAAAACTAAATGAAAGAAAAATTGGACTTATTATGACTATTATAGGAACTATAGTAGCACTATTAGTTCAAATGGAAAACTATGAAGGTTTCTTGTATGCAATAGGTTCAGTTTTTGCACCTTTATTTGCAATTTTAATTTCTGATTATTTTTTACTTAAGAGGAGACTTGAAAAAAATGTTCTTATAAATATTAAATCAATTATTGTATGGATAATTGGAATAATTATTTATTACATATTTATAAAATTAGATTTTATTATTGGATCAACTTTACCAGCTATGATTATAACAGCATTTATAAATATTATATTTTCAGGGAGGGTATTTAAATGGAGAATTTTAGAGAAATAAATGGAGTATTAAAAAATTTAAGAGAGGGTAGTCCTCTTGTTCATCATATAACAAATTATGTTACAGTAAATGATTGTGCAAATGTAACTTTAGCAATAGGTGCATCTCCTGTTATGGCTGATGATATTAATGAAGTATATGATATGGTATCAATAGCATCTTCATTAGTAATTAATATAGGAACATTAAATAGCAGAACTATAGAATCTATGTTAACTGCTTGTAAGAGAGCAAATGAATTAAATATTCCTATAGTATTAGACCCAGTTGGAGCTGGAGCTACACCTTATAGAACAGAGTTTGCAAAGAAATTATTAAAAGAAGTTAAGTTTTCCGTTATAAGAGGGAATTTATCAGAAATAAAAACTTTATATGGAATTAATTCAAAAACTAAAGGAGTTGATTCTGTAGAAGAAATTTCAGATAAAACAAGTGATTTTAAAATAACAAAAGATATAGTTAAAAGTTTTTCAAAAGAAATAGGTTCTGTTGTTGCAGTAACTGGAGCTATTGATGTTATTTCTGATGGAAATAAAGTATATACAATAAAAAATGGAAATAAAGCTATGTCAAAAATTACAGGAACAGGTTGTATGTGTACATCATTAATTGGTTCATATTTAGGAGCTACAAAAAATAATTTAATTGGAACAATACTTGGAATTTTAACTATGGGAATTGCAGGAGATATAGCATTTAAAAACCTTAAAGATTTAGAAGGTTCAGGTAGCCTTAAAGTTAAAATAATTGATGCAATATATAATATGAATGAAGAAATGATAAAGGAAATGGGGATTTTAAATGAAGAGTAATATAGATTATAAGCTTTATCTTGTAACAGATAGAAATATACTTAAAAACACAAATATATGTAAAGCTGTTGAAGAAGCAATAAAAGGTGGAGTTACAGTTGTACAAATTAGAGAAAAAAATATAAAAACATTAGAATTTTATGATATAGCAAAAAAGATTAAAAAAGTTACAGATAAATATAATATACCATTAATAATAAATGATAGAATTGATATAGCATTAGCTATAAATAGTCATGGAGTTCATCTAGGGCAAGATGATATGCCATGTAGTGTTGCAAGAAAAACTTTAGGCAGTGATAAAATAATTGGTATTTCAGCAAGTACATTAGAAGAAGCTTTAAAGGCAGAAAAAGATGGAGCAGACTATATTGGAGTTGGAGCTATATTTAAAACAAATACGAAAAAAGATGCAGATGATGTTTCAATAGAACAATTAAAAGAAATAAAAAATAAAGTTTCTATACCAGTAGTTGCAATTGGAGGAATAAAAAGTAATAATTTAACTTTATTAAGAGGAACTAATATTGATGGAGTTGCTGTTATTTCAGATATATTAGGAAAGGATGACATTTATAATTCAGCAAAAAATTTATTTAATAAATTATAATATAAAATAAGGAAAGGTTTAAGTCTTTCCTTCTTTTTATAAAAATATATTTTAAAATGATTATTTCTAATTATAATTTAAAAATTATTTTAAAAAAGTGATATGATTTTTGAAATTATAAGTGTTATAAGAGAAAAGAAAATTCCTATTGATAAAAAACTTATTAAAAATACATTAAATACTATTAATCTATTTAATATAATAGTTTCAGGAATTTTAAATACTACTAAAACTATACTAACAACAACACTTATTATAAAAATAAATATTATACCATCAAGTGAGTTTTTAAGGTCAGCTTTACTAAGAGACATATGAGTACTAATTGATATAGCAATAAATAAAAAAATCCAAAAACTAATTGATGATAAGTTATTAATAGTAAAAGTTGATTTTAAAAATAATATAAATTGATTAAGTAAAAGAGTAAAAAAATCAATTAAATTAAAGTTGTTACCTAAATATAAGTAATTATTAACATTTATATTTTCTAAAATTGTATTAAAGCTATTGTCTAGAAATATTTTATAAAATAAGGTTAGTAATATAGAGCCAACTAATATTGGAGCTACTCCAATAAAAAAATTACCTACTCTTTGATAAATACTATTTTTATTAAAGGTATGATTTACATGTCCAAGTTCCCTATCTTCAATATTTAAGGAAAACCATTTAATATCAGTAATTTTATGTAAAAATATTTTGCATAAAAGAGCATGACTAAATTCATGTATTGTAGTTCCTATAATTCCAGTTCCTATAATCCCGTATTTCCCAAGTTTACTATAAATAAGTTCATTACTTTTACTTTCTATTTTACCTATTAAAAATCCAAATATTATTAAAGCTCCGATTATAGATAATGATAATAGGAGACTAAGTTTAAATATTTCAATCATTTTAAAACCCCCTAAATATATCTTTTGTTTTAAATTATTATATTAAATTTAAAAATTTTAGTCTAATAAAAATCTATATAAAAAAGTTAATTTTTTATAATTTTTTTAATTATTCTATTTAATATAAAAAGTAATAATTATAAATATTTAGTTTCTTTAATATTGTTTTTAAATTTATATATAATTATTTACCTATTAAATATATTAAATAATAATATTTAACTTATTCAGAAAAAAGGTGTATTATAAAGGTAAAGAAAGGTAAGTGGAGAAAGAAGGATTTTGACATGACAATTAAATTAATTTGTATAGATATGGATGGAACACTTTTAAAGGATCAACAAGTTGTTTCAGAGGAAAATAAAAAAGCTATAAAAGAAGCCATAAAAAAAGGTGTAAAGGTAGCTATAACAACAGGTAGGATGTATGATTGTGCTAAGCTTTACTCAAAAGAAATTGGATTAGATACTCCAATAATAGCATCAAATGGAGCATTTATAGGATATAAAGATAAAGTTATATATAATAATCCTCTTAGTATTTCAAATATAAAGGCATTTTTAAATGTAACAAAAAAATATAATTTAAAAGCTTATGTTACAACAAACTTTGGAATAATTTCAAATTATGAGCTT
Organism: Clostridium sp. TJA085; assembly: GCF_058310235.1. NCBI lineage: Bacteria > Bacillati > Bacillota > Clostridia > Eubacteriales > Clostridiaceae > Clostridium > Clostridium sp. TJA085. The sequence goes on along the minus strand of NZ_JBZEEZ010000001.1, from coordinate 695,499 downwards.
CCAGAAAATCATGTTTATAAGGTTTTAAATAAAACTTTAAATGAGAATGAAAAAATCAAATTATTAGTAGTTAGTGATATGAATAAGGCAATAGAAGAATATAATGGACAAATTCTTAAAGGAGTTTGTGTAGATGCAAATCATATTGAAGAATTAATAAAGGCAAGAAAAGAATTAGAAAATTTAAATATGGATATTGAAATTGTATCATCTTGGTCTGATAATTTTGAAATTATGAAAAAAGGAAGCAGTAAAGGAGAAGCTGTAGAAGCACTTACAAAATATTTAGGGTTAAAAGAAGATGAAGTTATGTGTATTGGAGATAGTGAAAATGATTTATCTATGATTAAATATGCAGGTGTTGGTGTTGCTATGGGAAATGCAATAGAAAAAATTAAAGAATCAGCAGATTATATTACAGATACAAATGTAAATGATGGTGTAGCTAAAGCTATTAAAAAATTTGTGTTATAACATATAGGATAAGGAGTTGTTAAAATGAAGGATGTAGTTATTATAGGTGGAGGAGTTGTAGGCTCAGCAATAGCAAGAGAACTTTCAAAATATGAATTAGATATAACATTAGTTGAAAAAAATAGTGATGTAGCAGAAGGTGTATCAAAAGCAAATAGTGGTATTATTCATGCTGGCTTTAATGAAACTATAGACACATTAAAGGGAAAATTAAATGTTTTAGGAAATGAAATGTTTGATAAATTATCATTAGATTTAGATTTTCCTTTTAAGAGAAATGGAGCATTCGTTTTAGCATTTAGTGAAAATGATATAGATAAATTAAAAGAACTTAAAAATAAAGGGGAGGCTTTAGGGGTTAAAGGACTTGAAATACTTAATAAAGAACAAGTATTAGAAATGGAAAAAAATATATCAGATAAAGTATTTGGTGCTTTATATGCTAAAACTTCAGGAATAGTAAGTCCTTATGAAATGGTAATTGCATTAGCTGAAAATGCAAATGTTAATGGAGTTGAATTTAAGTTAAATTCAAAGGTTATTGATATTAAAAAAATAGATGATATTTTTGAAGTTTTACTTGAAGGCGGAGAAAAAATTAAAAGTAAAATCATTATAAATGCAGCTGGACTTTATGGAGATGTAATAAATAATATGATAAGCTCTAAAAAATATAAAATAAATGGAGCTAAGGGTGAATATGGATTATTTGATAAAGGTATAGGCAATATGATTAATATGACTTTATTTAGGCTGCCTAATCATTTTACTAAAGGAGTTTTAGTTACAAAAACTGTTGATGGAAATATTTTAGTTGGACCAAATTCAGAAAAAGTTAGTGATAAAGAAGCATTAGATACTTCAATAAGAGGATTAGATGAAATTTTAAATAAAGGAAAAGAAGTAATTAAAGAATTACCTCTTAAAAAAGTTATAAAAACATTTGCTGGAATAAGACCACATATAGAAGATGATTTTATAATAGGTGAAGCAAAGGATGTTAAAAATTTTATAAATGTTATAGGAATTGATTCACCAGGACTTACTGCAGCACCAGCTATAGGTGTTTTTGTAAAAGATATAGTTAAAAAATTAATTACTTTAAAAGAAAAAGAAAATTTTATTAGTAAGAGAAAAGGAATAATAAAGTTTAATGAACTTTCATTAGAAGAAAAAAATAAATTAATAAAGGAAAATCCAAGTTACGGAAAGATAATTTGTAAATGTGAGCTTATTACAGAAGGTGAAGTTAGGGATGCAATAAATAGACCTCTTGGAGCTACTACAGTTGATGGAGTTAAAAGAAGGACAAGAGTAACTATGGGAGGATGTCAAGGCACTGGTTGTTTAATACCAATAGTGAAATTAATAAAAGAAGAACTTGATTTAAATATTGATAAAGTTTTTAAAGATAAAGAAGGATCAGTAGTTCTAGGATATAAGGAGGTACAATAGATGAAGCATTATGATTTAGTAATTATAGGTGGCGGAGCTAGTGGACTTAACTCAGCAATATTTGCAAAAGAGATGGGAATAGAAAATATATTATTAATAGAAAAAGATGATATTTTAGGTGGAGCATTAACTTTTGGTGATTATAATTTAAGTGAAAGAAGTTATTTTACAGGAGAAGAATATAGGCAAAAATTAATTCAAGAATTTGATTCTTTAAATATAAATACTTACTTAGGAACTATGGTTTTGAAAATTGAAGATAATAAAATTATAGTTTGTACAAGTAAAGAAAGAGGAATTGAAAAAATAAAAGCTAATTCTATAGTAATAGCAACTGGTGGAAAAGAAACATCTTTAAACAATTTACAAGTAACAGGAGATAGAGTAGCTGGTATTTTAACTGTTGGAATGACAGAAAAAATATTAAATATGGGATTAATTCCAGGTAAAGAAGTTGTTATATATGGAAATAACAATTTATATAAAATATACAATAAGCTAAAGAAGAGTAATGTTAATATTAAGGCTGTTATATGTGATAAAGTAAGTGATGAAAGTTTATCTTTAAGTAAAAATTTATATTTAGGATATGATTTAAAAGAAGTTAAAGGTAATGGAAGATTACAAAAAATAAAAGTAAGTAATGGAAGAGGAGATAAGTATATAAATTGTGACACATTAATAGTTGCAAATCCTATGATATGTGACCCTGTTTTATGTATGAGAAGTGGAATAAAATTAAATTTAGAAACAATGGGTGCAGAAGTTTCTTCAACAAATATGACATCAAGTGATGGAATATTTGCATTAGGTTACTCAGTTAAAATTTATAATTCAATTGAAGAGATTTTAGAAGATGTAACAAAAACTATTAATTCAGTTTTAAAGTATTTAAAAAATAAATAAAAGTTATAATATAAATTAAGGTATGCAGATTAATTTGCATACCTTTTTTAGAACATTGATGTTATAAATTTTGCAAGTTCATTATTTGGATTTTCAGAAAGTATTTCTTCAGAATAAGTTAATGCATAATAAGGTTTTAAAAGATTTTTTTCGTTAGTTGCAAATAGAAGAATCCATTCTTTATATTTTAAACATGGATTAAGTTTAATAGCCTTTACTCCATGCTTAAATGAGATTTCTTCAAAAAATAAAGGATTAAAAATTATATAAACATAATAAGAAATTAAAAAGTTTACATGAGCTAAAGAAATAAGGTCATCTGTTTCTTCAAGTTCATTAAGTTTATTTATAAGATAAAAGTAAAAGTTACTTTGTGTGTAATAATCATGATTTTTAAGTTTTATAAGAATTTCTTCATCTATATCTAATATAGAAATTGTATTTAAATCTATTCCTAAAATATCTTTTAAATTATTCATTTTATAGTTCCTTTCAATATTTTATTTTTAGTATATAACATTTTAAGTTAAACAGCAAAAGAAGAGAAAATTTATTAGTTATATTTTTATAAAATAATAAATTTTAAAATTAGCCTTTCATTAATTTCTTCTATAATAATATATGAATTATTGTTTGAACTTTCATTTTATTTTATAATGAATTTAATAATAAAGAAATCTACTAAGAATGCAGATAAAGAAGTGCAATAAAGAGGAGGTAATATGTTAGTAATTTTATCACCAGCTAAAAAGATAGAAAGTAAAAAATTAGATTATAATATAAATTTAACAGATATTCGTTTTAAAAATGAATCAATAGAATTAAATAATAGACTTAAAGAATTTAATCCTGATGAGCTTTCATCACTTATGAAAATATCAGAGAAGCTTACAGATGATACATTTTTAAAAATACATAAATTTGATATAAACAATGAAGAAGAATTATTTCCATGTATTTTAGGATTTGATGGAGAAGCATTTAGAGGGCTTAACATTGAGAGTTATTCAAAAGAAGATTTAGAATATGCAAATAATCATTTAAGAGTTTTATCAGGACTTTATGGAGTTTTAAGACCTTTAGATAAAATATATACTTACAGATTAGAAATGGGAACTAAGCTTAATATTTGTAAGCATAAGTCTTTATATTCCTATTGGGGAGATAAAATAAAGGACATGCTAATAAATGATATAAAAAATACAGAAAGTGATATATTAGTTAATTTAGCATCAAATGAATATTCAAAATCAGCTAAAATTAATAAAATGGACAAAATAAAAATTATAACTCCTATATTTAAAGAATTTAAAAATGGTAAATATAAAGTTGTAACTGTACATGCTAAAAGAGCAAGGGGGTTAATGACAACTTATATAATGAAAAACAAAATAGAAGATATAGAAGGTTTAAAAAAGTTTAATGAAGAAGGTTATATTTACAGAGAAGATTTAAGTAATGACTCAGAATTAGTTTTTACTATTGGATAAAATAAAAAGGACTTTAAATGATTAATAAATGTGTTAAAATAGAAATATCTTTTTAAAAACAAAGGAGGATTTTTTTGTGCAGTATTTAATTGTAGTTAACATAATTACTATAATAGTAATGTTATTATTGTTTTTTAAAGCTTCAAGTATATTTAAAAAAGCAGTTGAAAATGATGGTGATTTAGAAACTGAAGGAAAAAAAGCAAAGAAATATATGATGATATCAATAGCATTAGTTCCAGTAAGTTTAATTTTAACTGGAATAATGATATTTAGAGCCTTTTAAATTAATATATTAAAAATAAGAGCTAAATAATAAACTGTAAATTAGAGTCTATTATTTAGCTTTTATAATATACTTGTGTAAATTTATTTATTAAAATTATTTTTTTTGTTATTTAATGCTTCATCTCTAGATTTTTTTATTCTTTTTATATTATATACTAATAATATAATTACAAATATTAGTGGAATTGCAATTATAAAATAAAATACTGGATTCATATTAAACCTCCTAAAAATTTAAAAAGATATTTTCATAGTATATATTTTACAACAACAAAAAACAATTAACTATATATTTAAGAAATTATATATAAAATAAGGATTAAAAATATGATACTATTTATATAGTAGCACTTTATATATAGTAAAAAGGAAGTGATATAAAATGTTAATTTCAATGTTAGGATTTGGAGTGTTAGATGCAATTTTAATTATTGCAATGATAATATTTTTTATTAAAGCTATTAAAACCTTTAGTATTTCAAAGAAAGAAACTAATGATGAAAAGATTAGAGAAATTAATAAAAAGGGAAGTAGGTACATGCTTATATCTGTAATTTTAGTCCCTTTTGTAATATTTATAAGTTTTATAATATCAATAAGATTTATAATTGGAATATAACATAATTTTAAAAAGGTAGCACTATTTTATTTATTAATAATATTTCTTCTAAATATAATTAATTGAATAATAGTGCTATTTGTATATATTTCAAAATTTGATAATATATACAAATGTGTTATCATATAATTATATAAGATAATTATTGTTATATTAAGTATGAAAGGATAATTTTTATGGGGAGAATATTAGTTTTTGGTGGGACAAAATTTTTAGGCAAGGAACTTGTAAAAGAACTTATAATTAATGGACACGATATAACAATAGCAACTAGGGGAAAAAATAGTGACGACTTCGGTGATAAAGTTAAAAGATTAATTGTTGATAAGGAAAATGTAAAGGATTTAAATAAAGCTTTGGAAGGAAAGTTTTATGATGTTGTATATGATACTATATCATATAGCTCAAATGATGCTTCAAGAATTTGTAATGCTTTAGATGGAAAAACTAATAAATATATAGTTATATCTTCAGTAGCAGTTTATGGAAAAGGTTATATGCTAAAAGAAAGAGATTTTAATCCTAAAAGTTATAAGGTAATAATGGGAGAAAAAGATGATTTTTCATATGCTGAAGGAAAAAGACAAATGGAAGCTTATATGTATCAAAATGCAAACTTTCCAGTAATATCAGTTAGATTTCCTGTAGTTATAGGTAAAGACGATTACACAAAAAGACTACTTAAATATTTTTTAGAAGTAAAAAATAAAGAAAAAATATATTCAACAAAAATAAATAAAAAAATGAACTTAATAACTCAAAGTGAAGCAGGAATATTTTTAGCATGGCTTTATGATAAAGATATACATGGATCAATAAATGCGGCATGCAGTGGAGAGGTAAATTTAAGAGAAATTATTGAATGTATTGAAGAGGAAGTTGAAACTAAAGCTTTAATAAACAGTAAAGAAGATGTTTTAGATACATCACCTTATAATAAATATTTAGGACTTACAGTTAATATTAAAAATATTATGGAACTTGGTGGATACAGATTTAAAAATATTCATTCTGAAATAAAAGATATTATAAAAGAATATAATCATTTATATAATTAAAGGGCTAATAAAATATTAGCTCTTTTAATTTTAATATATTTTTCACCAAAAATAATAGTAATCATATATTATATTAAGCCGTATTATATATTTGCTTAAGGGGGGAACTTAATGGAAGTATATGTACTATTGTTTATTGGTATTTTATTAGCGATTATAGCTATTATTATTTTTATGTTTAAGTATAACGTTTACAAAAATGGAGACAGGATTGTAGGAAAAATAATAGATATAAAAAAAATAGATGAGGCAATTATAGATGAATTTAATCAAGTAAATTTTATAACTTTATATAAACCTATTATAAGATTTACAGCAAAAGATGGGGAAGAAATAGTATTTGTTCATAATAATCCAGGAAGTACAAGAGATTATATTTTAGGAGAAGATATTATTATAGTTTGTAATAAAAAAAATAAAAATGATTTTTATGTTGATGAAAAAATGGAGTTTTTTAAAATACCATTAATAGTTGCTATTTTATCTATACTATTTCTTTCATTTGCTTTTACATTATATATTGTTTAGAAAATATTAACATTGATTAGTAGATAAAATTTATGTATAATTAGAAAAAAAATATGAAAACTCATATAAATCTGATAATAGGGTTCAGAAGTTTCTACGAAAAGACCAGTAATCTTTTCACTATGAGTAAATCTTAATGAAGTTTATCTTAACTAGCATTGGTTTATCTCTTTAAGCCTAGCTAGTTTTTTTATTGTCAAAAAAAGATAAACTAAAAGGAGGAACCTAAATGAAGAAATTTTTAGAAAATGTCTTTAAGCTGAAAGAAAACAAGACAAATGTAAAGAGGGAAGTTATTGGTGGTTTAACTACTTTTGTAACTTTTGCTTATGCATTACTTGTAATTCCAAACATACTAAAGGTTGGAGGAATGAATTCTTTAGGGCTTAAAGGAGACGCAGCAATGAATCTTACTATGGCTCAAGATCCAATTATTTCATCAGCGTTTGCATCTGTTTGTATAGCAGCAGCTGTTGGAACATTAATTATGGCATTTCATGCAAATTTACCTTTCGTACTGGCGCCAGGTCTAGGATTGGTATCATTTTTTGCATATAATATTTGTTTAAAGCTAGGTTTTACTTGGCAACAAGGATTAGCAGCAGTATTTATTTCAGGAATTTTATTTATAATTATTACGTTAACTTCAATAAGAGAGAAGATTGTGCAGGCTATTCCTAAAAATTTAAAATTTGCTATTACAGCAGGTATAGGACTTTTTATATCTTTAATAGGATTAAAAAGTGGTGGAATTATAGTTGCAAATCCAGGAACTTTAGTAGCCTTTGGTGATTTTACTAATAAAGCTGTTATTTTAACAATAATAGGATTAGTTATAAGCGTTATATTAATGGCAAGAAAAGTTACAGGAGCACTTTTAATATCAATAATAATAACAACTTTAATAGGAATACCTATGGGAGTTACTAATCTTACAGGAATTCACATATTCTCAATGCCTGTAATTGGAGATACATTTTTTGCAATGGATTTAAAAGGTTTATTAACAAGTAACGGTGGTGGTGTACTTGGAGCATTACTTACAGTTTTTATGGTTGTAATAACTTTAAGTTTAGTAGATCTTTTTGATACAATAGGAACTTTACTTGGAACTGCTCAAAGTTCTGGTATGGTTGAAGCTGATGGGGAAGTTAAAAATTTAAGAAAAGCATTAGCTTCAGATGCTATTGGAACAACTTGTGGAGCAGTGCTTGGAACAACAACTCTTGCAACAGTTGTTGAATCAGCATCAGGAATTGCAGCAGGAGCTAGAACAGGTTTATCAAATGTAATTGTAAGTATTATGCTTATATTATCATTATTCTTTAGTGGATTTGTTGGAATAGTTCCACAAAGTGCTACAGCACCAGCTTTAGTTATAGTTGGTATATTAATGATGAGTGCAGTTAAAGAAATAGATTTTTCAGATTTTACAGAAGCAGTACCATCTTTCTTTACAATAGCTATGATGCCTTTTACATATTCAATAGCTAACGGTATTGCAATTGGAATGATTTTCTATCCAATAGTTAAAATTGCAACAGGAAAAGGAAAAGAAGTTCATAAAATTTTGTACATATTTGCTATATTATTTATATTAAGATTTATCTTAATGCCAGATTAGCTTAATAAAAAGTGTTCGTGTATAATTTATACATGGACACTTTTTTTTATTTAGGGGTGATTAAAAATGAAGATAACTACAATAATAGAAAATAATTTAGGGGAAAATAAAGAATTAGAAAGTGAACATGGCTTATGTTATTTTGTAGAAGTTGATAATTTAAAAATATTATTTGATACAGGACAATCATCTAAGGCTTTATATAATTTCAAAAAGCTAGGCTTTAACATAAAAGAATTAGATTATATAATTTTAAGTCATGGACATTATGACCATGCTGGTGGATTAAGTTATTTTTTAAATGATGGATTTAATGGCAAAATAATAGTTGGAAATAATTTTTTTGAAAGAAGTAATAAGTGGCATACTATAAAAAATAAAAGTAAATATATAGGTATTGATTTTTGTTATGAAGATATAATAAATAAAGGAATAGAGGTTATAGAAGTTAAAGATAGCCTTAAAATAGGGGAAAAGTTATATTTATTATCAAATCTTTCAGAGGAGAAGGAAAAGAACAATTACAATGAAAAAAATTCTTTAGTTAGAGTGTTTAATAATAAATATGTTTTAGATAATTTTGCTGAGGAGTTAGTTTTAATTGTAAATGAAGAAAAAGTAAGTTTAATAACAGGTTGTTCTCATACAGGAATATTAAACATAGTAAATAAGTCAGAAAAGTTTTTAAACAAAAATATTGATAATTTAATGGGTGGAATCCATCTTTCAAATAAATCTTATGATGAAAGTCTAAAAGTAGCTGAAAGTTTAAAAAAGTTTAATATAAGAAATTTTTCTTTTTGTCATTGTAGTGGGAAAGAGATAAGTTTAGCTTTAAATTCTTTAGGATACAAGGTGATAGAAGGAGTTACAGGAACAGTATATTTTTATTAATATACTGTTTTTTATTTTTTAAAGATAAATTTTATATAATAAAATATGGATTTTTTATACAAAAAGAAAAAATTTTATTGACAAATTAATTTGATTATATTATATTTTGATTATCAAAACATTTGATATAAAAAATATTTGACTCCATTGAAATAATAAAAGAAAATAATTATAGTATTATTTATATGATACATAAATGGAGGGTTAAAAATGGATAAAAGAAAAAAAATATTAAATGAATTATTAGTACAAATTTTTAATGACATACTTCAAATTGAAGAACAATCTTTAAAGCAAGGAGTAATTAATGATTTGTCAGTTACAGAAATACATACTATAGATGCTATAGGAATGTACACTGAAAGAACAATGTCAGAAGTTGCTCAAGACTTAAAAATAACAGTTGGCACATTAACAACAGCCATAAATAAATTAATCAAAAAAGGTTATGTTGAAAGAAAAAGAATAGAAGAAGATAGAAGAGTAGTTTTAATAAAGCTTACTAAAAAAGGAAAGTTAGCTTTTAGATTACATGAAAAGTTTCATAACGATATGATTAATAAAACAATAGAAGGTTTATCTGATTCAGAAGAAGAAGTTTTGATTTCTTCATTAGAAAGATTAAATGAGTTCTTTAAGAGGGAGTATAACTGTAATTAAGGAGACTATAATGAATAAAGTAAAAATTAAAGGAGTAGGTTCATATGTTCCATCTAGAGTAGTTACTAATGATGATTTAAGTAATTTAGTTGATACTAGTAATGAATGGATAGTTGAGAGAACAGGAATATATGAAAGAAGAATTTCTGAAGGGGAAGAGACTACAGATATTGCATATAAGGCAGCAAAAATTGCACTTGAAGATTCAGGTATTAAAGGAGAAGAATTAGATTTAATAATAGTTGCAACTATAACACCTGATTATTTTACTCCATCAGTAGCTTGTATGATACAAAAAAAACTTAACGCAAGAAATGCAACAGCTTTTGATATAAATGCAGCATGTACAGGTTTTATATATGCATTAGAAGTTGGAGAAAGTTTATTAAAAACAGGAAGGTATAAAAAGGCTCTTATAATAGGGGCAGAAACTCTTTCAAAAATAGTGGACTGGAATGATAGAAGCACATGTGTATTATTTGGAGATGGTGCTGGTTGTTGCATTATAGAAAATTTAAATGATTCAAAAAGTGGAATTATAAATACTTATTCAATATCAGAAGGAGAAAATGGTGATTCATTAATTTGTGGAGCAAATGATCTTATAAACCCTTTTGTATTAGAAAAAAAGGTAAAGAGTAAATATGTTTCTATGAATGGAAGAGAAGTATTTAAATTTGCAACAAGAGCTATGGTTGAAGCTGTAAAAAATGTGCTTGAAGGAACAGATTATACTTTAGAGGATATTGATTATGTAATTCCTCATCAAGCTAATTTAAGAATAATAGATTATGCAGCTAAAAAGCTCCAATTACCACTTGAAAAATTTTATACTAATCTTTCAAGTGTAGGAAATACATCATCAGCATCTGTGCCTATAGCTTTAGCACAGTTAAATAGTGAAAATAAAATAAATACTGGTGATTTAATAGTATTAGTAGGCTTTGGTGGTGGCTTAACTTGTGGAGCTACATTAATAAAGTGGTAGAAGAAAAGTTATAATAACAAAATTTTAGATAAATAAATTCGTAAATTATGGAGGTATTATATTATGATATTTGAAGAAATTAGAGAAGTAGTTTGTGATCAATTAGGAGTAGATGAAAGTGAAGTAACAATGGAAACAACTTTTGAGGATTTAGGAGCTGATTCATTAGATTTATTCCAAGTTGTTATAGAAATAGAAGAAAAGTTTGGAATTCAATTAGAAGATGCTGAAAGTATTAAGAGCATAAAAGATGCAGTAGAATATGTGGAAAAAATGAAAAATAATTAATTTTTAGTCATCTTAATCTGTTGCTCAATATAGTTTGAATTAGAGTTAACAGAATAGCTATAATAACCAAAAATCGGGATCTTTAATATAGAACCCGATTTTACTTATATAGAAGAGAAGTTAAATTATATAAGTAAATTTAGGAGGAAACTTAATGAGTAATAGAGTTTGTAAAATTTTAAATATAAAATATCCAGTATTACAAGGGGGAATGGCTTGGATAGCTGATGCATCCTTAGCAACAGCTGTTAGTGAAGCTGGAGGACTTGGAATTATAACAGGTACGGCACCAGTTGAATGGATAAGAGAAGAAATAAGAAAAGTTAAGAAAGCAACTAATAAACCATTCGGTGTAAATATAATGCTTATGTCTCCTCATGCTGAAGAAGTAGCAAAACTTGTATGTGAAGAAAAAGTTCCTGTTGTAACAACAGGTGCTGGTAGCCCAGGAAAGTATATGGAAATGTGGAAGGAAAATGGAATAAAAGTTATTCCAGTAGTTGCATCAGTTGCTCTTGCAAAGAGAATGGAAAAAATGGGTGCAGATATGATTGTTGCTGAAGGAACTGAATCAGGTGGTCATGTTGGTCAATTAACAACAATGACTTTAATACCACAAATTGTTGATGCAGTAAAAATACCTGTAATAGCAGCTGGAGGAATTGGTGATGGAAGAGGTGTTGCAGCATCCTTTATGCTTGGAGCTTCTGGAGTTCAAGTAGGAACTAGATTTTTAGTAGCTAAAGAGTGTACTGTCCATAAAAATTATAAGGAAAAAGTATTAAAAGCAAAAGATATTGATACAGAAGTAACTGGAAGACCAACTGGGCATCCAGTTAGAGTAATAAAAAATAAATTATCAAGAGAATTTCAAAAGCTTGAAAAAAGTGGTGCTCCTATTGAAGCTTTAGAAGAACTTGGTAGAGGATCTCTTCCAAAAGCCGCAAAGGATGGGGATGTTGTTAATGGTTCAGTAATGGCAGGACAAATTTCTGGATTAGTAAATAAGGAAGAAACTTGTAAAGAGATAATAGAAGATTTAATAAATGGAGCAAGTTTTACAATAAATAATTTTGGAGGCTTATATGAGTAGTAAAAATATTGCTATATTATTTGCTGGGCAAGGTTCTCAGTATATAGGAATGGGAAAAGATTTATACGAAAATATTGAAGAATGTAGAGAAATTTTTGAAAATGGCGAAAAAATTTTAAATATTAACATTAAACAATTAATATTTAATGGTTCAGAAGAAGAATTAAAATTAACAGAAAATGCTCAACCTGCAATACTTTTAACATGTTTAGCAACTGTTAAGGCTTTAGATATTAATGGAATTTACGGAGATTACACAACAGGCCTTTCTCTTGGTGAATATGGAGCTTTAATATATGGAGGAGCTTTAGAATTTGAAGATGGTTTAAGGCTTGTTCGCGAAAGAGGAAAAATAATGGGTAGTTCACTTCCAAAAGGTCTAGGAAGTATGGCTGCAATACTTAAATTAAATTCAGAAAAAGTAAATGAATTGTTAGATAGAGCCTCAAAATTTGGAATAATTGAAGGAGCTAATTATAATTGTCCAGGTCAGGTTGTTGTATCTGGAGAAGATAAAGCGATAGATGAATCTTTAAAAATAGCAAAAGAACTTGGTGGTATGGGAGTTAAATTAAATGTAAGTGGACCATTTCATAGTTCATTACTTGAAGATGCAAGTAAAAGATTTTTAGAAGAATTAAATAAAGTTAAATTTAAAAAATTTAATAAAGTAATTTATTCAAATACATTAGGAGTTCCTTTTAAAGAAGGAGATAATTTAAAAGAAATATTAAGTACACATATAAAAAGTGCAGTATTATTTGAAAATACAATTAGACATATGTTAGACAGTGGAGTTAATACTTTTATAGAAGTTGGACCTGGGAAAACTTTAAGTGGATTTGTAAAAAAAATAAATAGAAAAGTTAATATATATAACGTTTGTGATATGAAATCACTAAATGAAACAATAAATAAGATAAAGGGAATGTAGGAGGTTTTTATGTTATTAAAAGATAAATGTGCCGTAGTTACAGGTGCTTCAAGAGGAATAGGAAAGGCAATAGCTAAAAAGCTTGCATCACTTGGAGCTAATATAGTTTTAAATTATAGAAGTAATGATGAAGAGGCGTTAAAGGTACAAAAAGAAATATTAAATATGGGAGTTAATGCGATTTTATATAAATGCGATATAAGTGATAGTGAATCAGTTTTAGAGATGGTTAAAGAAGCTAAAGAAAAATTTGGGAAAATAGATATTATGATAAATAATGCAGGAATAACTAGGGATACTCTTATTCTTAGAATGAAAGAAGAAGATTTTGATAAAGTTATTGATGTTAATTTAAAGGGTGTATTTAATTGTTTAAAAGCTATAACACCAATAATGGTAAAACAAAAAGAAGGAAAAATAATTAATCTTTCTTCTGTTGTTGGATTAGTTGGAAATGTAGGTCAAGTAAACTATGCAGCATCAAAAGCTGGAGTTATAGGAATGACTAAATCATTAGCTAAAGAGGTTGGAAGTCGTGGTATAACAGTAAATGCTGTTGCACCTGGATTTATAGATACTGATATGACAGATGTTTTAGGTGAAAAATTTAAAGAGGAAACTAAGAAAAATATACCACTTAAAAGATTAGGAAAACCTGAGGATGTTGCAAATGTTGTTGCTTTCTTAGCATCAGATGAAGCCTCATATGTAACTGGTCAAGTTATGAATGTTGATGGCGGAATGGTAATGTAAAGGAGAAATACTTATGGAAAGAAGAGTTGTAGTTACAGGAATGGGAGCAATCACTCCTATTGGAAATAATGTAAATGATTTTTGGAGTAATGCAAAGATAGGTAAACTAGGAATAGATTTTGTAACTTTAGTAGATAAAGGTGAAGTAAGTGTAAAAGTTGCAGGAGAAGTTAAAAATTTTAACGCAGAAGAATTAATTGGTAAAAAAGAAAGTAAGAGATTAGACAGATTTTCACAATTTGCATTAGTTGCTGCTGATGAAGCAATAAAATCTGCTGGATTAGATTTAGATAACATGGATAGAAATAGAATAGGAGTAATTGTTGGTTCTGGTATTGGAGGATTCCAAACTATAGAAAGTGAAATAACTAAAATGGCAAGAGATTCAAAAAGAGTTTCACCATTTTTTATACCAATGGCAATTATAAATATGGCATCTGGAAATATATCTATAAAATATGGATTAAAGGGACCTTCAACATCAGTTGTAACAGCTTGTGCTACAGGAACAAATAGTATTGGAGAAGCTTTTAGACAAATAAAACATGGATATGCTGATTGTATGTTAGCAGGTGGAGTTGAAGCACCTATAACTAAAATAGGAATAGAAGGATTTGCAAGTCTTAAAGCTCTTAATTCTTCAAATAATCCAAGTAAATCATCAATACCATTTGATAAAAATAGAAGTGGATTTGTAATGGGAGAAGGAGCTGGAATATTAGTTTTAGAAAGCTTAGAATCAGCTAAAAAAAGAGGAGCTAAAATATTAGCAGAAGTTGTAGGTTATGGTAGTACATGTGATGCTTATCATATAACATCACCAGATCCAGAGGGAGAAGGGGCTTCACGTGCAATGCTTCAAGCTATAAATGAAGCTAATATAGATCCAAGTGAAGTATCCTATATAAATGCTCATGGTACATCAACACCTTTTAATGATAAGTTTGAAACAATTGCAATAAAAAGAACATTTAAAGATAATGCATACAAAATTCCAGTATCATCAACTAAGTCAATGACAGGTCATCTTTTAGGTGCTGCTGGAGGTATTGAAGCTATAATTTGTATAGAAGCAATAATTGATAATTTTGTGCCACCAACAATAGGATATGAAAATAAAGATGAAGAATGTGATTTAGATTATGTTCCAAATGAAGGAAGAAGCCATGAAGTTAATTATGCCTTAACAAACTCATTAGGTTTTGGCGGTCATAATGCAACATTATTATTTAAGAAATGGCAAGAAAAATAGGAGGATTTTTTATGAATATTAATGAGGTAAAGGAACTCATAGAACTTATAAATAATTCTGAACTTTCTTATTTTGAATTTAAAACAGAAGATTGTTTGTTAAAAATGGATAAATCCTTAACAAGAAACGTTGTAGAAGAAGTAAGAGAAGAAATAAAACATAATATAAAAGGCAAAGATTTAAATAAAGCTAACGAGATAAAAGATGATATAAAAACTGAAGAAAATAAAATAAAAAGCGAAGAAAAAATAGATATTATAGAAAAAGAAGATGTAGAAGGAATTATAGTAAAAGCTCCTATGGTTGGGACTTTTTATTCAGCTCCATCACCTGATAGCAATAATTTTGTAAGCTTAGGGGATAAGGTAAATAAAGGTGATACTTTATGTATAATAGAAGCTATGAAGCTTATGAATGAAATAGAAAGTGATTTTAATGGTAAAGTAGTTGAAATTTTAGCTGAAGATGGAGATATGGTTGAATATGGCACACCTTTATTTAAAATAAAGGAGGAATTATAAAATGTTAGGAATAAAAGAGATAAAGGAAATATTACCTCACAGATATCCTTTTCTATTAGTAGATAGAATAACTGAATTAGAAGAAGGTTTAAGGGTAAGTGGTTATAAAAATGTAACAGCTAATGAGCAATTTTTTCAAGGACATTTTCCAGAAGAACCTGTAATGCCTGGAGTTTTAATACTTGAAGCTATAGCTCAAGTTGGAGCAGTTGCTATTTTAAAAAAGGAAGAATTTAAAGGGAAAATTCCACTATTTGCTGGTGCAGATAAAGTTAGGTTTAGACAAAAGGTAGTTCCTGGAGATAAGTTAGAATTAACTTGTGAAATAATAAAACTTAGAGGTCCAGTGGGAATTGGAAAAGGAATTGCTACTGTAGATGGAAAGAAAGTATGTGAAGCAGAAATAATGTTTGCTATAGGATAGGTGAAATTTATGTTTAAGAAAGTATTAATTGCAAATAGAGGCGAAATAGCAGTTAGAATAATAAGAGCTTGTAAAGAGCTTGGAATTTCAACTGTAGCTGTATATTCAGAAGTTGATAAAGAGGCACTTCACACACAACTTGCAGATGAAGCTATATGTATTGGACCATATGCTGCAAAAGACAGTTATTTAAATATAAAAAATATACTAAGTGCATGTGTGCTTACAGAAGCAGATGCTATTCATCCTGGATTTGGATTTCTTTCTGAAAACTCAAAGTTTGCAAAGATGTGCAAAGAATGTAATATAAAATTTATTGGACCAGATTATACATCTATTGAGCTTATGGGTAACAAAGCTAAAGCAAGAGAAATTATGAAGTCAGCTAATGTACCTGTAGTACCAGGTTTTGAAGGTATTATAAAAGATGAAAAACATGCATTAAATATTGCAAAAAATATAGGATATCCAGTTATGATAAAAGCAGCAGCTGGTGGTGGAGGAAAAGGTATAAGAATAGCCTTTAATGATGAAGAATTTAAAAAAGGATATAATACTGCAAAATCAGAAGCATTAGCCTGTTTTGGTGATGATACATTATATATTGAAAAATTTATTGAAAAGCCAAGGCATATAGAATTTCAAATATTAGCCGATGAATATGGAAATATAGTTCATTTAGGAGAGAGAGAATGTTCTCTACAAAGAAAAAATCAAAAAGTTTTAGAAGAGGCACCATCATCAGTTTTAACAGATAAACTTAGAAGTGAAATGGGTGAAGTTGCTAAAAGGGCAGCAAAGGCTTGTAATTATAAAAATGCTGGAACTATTGAATTTTTAGTTGATAAAAATAATAATTATTATTTCATGGAAATGAATACAAGAATACAAGTTGAACATCCAGTAACGGAAATGGTTACAGGAATAGATATTTTGAAAGAACAAATAAAAATAGCTAGTGGTGAAAAATTACCATTTAATCAAGATGATATAAAAATAAAAGGCCATGCTATTGAATGTAGAATAAATGCTGAGGATCCTGAAAATGATTTTAGACCTTGCCCAGGATTTATAGATGAACTTTATATACCTGGAGGTATTGGAATAAGACTTGATTCAGCAATATATTGTGGATACAAAATACCACACTGTTATGACTCAATGCTTGCAAAACTTATTGCTTATGGAAAAACAAGAGAAGAGGCAATAATTAGAATGAAAAGAGCTTTAAGTGAATTTGGAATTGGAGGAGTTAAAACTAATATTGAATTTCAATATTCGCTTTTAGAAATGGAAGAAGTAATAAAAGGTGAATATGATACTGGATTTTTAGGAAATAAGATGGTGAAGAAAGATGCTTAAGGATTTATTTAGCAAGAAAAAAAATTATGGAACTATAAAAAAAGCAAATGTTGAAGAAAGTTTAAAGCCTAATATTCCTTCAGGAATGTGGACTAAGTGTGAAGCTTGTCATTCAATAATATATTATGAAGACCTTGTAAGTAATAAACATATTTGTCCAAAGTGTAATTATCATTTTAGACTTAAAGCTAATGAAAGAATAAAAATGTTTTTTGATAAAGATTCTTTTAAAGAATTTGACAAAGATTTAAAAACAAAAAATCCGTTAGAATTTGAAGGATATTACAAAAAGTTAGCTAGTGCTAAAGTAAAAACAGATAGTACAGAAGCTGTAGTTACAGGTGTTGGACTTGTAAATGGAATAAAAATTTGTGCTGGTATTATGGACAGTTTCTTTATGATGGGTAGTATGGGAACTGTTGTTGGAGAAAAGTTAACAAGAATGATTGAATATGCAATAAATAATAGTTTACCAGTTATAATTTTTACAGCATCAGGTGGGGCAAGAATGCAAGAAGGTATTTTTTCTCTTATGCAAATGGCTAAAGTAAGTGCAGCTTTAGCAAAATTAAGTGATGCAGGACTTTTATATATAACAGTAATTACAGATCCAACAACAGGAGGCGTTACTGCAAGTTTTGCTATGGAAGGCGATATAATATTAAGTGAGCCTAATGCATTAATTGGCTTTGCAGGGAGAAGAGTTATAGAAAATACTATAAAAGAAACTTTGCCTGATAATTTTCAAAAATCAGAGTTTTTATTAGAAAAAGGATTTATAGATAAAATAATAGATAGAACAGAGTTAAGAACATATGTATATAAAATATTAAAGTTACATGGGGTGGAAGGCTATGAATAGAAGAATGGCAAAAAATATGAAAGCATGGAGCAAAGTTTCTATTGCAAGACATAAAGATAGACCTACAGGTAAGTTTTATATAGATAACATATTTAATGATTTTATAGAGTTTCATGGAGATAGAAATTTTGGTGATGATAAAGCTATAATAGGAGGAATTGCAGAAATTGAAGGAATTCCAGTTACTGTTATAGCTATAACTAAAGGTGAAAATACAAAAGAGAATATAGAAAGAAATTTTGGAATGCCAAAACCTGAAGGTTATAGAAAAGCACTTAGACTTATGAAACAAGCAGAAAAATTTAACAGACCTATAATATGTTTTATTGATACCCCAGGAGCATTTTGTGGAGTTGATGCTGAGGAGAGAGGTCAAGGTTCTGCTATTGCTATAAATCTTTTTGAAATGAGTAAGCTAAAAACTCCTATAATTTCTATAATTACAGGAGAAGGTGGAAGTGGAGGTGCTATAGCACTTGCAGTTTCAGATTCAGTTGGAATGCTTGAACATTCAATTTATTCTATTTTATCACCAGAAGGATTTGCATCAATATTATGGAAAGATTCAAATAGAGCAGAAGAAGCTGCAGAAGTTATGAAAATAACTGCTCAAGATTTAAAAGATTTTAAAATTATAGATTTTATAATAAAAGAACCAAATGGGGGAGCTCATAAAAACCCACAAAGAATTTTAAAAAGTTTTAAAAAAGCTATAATTTTAGAACTTGAAAAATTCAAAGATTTTGATAAGGAAGAACTTATAAAAAAAAGATATTCTAAATTTAGATCGTATGGTGCTAATTTATAAAAATAATAAAAAGAATTAGAATAAGCATTTTATTCTAATTCTTTTTAAATTTTAATCATATTATTGACATTGAGATTATATTAGAAATAATATATAATTATATAAATAATTTTATGAGGATGATGAAATGGATATTGAGCTGAAAGAGAAAGTAAGAATTTTTATTGACCTTACTAATGAATTAAAGAAAAATTTTAAGTGGGATAAGAAAGAAATAAATTTCTTAGGAGCTTTGATAGGAAATGAAGCAGGTTTCGAACTAAATGAACAAAATATTAGAACTATAAGAAAACATATCAGGAAAAATACTAAGTTTAATTCTAAATTCAGAGGTGAGTTTAAGAATGTTTTCTCTATTCTTATGAGCAATAGAAAAGACTATGATAAAGTTTTTAAAAATGTAAAATATATAAATGAGTTATTAGTAGACAGAGGATTTTTAGATAATAAAAATACTTTATATACGTCTCTTTTATTAGCAAAGAAATTTGATGAAGAAGAACTTGAAGAAGTCTTAAATAAATTGCTTACAGTAAAAGAAAGATTAAGTGAGACAAATTATAAATTTTTTGAAAAAGATAATTATTTGTCCTATGCTTATTTAAGTATTGAATATGATAATTTTGATAAATTAATAAAAGGAATTGAATATATAGATTCAAAGCTAAAAAATATAACTTTAAAAGAAGTTAAAAGTTTAAATTTATTTTATTTAGCATTGCTTGCAACAAATACAGAACTTGAAAACAAAATAGAAAAAGCTTTGAAAATAAGATGTAATTTAATAGATAATTACAATTGTGTAGATGATAACATATACCCGTTTTTAGGACTAGCATCAAGTTTTGTAAAAAATGATGATGTGTTTTCACAAGGTGTATGTGATATATATAATATGTTGCTTGAAGAAGAAAATTTTAAAAGTACTGGATTATCTGATAATACTATCTTAACAATTTCATTAAGCATTACACTTATGAGATACTTAGAATACATTAAAGGTGATATAATAGATGTAGATACTATGGAAGAAGATGATCTTATATATTTAATTGAAGAATATATAGTTTTTTCTATAATTTTATAGATTAATTCCTTTAGAGGACGGAGATGAGATGGTAATTATGAAAAATACTAGTACTGATGTTGCTAGAATTGCTACTAGAATGGCAATTTCAAGTAGAGAAGAAGAGGACGAATTAAAATTAAAATATCAAGATGATGGATTCTTGGTTACTGCTGTAAATGTTGGTGGAAATATAAATGATTCTATTCATAAAATATTAGAAAGGGCTCTTGTAGCATCTAAAAGAAATGGACTTATAAGAGATGAGCATCTTCATGAAGGTGCAATAATTGGAGCTGCTAGAGATGCTTTGATGCAAGTTCAAATGAGAGCAAGTGGTCAAAATGTTGGAGGTAAAATTGGTATAGCAAGAAAAGGAGAGCATATATCAATTTGTATATTTTTAAGCATTGGACTATTGCATTTAGATGAAGTTGTAATTGGTATTGGTCATAGAGCTATCTCAAAATAGTTTATATATAACTACAAGAAAAGAGGGAAATTTATGTATATTGTTTTTGGAACTAAAATATTAGACACTAAAGATATAGCTAAAAATATAGAAGATAATACGGAATTTAAAGTTCTTAAGGATATGAGCAAAGGAACAAAAAGAGAAGATGTTGCTGCTTATAATTTAAGTATCCCTGTGGAAGTATTAAATGAAGAAATAGAAAATGATTATAACATAGAAGAACTTGATGAAGATACTCTTTTTGAAGAGTATGTTGCAATAGCAGAAGAAATTGCTATGGAAGTTGAAGAATATCTTCCAGATGAAAGTCAAGTTAGATTTGTTACTTATAAATGGGATTTATCAGACAATGACATTAGAGGAATATTAGTTGTTGGAAATGATGAAATAAAAGAAAATAAATTATTTGATGTATTAAAAAGATTATTAACACAAGTAGAATAGTTTAATAAAAAATCGGGGTAAAAGCCTCGATTTTTTGTTTTTAATTATATTATTGTGAAGAAAGAGTATAGTATCTATCTATATCTTTTAATAATTTTTCAACACTAAAATATTTAGCTTCTCTTATATACTCTTTTCCATCTATATATAAAAGAACAGCTGGAAATGTAAAAATACTAAAGTTTGCTAATATTTCTTCTGTGTTAAATGGTGGGATTTCATAAGTTTTTAAATTAGGAAACTTTTTAAGGGCGATTTCTAATTTTGATTTTATTGCAGTACAAGCACTACAAGTATTTGATGAAAAATATAAAAGAGTCATACCCTTTTCTTTTAAAATACTTTCTATTTGTAATTTATTATTTAATATAACCATAAGACCATCTCCTTTAATTTAATTTTAGCATTATTGTCAAATATATTTCCTGGAAAATAATTGAATAAAATAGGTTGATTATATAAATATATTTCAATAAAAAGAATATAAATTAAAAGAGTAGTAATGTTTTGGATAAAATATATGATAATAAAAGCTATAACAGTACCAACACCTAGAAGAATAAAAAATAAATTAAAAAGATATTGTACAAAAGAAAGGATAGCTATATATTCATTAATTAGTGGTGGAATAGTTATTGTTTCTCTTACTGACACAAATTTTAAATATATTCCAACAGCAGGACTTTTATACTGTGGATTTGTATATGAAATTATAGAAAGAACAGATAAAGAAATATTAAATCTTATATGCAAAAATGAAACATTTCTTAGAGATATACATTTTTAAATAATAAATTTATTTTAAAGTTCTAAATAAAAGACTTATTTAGGGCTTTATTTTTATATGATATAATCTATATATTAAAATATGAAAGAGTGGTGGAAGTATGAAACCATTAGCTGAGGTTATGAGACCAAGCACTTTAGAAGACTTTGTTGGGCAAAAGCAAATACTAGGAAAGGGAAAGCCTTTATATAATTTAATAAACAAAAAGGTTATTCCAAATTGCATATTGTATGGTCCACCAGGAACTGGGAAAACTACATTAGCTAACATAATGGCAAACTATGTAGATAAAAAGTTTTATAAATTAAATGCTACAACAGCATCAGTTAAAGATATACAAGAAATAACTTCTAATTTAGATAATCTTCTTAATTATAATGGAATTGTTCTTTATATAGATGAGCTTCAACATTTTAGTAAGAAGCAACAACAAGCATTACTTGAATTTATTGAAAATGGAAAGGTAACATTAATAGCTAGCACTACTGAAAATCCATATTTTGCAATACATAAGGCTATTATAAGTAGATGTAACATATTTAAATTTGAACCTTTAAATTCTGAAGATATAGTTATAGGACTTGAAAAGGCTTTAAATAAATTAGTAAAAGAAGGAGTAGAAATAGAATATTCAGTAGATGCATTAAATTATATATCAGAAATTTCTCAAGGTGATTATAGAAAGGCATATAATATATTAGAACTTGCTATTAATTCTCAACTAAAAATAAAAAAAGATATTTCAATAGAATATATAGAAAATTTAGGTCAATCACATATGAGAGCTGACTCAAGTGGAGATGAATTTTATAATCTTTTAAGTGCTTTACAAAAGAGCATAAGAGGAAGTGATGCAGATGCAGCTGTTCATTATTTAGCTAGACTTATAGAAAGTGGTAATATTATAGCTATAACTAGAAGAATTTCTGTAATAGTAGCAGAAGATATAGGCCTTGCACACCCAAATGCTCTTACTGTAGTTAATTCAGGTCTTGAATTAGCACTTAAAGTAGGTTTTCCTGAAGCAAGAATAATTTTATCAGAGCTTGTAATATATTTAGCTACTCTTCCAAAATCTAATAGCGCATATTTAGCTATAAATAAAGCTATGGAAGATTTAAAGAAAAATAATATTGGAGATATACCAAACCATTTAAAAGATTCTCATTATAGTGGTTCTTGTAAATTAGGGGTTAATGGATATAAATACCCTCATGATTATGATAATAATTATGTTAATCAAGAATATTTACCTAGTGAATTAAAAGATAGGGAGTATTATTTGCCACAAAAAAATAAGTATGAGGAAAATATAAAAAAATATTGGAGTTTAATAAAAAAGAAATAACAAAGAGTTAGTACTTAATACTAGCTCATTTTTTTATAAGTAGTTTTTAGTTAAAATTAATTTATATATAAAGGTATAATTATTTATGTAATTAGTTTAAATAAAATAAATTTAAATAGTAAAATATAAACATAGAATTTACATTTAATGAAGCTAAAATTTAATATTAAATTTTATTATTTTTAAAATAAGCATTTTTAAAGTTATAATTATAATCTTCATAATTAATTTACATAAGATTATTGACAATAGCCGAGTAGTTTGGTATGATATATTCATAAATCGTAGTAAGTTACTCTACTTTAAGGGGGGAGAAAATGAAACTTTCAACAAAAGGAAGATATGGTGTTAAAGCTATGGTTGATTTAGCTGTCAATTATGGAGGTTCACCTGTGTCCATTAAAACAATATCAAAGAGACAAAATATATCAGAATATTACTTAGAGCAATTATTTAGTCCCCTTAGAAAGGCAAAGCTTATTAAAAGTATAAGAGGAGCCCAAGGTGGATACATACTTAATAAAGAACCTAAAGATATTAAAGTTTCAGATATTATGTATGTATTAGAAGGACCTATAGAGATAGCTGATTGTATAGAAGGCGCTGTATGTAACAATATAGATTGCTGTGCAACTAGAATTCTTTGGAAAAAAATAAAAGATAGTATAGATAGTGTTATGGAATCTATAACACTTCAAGATATAGTTAATGATTATGAAGAAATAAAACAAAACAACGAAAAGTTAAATCTTTTAGATAGAGGTGAATAGAAATGAAACCAGTATATATGGATTATGCTGCAACAACATATGTTAAACCAGAAGTATTAGAAGAAATGCTTCCTTACTTTACTAATAAATTCGGAAACCCATCATCATTTTATGCAATATCAAGAGAAACTAAAATGGCTGTAGATAAGGCAAGAGGTCAAGTGGCTGATGCTTTAAATGCAGATCTTAATGAGATATATTTTACAGGTGGTGGATCAGAAGCTGATAACTGGGCAATTAAAGGTATTGCATCAGCTTACAAGAATAAAGGAAATCATATAATTACAACAAAAATAGAACACCATGCGGTATTACATACATGCGAATATTTAGAAAAACAAGGATTTGAAGTTACTTATCTAGATGTTGACGAAGAAGGATTCATTGATTTAGAAGAACTTAAAAATGCAATTACTGATAAAACTATATTAGTTTCAATAATGTTCGCAAATAATGAAATTGGAACAATAGAACCAATAAAAGAAATAGGTAAAATATGTAGAGAAAGAAAAGTTTTATTCCATACAGATGCTGTTCAAGCTATTGGTAATGTTGCAATTGATGTAAAAGATATGAATATTGATTTATTATCTATTGCTGGACATAAAATTTATGGACCAAAAGGAATTGGAGTTCTTTATATAAGAAAAGGTGTTAGAATACACAACCTAATTCATGGTGGTGGTCAAGAAAGAAATAGAAGAGCAGGAACAGAAAATATTGCTGCAATAGTTGGTCTTGGAAAAGCTATTGAAATGGCTACTCAAAATTTAGAAGAACATTCTAAAAATTTAACTGTATTAAGAGATAAATTAATAGATGGATTATTAAAAATTCCTTATACTAGATTAAATGGACCAAGAGGTGATAAGAGATTACCAGGAAATGTTAATGTATCATTTGAATTTATAGAAGGAGAATCAATACTTCTTTCATTAGATTTTGAAGGAGTATGTGCATCAAGTGGTAGTGCTTGTACATCAGGATCATTAGATCCATCACATGTTTTACTTGCAATTGGTTTACCACATGAAAAAGCACATGGATCATTAAGATTAACTTTAGGAGATGGTTCAACAGAAGAAGATGTTGATTATGTTTTAGAAGTTGTACCACCAATAATTGAAAGATTAAGAAAAATGTCACCATTATGGACTGACTTTATTAAGAGAGGAGAAAGATAGTTATGATATATAGTGAAAAAGTTATGGATCATTTTAGAAATCCAAGAAATGTAGGAGTTATAGAAGATGCAAATGGTATAGGAGAAGTTGGAAACGCTAAATGCGGAGACATCATGAGAGTATACCTAAAAATAGAAGACAATATAATAAAAGATGCTAAATTTGAAACATTCGGATGTGGATCAGCAATAGCATCATCATCAATGGCAACAGACCTAATAAAAGGAAAAACTGTTGAAGAAGCTTGGGAACTTACAAATAAAGCTGTTGCAGAAGCTTTAGATGGACTTCCACCAGTTAAAATGCATTGCTCAGTATTAGCAGAAGAAGCAATCCACAAAGCTATAAATGATTATAGAAAAAAAGAAGGTTTAGAAGCTTGGGATTTTGAAGAGCATGGAGATGACTTACACGACCACGTTCACGGAGATGAATAGTAATATGGAAAAGAAAAAGGTTGTAGTAGGTATGAGCGGCGGAGTTGATAGCTCCGTCGCTGCTTACCTTTTAAAGAAACAAGGATATGATGTTATAGGTATAACTATGCAAATTTGGCAAGAAGATAAAGAATATGAAGAAAAAGAAGGTGGATGTTGTTCTTTATCAGCTGTTGATGATGCAAGAAGAGTTTGTGAAAAATTAGATATACCTTTTTATGTTTTAAACTTTAGAGATTCTTTCAAAGAAAAAGTAATCAAATATTTTGTTCAAGAATATATAGATGGTAAAACTCCAAATCCATGTATAGCTTGTAATAAACATTTAAAGTTTGATGAACTTTTAAGAAAAGCTAGAGGAATAGGTGCTGATTATGTAGCTACTGGACATTATGCAAAAATAGAAGAAAGAGATGGAAGATATCTTTTAATAAGATCAGATGATGATAGAAAAGATCAAACATATGCTCTTTATAATTTTACACAAGATCAATTAGCTCATACATTAATGCCATGTGGAGAATATACTAAAGATAAAATAAGAGAAATAGCAAAGGAAATAGGTCTTGCTGTTCATAATAAAAAAGATAGTGAAGAAATATGTTTTATACCAGATGATGATCATGGTAGATTTATAAAAGAAGCTCGTCCAGGTGAAGTTAAACCAGGTAATTTTGTAGATGTTAAGGGTAATATACTAGGAAGACATAAAGGTATAGTATACTATACTATAGGTCAAAGAAAAGGGCTTGGACTTGCACTTGGAAAACCTGTTTTTGTAATTGATATAAAGCCAAAAACAAATGAAATTGTTGTAGGTTCAGAAGAAAATATATTTAAAACTGACTTAATTGCAAAAGATGTTAATTTTATTCCTTTTGATGAATTAAAGGGTGAAATGAAAGTTGAAGCAAAAGTTAGATATGCTGCAAAACCAGCAGAAGCAATAATATCACCTTTATCTGATGGAAGAGTTAAAGTTTCATTTGCTGAAAAGCAAAGAGCAATAACTAAAGGTCAATCAGTTGTGTTTTATGATGGAGAAATCGTTGTTGGTGGCGGTATAATTGAAGGATTAGTATAAGATTAAAGGCTACGGCATTAAATTTGTCGTAGTCTTTTTGAATTAATAAAATATTATTTGAGAGGAGATTATATATGTCAATAATTTCAACTGTATATGTACCAGAGGGTATAGCTATGGCTGCAGATAGTAGAATGAGTGGAACTACTACATTAAATGATGGAACAAAATATAAACATACTTTAAGTGATAATTCTCAGAAATTATTTTTAATTAAAAATAATACTATAGGAATAGCTTGTTGTGGTGATGCAATAATTGGTGGAAAGTTTGTTGGGGACTTTATTAGAGAATTTGAAATAAAAGAAATAAAAGAAGATAATACTGTAGAGGATATAGCTTATGAATTAAATGAATACACTAAAAAGCTTCATGGTAACGGGGTAATATATCATGTATCTGGATATATTGATGATGTTCCTTATGTATATAAAATAGTAAATGGAGAAGTTATTAGAAATAACATTGATGCTAATGGAAATGTAAGGAATGGGTTTACATGGAATGGTGATCCAGAAGCTCTACGAAAACTTGTTTTAGGAGATCCACCAATGCAATTTAATTTTAATTTTATGCAATTAAAAGACGGAATAGATTTAGCAGAATTTTTAATAGATTTAACTATAAAATATCAAAGATTTGATATGAGACTTGCAACATGTGGTGGACCTATTGATATACTTGTAATAACAAAAGATTATGCTAAATTTATAAAACATAAAATATTAAATCCTTAAGGCCTTATTAACAGGCTTTTTTTTATCCTATTATTTATCCTTATATTAGTTTAAAAAGCAATTTTTTTGGGAAAGCTATTTTATAAGTGAGTATATAGGAGGTGCAGCATGATTAGAAGCAAGGAGTTTTTACTTAAAAATGTTTATGATATTAGAGGGAAAAAATTAGGAGTAGTAGAGGATTTATATATAGATTTTTTTAAAGGCATTATAATAGGGCTTAAAATATCAACTCATGCTTTTTTTTCTAAGAAAAATTGCGTGTTTATTGATGATATAATATCAATTGATAAAGAGATATTAGTTAAAGAATTAAAAGAAGGAACTGGCCTTAGATTACAAGAAGTTAAGGGAATGGATATAATAGATTTAAATGGTAACCTTAAAGGTGTAGTAGAAGACTGTATAATAGATGAAGTAGGTTTAACTATAAAGGGATTAGTTGTTAGTACAGGGCTTATAGAAAGATTGTTAAAAGGTAAAGAAGTTATATTAATAAACGAATGTATCCTTGGTGAAGATTATGTTTTGTATGTTGGTAATAAAAATGTTACTTTAAAATCAATGCCAAGAAAAGAAGAGAAAAATGAAGTTTCAAATTAAAAATAGATTACTTTTAATAAAGATATTAATATCTATAATTGTAGTTGCATTTATAATATTATATTTTAAGTGGGGAATTTTTAGAGAAGTTATAAATATTATAATTATAGCTTCTATATTAGCATATGTACTAAGGCCTTTACGAAATTTACTTATGAGTAAATGGATGCTTTCAAAAAACAAATCAACATTAATAGTAATGCTTGGTATAATACTTTTAATTTCTTTATTGATGGCTATATTACTTCCAAACATAATAAATGAATTTTCTAATTCTTCTTATATGATAGATGAATTTTCTAGATATATAAAAAATTTTGGAGATAAAATGAAAATAGGAAATTCTTCTTTGTCTGGAGTTATATACAGTGAATTAGAAACTAAAGTATGGGGATATATTATGGAACTATCTCGTTCTATAATAAATTGGATTATTGAATTTACTAGTGATATATTTTCTATTGCTCTTATACCTATAGTTTCATATTATTTTTTAGCAGATGGGGAAAGTATAGCTAATAAATGTTATTTATTAGTACCATTAGAAAAAAGACGTATTACTAAAAATATTATAAATGATGTAAATATGTTATTGGAAAGATACATAATAAGTCAAGTTATTTTATCATTAGGAATTGGACTAATGTGTTTAATATTATTTATATTAGTAGATATAAAGTTTGCATTTTTATTAGCTATAATAAATGCAGTTTTTAATATAGTTCCTTATTTTGGGGCAGTTTTTGGTGGAATACCAGCTGTGATTGTAGCTTTAATAGATTCACCAGCAAAAGGTCTTTGGATTGGTTTGGGTATACTTTTAATACAACAAATAGAAGGTAATATATTAGCACCTAAAATTACTGCTGATAGTACAAACATACATCCAATTGTAATAATAATAATACTTCTAATAGGAGAAAAAATTGGCGGAGTTTGTGGAATGATACTTGCAGTTCCTATAGGAGTTATATTAAAGGTTATATATGATGACTTAAATTATTATTTATTTTAGTACAAATTAAATAATAGTTTTTATAAGAATATAAAAATGTTATAAAGTTTAATAAATAATCTAAAAATATTGACATATTTAAGCATATAAAATATAATTTCATTAGTTATAATTTAATATTTAGCATTGATTAGGATGAGTAAATTTGAATTTTATTTTTCAGAGAGGAAGTGGTTGGTGTAAACTTCTAAATAAATCATTTTGAAGCTACCTATGAGCTATAGCCATTAAAAGAGATGTAAATTTATTTTACATAATTAGGGTGGTACCGCGGAAGAATTTGTAGCTTTCGTCCCTTACTATTTTATAGGGATGAGAGCTTTTTTATATTGAATTGGAGGGAATAATATATGAAGTATATGGGAACTAATGACTTAAGAGAAGCTTATTTAAAATTTTTCGAAAGCAAAGATCATTTAAGATTAAAAAGTTTTTCTTTAGTTCCAAAAAATGATAAAAGTTTATTATTAATTAATGCTGGAATGGCTCCACTTAAGCCTTATTTTACAGGAATGCAAGAGCCACCAAGAAAAAGAATAACAACATGTCAAAAGTGTATAAGAACAGGTGACATAGAAAATGTTGGTAAAACATCAAGACATGGTACTTTCTTTGAAATGCTTGGAAACTTTTCATTTGGAGATTATTTTAAAGAAGAAGTAATTCCATGGGCTTGGGAGTTTATAACAGAAGTTTTAAAAATGCCAAAGGACAAATTATATGTAACTATATATTTAGACGATGATGAAGCATTTAATATTTGGACTACAAAAACAGATATAGACCCTAATAGAATATTCAGACTTGGAAAAGAAGATAACTTCTGGGAACATGGAGCAGGTCCATGTGGTCCATGTACAGAAATTCATTTTGATAGAGCAGAAGAAGGGGTAGAACCTGTAAAAACTGCAGAAGAATTTGTAAAAGCTAGTGATGAAGATAGAGTAATAGAGTTTTGGAACTTAGTATTTACTCAATTTGATGGAGATGGAAAAGGAAATTATGAAAGACTTCAAAATCCTAACATAGATACAGGTATGGGACTTGAAAGACTTGCAACTTTAATGCAAGGTGTAGATAATATATTTGAAATTGATACAGTTAAAAATATATTAGGTAAAGTTTCAGAGCTTTCAGGAGTAAAATATGGTGAAGACAAGGTTAAAGATGTTTCACTTAGAATAATTACAGACCATATTAAATCAGTTACTATGATGATTTCAGATGGAGTTCAACCAAGTAACGAAGGAAGAGGATATGTTTTAAGAAGACTTTTAAGAAGAGCTGCAAGACATGGTAGAGTTTTAGGTATTAAAGGATTATTCTTAAAAGATGTTGTAGAATCAGTAGTTGAAAATTATGCTTCAGAATATGATGAACTTTTAACTAAAAAAGACTATATTGAAAAAATTGTTACATTAGAAGAAGAAAGATTTAATGAAACAATAGATTCAGGAATGGGAATACTTTTAGGATATATTGAAGAATTAGAAAATAAAAATGAAACTGTATTAAGTGGAGAAAAGGCATTTAAGCTTTATGACACTTATGGATTCCCATATGAGTTAACAGAAGAAATATTAGAAGAAAAAAATATGACAATAGATAGAGAAGCATTTGATAAAGAAATGCAAGATCAAAGACAAAGAGCAAGAAGTGCAAGAGGGGAATTCACTTACATGGGTAGTGAAGAATCACCAATCAATTCAATTGATAACAATATAGAATGTGAATTTGTTGGATATGATAATGATGAAGCTATTGGTAAAATTCTTTTCTTAGCAAATGATGAAGAAGTTTTAGAAGAGTTAAAAGAGGGTCAAAAAGGATATATTGTAACTGATAAAACTCCATTCTATTCAGAAATGGGAGGTCAAGTTGGTGACAAAGGTATAATAAAAGGACATAGCTTTGAAGCTTATGTTTATGATACAAAAAATAATGTTGCTGGAAAAACTATTCATTATGTAAAAGTTAATACTGGTATAGTAAAATTAAATGATGAAGTTGAATTAAAAATAGATGTTAATAGAAGAAATAATATACGTAAAAATCATACAGCAACTCATATGCTACATTCAGCTTTAAAAATAGTTGTTGGAGAACATGTAAATCAAGCAGGTTCTTATGTTGATGATGAAAGATTAAGATTTGACTTTACTCATTTCCAAGGATTAACTTCAGAAGAACTTCAAAAGGTTGAAGATTTAGTAAATGCTAAAATAATGGATGTATTTACTGTAGAAACTAATCTTATGTCATTAGATGAAGCAAAAGAAAGAGGAGTTACAGCCTTATTTGATGATAAATATGGTTCAGAAGTTAGAGTTGTAGAAGTATCAGATTATTCAAAAGAATTATGTGGTGGAACACATGTTAAAAATTCAGGACAAATTGGGTTATTTAAAATAGTTAATGAATCAGGAGTAGCAGCTGGAATAAGAAGAATAGAAGCAGTAACTGGATTTAGTGCTATTAAATACATGGAAGAAAAGCAAAGTGTACTTAAAGATGCTTGTGCAGCATTAAAGTGTAATGAAAAAGATATAATAAATAAAATATCAGCACAAGCTTTAGATATTAAAGAAAAAGAAAAAGAAATATTAGAACTAAAATCAAAACTTACAAGTGGAGCAGAAGATGATATATTAAAAGCAGCTAAAGACATAAAAGGTATTACTGTTATATCATACGCCTTAGAAGATGTAGATGGAAATGCTTTAAGAGACTTAGGTGATAAGATAAGAAATAAAGCACAAAAATCAGTAGTAGTTTTAGTTAGCAATGTAAATGGAAAAGTAAATTTAGTAGCTATGGCAACTAAAGATGCTGTATCAGAAGGAGTACATTGTGGAAAAATAATAAAAGAAGTAGCTTCAGTAGTTGGAGGCGGCGGTGGTGGAAGACCGGACATGGCTCAAGCTGGAGGAAAAAGCCCTGAAAAGATAAATGAGGCTGTACAAAAAACATATTCTGTAGTGGAAAGTTTATTAAAATAGTGTACTTTTAAATTTAGATAGGTTATAATTAACTTATAGAAGTTGAATATAAAATGAAATGCATGGATAATACTATTGAATATATAGATTTCCTTTAACAATTAGGTAAGGGGGTGAGCTGCTAAAAGCAGCGAGGAGTATGAGCAATAATTTAGAACATACAATGCAATTTGATGTATCAAAGAATAAAGAAGTGCTAACAAAGGCCATTTTAACAGAGGTTTATAATTCACTTCAAGAAAAAGGGTATAATCCAATTAATCAACTTGTGGGTTATTTAATATCAGGAGACCCTACTTACATTACAAATTACAACGGAGCAAGAGCTTTAGTAAGAAAACTTGAAAGAGATGAAATTCTTGAAGAAGTTATAAAATCTTATTTAGAGATAAAATAAACAAGGTGCCCTGTTGAAGGGCATCTTTTGTTTTAGAGGAGATAATATGAGAATATTAGGATTAGATGTTGGACAGAAAACTATAGGAGTTGCAATTTCAGATCCACTTGGTTTTACAGCCCAAGGTATAACAACTATAAGAAGAACAAAAAAAACTGATGATGTAAAAGAAGTTGTGAGAATATGTAATGAGTATTCTGTAGAAACTATAGTTGTAGGACTTCCAAAAAACATGGATGGTTCCATTGGCTTTGCAGGAGAAAAAATACAAGAGTTTAGTAATTTACTTAAAGAAGCAATTGATTTAGAAATAGTATTTTGGGATGAAAGACTTACAACAGTAGCTGCTCATAGAGCTATGCTTGAGGCAGATTTATCAAGGGGAAAAAGAAAGAAAATAGTTGATAAAGTTGCTGCAACGTATATATTACAAGGATATTTAGATAGAATATCAAGAAAATAAATGATTATTAAATGAAAATAATTATTGACAAAATAAAACAAATATAATTAAAATATAAAAAAAGGAGATGCGGAAAATGGAAAAAGATATAGAATACATTGATTTATTAGATGAAGAAGGAAATGAATTAAAATTTAAAGTAGTTAGCTTTTTTAAGATAGATGATTTAAATAGCGAATATGTTGTTTTAACTCCAGCTGATGAAGAGGGAGAAGAAGCAGTAGTACTTAAAGTTGTTTCTGACGAAGAAGGAGAAGATACTCTTATAAATATAGAGGATGAAGCAGAATTTGCAATGGTGGAAGAAGCTTATAACTTATTAATGCAAGAAGAATAATAGACATGAAAAGAGGTGTTGTAAATGGGAAGCACAGTTTCCGTGGATATGCAAGAACTTAAGGAAAACTTAAAAGAAAAAGGATATAAATTAACTCCTCAAAGAAGAGCAATAGTAGATACTATTATAAAAAACGAAGGAAGACATCTTACTGCTGAAGAAATATATGATGAAGTAAAAAAAGATTGTCCGGAAATAGGCTTAGCAACTGTATATAGAACTGTTGCGTTACTTGAGGAAGTTAAATTGTTATCAAGGTTAGATTTAAGCGACGGATGTAGTAGATATGAAATTATTCACCAAGATGAAGAACATAGACATCACCATTTAATTTGCAACCAATGTAACAAAGTTTTTGAAGTTGAAGAAGATTTATTAGAAGAATTAGAACATAGAATAGAAACAAAATATAAATTTAAAATACAAGATCACAGCGTAAAATTTTATGGTATATGTGATGAGTGTAATAAGGGAGAGAAAAATTAAAGGATGTCTCTTTAAATATTAAGAGAAGAATTCTTTTGTTTATATATATTCTTAAATAAGGAGGGGAAATATGAAGAATGAAAAAGCTAAGGTTAAAATAATTCCTCTTGGCGGAATAGATGAAATTGGAAAAAATCTTACAGTCATTGAATACAAAGATGATATAGTAGTAATAGATTGTGGATTAAAATTTCCAGAAGCTGATATGTACGGAATAGATATCGTAATACCAGATATATCTTATTTATTAAAAAATAAGGAAAAAGTTAGAGGAATATTTTTAACTCACGGACATGAAGACCATATAGGTGCACTGCCATATGTATTAAAGCAATTAGATGTACCTGTATATGGAACTAAGCTTACTTTAGGTATTGTAGAAACTAAATTAAGAGAACACGGAATTTTAGATACTACACAACTTGTTAGAGTAAAGCCAAAAGATAAAATAAAGTTACAAAATGTAACTGTTGAATTCATCAAAACAAACCACTCAATAGCAGATTCAGTAGCTATTGCTATTCACACGCCACTTGGTGTTGTTTTACACACAGGAGATTTTAAAATAGATCATACTCCTATAGATGGTGGAAGAACAGATTTTGCAAGACTTGCTGAATTAGGAAGAAAAGGAGTACTTGTAATGATGGCTGATTCTACAAATGTAGAACGTCCAGGATATACTAAGTCTGAAAGTGTTGTTGGTGAAAATTTAAAAAGGTTATTTGGAAAAGCAAAAGGTAGAATTATAGTTGCTACATTTGCTTCAAATGTTCATAGAATTCAACAAATAATAACTGCTGCGGAAATGTATGGAAAGAAAGTTGCTGTATCAGGAAGAAGTATGGAAAATATAGTACAAGTGGCAATTGAACTTGGATACTTAAAAATACAAAAAGATACTTTAGTAACTATTGATGGTAGTGCAAAATACAAAAACGAAGAAATGGTTATTATAACAACAGGAAGTCAAGGAGAACCAATGTCAGCTCTTGCTAGAATGGCTGCTGCTGAACATAGAAAGATAACTATAGTTGAAGGGGATACTGTAATAATATCAGCAACTCCTATTCCAGGTAATGAAAAGTTAGTATCAAAGGTAATAAATAGATTATTCAAAAAAGGTGCAGAAGTTATATATGGTTCAGATGAGAATGTCCATGTTTCAGGTCATGCTTGTCAAGAAGAATTAAAACTTATGCAAACTATAGTAAGACCGAGATTTTTTGTTCCAGTTCATGGAGAATTTAGACACTTAAAACAACATGCTGAACTTGCTGTAAGTGTTGGATTAAATCATAGAAATTATGTTTTACCTGAAACAGGAGATTTAATTGAAATCACTCGTAATTCAATTAAGAAAAATGGTACTGTATCATCAGGGCAAATCCTTGTAGATGGATTAGGTGTTGGAGATGTAGGTCACATAGTTTTAAGGGATAGAAAGCATTTATCACAAGATGGTATATTAACTGTTGTTGTTACTTTAGATAGGGAGAGTGCATCAGTTATTGCAGGACCAGACATAATTTCTAGAGGATTCGTATATGTTAGAGAATCTGAAGGCCTTATGGATGATGCTAGAGAAATTGTAAAAGAAGTATTAAATGAATGTGAAAAATCAAAAATTACTGATTGGGCTACTATAAAGAGCAGAATCAGAGATGAACTTAGAAATTTCTTATATGAAAAAACTAAGAGAAAGCCTATGATACTTCCAATAATAATGGAAATATAGAAAGCTAATACCTTAATTAACAATCATTTATGTTGACTTTTTAAAAAGTAAATATTAGAATATAAAATAGTGCGAGAATTGGGTACACGAGTATCCAATTTTCTTTTTGAAAAAAAATATTATAGGTTTACATAGAAAAATATATAGAAAAAATATATAAGTAAAGCTAATTTTGGAGGAAGAGAATGGAATTAATTAAAAGAGAAGATATTAGAAATATTGCTATTATAGCCCACGTTGACCATGGTAAGACTACATTAGTTGACGCATTATTAAAAGATAGCCATACTTTTAGAGAAAATGAAAAAGTAGAAGAAAGAGCTATGGATTCAAATGATTTAGAAAAGGAAAGAGGAATTACAATTCTTTCAAAAAATACAGCTGTAAGATACAATGGTGTAAAAATAAACATAGTTGATACTCCAGGACACGCAGATTTTGGTGGAGAAGTTGAACGTGTACTTAAAATGGTTGATTCAGTTTTATTAGTTGTTGATTCATATGAAGGTCCAATGCCACAAACTAAGTTCGTTCTTAAAAAAGCATTAGAGTTAGGATTAAAACCAGCAGTAGTTATAAATAAGATTGATAAACCAGATGCTAGACCAGAAGAAGTTATTGATGAAGTTTTCGAATTATTCTTAGAGCTAGGAGCAGATGATGAGCAATTAGATTTCCCAATAGTGTATGCTTCAGCAAGAAATGGTTTTGCAAGATATAATGTTGAAGATACAAATGAAAACATGACTCCTTTATTTGAAACAATATTAAAGCATGTTCCATGTCCAGAAGGATATGTAGATGGACCATTACAAATGCTTGTTACTACATTAGATTCAAATGCATTTGTTGGAAGAATTGCAATCGGTAAAATACATAGAGGAACTGTTAAGAAAAATCAACAAGTTGCATTAGTTAGAAAAGATGGAAGTACTTCAAATTATAAAGTTACTTCATTATTTGGATATAATGGATTAAAGAGAGAAGAAGTTAACGAAGCTTCAATGGGAGATATTATAGCTTTAAGTGGTGTTTCAGATGCAAATATAGGTGAAACAATAGCTGATGCTCAAAACCCAGAAGCATTACCATTTGTTGAAATTGATGAACCAACACTTAGCATGAACTTTATGGTAAATGACTCACCATTTGCAGGTCAAGAAGGAGATTTTATAACTTCAAGACATTTAAGAGATAGATTAATGAAAGAACTTGAAACAAATGTAAGTTTAAGAGTTAGAGAAATAACTCCAGATTGTTACGAAGTATCAGGAAGAGGAGAACTTCATTTATCAGTTCTTATAGAAACTATGAGAAGAGAAGGATACGAATTACAAGTATCAAAAGCAAATGTTATATTCAAAGAAGAAGACGGCAAAAAATTAGAGCCAATGGAATATTTAACTATAGATGTACCTGAAGAATTCATGGGACCTGTAATGGAAAAACTTGGACCAAGAAAAGGTGAAATGGTTAATATGACTTCTGCTGTAAATGGATATACAAGATTAGAATTTGTAATTCCAGCAAGAGGACTTATTGGATTTAGAAATGAATTCATGACTGATACAAAAGGTAACGGTATAATGAACCATGTATTCCATGGATATGAGCCATATAAAGGAGAAATTCCAGGAAGAAGCAGAGGATCAATTGTATCATTCGAACAAGGAGATGCTATTGCATATGGATTATTCAATGCTCAAGAAAGAGGATCATTATTTATAGAACCAGGAACACCAGTATATCAAGGTATGATAGTTGGAGTTTGTGGTAGAGCAGATGATATTGATATAAATGTATGTAAGGGTAAAAAACTTACAAATACAAGATCATCAGGAGCTGACGAAGCAATTAAATTAGTTCCACCAATTCAAATGAGCTTAGAAAAAGCTTTAGAATTCATAAATAGTGATGAATTAGTAGAAGTAACTCCAGAAAACGTAAGAATGAGAAAAACTGTTTTAGATAGTGCTGAAAGAAGAAGAAGATTATCAAGAAGCAAAAAGTAATAGTCTAAAATTGTATCTTTATAAAATGAAAAAAAAGTATTATAATAAAGTGAATAGCCGAAATACTGGCTATTTACTTTTATATATAGGGGGATTTTATGAAGAAATCTAAGGGTAAATTAATAATTATTTGCGTGTTAATTGCAATAATTTTAGGTTCTATAGTTTTTATGTACGCTAATACTGTAAACAATCCCTTAAAATCTAGCAATGATAAAATAGTTATTAAAATAGATAAAGGGGAAGGATTTTATACTTTATTAAATGATTTAAAAGAAAAAGGATTAATAAAAAATGAGGCTTTTATTAAACTTTACTTAAAAATTAATAAGGTTAATCCTAAGTTAGTTGAAGGCACATATACAATAAATAGTGATATATCTTTAAAAGATTTTATAAAAGAACTAGAAACTGAAAAAGTTGTAAATGTTGTTATACCAGAAGGTTATACAATTGACCAAATGGGAGATCTATTTGAGGAAAAAGGATTATTTACTAAAAAAGCATTTTTAGAAGCTGTTAAGAATTATAAACTTCCAAGTTACATAAAAAATAATAAGGATGTTAGATATCCATTAGAAGGTTTTTTATATCCAGATACATATTCGTTTAAAATAGGAGTTACTCCAAATGAAGTTATAAAAACTATGAATGATGAATTTTTAAAAGTTTTTAAGGAAGTTGAAAAAGAAACAGGAGTAACTGTACCAGATGATAAGATATATTCAATTGTTACAAAGGCATCTTTAATTGAGAAAGAAGCTAGAACAGAAAAGGATAGACCTTTAATTTCATCAGTAATTGATAATAGATTACAAAAAGGTATGCCATTACAAATAGATGCAACAGTTATATATGCTTTAGGTAAGCATGTTGATAAGGTTCTTTATAAACATTTAGAGATAAATTCACCATACAATACTTATAAGGTTAAAAGCTTGCCAGTTGGACCAATTGCAAGTCCAGGAAAAGCATCTTTAATTGCGGCTCTAAAACCAGCTAAAACTGAGTATTTATATTATTTGTTGGATCCTAAAAAAGGAGAACATTATTTTACAAATAGCTATTTAGATTTTGAAAAAAAGAAATCTGAATTTGGATATTAATTTTATTGGAGGCAATTATGAGCGGAATTACTTATGATTATATGGAGGATTATTTAAGGGGATTAATTGGTGAAAGCACTGGTAAATTTAAAGAACTTGAACAATTCGCAAAAGAAAATGGAGTTCCTATAGTACAAAAAGAAGCAGGTAAATTTTTAGAGTTTATGGTTAGTATGAAAAAACCTCTAAAGATACTAGAGCTTGGAACAGCCATAGGGTATTCAGCTATACTTATGTATGAAGCTGCAAAAACAAATCCTGATATTATTACTATAGAGAGAAGTAAAGAAATGATTGATCTTGCAAAGCAAAATATAAAAAAATATAATTTGGAAGATAAAATCACTATAAAAGAAGGGGATTGTCTTCAAATATTAGAAGAATTAGATGAAGAATTTGATTTAATATTTATGGATGCAGGAAAAGGCCATTACAATCATTTCTTACCTCATTGCTTAAGACTTTTAAAAAAAGATGGTATAATTATAGCCGATAATGTTTTATTTAGAGGAATGGTTGCATCTCAAGACTTAGTTAAAAGAAGAAAAATAACTATAGTTAAAAGAATGAGAACATATTTAGAGATGGTTTCTGAAGATGAAAATTTAATTACATCTGTAATTCCAATGAGCGATGGAATTGCTATAACAAAGAGGAGGTAATTTTTAAATGAGAAAGCCAGAAATTTTAGCACCAGCTGGAAATCTTGAAAAATTAAAAATCGCAGTAGATTTTGGAGCTGATGCTGTTTATATAGGTGGAAATAGATTGAATTTAAGAGCTTTTGCAGGTAACTTCACAAATGAAGAAATTGCAGAAGGTGTTAAATACTGTCATGATAGAGGAAGAAAACTTTATGTAACTATGAATGTTTTCCCTCGTAACTTTGATTTAACAGGTGTTGAAGATTACATAAAAGGACTTGAAAGCTTAGGTGTAGATGCTATTATAGTTTCAGATCCTGGAATAATTGCAATTGCTAGAGAAGTAGCTCCTGATTTTGAAATACATTTAAGTACACAAGCTAATACAGTTAACTGGAGAGCAGCTAAATTTTGGTATGACTTAGGAGTTAAAAGAATAGTTCTTGCTAGAGAAATGTCTTTCAATGAAATATACGGATTTAGAGATAACTTACCAGAAGGTTGTGATTTAGAAGCTTTTGTACATGGTTCAATGTGTATAGCATATTCAGGAAGATGTTTAATATCAAATTATTTATTAGGAAGAGATTCTAATAAAGGAACATGCGCTAATGTTTGTAGATATAAATATCATCTTGTAGAAGAAACAAGACCAGGTGTTTATTTCCCAGTTGTAGAAGATGATAAAGGAACTTACATAATGAATTCAAAAGATTTATGTATGATAAAACATATACCTGAATTAGCTCAAAGTGGAATATATTCATTTAAGATTGAAGGTAGAATGAAGAGTGAATTCTATGTAGCATCAGTTGTTAAAGCTTATAGAGAAGCTGTAGATAGCTACTTTGAAGATCCAGAAAACTATGAATTTAAGCAAGAATGGATGGATATATTATTAAAGGTTAGTCATAGACCTTATCATACAGGATTCTACTTTGGAAAAACTGGAGAACAAAATTATGATGATTCATCATATATAAGAGATTATGATATAGTTGGAATGGTAAAAGAATATGATGAAGAAACTAAAATTGCTACAATAATACAAAAAAATAGAGTGTTTAAGGGAGATAAAGTTGATATTTTAAGACCTTATACATCTAATTTTTCAATAGAAATGGGATCAATGTATGATGTTGAAAAAAATACTGAAACAGATGTTGCAAATAGAGCACATATGATTTTTAAAATGAAAGTTGATACTCCATTAAAAGTAAATGATATGCTAATTAAACAAAAAGAATCTTTAGAGATTGTTAACAACTAGGAGGTAATTTAATGAAAAAACCTATACTTATTGGAATTACTGGTGGAACAGGATCAGGAAAAAGTACAATAGCTGATGAAATATTTAATAGCTTTAATGAAGAATGTATCGCAATGATACAACAAGATGCTTATTATAAAGATCAAAGTCATTTAAGCATGGAAGAAAGAACAAAGACTAATTATGATCATCCAAGAGCTTTTGATAATGACTTATTAGTAGAACATTTAAAGGATTTAATAGCAGGTAAAGAAATTGAAAAGCCAATCTATGATTTTACATTACATAATAGAGCAAAAGACACTAATTTAGTAAAACCAAGAGACATAATAATAGTTGAAGGTATATTAGTACTTGAAGATGAAAGAATTAGAGATTTATTAGATATTAAAGTTTATGTTGATACAGATGCTGATATAAGAATTTTAAGAAGACTTGTAAGAGATATAAATGAAAGAGGAAGAACTGTAGATTCAGTTGTTGAACAATATCTTTCAGTAGTTAGACCAATGCATATGCAATTTACTGAACCAACTAAGAGATATGCTGATATAATTGTTCCAGAAGGTGGACACAATAAGGTAGCAATAGATATCTTAGTTTCAAAAATTAAAGATATATTAAACTAGGTTGAATAAAACACCTTTTCTTAGTCAAGAATTAGCTAGGAGGAGGTGTTTCCTTTTTATGAAAAAAAAGAATACAAGAAGATATAATTGGATATTAGGTTTTATTATATGTGTATTTACTATTCTTTCAGTTAGATTATATTTTTTAACTATTCATCCCACAGAAAGAGTTGAATCAAATTATAAAAATCATCAAACAGAAAATATAAGTAATAGTAAATATATGCTTTTAGATACAAATGGAAAAGATTTAATGAGCTATAAGAAGAAATATGTTTTAGTTATTGATTCAAGACCATTTAGTTTGAATAATTATGGAGAAACTTTAGAAGATTTAATGGCTCTTAACTTTATAATGAAAGCAGAAAATGAAGAATTTAATTATACAGATGTTATGAGAAGTCAGGGAAAGTTATATTATGAAATATCGGAAGAAACATATAATAAAATAAATAAGTTAAATAATTTAAAAGGTGTATATACATTTGTAAGTGATGAAATAGATATGAAAGAAGCTTGGTCTGTAAGTTCCATGTTTTCAAATATATATGAAGATAATTTTGTAAAGGGATCTTTAAATGAAGAAATTTTTAATAATATAAAAAATAATGTTGTTCCTAAAAAGAACTTTTATTTAGATGAAAAAAATACTTACTCAATAAATGAACTGAATTTAAATAAGGAAAATAGAAATGTGAAATTAACTGTAGATAAAGAAATAGAAGAAGATATAAGAAAAGTTCTATTAAAAGAAGAATATTTAGATTATAAAAATGTTGGTGTTACATTAATTGAAAGCAATACAGGAAAAATAAAAGCTATGGTTCAAAAAGATGAGAGTCAAGCAAATATAAATTTAGGAATTGAAGGTGCTGGATATGAACCAGGTTCCATATATAAAGTAATAACTTATGCATCTGCATTAGAAGAGGGGTTTATAACTCCATATAATACTGTTTCATGTAATGGTAAGATGTGTAATGGAAAGGTTCATGGAACATTAACTATAAAAGAAGGCTTAGTAAAATCATGTAATGACGTATTTGGGGCAATAGGAAGAAAAGTTGGTTATGATAAGTTAATGCAATATAGTGAAAGAGTTGGATTGTTTGAAAAAGTTTTGAATTTTCAAGGTGAAAATAAAAATGAAACTTCAGGAATAAAACCATTAAATGATGATCCTAAAAATAATAATAAAATAGCTCTTATATCAATAGGTCAAGCAATGAATGTATCTCCTATTCAAATGCTTGGAGCTATAAACACTATAGTAAATGACGGCGTTTATATAAAACCTTATATAGTTGATAGTATATTAGATAATGATGATAAAAATATAAAGAAATACAATACAACTAAAGAAAGAATATTTACTGAAACAACAAGTAAATTAGTGAAAAATGATATGAAGGAAGTTGTATTAAATGGAACAGGAAAGAATGCTTATATTGAAGGATTTGATATTGGAGGAAAAACAGGATCATCATCAAGTGGTAGAGGAACAACACATGGATGGTTTGCAGGATATTTTACAATAAATAATGTGGAGTATACTATGATAGTATTTTTACCTGATTTAATTGAAGAAGAAAGTGTAGGAGGAGGAAACACTGCTGCACCTATATTTAAAGATATTGTTTTAGAACTTGGTAAAAAATAAAAAATATATTTTTTATAATAGCAAGTTTTAAGAAGAAAAGTCATATGATATTAGTAAGCACTA
Source organism: Clostridium sp. TJA085 (assembly GCF_058310235.1). NCBI lineage: Bacteria > Bacillati > Bacillota > Clostridia > Eubacteriales > Clostridiaceae > Clostridium > Clostridium sp. TJA085. Next base: position 652,464 of record NZ_JBZEEZ010000001.1, on the reverse strand, counting down.
TAAGGAGGAAGAAAGTGTTAGTAATATCAAATTTTATCGAGCTTTTATGCAATACAATATTTTTAAGTGGTTATGTATCTAATAATAACACTTTCCCAACACCTCTTAATGAAAAAGAAGAGGAAAAATATTTAAGAAGATTAAAAGAGGGGGATAAAGGGGCGAAAAGTGTTTTAATTGAAAGAAACTTAAGATTAGTAGCTCATATAGTAAAAAAATATTCATTTCCAAATAAAGATGTAGATGAACTTATATCAATAGGAACTGTAGGACTAATAAAAGCGATTGACTCATTTGACGTAGATAAAGGAACAAGACTTGCAACTTATGCATCAAGATGTATTGAAAATGAGATACTTATGCTTTTTAGAAATAATAAAAAGCAAAAAGGAGAAGTTTATTTACAAGACCCTATAGGAATAGATAAAGAGGGAAATGAAATATGTTTGATTGATGTATTAAGTAGCGATAAAGATTCTGTAATAGAAAAAGTTGAGAGTAATCTTCAAGTTACAGCATTATATAAAAAAATGGAGGAAATACTTACAGAAAGAGAACATGATATAATAGTTATGAGGTATGGACTTAAAGATGGAAAAAGTAAAACTCAAAGAGAAATAGCGGCAAAGCTTAATATATCTAGGTCCTATGTTTCAAGAATAGAAAAAAAAGCCTTAAAAAAATTACAAAAAGTTTTATATGGGAAAATAACATAAGTCTATAAATATTTTATATATTATAAAAAACAAATTAAAAATTCGGAGGACAAAAATGTATACTTTAAAAGAACTTTTAGAAAAAACTATTGGATGTAAAGCTTCAGATTTACATTTAACAGCTGATTTAGCACCTATGCTTAGAATAAACGGAAAATTAAAATCTGTTAGTGAAGAAAAACTAAGCAAAGATGATTTGAGAAGTTTCTCAAAAGAATTATTAGGAAATAAATTTGAAAAATATATTGAAAATGGAGAAATAGATAGTTCTTATTCCCTAGAAGGAGTAGGACGTTTTAGAGTTAATGTATTTAGACAATTAGAAAGTGATGCTATAGCTATAAGAAGTATAACTTTAGATGTTCCTACACTAGAAGAGTTAAATCATCCTAATATAATTAAAGAATTAGTAGCTAAAAGAAGAGGACTTATTTTAGTAACTGGACCAACTGGTAGTGGAAAAAGTACAACTTTAGCTGCAATGATAAATGAAATAAATTCAACTAGAAGTGAAAATATAATAACATTAGAGGATCCCATAGAATATATTCACAAGCATAAAAAGAGTATAATAAATCAAAGAGAAATAGGAAGAGATAGTAAGAGTTATAAAAATGCACTTAGAGCAGCATTAAGAGAAGATCCAGATGTTATACTTATTGGTGAAATGAGAGATTTAGAAACTATTTCTATTGCAATTACAGCTGCAGAAACAGGTCATTTGGTTCTTTCTACATTGCACACTATTGGAGCTACTCAAACAATAGATAGAATTATAGATGTTTTTCCTCCATATCAACAGCAACAAATTAGAGTTCAGTTAGCTTCGGTTTTACAAGGAGTAATATCACAACAATTAATTGAAACTATAGATAATAACAATAGAGTGGCTGCATTTGAAACTATGATAATAAATCCTGCAATTCAAAATCAAATAAGAGAAGGTAAAACACATCAAATACAATCTGTCATACAAACAGGTAGTAAATTCGGTATGAAAACAATGGATATGTATTTAGTAGATCTTATTAATTTAGGAATTATAGATAAAGAAGTTGCGATTACATATGCTTTAGATAAAGAGATGATTAATAGAATGATGAAATTTTAAATATGACCATTTACAATGGTCATATTTTTATTTTATTATTTTTAAATATTAATAATTTAATTAAGTAAATAAAATAAAGAGGAATTTAAAAATATATGTTGAATATATAAATGTAAGATATAATGAGGAGGTAATGTAAGAAAAATGCAAGAATTTTTAGTGACAGCGGTAGATATAGGAACACAAAAAATTTCTGCATCAAGTGGTATATCAAGACTAGGTGAAGAAGTTGAAATATTAGGAAGTTCTTGTGTTTACTCTAAGGGGATTGATAGAGGAAAGATAGTTGATAGTAAAGCATGTAAAGAAAGTTTTCTTGAAGTTTTATATAAATTAGAGGAAGAAATTAATGAAAAGATTTATGATATTTACATAGGGTTACCATCTTCAGATTTAAAGTTAAAAGAATATGAAATAAAAGTAACAAATACTCATAATAATTTTTTGAAAAATTTAAAAGAATCAATATTAAACTTACAAGAAAGCATAGAGTTAAGTGAAGATGAGAGAATATGTGATGTATCAATAAATTATTATAAAATAGGTGATGATGTAAAATTAGAAATTCCTAAAGATGTATTAGGAGATATATATGTTAACGTTACTGTTTTTTTATGTAATAGAGATACATTAAATAAATATAAAACTTTATGCATAGATACAAGGTATAATATTAAGGGATTTATTTCTAATATAAATTCATTAAGAAATATATTTTTATTTAAGGAAGAATTAGGCGAAAAGGCCATAGTAGATAGTGGAGCTGGATTAACTGAAATTGGTATATTTAAAGACGGAGTTATAAAGGAACTTATTTCTATTCCATTAGGTGGAAATAATATTACAAGTGATCTTTCAATATGTGCAGGTTTAACAAATAAAGAGGCTGAATTAGTTAAGTGTGAATATAGCAATAATTATGTAAGTATTTTAAATGATGATTTACAAAAAGAAATACTTATAGATGGTAAAAGTATTCATAAGGAATTATATTTTAAAGTGTGTGAGGCAAGAATTGAAGAAATTCTTAATTATGTAAATAATGAATTAAAAAATACTAGTCATTATAACGATTTATGTAGTATAATTTTATGTAGTGATTCTTTAACCAATTTTGAAAATATAAAAGCGTTAGTAAGTGAAATGATAGATTACAAAGTTAATATAATTACAAAAAGTGATTTTAATATGCAAAATCTTTCAAATATTACTTCTTTAGCTATTGTTAAAGAGGTGCATGATAGGGTAGAATTAATATGTGAAGATTTTACAAAAGATGTTAAAGGTAATACTTTAAAATTTGAGGAAATAAGTGATATTGATGTTAACGCTAATTATGAAATAGAAGATTTAGGTCACGACGATAAGAAAAAAAAGAATACTGGCATTATAGGAAAAATAAGAAGTTTACTAGAGGATATTTTCTAAAGGAGGAATTGTTTTGTTAGATTTTGAAGTTGATATGCAAGAATTAACTAATATAAAAGTCATAGGCTGTGGAGGCGGAGGAAGTAACGCTGTTAATAGAATGATAGTTGAAGGATTAAAGAATGTAGAATTTATAGCTATCAATACAGATAAACAAGCCCTTATGCTATCACATGCAAATCAAAAAATACAAATAGGTGAAAAGCTTACTAAGGGATTAGGAGCAGGAGCTAACCCTGAAATTGGACAAAAAGCAGCAGAAGAAAGTAGAGAAGAAATTACAGCAGCTATTAAAGGTGCTAATATGGTATTTATTACTGCTGGAATGGGCGGTGGAACAGGAACAGGTGCTGCACCAGTTGTTGCTGAAATTGCTAAATCATTAGAAATTCTTACAGTAGGTGTTGTAACTAAACCTTTCCCATTTGAAGGAAAGAGAAGAATGAGACATGCTGAAATGGGTATTGCAAAGTTAAAAGAAAAAGTTGATACATTAGTAATAATCCCTAATGAAAGATTATTATTTATGGCAGATAAAAAGACAACACTTTTAGATTCATTTAGATTAGCTGATGATGTTTTAAGACAAGGTGTGCAAGCGATATCAGACCTTATAACTATTCCTGGAGTAGTTAATGCAGACTTTGCTGATATAAAAGCTGTTATGTTAGATAAAGGATTAGCACATATGGGTGTTGGTCATGGAAAAGGCGATAATAGAGCATCTGATGCTGTTAAAGAGGCTATTGCTTCACCACTACTTGAAACTTCAATAGAAGGTGCAACTGGAGTTATACTTAACTTTACAGGTGGAGCAGATCTTGGAGCATTAGAAGTTTATGAAGCTGCAGATGTAGTAAGAGAAGCTGCTGATGCTGATGCAAACATAATATTTGGTGCTGTTATTGATGAAACTCTTCAAGATGAAATAAGAATTACTGTTATAGCAACAGGGTTTGAAGAAGATGGAATAGGTGCACTTCCAAAAGAAACACCTAAAGTTGAAGTGAAAAAACAAATAAGCAAACAAGTTGAAGAAACTGTTGTAGAACCAAAAGAAGAAGTTGCAGCAACTTCTTCAGAGGAAACAGTAAGCTCAACTATAACTTATACTGAAGAAGATTTATCAATACCAACATTTTTAAGAAGACCAAGAAGATCAAATTAAAATTTAAAAATATTATTAAATTGGTTTTAAAAGCTTTAGATATTTATATCTAAAGCTTTATTTTTTTAGAAAAGGTTACAAAAAGGTAAAAAAAGTGAGTGATTTAAAAGTCAAAAATGTTTTATGTATAAGAAAATTATGTTAAAATTAAAAATAATGAGATAAAAAATGTAAAAAAATATTTTATATGGAGAGATTGTTATGAATAAAAAAAAGATATCAACTATGTTGTTTTTATTAGCGGCAACAACGACAACTTCATTGGCGTTAAACAATGAGAAGACTTTTGCAACTGTAAATAAATCTTCTATTGTTTCAGAACATATAATAGGAAAGGGTAAAGTTATAAATGTAGAAACTAATCTTAGAATAAGAAAAAAAGCTAGTATAAATAGTGAGATAATAGGATATCTTAAAGAAGGACAAGCTTTTGATGTTTTAGCTAAGGATGGATTATGGTATAAAATTAAAGCTGGAAAAAATGAAGGATATATTCACAAGGATTATGCCAAAGTAACTTTAAATGATGATAATAAAAGTAATAAGGTAGATAAAGTAACTAAGCAAGGGGTAGTAGTAAATATTACAAGTGAATTAAGGGTAAGAAAAGGTGCATCAACAAGTTCAGAAACAATAGGTTACTTAAAAAATGGAAGCAAACTTGACATAATAGAAAAGTCAGGGAAATGGTATAAAATAAAATATAAAAATGGATATGGATATGTCCATGAAGATTATGTAAAAGTAACAAGTAATAATAGTAGTAGTAACAGCAATAGTAGTAATAGCAATCAGAATAATAAACCAACAGAAAGCGTTACAAAGCAAGGGGTAGTAGTAAATATTACAAGTGAATTAAGGGTAAGAAAAAGTGCATCAACAAGTTCAGAAACAATAGGTTACTTAAAAAATGGAAGTAAACTTGACATAATAGAAAAGTCAGGAAAATGGTACAAAATAAAATATAAAAATGGACATGGATATGTTCATGAAGATTATGTAAAAGTAACAAGTAATAATAGTAGTAACAGCAATAGTAGTAATAGTAATCAGAATAATAAACCAACAGAAAGCGTTACAAAGCAAGGGGTAGTAGTAAATATTACAAGTGAATTAAGAGTAAGAAAAGGTGCATCAACAAGTTCAGAAACAATAGGTTACTTAAAAAATGGAAGTAAACTTGACATAATAGAAAAGTCAGGAAAATGGTACAAAATAAAATATAAAAATGGACATGGATATGTTCATGAAGATTATGTAAAAGTAACAAGTAATAATAGTAGTAATAGCAATAATAGTAATAGTAGCAATCATAATAGTAACAACAATAATAGTAGTAATAATTCTAGTGTTAATAAATATGAAGGAACAGGAAAAGTTATAAATGTTACAAGTAATTTAAGAGTAAGAAAAGGACCAGGAACACAATATGGTGTTGTAGGATATTTACTACCTGGAGAAAACTTTGATGTTAATGGAAAAGATGGAAAGTGGTATAAAATAAAAAAAGGTAGTATAAGTGGATATATTCATGAAGATTATGTTAAATTTTATCCAAAAAATAATTCTAATAGTAAACCAGAAATTAAACCGGATAATAAACCTGAAGCAAAACCTGAAGTTAAGCCTGAAAGTAAACCAGAATTAAAAGAGAGATATGGGAAAGTTAAGGTAAATAGTGAATTAAGGATTAGAGAAAAACCTAGTACTTCATCAAAAATAATAGGAAACTTAAGAAACGGAGAAATAGTTGAAATACTAGGAGAAGAAAATGGATTTTATAAAATCAAAGATTCAAGCGTAACTGGATACTCTTCAAAAGAATATATAAAAGAAGTTTCAAAAGATGATATACAAAATGAAAAGCCAAATGAAAAAAATGTTATATATACTAATTATAATATGTCAATGGATTCATATATAAAATTACAAAAATCAAGAAACTCATCATATGATTATAATTTTTATGAAAAGTATATAAATCCAGCAAAAGCTACTAATCAATTACAATATTTAAGATTAGATGAATATAGAAATATTAGCGTTAATGGTTTAAATGATTATTTTAAAGCACATAATGCGGGAGTTTTAATTGGTCATGCTAGTGCATTTGTAAATTCAGCAAAAAAATTTAATATAGATCCATTATATTTTGCAGCCCAATCAATACATGAAACAGGGTATGGAAAGAGCACTTTAGCAAAAGGAGTTAAGATAACAGAGATAGCAAATACTAATCATGAAATAAAAAATAGTAAAGGTGAATTAATTGGTTATAAAATGATAAAGTTGCAAAAACCTGTAACTGTATATAATTTATTTGGAATAGGTGCATATGATAATTCTAAAGCATTTCCAAATAGAGCTTTAATACTTGGAACAACATATGCTTATAATCATGGATGGACAAGTGTTGATAAAGCAATAGAAGGTGCTGCTAATTTTGTATCAAGTAATTATGTTAATAGTTCAAAATATAAACAAAATACTTTATATAAAATGAGATATTCACCTAATGAATCATTAATGTGGCATCAATATGCAACTACACCATGGTATGCACAAGAAATAGGGCAACAAATGGAAGAAATGAAATATTTATATACAGGTAACAATGACTTTATTTATGATAAACCAAAGTTTACAGAAACAAAAATGTCTTTTAAAACAAATTTATCTATAGTGCAAAAAAAGAAAGAAAGTTTACCAGAGAGTCAAGCACATGTTTCTATAGATGATAACAAAATAAATAAATAATAATAAGGAGAGATTTTTTTAAAATCTCTCTTTTTTTATTTTAAATTTGTGATTTATGAAAAATAAAAAGTTAAAAATTATTTTAATATAATATTTTATGTAATCAAATGTAAAAAAAATGATTTAAAAAGTTATGTTTATATCAATTAAATTGACAAAATTTTGAAATATATAGTTATATAATTTTATTAAGGGGGAATGTAAGTGAATATATATATAGATATACTACTTATTGAAAATTTTTTGGTAAATTTATTTTTGTTATTAACTACTTATAAAATTATTAGGGAAAAATATTCTTTTAAAATGTGTTTACTATCAGCTATTTTAGGTTCTTTATATACATTAACAATGGTTATAGAAGAAATAAGTTTTTTATCAAATAATATAATTCAAATTATTGTAGCAATAGCTATAGCTTACATACCTCTTAATAATAAGAGGTTTATAAAGTCTTTAAAAAGTGGGATTGTATTTATAGTATCATCCTGTGTGTTAAGTGGAATTTGTTTTAAAATTGCAATTATGACTAATGAGTATTCTATAAAAAATGGTATTATGATAAATAATTTTAAAATAAAATATTTGATTTTAAGTTTATCTATATTATGTATAACATTAGAGAGAATAACAACATATATAAGAGAAAAAAATATTATTAATAATTTTTATTATGATGTTGAATTTTCTGTTGAAAATAAAATTTTAAAAATAAAAGGTTTTTTAGATTCTGGAAATGAACTTAGAGAGCCTATAACAAATTTACCATGTATATTGGTAGAAGAAGTTTATTTAAATGAAATAAATTTAGAAAATTATGGTTTATATCATATTCCTTATAGTGCTATAGGATATGATGGAGTTTTAAAAGGGTTTAGAGTAGACAATATGAAACTTAAAAAAAGTGGACAAACATTTAAGGTTGTAGATGCTATATTATGTCCATGCAAAGATAATTTAAGTAGAGAAAATGATTTTAATGCATTGATACCAAGGGGAGTAATATAAATTATTATTAATATCAAGGAGGAGAATATGGTTAATATAAAACTTTTATTAAATAGGATATTTGAGAAATTAGGTTTGTGTAGAAAAAAACTTCATTATGTTGGAGGAAATGATGCATTACCACCACCTCTTAGCAAAGAAGAAGAAGAAGATTTAGTTAATAAATTAAGTGATGGAGATGAAGGAATAAGAAGTATATTAATAGAAAGAAATTTAAGATTAGTTGTATATATAGCAAGAAAGTTCGAAAATACAGGAGTATATGTAGAAGATTTAATTTCAGTTGGAACTATAGGATTAATAAAAGCAGTAAATACATTTAAACCAGATAAAAAAATAAAGCTTGCAACTTATGCATCAAGATGTATTGAAAATGAAATACTTATGTATTTAAGAAGAAATAATAAAATAAAAGCTGAAATTTCATTTTATGAACCTCTTAATATAGATTGGGATGGAAATGAATTATTATTATCTGATATATTAGGAACTGATAATGATATTGTATATAATTTAATAGAAGATGAAGTAGATAAGCAGTTATTGTTTATTGCTCTTAAAAATTTAAATGAGAGAGAAAAAGAAATTGTTAGATTAAGATTTGGTTTAAATGGTAATAACGAAAAAACACAAAAAGAGGTAGCTGATATACTTGGAATATCACAATCATATATATCAAGATTAGAAAAAAAGATAATAAGTAGATTAAAAAAAGAAATAAGTAAAATGGTTTAGGTTGTCTTTAGTATAAAAGTTACTCCTTACGGAAATACTTTCTACTGTGATGAAATTACTTCCAAAGGAGTTGATGACTTTGATCATTAATAAAGTAGAGATATGTGGAGTAAACACTGCAAAACTTCCTATACTTAAAGAAAAGGAAAAAAGAGAACTTTTATTAAAAATGCAGTCTGGTGATAATAGTGCTAGAGAAACTTTTATAAAAGGTAATTTAAGACTTGTATTAAGTGTTATTCAAAGGTTTAATAATAGAGGCGAAAATGTTGATGATTTATTTCAAGTTGGATGTATAGGGCTTATGAAAGCTATAGATAATTTTGATTTATCTCAAAATGTTAAGTTTTCAACTTATGCTGTACCTATGATAATTGGTGAAATAAGAAGATATCTAAGAGATAACAATTCAATAAGAGTTAGCAGGTCATTAAGAGATATAGCATATAAGGCACTATTAGTTAGAGATAAACTTGTAAAAGATAACAATAGAGAGCCAAATGTTTCTCAAATTGCTAAAGAACTTGAAATTCCAAGAGAAGAAGTTGTTTTTGCATTAGATGCAATACAAGATCCAGTTTCTTTATTTGAACCTATTTATCATGATGGTGGAGATGCTATATATGTTATGGATCAAATTAGCGACTCTAAAAATACTGATGATAGTTGGCTTGAAAATATATCCATAAATGAGGCAATGAAAAAGTTAACTGATAGAGAGAAATTAATATTAAATCTTAGATTTTTTAAAGGTAGAACACAAATGGAGGTTGCAGATGAGATAGGAATATCTCAAGCTCAAGTATCTAGACTAGAAAAGACAGCACTTAAACACATGAGGAAGTATGTTTAAAAAAGAACTCTTATGAGAGTTCTTTTTTCATGTAAATATAATAATTTATAAAATAATGAATATAAATTTAACATATGGGGGTGTTATATATGGAGGAAAATTTACATTCAATAAATTCTATGAAAAGTATGGAGGTTATAGATATAAATTCTGGAACAAAATTAGGATTTATTGTAGATATAAAATTAGATTGTGAGAATGATAAAGTTGAGTCATTAATTATTCCAGGAGAAAACAAAGGGTGGTTTTCGAAAGGAGAGGAAATAGAAATACCATGGGAAAATATAGAGAAGATTGGGTTAGATGTGATATTAGTTTCTATGGATAATTCAAATATTTTAGGGCGAGATGATAATATTTACAGATAGTATCTAGCCATAAAAGAGAAAAATATGTATAATAACGATATAGAATAAGTCAATTACTGTACAGAAAGGTGGGAATTATCTATGAAATGCCCTTTTTGTTCTTTTCAAGAAAGTAAAGTAGTCGATTCAAGATCAACAGATGATAATACTACAATTAGAAGAAGAAGAGAATGTTTAAATTGCAATAAAAGATATACAACTTATGAAAAAGTAGAGGATATTCCAATTTTAGTTATAAAAAAAGATTTAACTAGAGAAAACTTTAATAAGGAAAAAATAGTAAACGGATTGATAATAGCCTGTCAAAAAAGACCTATTTCACGCAAGCAAATAGAAGATATTGCAGAAGATATTGAAAAGACTATATCAAATAAAATGATGACAGAAGTTCAATCAAATTACATAGGAGAAATGGTTATGGAAAGGCTAAAAAAGATAGATGAAGTGTCTTATGTTAGATTTGCTTCTGTTTATAGGCAGTTTAAAGATATTAATACCTTTATGGAAGAAATAAATAGATTAATGAGATAAGGAATTGGCATATTAGTTCTAAAATAGAATTAGTATGCTTTTTTACGTTAAAGATAGGTAAAAAATATATTATTAAATAGATAATAAATTTAGTAAATGTTAAAATAATATTAAAAGAGTTGGAGGGGAAAAATGAAAAATTTAAATTTAGATAATATTTGTAAAAAAGATGATTTTTTAGTTATTGATAATGAAAAAAGTTCAGTTGTATTTTCAACTGCTGAAAAAAATAAAAGTTTTAATAGAAATACTTTAGAAGGAATAGATACATTAAATAATTTAAAGAAAGATTTCAATGTAGATAAAATAGTATATTTAAATCAAATTCATTCAGATGAAGTTTTAATTTATAATGGTGAAGAAAATTTTAATGAAAATAGCGGTGATGGTATAATTACAAATTTAAAAAATGTTTTAATTGGAGTATTTACTGCTGATTGTGTACCTGTAATTATTGTAAATGAGGAGTACGGAGTTATAGGTGCAGTCCACAGTGGATGGAAAGGAACTATTAAGTCTATAACAAAAGTTTGTTTAGATAAAATGACTGAAGTTTATGGCGTTAACCATAAAAATACTAAAGTTTATATAGGCCCTCATATAAGAAAATGCTGTTATGAAATATCAGAAGATTTAAAAGAAAGATTTATAGAAGAGAAAGATATAGATAAAGATATATTATTTGATGGAAGAAATTTAAACTTAGAAGCTTGTATAGAAAAAGATGCAAAAGATTGTGGGGTTAATGATGAAAATATAAAAAGTATACCTCTTTGTACTTATTGTGAAAAAGATATAAAATTACATTCATATAGGAAATCTGATGGATCTTACGGAAGACTATTTACATTTGCAATATTAAAATAGAGGTGATTAAGTTGTCAAAAGAAAAAATATTAATTGTAGATGATGAAGAACATATATTAGAACTTTTAAAATTCAATATAGAAAATGCGGGATATCAAGTTATTTGGGCAAATAATGGAGTAGATGCACTTAATATCGCTAAAAATGAAAAGCCTCATTTAATATTATTAGATTTAATGTTACCTGGAATGGATGGATTTGATGTATGTAAAGAAATAAAAAGAAATAATGATACATGTAATATTTCTATAATAATGCTTACTGCAAAAGGAGAAGAACTAGATAAAATATTAGGCTTAGAACTTGGAGCTGATGATTATATAACAAAACCATTTTCTATAAGGGAACTTTTGGCAAGAGTTAAGGCTGTTTTAAGAAGAAGTGCTCCTTTAGAATCAAATAAAAAAGAAGATATTTATGATAATGGAAGATTAAAAATAGATTTTGAAAGACATGAAGTAACTATAAATAATAAAAAGATAGATATGACATTAAAAGAATTTGAATTATTAGAAATATTAATAAGAAATAAAGGCAAAATTTTAAAGAGAGAAATTTTATTAGATAAAATATGGGGATATGAATATATTGGAGAGACAAGAACAGTAGATGTGCATATTAGATATTTAAGAAAAAAAATAGAAGAAGATGATAAAAACCCTAAGCTTATAGAAACTATAAGAGGGGTTGGATATAGATTTAACGGGTAATATTTATGAAGAAAAAAATAATAACTTCTGTAATAATAACAGTAGTTTTTGCCTTAGTTATAATAACATCTTCATTTATGGCTCTTTACAGTATACAGGAAATAGAAAATTCTAAAAGCATGTTAAAAGAATATAACTCTATAATTTCTGAATTAGATATAGAAAATGCTAGTAAATTAGGTTTATTTAAAATAAATGGGAAAACAATAGAATTAACTATAATTGATAAAGATGGGAATATAAAATTTAATTCATCAGGAAATGAAGCAAATATAAGTTATGCTTCAATAATAAAAGAAGCTGAAAATAAAGGTGTAGGTTATTTAGATAAATATAATGAAAATAAAAAAATAAATATGATTTATTGTGGAACTAAGCTTTCTAATGGAGATACAATAATAAGTGGAGTTGAAGAGCCTACAACAAATATATTTCAAGTTAAAAATACTAAATATTATATTATAACTTTAATAATTGTTTTATTATTATCTATAGCTTTAGCTCTTAAGTTAGTTAGAATAATTGTAGATCCAATAAAACATTTAGAAAGTGTTACTTGGAAAATAGCTCATGGAAATTTACAAACAAGGGTAAATGTAGTCTCAAATGATGAATTAGGACAACTAGGTAAAACATTTAATAATATGGCAGATCAGCTTCAAAGTAAAATAAATGAAGTCGTTGATAAACAAAATAGACTTGAGTCAATATTAAAATCTATGCAAAGTGGAGTTATAGCTGTAGACAATGAAGATAGAATAATAACTATAAATCCTTATGCTCAAAAGATATTTGGAATAAATGTAGATGTTACAGGAAAATATTTAAATGATTGTATAGAAGATAAAAGAATAAAAGAAATTTTAAATAATGAAACTGTTGATGAAACACAAGTTAAAATAAAAAAACCATTTAGAAGATTTTTGAAAATAAAGAAAGCTATAGTTATAAATGGATATAAAAAAATTGGTAGAGTTATTGCAATTCAAGATATAACAGAAATGAAAAGACTTGAAAATATAAGAAGTCAGTTTGTAGCTAATGTATCTCATGAATTAAAAACTCCATTAACGTCAATAAAAGGTTTTGCTGAAACATTAAGATATGTTGAAGATGAAGAAACTAAAATTAAATTTTTAGATATAATAGATAAAGAGACAGAAAGGCTTACTAGACTTATTAGTGATATCTTAGTTCTTTCTGATTTAGAAAATAATCCAGTAGAAGAATTAGAAGAAATTTTTCCAGATGGAATAATAACAGATGCAATAAATATATTAAGTGAACATGCAAGAAAAAAGAATATATATATAAATTTTGAATCTGATAATAATGATTTTATTTTAGGACAGAAAGATAAGTTTCTTCAAATAGTTATAAACATAATAGAAAATTCTATAAAATATTCAAATAATAATACTAAAATTAATGTAAAAAGTTTTTCAGATAAAGAATATTATTATTTTAAGGTGAAAGATAATGGTATAGGAATACCAAAAGAAGACCTTCCTAGAATATTTGAACGTTTTTACAGAGTTGATAAAGCAAGAAAAAGTGGGGGTACTGGACTTGGTCTTGCAATAGTTAAACATATTGTAAAAACTTTTGGAGGAGAGATAAGTGTTGATTCTGAAGTTTTAAAGGGAACAGAATTTACATTTAAAATAAAACATATATAAATAAAAGACGAACTTTTAAAAATAAAAGTTCGTCTTTTTTATTTAATTGTTAAACTCATTTAACACTAATATAAAACAACTTAACTTTAGTATAATAATACCTTAACTTTCAAAAGATATTATTAATATATAGTCAAATTATAAAAATAAATGAGTAAAGGGATTTTTAAGGAGGTTATATTTTATGAGAAAGAAAAATTTAAAAATGTTAGTAGCCACATTAGCAGTAGTTATTACAGGAGGATTATTTGTTGGTTGTGGAAGTACAGAAAATGGTAGCTCTATAACAATAAGTGGATCATCAGCACTTTTGCCTCTTATGGAACAATCAATAGAAAAATTTAATGAAATAAAACCTGGAAATACTATAAATGCACAAGCAGGAGGTTCAGGAACCGGACTTACTCAAGTTTTAGAAGGTTCTGTTAATATAGGAAACTCAGATGTTTACGCAGAAGATAAGCTTACAAAGGAACAAGCAAGTCAATTAGTAGATCATAAAGTTGTAGCGCAAGGTTTTGGTGTTGTTGTTAATAAAAATTCTGGAATAGAAAATTTAACAAAGAAACAAATACAAGATATTTTTTCAGGGAAGATTAAGAATTGGAAAGAGGTTGGAGGAAAGGATTTAGAAATATTAGTAGTTCACAGGCCTACATCATCAGGAACAAGAGCAACATTTACAAAGAAGATATTAGATGGAAATAAAAAATTAGAAAATGATTCAATAGGAGCTACACAAGATAGTAATGGTGCTGTATTAAATGCTATGAAACAAAATAATGGAGCAATAAGTTATGTGGCACTATCATATATGAATAATGAAGAAGCAAAAAATACATTAAATTTAATTAAAATAGATGGAAAAGAAGCAACTGCTGAAAATATTAAATCTGGAAATTATGATTTCTGGTCATGGGGGCACATGTATACAAAAGGTGAAGCTAATGGACTTACAAAGGAATTTATAGATTTTGTAGGAAGTAGTGAAAATAGTGAAAGTATAAATAATTTAGGATTAATTCCAGGAAATGAAATAAAGGAAAAATAATAAGCAATAAAGATAGGAATGAGGTATATGAAGACGAGGAGTTTCAAAGAAAGGCTATTAAATGAATATTTAGGGAAAGGATTTTCAAGTTTTTGTGGAATATTAATAATTTTAATAACAGTATCAATAATATTATTTATAGGATTAAAAGGAATAAAGACATTCACTAAAGGTGAGTATAGTTTAATTGAATTTTTATTTACGAATAACTGGAATCCTTCAGGTAGCCCTAAAACTTTTGGAGCTTTTGCATTCATATTAGGATCTACACTAGTATCCTTAGGAGCTGTTATATTAAGTGCTCCAATTGCAGTTGCGTTAGGGATTTTTGTTAATGTAATTTCTAAAGGTTTTGGAGAAAAACTAATAAAGCCAACTTTAGAAATATTAGTAGGAATTCCATCAGTAGTTTATGGTTGGGTAGGAGTTTCGGTTTTAGTTCCATTTATAAAAGATAAGTTTGGAGGGATTGGCTTTTCACTTTTAGCAGGAATAATAGTTTTATCCCTTATGATTTTACCAACTATAGCAACTTTATCTATTGATGCTATAAAAGGAATACCTAAAGAACATATAGAGGCATCTTATGGACTTGGAGCAACGAGATGGCAAACTATAAAAAATGTAATAACTCCAGGAGCAAAATCAGGAATACTTACTGGAGTAGTTCTTGGTATTGCAAGAGCTTTTGGAGAAGCTTTAGCAGTTCAGATGGTAATAGGAAATACAATAAAAATGCCAAATAGTCTAATATCACCATCTTCAACATTAACTAGTATATTAACAATGGATATGTCAAATACTGTATCTGGTTCTGCTTGGAATGATGCTTTATGGACTTTAGCATTAATTCTTTTAGTAATATCATTTATATTTATACTTGTAATTAGGCAAATAGAAAAGAAGGGAGTTAACTAAAGTGGATGCAAAAAAAATAGATAAAGTAGCAACTATAATGTTTTATATAATAGCAATATTTATAGTAACGTTACTTGGAGCTTTTATAGCTTATATCTTTTATAAAGGAATAGGTATGCTTACTCCATCATTTTTATTTGGTAATCCCAAAATGACAAGTGTTGGTGGAGGTATTGGGCCACAAATATTTAATTCATTATATATGTTAGTAATAGCATTGATAATTACAGTACCAATAGGAATTGGTGCAGGTATATACTTAGCAGAATATGCTAAAGAAGGCGTTGTTTTAAAAATAATTAGATTATCTCTTGAAACTATGTCTTCATTACCTTCAATTGTAATAGGTATGTTTGGACTTTTAGTTTTTGTTAATTTATCAGGATTTGGATATTCATTAATAGCTGGAGCTTTATCAGTTAGCATATTAAATATTCCATCTATGACTAGAATATCAGAAAATGCAATAAGACATGCATCAAAAAAAGTAAAAGAAGCATCATTAGGACTTGGTGCAACTAAATGGCAAACTATAATGAGAGTGACTCTTCCAACTGCAATGAGGGATATACTTACTGGAATTATATTATCATCAGGAAGAATTTTTGGAGAGGCAGCAGCATTCTTATATACAGCAGGTTTAAGTTCAGGAACACTTAATTTCAACAATGTAAGTTTACTTGGAAAAACATCAGCATTTTCGCTTTTTAGACCAGCAGAAACTTTAGCAGTTCATATATGGAAATTAAATTCTGAAGGAATTGTTCCAGATGCATCAGCTATAGCAAATGGAACAGCAGCTGTGCTTATAATAATTATATTAATCTTTAACTTATTAGCAAAATTAATTGGAAACAGAATGTTAAAATCATATAGTGGCAAATAGTAGGAGGAAGTATGAGTATAATAGAAACTAAAAATCTAAATCTTTATTATGGAACTAATAAAGCTCTTAAAAATATAAATATGAAATTTAATAAAAATGAAGTTACAGCACTTATAGGTCCATCTGGTTGTGGTAAATCAACGTTTTTAAGAACTATAAATAGAATGAATGATCTTATAGATTCAGTTAAAATAGAAGGTGAAGTTTTATTTGAAGGAGAAAATATTTTTAGTGATTATGATGTAATTGATCTTAGAAAAAGAATTGGTATGGTCTTTCAAAAGCCTAATCCATTTCCTATGTCAATATATGACAATGTTGCCTATGGACAAAGAATACATGGAATAAAAGATAAAAAGAGATTAGATGAAATTGTTGAAAAAAGTCTTAAGGGTGCTGCACTTTGGGATGAAACAAAAGATAGACTTAAAAAGAGTGCAATGGGGTTGTCAGGAGGACAACAACAAAGACTTTGTATAGCAAGAACACTTGCTGTATCACCTGAAGTAATTCTTATGGATGAGCCAACATCAGCATTAGATCCAATTTCAACTAATAAAGTAGAAGATTTAATTGAAGAATTAAAAAAAGAATATACAGTTATAATAGTTACTCATAATATGCAACAAGCTGGAAGAATAGCAGATAAGACAGCTTTCTTTTTAAATGGTGAAGTTATAGAATATGGAAAAACAGAAGATATATTTTATAAGCCAAAAGATAAAAGAACAGAAGATTATATTACAGGTAGATTTGGTTAATAATGTTTAAGGAGTGAGCATATGAGAAGAGAGTCACAAAATCAAAGAATTGATGAAATAAATGAAAAATTGTATATAATGACTAATATAGTAAAAGAACAAATAAAATGTAGTATGCAAGCATTAAAGCTAAAAGATGAAAAATTAGCTGAAAATATAATAAAAAATGATGATAAAGTAGATAATCTTCAAAAAGTAATTGAAGAAGAATGTATAAAATTTATAGCAACAGAACAGCTTGTTGCTAAAGATTTAAGAAGAGTATTTACTGCATCTAAAATAGTAACTGACTTAGAAAGAATGGCGGACCATGCTATTGATATATGCAAAATTGTAAAGTATGTAAAAGGAACATTACATCCAATTGAAATAAAAGATCTTTTAATTATGGAAGAAAAAATTCAAAATATGATAACATTAGCTAGCAAAGCATATAGTGAAAGGGATATAGAATTAGCATATTCAATATGTAAGTTAGATGATGAAATAGATAATTTATATAAACAAACATTTAAATATACACTATTGTGTATAAAGAATGATGAAAATAGTATAGAAGAGGGAACAAGATTATTATTTGTAGCTAAATATTTAGAAAGAATAGGTGATCATGTTACAAATATTTGTGAATGGATAATTTTTAGTAAAACAGGAGAATATGTAGATTTAAATATATAAATAAAAACCACACAAAGTATTTAGTGTGGTTTTTAATTGCATAAAATTAATTAAATTAATTTTGAATTTATAAAAATTTCCTTTTTGACGAGTTTTGTTGACTAACTACATATATTAATGTAATATAACAAAAGATACACTAGTTTATAAAAAAGGGGAGTGAAAATATGAAGAACTTAATAAAAAGTGTACTTCCTGATAGTATTGCAGAAGAGGTTGGAATAGAGGCAGGCGATTTTCTTATTTCAATTAATAATAAAGAAATAGAAGACATTATTGATTATAGATTTTTAGCTGTTGATGAAGAGTTAACTATACAAATTGAGAAATCTTATGGTGAAGTTTGGGATATAGAAATAGAAAAAGATTATGGTGAAGATATAGGCCTTGAATTTCAAGGTGGTATAATGGATAAAGCAAAAAGTTGCAGTAATAAATGTATTTTTTGCTTTATAGATCAGCTTCCTAAAGGAATGAGAAATACTCTTTATTTTAAAGATGATGATTCAAGATTATCATTTTTACAAGGTAATTTTGTAACATTAACAAATATGAAAGAGGCTGATATAGATAGGATAATTAGATACAAAATAAGTCCTATAAACATATCTGTTCACACAACAAATCCAGAGCTTAGAGTAAAAATGCTTAACAATAGATTTGCAGGACAAATATATGATAGAATGAAAAGGCTTAAAGAAGCAGATATTTATATGCATGCTCAAATTGTATGTGTTCCAGGTATTAATGATGGAGAAGAACTTAAAAGAACTATAAATGATCTTTATAATTTGTACCCACAAGTTAATAATGTGGCAGTTGTGCCAATTGGAATAACAAAATTTAGGGAAAACTTAGCTCATGTAAATACATTTACTGAACAAACTTCAAAAGAAACAATAGAAATGGTTAATGAACTTCAAGAAAAGTTTATGAAAGAAGTATCAGAACCTTTTGTAAGATTATCAGATGAATTTTATTTAGTAGCAAAACAAGATGTTCCAGAGGAAGAATTTTATAATGGTTTTGAACAGTTAGAAGATGGAGTTGGAAGTGTTCGTTATTATAGAGAAGCTATAAAAAGAGATTTGGAATTTTTAGATACAAATAAAAAAGGAAATTATACTGTAGTAACAGGTGCATTAGCTTATGATGAAATAAAAAATGCTATGGATAGTATAATGAAAAAAAATGATAATATAAAAATAAATGTTAAAAAGATAGTTAATAACTTTTTTGGAGAAACTATTACTGTTGCAGGACTTTTAACTGGTACAGATATAATAGAGCAGTTAAAGGATGAAATAGATACACCATATCTTATAATGGCAGATAATATGTTTAGAAGAGGTTATGAATTAGCTCCAGAGGAACTTATAATGTTAGATGACACAACAATCGATATGTTAGAAGAGGCTTTAAATGTTAAAGTTTTAGTTTGTGATTACTCAGGAGATGGTTTTATAGATTTAATAAATAATTATAACGAGGAGGAATAGGAATATGGCAAAACCTATTGTTGCAATGGTTGGAAGACCAAATGTAGGAAAGTCTACATTATTTAATAGATTAGCAGGAAAGAGAATATCAATAGTCCAAGATACACCAGGGGTTACAAGGGATAGGGTTTATGCAGAAGCAGAATGGCTTAACTATAAATTTACTATGATAGATACAGGTGGTATAGAACCAGAAAGAGATGACATTATAGTAAAACAAATGAGAAGACAAGCAAATATAGCTATAGAAACTGCTGATGTAATAGTATTTATAGTAGATGGTAAAGAAGGCTTAACAGCAGCAGATAGAGAAGTCGCAACTATGCTTAGAAAAAGCAAAAAGCCTGTAGTTTTAGTTGTTAACAAAATAGATTCATTAAAAGAAGAAGATAATGCTTGGGAATTCTATAATTTAGGTATAGGAGATCCTGTAACAATATCAGCAGCTCAAGGTTTAGGACTTGGAGATATGTTAGATGAAGTAGTTAAGCATTTTGATGCTTTAAATACAGAAGAAGAGGAAGATGAATACATAAGAATAGCTATGATTGGTAAACCAAATGTAGGTAAATCATCTCTTATAAATAAGCTTTTAGGAGAAGAAAGAGTTATAGTATCTAATGTTCCAGGAACAACAAGAGATGCTATTGATTCATATTTAGAAACTGATCAAGGTAAATTTATTCTTATAGATACAGCTGGACTTAGAAGAAAAAGTAAAGTAAAAGAAGAAATAGAAAAATATAGTGTTGTAAGAACTTACGCAGCTATCGAAAGAGCAGATGTATGTATATTAATGATAGATGCAGAAGAAGGAATTACAGAACAAGATGAAAAGATTGTAGGATATGCTCATGAATTAAATAAGGCTATAATGGTTGTAGTTAATAAGTGGGATCTTATAGAAAAAGATGATAAAACTCTTGATAAATATAAGAAAGAATTACAAGGAAAACTTAAATTTTTAAGTTATGCACCTTATCTTTTCATATCAGCACTTACAGGACAAAGAACACAAAAAGTTTTAGCAATGGCTAGAATGTGCTACGATAACTATTCAAAAAGAATATCAACAGGTATATTAAATGATGTAATAAGTAAGGCTGTTCTTATGAAAGAACCTCCAATAGTAGGACTTAAAAGAATGAAAATCTACTATGCAACTCAAGTAGCAAGTAGACCACCTAAGTTTATATTCTTTGTTAATGATAAAAATGCAACACATTTTTCATATGAGAGATATTTAGAAAATCAACTTAGACAAAGTTTTGATTTTGAAGGAACTGGTATAGAAGTAGAATATAGAGAAAGGAAAATGTAGTTATGAGTAAAGTAACATTTATTGGCGGCGGGAGTTTTGGTACAGCTTTAGCAATTCAACTTGCCAAAAAAAATAATTGTGTAAATATATTTGATAGAGATATTGAAGTTTGTAATGATATTAATATAAGAAAAAGAAATAGTAAATATTTAAAAGAACTTGAAATTCCAGAAAATATAAAGGCATATAACAATTTAGATAAGGCAATACATGATGCAGAATATATAGTTTTAGCTGTTCCATCGCACGTTATAAGAGATGTTACTAGATTATTAAAAGGTAAGATAAGTGAAGATACTATAATAATTTCTATTGCAAAGGGAATTGAACAAGGTACAAATAAAAGATTATCAGAAGTTATAAGTGAGGAAATTCCAGAAAATCCAGTAGTTATTTTATCAGGACCAAGTCACGCTGAAGAAGTTGCTATCGAAATTCCAACAACTTTAGTTTCTACATCAACTAACATGAAATATGCAGAAAAAGTTCAAGAGTTATTTATGACACCAAATCTTAGAATATATACAAATGAAGATATAATAGGTGTTGAAATTGGAGGTGCAGTAAAAAATATTATTGCACTTGCAGCTGGTGTTGGTGATGGAGTTGGATATGGAGATAATACAAAGGCAGCACTTATGACAAGAGGAATGAAAGAGATTTCAAGAGTTGGAATAGCACTTGGCGGTAAGGAAGAAACATTTTTTGGACTTACAGGAATGGGAGATTTAATAGTTACATGTACATCAATGCATTCAAGAAATAGAAAAGCCGGAATTTTAATAGGTAAAGGATTTTCATTAGATGATGCTTTAAAAGAAGTAGGAATGATAGTTGAAGGTGTAAAAGCGTGTAAGGCATTCCATGAATTAAATAGCAAAATAGGAGTTAGTATGCCTATAACAGATGGACTTTATGATGTATTATTTAATGAAAAGTGTCCAAAAGAAGTTGTAAGAGAATTAATGCTTAGAGAAAAAAAGAATGAAACCCATTAAAAAGCAACCTTTTTAGGTTGCTTTTTTATTTATAAAATTATAAGAAAAATATTTTATAAAATAGTATATAAATTTTAAATTTAGAATATATATATACTGTTACAGATAGTTAGGAGGGGATTTCTTGGACAACTTTAAAATTTATAAAGATATATCAGAAAGAACCCAAGGAGACATATATGTAGGAGTTGTTGGACCAGTTAGAACTGGTAAGTCAACTTTTATAAAAAAGTTTATGGATCTTATGGTAATACCAAAGATAGAAAATGAATTTAAAAAAGAAAGAGCTAAAGATGAATTGCCACAAAGTGGATCAGGAAAAATGATACACACTACTGAACCAAAATTTGTACCTAATGAGGCTATTGAAATAAGTCTTGATGAGGAGATAAAATTCAAAGTTAGAATGGTAGATTGTGTAGGTTATATAGTAAAAGAAGCTTTAGGTTATATTGAGGGCGAAAACTTAAAGATGGTAAATACACCTTGGTATGATTATGAAATTCCATTTGAAGATGCAGCTGAAATTGGAACAAGAAAAGTTATAACAGATCATTCAACTATAGGATTAGTTATAACAACAGATGGAAGTATAACTGGTCTTAATAGAGAAGATTATGTTGAGGCAGAAGAAAGAGTTATATATGAATTAAAGGCAATTAATAAGCCGTTTGTAGTAGTACTTAACAGCTCAAGAGGAGAGTCTAAAGAAACAGAAGAAATTAGAAAAGAAATGGAAGAAAAATATGATGTAGAAGTTCAAATTATGGATATTGCTAACATGAATGAAGAAGATGTAGAAAAATTATTTAAAAATGTATTAAAAGAGTTTCCAGTAAAAGAAGTAAATATTGATATGCCAGAATGGCTTGAAAATTTAGAGCCTGAACATTGGCTTAAAAAAGATTTCTTTAACATAATAAGAAGTATGAGCAAAAACATATCAAAAATAAGAGATATAAAAATGTCTCTTGAAACTTTATGTGATGAAGAATTTTTAGGAGAAACTTTAGTAAAAGAAATAGATTTAGGTGTTGGAACAGCAAATGTTTCAATGAAACCTAAAGAAGGAATTTTCTATAAAGTTTTAAGTGAAGTGTGCGAATTAGATGTGTCATCAGAAAATGATTTATTATCAATAATAAAAGAATTAAATGTGGCAAAAAAAGAGTATGATAAAGTAAAAGATGCATTAAAAGATGTTAATGAAACAGGATATGGACTTGTTGCACCTCAACTTAAAGAAATGAAATTTGAAGAGCCAGAAATAGTTAAACATGGTTCACAATATGGAGTTAAATTAAAAGCTAGTGCACCTTCATTACATTTTATTAAGGCTGATATTCAAACAGAAATTAGTCCTATAATGGGATCAGAAAAAGAATCTGAGGATTTAGTAAAATCTTTATTAGAGCAGTTTGAAAATGATCCAGCAACATTGTGGCAAAGTAATATGTTTGGAAAATCATTAGAAGTATTAGTTAAAGAGGGGCTTCAAAACAAACTATATAAAATGCCTGAAGATGTTCAAGTGAAAATCCAAAAAACCCTTCAAAAAATAATAAATGAAGGCAATGGAGGATTAATCTGTATAATCTTATAAAAATATACGGTTAGTATAAAAAGTTGAATACTAACCGTTTAATTATATTATCATATTAAATTAAATTGGAATAATATATATTGAGATATTTAATATAATAAAAAGGCATGGTGAGGTAACATGATTGAAAAATATAAAACTTATAAAAAGGTTGGCTCTATAAATAAAGAAATTGCACAAGGCATAGGGTTTGAGTTTTATGGAAATGTCTATGCTTCACCAGGTGTATTAAAACACATAAAAAAGAAACACGGAAAGCAACTTACTAGAAATATAAAAGATAATTTAACGATAATTATTGAAAGAATAATAAGCAATCCAGATTTTATTGGAATGAATAAGAAAAGAAAAGAATCGGGAGCTTTAGAATTAGTAAAAAAAATAGATGCTTATATTATGCTTATATTGGAAGTCGATTTAGATAATAATTATATTTATGTTTCTAGCATGTATCCTGTAACAAAAAGTAAAATGAGAAATAAAATATATAGTGGAAAGCTTAAAGTTGCAGTATAAATTAAATAGTAATACCTACTTGAAAAATATTTAAATAAATATGTATAATAATATTGATAAAGTTTTTGAGGTGAGAAAAGGCTCCTCATGCGCTAATTTTATTTAGTAAACAGAGATGTAGGATAAATGCCGACCTACCAAAAACTTATTAAAACTTTTGGTTTAATCCAAAAGTTCTTTTTATTACAAAAGAAAGTTGGAGGTATTACTATGAAAAAAGTAGCTGTTATTTTTAATGGTGGAACAATTTCAATGAAAGTTGATGATAGAATAAAGGCAGCAGTGCCAAGTCTTAGCGGAGAAGAGATTATGTCTATGGTAACGGGTATAGAAGGTTATGCTGAAGTTATAAATTATAATTTTTCTTCTTTACCATCTCCTCATATAACTCCGAAACTTATGCTTGAATTATCACATTTTGTTCAGGAGTTGGTAGATAGAGAAGATATTGCAGGTGTAGTTATAACTCATGGAACTGATACATTAGAAGAAACTGCATATTTTTTAGATTTAGTAGTTAAAACTAAGAAGCCTGTAGTAGTTACTGGGGCTATGAGAAGCAGTTCAGAACTTGGTTATGATGGACCATTTAATTTAGCTACTTCAATATGTACAGCTACGGC
This sequence comes from Clostridium sp. TJA085, assembly GCF_058310235.1. Lineage (NCBI taxonomy): Bacteria > Bacillati > Bacillota > Clostridia > Eubacteriales > Clostridiaceae > Clostridium > Clostridium sp. TJA085. Next base: position 627,679 of record NZ_JBZEEZ010000001.1, on the reverse strand, counting down.
TGAAGAATCTATAGGAAGAGGAGTAATTGTATGTTTTAATGGTGAATTAAATGATGCTAGAGAGGTTACAAAGGCAAACTCTATGGCTTTAAATGCTTTTAGAACTCCTAATTTTGGACCTGTTGGAATTGTAGATAATAATAAAGTAATTTTTTATAGAAAGGGTAAGAAGGGAGAAAAATTAAATCCCAAAAAAATGGACAAGGATGTGGCGCTTATAAAATGTGTTGCAGGAATGGATTCTTCTTATTTAGATTTTGCAATAGAAAAAGGTTTTAAAGGAATAGTTATAGAAGGTATGGGAAGAGGAAATATACCTCCAGAAATGGTTGATGGAGTTAAGAGAGCTATAGAAAGTAATATCCCTGTTGTTCTTGTGTCTAGATGTTTTGAAGGTAGAGTTTTTGAAAGCTATGGATATGAAGGTGGTGGAAAGCATCTTATGAATTTAGGGGTAATATTTGGAGATAATATGCCAGGACAAAAAGCTAGAATAAAATTATTAGTAGCTATAAACTCTGATAAAAATCAAGATGAAATAAGGGATTTATTTGAACAAGGCTTATATGAGCACGAGCAAATTTAAAAAAGTTATTAACGATTATTAATTAAATTTATAAAAAAATAGTTCGAAAATATATGAATTTTATAATTAAAAACTATTGACTATGTTCGTTAAAATAGGTAAAATTCATATTGTAAATATTAACTCATATATGATGAAAATATGGTTCATCGTTTCTACAAGATACCTTAAATATCTATCTATGGGGAATTTATTTTAATTAATAATTAAAATAAAACTGTTATGAGGTATCTTTATTAAAAATCATAACAGTTTTTTTATTTGTGGGGGGATAAAATTGAAAAAAGAGAAAAAGTTTTTTGAAATCTTAGAGAACAAAAATGTTGACTTTAAGAGAGAAATTATAGCTGGATTTACAACATTTTTAACTATGGCTTATATAATAGCTGTTAATCCTAATATTTTAAGTGCAACAGGTATGGATCAAGGTGCACTTGTAACAGCTACTTGTTTAGCAGCAGCTTTTTCAACTATACTCATGGGAGTTTTTGCAAATCTTCCATTTGCTTTAGCATCAGGTATGGGACTTAATGCATATTTTGCATTTTCTGTTGTTATTGGTAAAGGGATATCATGGGAAATTGCATTAACGGCAGTTTTTGTAGAAGGTATAATATTTATTTTAATGTCACTTTTTAAGATTCGTGAAGCTGTAGTTAATGCCATACCTATGAATATGAAGTATGCAGTTACTGCTGGTATAGGTTTATTTATAGCCTTTATAGGACTTACAGGTAGCAATATTGTAGTAGCTAATAAAGATACTTTTTTAGCTTTAGGAGATTTTAATAATCCAACAGTATTAATTGCATTAATTGGAGTTACAGTAATAGCTATATTAGATAAAAAAGGTGTTAAAGGATCCATATTATATGGTATATTAATATCAACAATTATTGCTTGGGGGTATGCTTTATTTAATAGAGAATATGCTGCAAGTCTTGGGATATTTCTTCCTAATGGATTAATAAAATTTGAAAGTATAGCACCTATTGCTGGTAAATTGGATTTTGGGTATATTATGAATCCGAATAATATAGGGACTTTTATAACTATAGTTTGTACATTCTTATTTGTAGATTTTTTTGATACTATAGGTACATTGGTTGGTGTATCATCAAGAGCTGGAATGCTTGATGAAAAAGGAAATATTCCTAATGCAGGAAAAGCACTTATGGTTGATGCTATAGGAACAACTGCTGGTGCAGTTATGGGAGTATCAACAGTTACAACTTTTGTTGAGAGTTCTACTGGTGTTTTAGCAGGCGGAAGAACAGGGTGGACATCTGTAACAACAGGATTATTATTTTTAGTTTCTATGTTTTTTTCACCTATATTTATAGCGATACCTTCTTGTGCAACAGCACCTGCATTAATGTATGTTGGTTATTTAATGCTTGGAGCATGCAAAAATATTGAATTCGAAGAAATTACAGAAGGGTTTCCTGCATTTATAACAATTATAGCTATGCCATTAACTTATAGCATAGGTGATGGATTAACTTTAGGAGTATTATCTTACGTATTTATAAATGTTTTATATAATGTATTTTTTATAAAAGATAAAAAGAATAAGAAAAAAGTATCAATTGTAATGATTGCTTTAGCTGTTATATTCTTATTTAAATTATTCTTTTTATAAATTTAAAATAATATTTTAAATTTTAGGCTGATAGTATTTTGCTATCAGTCTTTTTGTTGAAAAGAATTATAAAAAATATAAATGTTAATATTATGTAAACAAAGTATTGACTTTAATATTATACTAAAATAATATGTATTTATGCTAATTGAAATATTATTAGTAATGAGGAGGCTTAGAAATGGTTAAGAGTATGACAAGCTTCGGAAGATCAAGAAGCGAAGAAGGATTAGAGAGAATATTTTCAATAGAAATGAAAAGTGTAAATCATAGATATTTAGATATGAACATAAGAATGCCAAAGTCAATGTTTCCACTTGAAGAAAGAATTCGTAAAATTATAAGCGGAAGATTAAATAGGGGGAAAGTTGATGTTTATATAAATATTAAAAATTTTCACAAAGGTGATTCTGTTGCAGAACTTAACGAAGCACTTGCTAAAAGTTACTTTGAATGTTTACAAAAACTTTCAGATGAATTAGGAATAGTAAATGATATAACTACTACAAAAATAGCTAGATTTCCTGACGTTATTTCAATAGTTGAAAAAGAAGAAAATATTGAAGAAATATTTAATGAAATAAAATCTCTTATTGAATCATCATTAGATAAAATGGTTGATATGAGAATAAGAGAAGGAGAAAAATTAAAAGAGGATATATTAGATAAGCTTCTTGTTATAGAAAACTTTGTTGATTCTATAGAAAAAATTGCAGATTTAATTCCAATTGAATATAAGTCAAGATTAGAAGAAAGAATAAAAGAATTGACTTCAGGAGTTGAAATAGATAAAAATAGAATAGCTGTAGAAATTGCTATTTTTGCAGATAAAGCTACAGTCGATGAAGAAATCATAAGACTTAGAAGTCATATAGAACAAATGAGAAATACATTAGAATTAGATGAACCAATAGGAAGAAAGCTAGATTTTATAGTTCAAGAAATGAATAGAGAGGCAAATACAATTGCTTCAAAATCAAATGATATGAAAATGACAAATATAGTCATTGATATAAAAAATCTAATTGAAAAAATTAGAGAACAAGTGCAAAATATAGAATAATTAGGAGGAAGTACATGGGTATAAAATTAATTAATATTGGTTTTGGAAATATAGTATCAGCTAATAGATTAGTTGCTATTGTAAGTCCAGAGTCTGCACCAATAAAAAGAATAATCCAGGAAGCTAGAGATAGAGGAATGCTTATTGACGCAACTTATGGAAGAAGAACAAGAGCTGTAATTATTACAGATAGTGATCATGTTATTTTATCAGCTGTTCAACCTGAAACAGTAGCTCATAGATTATCAAATAAGGATGATCATGAAGATGAGGTAGATGAATAATGAGCAAAAAAGGTGTATTATTAGTAATATCAGGTCCTTCTGGAGCTGGTAAAGGAACAATTTGCAAAGCTTTATTAGAAAAGCATAAAGAAATATATTTATCAGTTTCTGCAACTACAAGAGAACCTAGAAATGGCGAAGTAGAAGGAGTTAACTATTTCTTCTTAAAAAAAGAAGATTTTCTTCAAAAGGTTGAAGAAGGAGATTTCTTAGAACATGCTGAAGTTTATGGAAATTATTATGGAACACCAAAATCAAGTGTTCAAAAAATGATAGATGAAGGTAGAGATGTAATTCTAGAAATAGATATACAAGGAGCTCTTAAAGTAAAAGAAAACTGTGAAGAAGGAATTTTTATATTCATATTACCACCATCAATGGAGGAATTAAAACAAAGAATAATAAAAAGAGGCAGTGAAACACCTGAATCATTAATGAGAAGATTTAAATCAGCGTATAAAGAAATAAATTATATTTCAAAATATAATTATGCTGTAGTAAATGATGAAGTTGATACAGCAGTATCAAAAATAGAAGCAATAATAACTGCAGAAAAATGTAGAGTAGATAGAATGAAAAATAAGATATTAGATTCTAAGGAGGGTATTATACATGAACAACTCTATGATTAATCCATCAATAGTAGACTTATTAAATAAGGTAGAGGATAGATATTCACTAGTTATAGTAACTTCAAAGAGAGCTAGACAAATAATAGCTGGAAGTAATCCACTAGTAGAAATAGATTCACAAAAACCTTTAACAATAGCTATAAATGAAGTGAACGAAGGAAAAGTAACTTACGAAGCTTCAGAAGGAAAGTAATTAGATGTATAAGGATAAATGTGTTGTATTAGGAGTATGCGGAGGAATAGCAGTTTACAAAGCATTAGATGTTGTAAGTTCGCTTCGAAAAAAAGGAATTGAAGTAAGAGTTGTTATGACAGAGTCAGCAACTAAGTTTGTAACACCTCTCACTTTTCAATCAATAAGTCAAAATATGGTTATAACTGATATGTTTGCAGAACCAAAAGCATGGGAAATTCAACATATAAGTTTAGCACAAAAAGCTGATGTTATGCTTATTGCTCCAGCTACAGCTAATATAATAGGTAAAGTTGCAAATGGTATAGCAGATGATATGCTTTCTACAACTATAATGGCAACTAAAGCTAAGGTTATATTTGCACCTGCAATGAATACAAATATGTATGAAAATCCTATAGTTCAATCAAATATTAAAAAGCTTAAAAGTTTAGGATATGAGTTTATTGAGCCAGATTCAGGAAGACTTGCTTGTGGAGATGTTGGAAAAGGAAAACTTCCAAAACCTGATGTTATTTTTAAAAATGTTCTTACAGCATTACATCCGGTAAAGGATTTGCAAGATAAGAAGGTATTAGTAACAGCAGGCCCTACTAGAGCTAACATAGATCCTGTAAGATTTATAACTAATAAGTCAACAGGGAAAATGGGTTATGCAATAGCAGAAGAAGCAAGAGATAGAGGTGCGGTTGTTACACTTGTTACAGGAGCTAAAGGAATTGAAAGACCACATGGCATTAATGTTATAGAAGTAGAAACAAATTCTCAAATGAGAGAAGCTGTTATGAGTAACTTTGATGATTCTGATATAGTTGTAAAATCAGCTGCTGTTGCAGATTATAAGCCAAAAGAATATAGTTTTGAAAAAATAAAAAAAGGCGAAGGAAATTTAAACATTGAACTTGTAAGAGATAATGATATATTAAAGGAACTTGGCGATAAAAAAGATAAACAAATTTTAGTTGGTTTTGCAGCTGAAAGCAGTAATTTGATAGATAATGCAAAAGGTAAATTAAAGAGAAAAAATCTAGACTATATTGTAGCTAATGATATTACACAAGCAGAGACTGGATTTGGTAGTGATAATAATAAAGTATTTGTAATATCAAAAGAAGGTTCTGTTTTAGAATTAGATACAATGAGTAAAAGAGATGTTGCAAGTAATTTATTTGATGCTATTTGTAGAAAGCGCTAAATTGCGCTTTCTTCTGCTATATTGACAAATTTTAAGAAAGGGTGGATTTTATAAATGGAACTATATGCCGAAGTAATTGTAAATAGTGAAGCTGTAGAAATAGATAAGCCATTTACGTATAAAGTAAAAAAAGATTTTAATGATTTAATTAGCATCGGTCATAGAGTAAAGGTTCCGTTTGGAGTTTCTAATAAACTTATAGAAGGATTTGTAATTGCTCTTTCTACAGAGTTTAATGATAAATATAAAGTAAAAGAAATTAGCAAAACATGCGATGATGAGCCTATATTAACAAGAGAAGATCTATTAATGATAGAGTTTTTAAGAAGTAAAACATTGTGTAAATACATAGATGCAATAAGATTATTAATTCCAAAAGGAATTATAAAAGGAATTAAAAAGAAGAAGAAAAATGTTATAAAATTTAATAATGAATTAGATGATAATTTCAAAAAAAAAGAAAATTATTTAAATCTTATAAATTTTATAAAGGAAAATGATTGTATTTATACAAAATCAGAACTTAGTAAAAATTTAAAATTCTCTATATATACTATAAATAAAGCTATTGAAAAAGGATTTTTATCCTTAGAAGAACAGGTTGTATATAGGTATAATAGAAGAATTTATAAAGATAATGATATTAAAAATTTAACAGCTGAACAAATTGAAGCTATATCCAAAATTAAAAATTCTAACAATAAAGGCTTTCTTTTAAAAGGGGTAACAGGCTCAGGAAAAACAGAAGTATATATGAAGTTAGTTGAACATACTTTAAATGAAGGAAAAGGTGCTATAGTACTTGTTCCAGAAATAGCTCTTACACCTCAGATGATAGAACGATTTAAGGGACGTTTTGGGGAAGATGTTGCTTTATTTCATAGTAAACTTTCTGATGGAGAAAGATTTGATGAATGGTATAGAGTAAAAACAGGAAAGTGTAGACTTGTAGTGGGAGCTAGAAGTGCAGTGTTTTTGCCTGTTAATAATCTTGGAATTATAATAGTTGATGAAGAACATGAAGGCACTTATAAATCAGATTATAATCCTAAATATAATACTAAAGATGTTGTTGAGTTTTTAAGTTTTACAAAAGATTGTAAGTATGTTCTAGGTTCTGCAACACCATCAGTTGAAAGTTTTGCAGATGCTATGGTTTCAAAGATTGAACTTGTAACATTAAATAATAGAATAGATAATAAACCCCTTCCAGATATAGAAATGGTTGATATGAGGGAAGAACTTAGAGTAAAAAATTTATCTATGTTTTCAAGAAAGTTATACAAAGAAATAAAAGAAGCTTTAGAAAGAAAAGAGCAAATAATTTTATTTTTAAATAGAAGGGGATTTTCAACATTTGTTTCTTGTAGAAGTTGTGGTTATGTTTTTAAATGTCATAAATGTGACATATCTATGACATATCATAAAAATGGATATTTAATATGTCACTATTGTGGTAAAACAGAAAAGCAAATTCATGTGTGTCCAAAATGCAAGAGCAAGTATGTAAAGTTTTTTGGTGCTGGAACTGAAAAGGTAGAAAGTGAAGTAAAAAAATATTTTAAAGATGCTAAAGTATTAAGAATGGATAAAGATACAACAAGAAATAAAGGGTCTCATGAAAAAATATATAATTCTTTTAAAAATAAAGAAGCAGATATTTTAATTGGGACACAAATGATTGGAAAAGGCTTAGATTTTAAAGATGTAACAGTAGTAGGGATTTTAGCAGCTGATATGTCTTTAAATATACCAGATTATAGATCATCAGAAAAAACTTTTCAAATTATAACTCAAGTTGCAGGTAGAGCAGGTAGAGGAGACAAAAAAGGTAAAGTAATTATTCAAACGTATGATCCTGGAAATCCAAGTTTAAATTATGCAATTAACAATGATTATATTGGAATGTTTAAAGATGAGATTAGTTTAAGACAACAAATGGGGTATCCTCCTTTTGAAAAAATAATTTTAATAAGAGGTATATCTAAAGATGAAAAATCTCTAGAATGTTTTATGAAGGATATAACTAAAAAAATTAGAAGTTTATCAGAGGATAATGTAACTATTTTAGGGCCTACAAAATGTATAGTATCAAAAATAAAAGATAAATTTAGATGGCAAGTTATGATAAAAGGTAAATTTTCAGATGATTATTCTAAAAAAATTAGAGACATACTTTATGAAATGAATAAGAGTGTATATAATGAAATAAGAATAAATATTGATATTAATCCAAACAATTTTTTATAAACTAGGAGGAATTTTTTATGGCAATTAGAAATATAAGAAAAAATGGTGATGATGTATTAAGAAAGAAAAGTAAAGTTGTAGAAAAGATAGATAATAGAACTTTAACTTTAATTGAAGACATGATAGATACTATGTATGAAGCTGATGGAGTAGGACTTGCAGCACCTCAAGTTGGAATACTTAAGAGATTATTTGTTATAGATGTATACGACGGAGAAGGACCAAGAGTATTTATAAATCCAGAAATATTAGAAACAAGTGGAAGCCAAGTTGGCGAAGAAGGTTGTTTAAGTGTTCCAGGTGTATCAGAAGAAGTGGATAGACCAAACTTTGTTAAAGTTAAAGCTTTAAATGAAAAAGGTGAAGAATTTATATTAGAGGCAGAGGAATTACTTGCAAGAGCTGTTTTACATGAAAATGATCACTTAGATGGTATTTTATTTATAGATAAAGTTAAATAAGAAAAATAAAAAAGGAGGAATAGTTTTGAAGATAGTATTTATGGGAACACCAGATTTTGCTGTTCCATCTTTAAAAGCTTTAATAGACAAATATGGGGTTTATGCTGTATTTACTCAACCAGATAGACCAAAAGGAAGAGGAAAAAAATTAGCATTTTCACCTGTTAAAGAAGAAGCGTTAAAACATAATATAAAAATTTATCAACCTGAGAAGCTTAAGGATGAAAAAGAAATGATTCAAGATCTTAAAGATATGGAGCCGGATTTTATAATAGTTGTAGCATTTGGTCAAATTCTTACAAAAGAAGTATTAGACATACCAAAATACGGATGCATTAATTTACATGGATCAATACTTCCGATGTATAGAGGAGCTGCACCTATAAACTGGGCTATTATGATGGGAGAAAAAGTTTCAGGAAATACAACTATGCTTATGGATGTAGGATTAGACACTGGTGATATGCTTTTAAAAGATGAAGTTGAAATTACAGATAATATGACAGCAGGAGAACTTTATGACATATTAAAGGATAGAGGTGGAAATCTTTTAATAGAGACAATAGAAGGAATACTTAATAACACTATAAAGCCTGAAAAACAATCAGATGAAACTTTCTATGCAAAAATGTTAAATAAAAAATTAGCTCAAATAGACTGGAATAAAAGTGCATTAGAAATTCATAATATGATTAGAGGGTTAAATCCTTGGCCTATTGCACATACTTTATATGAAGGAAGTACTATGAAAATATTTGAAAGTGAAGTTTTAAATAAAAATAGTACTTTGGAAAATGGAAGAATAATAAATGTTTCTAAAAAGGGAATAGAAATTTCAACAGGGGATGGTGTTCTTTTAATTAAAAAGGTTCAATTCCCAAATTCAAAGCCTTTAATGGTAGAGCAATATATAAATGGTCATGATGTTAAAGATGGGATTATATTAGGAAAATAGGAGGTATAAATATGTATTATCCATTTTATTTTGATAGAACTATGCTTATATTAGTACCAGCACTTTTGGTTAGTATATGGGCACAAAGTAAAATTAGCTCAACTTACAATAAGTACAAAAAGGTAAGAACTATGAATGGATATACAGGTGAGCAGGTTGCGAGAATGATGCTAAATGAAGCGGGATTATCTTATGTAAATATAGAGGTTGTTAATGCAAATCTTGGAGATCATTATGATCCAAGTAGTAAAGTTTTAAGGTTATCACCTGATGTTTATAGTGGAACTTCAATTGCTTCAGCTGGAATAGCAGCACATGAAGTTGGTCACGCTATACAGGATAAAGAAGGATATAAACCTCTTATATTAAGAAATTCAATAGTTCCTGTTGTAAATTTTAGCTCAAGTATTTCTTGGATATTATTCGTTGTAGGTTTACTTATGGGAAATCATACTTTTGTTAATTTAGGAATTGTATTGTTTTCTGCTGTAGTAATATTTCAATTGATTACATTACCAGTAGAATTTAATGCATCTAATAGAGCGATAAATGTATTAAGCAATAGAGGAATACTTTATGGGGATGAGGTAAATGGAGCGAAAAAAGTTTTAGGAGCAGCAGCTATGACATACATTGCTTCAGCTCTTATGGCTATAGCTCAATTATTAAGATTAATTGCTATAAGCAATAGAGATCAATAAAAACTTAGAGAAGAGGTATTTTATGAACAGTAGAAGCATAGCTTTAAAAATACTAGATAGAGTATTAAATGAAGGTGCTTATTCAAATTTAGTATTATCAAGTGAATTAAATAATTCAGATTTAAATGATAAAGATAAAGGTTTGGTAACAGAAATTGTATACGGAACAATAAGAAGAAAAAATTCACTAGATATGCTTATATCTACTTTTGTTAAAGATATAAGTATAATGGATAAAAGAGTCTTAAACATATTAAGAATAGCAATATATCAATTAAAGTATTTAGATAAAGTTCCAAGTTATGCAGCATGTAATGAAGCTGTAGAACAAGCAAAAAAAATATCAGATAGATGGGGAAAACTTGTAAATGGTGTTTTAAGAACTTATGGTAAAAAAGGTGAATCAGGATTAAAATTCAACAATAAAATAACTGAATTAGAATATAAATATTCTTTTGAACCATGGCTTATAAGACTTTTTATTAAGCAATATGGAGAAAAAGATGCAATAAAAATACTTGATTCACTAAACTTTACACCAAAAGTAACTGTTAGAGTAAATTCTTTAAAATCAGATTATGATAGTGTGTTTGAAGAACTAGAAGAAAACGGATATAATATAGAAGAAGGATACATTTGCCCTGAGGCTATTTCTATAAAAGGTGGAAAAAATATTGAAGGCAATAAGCTTTTTAATGAAGGAAAAATAACAGTTCAAGATGAAAGTGCAATGTTAGTTGCCCCACTTTTAGATTTAAATAGTGGTGATATAGTACTAGACCTTTGTAGTGCACCTGGTGGAAAAACTACTCATATTGCAGAACTTCTTGAAAATACAGGAGAGGTATTAGCTTTTGATTTACATAAAAACAAGTTAGGTTTAATAGAGGAAAATTGTAAAAGACTTGGTATAAATAATGTTAAATTAGAAGAAATGGATGCTACAGAATTAAATGTTAATCTTATAGGCGTTGGAGACAAAATTCTTATAGATGTTCCTTGTTCAGGACTTGGTATAATAAAAAGAAAACCTGAAATTAAATGGAATAAAAATCGTAATGAATTAAAAGAAATAGTAAGAATTCAAAGAGATATTATGGAAAATGCTTGGCAATATCTTAAAAATGGTGGAACTTTAGTGTACTCAACATGTACTCTAAATAAAGCTGAAAATGAAGAAAATATTGAATGGTTTTTAGATAAACATAAAGACTGTACATTAGAAAATATATTTGTAGGAAATGGTGAAAATATAAAATATACTAATGGAATGGTAACAATTATTCCAAATGAATATATGGATGGATTCTTTATGGCTAAGCTTAAGAAAAGTTAATAGGAGAATTAATTATGGAAAATTTATTAGATTTTACACCAAAGGAATTTTCAAATTGGCTTAAAGAAAATGGTGAAAGTGCTTTTAGAGCAAAACAAGTATTTTCTTGGATTTATAAAGATGTGTGGAATTTTGATGACATGAGAAATATTCCAAAAACATTAAAAGAAAAGCTTAATGAAAAATTTGAAATATTAATTCCTAAAGTAGTAAGAGCTCAAGAGTCTTCAGATAAAAGCACTATGAAAATATTATTAGCTCTTAAGGATGGGAATTTAATAGAATGTGTTATTATGAAGTATAAGCATGGAAATACAATCTGTATTTCAACTCAGGTAGGATGCAGAATGGGATGTAAGTTTTGTGCTTCTACAATAGATGGAAGAGTTAGAAATTTAACATCTGGAGAGATACTTGCTGAGATTATGGTGGCACAAAAACTTTTAGGTGAAAGAATATCAAACATTGTTTTAATGGGAAGTGGAGAGCCACTTGACAATTATGATAATGTAATAAAATTTTTAAAAGAAGTAAATTCAGAAGATGGATTTAATATAGGTCAAAGACATATAACTTTATCAACATGTGGAATAGTTCCTAAAATATATGAATTAGCTGATGAAGGAATGACTATAACTCTTGCAATTTCATTACATGCATTTAATGATGAAAAAAGAAAAGAAATAATGCCGATAGCTAATAAATATACAATAAAAGAAATTCTAGATGCTTGTAAATATTATATTGATAAAACAAACAGAAGAGTAACTTTTGAATATGCCTTAGTTAAAGGAGTAAATGATGGAGCAGAAGATGCAAAAGCATTAGCACAATTGTTAAGAGGAATTTTGTGTCATGTAAACTTAATACCAGTAAATGAAGTAAAGGAAAATTCCTTTAAAAGATCATCAAACAAAGCAGTAGAAAATTTTGCAAATATTCTTAAAGATAGAGGTATAGAAGCTACAGTTAGAAGAGAAATGGGAAGCGATATTGATGCAGCTTGTGGTCAGTTAAGAAGAAGTTATTTAGAATCCCAAAATTAAGGGGGAATTAATATGGTAGGATATAAAAGTGATGTTGGAATAAAAAGAAAATTTAATGAAGATAGTGTAGGTCATTTTGAGTGTGATTCATATGGTATATATATAGTTGCTGATGGAATGGGTGGACACAATGCTGGTGAGGTTGCTAGTGAAATGGCAGTATCTAATGTTATAGAATTTGTAAAAAATAATATAAATTCACTTGGTGAGTGTGTTCTTGAAGATGCAATAGAAAATGTAAATAAAAAAATATATGAATATTCAGTTAGCAATCTTAAGCTTAGTGGAATGGGAACAACTATAACAGCTTGTTTAGTATATGATGGTAAAATAGTTATAGCTAATGTTGGAGATAGTTCATGTTTTGGAATTAATAGTAGTGGTTTATTTAAATTAACAAAAGATCACTCTTTAGTACAACAACTTATAGATTCTGGTAGTATATCAGAAGAAGAAGCAATTAATCATCCGAATAAAAATATAATAACTAGAGCGGTTGGAACTCATGAAGATGTTGAAGTTGATATTTTTAAGTTTGATATTGATGAATATGATAAATATCTAATGTGCTCAGATGGACTTACAAATGAAGTACCAATAGAAAGAATAACTGAAATTATACAAAAAGAAGATGATAATGAACTTGCTTGTTATGAGTTAGTAAATGAAGCTAACAAAAATGGTGGGAGAGATAATATTACAGTTATGTTATTTGGAGGAGAGAGCGTATGAATGGTGAAGTATTAGGCGATAGATATGAACTCCTTGAAAAAGTAGGAGAAGGTGGTATGGCTCTTGTCTATAAAGCTAGATGTAATAAGCTAAATAGATATGTTGCTGTAAAAATATTAAAAAGTGAGTATTCAGATAATAATGAAATAGTAAGTAAGTTTAAAAGAGAAGCAACTGCAATTGCTAAATTATCTCATAATAATATAGTTAATGTATTAGATGTAGGAACACAAGATGATATAAACTATATAGTTATGGAATATGTGGATGGAAAAACTTTAAAAGAAGTTGTAGAAGAATTTGGAATGATAAGTTGTGAAACAGCTTTAACTATTGCTATTCAAATTGCTAAAGCTTTAGAGTGTGCGCATAAAAATGGTATAATACACAGAGATATTAAACCACAAAATATATTAGTTACAAGTGATGGATTAGTTAAGGTAACTGATTTTGGAATTGCAAAGATAGCTGATTCTGCAACACTTACAAATACAAGTACTATACTTGGATCCGCTCATTACTTTTCACCAGAACAAGCAAAAGGTGGATTTATTGATAATAAAACAGATATATATTCACTTGGAGTAGTTATGTATGAAATGCTAACAGGAAAACTTCCTTTTGAAGGAGATTCACCTGTAACAATAGCTTTAAAGCATATTCAAGAAGATCCAGTTCCGCCAAAAGAATTAAATCCTAAAATTCCAGAAAGTCTTAATAAGGTTGTTTTAAAATGTATGGAAAAGGATGCAAGCAAAAGATATCAAGATATAAAAGAATTAATCTCAGATCTTGAAAAAATAAAGCAAAATCCTGATATTAAAATAGGGGAAGACATATCAAATGAAAATGATCAAACAGTAGAACATACAATAATTATGGCTCCTGTAAAGGAACCGGTTATTGAAGATTCAGAAGATTTAGATGATGAATATTATGATGATGACGAAGATGCTGAATATTATGATGATGACGACAATTATTATAATGATGCAGATGAAGCAGAAAATAAAGAAGAAAAAGCTAAATCTAAAAATAAAACATCAAGTAAAAAAGGAATAATAATTGGAATTGTTTCTGTATTAGTATTAGCACTTTTAGGTGTTGGAGGATATTTTATGATATCCGGTAATAAGGCTAAAGAAGTTGTAGTACCTAATTTTGTTGGAATGAATATAAAAGAAGCTCAAGAGAAAGCTAATAGTTTAAAAATAAATTTAAAAATAAAAACTGTAAAAAGTGATGAAAAAGAAGGCACAATAGTTAGTTCTAATCCAAAGGCAGGAGAAAAAATAAATGAAGGCTCAACAGTAGAGGTTGAAGTAAGTAGTGTGGAAAAAATTACTATGCCTAATTTAGTTGAAGATAGTTTAAGTGATGCTAAAGCAAAACTTGAAAGCCTTGGAATTAAAAATATTATAATAAATAAAGATTATAGTGATTCAATAGCAAAAGGAAATGTTATTTCTCAAACACCTGAACAAGGGGAAGAAATAACAAAAGAAGTATCAGTTACATTAACTGTTAGTGAAGGTAAAAGGGTTGAAACTGTTCAAGTACCAAATGTAAATGGATTGTCAGAAAGTGATGCTAGAAATAAACTATCAGGATTTAATGTAAATGTAGAAACTAAAGATACAACAGACAAATCATTGGATGGAAAAGTTATTGGTCAAAGTTTGAAAGCAGGAACTTCAGTAAATAAAGGAAGTACAATTATATTATCAATTGGAAAATATAAAGAAGAAAAGATAAATGTAGGCGATATTATATCAAATGGAATGAAAGGTTCAGAAGCTAAAGCTGCACTTGAAGCAAAAGGATTCAATGTATCGCTTGCAGGAGATGGAGCAGAAGGAAATGTAGTTTCTTGGACTCCTAATAATGCAACAAAAGGAAGTAATATTACTGTAACAACAAAAAAAGAAGTACAAAAACCTGAAAAAGAAGATAATGATAAACAGGAAAAACAAAATAAAAAATAAATTTAAAGAGCAAGGTGTATGAATTCACTTTGCTCTTTAAGTTTAATATAAATATTCTTGCAAAAAATAATAAAAAGTGTTTATATTAATAAGAGAGAAGAAAAAATTTGGAGGTAACATGAAAGGAAAAATAATTAAAGGTATAGGTGGATTCTATTATGTAAAAACAGATGAAGGAATAATAGAATGTAAAGCAAGAGGAAAATTTAGACATAAGTCACTTAAACCTATGGTTGGAGATAATGTTAAAATAAAAATAGAAAATGGAAAAGGTACTATAGAAGATATAGATGAAAGAACTTCAGAGCTTATAAGGCCAACAGTTGCAAACGTAACACAAGCTTTCGTTGTATTTGCTGTAAAAAACCCTGATTTAAATTTTGATTTATTAAATAGATTTTTAGTTTTATGTGAAAGTAATAATATAAAAGTAATAGTTGCATTAAATAAAATTGATTTAGTAAATGAAGAAGAAAAAGAAAATTTAAAGAAAAGGATTAACTCTATAGGTTATGAAGTTTTATTTATAAATGCTAAAAGAGGTATAGGTGTAGAAGATTTAAAAGAAAGATTAAGCAATAATGTTACTGTTCTTTGTGGGCCTTCTGGAGCTGGGAAATCAACACTTATAAATACTCTTACAGATAAAGAACATATGGAAACTGGTGAAGTAAGTGAAAAAATAGGAAGAGGTAAACATACAACTAGACATAGTGAACTTATTGAGGTTTCAGATGGATATATAGTTGATACTCCAGGTTTTTCTACTTTAGATGTAAACTTTATAAATAAAGAGGAATTAAGATATTGTTTTCCTGATTTTGAGAAGTTTAATAATAGTTGTAAATATAGAGGATGTCTTCATTATAAAGAACCAGGATGTGCAGTAAAAGATGCTGTAGAAAATGGGGAAATAAATAAATATAGATATGAATTTTATATAAGAACATTAGAAGAAATAATAAATGGGAGGAGATATTAAGATGATAAAAATAGCACCGTCAATTTTATCAGCAGATTTTTCAAAGTTAGGAGAAGAGGTTGAATTATTAGATAAAGGAGGGGCAGATTATATACATATAGATGTAATGGATGGAGCTTTTGTACCAAATATTACACTTGGAGCACCAATAGTTAAGGCTATTAGAAATAGAACTAATAAGGTATTTGATGTTCATTTAATGGTAGAAACACCATCAAGATACATAGATGATTTTATAGATGCTGGAGCAGATATAATAACTATTCATTATGAAGCAGAAAAACATATAGATAGAGCAATTCAATATATAAAATCAAAAGGAGTTAAAGCAGGGGTAGTATTAAATCCTGGAACTCCAACAATTATGATAAAAGATTTAATATCAAAATTAGATATGGTTTTAATTATGAGTGTTAATCCAGGTTTTGGAGGACAAAGTTTCATTGATTATTCTTTAGAAAAAGTTAAAGAAGTAGATGAAATGAGAAAGAAATATAATAAAGATTTAATAATAGAAATAGATGGTGGTATATGCGTAGATAATATAAAAGCTGCTAGAGAAGCTGGGGTTGATGTAGCTGTTGCAGGTTCTGCTGTTTATAAAAATGGTGAAGTTATGAAAAATATAAGTGAATTAAAGAGGAATGCTTAAGAAATGAGAGCGATAATAGTTACTGGAGGGAATGAACCTTCTTATGAATTGTTAAATTCATATATAAAGGAAAGTGACATTATAATAGGAGTAGATAAAGGGTGTAATATACTTAAAAAATACGAAATAATACCTAATATGATTTTAGGGGATTTTGATTCTATAGATAAAGCTGCAATTCAATATTTTAAAAATAGAAATGTACTTATAGAAAAGTTTAACCCGGAAAAGGATTATACAGATACTCATTTAGCCTATAACAAAGCAAAAGATATATTCAATGTAGATGAAATGATTATGTTTGGGGCAACTGGTACAAGGCTTGATCATACACTTGGTAATATAGGTCTTATGATTAATGCACTAAATGATAATATAAAATTAGAGATTGTTGATGAAAACAATAAAATTTTTGCTGTAAATAAAAGTACTGTTATAAAAAGAGAAGAAGGAAAAGTTATTTCATTTCATGCTTTGTGTGATGAAGTTAAAAATTTTAATATAACAGGTGGAAAATATAAATTAAAAAATTATAATATGAAAACATTAGAACCTAGAGCAATTTGTAATGAATTTTTAGAAGGAGATATTGAGATATCTTTTGATTCAGGAATTGTATTAGTTTTATATTCTAAAGATTAAATAAAATTAGAACCAATATTAACTATTTGCATATAATATAAATAGTAGTATTGGTTTTAATAATTTAATTGGAGGATTTATGAAAATAGTAGCTATTAAATTACCTAAATGTATCTCAAATATAATAAGATTTTTTAGGAGAAAGAAAAAAGATACATAAATTTAGACATAAAAAAAATGCATTGCTAGTGCAGTGCATTTTTTTTATTTGAACTATATTGCTCTTTCAACCTTACCAGATCTAAGACATCTTGTACAAACATGAACTTTTTTTGGAGTTCCGTTAACTAAAGCCTTTACTTTCTTTATGTTAGGAGCCCAAGTTCTCTTTGATTGACGATGTGAATGGCTGTATTGTACACCTGAAACAACGCCTTTATTACAAATTTCGCATCTTCTTGCCACTTGAAAACACCTCCTTGTTAAGTGAAGATATAATTCTCTTCAATAGGACAGAATTCATTGTACCATAACAAATAGGTATTTTGCAATAGTATATTTCAAAAAAATATATAATATTTTGGAAGATTATTATATAAATCTTGAATATTAAAGATTTCTAATATAAAATATATGTATGATATGTGTAAGGAGGAATCGTAATGGTAGGATTTTCAAGAGAAAATGGTAAGGTTCATTACTCAGAAGAAGTGTTAGCAAAAATTGTTGGACTATCAACAATGGAATGCTACGGTGTAGTTGGAATGGTTTCAAAGAATGCTACAGAAGGTCTTTGGGAGTTAATTGGAATAGAGCATTTTAATAAAGGCGTTAAGATAAATGTTAATGATGATGATAAATTAGATATTGAATTATTTGTAATGGTTGAATATGGAACAAAAATTTCTGTTATAGCAAATAACATAATTCAAAAAGTACGTTATAATGTAGAAAACTTTACTGGATTAAAAGTTTCATCAATTACAGTAAATGTTCAAGCGGTAAGAGTCTAGGAGGTAAAAAACTAATGGAATTTAATAAGATAAACGGCCGTGATTTTTATAACATGGTAGTAAATGCAAGTAACAGATTAGCTGAAAAAAGCGATTTTGTTAATGCTTTAAATGTATTTCCAGTACCAGATGGAGATACAGGAACTAACATGTCAATGACTTTTAAAGCAGCTGTTAAAGAAATTGAAAATATAGATTCAGATTCTATAGAAGTAGTATCTAAAAAGCTTGCAAAGGGTGCTCTTATGGGAGCAAGAGGAAACTCAGGAGTAATTCTTTCACAAATACTTAGAGGTTTTTCAAAGGGATTAGCAGGACATGAAGAAGTTTCAGTATCAGAGTTTGCAAATGCTATTCAAGAAGGATCAAATTCAGCATACAAAGCTGTAATGAGACCAACAGAAGGTACTATTTTATCAGTTATAAGAGCATCAGCAGAATCAGCAGTTAAGTCTAAAGCTAGAAATATAATAGAGCTTTTAGAAGAAGTTAATAAAGATGCTAAGATTATGTTAGATAAAACACCAGAATTATTACCAGCTCTTAAAAAAGCTAAAGTTGTAGATTCAGGTGGTATGGGTCTTTATATAATACTTCAAGGAATGCTTGAAGCTTTGAAAAATGGTATTGTTGCAGAAGTTAAAGATATAAAAATTGGTGAAGGTGGAGCAGAAGCTACTGGAGCAAAGACAACTCATGATGCGGATATAAAATTTGGATATTGTACAGAATTTATAGTTTTAGGTGATGCTACTAAATCAAACGAATTACAAAATGAAATAGAATCACTTGGAGATTCAATGATAGTAGTTGGGTATGACGATGTTATAAAGGTTCATATTCATACAAATGATCCAGGTTTAGTTTTATCAAAGGCTGTAAAGCTTGGAGAACTTTCAAAAATTAAAATTGATAACATGAGAGAAGAACATAGAGAAATTTTAGCAGCTGAAATGAGAGAAGACCAAGAGAAATCTAAAGAAGTAGAAGAAACTAAAAAATATGGATTTGTAACTGTAGCTATGGGAGAAGGAATTACAAACATATTTAAGGATTTAGGGGTTGATTATGTTATAGAAGGCGGTCAAACTATGAATCCATCAACTCAAGATATTTTAGATTGTATAGAAAAAATAAATGCTGAAAACATATTTATTTTACCAAACAACAAAAATATAATAATGGCTGCATCACAAGCAAAAGATATTTCAGACAAGAATGTTATTGTTGTGCCAACAACAACTATTCCTCAAGGAATAACTTGTGTATCTATGTTTAATAGAGATGCTTCTCCAGAAGAAAATGAAGAAGAATTAAAAGACCTTATGGAGTCAGTAAAAACTGGTTCAGTAACATATGCAGTAAGAGACACTGAAATAGATGGAATTGAAATAAAAGAAGGAAATATGTTAGGCCTAGTTGAAGGTAAAATAAAAGAAGTTTCAGATGATAAATTTGAAGCAGCTGAAAAAGTACTTGATAACATGGTTAATGAAGATAGTGAATTAATAACTATATTCTATGGTAAAGATGTTAAAGAAGAAGAAGCTAATGAATTTGTAGAAAAGTTAGAAGAAAAATATGAAGATTGTGATATACAATTATATAAAGGAGACCAGCCTTTATATTACTTCTTAATGTCAGTAGAATAATAAGTATAAAATTACGTATAATAAAAAGCACCGTAAGGTGCTTTTGCTATTTTACCTATAAAAGAGGTGATTAAATGGATATATATACTACAGTTAATAATATAAAAGGAGTAGGTAAAAAGTCTACAGAAAAGCTTAATGAAGTTCAAATATTTAGTATACTTGATTTGCTTTTATATTTTCCAAGAGATTATGAATTTGTAAATGGTAATAGTAAAATAAATGAGATAGATGAAAATGAAAAGCAAATATTAAAGTGTACTATGATTAAATTAAGAGGAGATTTTAGAACAAAAACTGGAAAAATAATAACAACAATAGAATTTGATTATAATAGTATTAGAGTTTTAGCAAAGTGGTTTAATCAACCATATATAAAAACCAAATTTAAATTTAAAGAATCATATAATCTTTTAGGAAAATACAAAAAAATATCTAATACTTTAGAAATAACAAATCCATTAATAGCATCAAATGAATCTTTAAAAAGTGAAATAATACCTAAATATTCTTTAAAAGGTGAACTAACTAATAATTTTTTAGTTAAAATAATTGGGGAAGTATTAGATAATATTTATGTTAATGAAAATTTACCAGAAGAAATAATAAGAAAATATAATTTAATCTCTTTTGATGATGCTATTCGAGAAATACATTTTCCAAAGGATAAAGAGATTTTAAAAAGATCTATAAATAGATTAAAGTTTCAAGAATTATTTACATATTCTATGAAATTACTTTTACTTAAAAAGAAATCTAGAGTAAAGGATGGAATTGGGTTTAATTGGAGTGAGGAACTTAATGATTTAAGAGAATCTCTTCCATTTTCTTTAACTAATGCACAATCTAGGGTTGTTAGAGCCATACTTAAAGATCAAGCATCTAAATATCCAATGAATAGACTTGTTCAAGGGGATGTTGGGTCAGGGAAAACTATAGTTGCTTTAATTGCTATTTTTAATGCATATAAAAATGGATACCAATCAGCTTTCATGGCTCCAACTGAAATATTAGCAAATCAGCATTATAAAGAAGCTAAAAATATTTTTAAAGGTTTTGATATTGATATTGAACTTTTAACTGGAAGTACTTCTAATAAAGAAAAAAAGAGAATAAAAGAGAAGATAAAGGAAAACAAACCTTTAGTAGTTATAGGGACACATGCTCTTATTCAAGAAGATGTAGAATTTAATAATTTAGCCTTAGCTATAACTGATGAGCAACATAGGTTTGGCGTTGGGCAAAGAAGTAAGCTTATAAATAAGGGTAAAAAAGCAGATGTTTTAGTAATGACTGCAACTCCTATACCTAGGACTTTAGCCTTGTATGTATATTCTGATCTGGATGTTTCAGCAATAGATGAACTTCCGCCAGGAAGAAAGAAAATAGATACAAGATTTTTTAAGGAAGAGGATAGAGATAATGCATATATGCTTGCTTATAATGAAATAGGAAAAGGAAGACAAGTTTATATAGTATGTCCTCTTATTGAAGAAGATGAAAATGAGAAATTAAATTCTGTAGAAAGTGTATATGAAAAATTAAGTCATGGTATATTTAGAAATATAAAGGTTGAATATTTACATGGGAAAATGAAGCCTAATGAAAAAGATGATATAATAAATAGATTTAAAACTGGAGAAACGAAAGTTTTAATATCAACTACAGTTATTGAGGTAGGGGTAAATGTTCCTAATGCTTCGGTAATGATAGTTGAAAATGCAGAACGATTTGGATTAGCACAGCTTCATCAGTTAAGAGGTCGTGTTGGTAGAGGAGAGTATGAATCATATTGTATTTTAATTGCAAAAGCAAAAAGTGAAGTGACTAAAAGAAGAATGGAAATATTAACGGAATCAACTGATGGCTTTTATATATCAGAACAAGATTTGAAGCTTAGAGGCTCTGGTGAAATGTTTGGGGTTAGACAAAGTGGAGATGAAGGATTTTTACTTGCTAATCTTTATGAGGATATGAACATACTTATTAAAGCAAGAGAAGAAGCAAATAATATATTATTTAATGAAACAAAAGAAAATTTAAAATTAATAAAAGAAATAGAGAATAATTTGGAAAAAAGCAGTAAGTATATTTGCTTTAATTAATTATAAATTGTATAAAAAAGTTGATTATGATAGAATGAAATATATATAACTACTTAAGGAGGACAAAAGAGTGAGAATAATAGCTGGAAAGGCAAGAGGACGTAAATTATTATCACCACCAACATATGAAACAAGACCGACTCTAGATAGAGTAAAAGAGGCTATGTTTAGTATGATTCAAGGATACATACCTGATGCTAGCGTTATAGATGTATTTGCTGGAACTGGTAGTTTAGGATTAGAAGCTGCAAGTAGGGGAGCAAAGGAATGTTATTTATTTGACAAAAGCAAGACAACATTTCCTTTACTTAAGAAAAATGTTGAAAATCTTAAATTCAATGATTTTTGTTTCCCGATGAATATAGATGCTTATGATGGATTAAGAAGTCTTGCAAGAAAAGGTAAAAGATTTGATTTAATCTTTATAGACCCACCATATTGTAAAGAAATGATTCCAGAAGCTATAAAAATTATAAAAGAAAATAATTTATTGCTTAATGATGGAATAATTGTAACGAAAATAGATAGTATAGAAGAAATATATGAAGGATATGAAGATATTAAGCTTTTAAAAAGTAAAAAATATGGAAATACAACAGTTTGCTTCTATGAAATAGAAGGAGAAGAGGATTAATGAAAGAAGCTATATATCCTGGAAGTTTTGATCCTATAACTAATGGACATTTAGATATTATAGAAAGAGGCGCTAAAATTTTTGATAAGATAGTTGTTGCTGTTCTTATAAATATAGATAAAAAAGGTTTATTTAATATAGAAGAAAGAGTTGAACTTATAAAACATGCAACTTCTCATATTAAAAATGTTGAAGTTATAAGTTTTGAAGGACTTCTTATTGATTTATTAAAAAAGAGAAATAGTAATCTTATAATAAAGGGGCTAAGAAATAATGTTGATTTTGATTATGAAGCACAGATGGCCCTTATTAATAAAAATTTAGATTCTGATGTTGAGACTGTTTTTATGATATCATCTCCTAACAACTCATTTATAAGTTCATCAGCAGTTAAGCAAATTGGTAAGTTTAATGGTAATATAGATAATTTAGTTCCTGAAAATATTAAAGAGTATATACTAAAGAAAATAAAAAATAATAAGTAGGGGGTATATATGGATAAACAAGAAGCTAACGTTTTAGAATATTTAGAATATTTATTAGATACTATAGAAAGAGCGCCAAAGGTTCCTATGAGCGGTAAAGTTATGGTAGATAAAAAAGAGTTTATGGAAACTATTGATGATATTATAAATTGTTTACCTGATCAATTTAAAAAAGCTCAATGGGTTATGAATGAAAGAGAAAGAATTTTAGCTGAGGCTAAAAGAGAATATGATTCAGTTAAAGAAGAAACTATGATTCTTATGAGACAAAATATTGAAAATCATGATATTGTTAAAGAAGCTAAAATAAGAGCTCAAGAAATATTAGCAACTGCAAAAAGAGAATCTAAAAACTTAAGAGTAAGTGCTAGAGATTATGCAGATGAAATATTAACTGATTTAGATGAACAAATGGAAAATAAAAAAATGGAGCTTATAAAATCGCTTCAAGTAAGCTTTGAGGATACAGCTAGGGAAATTGATGAAAACCTTACAAAAGCATGCTCCATTGTAAAAGAAAATATAAAAGAATTAAGATCTATGGATTAGTTTTTTAGCTTTTTTGAATTATTTTTAGCAATGTATTGAATAATAAAAATAATAATTAAAAATATTAATATTGGCAATAAGTAATTAAGTAAGTAATTAGAAACAAAAAAATTATTAGATGAATATGTTTCTATTGATTTAAATACTATATTTGACAATAAAAAAGTAAAAATAAAGCTAAAAATTCCTTGTATTAATTTTAAAAATACATATCTAAAAAAAGATACATTATGTTTTCCTATAAAGGAAAATGTTTGAGCTATTATAGATATGCCCGAGAATGAAGCTAAAAAGCTTATTATAGCTAATTTAAAGTGTATTGACATGGAACTAGATGAAATTATGCTACAACCATTTGTTAGTTCAATACTACCTAGAAATGTTCCGTACAACATATTTCTTGGTATATTGAATAAATTTTCTATATTAAAAAATATGTCTTTTATGAAGTTTATATTTTTTAATATAGATATAATTACAGAAAATGCTACAACGTACGAGCATACAGATAATGTTGTATTTAATGCATCTTTAATAGATTTATCTAATGCAACACTAAAACTTATTTCTTTAAAAGAAGTCTTCTGCGCATTAAATTGATGCATAGAGGACTTTTTCATTGTTATTATTGCAATGAAAAATATAGATAAATAATTACTTATAAGTAAAAAGTAGCCGTATTTTGGATCTCCAAGTAATGAAGCACCAACAGACCCTATTAAAAATATAGGTCCTGTATTTGATGCTATATTTATAAGCCTTATATAATCTTTTTTTTCAATATCACCATTTTCATATAAATTGCTACTAAATTTAGCTCCTAATGGATAACCACATAAAATACTACCAACTAAAGGAAAAGAACAATTTGATGGTAATTTTAATGGTTTGCATATAAGAGGACCTATTAATTTAGAATATGTTGATATTCCATCATAGCATATAAGTAAATTGCATATAAGAGAAAATGAAAATATAGTAGGAATTATAGCTTTAAAGCAAAGTCTTAATCCATCTAATGCTGCATTAATAGATGCTTCAATATTACTTACAAATAATATTATTAAAACAGTTATAAAAAAACAAAAAATATTGTTTTTATCAATATTACAAAACTTAAATAATAAAACTATAAAAATAAATATAAAGAAACATAAAATAAAAATATAAATATTATTCACGAAATCACTCCCATCAATAATATTTATATGCACATAATATAGCAAACTTTACTTATGTATATAAGGGGTTTTTAAATAATCTTCAATAGGAGATATTGATTTATTTAAAATTGAATAAGCTTTTGTACCAAGCAAGTTTATTTTTAAAATATCATCATCTATATGTTTTGGAATTTTATTTAATATTTTTAAATTAGATTTAGACTTAATTTCTTTTAATATTTTCATACCAGTAGAATTAAGAGCAAGAGGTCTTATAAATTTAAAATCATAATTTTTAATGTTAGTTAAATCATATTGCTCAAGTCCTATGAAGAAACTTGTAAGAATTCTATTTATTCTTGTATAAGTATATCTTTTACTTTTAATATTTAGTATAAGCTCATTTATACATTTAGAATTAATTATTTCTTTTTTTATTTTATTATCTAATCCTTCAGATAAATCATTTATGTTTTTTAATTTAGAATCATTAGTTAAGATTTTATATTTTAAAAATTCAAACATATCATTTTCAAATACAAAATTATAATTTTTATTAAATAAGTTTTCTAATTCTTTATATGTTTCTAAAGGTATAGAATTTTTTAAAATATTTAAATTCATATTTTCTTTTAAACATTTTCTTATAGAAGTAGCTGAAGAAAATGTTTTGCTCAAATTTAAGTCATTATAGTTATTACCTTCACGTTTAAGTGTAAAGGGCTTTATTTTGCTATCTAATTTTATAATAGATTTTATATATTCTATTGCTAATATATTATTTGAGTTTGATAAAATTTCATATACATTGTCATTTGGCAAAATAGAATTTAGAGAATTTGTTCTTGCTGTATGAAAAGGTATACCTTTTTTTATATTATCTTTTAAATTTTCTTTATATTTAGTAGATTCAAAAGCTAAAGAATGTGCTATTTTAAAAAGATTATTTAAATTTCCACTTTCACTTCCGAAATATATATTATTTATACAATTTAAACTGTTTAAAAGTTTGACTCCACCAAAAGCAAAATTTTCTGCAGAAGATAATGAATATACAAGTGGTAATTCTAAAACTAAATCTACACCGTTTAAAACAGCAATTTTAGCTCGTGTATATTTATCTATAATAGCAGGTGTTCCTCTTTGCATAAAATCTCCACTCATTACACAAACTATACCATCAGAATTTGTATCTTTTATTGCATTTTCAAGATGGTATTTATGACCTAAATGGAAGGGATTATATTCAGTTATAATACCTGTTAAATTCATATAAAATCCTCCTTTAATACTAAAATAATACTCATAGTATATCATATAATTTTTAAAGTGGCACTTTTAAAGGGGAGAGGATAAATATTCAGAAAATTTGCAGTATTTCAAATCTAATGAATTCAATGAAACGGCAAAAAAATGTCCTTTAAAGGTTGAAAATTTGCATCAATTAGGAGTATATTAATATGTGAAGATATACACGGATCTTTGAAAGGAGAAATGAACATGGAACTTATGAACAAAATATGGGAGGCTGCAAAGTCTGATAAAAAAAAGATAGTCCTTCCAGAAGGCGACGAGGCTAGAACGGTAGTTGCTGCTAGAAAAATATTTGATGAAGGAATAGCTATACCGGTTTTAATAGGTAATAAAGAAAGAGTATTACAATCTGGTAAAGAGCAAGGTGTTAATCTTGAAGGAGTAGATATAATAGATCCAGAGACATCACCTAAGCTTAATGAATATATAGAAGCNTCCAGAAGGCGACGAGGCTAGAACGGTAGTTGCTGCTAGAAAAATATTTGATGAAGGAATAGCTATACCGGTTTTAATAGGTAATAAAGAAAGAGTATTACAATCTGGTAAAGAGCAAGGTGTTAATCTTGAAGGAGTAGATATAATAGATCCAGAGACATCACCTAAGCTTAATGAATATATAGAAGCTTTTTATGAGTTAAGAAAAAATAAAGGTATGACAATGGAAAAAGCTGAAAGAATAGTTAGAGATCCTCTTTATTTTGCTACAATGATGGTAAAACTAGATGATGCTGATGGAATGGTTTCAGGTGCTGTTCATACAACAGGAGATCTTTTAAGACCAGGTCTTCAAATAATAAAAACTGCACCAGGAGTATCAGTAGTATCAAGTTTCTTTATAATGCTTGTACCAGGATCAAAATATGGAGAGCAAGGTATGCTTTTATTCTCTGATTGTGCTGTTAACCCAAATCCTAATTCAGATCAATTAGCTGCTATAGCAATTGCAACAGCAGAAACAGCTAAGAATCTTTGTAAAATGGAACCAAAGGTTGCAATGCTTTCATTCTCAACTATGGGTAGTGCAGATCATGAATTAGTTGATAAAGTTAGAACAGCAACAGAAAAAGCTAAAGAATTAAGACCAGATTTACAAATAGATGGAGAATTACAATTAGATGCAGCAATAGTTCAAAAGGTTGCAAATCAAAAAGCTCCAAACAGTAAAGTTGCAGGAAATGCAAATGTATTAGTATTCCCAGATTTACAAGCTGGAAATATAGGATATAAATTAGTTCAAAGATTTGCTAATGCAGAAGCTATAGGACCTGTATGTCAAGGTTTTGCAAAACCTATTAATGATTTATCAAGAGGATGTAGTTCAGAAGATATAGTTAATGTTGTTGCTTTAACAGCAGTTCAAGCACAAGCTTCAAAATAGTAATAGCAATTAGTAGTAGAAATTAGACGTTGATAAATTTTTAAGGGGGATCTCAAGATGAAAATATTAGTAATAAACTGTGGAAGTTCATCATTAAAGTATCAATTAATAGACATGACTAATGAAGTAGCATTAGCTCAAGGATTAGTTGAAAGAATAGGAATAAATGGTTCAATTTTAACTCAAAAAGTTGAAGGTAGAGATAAATATATAATAGAACAAGAAATGAAAGATCATAAAGATGCTATAAAATTAGTTTTACAAGCATTAGTTGATGAAAAACATGGCGTTATAAAATCAATGGATGAAATAGCAGCTGTTGGACATAGAGTAGTACATGGTGGAGAAAAATATTCAAAATCAGTGTTAGTTGATGAAGAAGTTATGAAATGTTTAGAAGATTGTGTAAAACTTGCACCACTTCATAACCCACCTAACATAATAGGTATAGAGGCTTGTAAGGCTTTAATGCCAAATACACCTATGGCTGTAGTATTTGATACTGCATTCCATCAAACAATGCCTGAAGAAGCATATATTTATGCTATACCATATGAATATTACAAAAATAATGGCGTAAGAAGATATGGATTCCACGGAACATCACATAAGTATGTATCACAAAAAGTTGCAGAAACTATGGGAAAAGATATAAAAGATTTAAAAATAATAACTTGTCACTTAGGAAATGGTGCATCAATTACAGCAATTAAAGATGGAAAATCAATAGATACATCAATGGGATTTACACCACTTGACGGAATAGTTATGGGAACAAGATCAGGAAGCATAGATCCTTCAATAGAAACTTTCTTAATGTCAGAACTAGGATATTCATCACAAGAAATAAATGATATATTAAATAAAAAATCAGGTATTTTAGGAATTTCAGAAGTAAGTTCAGACTTTAGAGATGTAAAAAATGCTGCTTATAATGAAAATAACAGCAGAGCGCAACTTGCATTAGATATATTTAGTTATAGCGTTAGAAAGCAAATTGGTGCATATGCTGCTATTATGGGTGGAGTAGATGTAGTAGTATTTACTGCAGGAGTTGGAGAAAACTCAATAGAAACTAGAGAAGATATAGTTAAGGGATTAGAATTCTTAGGAATTGAATTAGACACTGAAAAGAACAAAGTGTTTGGAGAACTTAAAGAAATATCAAAAGATGGTAGCAAAGTTAAGATATATGTTGTACCAACAAATGAGGAATTAATGATAGCTAAAGATACATTAGAGTTAATAAAATAGTTAATATTAATAAAAAATCTTGACTTTTTATGTCACCCTTTATATAATAAATTGTGTTTGTTCAGTAAATATTTTAAGCTAAGGGGTGAAAAAGAGCTTTCGCTCGAGCTATGTCGCTAGTTTAGTGATATAATGTGTCTTAGTGGACATGAGGATTTTTATCCAGAGCATGAAATTTATGAAATTACAATTTTCTAGTCTTTTTTCAAGAAAAGAAAGAGAAAAGAATTTTTCTTATGATTTTGATATGAAAAAATTTCACTTTGAAGGAGAAGTAGTTGAACCAGTATCTAAAGTTTTAGTTAATGGAACTATATATTCAAAGGAGAAAGAGATTGTAGTTAGACTACATGTAAAAACAGAGCTTAAGCTTTGTTGTTCAAGGTGTTTAGATACCTTCATCTATCCAATAGATTTTGAAATAGAAGAAAGGTTTACAAATGTTGACGATTCATTAGATAATGATGTAATATTTGTAAAGGGTGATGAATTAGACATCACAGATTTTGTTGAAAGAGAAATAATTTCAACCTTACCAATTAAAAAGCTTTGCAGTAATGAATGCAAAGGCCTTTGCCACAAATGTGGTAAAAATCTTAACATTGAAAATTGTACTTGTGACAATGATGATATTGATGTTAGATTAGCAGGTCTTAAGGCACTGCTTGAAAATAAGGAGGTGTAATCAATGGGATGTCCAGCAAGAAAAACATATAGAGCAAAGAGAGATTCAAGAAGAGCTCAAACTTTCAAAGCGAGCTTACCAGGAATAGTTGAATGCCCACAATGTCATGAAATGAAATTAGCTCACAGAGTTTGTAAGAGCTGTGGATACTACAAAGGTAAAGAAGTAG
Organism: Clostridium sp. TJA085; assembly: GCF_058310235.1. Lineage (NCBI taxonomy): Bacteria > Bacillati > Bacillota > Clostridia > Eubacteriales > Clostridiaceae > Clostridium > Clostridium sp. TJA085. Next base: position 598,001 of record NZ_JBZEEZ010000001.1, on the reverse strand, counting down.
CAGCTTCAGAAGAATAAAAGAAAGTCTTATGACTTTCTTTTCTTTATATATAGAAAAATATATACAAAAAGGGGTGAGTTAATTGAGAATAGCAATAGATGGAATGGGTGGAGATAATGCACCTAAAGCTGTTGTAGAAGGTATTATAGATGCTTTGAGGGAATATAATGATATAGAAGTATATATAACAGGTCCTGAAGAGAAAATAAATGAAGAATTAAATAAATATTCTTATGATAAAAATAGAGTTAAAGTAGTTAATGCTACTGAAATAATATCTACAAATGAACATCCGGTTATGGCACTTAGAAGAAAAAAAGATTCTAGTATAGTAAAAGCATTAAACTTAGTGAAAGAAGGTAAATGTGAAGCTGTTATCTCAGGGGGAAGTACTGGCGCATTTTTAGCAGGATGTACTTTGATTGTTGGTAGAATAAAAGGAGTTGAAAGACCAGCTTTAGCTCCTATAATGCCAGGCAGAAGAGGTAAGTTTATGATAGTTGATGCAGGTGCAAATGTGGATTGTAAACCTAATTATCTTGTTCAGTTTGCTAAAATGGGTAAAATATATTATGAAAATGTATTTAATAAAAAAGATCCAACTGTTGGTCTTATAAATATTGGTGAAGAAGCTGAAAAAGGTAATGAACTTACAAAGGAAACTTATAAACTTTTAAGCAATGAATCATTAAATTTTGTAGGTAATGTTGAACCAAGAGATATACCAACTGGAGAAGTTGATGTTTTAGTTTGTGATGGATTTATAGGAAACACTGCTCTTAAATTATATGAAGGTGCTGCAATGAATTTACTTGGTATAATAAAGGATACTATAATGGAAGCATCTTTTATGCCTAAAATTGGAGCAGCTCTTCTTAAACCAGTTTTTAAGAAGCTTATGATTAAATTTGATTATAAAGAAGTTGGTGGAGCTCCTTTCTTAGGAGTAGATGGAATTTGTATAAAAGCTCACGGAAGTTCTGATGGAAAAGCTTTTAAAAATGCAATAAAACAGACTACAATTTTTTATAAAGGTAACGTAATAGAGAAAATAAAAGAAGAAATAAAATAAAAATTATTTTATTAGAATATTGACTGTATATTTAATATATAATATTATCTAAGGGAAGGATTCAGGAGGTGATAATATGTTTGAAAAGATTCAAGAGATAGTATCAGAAAAATTAAGCATAGATAAAGATGAAATAACAATGGATTCATCATTTATTGATGACCTTAATGCAGATTCATTAGATATAGTTGAGTTAATAATGGCATTAGAAGATGAATTAGATATGGAAATTCCAGATGAAGATGTTGAGGGATTCAAAACTGTTGGAGATGTTGTAGAATACGTTAAAAATCATGTTGAAGAATAGTAAAATCCCGCCTTTATTGCGGGATTTTATATTTAAAAATATAATAAAAGAATTAATGTAGTTTATTCTTGAATTTGTTTAAAGAGCAAACTGAAGAATAAACTTAGAGGAGTGAGGATATATGAATAAATTAAAGGTAAAAGAGTTCGAAGAAACTCTTGGAGTAAAATTCACTAACCTAAGTTATTTGAAAAAAGCATTAACACATAGTTCATTTGCTAACCAGTATAAGGATACAGAATATAATGAAAGATTAGAATTTTTAGGAGATTCGGTTCTTCAATTATGTATAACAGAATATTTATTTAAGAATTATACTGAAAAATCTGAAGGGGAGCTTACAAAAATCAGAAGTTTAATTGTTTGTGAAAATTCTCTTTTTGAAGTAGCAAAAGGATTAAATTTAGGTAATTACATAAGAATGAGTAAGGGAGAAGAACTTACAGGAGGAAGACAAAGAACTTCAATACAAGCGGATGCTGTTGAAGCTGTCTTAGCAGCTATTTATTTAGATAAAGGATTAGAATTTACAAGAGCATTTATTTTGAATAAATTTAAAGATATAATAGATAAAGCTATAAATAATGAAATAATATTAGATTTTAAAACTAAATTACAAGAACATTTACAAAAAAATGGTGAGGTTCAAATAAAATATGATTTAGTTAAATTTGAAGGTCCTCCACATAGAAGAAAATTTTACACTAGAGTTTTAATAAATGATGAGTGTATGGGAGAAGGTGAAGGATATTCTAAAAAGGAGGCAGAACAAGCTTCTGCAAAACAAGCCTTAGAAAAAATGGGGGTAATAAATGAGTAAAAATTATTATATTATACCTATTTTTGTTCCTCATGAAGGTTGTCCTCATAATTGTGTGTTTTGTAATCAAGATAGGATAACAGGTGTAAGAGATAAGGTTGATGGAACAAAAGTTAAGGAAATTATAGAAGAATATTATCGTACTATAAAAAATAAAGATGCAACTATCGAAGTATCTTTCTTTGGTGGTACTTTTACAGCTATAAAGGAAGAAAAGCAAAGAGAGTTATTATCTGTTGCTAAAAGATATAAAGATTTAGGAATAGTAGATAAAATAAGAATGTCAACTAGACCAGATTATATAAATGATTATATATTAACTTATTTAAAAGAATATGATGTTGATATAATAGAATTAGGAGTACAATCTTTAAATGATGAAGTATTAACTGCAGCTGGTAGGGGACATACGGTAGAAGATGTAATTAATGCATCTAAGCTAATAAAAAAGTATGGAATAGTATTAGGACATCAGTTAATGCCAGGATTACCTAAATCAAATAAAGAAAAAGATATAAATAGTGCTAAATTATCAATACAATTAAAACCTGAAATAGTAAGAATATATCCATCTTTAGTTATTAAAGATACTCCTATGGAAATTATGTATAATAGAGGAGAATATACTCCTTATACATTGGATTTAGCAGTAGATGTTAGTAAACAAATATATTTTATGTATAAAAAAGAAGGAATAAATGTTATAAGAATAGGACTTCAGCCTACAGATACTATAAATGAAGGTGGAGATATTATAGATGGTCCTTTTCATCCTGCATTTAGAGAGCTTGTAGAAAGTAGCCTTCTTATAGATAAAATAAAACAAGAAATTATAAGTGATAATTTGGAAATTTTAATTAATAATAGAGATGTTAGTAAGTTATATGCTAATAAGAAATATTATTTCAACAAGCTAAAAGAAGATGGTTATAATATTACTGTTAAGATAACTGATGATGTTGAAAAGGGAAAAGTATTAATTAGAAATATAGTAGAAAAAATATAGAAATTTAAATAAAACGAGGGTTTTGCTCTCGTTTTGTTTAAATATAATTAAATATAGAGGTGATATAATGAGAAAAAAAACTAGAGAAAAAATGCAAATTGCTCTTGCAGTTTTTTTAGTTTTGGTATTTTTAATATCCTTGATACCAATATTTATATAAAGGAGTGGAATTTGTGTTTTTAAAATCTTTAGAGTTAAGAGGATTTAAATCCTTTGCTGATAAAACAGAGTTGAAGTTTAAAGAGGGAGTTACAGCAATAGTAGGTCCAAATGGTAGTGGAAAAAGTAACATATCTGATGCTGTTAGATGGGTTCTTGGTGAGCAAAGTGTAAAAACTTTAAGAGGCGGAAAGATGGAAGATGTAATTTTCTCTGGAACACAATATAGAAAACCTGTTGGACTTGCACAAGTTTCTCTTACTTTAGATAATTCAAATGAGGTTTTACCAATTGATTATAATGAAGTAACTGTAACTAGAAGAATATTTAGATCAGGTGAAACAGAATATTTATTAAATAATAGTAAATGTAGATTAAAAGATATAAATAGTTTATTTATGGATACTGGTATAGGAAAAGAAGGGTATTCTCTTATAGGACAAGGTAAAATAGAAGCTATTTTAAGTGGTAGACCAGAAGATAGAAGAAATTTATTAGAAGAAGCATCTGGAATTGTTAAATATAAATTTAGAAAAAATGAAGCTGAAAAAAAGCTTTCAAATACAGAAGAAAATTTAATTAGAATAAGAGATATAATTTCTACATATGAAGAGCGATTAGAGCCTTTAAGAATAGAGAGAGAAAAGGCATTAAAGTTTAAAGACTTATCAAATGATTTAAAAGAAAAAGAGGTTTCTTTAATAGTAAATAATATTAAAATTATTGAAAAAGAAATTAAAGGATTTAATAAAGAATTAGATGATAAGAAAAATGAATTAAATGTAAAAAGAGAAGATCTAAATTTAAAAAAGCAAAAATTAAAAGATATAGAACAAAGTTTAGAAAAATTAGAAAGAAAAAGCACTGAAGAAAAGTTAGAGTATTTTAGAAAAAAAGAAGATATAACAAAGGCAAATAGTGATATTGAATTACATAATGAAAGAATTAATAATCTAAATAAAACTATTGAAAAAAATAAGTTTGAGAAATATGGATTAAACAGTAAGATTTTAGATATAAATAAAGAAAAAGAATTTCTAAAAAAAGAACTTTTAGAAAGAAAAGAAGAAGAAAAAATAAAATCATTAGAGATTGAAAAATTAGAAGATGATATTAAATCTATATCTTCAAAAGTAAAAGATATAGAATTAGAAATTAATAATTTAAAAAAGAGTGAATTAGATTTAATTAAAAATAATTCTTCAATAAATAATAAAATAACTGAAATAAAAGGTGAAATAAAATCTAAAGAAGAGAGAAAGTATAAAATTGATGAAGAAGTTAAAAGTATAGATAATAGCTTAGGCATTAATAGATCAACAATTAATGGATTAACATTAAAAATTGAAGCACAAGAAAAAGAATATGAAATACTAAATAATAAATTAGTAGAAAATAAAAATAATTTATTAAAGATAAATAGTTTAATAGCAAATAAAGAAAAAGAATCAAAGTTTTTAAGTATTTCATTAAGTAAATATGAAGCAAATAAATCTATGCTTGAAGACTTGGAAAATGGATATGAAGGCTATAATAGATCATTAAAGAACCTTATGGATAGAGTAGATAGGAAATTAACTCCTCATACTGAAGGTATAAAGGTGTTAGGTGAGGTATTTACTGTTCCTAAAGGATATGAAACTTCTATAGAAACAGCACTTGGATCTTCTATATCTAATGTTATTACAGAGACAGAAAATATAGCTAAAGATCTTATAAATTATTTGAAAAATAATAAATTAGGTAGAATAACATTTTTACCACTTAACATAATAAATGGTAGCAAGTTAGAGGTTAATGACAAAGTTAAAAATATAGATGGATATTTAGGTATTGCATCAGATATAGTTCATTTTAATCATAAATATACAAAAGTAATTAACTATTCTCTTGGTAGAACAATAATAGCTAAAGATATGGATAGTGCTTTCAAAATTGCTAAAATAATAAATTATAAATATAGAATTGTTACTTTAGAAGGAGAAATACTAAATGCTGGTGGAGCATTGACAGGTGGTAGTATAAAGGGAAAAACTACTAACATATTAAGTAGAAAAAGAGAAATAGAAGAAATACAAGAAAAAATAAAAGAAACTAAATTAAAATTAGATGAAACTTCAGATTATATAAAGGAAATCACTAAAAAGAGAAAAGATATAGATGAAGAGGTTTTAAATTTAACAGATAGTATGCATGCTATAAAAATAGAGCTTGCAACAAACAAAAACGAACTTATGAATTTAGAAAATCAGATTAAAAATCTAAAAGAGAATAATTTAAAAGCAAAAGATGAGAAAGATTTAATAGAAATAGATTTGAGTGATTTAAAACTTAAGCTTGAAGAATTAAGTAGTAGTATATTAAGCTTAGCAAGTGAAAATGAATTTAATAAACAAAAAGAATTAGAATTAGAAGAAACATTAAATAATAAAAAATTATATTTAAATAATCTTAATAATAAACTTACAGAAGTAAAGATAAGTATTGCATCGATAAATGAGCTTATTTCAACAAAAAGTGCTGAAATAATAAGAAAAGATTCTGATCTTAAAGAAATTAATTTGAAAATTGAAAAGATTAACGAGGAAAATTCAGAAGCTACTTCAAGTATTTCAATTAGTAAAGAAAAAATTCACTATAATATAGAATTAATAAATAAAAATAATGAAAGAATTGAAAACCTTGAAGAAATTTTTAAGAAAAACGATTTGAAAAGAGGTATGCTTAAAGAAGAATTTAGTAAAATAGATAGCTTAATAAGTGAAATAAGAGATGTTTTAACTAAAGAAGAAGGCGAACTTAATAAAAGAGAAATACTTAAAGCTAAAAGTGAAATGGAAATTGAAAATCATTATAAAAAGCTTAATGAAGAAATGAATTTAACATATGAAGAGGCAAAAGAAATAGCTAAACCTATAGAAGATTTAAGGAGTTTTAAAGATTTTATAAGTTCTATAAAGAGAAAAATATCAGCTCTTGGTATTGTAAATCTTGGTGCTATATCTGAATATGAAGAAGTTAGCGAGAAATATGAGTTTATGTCATCTCAAGAAGAAGATTTAGAAAAGTCAAAAAATGAATTGCTTTCAGTTATTGAAGAAATGACAGAAAAAATGAGAATTTTATTCAAAGAAAATTTTAAAATATTAAATAAAAATTTTAATGAAACTTTTAAAGAATTGTTTAAAGGTGGAAATGCTGAACTTATATTAGGGGAAGGTGATGAGCTTACAGCTAATATAGATATAAACGTTATGCCACCTGGGAAAAAGCTTCAAAATATAAATTTAATGTCAGGAGGAGAGAAGGTTTTATCTGCAATAGCATTATTGTTTGGTATACTTAAAATGAAACCTACTCCATTTTGCATATTAGATGAAATAGAAGCTGCCTTAGATGATGCAAATGTCTATAGATATTCAGAATTCTTAAAAAGATTTTCAGAAAAAGGAATACAATTTATAGTAATAACACACAGAAAAGGAACTATGGAAGTAAGTGATATAATGTATGGTGTTACTATGGAGGAAAAAGGAATATCAAAGGTACTATCAGTTGATTTAAATAAATAGTTATTATGGAGGTAAGATAATGTTTGGAAAATTATTTGATAAACTAAAAACTGGATTAACAAAAACTAGAGATGGGTTACAAGATAAAATAAATGAGGCTTTAAATTTAGCTGTAACTATAGATGATGACTTATATGAAGAATTAGAAGAAATTTTAATAATATCAGATATAGGTATGGACACAACTATAGAAATTATAGATAGATTAAAAGTGAAAATAAGAAAAGAAAAAATAAATGATCCTCAAATGGTAAAACCAGCTTTAAAAGAAGTAATAACAGATATGTTACTTGAAGGAAGTGAAGATGAAGAATCAAATGATTCAAATGAAAAAGAAGTATTATTAGTTATAGGTGTAAATGGTGTTGGTAAGACAACATCAATAGGAAAGCTTGCAGCTAAAAATAAAGCAGAAGGTAAAAAAGTATTATTAGCAGCAGCAGATACATTTAGAGCTGCTGCAATAGATCAATTAGAAGTTTGGAGTGAAAGAGCCTCTGTTGATATAGTTAAACAAAGTGAGGGTTCAGATCCAGCAGCTGTTGTTTTTGATGCAGTTCAAGCAGCAAAGGCTAGAAATGTTGATCTTTTAATATGTGATACAGCAGGTAGATTACATAATAAAAAGAATCTCATGAATGAACTTTCAAAAATAAACAGAATAATTGATAGAGAATACAGTGAAGCTAAAAAACAAACATTATTAGTGTTAGATGGAACAACAGGTCAAAATGCTGTTATACAAGCTAAGCAGTTTATGGAAGCTTGCCCTATAGATGGTATCATATTAACTAAATTAGATGGTACAGCTAAAGGTGGTGTTGTTATATCTATAAAACAAACTCTTAATATTCCAGTTAAATATATAGGAGTTGGAGAAGGTATAGATGATCTTCAGAAATTTGATGCTAAAAGCTTTGCAGAAGCACTATTTTAAAAAATAATAAAATTTTTTACAGGTGTTAAGTAAAAATACTTGACACCTATAAATTTATTTGGTATCATCTCTTTTGTGGTAAGGTGATTATTATGATGGAAGATAGGGTTGAGATTTCATTATTAATGGATTTTTATAAACCATTATTAACTGAAAAACAAAGAAATATTATGGAATTATATTTTGATGATGACTTATCCTTAGCTGAAATTGCTGAATTAAACAACACAAGTCGTCAAGCAATCCATGATCTAATTAAAAGGTGCTATAAGCAACTTTTAACCTATGAAAACAAATTGAACTTACTTCAAAAGAGTATAAATCGAGAAGAAAAAATTATAAAACTTCTTAAAAACTTTAAAGAAAAGTATTCTATTTCTGATAAAGAATATGATATGCTTAAGAAAGAGCTAGAAGATTTATAATATTAGGAGGTTTAGTATGGCTTTTGAGGGATTATCAGAAAAGCTTCAAAATACCTTTAAAAAATTAAGGGGAAAAGGTAAGCTTAATGAAAAAGATATAAAAGAAGCTATGAGGGAAGTAAAGCTTGCTTTATTAGAAGCAGATGTTAACTATAAAGTAGTAAGAAAGTTTGTTAAAAGTGTGAGTGAAAAGTGCGTTGGAAGTAATGTTCTAGAGAGCTTGACACCAGGACAACAAGTTATTAAAATAGTTAACGATGAACTTACTGAACTTATGGGAGGAAGCGAAAGTAAAATAAATTATTCAAGTAGTGGAACTACAGTTATAATGCTTGTAGGTCTTCAAGGGGCTGGTAAAACTACAATGTGTGGTAAATTAGCGTTAAACCTTAGAAAGAATAATAAAAAGCCGCTTCTTGTAGCGTGTGATATATATAGACCTGCAGCTATAAAGCAATTAGAAGTTGTAGGTAAGCAAATAGACATACCTGTATTTTCAATGGGAGATAAGGTTAAGGCTGTTGATATTGCAAAAGCTGGTATAAAGCATGCTAAAGATAATGGTAATAACGTAGTTATTATAGATACAGCAGGTAGATTACATATAGATGAAAGCTTGATGCAAGAACTTAAAGATGTAAAGTCAGCTGTTAATCCTTCAGAGATTTTACTTGTAGTAGACTCTATGACAGGACAAGATGCTGTAAATGTTGCAGAAACGTTTAATAATGACCTTGACTTAACAGGGGTTATATTAACTAAACTTGATGGTGATACTAGAGGTGGAGCGGCACTTTCAATTAGATCTATCACTGAAAAACCAATAAAATTCATTGGGGTCGGTGAAAAGATGAACGATTTTGAAGTTTTTCATCCAGATAGAATGGCCTCAAGAATACTTGGTATGGGAGATGTATTATCTCTTATTGAAAAGGCTCAATCTGCAATAGACGAAGAAGAAGCAGCAGATTTTACAAAGAAAATGATGAATCAAGGCTTAAATTTTGAAGATTATTTAACTGCAATGGAGCAAATGAAAAAGCTTGGACCGCTTAATAAACTTATGGAAATGATACCTGGAGTAAATTCAAAAGAGTTGCAAGGTATTGATTTTGATCAAGGTCAAAAGCAAATGGAAAAAGTTAAAGCAATAATTCTTTCAATGACATTAAAAGAAAGAAGAAATCCATCCCTTGTAATAAATAATTCATCAAGAAAAAAGAGAATTGCAAAGGGTGCAGGTTCAACAATTCAAGAAGTTAATAAACTTATTAAAGGATACGAAATGATGAAAAAGAATATGAAACAAATGAAATCATTGCAAAAGGGAGCCAAAAAAGGTCTCTTAGGTAAGTTACCTTTTATGAGTTAATATATAATTATTTTTTAAAGGAGGTGAAATTAACATGGCAGTAAAAATTAGATTAAGAAGAATGGGAGCTAAAAAAGCACCTTTCTATAGAGTAGTTGTTGCTGATTCAAGAAGCCCAAGAGATGGTAGATTCATCGAAGAGATCGGATACTACAATCCAGTTTCAGAACCAGCAGAAATAAAAATAAACGAAGAAAAAGCTAATAAATGGTTACAAAATGGTGCTCAACCAACAGATGTAGTTAAAAAGCTTTTCGTAAGAGCAGGCCTAAACAAGTAATACTAGGAGGTGAATTCTGCAACTTAGTATATAACTAGATGCAGGACACTATGAAAGAATTAGTAGAAGTAATAGCTAAGTCCCTTGTAGATAATCCAGATGAAGTTACAGTAAATGAGATTAAAGGTGAACAAACAATTATACTAGAACTTAGGGTTGCACAAGATGATATGGGCAAAGTTATTGGAAAACAGGGAAGAATAGCGAAAGCTATTAGAACCGTAGTAAAGGCTGCAGCAATAAAAGAAGAAAAAAGAGTAGTAGTTGAAATTATTTAAAGAGTTAGGTGAAGCCTAACTCTTTTTTATAATAAAATCATATAAAGTATAAAATTTTTAATTATAAAAAGAGGTGATAAAGATATGAGAGAATTTTTTAAAGTAGGGAAGATTGTTAATACTCATGGGTTAAAAGGTGAGGTTAAAGTTATACCTTCTACTGAAGATGTAAATAACTTTAAAAGATATGAAATTATTTTTATTGATGGAATAGAGAGAAAAATATTAGGTGTAAAATTTCAAAAAGATAGAGTTATATTGAAAATTGAAGGAATAGACTTCATAGATGATGCAGAAAAATATAAAAATAAAATTATAGAAGTACCAAGAGATATGGAACCAGAACTTCCAGAAGATACTTTTTATGCTAGAGATCTTATAGGAATTCATGTATTTGATACAGAAGGAAATGATCTTGGACCTATATATGATGTTATAGAAACTAAAAATAATGATGTATATTGGATAAGAGAACCAAAAGAATTATTAATTCCTGTACTTAAAGATATAGTTTTAGATATTAATTTAGAAGATGAAAAAATTATTATAAGACCTGTAGGAGAATGGTTAGATGAAGATTAGTATATTAACTCTTTTTCCAGAGATGTTTTCAATATTTAACCATAGTATTATAGGAAAAGCACAAGAAAAAGGACTTATAGAAATAGAAACTTTAAATATAAGAGATTATACTAAAAATAAGCATAAAAAAGTTGATGATTATCCTTATGGTGGTGGTGCTGGTATGGTTATGGCACCTCAGCCTGTAATAGATACTATAAGAGAATGTAAAAAAGAAAATAAAGGAAAAGTAGTTTTTTTAGGACCTAGAGGAAAGAAATTTAATCATGACCTTTCAAAAGAATTAGCAAAAGAAGATGAATTAATATTTTTATGTGGGCATTATGAAGGAATAGATGAAAGAATATATGAATACATAGATTTAGAAATTTCTATTGGAGATTTTATATTAACTGGTGGAGAAATGGCTGCTATACCAGTTATTGATTCTGTTTTAAGGCTAAAACCTGGAGTTTTAGGTAAAGAAGAAAGCTTTATGGATGAATCTTTTTCAAATGGATTATTAGAATATCCTCAATATACAAGACCTGAAGAATTTGAAGGAAAACGAGTTCCGGAAGTACTTTTATCAGGACATCATGAAAATATTAGAAAATGGAGAAGATTACAATCTTTAATCATTACAAGAGATAGAAGGAAAGACTTATTTGATAAAATAGAATTAACAAAGGAAGATAAAAAAATATTAAAAACTTATAATAAATAAATTATTATAAGTATGCATATTTTATAAAGAAACTATATTTAGGTATATATTTAATAAATAAATTATTGCAAAGAGATATTTTTTATGATAGAATATGCTTTGTGCTAGTACGGGCGGTCCTCTTCTGGATTTTAAGCTCCGGAATGAACGTCAAATTAATTTTAGGAGGGAATGCACAATGAACGAAATTTTAAGAGCAATCGAACAAGAACAAATAAGAAATGATTTACCAAGCTTCAACGTTGGGGACAACATAAAAGTTCACCAATTAATAAAAGAAGGTAACAGAGAAAGAATCCAAGTATTCGAAGGAACTGTTATTAAGAAGCAAAACGGTGGTTTAAGAGAAACTTTCACTGTAAGAAGATTAGCTTACGGTACAGGAGTTGAAAAAACTTTCCCAATGAACGCTCCAATGATTCAAAAAATTGAAGTGACTAGAAGAGGTAAAGTAAGAAGAGCTAAGTTATTCTACTTAAGAGATAGAGTAGGTAAGGCTGCTAAGGTTAAAGAATTATTAGTAAGATAATTAACCATAAAGAAGAGGCTTAGAAGTAAGTCTCTTTTTTTTCTATAAATAAATTAAAGGAGGAATTTTTTATGGCAATAAACTGGTTTCCAGGGCATATGAAAAAGACTCAAAGAGAAATAAAAGAGAATTTAAAAGTTGTAGATGCAGTTATTGAAATTAGAGATGCAAGAATACCAAAAAGTTCTGCTAATCCTGATATAGATAAATTAGTTGGAAATAAACCAAGATTAATACTTTTAAATAAAAGTGACTTAACTGAGTCTAAAGTTACAAGAGAATGGATGAAATCTTTAACAAAAGATAATGTTAAAGTATTAGAGGTAAACTGCTTAAAAGGAAGTGGACTTCAAAAAATAAAGCCTGCTCTTAATGAATTATTAAAAGAAAAACATGATAGACTTAGAGAAAAAGGATTAAAAACAATAATGACAAGGGTTATGGTAGTAGGTATACCTAACGTTGGAAAGTCAACATTTATAAATAAAATGGCTAGAAATAATATAGCACAGACTGGAGACAGACCAGGTGTTACTAAGAGTAAGAGATGGATAAAGACATCTATGGATGTTGAAATGTTAGATACACCAGGAGTTTTATGGCCTAAATTTGAGGATGATGAAACTGCATTAAATCTTGCTTTTACAGGAGCTATAAAAGATGAAATTATGGATATTGAAGATTTGGCATATAGATTAGTTGAAAGATTACAACAGTATTATCCAGATGAATTAATGGAAAGATATAAAATAGATACAATATACGATAATCCATTGGAGACTTTAGATGCTATAGCTATAAAAAGAGGTGCTATAATGAAGGGGCGCGAAATTGATTATAATAGAATAGCTGTTATATTATTAGATGAGTTTAGAGGCGGAAAAATAGGAAAGATATCATTAGAAAGACCTTAATAAAGGAGGTTTGAATTTTATGAATCTTTTAAAAGATAATTTATCAGAATTTAGTTATAAAGATATAAAAAGTGAATTTGATAATTTAGAACTTAATTTTAAAACAGATGATATAAATATTTTAAGTAAAATTTTATTAAATGATAAAAGAAAAAATGTTCAAAGTTTAGGTAATAAAATATTAAAAGAAAAAAAGAAATTAGAAGATGAATTTATAAGAGTAAAAAAAATGTATGATTTTGATAGAGGGTTTGCTAAAGGGAAAGTACTTGCAGGTGTAGATGAAGTAGGAAGAGGACCACTTGCTGGACCAATTGTATCAGCTGCTGTAGTTTTAGATTTAGATTCTTTAGATGATATTATACTTTACTTAAATGATTCTAAAAAATTATCTGAACATAAAAGAGAAGAACTTTCAGAAATAATAAAGGAAAAAGCATTAGCTTATTGTATTAGTGAATGTTCTAATGATGAGATTGATGAAAAAGGTATAGCTTATTGTAATAACAAAATATTTTTAGATGCAACTTATGGGCTTTCAGAAAGACCAGAAATAGTTTTATCTGATGGATACAATATAAAAGGTATAGAAATAGAAAATAAATTTGTTATAAAAGGTGATACTAAAAGTGCTAGTATAGCTGCAGCATCTATAATTGCAAAAGTTTATAGAGATAATCTAATGAAGGATATTTCGAAAAAATATCCAGAGTATGGATTTGAAAGCAATGTTGGATATGGAGCTAAGAAACATTTAGATGCATTAAAGGAATTTGGAGCTACACCTATACATAGAATGAGTTTTTTAAGGAATATACTATAAAAAGTAGTAATAGCAAAAGCTATTACTACTTTTTTATCTAAAAGCATCTTTTGTATAAATGATATTATAATTATTGTTTTTTGTATTAAAATAAACCTCTAAAACGTCAAATCTTATAAAAAAATTTTTATAATTATTACTTAATAGAAAATATTTTGTTAATTTTTTTATGTTTTGAGTTTTTTTATAAGTTATAGATTCTATAGCACTTCCATAATTTTTATTATATCTACTTTTAACTTCCACAAAACATAATATATCATCTTTTTTGCAGATTATATCTATTTCGCCAAATCTATTTGAATAGTTTTTGCAAATTATATTATAACCATTTTTAATTAAATATTCTTTTGCAATATTTTCACCATAATATCCTATTTTTTTATTAAAAGATTTCATATTAAAACACCTCAGTTATGTATTATTGACATGTTAGATTAGATTTATTAAATAAAATTTTGATTAAAAATTTTTTTGTTGTTAATAATCATCTATGAGGTGATTAAAGTGGCAATAAATATAAATAGTGCAACTAATATTGGAATAAATAGTTATGTTATAAATGTTGAAGTTGATATATCAAAGGGGATTCCTAGTTTTTCTATAGTTGGTCTTGCTGATGCTGCTGTAAGAGAAGCTAAAGAAAGAGTTAGAGCTTCTATAATAAATTCTGGATTTGAATTTCCTCTTGGTAGAATAGTTATAAATTTAGCGCCAGCTGATATGAGAAAGGTTGGTACACTTTTAGACTTACCTATAGCTATAGGTATATTAATGGAATCTAATCAATTACCAAAAAAGGACTTAAAAGAACATTTGTTAATTGGAGAATTATCTTTAAATGGAGAACTTAAAAGGAGTAAGGGAATAATTTCCATTTTACTTCAAGGATTAGATGATAACATAAGTAAATTTTTAATTCCTGAAGAAAATTTAAATGAAGTTTTAGAGGTAAGAAAAGGTAAAGTATACTTAATTAAGAATTTAAAAGAAGCAATAAATTATATAAATTATGAGGATATTTTGCCAGTTGATTATGGTGATTATAAGGAAGAAAAAGAAATAGAAAAATTTTTAGATTTTAGTTGTATAATTGGACAACAATCTTCAAAAAGAGCACTAGAAATTGCAGCTTCTGGAAGACATAATATAGCTTTATTTGGTAATCCAGGAAGTGGAAAAACAATGCTTGCAAAAGCATTAAACTCTATATTACCTCCTCTTACAGAAGAGGAAAAAATAGAGGTAGCTAAAATATATTCTATATTTGGAATGATAGATAAATATAAAAGTATAAATATACCATTTAGGCAACCTCATAACACTATAAGTAAAACTGCATTAATTGGTGGAGGAAAAGAAGTTAAACCTGGAGAGATTACTTTAGCTCATAATGGTGTTTTATACTTAGATGAAATTTTAGAGTTCAAGAGAGAAGTTTTAGAAGTTTTAAGAATTCCATTAGAAGAAAAAGTAATCAGAATAGATAGATTAAGTGATAGGATAGAAATGCCAAGCAACTTCCAACTTATAGCTTCTTATAATCCTTGTCCTTGTGGTAGAAAGTCTATATTAGGACATAATGATAAGTGTGAATGCAGCGAGTATGAAGTTAGAAGATATCAAAAAAGGTTATCAAAACCATTAAAAGATAGAATTGATATATTTAATTATGTTCCTTTAATTAATTTAGATGAATTTAATAAAGGAAAAACATCAGAAAATAGTAAACAAATTAGGGAGCGAGTTATTAAATCAAGAGAACTTCAAAATAAGAGATTAAAAAATACAAAATATAAATTCAATTCAGATATACAAGGAAAGGATATATTTGAATTGTGTAAGATAAATAAAAATGCAAAAAAAATACTAGAAGATTATTTTAGAATAAATACTCCTTCACTTAGAGGGTATGGGAAGGTAGTAAAAGTAGCACAAACCATTGCAGATATAGAGTTAGAAGAAGAAATAAAAAGTGAACATATTATAGAAGCAATAAATTATAGAAAGGATATAAATGGTGAGTTTATTTAAAGAGAGGTAGACAAATGGAAAAATATATATTATGGTTAATGTTAATGGAATGTACGAATCTTCAAAAAATTAAACTTATAAAAAAATATAAAGATGAGAAGATGATTTTTCTTCATTTTGATGAAATAAAAAGTGAAATTCCATTTAGTAATAAAAAATTTACAAATTATGATAAATATAAAGAATTAAATAAAACTGAGAAGCTAATTGAAAACTTAAAATTGCTTAATATAAGGTTTATTTCATTTAATGATAGTAATTATCCTGAAAGTCTAAAAAATATAAAGGAACCACCTTACATAATTTTTTATAAAGGGAATATAAATTTATTAAATGAAGAAATAGTTGCTATAGTTGGGGCTAGAAAAAATACTTCATATGGAGAAATGTCAACTAGACTAATAGCTAAAGATCTGTCTAAAAACAAGGTATGTATAGTTAGTGGAGGAGCACTTGGGGTAGATAAAATAGCTCATGATGAATGTTTAAAAAATGATGGAAAAACTATTGCTGTTTTAGGTTGTGGACTAGATATATGTTACCCTTTAAGCAATAAAGAATTATTAAAAAGAATAGAAGAAAACGGTTTAATAATATCGGAGTTTTTGCCAGGAACAAAACCTAATGCATATAATTTCCCAAGAAGGAACAGAATAATAAGTGGATTAGCAAAAGGGGTAATTATAACCGAGGCTAATAAAAAAAGCGGTTCATTAATAACAGCTAGTTGTGCATTAGATCAAGGAAAAGATATTTTAGTTGTTCCTCATGATATATTTTCAGACAGGGGATTAGGATGTAATCTTCTAATAAAAGATGGTGCTTATATATATACTTGCTTAGATGATATATATACTATATTTAAAATAGAAAAGAAGATAGAAAAAACTATAGCTAATTCTAGCAATATATTAAGCATGATTAAGAATGAACCTGTACATATTGATGACATATTTGTAAAATCACAGGTTGACAGAAATACTTTATATGGTTTATTATTTGAACTGCAAATTAAAAATGAAATATTAAGTTTACCTGGAAATTATTATGTAAGAATAACTTGAATCTAAGGGGGTGAAGACTCCAATAAAAATTGGAGTTAATTATGGGCCAAAAATTAGTAATAGTAGAATCACCAGCGAAGGCTAAAACAATAGGAAAATACTTAGGAAAAAATTATATTGTTGAAGCTTCTATGGGGCATGTTAGAGATTTACCTAAAAGTAAGTTAGGTGTTGATATAGATGATGATTTTGAACCTAAATATATTACAATAAGAGGAAAAGGAGATTTACTTAAATCTTTAAGGAAGGCTGCAAAGAAAGCAGATAAAATATATTTAGCTACTGACCCTGATAGAGAAGGAGAGGCAATCTCTTGGCATTTAGCTAATCTTTTAAAGATAGATGATTCCGAGGAATGCAGAATAGTATTTAATGAAATAACTAAATCAGCAGTTAAAAGCTCTATAAAAAATGCAAGAAAAATAAATCAAGATTTAGTTGATGCACAACAAGCAAGAAGAATATTAGATAGATTAGTTGGTTATGAAATTAGTCCAATTTTATGGAAAAATGTAAAATGGGGATTAAGTGCTGGAAGAGTTCAATCAGCTGCTCTTAAATTAATTTGTGAAAGAGAAGAAGAAATCAAAAGGTTTAAAGCAGAAGAATATTGGACGGTTGATTGCTTTCTTAAAAAGGGAAGAAAAAAATTCCCAATAAAGCTTTCAACTTATAAAAATAAGAAAATTGAATTGAAAAATGAAAAGGATTCTAATAAAGTAATAGAAGAATTAAATAAAGATGAATTTTTAGTTGCTTCAATAAAAAAGGGAAGTAAACTTAAAAATCCTTTAGCACCTTTTACTACAAGTACACTTCAACAAGAAGCTAGTAAAAAATTGAATTTTATGACAAAGAAAACTATGTCAGTAGCTCAGGTTTTATATGAAGGTGTAGAAGTTAAAGGATACGGAACAGTTGGTCTTATAACTTATATGAGAACAGATTCTGTTAGAATATCAAAAGAAGCGCAAGAAAGTGCTAAAAGCTTTATTTTAAATAATTATGGAGAGAAGTATTTACCTGAAGAAACAAGAGTTTATAAAGGAAAGAAAAATATCCAGGATGCTCATGAAGCTATAAGACCTACAAATATAGATATAACTCCTGAGGTAGCAAAAGCAAATTTATCACCTGAACAATATAAACTTTATACTTTAATTTGGAAGAGATTTGTTTCCTCTCAAATGGCATCTTGTATTTTAAATACAAATTCTATAGATATTTTAAATGGTGATTACAAGTTTAAGGCTACAGGATCAACAATAAATTTTGATGGATTCATGAAAATTTATGAATATGCTATAAATGAAGAAGATGATACATCTCTTCCAGAATTTGAAGAGGGAGAAGTGTTATCAGTAGCAAATATTGAAGGAAAACAACATTTTACTCAACCACCTGCAAGATATACAGAAGCATCTTTTGTAAAGTTGCTTGAGGAAAAGGGGATTGGTAGACCTAGTACTTACGTTCCTACAATTTCAACATTATTAAGTAGAGATTATGTAAATAGGGAAAAGAAAAATTTAATACCAACAGAATTAGGCTTTATAGTTAATAATATAATATGTGAATATTTTAAACAAATAGCTGATGTGGACTTTACTGCTAGTATGGAAAAAAATCTAGATAGTATAGAAGAAGGAAAAATTAAATGGAAATCTGTAGTTAGAGAATTTTTTGAACCACTTAAAAAATCACTTGATAAAGCTGAAAAAGAAATGGCAAAGGTCGTTATAGAAGATGAAGTTAGTGATGTGCAATGTGATAAATGCGGAAGAATGATGGTTATTAAAAAAGGAAGATATGGAAAGTTTTTAGCTTGTCCAGGATATCCAGAATGTAAAAATGCTAAACCAATAGTAGAAGAAATAGATGCACCTTGTCCAAAATGTGGAGGAAAAGTTTTAGCAAAGAGAAGTAAAAAAGGTAAGAAGTTTTTTGGATGCTCTAGATATCCGGATTGCGATTTTGTAAGTTGGAATGAACCAGTCAAAGAAAAATGTTCAGAATGTGGATCTTATATGGTGAAAAAATATTCTAAAAAATCTGGAGATTATATAGAATGTTCAAATCCAGAATGCAAACATAAAGAGGAACTAAAAATTAACAAAGAAGAAATTAAAGAAGATTAAACTAAAATAATATAAAAGCTTTGTCAAAAAAATTAGAATGATATTGAAATAGATAACTTGGTGTGATAAACTGTATTAGTATTACGGATTTGTTAAAAAATTAAAACAATTTTAAATATTCTAACAAATGACAATATGAATCTGAAATAGTTAGATATCAAGGAGGATTTTTAATGTCATCACTACTTAATAAAGCGAGAAAATTAAATAAAATACTGCAAAAGTCAGGAACTGAAGCAGTAGCATTTGAAGACATATGTGAACTTTTAAGTGATGTTTTAGCTTGTAATGTTTATATTGTTAGCAAAAGAGGAAAAGTTATTGGTCATAGTTTTGCAACTAGCTTTGAATGTGAAATAATGAAAGAGAAAGTTATAGAAGAAAAAAAGTTTCCAAATGATTATAATGAAAAGTTATTAAAGGTTTCAGAAACTTTAGCTAATTTACCAAACAAAGGTGAATGTGTCTTTGATGGAATAGGAATGTGCACTATGTCAGACAAGCTATCAACTATAGTACCTATTATAGGAAATAGAGAGAGGTTAGGCACATTACTTCTAGCAAGATTTGGAGAAGTATTTACAGATGATGATCTTGTTTTATGTGAATATAGCGCAACGATAGTAGGAATGGAAATGTTAAGAGCTAAACAAGAAGAACTAGCAGAAGAAACAAGAAAGAAAGCTGTAGTTCAATTAGCTATAGGAACATTATCATATTCAGAATTAGAGGCTGTAGAACATATATTTAATGAGTTAGGTGGAAATGAAGGATTACTTGTAGCATCAAAAATAGCTGATAAAGTTGGAATAACTAGAAGCGTTATAGTAAATGCTTTAAGAAAGTTTGAGAGTGCTGGAGTAATTGAGTCAAGGTCATTAGGTATGAAGGGAACTCATATAAGAATATTAAATGATAAATTACTTGATGAATTAAAAAAGATAAAGTAGTCAATAATACGAGTAACATTGAATTTTAGTTACTCGTATTATTTTATATAAAAATATAAAAAAAAATAAATTTATGTTGATAGAAAAATTACCTTATGATATACTATCTAAGGTAATAAAAATACACACATTATCGAAATTATGATATAGGTGCCTTTATTTAAGGTTTATTGTAATTATATCGATAGTGGAGGAAAAAACCAGGAGGTAACAATATGTCAGTTATATCAATGAAACAATTATTAGAAGCTGGTGTACATTTTGGACACCAAACTAGAAGATGGAACCCTAAAATGGCTCCTTACATCTTCACAGAAAGAAATGGAATCTATATTATAGATCTTCAAAAAACAGTTAAAAAGGCAGAAGAAGCTTATAACTTCTTAAGAGAAGTTTCAGAAGAAGGAAAAGAAGTACTTTTTGTTGGAACTAAGAAGCAAGCTCAAGAAGCTATTCAAGAAGAAGCTGTAAGATCAAACATGCACTTCGTAAACAACAGATGGTTAGGTGGAATGTTAACAAACTTCAAGACTATCAAAACTAGAATCAAGAGATTAGAAGATTTAGAAAGAATGCAAGAAGATGGAACATTTGATGTTCTTCCTAAGAAAGAAGTTATAAAATTAAAAGGCGAAATGGAAAAGCTTGAAAAGAACCTTGGCGGTATCAAGAATTTAGATTCAAAGAATATCGGAGCTATGTTCGTAGTTGACCCAAGAAAAGAAAAGAATGCTATTTCAGAAGCTAAAATATTAGGAATTCCAGTTGTAGCTATCGTAGATACAAACTGTGATCCAGAAGAAGTTGATTACGTAATTCCAGGAAATGATGATGCTATAAGAGCTGTAAAATTAATCGCAGCTAAAATGGCTGATGCTATAATCGAAGGAAGACAAGGTGAACAAATAGCTGAATAATATAGATGCTAAATAAAAGGTAGGTGAGGGTAACTTCATTTACCTTTTACCCTAGATGATAAGGGTTACTTTTAAAATTTAAGGAGGAATTATAATGATTACTGCAAAGTCAGTTAAAGAATTAAGAGATAAAACTGGTGCAGGTATGATGGACTGCAAAAAAGCTTTAACAGAAACTAATGGAGATATAGAAAAAGCTATCGAAGTATTAAGAGAAAAAGGATTAGCTGCTGCTGCTAAGAAAGCTGGAAGAATAGCTGCAGAAGGTATAGTTAAAACTTTTGTAACTGAAGATAAAAAGAAAGCTTCAATAGTAGAAGTTAACTGTGAAACAGATTTCGTTGCTGCTAATGAAGATTTCATAGCATTTGCTGAAAATGTTGCTAAATTAGTAGTTGAAAGCAATGCTACAACAGTAGAAGAATTATTAAACGAAAAAATGGGAGATGCTACAGTTCAAGAAACTCTTACTGCTTTAGTTGCTAAGCTTGGAGAAAATATGACAGTAAGAAGATTTGAAAGATTAGCATTAGAAAATGGTGCAATCGAAAGCTATATTCACGGTGGCGGAAGAATTGGTGTTTTAGTTGAAGTTTCAACTGAAGGAAATCAAGAAGTAGCTTCAGAAGTAGCTAAAGAAGTATGTATGCAAGTAGCTGCTGCTAACCCTCTATTCTTAAACAGAGATTCAGTAGATCAAGAATCATTAGAAAAAGAAAAAGAAATCTACAGAGTTCAAGCTTTAAATGAAGGAAAGCCAGAAAAAATCGTTGAAAAAATGGTTATGGGAAGAATTCAAAAATACTTCAAAGAAGTTTGTTTAGTTGACCAAGTATGGGTTAAAGATGGAGATAAGACAATAGCTAAGTTATTAGAAGAAAAGTCAAAAGAAGCAGGTGCTCCAATGACTATAACAAAGTTTGTTAGATTTGAAAGAGGCGAAGGAATCGAAAAGAAAGAAGAAAACTTTGCTGAAGAAGTTGCAAAACAAATGGGTAAATAGTGACCTACAAAAGAGAACACCTTGTGTTCTCTTTTTTTGAAAATCAACATATGAATATTTGGAGGGATTTAAATGGCAGATTGTAAATATAATAGAGTAATACTAAAATTATCTGGTGAGGCTCTTGCTGGAACTAATGGTTTTGGATTAGATTTTAATGTAGCGAAAAGAATAGCATTAGAAATAAAAGAATTAGTTAATTCAGGAGTAGAAGTTGGATGTGTAGTTGGAGGCGGAAACATCTGGAGAGGTAGAAGCGGCGAAGGTATGGATAGAACTACTGCTGACTATATGGGTATGATGGCTACTTGTATAAATGCTTTAGCTCTTCAAGATTCACTTGAGCAAGTTGGAGTAGATACTAGAGTATTAACTGCAATAGAAATGAAAGAAATAGCTGAACCTTTTATAAGAAGAAGAGCTATGAGACATTTAGAAAAAGGTAGAGTTGTTATATTTGCAGCTGGAACAGGAAATCCATATTTCTCAACTGATACTACAGCAGCTCTTAGAGCGGCTGAAATAGAAGCAGACGTAATTCTTCTAGCTAAAAAAGTAGATGGTGTTTACGACAAAGACCCTCATAAGTATTCAGATGCTAAAAAATATGATAAACTATCATATATAGAAGTTTTAGAACAAGGATTACAAGTTATGGATTCAACAGCGACTTCTTTATGCATGGATAATGAAATTCCTATATTAGTATTTGGTTTAGATGAACCAGGAAATATTCAAAAAGCAATTACAGGTGAAGAAATAGGTACATTAGTTTCAAAATAAAAAAAGGAGGATATTTATGACTAAGGCGATTTTCAAAACACTAGAAGAAAAAATGCAAAAAACAATAAATGTTTTACAAAGTGATTTATCAACAATGAAAGCAGGTAGAGCTAATCCTACAATGCTTGACAGAATTCAAGTTGAATATTATGGAAGTATGTGTCCTTTAAATCAAGTAGCTAACATATCTGCTCCAGAACCAAGAGTTCTTCAAATAACTCCTTGGGAATCAACTCTTTTAAAAGATATAGAAAAGGCTATTCTTACTTCAGATTTAGGTCTTAATCCTTCAAATGATGGTGCTGTTATAAGATTAATAATACCAGAATTAACAGAAGAAACTAGAAAAAATCTAGTTAAAAATGTAAAAAAAGCTGGAGAAGATGCTAAGATAGCATTAAGATCAATTAGAAGAGATTCAAATGATAAGATAAAGGCTCTTAAGAAAGATGGAGAGCTTACAGAAGACGAAATGAAAAAAGCTGAAGATAATATTCAAAAATCTACTGATAAATTTGTTAAGGAAATAGATAAGTTAATAGAAGCAAAAGAAAAAGAGATAATGTCAATCTAATTTAAACAAAAAACCTGCTCTTTAGCAGGTTTTTTACATAAATAAAGGTGGGGAGGAAACTCATGCTTAATTTTTTAAAAGGGGAAAAAGAAAATATAGATAATAACATAAATATTGATATGGGTAATATTCCTGAACATATTGCTATAATAATGGATGGTAATGGAAGATGGGCTAAAAAGAGAAAATTACCAAGAACTATGGGTCATAAAGCTGGTGTTGAAACTATCCGTAGAGTATTAAAAGAAGCAGATAGACTTGGGGTAAAGTATATGACTTTATACGCATTTTCAACTGAGAATTGGAAAAGACCAAAAGATGAAGTAAATGCACTTATGAAATTATTAATACAATATTTAAAACAAGAAATTAATGAGCTACATAAAAACGGCGTTAAAATAAATGTTTTAGGAGATATATCTAAACTTCCTATAGAATGTCAAAAAGAAATAAAATCATCAGTTGAAAAGACGGAAAATAATACAGGAATAACTATGAATATAGCTTTAAATTATGGTGGAAGAGATGAAATAATAAGAGCTACAAAATTAATTGTAGAAGATGTTTTAAATGGGAATATTAATTTAGAAGATATAAATGATGAGATTTTTGAAAAACATTTATATACAAAAGATATACCTGACCCGGATATTATAATAAGACCTTCTGGGGAACAAAGATTAAGCAATTTTCTTCTTTGGCAGTGTGCTTATTCTGAATTTTGGTATTCAGATATTTGCTGGCCTGATTTTAAAGAGGAAGATTTAAGAAGAGCCATTTATGATTTTCAAAATAGAGATAGAAGATTTGGTGGAATAAAATAATAAATAAGGAGGTTTTCTAGTGAAATCAAATAGCAGATATCTTGGTGCTTTAATGATTGCTCCGTTTATTATATTTGTATTTTTAGGTGGAATTTGGCTAGAATTATTTACTTTAATAATTTCTGCAATTGGTATGCATGAATTTTATAGTGCTTTAAAGAAAAAAGATTTTAATCCTATATCAATAATAGGATATTTAATGCTTTTATTATTTTATGCATTAAATAATAACTTTCAGTATCTAACATATTTAGTTGTATTTTCAACATTTATACTTTTGATAATTCCTGTTGTTAATTTAAAATATACTTTTATAGATGTTTCATTAACATTGCTAGGATTTATGTATGTTGGAATTTTATTTAGTTTTTTACATTTAGTAAATATAAAATATGGTGGTGAATTCCTTGTTTGGCTTATATTTATAGGCTCATGGATGACTGATACTGCAGCTTATTATTCAGGAAAGTTTTTTGGAAAACATAAATTATGTCCTAAAGTTAGCCCTAAAAAAACAATAGAAGGATCTATTGGAGGGATAATAGGAGCAACATTATTTTGTGGTTTATTTGGAATAGTTGTATCAAAATATATTTATATAATGCCAATTTATAATTATTTTATAATAGGTATTTTATGTGGAGTATTTAGTCAATTTGGAGATTTAGTTGCATCTTCAATAAAAAGATATGTTGGAATAAAAGATTATAGTAATTTAATACCAGGACATGGAGGTATATTAGATAGATTTGATAGCATATTATTTTCAGGACTTGTAGTATTTTATTATTTAACATTTATAGTATGTATATAAAGAGAGCTCTAATTTAAATTAGAGCTCTCTTTTTTAAATTCTAAGAGTTTTTTTTTTTGCATATAAATAAAAACAAAGGGGGAGGGTTATGGAATTAAAAAGAGAACATAAGAAGGTTATAGAAGCTATTTTATTATTATTTTTCATTGTTTTTTTTGTGTTTTTTATAAAAATGTATTTTACTCCTTTTTTATGGATATGCATAACATTGTTACTGTCAAATCCCATATATAATTTATTGTTAAAGTTTAAAATTAGTAATAAATTATCAGCTCTTTTAAGTTTGCTTTTATTAAATTTAACATTAGCATTAACTTTATATTACTTAGGTAGAAATATATTTGAATTATTAATGGATATTTATAGAGAAAACATAAATATAATGAATTATTTAATATTAGAATTTAATGATTTTTTGGAAAATGTATTTGGAAATGTAAATATAAGCAATGAAGCGTTAAAACTAATTAGTCCTGATTTTATAACAAAAGGTGCTATAAATACAGGTGAAGGGATAGTTAGTTATTTTATAGGAAATATTTGTACTTTTTTTATACTTGTAGACAAAAAAAAGATAATAAATTATATATTTAAAGCTGTTCCAAATAATACTTTAGAAAGAATTGATAATAGCAGAAAAAATATAAAAAAAATAATAGTTGTTCAATCTGTTCTTGTAATTACATCTACTATTATAACTATAATAGGATTTAAAATATTAGGAATTAAGGAGTCTATAATTCTTGGAATAATATGCGGTATATTAGATTTACTTCCATATGTGGGAACAATAATTGTATTTATACCAATAATAATATACAATATTATTATAAAAAATTACCTAATATCTTTTGGATTAATATGCCTTTATATATTAATACAAATTTTAAGAGAACTTTTAGAAATGAAATTATTAAGTAATAAATTAAATATGCATCCTTTAATAATGTTTATTTCTGTTTATATAGGAATAAAAGTATTTGGTATAATAGGTATAATAATAGGTCCTATATATAGTATTATGGTAAAAGATATATTTTGTAATAGCTAAATTAAATATGGAGGAAAAGATATGAAAAACATTTCGATATTAGGAGCAACAGGTTCAATAGGAACACAAACTTTAGATGTAATTAGAAAATCTAATAATATAAATTTAATTGGAATTACAGCAAATACTTCAGTAGATAAGGTAAAAGATATAATTGATGAATTTAATCCCAAATATGTAGGAATGATGGATAAAAAATCAAAAGATGAAATAGAAAAGTATGTTAAGGAAAAAAAGTTAGCTATAAACGTATTTGAAGGTATAGAAGGATTAAATAAAATAGCATCCTTAGATGAGATAGATGCAGTTGTAACATCAGTAGTTGGAATGATAGGCTTAGAACCAACTATTAATGCTATTAGAAGTAAAAAAGATATAGCTCTTGCTAATAAAGAAACTTTAGTTGTAGCAGGTGAGCTTGTTATGAAAGAAGCTAAAAAGTATGGTGTTAAAATTTTACCAGTAGACTCAGAACATAGTGCAATATTTCAAAGTCTTAGAGGAAATTCTATTAAAGAATTAAAAAAAATAATTCTTACTGCATCAGGAGGTCCATTTAGAGGTAAAAAGATTGAGGACTTAAAAAATATATCATTAGAAGAGGCTTTAAATCATCCTAATTGGAGTATGGGCAGAAAAATAACAATAGACTCATCAACTCTAATGAATAAAGGACTTGAAGTTATTGAAGCACATTGGTTATTTAATTGTGAATATGATAATATACAAGTTTTAGTACATCCACAAAGCATAATACATTCAATGGTGGAATATAAAGACAATAGTATAATAGCACAATTAGGATCAGCAGATATGAGGCTTCCTATTCAGTATGCGCTTAATTATCCAAGTAGAGAAAAATCTATTGCAAATGGAATAAATTTTTATGAAATAGCAAATCTTACATTTGAAAAGCCTGATATAGATACATTTAAATGTTTAAAATTAGCTTTTCAAGCTGGAAAGCATGGAAAATTAATGCCTACAATATTAAATGGAGCAAATGAAGAGGCAGTAGACTTGTATTTGAATAAAAAAATAAAATATCTTCAAATAGGAGATATAATAGAACACTGTATGGAGTATTTTAAGAAAGAAGGGGAAGGAGAAGTAACTTTAGAAAATGTTATTTCTCTAGATAAAAAAGTAAAGGAATATGTAAGGAAAAAATATAGCTAGGAGGAAATTAAATGTATATACTATATGCTATAATAGCATTTGGATTACTTATAATAGTTCATGAGTTTGGTCATTTTATCCTTGCCAAAATAAATGGGGTTAAGGTTGAAGAATTTTCAATAGGTATGGGACCTAAGATTTTTTCTGTAAATGGAAAAGAAACTAAGTATTCTTTAGGGTTATTACCTATAGGCGGTTATGTAAAAATGCTAGGGGAAGAAGAAGAAGTTAAAGATGAAAGAAGTTTTTCATCAAAATCTCCTTTAAGAAGAATTACTATTATATTAGCAGGAGCTATAATGAATTTAATACTGGCTATTGTTATATTTACTACAATTATTAGTAACTTTGGATATGCTTCTACAAAAGTTGATAAAGTTGCAGAAAATAGTCCAGCAGCAAAGGCTGGTATACAGTCAGGAGATAAATTTATAAAAGTTGATGGAGATAAAGTTCATTATTCAGATGATGTAACTTTTGCTATAGCTTTATCTAAAGGTAAGACTTTAGATTTAGAGATTGAAAGAAATGGAGAACTTTTAAATTTAAAAGTTAAACCAGAATATAATAAGGAAGAAAAAAGAGATATGTTAGGATTTTACTTTGAAAAAATAAAAAATCCTACTATAATAGAAAGCATAAAAGCTGGTTTATATAAAACAGTGTCTGTTGTAGATCAAACTTTTAATGGACTTAAGATGATATTTACTGGGGAAGCTAATCTTAAGACTGATGTTGGTGGCCCTGTTACTATCATAAAATTATCAGGTGCAGCGGCAAAGGCTGGTATATGGAATTTATTAAACTTAACTGCATTTATCAGTGTAAATCTTGCAGTATTTAATTTATTACCACTTCCTGCGCTAGATGGTGGATGGACAGTAATTCTTTTAATTGAATTAATAACAAAAAGAAAGGTTCCAGATAAAGTTGTTGGAGCGTTAAATTTTGTTGGATTTGCATTTCTTATGGGGTTAATGCTTTTAGTAACTGTAAAAGATATACTGTTCCCAATAAATTTATAGGAGAATAAAAAATGAAAAGAAAATTAACTAGAGTAGTAAATATAAAAGATTTGAAAATAGGTGGGAATAATCCTGTTATAATACAATCAATGACTAATACTGATACAAGAGATGTAAAAAGTACACTAGAACAAATAAATAAATTAGTAAGTGCTGGATGTCAAATGGTAAGATGTGCTGTTCCTGACATGGAAGCTTGTGAAGCACTTAAAGAAATTACAGAAAAATCACCAGTTCCAATAGTAGCAGATATTCATTTTGATTATAGATTAGCACTTAAAGCAATTGAGAATGGAGTTTCAAAACTTAGAATAAATCCAGGAAATATAGGTGATTACGAGAGAATAAGAGCTGTTGTTTCTAAAGCCAAAGAAAATGGAATTCCTATAAGAATAGGAGTAAATTCAGGATCTTTAGAAAAAGATATATTACAAAGAG
The DNA here is from genome assembly GCF_058310235.1 of Clostridium sp. TJA085. NCBI lineage: Bacteria > Bacillati > Bacillota > Clostridia > Eubacteriales > Clostridiaceae > Clostridium > Clostridium sp. TJA085. The sequence goes on along the minus strand of NZ_JBZEEZ010000001.1, from coordinate 569,425 downwards.
ATGGAAAGCCAACTGCTAAAGGATTAGTTGAAAGTGCATTAAGACATGTTAAAATATTAGAAGATTTAAATTTTTATGATATAGTAGTATCAATTAAATCATCAAATGTTCCTATGATGATAGAAAGTTATAGATTAATGAGTGATAAATGTAATTATCCATTACACTTAGGTGTTACAGAATCAGGCACTACATTTAAAGGAACTATAAAGTCAAGTATAGGAATAGGAACATTACTTGCAGAAGGAATAGGAAGTACTATAAGAGTTTCATTAACATCTGATCCAATTGAAGAAATAAAAGTAGCAAAAGAAATATTGAGAGATTTAGAATATACAAAGGAAGGAATAGAACTTATTTCATGTCCTACTTGTGGAAGAACAGAAATAAATCTTATAGGTATAGCTGAAGAAGTTGAAAGACGATTAGAAGGAATAAATAAGAATATTAAAATTGCAGTAATGGGTTGTGTTGTTAATGGACCTGGAGAAGCTAGAGAAGCAGATATTGGAATAGCTGGTGGAAAGGGCGTTGGAATAATATTCAAAAAAGGTGAAATAGTAAAAAAAGTAAAAGAAGAGAATTTAGTTGATGAACTTATAAACGAGATAAAATCTTTATAAGGTTTATAAATTTAAATTATCCCCCAAAATTATAATTGTTTTGGGGGTAATATTTTGAAAAAGTAATTAAGGAAAGGAGGAAATCCTTTGAGTGAAGAGTTTATAAAAAATATTAATAAAGAAATTAAGAAAAATGATACTTTAGAAGAAAAAGAAATAAAATTAAGTAGATTTCAATTTTATAAAAAAAGTAATATATTAAAAGTTGTAATAAAATCAAAATATGATTTATCAAATAGAGAAGAAGATTGGATTAAAGGATTAATAACAAAAAACTTAGGAATAAATATTAATATAGAGCTTTTAATATATAAAGATGTAGATGATGCTACAGCTTATGAAATAATAAAAAAATATTGGTCGGATGTAGTTTTAGATATAGTTAAAAAAAATCCATTATCTAAAAACGTCCTTTATTCAAAAAATAAAGAAGTAGTAGATAATAACACTATAATTATAAGGTATGGTAGTGAAGCTATTATAAATCATCTAAAGAAAAAAGATATAGAAAAAAAAGTATCTTACCAAATACGTGATATATTTGGTAAAAAAATAAGATTAGAGTTGATATATGATAGTTCTTTAGAAGATGAAAACTATGAAGAAAATAAAGCTAAAGAAAATAAAAAAATAGTTGATGATGTTCTTCAAGGAAGAATAGTTCAAAAAAGTGAAGTTCCTAAGGAAAGTAAAAAAGAAAAGAAAGAACATCAAAAGAAACAACAAAATGAAGGTTATCAAAAGTTTAAAAAAGAGCCTAAAGGTGAAAATACGATTCTTGGAAGAAATATAAGCCAAGAAGCTATAAATATAAGCGAAATTGATGAGACTTCTGGATATGTTGCAATTATAGGTGAAGTATTTAAAACAGAAATAATAGAAACAAGAACTGGAAAAATGATATTAACATTTTTTATAACTGATTATACAAGTTCGATTACAGTTAAATGTTTTTTAAGAGATAAGGATAAAGAAGAAGTTTTAGATAATGTAAAGAAGGGGCTTTACTGTAAAGTAAGAGGAGAAGCTATATATGATACATATGCAAGAGAAGTTGTAATAATGGGTAGAGATATAGTAAAAATGAAGAAAATAGAAAGAATGGATGGTTCAGAGGAAAAGAGAGTAGAATTACATCTTCATACTAATATGAGTACTATGGATGGAATGGTATCAGCAAGCAAAATGATAGAGAGAGCTTCTAAGTGGGGGCATGAGGCTATTGCTATAACAGATCATGGAGTTGTTCAGGCTTTTCCAGATGCTCAAAGTGCTTCTAAAAAATTTGGAGTTAAAGTTATATATGGAGTTGAAGGATATTTGGTTAATGATGGAATTCCTTTAGCTATAGGTGAAAATGGGGAATCTTTAGATGATTCTTATGTAGTATTTGATTTAGAAACTACAGGTTTTTCACCTAAAAATGATAAAATAATAGAAATAGGCGCTGTAAAAATCAGAGAAGGAAAAATAATTGATAGATTTAGTGAGTTTGTAAATCCAGAAAGAAATATACCATATAAAATAACTGAACTTACAGGAATTTCAGATAGTATGGTAGCTGAAGCAGAAACAATAGATACATTATTGCCTAAATTTTTGAAATTTTGTGAAGGAAGTGTATTAGTTGCACATAATGCAGCTTTTGATACTGGATTTATTAAATACAACTGTAGAAATAAATCACTTAAATTTTCTTTTACTATATTAGATACAGTTCCTCTTGCTAGATTTTTATATCCAGAATTAAAGAAGGTTAAGCTTAATATAGTTGCTAAACATTTAGGCATATCTTTAGAGAATCATCATAGAGCAGTAGATGATGCTGAAGCAACAGCGCAAATATTATTAAAATGTTTTGAAAAATTAAAAGAAGAAAAAGAGATATATGATTTAAAAAGTTTAAATAATCAGTTTTTATCTCATATTGATATAAAAAAGCAACCTACTAATCACATAATAATATTAGCTAAAACTCAAGAAGGACTTAAAAATTTATATAAATTAGTGTCTGAAGCACATCTAGATAACTTTTTTAAAAATGCTAGAACCAAAAAATCTAGACTTCAAGAAATGAGAGAAGGACTTATAATTGGTTCAGCTTGTGAAGCGGGTGAAGTATATAGGGCTATTTTAGATGGTAAAAGTGATGAGGAAATTATTGAAATATGTAGATTTTATGATTATCTAGAAATACAACCAATTGCAAATAATAATTTCTTAATTCAAAAAGGGAATGTAAATGATGAAGAAGAGTTAAGAGATATTAATAAGAAAATATATAATATAGGTAAAAAGTTAAATAAATTAGTTGTAGCCACTGGAGATGTTCATTTTTTAGATCCACAGGATGAGGCGTTTAGAAGAATTATAATGGCTGGTAAGGGATTTAAAGATGCTGATAATCAACCTCCTCTTTATTTAAAAACAACGGACGAGATGCTTAAAGAATTTTCTTACTTAGGTGAAGAAGAAGCAAAAGAAGTTGTTATTTTAAATCCTAAGAAAATAGCATCTGAAGTTGAAAATATAAAGCCAATACCAGAAGAAACTTTTCCCCCTAAAATAGAAGGGGCAGAAGATGAAATAAGAAATATGGTTAATAATAAAGTTCATAGTATATATGGTGAAAATTTACCAGATGTAATACAAAAAAGATTAGATAAAGAACTTAATTCAATAATAAATAACGGTTATGCAGTTCTTTACCTTATAGCACAAAAACTTGTTGCAAAATCTTTAGAAGATGGATATTTAGTTGGATCTAGAGGATCTGTTGGATCTTCTTTTGTTGCAACAATGTCTGATATTACTGAAGTTAACGGATTACCACCACATTATGTTTGTCCAAATTGTAAAAAATCCGAGTTTTTCCTAGATGGATCTATAAGTTCAGGAGCTGATTTGCCTGAAAAAAATTGTCCAAATTGTGGAACCCCTTATAAAAGGGATGGGCATGATATTCCATTTGAAACATTTTTAGGTTTTGAAGGAGATAAAGAGCCTGATATAGATTTAAATTTCTCAGGAGAATATCAGGGAGTAGTTCATAAATATTGTGAAGTTTTATTTGGAAAGGGTTATGTTTTTAAAGCTGGAACAATAGGTACAGTGGCAGAAAAAACTGCTTATGGATATGTAAGAAAATATTTAGATGAAAGAGGAATAAGAGCAACTAGTGCTGAAATTGAAAGATTAACAATAGGATGTACTGGTATAAAGAGAACTACTGGTCAGCACCCTGGTGGTATTATGGTTGTACCTAGCGATAATGAAATATATAATTTTTGTCCAATTCAACATCCTGCAGATGATAATGATACAGATATAATAACAACACATTTTGATTATCATTCAATAAGTGGTAGACTTTTAAAACTTGATATATTAGGTCATGATGATCCGACAGTTCTTAGAATGTTACAAGATTTAACTGGGCTTGATCCTAAAACTATTCCTTTAAATGATGAAAAAGTTCTTAGTTTATTTACTAAACCAGATGCTCTTGGAGTTACCAAAGAAGAGTTAAAATGTGAAGTTGGAAGTTATGGATTGCCGGAGTTTGGTACAAAATTTGTAAGACAAATGCTTGTTGATACCCAGCCAAAATCATTTGCAGATTTAGTTAGAATATCAGGGCTCTCACATGGTACAGATGTTTGGCTTAATAATGCTCAATATTTTATTAAAGAAGGCTATACAACTTTAAAAGATTGTATAGCAACAAGAGATGATATTATGGTTTACTTAATGTACCAAGGTGTTCCACCAAAGGCGTCATTTACCATAATGGAAAAGGTAAGAAAAGGAAAAGGGCTAACTGAGGATGATGAAAAATTAATGAGAGAAAACAATGTACCAGATTGGTATATAGAATCTTGTAAAAGAATAAAATATATGTTCCCAAAAGGACACGCTGTTGCATATGTTATGATGGCTGTAAGAATAGCTTATTATAAAGTTTATTATCCTGAAGCTTATTATGCTACATATTTTACAGTAAGAGCTGATGATTTTGATGCTGACCTTATATGTAAAGGTGAAGGAGCAATTGATGATAAACTACAAGAATTATATAGTTTAGGGAATGCAGTTACAGCAAAAGATAAGGGAATGATAACATCTTTAGAAATGGCATTTGAAATGTATAAAAGAGGATTTAAATTTTTAAGAGTAGATTTATATAAATCAGAAGCAACTAAGTTTATAATAGAAAAAGATGGATTAAGACCTCCTATAAATGCACTTCAGGGAGTTGGAGATAATGCAGCAAAAGCTATAGTTGAGGCTAGAAAAGATGGAGAATTTATATCAAAAGAAGATTTAAGACTTAGAGCAAAAATAACAAAAACTGCTGTAGAAACATTAGATAATCATGGATGCTTAGAAGGAATGTCTGAAACTAACCAGTTATCTTTATTTTAAAAGTTCATTATATTGACAATTTATTTAAAGATACTTGAAAAAAGATAGCTTATATGATAGACTTTATATGAAGAAGATTATTACTAATAGCTAGATTAAAGGAGTGGGAAGTAATTACCCGCTCTTTCTGTTTAGAACGCAACTTAATAATAGGTTGCGTTTTTACTTAGAAATAGAATTTTAGTGTATTGGGAATAATAAGAGCAAAAAATTGAATATGGAAAAGGAGGACAAATATGAAAAAAGATGCTTTAATCGAAAGAATAGAAGAATTAGTTATTCCAATAACTGATGATTTAGGATATGAATTATATCATGTTGAATTCGTAAAAGAAAATGGAGAAAATTATTTAAGAATATATATAGATAATGAAGATGGCATAACACTTACTGATTGTGAAAATGTTTCAAGAAGAGTTAGTGAAATGTTAGATATAGAAGATCCAATAAGTACTTCATATTATCTTGAAGTTTCTTCACCAGGAATAAATAGAAACTTATATAAAGAAGATCACTTTAATAGATTTATAGGTAAAGAAATATTTGTAAGATTTACAAAGACAACAAATGGACGTAAAAATATAAAAGGTATATTAAAATCATGTAAAGATGGTTTTATAGAAATAGATGGAGAAGAAACAGTAAGGATTGAACTTGAAAAGGTTAAATCAGCAAATTTAGAAGGAGAATTATAAAAGGAGGATAAACAGATGAACGAAGAGTTTATAGGTGCTCTTAAAGAGATAGTAAAAGAAAAAGGAATAAGTGAAGATTTAATATTTACAACAATTGAGGATGCAATGGTTGCAGCATATAAAAAAAATTATGCAAATCAATATACATCAGCTCAAAATGTCAAAGTTTCAATAAATAGAAATAATGGAGAAATAGGAGTTTATGCTCAAAAAGTTGTTGTTGATGAAGTTTATGATGAAGTAACTGAAATCAGTTTAGAAGAAGCAAAAGAAATAAATCCTAAATATGAAGTTGATGATGTTGTTGATATAGAAGTTACTCCAAGAAACTTTGGTAGAGTTGCAGCTCAATTAGCTAAACAAGTTGTTACACAAAGAATAAAAGAAGCAGAAAGAAATATAGTTTATAGTGAATATAAAGATCAAGAGTTTGACATAATAACAGGTACTGTTCTTAGAAAAGATAAAGGATTAGTATTCGTAAGCATAGGAAAACTTGAAGGAGTTATAGGACCTAATGAGCAAATGAAAGGTGAAGAATACAATTTCAACGAAAAGTTAAAACTATATATAGTTGAAGTTAAAAACACTTCAAAAGGAGCTCAAATAAATGTTTCAAGAACTCATCCAGGATTAGTTAAGAGATTATTTGAACTTGAAGTTCCAGAAATTTATGAAGGAATAGTTGAAATTAAGAGTATATCAAGAGAAGCAGGATCAAGAAGTAAAATTGCTGTATATTCAAATGATGAATCTGTAGATGCTATGGGAGCGTGTGTTGGCCCTAAAGGAGTAAGAGTTCAAAATATAGTAAATGAACTTAAAAATGAAAAGATAGATATAATAAAATGGAGTAAAGACCCAGCAGAATTTATAGCTAATTCTTTAAGTCCAGCAAAAGTTTTAAGTGTTACAGTTAATGAAGATGAAAAATCAGCAAAAGTTGTTGTAGATGATAATCAACTTTCTTTAGCAATTGGAAAAGAAGGTCAAAATGTTAGATTAGCAGCTAAATTAACTAATTGGAAAATAGACATAAAGAGTAAGACACAAGCTTTAAAAGAAGAGGAAGCAAATAAAGAAGAAGTTATTAATATGGATTCAGAAGAAATATCAGAATAGGAGAGATGTTTTTTATGAAGACTAAAAAAATACCTTTAAGAATGTGCACTGGATGTATGGAAATGAAGCCGAAAGTTGAACTTATAAGAGTTGTAAAATCAAAAGATGGTGAAGTTTCTGTAGATTTAACAGGAAAAAAGTCAGGTAGAGGAGCTTATATTTGTAGATCTACTGAATGTTTAAAAAATGCAGTAAAAACAAGAAGACTTAGTAGAAATTTAGACATTCAAATAGATGAGGCAATTTATGATAGGCTAAGGGAAGAGATGAAAGATGAATAAATTTTTAAATTTTCTAGGATTAGCTAAAAGATCAGGTAGCCTGATAGAAGGATATAGCAGATGCAATGAACTTAGAAATAAGACAAAAATATATCTTTTTGTAATTTCAAAAGATGCATCTGAATCAACTAAGAAAAAATTTAAAAAGCATTGTAATGAAAATGAAATAACATATATTGAAGACTTCTCTAAAGAAGATTTAGGGATTGGCATAGGAAAAGAAGAAATTAAAATTTTAGCAATTAAAGATCAAAATATGGCTAAAAAGTTATTATCTCTTTACGAGGAGGAAAATGTATGTAGAAATTAACCGGGGGTGACTGTATGTCAAAAATTAGAGTGTATGAATTAGCAAAGGAACTTAATATAAGTTCAAAAGATTTAATTGAATTATTAATGGATGAATTTAATATAGAAGTCAAGAATCATATGAGTGTAATAGAAGATGAGGATGCAGAACTTATAAAAGAACTTTTAGGAAACTCATCAGAAGGAACAGCAGAAATCGTAGAAGAATACGAGAAAATTGTTGACGAAGAAGTAAACAAAGGACCTAAGAAAAAGAAAAAAGGTAAGAGAAATTCAAATTCAAATGAAGATAATGATGGTGATGAAGCTAAAATTATTGAAGTTGGTGAAACTATTCTTGTAAAAGAATTAGCAGAAAAATTAAATAAACCATCAGCAGATGTTATAAAAACACTTATATTTACTGGTGTTATGGCTGGAATAAATCAAGAAATAGATTTTGCTACAGCAGAAAAAGTTTGTGAAAAGTACGAAGTTTTAATAGAGAAAAAAGAAGAATCAGCAGAGCTTGATAAATTAGAAATAGAAGATGAAAAAGAAGAAAATCTTCAAAAGAGACCTCCTATAATAACTGTAATGGGACACGTTGACCATGGTAAGACATCACTTTTAGATGCTATAAGAAAAGCTAAGGTTACTGCAACAGAAGCAGGTGGTATAACACAACACATAGGAGCATATACAGTAACAGTAAATGGAGAAGAAATAACATTTTTAGATACTCCAGGACATGAAGCTTTTACAGCAATGAGAGCAAGAGGGGCACAAATTACAGATGTAGTTATATTAGTTGTTGCAGCAGATGATGGAATAATGCCACAAACAAAAGAAGCTATAAGTCACTGTAAAGCAGCAGGGGTTCCTATGGTAGTTGCTATAAATAAAATAGATAGACCAGGAGCTAATATAGATAGAGTAAAACAAGAATTAACTGAGTATGGATTAGTTGCAGAAGACTGGGGTGGAGATACAATATGTGTTCCAGTTTCAGCTAAAGAAGGTCAAGGAATAGGTACATTACTTGAAATGGTTCTTTTAACAGCAGAAATGTTAGAATTAAAAGCTAATCCAAATAGAAAAGCTAAAGGAACTGTAATTGAAGCTAAACTTGATAAAGGTAGAGGGGCAGTTGCTAGTTTACTTGTTCAAAATGGTACTTTACATGTTGGAGATTCAATATTAGTTGGATCAACTTATGGAAGAATAAGAGCTATGTTTGACGATACAGGAAAGAAAATAAAATCAGCTGGTCCATCAATTCCAGTAGAAATTTTAGGCCTTTCAGAAGTTCCAGCAGCAGGAGACAGGTTTAATCAAGTAAAAGATGAGAAAACTGCTAGAAATATGGCTGAAAACAGAAAAGAAAAAATGAAAGCTGAAAGTCAAAATAGACATAGAGTTTCTCTTGAAGATTTATATAGTCAAATAAAAGAAGGTACTGTAAAAGAATTAAGTATTATAGTAAAAGCTGATGTTCAAGGTTCAGTTGAAGCTATAAGACAATCTTTAGAAAAATTATCAACAGAAGATGTTAAAGTAAGAGTTATACATGGAGGTGTTGGTGCTATAACTGAAACAGATATAACATTAGCAACTGCTTCTAATGCAATAGTAATAGGATTTAATGTAAGACCGGATAATAATGCTGTTTCAGCGGCTGAAAAAGATGGTGTAGATATTAAAACTTATAGAATTATATATGATGCAATAGATGATGTTAAATCAGCTATGATTGGAATGCTTGAGCCAGAATATAAAGAAGTTGTATTAGGTAAAGCAGAAATAAGAGAAACTTATAAAATATCAAATGTTGGTACAATAGCTGGATGTTATGTTACAGATGGAAAAATAACAAGAAATTCAGATATAAGAGTTATAAGAGATGGTATAGTAATATTCGAATCAACTTTAGCATCTTTAAAAAGATTTAAAGATGACGTAAAAGAAGTTAAGAGCGGATATGAATGTGGATTAAGTGTTGAAAAATTCAATGACATTAAAGAAGGAGACATTATTGAAGCATATACTATGGAAGCCATCGAAAGAAAAGAACTGTAATTAAGAGGTGAATTAACATGGCTAATTATAGAGGTGGAAGAATAAACGAAGAAGTTAAGAAAGTTGTAAGTAGTTTAATTCAAAATGAAATAAAAGATCCTAGATTAACAGCTATGATTTCAGTAACAGGCGTTGAAGTAACTAGAGATTTAAGTTATGCAAAAGTATTTGTAAGCATATTTGCAAATAGTGAAGAAGAAAAAGAAAGCAATCTAAAGGCTTTAAAAAGTGCAAGTGGGTTTATAAGAAGAGAAGTTGGGCGTAAGGTTAAATTAAGAGTTACCCCACAAATAATTTTTGAATTAGATGAATCAATCGATTATGGAATGAAAATTGATGGATTAATAAGAAAAGCTAAGGAGCAATAATATATGGCACTTAAGGATATTAAGAAAATTATCATTGAGGCTAATAAAATTGGAATAACATATCATACATCACCAGATGGAGATGCTATAGGTAGTGCCTTAGGTCTTCTTAATGGGTTAAGAGAACTTGGTAAGGAAGTGTATATAATATCTAAGGATACACTTCCTGAAGATTTCTCTTATCTTCATTATTCAGAAGAAATTAATGGTACAATTACAGAGCCAACAGAAGGAACGGACTTGGTAATTGTTTTAGATTGTGGGAATTTAGAAAGAATATCTGCAGATTTATCGCAATTTAAAGGAATGATAATTAATATAGATCATCATATGTCGAATGATAATTATGGGTTTATAAATTATGTTGATACTGAGGCGGCTGCTACAGCAGAAATAGTATTTTTATTATTAAAAGAAATGGGATATGACTTTTCAGTTAAAGAAGATATATTGCAAAAAATAGGAAATTGTATATATACATCTTTAGTTACGGATACAGGTTCTTTTAGACATTCTAATGTTACTAAAAGAACACATAATATAGCTGGGGATTTAATTGAAGTAGGAGTTAATAATTCAAGTATATACAATAATTTGTTTGATAATAGAAGTATAAATAAACTTAATTTGATGGGATATGTTTTTCAAAGAGCTAAACTTTATTTTGATGGTAAAGTTGTTTGTGCATCTATAGATGATAATATAATAAAAAAATTTGATGCTGAAAAAGAAGATACTTCAGATATAATAGGAACTCTTTTAAGTATAAAATCAGTTGAAATTGCTATTCTTTTAAAGGAAGTTGAAGAAGGTGTAAAAGCAAGTCTTAGATCAAAAAATGATTTTGATGTTAGAAAAATAGCAGAACAATTTGGAGGCGGTGGACATATAAAAGCTTCTGGACTAATGCAAAGAGGGGTTTTACTTAATGTAGCTAAAGATAATCTTTTAAAGTCTATTGAAAGAGAGTTAATGTCATGCAAGGAGTAATTAATATATTTAAAAACCCTGGAATGACATCTTTTGATGTTGTAAGAATTATAAAGAAGATTTCAAAAGAAAAGAAAGTAGGACATACAGGCACTCTAGATCCTGAAGCATGTGGTGTTTTACCAATTTGTCTTGGAAAAGCAACAAAAATAATAGATTATATAATGATAGCACCTAAAAGATATGAAGTTGAATTTTCTTTAGGATTTAAGACTACAACATATGATTTAGAAGGTGAGGTTCTAGATAAAAAGGATATTTCTCATCTTGAGGAAAATATTATATATAATGTCATAAAATCTTTTGAAGGAACTTATAGTCAAATTCCACCAATGTATTCGGCTATTAAAAAAAATGGTGTAAGATTATATGATTTAGCAAGACAGGGAATAGAAATCGAAAGAGAAGGTAGAGAAGTTACTATATATAACATAGATAATATAAAGATAGATTTACCTAAAATTACAATGTCTGTTAGGTGTTCTAAGGGAACATACATAAGAAGTTTATGCTATGATATAGGTGAAAAATTAGGTGTTTATGGAACTATGTGTAAGTTAAAAAGAACTGAAACATCAGTATTTAAAGAACAAGATAGTATAAATATAGATTTACTAAATGAAGATAATATTAGTGAATATTTAATACCTATAGAAAAAGCATTAAATGCATACCCTTCTGTAACTATAAATAATAAATTTAGAAATCTTCTTGTAAATGGAGCAAATGTATACGATAAGAGGATTTTTAAAAGTGATGTTGAGATAAATACTTTATATAGAGTTTTTGATGAAGATAATATGTTTTTAGGGCTTGGAAAGAAATATAAAGATGGCTTTAAGTTAGAAAAATTATTAATATAACTTAATAGGAGAGAATGCTAAAAGATGAAAGTAATTGATAAAAAAGATACTGGATATTATATTGCATTAGGAAGTTTTGATGGATTGCACAAAGGACATTTGTCATTAATAGAAAAGTGTATAGAGCTTTCTAAAATAAACAATTGCAATAGTATGGTATTTTCATTTAGTAATCATCCAAGAACTGTTATTAATCCAGATAAAAAAATAGAATATTTAATGAACAATAATGAAAAAATTAATATTCTAAAAAATGAGGGTATAGATAAGGTTGTTCTTAGAGAATTTAATAAAGAATTTATGGAATTATCAGCAGAAGGATTTATAGAGAAACTTTGCAATGAATATAATGTTAAAGGTATAGTAGTAGGTTTTAATTATAAGTTTGGACATAAAAATCTAGGAGATACAAAACTTTTAGAAAAACTATCTAAAATTTATAATTATGATTTAAAAATTATGGAACCACTTTTATTTGATGGATATCCTATAAGTAGTACTAGAATAAGAAAAGCAATAAGAGATGGTGAAATTGAATGTGCAAATAAGATGTTAACTAGACCTTATAGTATTACAGGAAAGATAATACATGGTAGACAGTTAGGTCGAACTATTGGATTTCCTACTGCAAATTTAAAAATGAATTTCAATAAAATTATTCCTTGCATTGGTGTATATTATAGCAATGTAAAGTGGAATAATAAAATATATAAGGGAATAACATCAGTTGGTAAAAATCCTACTGTTGAAGGTAAGAGTTTAACAATAGAAACATATATATTAGATTTTGATAAAGAAATTTATGGAGATGAAATAACTTTGTATTTTCTTGAAAGAATTAGAGGGGAAATAAAATTTAACTCTATATATGAATTAAAGAATCAATTAAAAGATGATGAAAAGTTTGCACAATTAAGAAGAATAAATCATATTATATAAATTTTATTTACAATAATAGATTGTTCTGCTATAATAAATAGCGGAAACCTAGTCCTACGTTATAAGGTGCCATCTTATTACGTGGAACTAAGGGGATATTTTACGGAGGTGTAATTATGGATAAGGCAAGAAAGCAAGAAATAATTAAAGAATTTGGAAGAAGTGAACACGATACAGGATCAGCAGAAGTTCAAATAGCTTTATTAAGCGAAAGAATTAACGAATTAACTGAACACTTAAAAGTTCACAAGAAAGACCACCACTCAAGAAGAGGATTATTAATGATGGTTGGACAAAGAAGAGGTCTTTTAAATTACTTAGCAAAGCAAGATATCGAAAGATATAGAGCTATAATTAAAAAATTAGGTTTAAGAAGATAGCTTAGAGCGGTTAAAACCGCTCTATTATTTTAAAATAATTAGAAAAATTTGTAAGAAAACAAGTCGAAAGGAGGGTTCCTTATGAGAAATACAATAGGTACAGTAATAGCTGGAAGAGAAATGAAAGTTGAATTTGGTGATTTAGGTATGTTATCAAATGCTGCTGTGTTAGTAAGCTATGGAGATACTGTAATATTAACTAATGTAAATAAGTCAGAAGAACCGAGAGAAGGTATAGATTTCTTTCCATTAAGTGTAGAATATGAAGAAAGATTATATGCTGTTGGAAAAATACCTGGAGGATTTATAAAGAGAGAAGGAAGGCCATCAGACAAAGCTATTCTTCATGGAAGAGCTGTTGATAGAACTATAAGACCTTTATTTCCAAAGGGATATAGAAATGATGTTCAAGTTGTATGTACTGTAGTTTCAGTTGAAAAAGATAATTTGCCTGAAATATTAGCTATAAATGCAGCTTCAATAGCTTTATGTTTATCAAGTATACCATATAATATTCCAGTAGCTGGAGTACAAGTTGGTTTAGTTGATGGCGAATTTATACTTAATCCTACATCAGAACAAAGAGAAAAAAGCATATTAGATCTTACTGTATGTGCTACTAAAGAAAAGGTTATGATGATAGAGGCTGGTGGAGATGAAATACCAGAAGATACAATGATAGAAGCAATAAACTTTGGATTTGAATCATGTCAACCAATAATAGCCTTTCAAGAAGAAGCTATGGCTAAGTTAGGAAAAGCTAAAGAAGAAGCCGTTCTTTATAGAGTAGATGAAGAAGTAGAAAGAGATGTTAAAGATTTTGCTTCAGATATGGTAAAAGATGCTATGTATATCATGGATAAAGATGAAAGAAATGAAGCTATGAGCAAAGTAAACGAAGCGGTTTATGCAGAGTTTTCTGAAAAGCATGAAGGTAAAGAAGGAGACATAAAAGAAGTTCTTTATACAATGCAAAAAGCAGTAGTTAGAAATATGCTTTTAAAGGATAAAAGAAGACCAGATGGTAGAGCTTTTGATGAAATAAGACCACTTGATTGTGAAGTTTCAATTTTACCAAGAACTCATGGTACTGGATTATTTACAAGAGGATTAACTCAAGTAATGACAGTTGCTACATTAGGATCAATTGGTGATATACAAATATTAGATGGAATAGACGAGGCAGAGTCTAAAAGATATATGCATCATTACAACTTCCCAGCATATAGTGTTGGAGAAGTAAGACCGCTTAGAGGTCCAGGAAGAAGAGAAATAGGTCATGGAGCTTTAGCAGAAAGAGCACTTGAACCTTTAATACCTTCTGAAGATGAATTCCCATATACTATAAGATTAGTTTCAGAAGTTTTAAGTTCAAATGGTTCAACATCACAAGCTTCTGTTTGTGGATCTACTTTAGCATTATTAGATGCAGGAGTTCCTATAAAAAGACCAGCGGCAGGTATTGCTATGGGACTTATAACATCAGAAGATTTAACTGAAGAAGAAGTATTAACTGATATCCAAGGAATAGAAGACTTCTTTGGTGATATGGATTTTAAAGTTGCAGGTACAGAAAAAGGTATAACATCAATACAAGTTGATACTAAGCTTAAAGGGTTAAGTTTTAATGTTGTAAATACTGCAATAAAAAATGCTAGAAAAGCTAGAATGACAATTTTAGAAAAAATACAAGAATGTATACCAGAGCCAAGAAAAGATGTTTCAATATATGCACCAAAAACATCAATTATAAAAATTGATCCAGAAAAAATCAGAGATGTAATTGGAGCCGGTGGAAAGGTAATTAACAAAATTATCGAAGATACTGGTGTAAAAATAGATATAAAAGAAGATGGAACAGTATTTGTATCATCAGTAGATCATGATGGAGTTAAAAAGGCTATTAGCATAATAGAAGGTTTAACTAAAGAGGTTAAAGCTGGAGAAATTTACTTAGGTAAAGTAACTAAGATAACAACATTCGGAGCTTTTGTAGAAATTCTTCCTAATAAAGAAGGGCTAGTGCATATTTCAAAATTAGATAAAAGTAGAGTAAATAAAGTTGAAGATATAGTTTCGGTTGGTGATGAAATCCTTGTTAAAGTTACAGAGATTGATAACCAAGGAAGAATAAATCTTTCAAGAAAAGATGCATTAGAAGATAATGAAGAAAAAGAAGATAAGGAATAATAAAAGGGCAATATAATTGCCTTTTTTTTACTAGAGGAGGCTTTTATGCATAAAATTTTTACACTAGAAAATGGGCTAAAAATTGTTACAGAAAAAATAGATGGGGTTAATTCGGTTAGTGTAGGAGTAATGATTCAAAATGGATCAAGAAATGAAGAATTAGAGGTAAATGGTATTTCTCATTTTATAGAACACATGTTTTTTAAAGGTACGAAAAATAGAACTGCAAAACAAATTGCAGAAGAAATCGAAAATGTAGGTGGGCAAATAAATGCTTTTACAAGTAAAGAGGTAACTTGTTATTATATAAAAACATTGCATACACATATAGATATTTCTTTAGATGTATTATCAGATATGATTTTAAATTCAAAGTTTGATGAAGAAGAAATTGAAAAAGAAAAAGGTGTAGTAATAGAAGAAATAAATATGAGTGAAGATAGTCCAGAAGATGTCTTAGATAATCTTCATTCAAAGGCAGCATTTGAAGGAAATACATTATCTTACACTATATTAGGCAGTATAGAAAAGGTTAAGGATTTAACAAGAGATGAAATTATAAAATTTATAGATGAAAAATATACACCAAATAATTCTGTTATATCTATTTGTGGTAAATTTGATGAAGATCAAATATTAAGGCTAGTAAAAAAGTTTTTTGGAGAATGGGAAAATAAAAGTAATTATTCTCCTAAATATGAACCTTTTGAAATAAAACAAAATTCATATTTTTTAAAAAAAGAAATCGAGCAACTTCATATAAATTTAGGTTTAAAGGGCTTACCAGCAAATGATGATAAAGGATATGCATTAGTATTATTAAATAATATATTAGGTGGTGGAGCATCATCTATATTATTTCAAAAAGTTCGTGAAGAACTTGGACTTTGTTACTCTGTATATTCATATATTCAAGCTTTTCAAGAAACTGGATTAATAAGTATATATATAGGTCTTAGTAAAGAATATGCTTCAAAAGCTTTACAAGTTATAAGAAGAGAAATAGAGAATTTGGTTGAAAATGGTATAACAGAAGAACAATTAAAAATAAATAAAGAAAAGATTAAAGCTAATTATATATTAGGTTTAGAAAGCACTAGTTCTAAAATGTTTGCTAATGCAAAATCATTGCTTTTAAGAAAAAATATTAGAACTGAAGAAGAAGTTATAGAAAAAATAGATAAAATAAGTAAAAATGATATAGATTATGTTATTAATAAGTGTTTTAAAGATGGAGTTATAAACACTGCTTATGTTGGTAGTGACATAGATAAGGACTACTTAGATTCATTTATATATAAATCAACAATAGCTTATAATTATAAAAATGAAGACAAATGTAAAATATAGTAATAAAAATAAATTATACTTCATATATTTATGTATAAATATATAGGAGGTCTTACTTATGTATGTTCAAGGAGATAAAAATATAAAATATCTTAGTGAACTTGAAAAATATGAGCTTATAAATATAAATGATGGTGAAAAATACGATTATCTTCAAAATAATGATTTAGTAATTGATGAAGAAGGAAATATAAGATATTTAATAGTTGATACTACAACTTCTAAGTTTAGTATTTTTGGTGGGGCGAGAGAAGTATTAGAAATAAATTGGAATGCAGTTCAAAAGGTTGGAGCAAAAACAATAATATTAGATGCTGATGAAAGAAGTATAAAACGAGCTAAAGTATAAATTTAAGGGGGAAACGTTATGAAAATTGTAGTACAAAAATTTGGTGGAACATCTGTATCTACAAAAGAAAGAAGACAGAAAGTAATAGAAAAAGTAAAGCAAGCTATTAATAAAGGATTTTCACCCGTTGTGGTAGTTTCGGCTATGGGAAGAAAGGGAGATCCTTATGCTACTGATACATTATTATCATTAATAGAAAAAGATTTTAAAGCAACAAATAAATTAGCTACAGATCTTTTAATGTGTTGTGGAGAAATAATAAGTTCAGTAGTTATGAGTAATGAGTTATTTAAATCAGGAATAGATGCAATTCCTTTAACTGGAGGTCAGGCTGGTATAAAAACTGATAATATTTATACAAATGCTAATCATATAGATGTTAAGCCAGATCAGATATTAGATGCAGTTTCAAAAGGAAGAGTTCCTGTAATAACAGGATTCCAAGGTATGACAGAAGATGGATTTTTCACAACTCTTGGAAGAGGAGGTAGTGATACGAGTGCAGCTATTATTGGAGCAGCATTAAATGCAAATCAAATAGAGATTTATACTGATGTAGATGGAATAATGACAGCTGATCCAAGAATAGTTCAAAATGCTTCAGTTATAAATGTTATAAGTTATAATGAAGTATTCCAATTAGCAGAACAAGGTGCAAAAGTAATACATCCAAGGGCTGTAGATATTGCAATGAAGAGTAATGTTCCTCTTTTAATAAAAAATACAATGAGTGATGCAGAAGGTACTCTTATAAATAATAATGGTGATATAAATAATGATAAAATAATAACTGGTATAACTCATAGAAATAATAGAATACAAGTAAATATAAAATTAAACGAAAATAAAGATAATCAAAAATATAGAGAGGTATTAAGTTTATTAGCAGCAAATAAAATAAGCTTAGATCTTATAAATATATTCCCAGATCAACAAATTTTTACTATAGATAATGAAAGCAAAAACAATTTAGAAAATATATTAAATTCAATTAATATAAAATATTCATTAAATGAAGGATGTAGTCAAATAGCTGTAATAGGATCAAGAATGGCTGGAATACCTGGAGTTATAGCTAAGATTGTTCAAACTTTAACTGATAATAATATTGAAGTTTTACAAACAGCAGATTCACATATGACTATATGGTGTTTAATAAAAACAGAAAAAGTATCTGAAGCTATTAATGCATTACATAAATCATTTGAATTATCATAAACTAAATAAATAGTATAAAATATTTACTCTTGTACAAAATAAAAATGTATAGGAGGAATGGTTATGAGTAATGATAATGAAAAAGATAAAGAAAAGTTAGATAAAAATATTGAGGCTATAAAAGAATTTGGAAATACTGGAATAGTAAATCCTAATGAAAGAATAAGGATATTACCAATAATAGGACAGATAGAAGGACATATTGTTTCACCAGCCCAAAATAAGGCTACGAAATATGAACATGTAATTCCACAACTTATAGAAATGGAACAAAATGAAAATGTTAAAGGCGTTCTTATAGTTCTAAATACAGTAGGTGGAGATGTAGAGGCTGGGCTTGGAATTTCTGAAATGATTAATTCAATTTCAAAACCGACTGTTTCAATAGTAATAGGTGGAGGACATTCTATAGGAGTTCCACTTGCAACTTCAGCAAGTTATTCATTTATAACTCCATCAGCCACTATGATTGTACATCCAATAAGAATGAATGGATTTATAATCGGAGTATCTCAAACTTTTGAATACTTTAAGAAAATGCAAGAAAGAATAAATGATTTTATAGTCAGAACATCTAACATAAGCAAAGAACATTTAGAAAAACTTTTAAAACAGCAAGGAGATTTATTAAATGATGTTGGAACTATATTAATAGGTAATCAGGCTGTAGAATGTGGACTTATAAATGAAGTCGGTGGTTTGAAAGAAGCGATTGCAAAATTAAATTCATTAATAGATGATAATGAGTAATTTTAAAAAATCAGCTATAATATCTTATGGCTGATTTTCTTATGTATTCATAAAGGGATTTTAGTATATTTGTAGAAAATAATAAAGTGAGGTGAGTAAATTTGGGGAAGACTAATAAAAAGAGAAATAGTAAAAATATTAGTAAGAATACAGATATAATTGGACTTATATATATATCTTTAGGAATTCTTCTATCGGTAGCAATATATACAGATTTTGTAGGAATATTATCAAGTATTTCACAAAGAATATTTCACTTTCTAGTTGGTATTGGTATATATGTATTACCATTATATATATTGTATCTAGGTTATCAATACATAAAAAATAAGGGAGTTTTAATATTAAGCAGAAAATTTTATGGAATTACTATATATTGTTTAATACTTATATTAATTTGTTCAACTATATATATTCAAATAAGTGATGATATAGTTTCGTTTAGCGATGGAATAAAAAATATAGCATCTATGAATAGTATACTTAATGGAGGAATAATAGGGTATATTTTTGCTTATCCATTATTTAAATTTTTAGGAGCTATTGGTTCTTATATAGTATATATATCATTATTAATAATAGCTACAATGTTAACTTTTGATATTACATTACATGATTTATGTAAAGAAGTTAAAAATAAGAGTAAAAAAATTAAGCCTATAGTAGATAAGAAAAAGGATGATAATGATTATATAGATGATACATTTATAAAAGTTGTAGAAAAAAATAATAATAAAAACAAAAATAAAGATGAATTTTTAAATGGTGTAAATAATAAAATAAAAATATTAGATTTTATGAAAAATCCAGAAGTTGATGATTTAGATGAACAAACATGCATATTTGATAATGATTATATAAGTAATGATAAAAGTAAAGAACCTTATAATTCAAAAAATTCAAAGATTCAAAAAGTTTCTTTGAATGATGAAAATAATAATAAATATAAAAATGAAAATACGGATAATTTATTTAATGAAAAAGTAAATAAAGAAATAGAAAACAATATAGAAAAAGCAACTAATAGTGAAAATAAGACATATGTATATCCAGGATTAGAATTATTAAAGATAAATAGTTCTACAAATTTAAATAATGATGACAAGCAAGAACTCATGGAAAGTGCTGATAAGCTTGAAAGTACATTAGAGAGTTTTGGAGTTGATGCAAGTGTTACTAGAGTTACAAAAGGTCCATCAGTAACTAGGTTTGAATTGCAACCAAGTCCAGGTGTTAAGGTAAGTAAAATAGTTAATTTATCAGATGATATAGCATTAGGTCTTGCAGCAACAGGAGTAAGAATTGAAGCACCAATACCAGGTAAAGCTGCAGTTGGAATAGAAGTACCAAATAGAGAGCAAACTCCAGTATTTTTAAGAGAAGTATTAGAGTCTGATGAATTTTTAAATACAAATAAAAAATTAGCTTTCTCATTGGGGAAAGATATAGGTGGAAAATGTGTTGTTGGAGATTTAAGTAAAATGCCCCATACATTAATTGCAGGGGCAACAGGATCAGGTAAAAGTGTTTGTATAAATACTTTAATTGTTAGTTTATTATACAAATATTCTCCAGATGAAGTGAAGCTTTTAATGGTTGATCCAAAAGTAGTAGAACTTAGTGTTTATAATGGAATACCACATTTATTAGTTCCAGTAGTTACAGATCCTAAAAAAGCAGCTGGAGCTTTAAATTGGGCAGTTAATGAAATGACTAGAAGATACAAATTATTTGCTGACTCAGGGGCTAGAAATATAGATTCTTATAATACTTTATTTGAAAAAGGAATAATAGAAGAGAAATTACCTTATATAGTAATTATAGTTGATGAGCTTGCTGACCTTATGATGGTATGTCCTAATGATGTGGAAGACTAT
Source organism: Clostridium sp. TJA085 (assembly GCF_058310235.1). Classification (NCBI taxonomy): domain Bacteria; kingdom Bacillati; phylum Bacillota; class Clostridia; order Eubacteriales; family Clostridiaceae; genus Clostridium; species Clostridium sp. TJA085. The sequence goes on along the minus strand of NZ_JBZEEZ010000001.1, from coordinate 548,638 downwards.
ATAGGAAGATTAGCTCAAATGGCGAGAGCTGCAGGTATGCATTTAGTTATAGCTACTCAAAGACCTTCAGTAGATGTTATAACAGGTGTAATAAAAGCAAATATTCCATCTAGAATATCCTTTGCTGTTTCATCACAAATAGATTCAAGAACAATATTAGACAGTGGTGGGGCAGAAAAGCTTTTAGGAAAAGGAGATATGTTATATTATCCAGTTGGATCTAGTAAACCTCTTAGAGTTCAAGGTTGTTTTATTTCAGAAGATGAAGTTGAGAGAGTTGTTGAATTTGTTAAAAATGAAGTAGAAAAAGTTGAGTATAAGGAAGAAATAATAGAACATATAAATAATGAATCAGATTCTTCCTTAAATAATATTAAAGATGAAGATAGTGATGAACTTATTGATGATGCAATAAATATTGTTGTAGAATATGGACAAGCATCCACATCTTTTTTACAAAGAAGATTAAGAATAGGTTTTAATAGAGCATCTAGAATAATGGATGAATTAGAAGAAAGAGGAGTAATATCTAAAAAGGATGGCAGTAGACCTAGACAGGTATTAGTTAAAAAAGAAGATTTAATTGCTACTGATAATTTAGAGTAACTTATTTAGAATATAGTTTTAATTAAAACTTGTAATAGGATAAAAACAGTTATAAAATAGTTAAGTAAAAGTATTTAAAAACGTAGGAGGAATAAGTTTTGGCAAAATATAAAGTAGGAATGGTTAGCCTAGGCTGCGATAAAAATAGAGTAGATTCTGAAATAATGTTAGGAATAATGAATAAAGAATATGAAATAACAAACAATCCTAAAGATGCAGATATAATAATTGTTAATACATGTGGTTTTATTGATAAAGCAAAACAAGAATCAATAGATACAATATTAGAGATGGCAAAATACAAAAAAGACTATAAATGTAAGATGTTAATTGCTACTGGTTGTTTAACTCAAAGATATGGAAATGAATTAAAAGAATTAATGCCTGAAATTGATATAATGCTTGGGGTTAATGATTATATAAAAATAGCTAAATTAATAAAGCAGTTTATGAATGAAAATGATACTAATTTAGGATTTACTGAAGTTGAGTATTCAGATGATAATATAAATGAAGGAGAAAGAATACTTACTACTAATAAAAGTACAGCATATATAAGAATAGCAGAAGGGTGTAACAATTTCTGTACTTATTGTATAATACCTAAAATAAGAGGAAAATTTAGAAGTAGAAGTATGGAAAATATACTAGAAGAGGCTAAAGCTTTAGTTAATAAAGGTGTTAAAGAATTAATTTTGATAGCTCAAGATACAACTCTTTACGGTAGCGATATATATGGAAAAAAGAGTCTTCATACACTTTTAAGTGAGCTTTCAAAAATAGAAGATTTAAAATGGATAAGAGTGTTGTATTGTTATCCAGAAGAAATATATGATGAATTAATAGAAGAAATTTCTGTTAATGAAAAGGTAGTAAATTACTTAGATTTACCTATACAACATATAAGTGATCACATATTAAAACTTATGGGCAGAAAAACTACAAAACTTGATATAACTAATAAAATAAATAAATTAAGAGAAAAAATACCTAACATAGCAATTAGAACATCTTTAATTGTCGGGTTCCCTAATGAAACAGAAGAAGATTTTAATGAACTTAAAGATTTCTTAATGGAATACAAATTAGATAAGGTTGGAGTATTTAAATATTCAAGAGAAGAAGGTACACCAGCTGCAATTATGGAAGGTCAAATAGAAGAAGATGTTAAAGAAGCACGTGAAAAAGAACTTATGATTTTACAAAGTAAAATATCAAAAGAAATAAATAGTTTGAAAATAGGTAATGTGTATGATATTCTTGTTGAAGGAAAAAATGAAGAATATTACTATGGAAGAAACTTTGAAATGGCACCAGATATTGATGGAAATGTATTCTTTACAAAACATTGTCCTGTAAGTATAGGAGAATTTGTAGAAGTAAAAATTGAGAAGAATACAGAGTATGATTTAATAGGAGTTGGTATGTGTGAATCTTGCAAATAAATTAACAGTTCTTAGAATGATATTAGTACCTGTATTTTTGATATTTATAGCTGTTAAAGGAATACCTTATGGTACATTTATTGCTACTTTTATATTTATTATAGCTTCAATTACTGATAAACTTGATGGATATATTGCAAGAAGTAGAAATCAGATAACTAATTTTGGAAAATTTATGGATCCATTAGCGGATAAATTATTAGTTACAGCAGCATTAATATCTTTGGTAGAGTATGGGGTCGTACCTAGTTGGGCAGCAGTTATAATAATAGCTAGAGAATTTGCTGTTTCTGGACTTAGAACTATAGCAGCTGCTGAAGGAAAAGTAATAGCAGCTAGTTGGTGGGGGAAAATAAAAACAGTAATACAAATAATTGCTTTAATATTACTATTAATTGAAGTTAATATAGCTCAAAGTACAGTTATGTATGAGTTTGTAGTAAAAAGCAATTTCTTAGTAAGCTTTTTTAAATATGTTCCTGATTTAGCTTTAGATTTAGCAGTATTAATAACAATAATTTCAGGATATGATTATTTTAGAAAAAACAAAAAAGTTATATCAACAAAAAAATAAGTTGATTTAAAAAAATAATATATGTCAATAATTATAAAAGTTCCTTCTATGTTAGTTGGAACTTTTATTTGCAGTTTTAGTTGACTATATAAAATATGTTATATATAATTATTTATAGAACATAAGTTCGATGAGAGGATGGTGTATTATTAATGAATATAGATGCAAATAAATTAAAAGCAATAGAAGCTGCTATGGGTCAGATAGAGAAACAATTTGGAAAAGGTTCAGTAATGAAACTTGGTGAGGAATCAACTCTAAATGTAGATTCAATATCAACAGGATGTCTAGACTTAGATATTGGACTTGGAATTGGTGGTGTTCCTAGAGGAAGAATAATAGAAATATATGGACCAGAAAGTTCAGGAAAAACTACGGTTGCACTTCATATAGTTGCAGAAGCACAAAAAAAAGGTGGAGCAGTTGCATTTATAGATGCAGAACATGCTTTAGATCCTGCATATGCAAGAAAAATAGGTGTAGATACAGAAAATCTTATAGTATCACAACCAGATACTGGTGAGCAAGCTTTAGAAATAGCAGAAGCTTTAGTACGTTCAGGAGCTATAGATGCTATAGTAGTAGATTCAGTTGCTGCACTTGTACCAAGAGCTGAAATTGAAGGAGAAATGGGAGATTCTCACGTTGGACTTCAAGCAAGGTTAATGTCACAAGCATTAAGAAAACTTGCAGGAACTATAAATAAAACAAATTGTGTTGCAGTATTTATAAACCAATTAAGAGAAAAGGTTGGTGTTATGTTTGGAAATCCTGAAACAACACCTGGTGGTAGAGCATTAAAATTCTATGCTTCAGTAAGAATGGATGTTAGAAGAATAGATTCAATAAAACAAGGTGAAAATATAGTAGGAAATAGAACAAGAGTTAAAATAATAAAAAATAAAGTAGCTCCTCCATTTAGACAAGCGGAATTTGATATTATGTATAATGAAGGTATATCAAAAGAAGGTAATATAATAGATGTGGGTGTTAAGGAAGAAATAGTTCAAAAAAGTGGTGCATGGTTCTCATATGGAGATATAAGATTAGGTCAAGGTAGAGAAAACGCTAAATCTTACCTAAAAGAAAATCCAGAAGTTGCATTAGAGATAGAAAATAAAATAAGAGAAAAACATAATTTACCATCATCTAGTCCTATTATAGAAAAAAATAATGAGATTGAAAATGAAAAAAAATAAATAAAAAAAACAAGATATATTAAAATATATCTTGTTTTTTTTACTATTAAATCTAAAAGTTAAAAGGTTTACTTAAGTTTTGAAAATTATATTATAAAAAGAGAAAAAAAGAGTATTTTAAAGAAAAATGAAAAAAATAAAAATAAAGTAATTAATATTGCTTAACTTGACATAAATTTATTTTTACTATACAATAATAACAAATACTGGTTTATCATATTCCAAAGATAACAGTGAGAAACAGTATGACACCTACTACGCTTTCTTTAAAGAAAAATAAGCTAGGGGGTGTTAATATGCAACAAATTATGCCGATAATTTTAATTGATATAATTGTGCTGTTAATATTAGGAATAGTACTTTATAAAACTATACAAAGTACATCAAGAAACAAAATAGAATCTCTTGAAAGAGATGCTGAAAAGTTAGTAGAAGATGCTAAAAAAGAAGCTGAAGCTATGAAAAAGGAAGCTATTCTTGAAGCAAAAGAAGAGGTTCATAGATTAAGAAGTGATTTGGAAAAAGATTCTCGTGAGAGAAGAAATGAAATTCAAAGGCTTGAAAGAAGAGTTTTACAAAGAGAGGAAGCTCTAGACAAAAAGAGCGATTTTCTTGAGAAAAAAGAAGAAATTATCAATGGTAGAGTTAATGAAATTAAACAGTTAGAAAAAGAAGCTAATGATCTTCACGAAAAGAGAAGAGAGGAACTTGAAAGAGTTGCTAATCTTTCAAGTGAAGAAGCACGTCAAATTTTACTAGATGAAGTAAAGAAAGAAGTTTCTCATGAATCTGCTTTACTTATAAAAGAAATTGAAAGTAAAGCTAAAGAAGAGGCTGATAAGAAGGCTAGAGAAATTATTACTACAGCTATACAAAGATGTGCAGCAGATCATGTTTCTGAATCAACTGTTCACGTTGTAGCATTACCAAATGATGAAATGAAGGGTAGAATAATAGGTAGAGAAGGAAGAAACATTAGAACCCTTGAAACTTTAACAGGAGTTGACTTAATAATTGATGACACTCCAGAAGCTGTAATTCTATCAAGCTTTGATCCTATTAGGAGAGAAGTTGCTAGAATGGCACTAGAAAAGTTAATAGTGGATGGTAGAATACATCCAGCAAGAATCGAAGAGATGGTAGAAAGAGCTCAAAAAGATGTTGAAAACGACATAAAAGAAGAAGGAGAACAAGCAACACTTGAAACTGCAGTTCACGGACTTCATCCAGAGCTTACAAGATTACTTGGTAGATTAAAGTATAGAACAAGTTATGGTCAAAATGTATTAAAACATTCCATAGAAGTTTCATACTTAGCTGGTTTGATGGCTTCGGAGTTAGGTTTAGATGTTACTCTAGCTAGAAGAGCAGGATTACTACATGATATAGGAAAGGCTGTAGATCAAGAACAAGAAGGACCACATGCTATTATTGGTTCAGACCTTGCTAAGAAATATGGAGAATCTAAATTAGTAGTAAATGCTATAGGAGCCCATCATGGGGATGTTGAAATGCAATCTTTAGAAGCAGTATTGGTTCAGGCGGCAGATGCTATATCAGCAGCTAGACCAGGTGCAAGAAGAGAAACATTGGAGGCATATATAAAGAGATTGGAGAAATTAGAAGAAATTTCAAACTCATATGAAGGTGTAGAAAAGTCATATGCCATTCAAGCTGGTAGAGAGATTAGAATTATGGTTAAACCAGAACAAATTGATGATGCTGGAGCAGTTGAGTTAGCTAGAAATCTTGCGAAAAGTGTAGAAGAACAATTAGAATATCCAGGTCAAATAAAAATCAACGTAATTAGAGAAACAAGGGCGGTTGATTTTGCTAAATAAATAATAAAGATAATTAAAATACATTTTGTTTTAAACAAAGTGTATTTTTTAATTTACTAAAAAATATAAAAAATTACAAGAAAATAAAAGGATTTTCAAAAAAAAAGTAGAATATTATACTTATACGAAAGTATATAAATTTAAAATGTAAACGATTAGTAATATATGTAGGAGGAATAATAAAAATGGAAGTATTAAAGGTTTCAACAAAATCAAATCCAAATTCAGTTGCAGGAGCATTAGCTGCAATAATAAAAGAGAAAAATATAGTAGAAATACAAGCTGTAGGAGCAGGAGCTATAAATCAAGCTATTAAAGCTATTGCTATTGCTAGAGGTTTTGTAGCTCCAAGTGGAAAGGATATAATATGTATACCTGCATTTACGGATATAGTTATAGATGGAGAAGAAAGAACAGCTATTAAATTAATAGTACAACCTAGATAAAATATTATTTTATCTAATATAAATATATTATTTAAAAAAATAATAATAATTTAAATTATTTAAAATAAAAGTATTGAATAGTTGAAATTTTACTAAAAAACATTTATAATGAAATGGTTAATAGGATATTAACTTAAAAAATAGTAAAGAGGTGTATTTACATGGTATCTAAAGAGGTTTTAGTTAAAAATGCTACTGGCTTACATGCTAGACCAGCAACTTTATTAGTAAAGAAAGCTTCTTCATTTAAATCAGACATAAGCTTAGAGTTTAATGGAAAGAAGGCAAATGTTAAGAGTTTAATCGGAGTTCTTTCATTAGCTGTTACTGCTAACTCAGTAGTAAACGTTATTGCTTCAGGAGATGATGAAGCTTTAGCTGCAGAAGAGATTGCAAAATTAATTGAAAACTTAGAAGATTAATTTTAAAGATTAAGGTTCCTAATTTAATTAGGAACCTTTTCTTTTATAATAAATTATGTATTATAATTTATTACTTCTGTACAAAATTACATCTAAATAATAAAGAAATTAGGTTTATTCCTGAAATGGCAACTAATACATATATTATTCTAGATATAATAGGTACACCTAAAGTTAAAAAAGTTACTAAGTTAAAATTAAGTAGTCCAACAAGTCCCCAGTTTAAAGCTCCTATTAACACAAGTAAGAAGGAAAGTTTGTCTAACCAAGTTATTTTACACATAAAAACTCCTTTAAATAAATATTATTTAAAATATATATATGAGGATATAATAAGAATAATTACTTAACTTAATGAGATTTATATAAAAATAAATAAAATGATGAAAATAAATAAAATTTATGTTATAATACGAACTATGTTAAAGTTTAATTATAATATATTCGTGTGGAGGAAAGATATGAGAAACTTATATAGTACACCTTTAAATTCAAGATATGCATCAAAAGAAATGAGTTATATTTTTTCTGATGATATGAAATTTATAACTTGGAGAAAGTTATGGGTAGCACTTGCGGAAAGTGAAAAAGAATTAGGATTAAATATAACAGAAGAACAAATTAATGAATTAAAAAAATATGTTAATGATATAAATTATGATGAAGCTATAAAAAGAGAAAAAGAAGTTAGACATGATGTAATGAGTCATGTGTATGCTTATGGACTTCAATGTGAATGTGCAAAAGGAATAATACATTTAGGGGCGACTAGCTGTTATGTTGGTGATAATACTGATGTAATAATAATGAGAGATGCGCTACTTTTAGTAAAGAAAAAAATAATAACAGTATTAGATAGATTAAGTAAGTTTGCACTTAAATATAAAGATATGCCAACATTAGGATTTACTCATTTTCAACCAGCTCAACTTACTACAGTAGGAAAGAGAGCGACACTTTGGATGCAAGATTTAGTTATGGATTTAGAAAATATAGATTTTGTATTAAGCACATTAAAATTAAGAGGGGTAAAAGGTACTACAGGAACTCAAGCAAGTTTTATGAACTTATTTAATAATGATGAAGAAAAGGTTAAGTTATTAGATAAAAAAGTTGCTGAAAAAATGGGATTTGAAAAAAGTTATGCTGTAACAGGTCAAACTTATCCAAGAAAATTAGATTCAATAGTTTTAAACACATTATCAGAGGTTGCTCAAAGTTGCTACAAGTTTAGTAATGATTTAAGATTACTACAAAGTATGAAAGAAATAGAAGAACCATTTGAAAAGCATCAAATAGGATCATCAGCTATGGCATATAAAAGAAATCCAATGAGAAGTGAAAGAATGGGTGCTTTAGCAAGATTTGTAATAGTAGATTCATTAAATCCAGCAATTACAGCATCTACTCAATGGTTTGAAAGAACTTTAGATGATTCAGCTAATAAAAGACTATCTATAGCTGAAGGCTTTTTAGCTTTAGACGGAGTTCTTAATTTATATATAAACATAGCTGAAAATATGGTTGTTTATGAAAAAGTTATAAAAGCTCATGTTAATAATGAATTACCATTTATGGCTACTGAAAATATAATGATGGAAGCTGTTAAATTAGGTGGAGACAGACAAGAACTTCATGAGAGAATTAGAATTCATTCAATGGATGCTGCAAAAAGAGTTAAAGCAGAAGGTCTTGATAATGATTTAATAAAAAGAATTATTAATGATGAAAATATAAAGCTTTCAAAAGAGCAAATAGAAAATATTATAGATCCTACTAAATTTATAGGTAGAGCGCCAAGTCAAGTTGTAGAATTTATAGATGAGTATGTAAATCCTATAATAGAAAAAAATAAAGATGCAGTTGATATAAAGAGTGAAATTACTGTTTAAAATAAAAAACTAGAAGTGTTTTGCTTCTAGTTTTTTCCTTTAATTATAATTAACTAATATGATATAATAATATTCGGTTTATTATAATTGGAAGGAGAAAAAAATGGATAAAAAAAATAAAATAATAGCTACAACTCTTATATATTTAGTTATGGTAATAGCAGCTATTGCAGAAGGTTTAATAAATATTTTTACTGTTCCAATAAAAAGTGAATTTAATATAACAGATACTAATTTATCAGTTATGTTTATGTTTGGAACATTGGCTTATTTAATATTTAATTATGTAGGTGGAGCTTTATGTGATAGAATAGGACAAAAAAGAATTATATTAGTAGGTTTGTTAGGAGCAATAATAACTAATTTAATTCAAGCTTGGTCTCCTAATTTTATAGTATTTACAATTTCTTTTGCACTTATACAAGCATTTTTAGCTTTAATGTCAATAGCTACTAATACTATAATTCCTGTAATATGGATAACAGGACAAGCTATAGCTATGAATTTGACACACTTTGCATATGGAGTAGGGCTTTCAGCCTCACAAAAACTATCAGGTATTTTAATGGTTGATGGGTTTTCATGGAGAAAAATATATATTGGATCTGCTATATTAACTTTAATAGTTTTTATAATATTTATGTTCATAAAACTTCCAATATATAAACAAGAAAAAGAAGATAAATTACCAATTACTATTATATTAAAAGATAAGTTAGTTTGGTTTTTCTTTGTAGGTCTTGGATTTTACATATTAGCAGAACAAGGAACTGGAAGATGGCTACCAACTTTTATAGAAAGTAGTTATAACAATATAAATGAATCAAAAATAGCATCATATGTGTCAATGTTCTTCTTATTATTAACTATAGGTAGACTTATAGGTGGATTTATAGTAGAAAAGATAGGGTCTATGACGGCTGTTAAATCTTTTTCTCTTATTGGTTCAATTATATTTATTATAGGATTATTTTTAGGGGAAAGTGGATTATACATTATATCAATAGCTGGATTTTTCTTTTCAATAATGTTTCCAACTGTTGTAGTAATAGTTAGTAATACATTTAAAAGAAGTACAGCTTATATTACAGGAATAATAATAGCTCTTGCAAGTGTAGTAAATATGATTGTTAATTTGTTTTTAGGGGTAGTATCAGACTTAATTGGAATAAAATTTGCAATATTTATAGTACCAATATCTATATTTATTACATTTATATTTTTATGCTTAGCTAGTAAAACAATAAAAGAAAGATAATTTATAGAGCTGAATATATTATATATTCAGCTAATTTTATTAAAAGGAGATAAATTCAATGAGTTTAAATGAAAAGAATTTTTATAATATAGTTAATAATATTAGTGAGATAGATGAAAATATAAAACATAAAACTAAAGAAAGGTTAGATTCTTTAGCTAAGCCTTTAGGCAGTTTGGGAAAATTAGAGAAAATAGGAATTAAAATATCGGGAATTACTGGTAATATAAAAAATAAATTTAATAAAAAATGTGTATTAATCTTTTGTGCGGATAATGGATTATTTGAAGAAGGAATTGCAAGTACACCTCAGTATGTAACAGTAGCGCAAACAATAAATTTTACAAAAGGGTTATCAGGAGTAGGTGTTATAGCAAAACAAAATGGTAGTGATATAGTTCCAATCGATGTTGGTATTAATAGTAATTTAAAAATAGATGGTGTAATAGATAGGAAAATAAGAAAAGGCACAAGTAATATAGCGAAAGGTCCTGCGATGAATAAAGATGAGTGTATTAAGGCACTTTTAGTAGGAATAGAAGCTGTAAAAAATGCTGTGGATAATGGATATGAATTAATTGGTGTTGGTGAAATGGGAATAGGAAATACAACAACAAGTAGTTCTATTTTAATAGCACTTACAAATTGTGATATGAATTTAGCAATAGGTAAGGGTTCTGGTCTTACAGATAGTGCATTTAAAAAGAAAAAGGAGGTTATAAAAAAAGCCTTAAATATAAATAAGCCAAATGGTTTAGATCCAGTTGATGTGTTACAAAAAGTTGGTGGGTTTGATATTGCAGCAATGACAGGAGCATTCATTGGAGCTGCTTATTATAAAGTTCCAATAGTAATTGATGGATTTATTTCAGCAGTTGCAGCAGTTACAGCTACAAAGTTAAATGATAAAGTAAGAGAATATACATTTGCATCTCATATAAGTAAAGAATTAGGATATATGAAAGCTATAGAGGAACTTGAATTAGAGCCTATGATTAATTTGGATATGAGACTTGGCGAAGGAAGTGGCTGTCCAATAGCATTTACAATTATAGATACAGCAAATGCTATTGTTAGTAATATGGCTACATTTGAAGAGTCTGGTATAGATTGCGAATACTTAGAGTCAATAAGAGATGAAAAGTGTTATAATATATAATTACTTATTAAAGGAGATAATTTATGAAAATCATTGTAATTGGAGGAACAAGGAGTGGAAAGTCATTTATAGCAGAAGAATTAAGTAAATTATTAAATGAAGAAAATAATATTTTATATTTAGCTACAATGAAACCATTTTGTTCTGAAGATAAAGAAAGAATAAGTATTCATGTAGAAAGAAGAAGAGGAAGTAAATTTAAAACAATAGAAGTATTTAAAGATATTTCTAGTATAAAAAATAAAATAAAGTATAATGATACTATTTTGTTAGATAGCATTACTACATTACTTAATAATGAAATGTTTGGTGAAGAAAAAATTAAAGAAAAAATCCATAAAAAAATATCTAAAGAAATATTGGAAATAAGTAAATTATGTAAAAACATTATAATAGTTAGTGATTATTTATTTAGTGATTCAATAATTTATGATGACTTAGTTATAAAATATACAAAAGAGCTTGCTTATATAAATAGAGAAATAGTTAAAGAGTTTGATTTAGTATTAGAATGTATTAGTAATAATTATATAATTCATAAAGGAAAAGAAGAAGGGAAGAAATTATTAAATGAAATATATTAGAAGTTTTTTTATGTCATTATCAATGTTCTCTGTAATTCCAGCACCTAAATATAAATGGGATGATAAAAATGTAAGACATATATTGAAGTTTTATCCACTTGTTGGTGTCATAATAGGAGTTCTTTGGTATTTGATTTATATGATATTAAATTATTTTTCTATAAGCTATATATTAATGTCAGCTATACTCGTTGCATTTCCAGTATATATAACAGGTATGCTACATTTAGATGGCTTTATGGATGTTAGTGATGCTATTTTATCAAGAAGAGATAGGGAAACAAAGATTAAAATTTTAAAGGATTCTTGTACTGGTGCATTTTCTGTAATAAGTTTAGTTATTTTAATAATGTTTGAGTATGCATCTGTGAATACAATTTTATTAGAAAAAAAAGAGATTATATTTATTATATTCATTCCTATAATATCTAGGAGTTTTTCTGCACTTATGATTTTAATAAATAAAGATCTTAAGGCAAGTACTCTAACTAAATTTTTTAAAGAAAATACAAATAAGTTTGACAGAATATTGCAAATAATAATTATTTCAATATTAATTATTATAATTTATTTATTATTAGGAATTAAATATGATCTTATTTTAATTATTATGTGCATTTGTATGTTTTATAAGACATATAAAAATGTAAAAGATTTAGACGGTATAAATGGAGATGTTGCAGGATATTGTCTTATAACTGGAGAGTTAGTTGGTTTAATAACATTAGCATTAATTTAGGAGGGTATTATATGTTAGTTTTAGGTGGGGCTTTTAACGGAAAGTTAAAATATGTGAAAGATAAATATAGTTTAAAAGATGAAGAAATTTATTACTGTAAATCAGATGAAATAAATCTTGAAAAAAAAGTTATTTCGGGTTTTCATATATTTATTAGAGAAATGCTAATAAATAATAAAGATGCAATAAAATATATTGAAGAGAATAAAGAATTACTTAAAGAAAAAATTTTAATAGCAGATGATATTAATTCAGGAATTGTTCCTATAGATAAATTTGATAGAAAATGGAGAGATGTAAACGGAAAAGCTCTACAAATATTATCAAAAGAAAATACTAAGGTTATAAGAGTATTTTTTGGTTTAGAGATGGTGTTAAAAGATGAATAATTTAGAGTTGTACATTATAAGACATGGAAAAACATATGGAAATGAAAAAAGATTGTATTGTGGAAAGACAGATTTAGATTTGTCTAAAAATGGAATAGAGGATTTATATATAAATAAGAAAATATATGATAATATTAAAAAACAAATTAAATTTGACGGATATTATACTACTGGATTAAGAAGAACAAACAAAACTATGAGTATACTTTTTAGTGATAACTATAATGTTGAAGAAAATTTCAGAGAATATAATTTTGGATCTTTTGAAATGAAAGGTTATGATGAATTAAAAGAAGATAATAATTATATATCATGGATAACAGATGAAATTGGAGATTTTGTAGTACCAAATGGAGAAAGTAAAAATGAGTATAGAAAAAGAATTAAAAAGGCATTTAATAATTTTATAAATAAAATATCATATGAAAATAAAAAAAGAGTTGTATTAGTATGTCATGGTGGTACAATAGGAACAATTTTAGAAGTATTTTATGATAATAGAAAAAGTTTTTATGAGTGGCAACCAGAATGCGGAAAAGGATATATATTAAGTATTAAATTTACTGAAAAAGGATTTAAAATAAATAATATAAAAAATATATACTAAATATGTATCTTTAGTAAATAAATAATAATAAACTTTTACTACTTTAAAATAACATGATAAAATAATTTATGAAATAATTAAAAATTAAGGAGAACAGTTTTAAGATGAATTTTGTATTATCATATAGTTGCGGTAAAGATAGCACATTAGCATTATATAGATTAATTAAAGAAGGTCACAATCCAGTAGGATTAATCGTTACAGTAAATAAAGATGAGAATAAATCTTGGTTTCATGGAATACCAAATGAAATTTTAGAAGAAGTTTCCAAATCACTAGAAATACCTCTAATAAAGGTAGAATGTATAGGCGATAATTATGAGGATGAATTTGAAATGGCTTTAAAAAAAGCTAAAAGTTTAGGGGCTACTAAATGTGCATTTGGAGATATAGACATAGAAGCTCATAAAAAATGGTGTACTGATAGATGTGATAATGTAGATATAGGTTATTTATTTCCCCTTTGGAATGAAGGTAGGGAAGATCTAACAAATGAATTTATAGATAGTGGATTTGAAGCTATTATAAAATGCTGCAATAATAAAGAACTAGATAGCAGTTTTTTAGGAAAAACTTTAACAAAAGATCTTGTATCACAAATAAAAAAAAGAGGTGCTGATCCTTGTGGAGAAAATGGAGAATATCACACTTTTGTTTGTAGTGGACCTATTTTTAAAAATTCAATAGAGTTTAAAATAGTAGATAGAGTTATAGGTAAAAATTATAATCATATATTAATTAGTAAATAGTTTATGAAAGGAGATTATAGCTTTGAAGAGAAATTTAATGATTTTAGGTACAGAATCAGGAGTTGGTAAAACAACTGTTTCAATAGCATTATGTAGGTATTTAAAAAATCAAGGTTATAATATAGCTCCATTTAAAAGTATAAGCATATGTAGAGAAGTTAAAAAAAATGATTTAGGAGAATATATATCAGTAGAAGAATTTGTACAAGCTGAAGCATGTGAAATAAATCCTAGAGGTATATTAAATCCTATATGTATAAAAGAAGATAGCAATAAAATACTTATAAATGGTAAGTTTTATAGAAATAAGGAAAACTTTAAATCAGACGAGCTAATAGAAGATTTTAAAGCCTTTATAACTGAAGATTTTGAAAAAGTATGTAAAGATTATGAATATAGAATAATAGAAGGAAATGGTTCAATATCACAAAAAGGATATGAATATAATTTTATATCTAATGACTTTACAAAAGAAATATCAGATTCTGATATTATATTATTATCTGATAATGAGAGAGGCGCAGCAATACCTTCATTATATGGAACTTTAATGATTATCGATGAGAATATTAAAAAATCTATAAAAGGTATTATAATAAATAAAAATAAAGATAATAGCGATTCTTTTAAAGAACAATTAAAACAATTTGAGGAATATTTCAACATACCGATTTTAGGTACTATACCATATGAAAATATAGAATTAGATAAAGAAAAAACAGTTATTAAAAAGATAAGAAGCACTAAAAGAAGTGGACTTAACATAGCAATAGTTAAATTAGATAATATATCTAATTTAACAGATTTTTATCCATTAGAGTTAGAGAAAAATATAAATATTAGATATGTTAGTTCAGAGAATGAAATAGAAGGTGCTCATTTAATAATAATACCAAGTACAAAAGATATACTAGGTGATTTAAATAAATTAAAAGAAAATGGAATGTATAATAAAATACTAGAATTACATAAAAATGGAGCAACTGTAATGGGAATTTGTAGTGGATTTCAAATGCTTGGAAAACATTTAATTGCTACAGAAGAAAAAATGCCAATAGAAGGTTTTGAAATGTTATCATTTAATACTAAGCTTTCATTAAATAAAAAAACTGCTATAGCACGAGGCATTGTTTGCCCAATGGAAAACGAATTAAAATCTTTATCTAATATAAAAATATATGGATATGAAATTCAAAATGGATATAGTGAGATGTTAGATGGTGGGGAAGTTTTTATTATAGATAAAAACAATAATATAGTTGGTTTATCTAATGAAACTGGAGATGTTTTTGGAACATATATTCATGGTATCTTTGAGGTGGAAGAATTTAGAAAAAAACTTTTAAATAGCCTTAAAGAAAAATATAATGTTGTTATTGAAAATAGTGTAGAAGAAAAAGAAAAATATAAAATTTATAGATTAAAACAATATGATAAATTAGCTAAATTAATTGAAGAAAATGTTGATTTACTTAAAGTAAAAGAATTTTTAGAAGACTCAGAAAATATTATAAATAAAGAGATAGAATTAGAAAATACAAAAGATAATAAGGAAGTAAGATAAATGAATTATGCGTTAAATGTTATATATATAGCTTTGATTTTTTATTTATTAGATTATATTTGGAGAAATAGTAAGGCTTTTAAAAAAATCTCATCTATAAAAGTATTAAACAAAAAATTAATAAAAGTATTATTAATAATTTTATCAATAATACTTATTATTGCCTGTATATATTTAAATAATATTTTAAGTACTTATTTATTAGAACAAAATATAATATCACTAATAATAAAGGGAATTAGTTTAATAATATTATATTTTGTTACATCTTTAATTTTTATTAATAAAACAAATAATAAAAAAGAAGTGGTATAAAGTGCCGCTTCTTTTTATTTTAATTATAAAATTATTTTATAATTAAAACGTATAATATCCTAAAAAGATTTCCTCGTAAATGATAATTAGAAATAATAAAAAAGACAATACTAAAATCAATTTAATATTGTCTAAAAATATTATTTAATCTTATATATCCAATCACTATGAATTGGATCAATATCACCAAATTGAATACCAATTAAAGTATCATATAATTTTTTAGTTATTGGACCAACTTCCGTTTCACTATAAAAAATATGTAAATTATCCTTGTAATATATACCACCTATTGGAGTTATTACTGCAGCCGTTCCACATGCACCAGCTTCTTTAAATATATTTAGATTATCAATAAATACATCTTCTTCTGAAGTTTCCATATTAAAATAATCTCTAGCAAGTTCTAAAAGAGAGTATTTTGTAATACTTGGAAGTATTGAAGGTGAAAGAGGAGTTATAAATTTATTATCTTTAGTAATTCCAAAAAAATTAGCTGATCCAACTTCTTCAATTTTTGTGTGAGTAGCCGGATCTAAGAATATTGCATCAGCAAATCCTAAGCTTTTAGCTTTTTTTTGTGCAATTAAACTACCGGCATAATTTCCTCCTACTTTTTGTGCTCCAGTACCATTTGGAGCAGCTCTATCATAATCAGATACCATAAAGTTTACTGGTTTCATTCCACCTTTAAAATAAGGCCCTACAGGTATACAAAATACTGAAAATATAAATTTATTTGCAGGTTTAAGGCCTATATTATCACCTACACCTATTAAAAAAGGTCTTAAATATAATGTAGCACCTGTTCCATATGGAGGAACAAAATGTTCATTAGCTTTAACAACTTGTATACATGCATCAATAAATTTTTCAACAGGCACTTCTGGCATTAACAATCTTTTGCAACTATTATTTAATCTTTCTGCATTTTTATTAGGTCTAAATAATTGTATATCTCCATTTTTTGTTCTATAGGCTTTTAAACCTTCAAAACATTGTTGACCATAATGTAAAGCTGGTGATCCTTCTTCAATTAAAAGTTTATTATCTTCTATTAACTTACCATCATCCCAGTTACCATTTTCCCATACAGATATATATCTATAATCTGTTTTAATATATTCAAAACCTAAGTTATTCCAATCTATATTTAATTTTTTCATAAAACTTATTATTTTAAGATGAAACTTAAAATAATTTCCTCCCTTCAAATTTTCAATATATTAAACATTATATTATAAATAAAATTTCAAATAAAGATAGAATATAATAATTTTAATTTGAATTTATAATACTATAAATAAAATTATAAATAAAAAGAGATAGAAAAAAATTCTATCTCTTTTTATTTATACATATGTATGTCCATTTGTGGAAAAGGAATTGAAATATTATTTTCATCAAATTTTAGTTTAACTTCTTCTAATAAATAAAAATGAACATTCCAATAGTCTTCTGTTTTACACCAAGCTCTAACTATAAAATCTATAGAACTTGCAGCTTGAGCACTTATAGCAACAAATGGCTCAGGGTCATTTAGTATTAAATTATTTTTAAGTGTTATATTATTTAATATATTTTTTACAGATTGTAAATCGCTTTCATATGCTACACTAAATGTTAAATCAACTCTTCTAATTGGTTTAGAAGAATAATTTATTAAACTTCCATTAGCTAATGCCCCATTTGGTATAAGTATTTCTTTATTATCTGAAGTAACTAAATGAGAATAAAAAATACTTATTTTTTCAACTTTACCTTGATAAGAAGCTGTTTCTATATAGTCTCCAACTTTAAATGGTCTTATAAGTAAAATTATTACTCCACCTGCAAAGTTTGATAAACTTCCTTGAAGTGCGAGACCTATGGCAAGTCCAGCAGATGCTAAAATGGCAGTAAAACTTGCAGTTGGTACACCTAAAAATCCAACGAAAGCTATTATCAATAATATTTTAAGAGCTACATCAGCAAATGCATTAAAGAAGGAAACTAATGTTAAATCAATATTTTGCTTTTTGAATAAAATGTTTAACCAAGCAATTAATTTATTAACAAGTTTCCATCCAATCCAAAGACCAATAAGGCCTATAATTAATTTTATTCCGTTTCTAGAAATCCAATTAAGTACTGAATCAAAAATTAATTCTAAGTTCAAAATACGTCCTCCTTAGTTAAATACATACCAAGCTATTATAATTGCCATTAGGATTTTTAACAATATTTTAAATGTAAAATGAATATTAATTTTATAGTAATAAATAGTTTACATATAATATAAGTACATATGGTAAAATATTCACATAATAAATATGGGGGTATAAGCGTATATGAAGGAGACTAAATTAATTCAAAAAATTGCATTAGTTGTATGTGTAATAATAGTAATAGCTTTTGTTATTATGTCATTTAGAGGAGTATTATTTTAAATATACAATTATGAAAACTAAATTATATTGATTATAAAAAGCTCGTAAAATAATGTATTTTACGAGCTTTTTAGCTTTAATATTCTGATATATTAAATTATATATAAAAGAGAAAAATATTAATTGATTATAAATCTAATAAGATATACTCGTAAATGATTATTTAAAATAAAAAAATAAATAAAAACAAAAACTTTTAAATATTGAAATTTATAATATTAATATATATAATAAAAATATAAATAAATGACAGTTCGTAAGCCTCCTGTCAAAAAACAAAACTAAGGCATCTTATAATATATAATAGATGGCTTTTTGCTGTCTTTTTTTATTGTTATTTTTGCCTTTTAATAACTAAAAATTAAGGAGAGTAATTTTAAATGCAAAGGTATAGTAAAATATTTGGAAAAAATAGTAGGGAAATGGTTATGTTAAAAGCATTTCCTTGTAAATGGGGAAGATGTAAATTTTGTGATTATATAGATGATAATTCTACAAAAACATCAGAAATTATAAAATTTAATCATAATATTTTAAAAAATATAACAGGTGAATTTGGAGTTCTTGATGTAATAAATTCTGGAAGTATATTTGAAGTTCCAGGTGAAACATTAGAAGAAATAAGAAATATTATAAATGAAAAGAAAATAAAATTATTATTTGTAGAATGTCATTGGTTGTATAAAGATAGATTAGAAGAAATTAGAGAGTTTTTTAATATTCCTATTGTGTTTAGATGTGGTGTAGAAACTTTTGATAATAATTTTAGAAATAATGTATTAAATAAAGGAGCAAATTTTAGAAGCTATGATGAAGTAAATAAATATTTTGATTCAATATGTTTATTAGTTGGAATAAAAGGACAAACTAAAGAAATGATTGAGAAGGATATATATATATTAGAAAATTATTTTAAAAGAGGATGTGTAAATTTATATATTGAAAATTCAACTAATATAAAAAGAGATGAAGAGTTAGTTAAATGGTTTATTAAAAAATATGATTATTTAAAAAATAATGAAAATATAGAAGTATTAATTCATAATACTGATTTAGGGGTTGGGAGCAAAGAGAATGAATAGGTCCTATAATCTAAATGTATTTATTAAATTATCATTAGTAGCTGCTGTTTACGTTGTATTAACTGTAGCAATTTCACCTTTAAGTTATGGTCCGATTCAAATTAGATTTTCTGAAATTTTGGTTTTGCTAGCATTTTATGATAAAAGATATATATCAAGTTTAACAATTGGTTGTTTAATAGCAAATTTATTAAGTCCTTTAGGTATAGTTGATATTATAGTAGGTACACTTGGAACTTTAATATCTACATATTTTATAAGCAAAAGTAAAAGTTTATTTATAGCTACATTATGGCCAACAATATTTTGTATTCCAGTGGTGTTTTTATTACATATATTACTTGGATTACCTTTTTGGTTTTATTTATTTGGATTTATGATTGGTGAATTTATTTCAGTTACATTAATTGGATATCCTATTGCTTTAATATTAAGTAAGAAAGTTGAATTAAATTAAATTAAAAATAGTATAGATGCAAAAGCATCTATACTATTTTTCTATTATACCATCCCAACAAAGCATTCCACCTTGTATATTTATTACATTTTCTATATTTAAATTATTTAGCAATGTAACAGCTCTAGCACTTTTATTTCCATGAGTACAAATAAAATAAACATCTTTATTTAATGGTATTTCATCGCTAAAATCTTCTATATCACATAATGGAATATTTTTTGCTGTTGGTATATGTCCAGAATTGAATTCACTTTTATCTCTAACGTCAATTAATAATAAGTCTTTTCCACTTTCAAAAATTTTTCTAAATTTATATGTTGAAATTTGTTTCATAATTCATCTCCTAAAAATAATATAATGATTTTATATTATAACATAATATATGTTAAGTTATTAATAATTTATATCAAATAATATTTAATTGCAATAGTTTTGTAAAAAATAATATAGCAAGAAAAGTTTTCTTTAAAGTAAAGAAGTTAATTAAAAAAATATGTTTTTAAATATACTATATATTTATATTAAAGTTGAAATTAAATAATGTAAATTGTATAATAGCTTTATAAATAAATAAGATGACAGTTCGTAAGCCTCCTGTCAAAAAACAAAACTAAGGCAAATTTTGTTTTTTTATTTGGAATTTGAACTGAAATCTGACTTGAAAAAGGAGAAGATTTCATGAATAAAACACTACAAAGAGTAATTTTATCAGGTATTATTGCAGCTATGTATGCAGTATTAACTCTAGTTTTAGCACCTATAAGCTATGGACCAATACAATTTAGAATTTCGGAGATAATGGTATTATTAGCATATTTCGATCCATTTTATATAATTGGATTAACATTAGGTTGCTTTATTGCAAATATTTTAGGTCCTAATGGATTATTAGATATTATATTTGGTACATTTGCAACATTTTTAAGTGTACTAGCAATATATTTAACTAGTAGATTGAAAATTAAGGATAAGTTTAATATTTTTATTGCTTCATTATGGCCAACAATATTTAATGGATTAATAATAGGCTTAATGCTTAGTTATTTATTAAATTTACCTAAGGGTTTAACTATACTTCAAGTAGGAATAGGTGAATTTGTAGTAGTATCAATAATAGGAGTTCCTATTTTTTATAAGTTAAGAAATGTTATAAGAAATAATATTTAATTAAAAAGAGTATTTTTTGTTGAGAAGAGAATATTAAAAATCTCTTCTTTATTAATATAACTTTAAATATATTAGATTTTTTATAATTAATAAGTTTGTCAAAAATAATTAGCTTAAAGCAAGTTATTTTTGACAAATTTTTTTATTTAAAAAGAAATATTTTTTATTATAATATTAACAAATTAAAAATTATTTTACTGTTAAAGTTAAATAATAAACTAATTTTTTTATGAATTTAAAAATACTATAATTAAATGATATAATTATAGTATTATAATTTGTGGAGGTAATTTTATGAAAAAATTTATTTCTTGGAATGTAAATGGAATAAGAGCTTGTGTTAAAAAGGGATTTTTAGATTTCTTTAAAGAAGTTGATTCTGATATATTTTGTATTCAAGAAACTAAGTTGCAAAAAGGTCAAATTGATATAGAACTTGAAGGATATTATCAATATTGGAATTATGCAGAAAGAAAAGGTTATTCAGGAACTGCTTTATTTACAAAGGAAAAGCCTTTAAGTGTATCTTATGGAGTAGGTGTAGAAGAACATGATAAGGAAGGTAGAGTAATTACCGCTGAGTTTGAAAACTATTATGTAATTACAGTTTATACACCTAATTCTCAAGATAAATTAGCTAGATTAGATTATAGAATGAATTGGGATAATATATTTAGAGAATATATAAAAACTTTAGAATTAACAAAACCTGTTATTATATGTGGAGATTTTAATGTAGCACATATGGAAATAGATTTAAAAAATCCAAAAACTAATAGAAAAAATGCTGGTTTTACAGATGAAGAAAGGAATAAATTCAGTTTATTACTAGAAAATGGCTTAATAGATACATTTAGATATTTAAATCCATCAACAGAAGGGGCATATACATGGTGGTCTTATAGATTTAATGCAAGAAAAAACAATGCTGGGTGGAGAATAGATTATTTTATTATTTCAGAGTCTTTAAAAGATAAATTGATAGATTCAAAAATACATACAGATATTTTAGGTTCAGATCATTGTCCTATTGAGATAAGAATAGATTAAGTTATTTTTTTTAGTAACTTAACTTATACAAAAACTATATTATATTATAAGCTATAATTATAGGGAATGATTATTGTGAAAAAAGTTAAAATTATAGTTTATAAATATATAATAATATTTACAATTATTTTTATAGGGTTTATAATTGCACCTTTTTTATTTAGTGGATTTTCATTTAATTATTTTAAGAGTTTAGTATTTTGGCTAGGGATATTTCCACTTATATTGATATTATCTATAATAATAATTGCTTTATTTGATAATAAAAATTAAGCTAAATGAATGCTAAAATAGCATTCATTTAGCTTTTTATAAATCTTTAAGTATAATATTTAAGTTATTATGAATTTCTTCATGCAGTACATTAAGAGAATTTAATTCATAACTATATTTATCTAACATAAGTTTTGAAAAATTTACACAATTAGTTATAAGCTTATAATATGATTCTAATGGCATAGCATCTAGTTTTTTAGAAATACCTATTGGAAAGTTATACTCATCCTCTATATTTTGGCCAAGCAATTCCTCTTCTTTTAATGAAAGCATAATTTCTTTTATTATAATTACTATTTCATTTTCAGTTAAATTCATATTAGAAAATCTCCTTTTTAATATTTAGCTTAAAGATATTATACCAAATTTAATATGCAAAAGAAGGATATTATATATTTTTGTAGAATTATATTAATGAAAACAGTTTTATATACAAAAGTTAAATATAGGAGGGTATTTAATAATGAGTAATACTATTGGTTGCTATATTATTTTAAAAGATGATTTTAATAATATATTAATAGAAAGAAAAGGTAAAAAATCAGATAAAACGTGGAAATGTATTGGTAGATTAAAAAAAGGAAGAGAAACAGATGAAAAATGTATTTCTAATTCAGTTAAAGAAGATTTAAATACATTAGTATTTGATTTAGAAAACTTAGGTGAAATTCAAATTGATACTAATAGTGATGATATAATAAAATTATACTCTGGTAAAATAAAAGAATATATTAACCTTGGTAAAAATGTTAATGAAATAAGTTGGATAAATGAGAGAACATTTGAAAATTATTTATTTTCAGATATTGATAAAAAAATACTTTTAAAGTATTTTAAAAATATAAAATAGAAAATTTTGAAAGCTAAGTGAATTGTTTCATTTAGCTTTTGTAGTTGTGTGAGGATTAATAAATGATAAAAATACGATTAGAAAAAAATAGACTAGGAGAACCAGAATTTAAAATCCGATTAGATGAAAATATTATTAAAAAAAATAGAATTTTATATAGAGGTGTTTTAGAAGGTAAAAAGATTCCAGGAATATATAATTATAAATTACCAATGAAGTACTTTTTGCCAATTTACAACAATTTAAATAAAGAAAAAATAGTACTAGATACGAGAAGTATTTTAAGTTATCTAGAATTTTCAGACGAAATTGAAGAAAATTATTATTACTCTATAATTGCAACACCCAATTATATGAAAAAGTGGAGAAATTTAAATTGTCAAACTATATATAAAATTACTATTGATAATACTACAAAAGAGCTAAAAAAAGAAGTTGCATTTAAAAAGTTAAAAATTAATTTATAAAGTAAAGGGGATAAGGTATGAGGGCTTTTATAGAAAAATTAATAGGAGAAAATGAAAATTTAAAAGAGATTAATTTATCAAGTATAAGTAATGATATAGCTAAAGATACTGTTATAATAGTAATTGATATGGTAAAGGGTTTTTGCACTGAAGGTATTCTTTCAACTAATAGAGCTAATAGTATAGTAGATCCTATATTAAATTTATTAAACAATATGAAAGAGAGTAATAAAATATTTTTCTTAGATAGTCATACAAAAGATTCTGTAGAATTAAATTCTTATCCAAATCATTGTATTTTAGGAACTATTCAAGAAGAGTTAATAGAAGAATTAAAAGATTTTTGTAAATATGATAATAAATCTGTGTTTATAAAGAAAAATTCTATAAATGGGTTTCATACAGATGAATTTAAGAATTGGTTAAAAAATAACAATAATATTAAAAATTTTATTGTAGTTGGTGTATGTACTGATATTTGTGTTGAAACATTTGTTATATCACTTAAAACATATTTTAATGAATATAATATAAATAAAAATATATATGTTCCTGTAAATTGTATTGAAACATTTGATTCTGAGAATCATAATGCAAACATTATGAATATAATATCAATTAATAAAATGAAATCTAATGGTATAAATATAGTAAAAAAAATAGAGGGTTAAAATCCCTCTATTTTTTTATGTCTAAATATTTGCCTATAGCTATTCCTTTAGAATCATTACTGTGTCCTATATTATCAGTTATAACTAATGAAATATTATTTTCATTACAAATTTTTTTCATAATATTTATTAGTTCATTATATTGATTTTTCATAGATAACTCTGTAAATTGACCAAGTATAATACCATTTATATTAGAAAATACATTCATAAGTTTATATTGAGCTAAAAATGTACGTATTTTAGTTAAATCACCACTATAGCTTTCAAGAAATAGTACTGAATTATTAAAATTAGGAAAATATTCTGTACCAGCTAATTTTAATGTGCAGCGTATATTACCACCTATAACTATACCATTTAAAGAACTACCTTCTATAAAGGTATAATTGGAGATATTAAATAAGGAATTAGAATCATTTACTATAAATGTATTATAAAAATCTTTAAAAGCATTTTCGTTAGTTATATTCTTTAAGTTATAATAATATGAAATTTTATTAGTTTTTTTATATATTGAATTAAGTAAAACTGATAAATCACTATAACCAAAATATATAGCCTTTGAATTTTTTATACAATTAAAATCTAGATAAGGAAGTATTTCATTACATAAATCACCACCTGAAATATCAAATATATATTTTATAGAGTCGTCTTTAAAGAACTTATTTAATTCTTTTCCACGTACCTCACCAGATGAATATTGTATATTTGTTTTAAAAATATTTTTTGAAACTAAAACTTCTATATTAAAGGAATTAAAGATTTTTATTATTTCTTTTATTTTATTCTTAGAAGAAATGTTTAGTTGATTTGAACATGCAACTAATGCAATTTTATCATTAAGCTTTAAATTCATATAAATCACCTCTTATTAATTTGATTATATACTAAAACTTTAATAATAGTCTTAAATTTGATAAAATTAGATTACTTAAAGATAAAAGGAGATAATAAAATAATGAATTTAGTTACATTAGAGAACATAAGTAAAAGTTATAGTGAAAAAACACTATTAAATAATGTATCATTAGGAATAAATGAAGGGGATAAGATTGGTTTAATAGGTATAAATGGAGCTGGTAAATCTACATTTTTAAAAATAATAGCAGGAAGAGATGACTTTTTTGATGGAAATAGAATTCAAGGTAAAAATGTAAGAATAGAGTATTTATCTCAAGATACTAATTTTGATAGTGAATCTACGGTGATTGAACAAGTATTTAAAGGTGATACTAAGGAAATGAAATTGCTTATAGAATATGAAGATATATTAAATAAAATAGAAAATGGGGAAAGTTCTCTTGATAATAAATTAATAGATGTTCAATCAAAAATAGATAATTTAAATTTATGGGCATTAGAAAGTGAAGCTAAAATAATATTAAATAAGCTTGGAATAAATAATTATCAAGAAAAAATGGGTAATTTATCAGGTGGACAAAAAAAGAGGGTATTTCTAGCATCAGCTCTTATAACTCCTTGCGAGTTACTTATTTTAGATGAACCTACAAACCACTTAGATTCAGATTCAATTGAATGGTTAGAAGAGTATCTAAATGCTAAAAATATCGCTTTAGTAATGATTACTCATGATAGATATTTTTTAGATAGAGTAGCAAATAAGATAGTTGAACTTGATAGAGGGAATATATACTTATATGAAGGAAATTATACAAAATATTTAGAAAAAAAAATAGAGCGTATTGAGATTGAAAAAAAGCAAGAATCAAAACGTCAATCATTAATAAGAAATGAGTTAAAATGGGTTAAGAGAGGAGCAAAAGCGAGAACAACAAAGCAGAAAGCAAGACTTCAACGTTTTGAGGAGCTTGTAAATAAAGAATATATTGAAGTAAAGTCTGATATAGAAATAAATTATGTTGGAAGAAGAATAGGCAAAAAGATTTTAGAAATTGATGGATTAAGTAAATCCTTTGGAGATAGAAAGTTAATTGATAAATTTTCATATAAAGTACTTAAAGAAGATAGAATAGGAATAGTTGGAAAAAATGGAGCAGGTAAAACAACCTTACTTAATATATTATTAGGAAAATTAGAACCAGAACAAGGAAAATTCGAATTTGGAGAGACAATAAAGGTTGGATATTTTTCTCAAGATTGTAGTGAATTAAATGATAGTGATAGAGTAATTGACTTTGTAAGAGAGGGAGGAGAATATATACCAACATTTGATGGAAATACTATTACTGCATCTACATTATGTGAAATGTTTTTATTTGACGGAACAATGCAATATTCTAAAATAGAAAAACTATCAGGAGGAGAAAAGAGGAGATTACAACTTCTTAGAGTTTTAATGGAATCACCTAATTTTCTTATATTCGATGAACCTACAAATGATTTAGATATAGAAACTTTAAAAATTTTAGAAGATTTTTTAGATAATTATTCAGGAATAGTTATGGTTGTATCCCATGATAGATATTTTTTAGATAGAATCTGCAATAAGATATTATCTTATGAGAGCAATGGTAAATTAAAGATTTATCATGGAAATTATAGTGATTATTTAATACAAAAAGATATAGAAAATCAAAATAAATGTAATGAAAAAGACAATAAAGATAATATAAATGAAAAAATAAAAAAAGAAAAACCTAAGAGTTTAAATAAAGTTCCTAAATTTTCATTTAAAGAGCAAAAAGAATTTAAAGAAATAGATGATATAATATTAAATCTAGAAAATAAATTAGAAAAAATACAAAAAGATATAGAGGAAAATTCAACTAATTATTCTAAACTTCAAGAATTAATAGAAGAGAAAGAAGAATTAGAAATGATTTTATTAGAAAAATATGAAAGACAAGAATATTTATATAACCTAAACATTCAAATTGAGGAATATAGAAATAAAAAATAAGGAGAAAAATATATTATATGAAAGCTAAAATTTCTATTAAAGGACAACGTGAATTTTTAAGAGTAGAAGCAGAAAGAATTGATATTTTAGATATCCAATTAAATGGAGTAGAATATAAGCAAATAAGAGTATTTGATAATAAGGGATCTAAATCTCAATATATTGAAAGCAATTTAATAAATTGGATAAAAGAAGAATAATAATGAATAAAAAAACAAGTAGATATATTTTACTTGTTTTTTATTTTTAATTTAAAATATATAAATTTGTATTAAAAATCAATATATTTATTAATAGTAAAATATTTATTTAAAATAGATTCAGAACATATGTTCTAAAAGCAAAAAATAGCACTTGCCTATAAAACTAGAAAAAATAAATTTATTTAAATTTAATTATTAAAAAATAATATAAATATATCTATAAAGATATGAAATAAAGGGAAAATTATTAAACTAAGAACATACATTCGTATCATTATGTATATAAATATAATCTTTTATTGCAACATAAAGCCTAGTTAATGTTATCCTAATTTGTAACTATTACTGTTAAAATAGAGTAGCATAATAGTAAATAAACTATTTGTAAATTTATTCAAATAATTTATTGATCTACTAAAATATAGAAATAAATGTTGTATAATATATTTAAAAATAACTTTGGAGAAAATTATGAATATAGTAAAAAAGATAAAGTTAAGAATAATAGATAATGACAAAGAATTATCTAAAAAGAATTTTTAGGATTTACAGAAGAACAAAAAAAGGACTTAATAAATAAACAATATAAATTTATAAGAGATTCACAATATGCACAATATTTAGGATTTAATAGAGCTATGGGTTTTTTAATGGCTGGATATTATGCTAATAATATGGATGTTAAATCAGAAGGGTTTAAAGAATATCAAAAAAATCTAACTAATAGTCTTTATATATTTGAAAATATTACATTTGGGGTTGGAATAGATAGTAAAAGTTTAATTGTACAAAGGGTAAAAAAGGATTTTTCTACAGCTTTAAAAAATGGATTAGCTAAGGGAGAAAGGTCTGTAACTAACTATAAAAGAACATATCCATTACTTACAAGGCATAGAAATATAAAGTTTTTATATGCTGAAAATGAATTAGATGTATATATAGACTGGGTTAATAAAATAAGATTTAGATGTGAGTTAGGAGATCATAAAAATTCTCTGGAATTACAGCATACTTTAAGAAAAGTTATAACAGGTGAATATAAAGTTTCTGATAGCTCTATAGAATTTAATAAAAAGAATGAATTAATATTAAATCTAAATTTAAATATTCCAGAAACAAAAACAGAATTTATTAAAGATAGAACATTAGGTGTAGACTTAGGTATGGCTATACCAGCATATGTTAGTATTTCAGATTCACCATATATAAGAAAAGGATTTGGAAGTTATGAGGAATTTTAAAAGGTGATAAATCAATTTAAAGCTAGAAGAAAAAGAATTCAAAGACAATTAGATTTAGCTAATGGTGGAAGAGGAAGGCGTAAAAAACTTCATAGTATGGAATTCTTAAAAGATAAAGAAAAGCAATTTGCTAAAACATACAATTATAATTTATCAAAAAGAATAATAGATTTTGCTTTAAAAAATGAGTGTGAGTATATAAATTTAGAAGATATTAAATCAAATAGCTTAGAAGATAGAATATTAGGACAATGGGGATATTATCAACTTCAAGAACAAATTGAATATAAATCAAAATTAGTTGGTATTAAAGTAAGAAAAGTAAAATCAGCATATACTTCGCAAATGTGTAGTGAATGTGGTAATATAGATAAAGAAAATAGAAAAAATCAATCTACATTTAAATGTACTAATGAAAAATGTAGATTAAATAAAAAAGCAATAAATGCTGATTGGAATGCAAGTATAAATATTGCAAGAAGTAAGGAGTTTGTAAAATAATTAAAATATTTAACGGTATATTCAAATGCCGAAGAAGGAGAGATGTTTGAATATAAATTAGTTAGGCTTAAAACCAAAAACTATAAATATCTACTCGTTAAAGGTTAATCCAGATGTTGTGTTACTGTCTGGCATCATATAAAAATAAACTATATAATTTGCAGTAAGTCTATATTTTAAATGAATTACCCTTAAAGCAGTTATAATCATGCTTTTCAGGATATTTTTATTTTATTAAAAAATATTACTGTAGGTTTACTGCAAATTATATAGTTTCAATAGAGAGTAAATGGCTTGGTTACTTTGTTTTGATACGGGGTTATAACTTAACTATAATTGATGTGAATTAAGTTTTACTACCCTTAATCCTATCCTCAAATAACGTTATAACTTAACTATAATTGATGTGAATTTATATTATGTGTGTACTATGTAATAGTACGTGATTGTTATAAGTTAACTGTAATTTTATTAAATGAAAAAAGAATGATAAATTAATATAATTTATTTACAAAGGATTATATATACATAAGAGAATAATAAGTTAAATATATTTATAGAAATATAGAGACGTATTATTTTCTTATTTTTGAAACTTTTATTAGTAAATAGGCATTTAAAATTATATATTTAAAGGAAAGTCTTTTATGACTTTCCTTTATTTTATTGATAAAACTATTTAATTAAAAATAATTATTCCTAAAAATATTATATGAATTTATATATTTAAGTGTATAGTTTTATTTCTCGGTTACATTTGATTTTATTAAACAATCAAATTTATAGAAATTATGACGAGTAAATATACTAATTAATAACATTAAAAATGATGCTAAATAAAATAGAAGATATATTTTACTTCCAATTTTATCAAATATAATTCAATATATGAACTGACATAAAGGGGTTGTACACATACTAACGCATACAAAGCATGATACTACTTTCCCAATTAAATCTTTAGGAGTTAAAATTTGTAGATATGACATTAGTTTAATTTGAAATATTGTTGATAATGCTATTAATAAACCGCAAACAATTAATAATATAATATAAATTTGTATTGCTCCTATTAAAACTTGTAGTGCAATTCCAACTAAAAGAATAGATAATTCAAATCCAATTAATATGAAGATACTTGACTTTGGTTTCAATTTCTTTGATAGTACTCCTGCTATTATACCTCCTAATATTGCATCGCCAGCAATTACACCTTGTGCATATCCATATACACGATTAGCGGTATTAGTTGTAAATCCTAAGTATTTTGTAATTAGGACTGGAACTGCAATGAAGAAGAATAAATTAATGATGATTTCCACAGAATTGGACGCTCTTTAAATATAAAAATAAAGATTTCTTTAATATCCAAAAAAAGATATTTTCTTTTACTTTCTTATTTTCAAATGGAATATTAAGAAAAGTTTCCATATATTCAATTATAAAGAATATTAAAATATAAATTCTAAAAAACTAAGCAAAAGATGAGTTGTATAGGGAAAATTTTTATTTTATAATAATATTTAATAATCTTTTTATACTGACCTTTACTGACTATTAATAATTTTTTGTGAAACATATTACAAATTTTATTAATTTTGTAATTTGAATTTATACAAAAAAATTATTTTCAAAATTAATCACATTATGTTTTTGTAAGGTAGATAAAGTTTTAAAAATAATTTAATTTAATAAATCGAAATATAAGTTTTAGACAAATAATATATTATAAAAAATAATAGTTTTAAAATATTGGTTATATATAATGATTTATTTAAAATAAATTATTATTTTATAATTGAAATAATTTAGTGTTTCATTAAATGAATTAAATATGTAATTAAAAAAACAAATTATTTCGCTAAATAATCATTTAGCGAAATAATTTAAGTAGATTTCTATATAATTTCAACAATCTTAAATAAAATATTCATTTAAAATTTAACTTTTAAATAAAATATAATTATGTTAGAATGAACTATAAAATATATTTAAGTAGGTGTAATTATGATTTACGATTTTACTGAGCTTAGGAAAACAAACGAACTCCCGCCTATTGTTATAGACTTTT
This sequence comes from Clostridium sp. TJA085, assembly GCF_058310235.1. Taxonomy (NCBI): domain Bacteria; kingdom Bacillati; phylum Bacillota; class Clostridia; order Eubacteriales; family Clostridiaceae; genus Clostridium; species Clostridium sp. TJA085. The sequence goes on along the minus strand of NZ_JBZEEZ010000001.1, from coordinate 517,494 downwards.
TAAATTATTTAGAAACTATAAAGGGAAAATCAGAAAATACTATTGAAGCATATAAAATAGATCTTACTATGTTTTTTAGATTCTTGAAATTATATAGAAATGAGATTGAAAATAAAAATATAGAATTTGAAGATATTAAAATAAATGATATTAATGAAATTTCTATAAAAAATATAAAACTATCGGAATTATATGCATTTATGAGTTTTTTAGAAAAATATCGAAATAATAGCTCATATGCTAGAGCTAGAAAAGTTGCTAGTTTAAAGTCTTTTTTTAAGTTTTTGCAAACAAAATTAAAAATAATAGATGAAAATCCAACTTTAGAATTAGAATCACCTAAAATTAATAAAAGACATCCTATTTACTTAAATTTAAATGAAAGTATTCAATTATTAAGGTCTATAGATAACAAAAATAAAAATTATTATAGAGATTATTGTATAATAACTTTATTTTTAAATTGTGGAATGAGATTATCAGAACTTTGCAATATAAAGTTAGAAAAAATATCAGGTGATACATTAACTATCATTGGTAAAGGTAATAAGGAAAGAACAGTTTATTTAAATGATGCTTGTATTAAAGCTATTGATAATTATATAAAAAATAGAGATATTTCTAAAGTTTCAGAAGAAAATAAAAAATATTTATTTTTATCTAATAGAGGAACCCCAATAAATAAAAGAACTGTAGAAATAATGGTTAAAAACTATACAAAAAGAGCTGGTCTTAGAGATGAAAAGTATACTCCACATAAATTAAGACATACAGCCGCTACTCTTATGTATAAATATGGAAATGTGGATATAAGAGCTCTTCAAAATATACTAGGTCATGAAAATATTTCTACTACTCAAATATATACTCATGTAGATGATGATACATTAAGAGATGCTGTTAAATCTAATCCTTTAGCTAATATTTAGTTGTTTAAAATAAAAATGATATTCTATATTCATAGAATATCATTTTTATTTTATTTTAAACTATCCTATTACAGGCATTCCCATAATTTCATTTAAAACATTAATAATTTCTTTATTATCTCCATCATATACTACAACTACTCTGCCTTTACTATAAAAATGTGGTGATTTATTCCACTTTATATCTTCTCCACTTATTGTAGTTCCATTATTTTGAATTGAATTAAGATCATTTTTAAGCTTATCTTTTTGGTTTTTATCATATTCATAAACATATATTTCACCATTTTTTATTTTTAATGTTTTTCCATCAACAGAGAATATTTTTTTCATAGAATTACTATTTTTATCTTCTTCTTGTTTTGGTTCAAAACCTTTTGAGTTTAAAGTGTCTTTTAATGATTGTTTATCAAATTTCATTTCTTCATCATTGAATATATTATCTGCAAGATCCTTTGCTGAATCTACTCCTTCTTTTACTTTCTCTTTAGTTGCATCATAGCCTTGTTCCACTTTTTCTTTTGTATCTTCAACAGTTTGTTTAGGACTACAAGAAATAAATGATGAAAGTGATGTTGCTAATAATCCTATAATAATTAATAATTTAGTTTTCTTCATATAATATCTCTCCTATCATGTAAATTGCTACAATAATAGTATTTTATTAAAATGTATAAATTATACCAAAATAAAAGAAGCAACTAAATTTAATTTAGTTGCTTCTTTTAACCAATCTTCTTACTCCAGGAAATATTTCTTCTGTGTTATCTTCTAAAGAATCATAATCAAGGTTTGCTTCATCTAAATATTCTACAAACTCAAATGCATCTACATAATCTTCTTGCTCATCGCTTTTAGATATAGAATCGTCTAGTTGTCCTTGTATCATTGAATAAGCTTCTTTTAAAGCTTTTTCTAAGTCTTCTTTTTCTAAAGAAGGATCAATATTTTTAGCTTTAGCTATTGTATTTTTAAATTCTTCTTCAAGAAATTTATTTTCTTCTATATTTTTTGATATATCTTCTATTTTTATAGCTCTTATATCAACACCTTCATTTTCTAAACATTTACCGCAATTATCGCAAATTTTATTTTCATATAAATCGCAATAATCATCTTCGTTATATTTGTTTTTCATACATACACCACCTTCTAAAGTGCAAAATCAAATTACATTATAACAAATAAAAATGAATATAGCAAATGGAACTAATGTTCTTAGAACATAAGTTTGATATATTAATAATCATATGTTATAATTAATAAAAAACGTGAGGTGCTATGCAATGTTAGATGGTAAAGATAAACAAAGTCAAATATATGAATTCCTAAAAAATTATACTGAAAATAAAGGTTACCCACCATCTGTAAGAGAGATTTGTGAAGCGGTTAGCTTAAAATCTACATCAACAGTACATGGGCACTTAAAAAGATTAGAAAAAAAGGGGCTTATAAAGAGAGATCCTACAAAACCTAGGGCATTAGAAATCGTTGAATTCTTACAACCAAAACGTGAAATGATAAATATTCCTATAGTTGGAAATATAACAGCAGGCACTCCTATATTAGCTACTGAAAATATTGAAGATACTTTTACATTGCCACTTGATTTTATTAAGCACAACAATGAACTTTTTATGCTTAGAGTAAGCGGTAATAGTATGATAAATGCTGGAATTAATGATGGAGATTTAGCCATTATAGAAAAAACTCAACATGCTTCTAATGGTGATATAGTAGTAGCTTTAATTGATGACTCTTCAACTATTAAGAGATTTTTTAAAGAAAATGATCATATAAGATTACAACCCGAAAATGATGCTATGTTACCTATGATAGTTGATGATTGTAAAATATTAGGTAAGTTAGTTGGGATTTTTAGATCATATTAAGAATATATTAATTAAGAGGTTCATATATAAAAAGTATGAGTCTCTTTTTTATTTTATATTTATAAGGAGTATGAAAAGTGAAAATTTTAATAAAAGAAACTAATACCTATAAAGAAAATTATGCTTTCAATATAAGATTTTTTATATTTATATTAATGTTTTTTTATATTTTTTATTTATTAGGATATAATTTAATAAATTATAATGGAAAATTTATAATAACATTTATAACATATTTTAAATTAATACTACTCTATTCTATTTTATGTTTTATTATTAGAATATTTATAAAATATATTTTTTATTTTGATTTTAAAAATACTTATTTAATATTTTGGAAAGATAACTTACACATTTCTATTGCTAATACTAGAGAACTAAAAAAATATAGACATATTATATCTATTCTTTCTCCTATTATATTTTTAACTATAGTTCCTTTAATATTAGATTACAATAATTTATATATTATTTGTTTAATATCTGTAAATATATTATATTCATCTATGGATATTTATAATTTTATAGTTTTAATATTTTATAAAAAATCTAAATTTGTTTTTAATGGAGTAACTATAGTCAAAGAAGGTCAAATGATTAAAGAGGAAGAATTATATATAAATGAAAAATTAGATAATTTTAATAAAGAGTTTTATTTATTAAATAGAAATTTATTTAAAAATTATAAAGTTAAAATTTCAAATAAATCAGAACTTAAGATTTTAAATAAATAAAAGACTTAGTTTAAAAACTAAGTCTTTTACTTTAAGCTAACTATTTAAAACATTATTTAAAGCTATTAATATACCTATTTTAGCATGATCAAATGTAAGTCCACCTTGAATATATGCTATATAAGGTTCTCTTATTGGAGCATCAGCTGATAACTCTATTGAAGATCCTTGAATAAATGCTCCAGCTGCCATTATAACTTCATCTTCATATCCAGGCATTGGTGTTGGGATACAATGAACAAATGAATCTACAGGTGAACCGAACTGTATTCCTTTTATAAATTCAATTAATCTTTCTTTATTTCTAAAGATTATAGTTTGAACTATATCAGTTCTTTTATCAAAAGCTTTAGGCTTAGCTTCAAATCCTGCAAGTTCCATAACCCTAGCACAAAATATAGAACTTTTAACAGCTTCCATAGTAACATGTGGAGCTAAGAAAAAACCTTGAAATAATGTTCTCATTACACCTAAAGTTGCTCCGCATTCTCCACCTATTCCAGGTACTGTAAGCCTGTAAGATGCATTGTCAACCAAATTTTTTTTACCTACTATATAACCACCAGTTGGTGATATACCACCACCAATATTTTTTATTAATGAGCCTGCCATTAAATCAGCCCCAAAATCTGTTGGTTCTAATGTGTCAACAAATTCACCATAACAATTATCAACAAATATAATTATATTTTCATTTAAGCTTTTTACTAATTCTATAGCTTCTTTAATTTGAGAAAGCATTAAAGAATATCTAGTACTATAACCAGTACTTCTTTGAATATGTACCATTTTTATTGATTTATCATTTAAAATAGCTTTTTTTATTCCATCTAAATCAAAAAATTTATCTTCAATTAAATCAACTTGTGAATATTTAACTCCATACTCTATTAATGATCCCATTCCTCTTTCTTCTGTTAATCCTATAACACCATGAAGTGTATCATAAGGTTGTCCTGATATAGCTAATAGTGTATCTCCTGGTCTTAAATTTCCGAATAAAGCTGTTCCGATTGCATGAGTACCATTTACAAAATGAGGTCTTACAATAGCAGCTTCAGTATTAAATACTCTAGCATATACTTTATCTAATCCTTCTCTTCCAATATCATCATATGCATAGCCTGTAGAATTAGTAAAATGACAATCACTAATTCTTTCTTCTTGAAATGCTGTAAGAACCTTTAATTGATTGTATTCTCTAATTTCATCAAGCCCTTTAAATATTTCCTCAGTATCTTTTAATGCTTGTTTATAAATTTCAAATGCATTATTTTGAATACCGTAATTTTTTATTACTAATTCTTCTGTTGATTTTAACATAAAGTCCTCCTATATATATAAAAACAAAAATAAATAGGCATTTAAGCCTATTTATTAAATATTATTTAATTCATTATTTACAAATAAAATAGGTTTTAATGGAGTAATAGTTGTAATTGCATGTTTATAAACTAACATTTGTTTTCCATCACAATCTAATACAACAGTAAAACTATCAAATCCTTTTACAAAACCTTTAAGTTTATAACCATTTGTAAGATAAACTTCTACTGATATTTTATTTTTTCTAGCACCATTTAAGAAAATATCTTGCAAATTATTTTGTTGTTTATTCATAATATACCTCCTAAAGTTATCAATACACCTTTAGATTAATTATACAACTACTTTGGATTAATGTCATTAATTATTTTATCAATCATAGCCTCTTCTGTTAATATGTCTTTATTTAAAAATCTAACTCTAGGATCTCTTCTAAACCATGTTAATTGTCTTTTAGCATAATTTCTAGATCCTTTTTTTATTAACTCTATAGCTTCATTTAAATTCATCTTACCATCTAAATAATGAAAAATTTCTTTATAACCTATTCCTTGCATTGATTGCATAGATACAGTATACCCCATATTTTTTAAGTTTATACATTCATCAATTAATCCTTTGTTTATCATTATATCTACTCTTTTATTTATTCTATCATACAATTTATCTCTATCCATATTTAATACATAATAATAAATATTATAATTTGACTTATAAAAAGACTCACCTACATTAAATGAACTAAAAGGCTTACCTGTTAGCTTATATACCTCTAAGGCACGTATAACTCTTTTTCTATTATTATAATGTATTTGATTATAACTTATAGGATCTATATCTTTTAGCTTTTCATGTAAATATTCATTTCCATATTCAATTGCTTCTTTTTCTAAAGATTTTCTATATTCTTCATCAGTTTCAGCTTCTGTAAAGTCCATATTGCAAGTTAGTGAATTTATATAAAGTCCTGTTCCACCAACAATGATTGGAAGTTTTCCTCTTTTTATTATATCTTTAATTATTGTATCTCCAAGCTCTTTGTAGTTAGAAACAGAAAATGGAACATCTGGATTAATTATATCAATCATATGATGTTTTATTCCATCCATTTCTTTTAATGATACTTTTGCTGAACCAATATCCATATATTTATATATCTGCATTGAATCTGCAGATATTATTTCACCATTTAATATTTTGGCAAGCTTTATAGAAAGATCTGTTTTGCCAACTGCTGTTGGTCCACCTATAACTAAAATATTTTCTTTTTTCATTTTATGATACATCCTTTACTTATTTGTATTAAACAATTCTTCTAAACCTTTTATCTAGTTCTGTATTAGTAAATTTTATTATTGTAGGTCTACCATGTGGACAATGGAACGGATCCTCAATAAATCTTAATTCATCTATAAGTTTAATCATTTCTTTTTCTGTTAATGAATCATTAGCTTTAACAGCTTTTTTGCAGGCCATAGTAGCAATTTTATTATATTTAATATCTATTGTTTTACCAGTACCTAAACTTTTTAAATCATCTATTATATTTAAAAATAAATCTTTAGAGTCTATCTTTCCAAGGAAATATGGCACTTCTTTTAAAAATATAGAATTTCCACCAAAATCTTCAACCAAAAATCCTGCGTTTTTAAAAATATCTTTATTTTCTATATAATAAGCTAAATCATCAGTTGTTAATTCAATAATTGTAGGTACTAAAAGAGGTTGAACTACTAACGAACCATTTGCTATAGAATTTAAGTATTTTTCAAATAAAATTTTTTCATGTGCTGCATGTTGATCTATTAAATATAAAACTTCATTAAACTCTGCTATTATATATGTTTTATTAAATTGACCAATAATTTTAAGTGGAGGAAATTTTGCAATTTTCTCTTCTTGTTTTTTATTTATTTCTTTATAATTAGTATTAATATTATCTGAAATTTTTTCTACTTTATCATAAAGTACATTATAGTTATTATAAGTAGATTTATCATTTTCAGGTAATACTAATAATTCTTTAGAAGACTTTATATTAATATCATTGTCACTTAAATTATTAATTAATAAGTTATCTTTAGTAAATTTTTCTTTTAACCTATTAAATTCTTCCTTTTCCTTACTTATAGCATCTTTTATTTTTTCAGAATAATCTATAGATTTATCATTTATTATTAGCTTATCATTTTTTTCAAATGAATTAAATTTTATCTCGTTATCATTAAAATTTAAATCCATTTTAATATTTTCGCTAATAGAAGTATTTTTTACATTTTCTTCTTCAGGCAATTTAAAATTATCAAATATATCATTTTTTAATGCAGAGTGTACGGCATCAAAAATCATTTTAAATATTAATCTATCATCTTTAAACTTAATTTCAGCTTTTGTTGGATGTATATTAACATCTATATACTCAGGATATATATCAATAAATAAAGTAAAGAAAGGAAATTTATTAACTGTAGAAAAAGACCTAAATGCATTTTCCACGGCAACAGCTAATGTCCTATTTTTTATATATCTATTATTCACAAAAATACTTTGATTATTTCTAGAGCCTCTAGCTATTTCTTCTTTACCCACATATCCATAGATTTTTATATAGTCATTTTCATTTTCAAAGTAAAGTATATTATCAGTTATTTTTTTTCCGTATATAACTCTTAATACATCCTTTAAATTATTATTTCCAAATGTCTGAAGAACTTTTTTGTTGTTATTAAATAGCTTAAAGCCAATTTCAGGCTTAGAAATAGATATTCTATTTATAATATCATTTATTATAGAGCCTTCTCTAGTAAAGGATTTTAAAAATTTTTTTCTAGCAGGTACATTAAAAAATAAATCTCTAACTTCTATAGTAGTACCATTATTACAAGCACATTCATTTTCATAAATTATTTCGCCACCTTCAACTAAAATCTCTTTTCCAAATTCATCAGATGCTTGTTTAGTTTTTAAAGATACTTTAGATACAGAAGCTATAGAAGCTAATGCTTCACCTCTAAAACCTAAAGTATTTATAGAAAATATATCATTAACATCTTTTATTTTACTTGTGGCATGTGGCATAAATGCTTTTTTTAAATCATCTTTATGAATTCCATAACCATCATCTATTATACGTATTAAAGAGCATCCACCATCTTTTATTTCTATAGTTATATTTTTAGAATTTGCATCAATACTATTCTCAACTAATTCTTTAATAACTGATGAAGGTCTTTCAACAACTTCTCCTGCTGCAATTTTATTTGATGTATTTTCATCTAATAAATTAATTCTATTCAAGTTACATCAACTCCTAAATTAATTTTTTTGCATCTTTAACTAATTCGTATAATTTATTCATAGCCTCCATTGGATTTAAATTTAATATTTCAATTGATGATAAATCTTTTATAAAAGCTTCTTTTTCTATATAAGAAAAATCTAATTGCATATTATTACACTCTTTATTTTTAGAATTTTTCTCTTTTTTATTTATAGCTGAATAATTAATATTATTTTCAAGGGCAATTTCTTCATTTATTGTTACATTACTTGATTCTTTTTCTTCTAATGTAGATAAAATATTTTTAGCTCTATTTATTACACTTTCAGGTAATCCAGCAAGTTTTGCAACTTCAATTCCGTAGGATTGATCTGCACCACCTTTTATTATTTTTCTTAAAAAAATAATATTGTCAGATACTTCCTTAACTGCAACTGAATAATTTTTTACTCCTTCAATTTCACCTTCAAGCTTTGTAAGTTCATGATAATGTGTTGCAAATAGAGTATTACATTTTAAATTATTACTATTTGAAATATGTTCTATAACTGACCATGCAATACTAAGTCCATCGTAAGTCGAAGTACCCCTTCCTACTTCATCTAATAAAACAAGGCTTTTGGGAGTAGCATTTTTTAAAATATTTGATACTTCCCACATTTCTACCATAAATGTAGATTTACCACCAGCTAAATCATCTGAAGCGCCTATTCTAGTAAAAATTTTATCACAAATAGATATATTAGCTTCTCTAGCTGGAACAAAAGATCCAATTTGAGCCATTAATGTTATTAAAGCCACTTGTCTCATATATGTTGATTTACCTGCCATATTAGGACCGGTTATAAGTATAAGTCTATTATCCTTTTTGTTTAATAAAGTATCATTAGATACAAACTCTCCTCTACCTATTACCTTTTCAACAACAGGGTGTCTACCTTCTTTTATTTCAATTAAACCATCTTCATTTATATTTGGCTTAACATAATCATTTTCAAGTGCTATTAACGCTAATGTTGATAAACAATCTAAATTACTAACAATTCTAGCACTATTTTTTAATCTTGAAATTTCTTTAGATACACAATTACGTATATATTGGAATATTTCATATTCTAAATTTATAAGTTTTTCTTCAGCTCCTAATATTTTTTCTTCCATCTCTTTAAGTTCTTGTGTTATATATCTTTCTGAATTGGCTAATGTTTGTTTTCTTATATATCTTCCTTCTGGAATTGAGGAATAGTTAGCTTTTCTTATTTCAATAAAATATCCAAAAACTTTATTGTATCCTACCTTTAAAGATTTAATTCCAGTAACTTCTCTTTCGCTATTTTCTAAAGAAGCTATCCACTCTTTTCCGTGTAATTTAGCCTTTCTTAATTCATCAACTTCGTTTGAATATCCATCTTTTATTATATTACCTTCTTTTACACTAATAGATGGATCATTAGTAATTGAATTAAATAAAAGTTCCTTTATATCATTTAATATATCTAAAGAATTATAATACTCTTTTAATAATTTTGAATCGCAATTAGCTAAAAGTTCTTTTATATATGGAAGTTTTTCTAATGATGTTCTAAGTGATACTAAATCTTTTCCATTTACATTACCATTGGCAACTTTACCTACTATACGCTCTATATCATAAATATTCTTTAGTGCTGAAATTATATCTTCATTTAATGATATAGAATTAAATAATTCATCAACAGCATCTAACCTATTTATTATTTCTTCTTTAGATATAAGAGGTTCATCAATCCATTTTCTAAGAACTCTAGCCCCCATTGAAGTTGCAGTTTTATCCATAACCCAAAGTAAAGAACCTTTTTTGCTTTTTTCTCTTAAACTTTCAGTTAATTCTAAATTTCTTCTTGAGCTTCCATCTATAGTCATATAATTTATTATATTATATACTTCTAAGAAGTTTATATTAGAAAGACTCATTTTTTGTGTTTCATATATATACTTAAGTAAAACCCTACATGCTATTTTACTATGATTAGATAAAGAAGAAACTTCTGCATCACTAAATTGATTTATTAATTCATCTTCACTAACTTTAAATTCATTTAAATCTTTTTTTGTAATAAGTGCTTGGGTTATAGAATTTATATCATTTAATAATGATATATCTGTATTTATATCTACAATTATTTCTTTTGGATTTATTTTTGTAATTTCATCAAGCAATGTTGTTTTTAAAGAATTAAATGAAGTTGTTTTAAACTCACCAGTACTTATATCCGTTAAAGCTATTCCTATTGAATCAGATTCAGAGAAAATGGCCATTAGATATGTATTTAAATTATTTTCATTATTTTGATCTATATAAGTACCTGGAGTTATAACTTTTATTACATCCCTTTTAACTATTCCTTTTGCAGCACTTGGATCTTCTACTTGCTCACAAATTGCTACTTTAAATCCTTTAGTTACAAGTCTTGATATATATGAAGAAGAAGCATGGAATGGAATACCACACATAGGCGCTCTTTCATCAAGTCCACAATCTCTTCCTGTTAATACTAATTCAAGTTCTCTTGATGCTAACTTAGCATCTTCAAAGAACATTTCATAAAAGTCTCCTAATCTAAAAAATAATATACAATCTTTATAATTTTCTTTTATTTCAAAATATTGCTTCATCATTGGGGTTAAAGCCATACATTTTCACTTCCTTTAACTTTAAATATTAAATTTCTATATTAAGAATTACGACATTTTAAATATATTTTAATTACTTTTTTTCAATTTATTATATCTTATAAAATTAAATTTTAAAGACTAATTGATTATATTTACTTATATCTATACGATTATAACATAGGAGTTTATAATTTAAAAATAAGAAAACAAAAAGGCCTTATTTGGCCTTTTTTTATTTCATTATTTAATTAATTTACCTATAAGTGAAAATGGCTGTGCACGAACAATTTTTAAATCTACAAGAGTTCCAATTAAGGATTCATCTCCTTCAAAATTTACTAATTTACCATTTCTACTTCTTCCCATTAATTTAGTATCATCATTTTTACTTTTTCCTTCAACTAGTACTTCAAGTGTTCTACCTTCATATTTTTTATTGTTTTCTATTACGGCTTTATTAACAGCATCAACAAGTCTATTAAATCTTTCATGTTTAACAGAATCAGGTACTTGATTCTCCATTTTATCTGCCGGTGTATGGTTTCTTCTTGAATATATAAAAGTAAATGCTGAATCATATTTTACTTCATTTACAAGACTTAATGTATCTTCGAAATCTTCTTCTGTTTCACCTGGAAATCCAACAATAATATCTGTTGTTATAGTTACATCTGGAATTTCTTTTTTTATTTTTTCTATTAATCCCATGTAATGTTTTCTATCATAATGTCTATTCATTTCTTTTAATATTCTATCTGATCCACTTTGAACTGGTAAATGTATTTGCTCACAAAGTTTATCGCATTCTTTTATAGCTAAAATTACATCTTCATTTAAGTCTTTTGGATGTGAAGTCATAAATCTAACTCTTTCTAATCCTTCAACCTCATTAATCATTCTTAATAATTTAGCAAAATCAATATCTTCTTCTAAGCCTTTTCCATATGAGTTAACATTTTGACCTAATAATGTTATTTCTTTATATCCTTTGCTTACTAAATCTTTAATTTCTTTTAATATTTCTTCTGGTTTTCTACTTCTTTCTCTTCCTCTAACGTAAGGTACTATACAATATGTGCAGAAGTTATTACAACCATACATTATTGTAACATATGCCTTTACATCACTTTCTCTATCTACTGGAATACCTTCAACTATATCAGTTTCTTTATTAAAAATCTCTTTTACTTGTACACCTTCAGTTTTTACTCTATTTAAGTACTCTGGGAATTTATATGCGTTATGAGTTCCAAAAATTATATTAACATATGGAAATTTTGATAATATCTTATCTGCCATTCCTTTTTGTTGCATCATACATCCACAAATACCTATTATTAAATCTTTATTTTTTTCTTTAAGTTTTTTTAATGCTCCAAGATTACCAAAAACCTTATTTTCAGCATTTTCTCTAACACAACAAGTATTAAATAATATTATAGATGCTTCTTCTTTATTTTCAGTTCTTGTATAGCCAATTCTTTTAAGCATACCTGAAAGTTTTTCAGAATCCTCTTCATTCATTTGGCATCCCCAAGTTTCTATACAATATTTTAAATCTTTTGTATTTGACATAATAATCTCCTTTTCAATAAAAATCACTTGTTTAAATAGTCTTATATATTATATTAAATTTTATAATCAATTTAAAGCGTTTTTTAATTTTATGAATTAAGGTCTTATCCAAGTAGCATAATCTCCAATCATTTGAAAACCTATTTTTTTATAAAGATTAAACGCTTTAAAATTATTTTCTTCAACTCTTATAAATATTTCCGATATATTATTTTTATACGCTAAGTTTATTAGATAGATAAGTAAATCTTCACCATATCCTTTACTTCTATATTCACTAATTATACCTAGATTAACTATTGTATATATGTTGTTATTAAATATTATTTGTCCATAACCAATTTCATTATTATTAGAATCTAAAATAAAAATACAAAAATTTTCATTATAGTAAGATTGTTTTTCTTCAAAACGTATATCTTTAGGTTTTAAAGGAAGTCTAGATTTATCATAAAATATAGAATTTTGAATATTGCATCTTAGAAATTCATCTTTATTTTTATTAAATTTTCTAAAGCTAACATTGGAATTTATATTTAATTTAGTTTTTATATTATATTTTAATAATTTTGTTTGTTTAGAACGGATAAACAAATTTGATAATAAAATATTAGTTGTTAATTTATCTTCATATGTTTGATAAATTAATATTTTGCCATTAAGTTTAGGTATATCATTAAATTTTACTAAATCTACATAATTATTTTTTATATAAGTATCATTTATAATTATTGTATCTATATCGTTATAATCAAACCAAATATAACCAATATATTGTTTGTTCAATAAAATTAATATTAAGTTATTTTTAAGAAGTGATTTTTTAAATAAATTTGATTTGAAATAATATTTAATAAAGTTATTTTTATATTTATTAAAATTTAAAGATTCATTTATTAAAATTTCTAACTTAGAGAAATTTTTATTGCTTAATTTCTCATATTGTACCATATAAAAATATCCACCCCATAAATTATTATAAAATAACCCCTTTAATAAAGGGGTTATCATTTACTACTAAATATCTTTTATACTTAAGCTTATACGTTTATTTGATTCATCAACAGATAATATTTTAGCTTTTACATCTTCTCCAACTGATAATATGTCCTTTGGATGATCTATTCTATCATGACTTATTTTTGATATATGAACTAATCCATCAACACCAGGTTCTAATTCAACAAAAGCTCCAAAATCATTCAATCTTACTACTTTGCCTAAAACAATAGATCCTTCTGGATATCTTTCTGTTATATTGCTCCATGGTTCAGGAGTAAGCTCTTTAATACTTAAAGAAAGTTTTTTATTTTCTTTATCTAAATCAATAACTTTAACATCAATTATATCTCCACTCTTTAAATAATCTTGAGCTTTTTTTACATGATTCCAAGATATTTGTGAAAGATGTATTAAACCATCAACCCCATTTACTTCAGCAAAAGCTCCAAAATCAGTAAATCTTTTAACTTCAGCCTTTACAACATCTCCAACTTTTAGTGAATCAAAAACTAAGTTTTCTTTAGCTTCTTTTTCTAATTCTTGTACAATTCTACTTGATGCTACAACTCTTGAAGGATTTTCTTTGTTAAAATCTATTAATTTAACTTTTAAAGTTTTTCCTTTGTAAGATTCTTTATCATTAACAAATTTCATATCAATTTGTGATGATGGAATAAAAACACGTATACCTCCAAAGTAACCAACTAATCCTTTTTCTTTTATTTCTGAAATTTTTAATTCAAATGTAGATTTTTCATCAAACATTTTTTGAAGTGTATTTAGGATTTCTTCTTTTTCATATTCTAATCTTGATAGAACAACAAATCCATTATCATTATTAAGTTTTATAACTTTAGCTTTTAATTTATCACCAACATTTAAAGTTTTTGCATATTCTTTTGGATCTTCTTTAGCAGTTAATTCTTTAAATGGGATAACTCCATCTGATTTATATCCAGTAAGTGAAATAACTACTTCATCATTTAATATTGAAAGTATTTCACCTTCAATTTCACTTCCAGTAAATAATCTTTTATCGATTTCATTCATCAATTGTAATTGTTCGTTATTTGTATTTTCCATAACTTCAATAACCTCCCTTATTATCCATTCTGGTGTAGAAGCACCAGCAGTAATACCAATTTTTTTAAAGTTTTCATTATTTATAAAATCATTTGGTAATGCACTAACGTTTTCTATATGAATAGTATTAATACAATTTTCTTTTGAAATTTGGTATAACTTATTTGTGTTAGAACTATTTTTTCCGCCTATTACAATCATAGCATCTACTTCTCTTGAAAGTTCAAATGCACTTTTTTGTCTTTCTTCTGTAGCTAGACAAATGGTATTAAATTGTAAAAGGTTATCTGTCATTTTTTCTAGATTTGAAACAGTTTTATTCCAATTAGATTCCTTTTCAGTAGTTTGAGATACAACACAAGTTTTACCAAAATGATTTTTGCCTTCAGTAAATTCACCATTTTTCGTTATAGTAGCTTTATTATTACACCATCCATTTATACCAATTACTTCTGGGTGGTTTTTATCACCAAGTATAACTATATCATAACCTTCTTCAGAATATTTTTTAACCTTTTTTTGAATATTAGTAACAAATGGACATGTAGCATTTATAACTTTTAAACCTCTTTTATTTAATTCGTTTAAAGTTTCCTCTGAAACTCCATGAGATCTTATAATAATTACATCATTAGGAGCTAATTTATTAATATCTTCAATATTTATTGAAAATACATCGTTTTTTTCTAAAAATTTAACTACATCATTATTATGAATAAGAGGTCCTAATGTATAAATTCTCTTATTATAATTATTTTTTATTTCAATAGTTTTATCTACAGCTCTTTTTACTCCAAAGCAAAATCCAGAGTTTTTAGCTAGTATAATCTCTCTCATTTTAAATTCCTCATAAATTTTATTTATTAAAATTTTCTCTTATAAAATTATTTATTTTTTCTGTTACTTCTACTATGTTTAACCCAGTTGTATCTATTTCTATAGCGTCATCAGCTTTTCTTAATGGATCTGTAGCTCTATTGCTATCTTCATAATCTCGTCTAATTATGTCTTTTAATATTTCATTATATGAACAATCTATATTTCTATTTTTTAATTCAGTATATCTTCTATCTGCTCTTTCTTCTGGAGTTGCAGTTAAAAATATCTTAAATTTTGAATCTTTTAAAACAACAGTTCCAATATCTCTACCATCCATTATAACATTATATTTTTTAGACATATTTTGTTGAAGCTTTACAAGCATTTTTCTAACTTCAGGTATTGATGCATAAGCTGAAACTATAGAACTTATTTCTGGCATAGTTAGTTCTTCTTGAACATTTTTACCGTTTAAAATTAAATCATCATTTTCAAAATGCATTTCCATAGTTTTTATTAATTCGCATATTTTATCAATATCGTTTGGTTTTAAATTATTTTGTGAAGCTTTTAAAGCTACTGCTCTATACATAGCCCCTGTATTTATATACATCAAATCAAATTCTTTAGCTACTAACTTAGCTATTGTACTTTTTCCTGCACCTGCAGGACCATCTATTGCAACTGAAATTTTCAAAATTTCTCCACCTTTCTAATAAACAATTACAAAACTAATTATATAATTTTATTTATTTTATAACAAGTCTTTTAAATATTGCTACCCGCAACATATCCAGTAGATAAAGCTATTTGTACATTATACCCTCCAGTAAATGCATCTACATCAATAACTTCTCCTGCAAAAGATAGATTTTTTATAAGTTTACTTTTCATAGTTGATGGATCTATTTCTTTTGTATCTACTCCACCAGCAGTAACAATTGCTTCATCAATAGATCTTAATTTTTTTACATTAAGATTAAAATTCTTTATTAGAAAAACAAGACCTTTTCTTTCTTCTTTAATTATTTCATTTACCTTTTTATTTTCATCTATATTAGATAATCTAATTATTACAGGAATTAATTTTTTAGGTAATAGATCATCTAATGAGTTTTTAAAATCTTTGTTTATATATTTTTTAAAATCTTTTTGAACTCTTAAATCTAATTCTTTTTCAGTTAAAGCAGGTTTTAAATCTAAAGAAACCTTATATTTTTTATTATCCTTTATAAATCTACTACCAGTTAAAACTAAAGGACCTGATATTCCAAAATGGGTGAAAATCATTTCACCTATATTTTCATATACTTTTTTATTATCTTCGTAAATCTTCAAAGATATATTTTTTAAAGATAATCCCATTAATTCTGTGACGATAGGTTCTTTTATTTCTATTGGAACTAAAGATGGTTTTAATTCTTTTATATTATGACCAATATTTTTTGCAAATCTTTGGCCATCACCTTTTGAACCTGTTAACGGATATGAAGCTCCTCCTGTTGCTAAAATAAAATGATCTCCTAATATTTCTTTACCATTTTCTAATATAACGGAAACAATTTTATCATCTTTTTTTATTATATCTTTTACTAAACTATTTAACATTATTTTTATATTTTTATTTTGAAGTGCATTTTTTAAACCTTTTATAATATCTGAAGATTTATCAGATTTTGGGAAGACTCTCCCGCCTCTTTCAACTTTTAATTTTATACCTTCTTTTTCAAAAAAATTTATAGTATCTACATTTGTAAATGTATATAAAGCACTATAAAGGAAATAAGGATTTCCAGGTATGTAATCAAAAAATTCAGATATGTCTTTATTATTAGTTACATTACAACGACCTTTTCCAGTTATAAATAATTTTTTACCTAATCTATCATTACCATCTAATAAAATTACTTCATTACAATTACTTGCAGTTATTGCAGCCATCATTCCTGCTGGGCCTGCACCTATAACTACTACTTTTTTCATTTAATCAGCTCCTTAAATTATGCTAAAATCATTTTACTATACTAAAGCATATAAAAAAAGATGTGTACTAAAAAATACACATCTAAATTAAAAACTATTAATTATCATTGTCCCCAATTGTTTTATTATTGATTTGATATACATTATAGTCTTGCCATATAGCTTCTAATGATCCAAATATATCAGCTATATTTTCTTTTTCTCTCATTCCAACAGAAATAATTAAAGCATTAATAAGAGAAAGAGGCGCTACTAAAGAATCTACAAATGATGCCATATTACTTTGAGCAATCAATGTTAAATCAGCTTTAGCTGCTAATGGAGATATTAAGCTATCTGTTATAGCTACAACTTTTGCTCCTTTATTTTTTGAAAAATCAAGAGCAGCTATAGTTTTTGAAGCGTATCTTGGGAAGCCTATTCCTATTACTAAATCCCCCTGTTTAACATTTATCATCTGCTCAAAAATATCAGATATACCATATCTAACTGTTCTCACGTTTTGAAGTATTATATTTAAATAAAATCCTAAAAATTCTGCTACAGCAGTTGAACTTCTTAACCCTAAAATATATATATTGTTAGCTTTAAATATTTCATTTACAACTTCCTCAAATACATCTGGATTAATTTTTTCTAAAGTAGCTCTAATATTTTCAATATCTGCCTTTAAAACACCTTTTAATGAATCACTATCTGATATGTATTCATTAGATAATTCTAATCTTTGAACAGTAGTAAGTTTATTTTTTATTAATTCTTGAAGTGCTTTTTGTAACTTTGGATATCCACTAAATCCAAGTTCATTAGCAAATCTAACTACAGTTGATTCTGACACCCCAACAGATATTCCAAGTTTAGCTGCAGTCATAAAAGCTGCTTTATCATAATTATTTAAAATATATTCAGCTATTAACTTTTGTCCTTTACTTAATCTTTGAAACTTAATTTGTATTAATCGCATTAAATCTTTATTTTCATTCAAATTCTTATCCATAATTATCTACCTACTTATAACAATCTTTAGTCATATAATTTTAACATTAAATGATATATTTTTCAATAAAAATTTCATGTGTGTTAAGTTTATTATATAAAGTTCAAGTCGAATTATATGCTTAAAATTAAGTTTTTAAAAGTTATTTCTTTTCAACAATAACTAGCATTGGTGCAGTCTTGCTTCTGTTTAAGTATTTATGAATCATTACCCCAAACTCATTTTTAGGCAAATTTTCCAAGTAATCTAATATGCAAGTTTTTTCTTTTTTTCCTTCATCATGCCCAGTATATATACATATAGACATAATTCCATTGCTATTTAAAAGTTTTAATCCTATTTTTATACTAAGAAGAGATGTTTCATGCAATGTTGTTATATCTTTTGATGCTCCAGGTAAAAAACCAAGATTATACATTATACAATCTACTTTAGAATTTATATATTTGTCTAGTTTATGATGAGAATCACAAATTACAGTAACATTTGAAATTTTTTTATCTTTGTATCTATCACAAGCATTTTTTTGTATATCAAAAGAATATACACTGGAAAATTGGTCACTTAAAAAATCTGTATCATGTCCATTACCTAACGTAGCATCAATTGCTATATTTTTATTTGTTAAAAAGTTTTTTATTATGTAGTGTGATAGTTCACTAATATCAGATACGTATTTAAACATATTTAACACTTCTTTCTATAATAATTATAATGAATTTATGTAGTTTAATTCTTCTTCAGTTAAATCTCTATACTCTCCCGTTTTAAGGTAACCAAGAGAAATTTCTCCAATAGATACTCTTTTAAGATTTATAACATCATGTCCAAATGCAGAACACATCTTTCTTATTTGTCTATTTTTTCCTTCGTGAATTATTATTTCAACTGTGGAAATATTATTTTTAGAAGAGATTTCTTTGATAGAAGCATAAGAAGTTATATAACCTCCTATATCAACTCCATTACTAAATTTAATCATTTCTTCTTTTGTAAATTTACCCTTTACTGTTGCTATATATTTCTTATCTATAGAAACTCTTGGGTGTATTATTTTATTATATATATCTCCATCATTTGTAAGAATTAACAAACCTGAACTATCGTAATCTAATCTCCCTATTGGAAATATTCTTTCATTAACTTTAACTATATCTAAAATAGTTTTTCTTCCCTTTTCATCTTTTAATGAAGTTATATATCCAACTGGCTTATTTAAAGCAAAGTAAACTTTTTTTTCTTCAGGTACTATTATTTTATTATTAAATTCAACTTTGTCTTTATTTTCAATAATCTTTACTCCTAATTCATTTACAACTTTTCCATTTACTTTTACTTTACCTTCTAATATAAATTGCTCACATTTTCTTCTTGATGCAACACCGCATTTAGCCATAAATTTTTGTAATCTTTCTTCCATAAAATATCACTCCATCTTTCTATTCCTATATGATTATATATATTAAATTAAGGTTTTACAAGAAAATATAGTACTTTAATTAATAAACAAAGCTTAGGTGAAAAACACCTAAGCTTTTTATTTAAAAGAAAAATCCACCATTAAAAAATAATAACAATAACAATGGACTTATTCCACAACCGCCAAATCCACAACCTCTACCTCTACAGTTATTAAAATTATTATAGTTATTATTATATCCACATCTATTGCATCTGTTACAATTATAATTATTACAACATCTATTCATGAGTTTACCACTCCTTTTCTTCTGTTACTATATAATATTCTTTTTTTTCAATTTGTTGAGTAATTTATTTTTGTTTATTTATATATTTTGTTAAAATATAATTATATATTTAAATAAGGAGGTTTAATTTATGGACAAGCGTAATCGTATTATCGCTCCAAGAAATGTTGTTAATACAAAAATGTTATATATGCTTTATATATTAAAGGAACTTTCAAAAGGAGAAGTTGTTTTTGGAAATAAAATTCTTACAGATTTTAGAGATATGTTTGATTCAACTACTATGCCTTTCCCAGTATCTTCTAGTACTGTTTATGAAAGTTTATATGAACTAGAAGATAGAGAGTATGTAGTTTCTAAATGGAGTGGTGAAGATTTATCTAATAAAAGAAGTAAAAAGGTATATCATATAACAGATAGGGGATTAAATTTTTTAAATGCAAATTTAGATGAATATGTTCTCAATTTAGATAAAACGAAATCAACATTAGATAAACTAAAAAAAATGCTATTAAAATAGTACATATTAATATGTACTATTTTAGCATTTTTTTATTTTTGATGTTTTGCTTATAAATTTTTTTCTAAGTATAGCTTCTTCTTTACAGGAACAATCTAATTTAATAAAAATATTTTTATAACCTTCTTTTATGTATGAATTTTTATATAAATCTTCATAAGATAACTTTTCTATGTCTTCTTTTAAAATAGATAAATAATTATAGCCATATATTTTAAATAGTATATATTTAAATCCTAATAATATTTGTTCTTTATTTTTTTTATTTTCAATATCTAAGTTTAAAATATCATTATTTAATTTTTCAATAATTCCATATAATTGATATAGGTAACTAAGTTCTCTTATTGTGTATTTATCACTGAGAGATGCAACAGCACATGAAAAATTTTTATTTATTGGTATAGTGTAAATATAGCCTAATTCATTTTTATTTAATATTGTACGTATGCTTTGATAAATAGATGTACAAATATCTAATCTTATCGTATTAGCGTTTTCACATACTGCTTTTATTTTAAAAAGATTTTCATAATCTCTATTATAATTTATTAAATTAAGTTGTTCTTCTCTTTGAATTTTATGCATTTTATTATTTATAATCCAACTAAACCAAGCTCCCATTGCAGAACCAGCTAATATTGAACATGCAGAAATTATAGATGTAATAACTTGTATTTGTATATTTATCAGCTCCTTAAAAAATAATTCTATCTTATTATTAACTAAAAATATAAAAATATTATTTATAAAGATAAATTTTTTCTATAATTTCAAAAATATTATAATACTTATAAAACAATTAAATTAATTTTATATAGAAATTTTTTAATATAAGTTAACAATATATTGAAAAGTTTTCTTAATTAAATATTTATTTACATCGTTTAATTAAAATTTTATTTTAAAATCTATTATATTTATACTATAAAATTGTATAATAAATATATGGAGTGATAAGTATGATAATAAAAAATCAATTAATTATTTTAAGTGTATTATCTTTAATAATAGCTCAAGCATTAAAAATAGTATTTGGTTATTTTTACACAAAAAAATTTGATTTAAATAGGCTATTTGAAACTGGTGGTATGCCAAGTTCTCATTCAGCTTTTATAGTTTCTTTAGCAATTGGAATAGGAAGAATAAATGGTTTTGACTCATCAATATTTGCACTAGCTTTTGTATTTGCATCTATTGTAATGTATGATGCAATGGGAATAAGACGTGCTGCTGGTGAACATGCAAAACTTTTAAACTTGATTTTATCAAAAGATAATACATTTAAATTAGATAATAAAAAATTAAAAGAATTATTGGGTCATACACCTTTTGAAGTTTTAGGTGGGTTAATACTTGGAATTATAATTGGATGTTTTTATCCACTTTAAAATAAAAAACAAATGCTAATAATTGCATTTGTTTTTTATTTTAAAGTTTAAATCATAGAGTTTTTATATAATATAGATAAATTAATACTATCAAATAAAGAGTTATGTTGATTACCTAAGAATTCAATATTATATTTTGACAAAGCATTTTTTAAAGATAAAGCATTTTCAATTTCTAATAAATCTTTGCATAAAATTTCTTGAAAATCTAAGTTATTTTTTAAAATAGTTTGTAATATTTCTAAATTTGAATTATTTCTAGTTATATCATTTTTTAATACTTTTATATCATTTCCACCCCAGTATATAAATAATTTCTTTTTATTTCCACACCATATTGAAAATTTTTTAAACACTGTTTCAAAGTTATTTGCATTATCTATATCATTTTGATTTAATGATGTTATTTCTATACACTTTGAAGTTAATTTTGAAATATTTTTTGGTTTAATAAGCTCATAAAATTTAGAATTTATATTACCATAAATATGAGTTTTTACAGCACCAATACTTATTATCTCTACATCATTAAAATTTTCTAAGCAATTCATTTCAAAATCGAAAAATATAATTTCTTCTGAGGTTTCTATATTCTTTTTTAACATTACTAAAGTACTGTTTCTATTTATAAGTTTTTTGTAAGTTTTGCCTATGCATTTACATTCATTATATAATGAAAACGATACTCTTCTACTTTTTCTTATAATATCATATACATTTTTATTTAAAATTGCACTATAATCATATATTTGATTTAAGAAAAAGCTTATATATTCCAAATCTTCATTTAATGTAAAATAATTATTGTTTATTTTGTATATTATATCTTTATTATCTGTAAATAATTTTATTTTGCTATATTTATCTATTTTTTTTAGTTCTATTAAACAAACTATATCTTTTAAAATATAATATAATCCATGATAATGTGATGTTTTAAAAGAATCACTCTTTAATTTTTTTCTTATTTTCATTAAGGTTATATTATTAATATCTTTTATTAAATAGTATAATACAAATTTTTCATCAAGTTTTTTTATATGATAGTATATATTTATATAATTAATCATTTGTATAGTATCCTTTCTTTATATATACATACTTATTGGAATTACTTGAAAAGAATTTTCTGTACATTTTATTCTTGGACATTTAGGTGGAACTATACCTATATCTAATAAACAATCAAATTCTTTAATACATTTAGCAAGCATTTGTTCATTAAAACTTTGCTGTCCAGTTTTTCTTAAAAAGTGAATGTTATTATTATTAGAACATTTTTTAACTAATTTACCTAATATATTAACATTGCAATCTATATTATCAAATTTATTAGAATTATTATTAAAAAAATATGAGTTATTAACAGTTAATATAACATCTCTATTATTACATTGTACTATTAAATCAGTAGTATTATTAGCACTTAATTTACTTTGCATCTCAGAAAGGAATCTATCTATAATATTAAAGTCAATTATAGAATCTCCTTTTCTTATGCTATTTAGTTTATCTACACCAAAACAATCTATTATTAATTTAAGAGATGATATATACTCATATAATGACTCATGACATACAAGACCATTTAAACTTATATAGTCCCCCTCTATTATAGAATCATTACATAAGTTTTGAATAGTTTTTAATTGATTATTTTTAGAAAGATTATTTATTAACTTATTATGAAAGCTAAACAAAGTATAAATTCTTTTTTCTTCTTCTTCAATTCTAATTGCACCTCTATTTTCTAGTATTTCATCACTTTCTGATCCTACTGTTCTTGTATTTGCATCAGAATTCGTATATCCTTTATATCCTTCTCTTTTATCTTTTGAAAATCGGTCTTCATAATAATCACTTTCTTTATTTTCACAATGTAATCTTCCAGTTAATGATTTATCACATATTCTCTTACGTGAAAAAATTTCTATGTATCCCTCAGCTGTTATAGAAAAAATTCCTCTAAGCAATAATTCATCTAAATAAAGAAGAAAATCCAAATTATCTACCTCCAAAATTAACTCCTTTATATATATGTTTATGTATAAATGTAATAATATATTAAAGCATAAATAAAAAGCAAGATTTAAATCTTGCTTTTTATTTATTTTATTTTATTTAAAGCTTTAATAATCCATTTTCCTATTTTTTCGTTAGTCCATAATGGTAAACTATACTCTATACATAAACTAGCTTCTTCTAAACTACCTTTTCTATATGATGATATTTCACCATCAACTAGATTTATTTTTCCTACTAAACAATCTATAAAATAATGATTATGTTTTAAAGCTTTTTTTAAGGCTTTTCTAGCATTTTTTCTATCATTTGTATAGTAATAATATAATACTCTTCCATATTTAAAGAATATACAATCTTCATCACTATACTTGTCTAATATATAATTTGCAAATTCATAGTCTTTATTCATTAAAGCTCTAAACACTATTGAATGTCTTACATTTCTAGAATCATAATCATCTAAATTTAATATTTCTTTTTCTATATTAAAACTTCTATCATAATTACCTAAAGCAAATTCATAATTAGATAAAGTTGATAATATTGTTAAGTAAAAATCTCCTTCAGCAGAAAAGCCTATTTGACCTTTAAATTTATCAAAGTAGTCTTGTCCAAGTTGGGTTCTTAGAAGCTCTTCACATTTTCTAAGTTCACTTGCCCCTTTTTCTACATCATCTAATTTTAATGCATTATCGAACAAATCAATAACATTATTTTCAGAATTACATCCTGAACATTCAACATTTGAAGATAAATCTTCTATTTTCCATTCCTTTGAAGTTTTATCTATATTTAATAATTTTCTTATTTCTCTTGATTTAGTACCTATAGTTCCCTCTGAAACTTTAAAATAATCTGCTAATTCATCCATTCTTATACCTTTTTTATTAAGTGTATCATTTACAAAAAAGATTGCATGAAGCACTCCAGCAGACCAAGTATTAACTTTACCTCTTAATAATTTATTTTCATCAGTATTTGCTAAAAACTCTACTAATTTAATGCATTTTTTATAATAATCATCATTTAGTACATTATTACAAAAAGTATCTATACTAATTAACATTTCTTTTGCACGAGCTTCAAATTCAACTGGTACATTTATACTATATTTCATTTATACCTCCTAATAATTTATAGCTTCTGTAGTAAATCACATCTAATTATTATAACTTAAAATTAAAAAATTTTCATTAATAAATTAAATATTATTGAATCATAAATAAAAAAACGAAGAAAAATAACTTTTTCTTCGTTAATATAATCTAATATTGATTATGGTTGTTATTTGTTTTATTTTCATTATTATAATTTTCTCTGTAACTTTTAATCTTAGAATTTGATAATGCTCCACCTTTTTGTATATTCTTCTTATTTTTACCCATTATAAATCTCCTTTTAATGTAAATTTAATTATTAATCATTTCTCCACCATTAACATGTATAGTTTCTCCAGTTATAAAAGAAGCATTTTGACTAGCTAAAAAAACATATGCTTCTGCCAATTCAACTGGTTGCCCTGGTCTTTTTAAAACTGTATTAGCTCCAAAACTTTTAAATTGATCTTTTTTAAATGATGCTGGTATTAACGGAGTCCATATTGGACCTGGCGCAACTGCATTTACTCTTATTCCCATATCTGCTAAGCTTAATGATAAGCTTCTAGTAAGTGATGTTAATGCGCCTTTAGAAGCTGAGTAATCAATAAGTTCCTTGTGTCCATGATAAGCTACAACAGAAGTAGTATTTATTATACAACTTCCAGGACTCATATAAGAAAGAGCTTCTTTAATTAAATAAAAGGCTGAGAATACATTAATACTAAATGTTTTTATTAACTGATCATTTGTTAATTCTAATATTGACTTAACTGGATATTGTTGAGCAGCATTATTAACTAATATATCTATAATGCCATATTTTTCTGATACTGTTTTTATTACTTTTTTACAAAAATTATAATCAGCTAAATCACCTTGTATGCCTATAGAATTATTATTATATCTTTTTATTAAATTTAGTGTTTGGTCTGCATCTTCTTTTTCATTTAAATATACAATTACAACTGTTGCTCCTTCTCTTGCAAAAGCTAAACTAACAGCTCTTCCAATTCCACTATCACCGCCTGTTATTATTGCAATTTTTCCATTTAATCTTTTACCATTATTCATATAATCTTTATGTTCATATACAGGTTTTGGATTCATTTTTTGTTCAATTCCAGGTTGATTTAATTCTTCTTGTAAATCAAAAATTTTAGGAAAAGTATTATCAATCAAATAATCACCTCATTTTATTAAGTGTATTTCATGATTATTTTTTGTAAAACTTAAAATAATATTCTATATTATATTTATAAAAAATTGTGATGTATCATATGTTACAGAAAAAAGATTTAATTTTAAGTATAATAATATCATTATTTTAAAAATTAGGAGGAGATTTAAAATGTCTTGTGGATGTTCAACAATAAATAATGGAAAACAAGTTGCAGATTTAGTTAGAAGTAAGGGATTTGAAAATATGCAAACAAAGAAATTACATAATATAACTTGCTCTTGTGGAAATACTTTTATAATGGATAAGTTAATTTGTAAATGTAATAATTGTAATATGACTTACGCTGTTACACCATGTAGTTCTGATGATATAAATAGTATAAAAGAATGTGGAATTAATTATTAGTTTTTTATAAAGTAAATGAGTATAATTATTTAATTATACTCATTTATTATATCGTTGCTAAATTTTAAAATTAATTTATCATAATCTATTTCATTATACTTTTTTTCTAATATTTCTTTATTTTCTTCAAAATAAATTGCTTTTTCATTTATTATTTTATTTAAGCTATCTATATTAAAATCATTTATATTTTTAGTGTTTATTAATTCTTCTAAATAATTACTTATATTTTCTTTATGCCTGTTAATTTGATCATTTTTCATTGATTCCAAAGCTTCTTTCCAATTGTTAAAACCACCTATTGGCGTATCTTTTTCTTCTTCAATAGGTTCATTATTATAGGTATTTTTAAAAAAATTCATAAGTCCCATAATTTAATCCTCCGTACAATAATTATTTAATAATATTATATTACATTAATTTTTTATAATTTAAACTAATTTTTGATTAAATATATTATCTAAATTTAGTTTTTTAATTTTTTTATTTATTAAATCTATATCAGTTGTATATAATCCTTCTTCTTGCATTCTTTTAAAGTATATAGATCCTGCAAAAGTATATCTACTTTTTCTATCTTTACCTTCTGTAATTCTTTCATTTGAATAAGAAATTATATCACCTATTGCTAAACTTGTAGGTAAAGATAATAAAGGCATTCCCATAAAATATCTCACTGCATTATGACCTGCTAAAGAACCAGTACATATAGCTTCTGTATGATATTCTAAATTGCGATTAATTTAACTTATAGAAAATATATTTAATTTTAAACTATATATCAATACAAAAATATTTTAACATATACGAATATTTTATTTGTAAATAAAATATAAATGTAAATTTTTATAAGTTTATGTATAATTAGTTATATTAAGGGGGAACTAATTTGAATACATTTATAAAACTTAAAGACAAAATAAATAATTTATCTGATTTTAAATTCATTTTATTATCTGTTATATTATGTATGCTATCACACTGTATATTTATATTATTCTATAGTATATTAAATATTTCAAATTCATCTATTGGTGGACCAGTGATTGATTCAGTATATATGATTATTTCTGCTATATTAATAGGACCATTGATTGAAACAGGAATATTAATATTAATAGTAAAAGTGCTTAGAAAATTTATAAAGTATGATCTTTTAAATTGGGTGATTGTATCTTTAATATTTACTTTTCTTCATAACTATAGCATTTATTATATGATAGTAATATTACCTATATCATTTATTTTTAATTATGCTTATATATTTTATAAAAACAAGAAGTTATCTATTTATTGGATTATGGCAATTATACATATATTATGTAATTCAATAGCTATTTTAATTAATTATATTATTAAATAAAGAAAGAGCTATAAGGATAAATTACCTTATAGCTCTCTTTAACATTGTATTTATTATAAATTATTATATAAAATTTAATTATTAATTCTGTTTTTTAAAATAATTTTTAGTTGCATACTTAAAAGCTTTTAATAAAGCTTGAGTAGCATCCTTACTACATTGTGCTTTAGGACATACTATATCAAATCCATGATAGCAACCTTTAAATTTTTTAATATTTGCTTCTATACCTTTCTTTTTAAGGTTATTTATATATGTTATAGTTTCATCATGGAAAGGTTCTATATCTCCTACAAACGTGAAAGCTGGCGGTAAATTAGAATAATCTGTTTCTCTTGCTGGAGCTGCATACTTAGGTACGTTTTCTGTTTTAAACAATTTTCCTAAATATAATTTCCAACCTAAATAATTAATTTTTGAATTACAAATGGGAGCATTATTATCAATTGCTGATTTGGTATTCATTCTATCATCTATCATTGGATATAAAGGCATTTGAAATGCTATATTTACTTCTTTTTTATCTCTTGCATATAATGTTGTTGCTATTGCTAGTCCTCCGCCAGCACTTTCTCCTCCTATAAATAATTGTTCACTATTTATTTTAAGCTTTTTTGCATTTTCTTTCATCCAATATAAAGTTTCATAGCAATCTTCTAAAGCTGCAGGATAAGGTTTTTCTATTGATAAAGTATAATCTGGAGATAAAATTATACAATTTTCAGTTTTTATAAAATTTTCATAAAACCTTATATCTTGCTCAGGGTTTCCACCAAAATATCCACCACCATGAATCCATAATAACCCTGTTACATTTTCTTTTATATTAACAGGTCTATATATGCATACTCTTAATTTCTTTTTATTTCTTGTATTTATATATATTTCTTCAAAAGTAATATTCTTATACTTTTTTGGTGGTTTTATTTTTACTTTTCCTATCTTATATAGTAACTTCTCATTATATAAGATACCAACCTTAGAAAATAAAAATCCTTTAATTCGTATTTGTTTATTTATCATTTTATAATTAATTCTCATATTATTTATCTCCTTATTAAACTATTAAATATTAATAGTTTAATAAGGAGATAAATAATTTATACAATTAACGAAACCGTTAAAGCAAATGATAAACATACCGAAGTTGAGTTTTCTAATTATTCATTTACTACTCCTAAAAAGCCATGAATATATGGATATATTCTTGAAACAACTTGGGATGATAGTCATAATATTAGGTTTATTTTCAAACTTAAATGTAGATAATATTTTTGTATGATTTTCTGTAATACATGATAATATACCGTAAATAAAACAAAGGGAGCAAGATTTCTCTTACTCCCTAAGATAATTACTTAATAAATTCTATATTTCCTTATTTTTTTCATCATTTTTATTACTAGATATTATTGCGTATTTAATTATAAAAAATAACAATATACAATCTAAGACTTTTGGCAAAATCATTTCAAGTAGATCCTTTATAATAATAAATATATACATATTTATATTAACTCCTATAAATAAAATTAATATATTTTATATTGTATGCTTATTTTTTCCTATTATTAAAGTTTTTTCAATAAAGTTTATCCTATTACTATTATTTAATAATCTTTTATTCTTTATTATACACAATGACCATATTTTTTATTAGTAGATAAAACTCTTACAGCCATATATCTTCTTTTGCCACTAGCACCTATCCAACTAATCCATCTATAACCTTCATTGTCTACATAATAATCATATGTTACTTGTTCATCTTCATAATAAGCCCCTACTATATCGGAATCAGTTGAAGGTTCTTCTCTTATATTTAGTTTATCTACAACAATAGTACAAACCCCATTTTGAGGTATTAATTTAGGTTTAGAAGGTCTTGAAACTGGTGTACTTCCGTCTAAGTGATTTAATCCTGCTTCTCTTATTGCTTCAGCAAAACCTCTATATTCATAGTTCATATCTACGCTATTAGTTCCAATACCAGGTATGCTTCCGCTTTCACTATATTGCCATATTTGACAACCATACTCTTTAACTTGACTTTCTGTAGCTCCATACCATGCAAGCCATAAAGAATATCTCTTTAATTCGTCTTGATAAAATTTATTATTTATAAAGTCTGGATTAGCATAATTACCAGCCCAATAGTTAGCATTTTCTATAGTATTACAAAAAGTTTTTACCATATCTGTAGCAAGTCTTTTGCTTATATTTACTCCATTTTTTCTAGCATAATTAAGGGTATCATATTCTAAATCAAAAAAGATTGGATATTCTACTTTATATGGTTTTATAGCTTCTAATACATATTTAGCTTCTTGTCTTGCCATTTCAACTGTATATTCATAACTAAACCAATAAACTCCAACTGGTATTCCTAATCTATTACATTCTTTTATATTCCTTAAGAATTGTTTATCTATATTATTTCTTCCATATCCTGCCCTTAATATAGCAAAATCAATATGATCTTTAACCTTTTCCCAGTCTATTCTTCCTTGATGTTCACTAACGTCTATTCCTTTTAACATTTAATATTACCTCTTTCTTAATTTATTTTATATAAAAAGGTAATAAAAAAAAGACCTTATATGGTCCAGTTCTATTACCTTATCTTTTATTGTTGTTGAGTAGTTTCATCCTTCTTTTTATATTGAACTTTTAATTGATTAGCACCAACTGCTAAAATACCACATGCGGCACCTTGTAAGATTGTAATAACTTCAATATTATGTTGAATACCACAAGAGCATACAGCTCCAATAAGCATTAGAATATATGGAATGCTCCAGTCTTTAATCTTTGGTGTCATTTTTAAGTATGATCCTACTGCATAAAGTACTGCTGCTAAAATTGTTAATACCTCTGGTAAATGTGATTGTAAATAAGTTAAAATTTGTTCCATTGTTAAATTCCTTCTTTCTATTTATTTTATAAAATTTTATCTACTATTTTATCTACTTTATCTTCTAAAGTATCTATCTTTGCATTTATCTTTTCTGCTAATTTACTATTTGTTTCTGTTAACTGGCTATTTGTTTCTGTTATTTTATCTAATGTACTAGACATTTTATTGTACATTTTAGATATAAAAATAGCTAAAAATACACAAGCTGTAACTGGAAATCCAACTACACTTATAAATTCTTCTACTTCCTTCATTTACACTGTCCTCACCTTACTAGTATTTTGGACAATAAAAAAAGACTATCTAAAGTCCTCTAATATTGCCCTTATATTTTATTGTTGACTAACTATTTCTGTTGGTTGTACTGATATAGATTTTGGAGTAATTAATTCTGTTAGTTCTAAGTACTGCTCTTGTGTAATTTGATTAACTGCGAAAAATACATTTAATTTATTTTGCATATCTGCTTTCTCGTAGTTTCCTGTAGTAATCATTCTTTTTAATAATTCATAAATTGTGCTCATTTAAATTCCTTCTTTCTTTTATTTTAATTTTAATATTGCTATATCAGCTGTATTTGTAGTTATTTGTGGTATTAAAATTTCATCTAATAACTTATATATATCATTAATAGACTTAGCATTTTGTTGTATTATACTTCCTAAATTACTTGCTACTTTTAACTTAATATTTGGACTTATAGCATTATTAGAAAATACATAAGTTAAAGCGTTGTAAGTATCTAAAGATAACTTAGTATCAGATATTTTAGTTTCTATTGGTTCAGCTAACTCATAGTAAACTGTAACTGGATTTTGAGATAGCCATTTCTTTAATCCTTCTACATCTGGAGTTTCTAATTTTTCTTTTTTAATTCTAAAATTGAAATCTTCATCCGTAAAACATCCTTCATAATCTACACTACCTAATCCTGTGAAATATTGTACAAATTTATTATTTATAATTTTTGAATAAGATTTCATTCTATTTATTCTTGTAAAAAACATAATTGTTTCTTGTGAAGCATCATATTTATAAATAGTATAATTTTCTACTCCTTTTAAAGTTGTTAAACCTATATTTTTTCTTACATAACAACCATCATCTTTGTTGTATATCAGGTCTTTAGCTCCGTTTGGTAAGCCTTTTAAACCATCTGAAAATGGTAACTTAAGTTCTCTTTTATCATATTTATAAGGTTCAAATGGTATTTCAACATTGCTTATTACTAATTGTGATTTTTCTTTTTCGAAATCTAATTTAAAATAGTAAGAATCATTGGAAATTGTAAATGATTTACCATATCCATTATTTAAATCTATAAGACTCCAATAATCTATTAAATTTTTATTTTCATCGTAGTACCTTATATTATCTGGAATATCATTTTTTTACAAGTAAAAATAACCTTAGTACCTTTAGGAATAAATATTTTGTGAAATTCGTTACTTTTAATTTTTTCGTTCCATAAATTTTTACCACTACTTAAAATATTAATTTTATTTTCTTTTTCACCTGCACTTTTTATACCTTCAAAGTAAGGTTGAATATATTTATTTTTGTAATCTCCCTCTAAAACTAATAAATCAGCTATTTTTATCATTTTCCCATTAGCTGACGGACGTGTATAACTTTGCACTGTAGAAATTTCTGCATCTGGGGTAGTGAAAGTATCTACATATAACCCAGTTTTTGTAGGTGGATTTATGGTAGAATTTAATTTTCCAGGACCATCTCCCTCACCAACCATTAATAAAACAAAATCACTACTTGTCATTGTTATTTCTAGTATATTAGTTATAACAGTATAAGTGGTATTCGGTTTGAAAATAAAGTCTTTAAAGAAAAGGGTTATATATGCACTAGTCCCAGTTATCGTCATTATGCCATCACTAAAAACATAGTTATTTGGTAAATTTTCACATGATTTCCAACCAGATTTAATGCAATTCTGATAAGTCATACCCTCTAAAACTATGTCTTCTATTCTTCCATCTAGCGTATTTTCACATTTTAGATTAGTACCTTGATAGGCTAACTCTTGATTGCTCTTAAGTCCATTCTGTAATGTATCTAAATCCATACGAATTTGAGGTATGTTTTGGCTACCGTCTAATCCATTTATATATTTTTTAGCTTCTTCCAAACTATTATTAAGTGTTGTATTTTTTTCTTCTGCAGTAGCTGTATTTTTAACTAAAGTATCATCTATTGTAGTAGCTCTATTAGTATTAGTTTCTAAATCATTCTTTAAGTTACTGGCTTGGTTTATATCATTTTCCAATGAAACTTTTAATGCAGTACCATTAGTTACTAAAGGATTAAGGTCATTATTTAAATTTGTAGCTTTATCTAATAAAGAAATTAACTCTTTATAAGCACTATTTTCTAATAGTTCTCCACTAACTTTATCAAATATATTTTCTCTAACATATAAATTAAATGTACCAGTATGCTCTAAATAGCCAGTAGAATTATATATTGCAATTCCACAAGAATATAGACCATCTATTTTAGTTATTCGATTGGTAATAGGAAAATCTATTTCTCCTTGTGCTGCATTAGTTACTCTTAAATCATCTATAATATCTCCAAGATGGCTATCACTTTTAACAAAGGCAAATTTAATATTTTTATCTGTTAAATCTAGCCTTTTTTTATTTTCTGTGATAATTAATTTATATGATCCTGTTAAATTATCATTTTGTGTTACTTTTATTGTACTATCAGAGCCATTTACAACATCTATAAATATTTCTCTCATTTAATTGCTCCTTTCTAATAATTTATATCTACTCCCCCTACTATCAAGCATCTTACATCTGAGTTTCTAGGTAATTCACTAAGTTTTAGCCAAGTATTATTTCTACGAAATGCTATCCTTATAGTCTTACCATCTCCGTTTATATCAAAACAAACAGATACTCCTTCTCTAACTAAGTCCCAATCAGGTATTCCGAAGAATGAGGCTACACTATAAAATGGTGTTTTTAGAGTTAGGTTTATCTGATCATTATCTTTCTGAGTAACAGGTTCACTTTCGAACAAACTCTTAAGTGACTGACCTGAACCATTATCCCAGTTCTCAAATATCCATTGATTAGTAGAAGGATCACTATTAAGTTGCTTTAATGTGAATGCAAGAATTTTAGGAACAAGGCATTTAGAGCTATCAGAATTACGATAAATAGCATTATATAAACTGGGAGTGACAAAGTTTTGTGCTTCATTTGTTCTTATTGAATAAATTCTGTTGCTTCCATTATATCCAACTGCAAGATAAGGAGTAGCTCCATCTTTTACTAATGTTATACCTTCACTTTCACCTGCTTTTTTCACACTAAAATGTCCTAATATTTCATGACTTTCTATATTGATACAAGTAATTTTATTATTAGTATAGTAATAAAGAATTCCATTATAATATTCAAGACCTTGAGGAACTCCTTGATTAGCAATTTTAAATTGATTAGCTAAAGAATTACCATTAAAATCTAATATATTAAATATTATTTCTCCATTATCCCCTCTTGGAGAAGTATGAAGAATAAGTCTGTCATTATCGTTGTCTATTGCTAATAATGCAGAAGTTCCGTATTTCTCTAAATTTATATCTCTAGTAACTCTTTTATTATTGAAATCTACTTCATAAACATGAGTTGGGTTAGAACCTCCACCATTTGCTACATATATTCTCCCATTAGATTCTCTAAATCCTAATCCTGCTGCATGACCTATTCCAATGTTTCCAGTTGAATCAACTTTAACACCACTTTTAGTATATTTAACTATATCTCCTTGATTAGAGCCAACATCAAATCCAATATAAAAATGGTCTAATGCATATGTCAATCCTTGTTGATTTCTACTATCATCAACATAAAACATTAAATCCGCTTGAACTCCAGTATCAAAATCTATTAATTTTTTAGGAGCTAAATCGCAATTATCAAGCTTATTTGTTTTCTTTATAGCTGTATTATTTAGATTTATTAAACTTTCCTCTATTTTTTCTTTTTCAGAATTTAATGTTTCTTGAAACTCTACTAACTTACCATCGTATTGATCCATTGTCTTTAATGCTTCTTTAAAAGCTATAAATTCATTAGAACCTTCAATAGCACCATCATTATTTAATCTAGGAGCAACATTTAATCTCATTATTTTAGGTTTTAATTCACCTTGTTGACCAGTAATTTCTAATTGATATTCTGTAACTCCTGGAGTTAATAAAGCAGTAGTTAATTTTAACTGTGCTATTCCTCTTTTACTGTCTACTATAGTTAAGTCATTAAAAACTATATTGCATCTAGAAGTACTCGCATTAATTCTTACTTTACAGTCAGTTAAATCAATTATATTAGCTCCATTCTTAAATTTAAAATTAATGCATCTAGCTGTATCACCTTCCATTGCATATAGCTCTATAAGTTCATCTTCATCAATATCAACTACTTTTAATTTTTCATATAGTTCTTTCATTAAATACCTCCTTTCTAAATAAAAAAGAAGCTATAAAATATAACTTCTTTTAATTAATTAATGTTTCATTTTTATCTTCAAATCCTTTTCTTTTACCTTCTAATTTATATTTAAATTCCATTTCTCTATCACTTTCAATAACAAAATAACCAGGATAAGTTTTAACTTTGTAATCTCCAAACCCAAGTTTACTAATCCAAACATTATAAGATTCTGTAGTATTTATACATTCTTTTAGTAGTTCATTTATTTTAACTATACATTTGTAGCTACCGTTAGATTGTAATGTTGTTTTATAAACTTCATCTACTGGTGTTTTAGTTAAAAGAGAATTTATGTCCTCATTAGAATAAAAAGGTACTTTCCCATAATTTTTAGTTTCTTGTATACAGTTTTTATTACCTAGTACTTGCAAATCCTTCATAACTGACAATCTTCCATTATTAAAATATCCTATTAATTCTCCTCCAACTCTAAACGCCTGTAGTTTATCTGCATTTAAATCACAATTAACTAGATTAGCATTATAAATTTTATTCGTATACATTTCAACATCTTCAAAAATTTTAATAGGTGCTTTTGCTTTATTACTCATTATATTATATTTATCGAATCTTATATAAGGTGAATATATAATCGAATCTTTTCCATTTCTATATGAAATACTTAATGCACTATCTACATCATTGACAAGTGCTATTAAAGGTTTATTTGCATCATCACCTTTTATTAAAGATGTTAATGCTCCTATATAATCTCCATCCTTAGCCCAATTGTATAAATTTAAAGAGTTATTTTCTATTCTCATGGCTAATTTATTATCATTGTAAAAAGATGTTCCACCAGTGCTAGATAAATCTAACTTAAAGCTCCCATCGTAATTTTGTATTTTTATTGCTGTTAATATTCCTGCCCTAATTAAATCAGCATTTAATACTCCTGCAGTTATACAATCAGCTACAAATCCTTGTCCGCTTCCAAACGTTCTCCAATTCCAGTCCTTATCATCTAATGTTCTTTCAGATGCTATCATAAAACCCATGCTTCCTATTGCCATAGCTCCATAAGTTTTACTACCCTCAATCCTATCCTCAAATAACATTGCTCTAACGTGTTGTGGTTGTGCTACATCTCTAAGTGCTTTAAATTTAGTTTTTGTAGCATTCATAACACCTTCTAACATAGAAGGATTAATAGTACCATTTTGATTTAATATGTTATCTAATTGTTCTCTTGCTATATCTTGTTTAGCAAAGTAATTTACTTCTACATCACCAAACTCTACATTTTCATATTTCTTGGTAATTAAGTTCCAATCAATAGCAATAGCTCTAGTTTTCATATCTATGTCTATATCTTTATGTTTAACTATTACTGTATCTCCAATTCCAATGTTAACTAAGCCTTTAAAGTCTTTATACTCTATACTATTTTCTAGCATAGCCACTTTAACATTACCACTTATAGAAGGTTTATCCAATCCACCTTCATAAAGTTTTTTCATTCTTTCTCTCATAGCATTAAACAATTCTTCCTCTGTATCGAATCCTTCATCATCAGAAGTATTAGAATCTTTAAGCTTTAAATCACTCATATCAATATAGTTTTCACATATTATTGGATATTTATTTATAAGTGGGCTATCTATATACTTTTCAGGTAACATTATGCCATCGAAAGCTCTAGGATATGCTCTAGTTACAATATTATCCCTATCTATAACTAAATTAACATCTTCCATATTTCTACTATAATTAACTCTTACTCCATAGTTTCCACCTATTCTATTATTTATATAGATGTTAAAATTATCGAATAAAATTTCTCCACCCCAACGGTTTCTAAATGTATTATCATTATCTCCATTTATAGCTTGTACTATATTAGTAACACAAAAATAACAAGTATTAATTCTATTTATATCAGAATGTCCTTTATACTTAGTACCTTCTAATATCCTATCTAAAGCTTGTTGTCCATTGCAATCTACTGCTCTGGTATCTAATAAATTATGTTTTACTAAATCAAAAAAGATATGTCTTGCTTTTATCTTTAAGCTAAACATACCTTTATCTATGTTATAAATTCTATATAATTGTTTATTTTTAGAATAGAATACTTGTACTTTAATTACTCCCCATTCTTCTATTCTAGTCCATCTTTTTTCTTTATCATAAGGTAATTCAAATTCTATTTCATTAAGTCCAGTATTTAATTCTAATCTTAATTTACCGTCTATAGGTTGTAATTTTATATCTCCATTCTTAGAAAAAT
The DNA here is from genome assembly GCF_058310235.1 of Clostridium sp. TJA085. Lineage (NCBI taxonomy): Bacteria > Bacillati > Bacillota > Clostridia > Eubacteriales > Clostridiaceae > Clostridium > Clostridium sp. TJA085. Next base: position 479,853 of record NZ_JBZEEZ010000001.1, on the reverse strand, counting down.
TATAGTTATCTATTTTATAATATTGCAACTATTACACCTCCCTCCACCTTGGTTTAATTTCTACCTTACTAAGATTACCACTAAAACTTATGTTATTTTCTCCATATTCTAACACAGGATAATCTCCAGTTTCTATATTTAAACAATCTGTTTTTTCTCTATATGCTATCTCTAATTCACTATCTATATAAAGATAATCTTTAACCATTACAGTAAATATATTGCCGTTTATATTAACAGCTATTTCTCCATTACCTTCTAAATATATTAATGGCTTAGCTTTATCATATTCATTGTAAAGCATATCTCCATTTTCTATATTTATAAAATTATCTCCATCTTCAAAGTATTGCCAACCCCTACAAATGAAATTAATAGTAAATTCACCTTTTCTTTTTAATTTAATATCCATTGTTCCTATTTCTATATCAACAACTTTATAAAACCATCTAGGATCATCTGTAAATATAAGCTTATTATCTTCTATATTATTTAACCAATGTGTAATTCTTCTAAAAACTTCTTTAGGATTATCAGCTATAAAGTTACATTCAACTGGTATTGTAATATCCTTCCTACCTTCTAAATCTTCGTATAAATCTCCATCACCACAAAGTCTATTAATTATATTTTTATTTTTAGAAGAATAGATGTAAGGGGAACGACTAATCATACTTACTCCAAAATCTTTTTTTAATCTTTTATTATTAAATATTAAATCTAGTTTTATTTATTCCACCCCCTCTTATTACTGATCTACTATTTGCATTTCCATCTAGTATATTTCCCATAGAATCTATAACTACTTTAGCAATAGGTTTACCATCAATAGGTACTATAATTTCAAAAATATTATTATGTTTATTATCTTTATTCTCCTTATTAGTATTAAGAACTTTTTCTACACTTCTAGTAACTATTTTATCTAATTTAGATAATGGTATAACTGCTTCATGTTCTTTTCCTTCTCCTACTAGAGCCATTGTAGCCTTAGTAACTATTCCACCTTCTGCAAGTGCTGGTATAGTTGGTAAGTTGATTCCAAAATGTGATCCTCCAATTCCAGGTACCCAACTTGGAACATCAAAACTTAATGTATTTACACCTCTAATAGCTGCATTAATACCACTTATTGCTGCATTAATTGGAGCTTTAATAATTCCAGCAATTGCACCAAAAATAGACTTAACTATATCGGCTAATCCTTGAAATGCTTGTCTCCAATTACCAGTAAATACTCCTTTAAAGAAAGTTATAAGTCCGTTAAATACACCTCTAACACCATTAAAAATTGCTTTAACTGTACCTAGAAAAGAATTTATAGGAACTCCTAAAAGTCCAAATGTTCTAGTCCAATCATGGCTAAATGAACCTTTGAAAAAGTTAGCAAAGCCTTTAAATACAGATTTAACTCCTGCCCATACTTTATTTACTCCATTTCTAAACCATTCGCATTTATTATAAAGTGTTATAAATGTAGCAGCCAAAGCAAGTAAAATTGTTATAACTAATCCTATTGGATTCATTCTCATAGCTAAATTAAGTGCTTTTTGTGCTACTGTCATTGCCTTTGTCGCTGCTGTTACTGCTAATTGAGCTGTTTTATAAGCTAACATTTTAACTTTACTAGCTGTCCATACTACTCCATTTTTAATTAATATAGCTGTATTTTTAATTAAAGATAATGTTAATTTTCCTAATTCTTTAACTACTAATAAAATACATTTACCAAATTCCACTACACCTTTTACAGCTGACTTAACTAAACTAACTGCAAATTTACCAACACTTTTTACACTATTCAAAATAACTTTATTAAATTTACCAATTATGCTAGTACCTTCTTTTGTTGCTTTAGCAAAGTCTTTTAATTTACCAGCACCATTCTTAAATGCTTTTGCTGTGTCTTTGGCAAATTTTATATTGTCTTTTAAACCTTTAGATAATTTAGCAAAACCACCTAATAGTAAATTTGTTCCTACAAATGTTGCTCCAAAACCAACTACTAAATTCTTTTGCCATCCAGACATATCTTGTAGTCCTTTTGTTAATGTACTCAATGCCTTAGCCCCTAGAGAAATAAAAGGTGCTAATACTTCTCCAAATCCAACTAAACTATTCTTAGCCATATTCAAAGAAGTCCTTAAATCATTACCAGTAGTAGTATTAATTTTCTCTAAAGCTTTATCTGTAGAACCTAAAGCATTATTCATAGCTTTTGTTTTATCCTTAAAGCTATTGAATTGTATTCCAGTAAGAGCTGTAACTGCTGTAAGTGCTTCTGTACTACTAAATAATTTACCTAATTTGTCAGATTGTCCACCAGTTTCTTTTTGTAGAATTTTTAAAACTCCAGTAAGACCTTTAGATTTTATCATTGCTTGTCCATTACTATAACCATATTTCTTTATTAGCTTTTGCATATCCGTAGTTGGTTTTATTAAGTTACTAAATACTGCTTTCATCTGTGTACTTACTTCAGCAGTATTACCTGTTACTCCTGTTAAAGTCGCCATAGATCCAAATAGTTCTTGCATACTAATATTTAATGTAGAACTTAAAGGAAATAAAGGTTTCATGCTTGATGCCATTTCTGGGAATGTTGTTACTCCAAGTTTAGCTGTTTGGAATGCTAAGTCAGAAATTTGTTTAGCTGTTTCATTATTTATCTTGTTATATCCTTTCATACCAGCACTAATTAAAGCAACTGCATCATTTGTTTCTGCTCCACCAGCTTTAGCACTCTTAGCCATAGTTTCAAATATTCTTGCGGTTTCTTCTCCACCGTCTCCAATAGAAGAAATACAAGTGTACATACCATCTGTTATATCTTCTAAACTTTTACCTGTATCATTAGAAACTTCTATAACTTTATTCTTATATCCATCAAGATGACTTTGATCATCTAATAATGTATTAATATTAGCAACTCCATCTTGAAATTTCATTTCTGCATATCCTGCCGCAGTTCCAAGTCCAGTTATTGCAATACTAGCTGGTTTCATCTTTTCAGATATTTTCCCAGCTTTTTCACCAGCTTTTTCTACACTCTTTGTAAACTTATCTAATTTACTTTGTCCTAACTCTTTATTAACTTCTTCTAATGCTTTTTTATTTTCTAGTAGTGCTTTCTTACTGTTATTAAGCTTAGTTTCTGCATTGTTAAGTTTAGTAGTGTTAGTCTCTATTGCTTTATTATTTTGTGCATAATCTTCTTTTAATCCTTTAAGCTCCTTAGCTAACTCTTTAGATTCTTTACTATTCTTACTAGTTGCCTCACAACTATCTTTGTATTTTTTAGTTGTAGATTCTATTTTGTTTGCTAATTCTTTTTGACGTGATTTTTGTTTATCTAAGTCACTATTTAATTTCTTAATATTAGTAACTTGAGTTTCTATCATTTTATTTTGTATTTTCATTTTTGCAGTGAGTTCAGCTTGTTTACTTTTAAGTACATCTGTACCATTACCAAACAATTTAGCTTGCGTATTTGCAACATTAAAGCTAGAACTAACTTTCTTTAATTCTTGTGTCATCTGTCGCATTTGCTTTTGAAAATCACTACTATTAGCACCAATCTTAACATTAGCTGCCATATATAATCCTCCTTTCTATTCTTCTATCTCCTCCTCACTTCTTTGATTTATACTAAATTCTATGTAATCTAATAAATCAAAGATATCCATGTTTAAAGTTGCTTCTAAACTATTTTTAAAGTTTTTAATAGAGTATTGTATTATATTATTTATTACGTTTAAGTAATTATCGTAAATATTTTCTTCTTCTAATTCCTCATCTAAATATCCATTTTTTTTGTCATAATCATCAAATGCACTTTTTTCAATTTTTATTTCTTCATTTCCTATAAATATTTCTCTTATTCTATCTTGTATTTTATTTACATACTTTCTAATAAAAATATAAGTTTCAAATAAATCGAATACTTCTAATTGCATTAATTCATTTCTACTTAAATTTAAAAAAATATTAGAAACGATGTTATAACATAGATCAATATCATCATTTTCATATTTTTTAGATAGTTTTATAAAGTCTACATAGTTTTTAACAGTAAATTTATCTAAGTAGTGGCAATTAATAGATAGATTATCAATTTCTATTTCTTGCCATTCGTAAAACCCTTTGTAATTTTTTCAACTTTCTTATTAACTTTTGTAGCTACTTCAAAATCTATAGCACTAAAATTAAATATAATATCACTTACTTCCATATCCTCATTTACATCATCTTCTGTAAATTTATTATCAAATACCTTTACGATTGCAGATACCATATCATCTAAATCAGAATCATCGAATATTTCTTTTTCATTTAACTTATTTCTAACTTTTATAAAATCACTATATTTTTTTCTATGCATTTTCCCACTTTCATACTTTTTCCCTTTAACAGTAATATCCATTGTTTTTCTCTCCTTTCAATATAAAAAGAAGGCAGATAATTCTACCTTCTGCTATTTCTCTGCTAATGGCTCTGGTACTTGAGTAAACCAAGATTCAATAGCACTCTTAGCATCTGAATTAGAATCTATTAAATAAGATTCATCAACTTCCACATGAGTATTTCCATCTTTTTCTCTTGCATAGAATGTACCTTTCATTTTAGCAGTTTGTGTTTTAATTTTATCTTGTTCTGTTTCATAATCTTCTGTCCAACCACCATTGAATTTACCACAATAATGCCATACAAATTCATATTTACCGTTTGTATTTTTAGCTCTCCATCCAATAGCAACCTCTTTAGCTTGATCATCTTTATTGTAAACTAACATTCCATTAATTAATTTAGCACCTCTAAGTATAGCCTTTTGTTCCATGCTTAATTTATTAACATCAAATTCTATTTCTGTTCCTTCATCACTTTCTATAACTTCTTCTACACTATCATCACTTCTAGTTTTCTCTACACTTTTCTTAACTGTTACCTTTGCACTAATAGATCTTCCTAATTTAATAGGCGTTTCTGCTTTATAGCTAGTTGCATTATTTTCTGTTACAACTGCTATAAAAATATCTTTAAGAGCTTTTCTTCTTGTTTTCAATACTGTTTTTTCAGGCATTAATTCCCCTCCTTACAACTGTTGTAAATATGTAAAGCGTAAAGCTTTATGATAAATTTTAGTGTCTTTTTCATAAAAATCTTGACCACTTTCATATTTAAACCCATTATCTTTTAATAATTTTCTTATTTCTTTTTTTAGAGTATAAGCTTCTAACGAATCCATACTCCAAACATCAATTTGTATATTATGTTCTAGCATACTAGCTTCATCATCTTGAAATTCTTCTTCTTGATCCAAATACTCATGTACCGTTATATGTGTCTTATTAAGTTCTTTATCATACCAACCTTCTATAACATCTACATTTAAACTAGATAATATTTCACTAACTAATGCTATAATATCTAATTCTTCCGTAATTCTTACCTCCTATCTTTCTAATTTTTTTATTAAGTTTTCATATTGTTTTTTTGCAATATTATCGTATTGCTTACGTAATATCTTATTAACTTTACCAAAACTATGATGTGGTGGTCTTTGACTAGATCCCCATTCTTCTATTTTCATGTACCAGTATTCACTGTTATCGCTTTTATCCCAACCAATAATTACATATTGCCTACCTTTAATTTTCTTAAATTTAGGTTGAGGAACATTATCAGCAGCATGACCTGGAGGCACTAATCTAGGACCTCCTTTATGTTGTGGTCCACTTTTGCTATTATCTTTACTCCTATGAATAAGAGATTTTACTGTTTTATAAGCTAAATCTCCACACTCTTTAAGAATTTTTTTATTTGTATCTTCAAGCTCCTTTTCAGTCCCTAACTCTTCACAAGTTTTTATAAGCTCATCCAAACCTTCAAAATCTATTTTTATATCCATTAATTGCTCCTATTTGCTTTTAATAAAACAAACTCTCTTGAATCATTCAAAAAATCAATTTTATAAAGCTTATATTCTTTATTATCAAAATAAATTCTAACTCTTTTTCTATTTTCTTCGCTTCTTAATTCTTCAAGTTTTTTAAAGTATCTTAATTCAAATACTAGCGTATCTTTAAGCCCTTCATGCATAGCCGAATAAAACTCTGTTGAATATAATTCTCTTACTCTTGAATAGCATAGTGCAAATTCTTTTTTTTCTTCACCTACACGTCTTCCATTTTTTATGACATCCTCAATTAGTGCAATTTTAATTTTTCTATCAAATATTTTTAATAAATCTTTTTTTCTTTCATTAAACTCTTTAAACATCTTTCTTCACCAAACTTCTTATTTGTAATTGAACTAGTTGACTGTTAAAATTAACTTCAAAATATTCAATAGCATTATTGTAAGTATATCTGCAATATTCAAATAACAACAATTTATTAAAAGAACTACTCTCAAAATCAAGAGTAGTTCCAGCAATTCCTTCTAAATATTCTTTTCCTGCTTCTATACTTCTAATTAATTCAGAATCTTTATCATCCCATGTTATTCCTAAGCGTTCTTTTAACTCTTTTAACATGATCTATTTATTTCCCTTTAGCTGATTTCGGAGCATCTGTGCTTAAATTTGATATATCAAATACTAAGAATGAATCATTATCTTTTGGGTATCCATTTCCGTATTGCTTTACTAAGTAAGTTCTTTCATCTTCTAAGAATTTATATTCATCTGAAAATTCTATTTTTTGAGCTGAACCAATACCCATAAAGTAATCTTTACCCATTCCAGCAACTAATTTACCTTTTGGTACTGCTACAGATTGAATTATTTTAGATGGTATAGGCATAATTCCAAATACATAAGTTCCTTGTTGAGTTAAAAATGTAGTTGCTGAGAATATTTTTTCCCAATAATCCAATGGATTAACTATTATTAGAACAGAAGGTACTGCTCTAGTTCCATTCTTAGTTAATGGAGCCATTATACTTTTACCTAATGTTGCAGGTGTTAAATCAGATAATGCTGTAGCATCTTTATCAGGATAAACTTGTTCTACAACAGCACCTTTTAAATTCTTCATCATTCCAATAGGTTGGTCTTTTCCTGTACCTGCAACTATTGCTAATTCTAAAGCTATTGAAACAGATTCACTTAATACAGTTCTAACAAATCTATCTAACCATTCAGGACCTAAATCAAGCATAGCTTTTGAAACTGGCATAAAGGCTGATAATTTATAAGTATCTGTCTTTGTTTTAGCAAATCCATTTTCTAATTCTTTCTTTATTGGATCTGTTAATTGTCCCCACCAAGCAGCTACACAATTTGATTTTCTTGTAACCCATTCTACTACTGCAGTAGTATTTTGAAAATCTATTTCTGCTAACAATGGATGATTTTGCTCTAAATCTTCAAAAACTCTATCAAATACTGTAGTTGGTAGAGTTACAGTTAAATCAGTAAATCCTCTTTTTTCGATTACTGCATTATAATATTTTCTTTCTTCAGAAGTTAAAGAGTTTATGCCCCTTTTATTTAAAACACTTCTATCATTAATTTCATTATTCATCATAGCTCTTGCTTCTTGTCTAGCTTCTTTTAATATATTATCTTGAATACCTTTAGCCATTCTTACTAAAGACTCTGTTATTTTTTCATTATCATTTCCTTGTAATGCTTCAGCAACTTGTGCTCTTATTTCTTCCATGTTTTGTTGTGTATTATCTAAGTTATTCATTTTTTATAATCTTCCTTTCTTATTTAAATGCATTAAAAAAAGCTGAAATAATTTCAGCACTTCTTTTTTCATTTATTGAGTTTTCTTTTTGACTTGTATCAGACTTATTTTCATTAATTACTTTTTCTCTCAGTTCTTTAATTGATATATCTGAAAGTTCTGAACGACAGTTTATTTCTGTATCTTCATATGCTGGTAGTGGTGTTGCTGTAACTTCAAATAAATCTACTTCTGTTATATCTCTATAGAAATTCCAATCATCATCCCAACGAGTTTTTTGATTCACTATATTAAACCCAAATGAACAACCACGAATTAATCCAAGTCTTACATTTTCTAATAAGTCATTACCATCACTTGTATTAGGTACATTTAATTCAAATCTTAATCCTTGACTATCTTCCTCTAAGGTTAAATTTGAATTTGTTCTACCTACAACCTTGTTCCAATCATGATTTATCAACATAAACTTATCTCTTGTTTTATCAGCAAGAGTTTTTAAAAATGCTCCTGGAGAAACTTTTTCATAAAAAGTATCACCCCATCTATCAGATAACTTAGTATAATCATCTGAAAATATTGCTGCATAACCTTCTAATTTTCTTTCTTCTAAATTTGCATTTCTAAATTCAAGATTTACTGTTCTTTGCTCCATTAGCTTCACCCCCTTTCGCATTTATATCAACTACAGATTGATAATTCTTTGTAACATAATGTTCCATAGACCACTTTTCTTTTAATGGTTCTCTTCCTATAAGTTCTAAATTATCATCAACAGAGTTTACTCCTATTCTAAATAGTAAATCAGCTGACTTTGATAATTTTTCTAAATCTACATTTCTAATTTTTTGTGTATTTACTTTTACATAAGTTCCATTTAAAAACTCTAATTTACTATAGACTTTTCTATTAAATTCAGATGTAATAAGAGTTGCAATTGGATTTATACAAAACATTAAAAAATTATCTGTTTGTCCTTCTACACCAGCTACATTACCTTTTACAATTCCAGTAGGTATATGAAATGCTGAAGAAACAAAATCAATAATATCATCTATTACGGCTCTGATATCTCTACTATCTTTTGTATTTATATTTTTACTTTCTTCAAATTTGTAGTTATTTGATAAAGGTAAAACAGCACTATCTGCATCAAGATACTTTTTAAAATCTTCTTGCATTAATTTATCAAATGCTTCTTTTGCTGGACCTTGTAATGGAGCTTGACCATTTATACCTAAAATTCCTTTTCTACCATTAGCTTTTCTATAAGCTGACATTGAAATACCTAATAACTGACTATAATCTTTGTATAATCCATCTATTAACGATTTAATATTTGCATCATTAAATTTTAAATATGCTACTTCAGATTCTTTAAAGATCTTATTTAAAGGTAAATCTCTTACTACAACATTTTTATATAAATCTTCATAATATACATACTTTGTTTGACTAAAAGAATCAGCAACATAAAAATCATTATCTAATTGAACTATTAAACATTCGTTTTCATATACAAGTTTTGAAATAACTTCAATCCAAAATTCAGTTGCATTTTGATTTTTGTTAGGTTGAATGTTAAAGGCATAATAATTATTTTTCTTAACTTTTTTACCTTTTTCAAAAGTTTCAAATTCTGATAACACTAAAGCCTTGGCCATAATAGATATACAAGACTGAATTGCATATTCTTTATAAAATAATTCTGCTTTTATATTACTTGTTATAGCTTCACCTTTCATTTCAGAACTAAACAAACTACTAAAAAAACTTCTTATCCCTATTGTAATCACCTCCTTTAATATTCATAACAGCCATAGGTTATTGTTTCACAAACACTTTGTGGAATATCTTCATCTTTAGATAAAGCATGAATAAAAGCAAAAAAGCCATCAGTTTTTCTTAACTTAGGCTCAATCTTTTTATAACTTTTATTTTCTTTTTTATCTGTATCTACATAAACGTTATTTGTATACCAACGCATCATAGGATCATCACCAAATATAATATTTTCATTTGCAAATAGCTGCTCTATAAGTGGAGCTAGTTTATTATGTGTAAGATATCCATTACCTACATCACTTAATGGAAGTCCAACTTCTTGAAAAGCACTTGCAAGTAAAGAGCGTCTATATCTATCAGCAACAATATCCAATATGTTATATTTACTGGCTTTTTCTAAAAACCATTCAGCTATATATTTAGGGTCTATTGTATCTTCTCTAAGAACAGTACATACTCCTTTTCTTTTTGCTAACTCTATATCAAATTTTATTTTTCTTCCTGGTATCTTCAAAGCTTTATGACATATAAAAGTATGATGAATCCAAATACGTTTTTCACCATATTTAAATAGTAATCCACATCCAACAAAATCCCTAATACTTGCATAGTCAACCCCACCAATACAAGAACATCCTTCTAATTCTGGAATCTCTTGATCTGTAGCTCTAATCTTTTCCCATTCTGCAACTACTGTATAAGAATCTTGTGCTGGTCTATTCATTCTTTTAGTCATAAAAGTTAGTGCAGTTTGTGGCTGAAATTCCATATCATTATATTCTTCTTCCATTTCTATTTGAAGATCTTTTAAATATCTCAATGATGGATTAGCTTTTTCCCACATTTCTTTGTTATGCACTTCTTCATTAGAATCTAATCTAAATAATAGTGGTAACATTCTAGTTGTTTTATTTTCACCTTTCAATATATTATCAGAAAGCTCTAAATAATCATCTAAAACTCCGCCTCTAACTTCTCCATTAGTTGTTATCATAAAAGTTCTTGAATTAGGCTTTTTACCTAAAGCTGATTTAAATACATTTATATTTTTATAATCTTCATATTCATGTATTTCATCAAAAATTATACAAGCTGGTCTTAAACCATCTTTTGTTTTAGCATTTGATGTTCTATATTTTATATATGATCTAGTTTTTTTAAAAACTATTTTTTCTTTCGTATAATAGAAAGCTCTTTTTAATTTTTTATTATCATCTATAATTTCATATACATCATTGAAACTTGTTTCTGCTTGATCCTCTGAATTAGCAACTATATCAACATTATACTTAGGTAATCCATGAAATTCAGTTGTTAGATACCATGCAACACCACTTATAAAACCATTTTTACCATTTCCTCTACCCATCATTATTAAAAAGGTAGTCCAAACTAGAGTGCCATCATCATAAAAACAATGTATTAATCCTATAACAAATTTTTCCCAAGGAAATAATTTATATTTAAAATATTCCTCTATCTTAGTTACAGCTTTTTCAATTTTCTCATTATCTATGAATACATTAGGCTGTGATAATTTTTCTTTAACTAATTTAATGCTACTTTTTATATCATTACAACTTTTCAATGTACCACTTTCAATAAGATTGATATATTCATCAATATATTTATTAAAGATCATAATCTCCATCACCATCCTTGAAAGATGGTCTTAATCCTAAATCATTTAAAATTTTAAGCATTTGAGCACTTGTTTTATTTAATTCTGAAATACTATCATTCTTTTTCTTTCCTGTTTGCTTTCCATTTTTCCATTCTACAGAAACACCACGCTCATTTACATCTTCTATAAGCCTATTTTTAATAATCCACAATGCCATATAGTCATTTACTAAATCCTCATAGTGTTTTCCATAGGTTTCATTTGATTCTAGTTGCTTTAATAAATCTTCTTTAATTTCATCATAAAGTTTATTTCCCAATTCTTGCACACTTTTTGATTTTGCACCCTTTTTTGTGTGCAAGTTGCGTTGCCAATTAAACCTCCTTTTCCACGACTTAATTGTATTTATAGATACATTATATTTGTCTGCTATTTCAGAATACTTTTTCCCCGAAACGTAGTCTTTATAAGCATTTTCACGAATTATTAAACTTTCCTTTTCATTCATTTTCACCACCTCATTTCTTAAAATAAAAATAAATTTTGCACCCTTTTTTTAAAGGGTGCATACCCCCCTCATGCGAATTTTAAAAAAAGTTCCGTTGTCTCTATCATTACCCGACCGATACAGGTTTTAAAATAATGGATTTTTTTAGAAGGGGGGCTTACTACCAACGTTCTTCATTACTGAATTTTTTCTTTTTAGTTCTATTTAAATGCTTATCATGTATCAGGTTATGGCATCTATTACAAAGGCTTACAAGATTGTTTATATCTAAAGCTAATTCAGGATAATGTTTAAGTTCCTTTTTATGATGAACACATTCAGCAGGATGAAACCTGCCTTCCTTCTTACATATCTGACATTCATAGTTATCTCTAAGAAGAGCTTCTTCTCTTTTCCTTTTCCACTTATAAGTTTTATAGAACTTATTTGTTTCTTCATCAACTATATATCTTTTAAATCTAATAGTCATTACATTCTTTCCTTTTCTAATTTTATAATATATTTAATCAATAATACCTCATAATACATATTGTGTGGCTTTTACTATATTTGCTTTATGCTTTATATAATCAATGTTTAAAGGCATATTAAAAAATAAATGACACCTTATTCTTTTATGTTACATTTAATAGATTTTAAAACCTTTAATCATTCTATTAATATGACTTTGTTCAACACCAATATAATGTAATGTTATTGATGGATCTGAATGATTAAATATTTTCTGAAGAGTGACTATATCTTTATATTGCATATAAAAATGATATCCAAATGTTTTTCTTAATGTATGAGTTCCTAAGTTAAATAATCCAAATATCTCACCAGTTTCTCTAAGAATTGTATAAGCTTGCTTTCTACCAATTGGATTATTATATCCCTTTTGAGATTTTATTAAGAATTCATCTAAATCTTTATCTGCACAATACTTCCTTAATTCTCTTTTTAAAATCGGAGTCATTGGAAATATCTTTTGTTTTTTAGTTTTCTTTTCTCGTATACATATAGTTTCCTTACCTTTTATATCTCTTACCCTAAGCTTTAAAATATCACTTATTCTAAGACCTGAGTTTATACCTATTAAAAACATTATATAGTTTCTTTCACTATATTTTCTTAGATAGTTTGCAATCTCTTGAACTTTTGAACTATCTCTTATGGGTTCAACGTAATTCATTTTTGTCTTAAAGCTCCATTAACTCTTTTAAAGCTGCTATGCTTCATGCATTCATTTATACCTTGGCAAGGATCATATATAACAATTTCTTCTTCACAATTTCCACATTTATAACCATTGCATAAAGGTGAGAAAAATGAACAAGCACATTTTAATCTATTTCCTTCCCACTTCATATACATTGGTAAATTTCTTTTTTTCATCTTCTCACCTCAATCTTAATATAAGTTAATTATATTTTTTATAAAAATAAAAAGCATTTAGACTAATCAATTTATTAATCTAAATGCTTATAAGGGGTTAGTGAAAAATCATAACTTGTACAATATAATAATAGCATCTATATACGTTTTTTTAGTGAACTCATTACGAATGAAAACAATAATAAATCCGTAACTCTAAAAATCTTCAAATTTAAACTGCTTATATGGATTTATAAATAACATATAGTACATATGATTAATAACTTTATTTCTTAATTTTGTTCTGCAATAATCTCCACTAAATCCTAAATTATAGCCTATTTGATCCCAACTAAGTTGATTAAAATTAAAGTATCTTAATCTTACTAATTTCTTTTCACTATCACTTAATATATCTAAGGCATTATCTATCATATTAATCATATTTTGATTAGATAGTAATTCCTTTTGTAATTTTTTTATTTTTCTTTCCTTCTCTAATAGTTCATTTTCTACTGAGGAGGTAATTTTATATGTAGGTCCAGTCTTTTCTTCATATGATATTGTAGAAGCTCCTTTATATGTTTTTGATATAATCTCTATTTCTAACAATTGATTTTTTATAGTTGCTTTTATTGTATTGTAATTACTTAATATATTTTCTACTTTTTTAAAATCTTTTTTATCCATAGTTACCTCCCTAATAGAAAATTATTATATTATTATATTCTGGCTAGGAGATACTATATAAAGTGATATGGGGGATATCACTTCCTTTCATGTTAGCGTTTCATTTCCTAGCCAGGTTGATTCAGATTTTCTGCCTATTGCGAACTAAAATTTAATAAAAAATACCGTATATTCTTAATTGAATAATACGGTATTAACTCAAATTATTTTTCTGTATATAATTTCATAAATTCATCTGCAAATTTTTTCACAAAATCTCTATCTAAAGCTATCGCTAAAGTCTCATTATTGTAAGCTGCAGATTTACTCCAATTATATGATCCATGCATTACAAATTCAAAATCTATTATACAGAACTTATCATGTAATCTATTAAAAAAATATTCACCTTTTAAAGGTATTTTTTTTACATCAAAGTTATCTTCAAGTTTATTTAGTATATACTTATTTGAATCTTCATCAGATGTAATAATCCTTATATTTACTCCAGCATCTTTTCTTAATAATAGCTCTTTAAATATTTCATCATCAGTAAACCAAGCCACAGCAGCCCAGATTGTATACTTAGCGTTTCTTATACCTTGAATTATAGTATCTTTTATTTCGTCGAAAACTACATCATGCTGAATAGTATCATCTATTTCAAGATCTACTGGTTTAGGTCTTATAAATAAACTATTTAAATCGTTATCTTTTGTTTCAATATAAACAAATCTCGCCAATCTTTCAAATTCATCTCTATATTCTTTTGCTTTTCTTAGCATTGGTATCGGAACTCTTAGTAAAATATTTTCCCAACACTGCCATGGTTTCGATGTAAATTTATTTGTTTTGTCATACGAAATCATTGATCTTCTCAGTATAGTCATCATCTCTTCTTTATTATCATAATCTTCATACTTAAGAGTCTCAATCATTGTTTTCAATAATCTTTCTTCGTTCATATAACTCTCCCCTTTATATTAAATTATGATTTAATTATATCATCTTAAGTTTATTGAGAATACCATAATATTCAATTTTAAAAGAACATTTTATTTCATATTTTCCTTATATTGCGAATTATATTGCGAATTAATTTTATTTTCCGATTTTATAATGGTTTCTTATTAATATTTTTTATGATATGTTTTGATTTTGTTTAAGTTTAATTATCATTTACGAGTATATTATATTAGAGTATAAAGTTTTAAAAAGGCATATCTCCATCATCTACTGGTGTCATATCGTCATCAAACTCCTTAAAATTATCAGTCTGATTTGAATTATCTGATTTATTATTCCCTATAAAATTAAATCTTTCTATAATCACATCTGTTGTATATCTTTTTATTCCATCTTTATCATAACTACCTGTTCTTATATTTCCTTCTATCGCTATTTGATTGCCCTTTAATAAATATTGTGCTATTGTTTCTGCTGTTTTACCAAATGCAACACAATTTATAAAGTCTGCTTCTTGATCTTTATCCTTTTGTTTTCTTCTATTAACTGCTAAAGTAAATCTAACTACTGCATTACCTGTATTTGGTGCAAATCTAAGTTCAGGATCTCTTGTTAATCTACCTATTAATATAACCTTATTCATTGTCTATCTCCTCCTTTATCCTTTCAATTTGTCTTTCCATCTTGTAAACTACAGTATCTGTGAATTTATCATAATCAAAAAATTCAAATTCTTTTAATTGCTCCATCATTATATAAACATCAGCCATTTCTTCTATGATTGCTTCTTTATCTTGATGAGCTATTGCTACTGCAAGCTCATTTAACTCTTCAATAGCTTTATGAGCTTGTGCTTCCTCCCCATAATGATTTACTATCTTTTTTATATTATTCATTAAACATCAACTCCTTATTTAATCAGCTATAAATACATGCACAGTATCTTGACAATAAATTTTTTTAACTTCTACATCTGATGCTTCAAGAACATCTCTAAGTTTCTTTTCAGCATTACTCCATGATGATGCAATAACATAGCTTGTACATTCTGACTTTAATATGTTTTTGCCGCTCCACTTTATCTTGTATAATGATTTACTCATATTATTAACTCCTAACATCCACTTGATTTTCTTCTCATCTTACATCTCTTTTTTATATTATCGCTAACCATAAATTGATATGAATTAAGCTCCTTTTCTCTTTTAAGCTGCTTACGCTTTATATCTCTTATTGTCATTTCCATCATTTCATGTGGTGTATATTTTTTTAATAGATTCATATTTATCTTCTCCAATCTAAATTTGCAATTTTTTGAAGTTTATCTATATAAACAAATTTTAATGTTCCTGTTTTACCATTTCTTTGTTTTGCTATAATCCACTCCATTAAATTTTTATCTTCAGTTTCTTGGTTGTAATATTCATCTCTATATGCAAACATAACTAAATCTGCATCTTGTTCTATATTCCCACTTTCTCTTAAATCTGAAAGCATTGGTCTTTTATCTGCTCTCATTTCAACTGCTCTACTAAGTTGGCATAACAATATAACATTTATGTCTAGCTCTTTTGCTAATAATTTTAATTGTCTTGTTATTTCTCCTATTGCATATGTTCTATTCTCTACTATCTTTATATCCATAAGCCCTAAATGATCTATTATTAAAACATCTAATCCATTGGATTTTTTCATTGCTTTTGCTTTAGCCTTTATAGTTAATATATTTTGATAATCTGAGCAATCAGTTACCATATTACCTCTCTTTGATAATTCATTATAAGTTTTACTTATCTTTAAAAACTCTTCATCATTTAATTTTCCTAGTTGCAGCTTATTAGCTTCTATATTGCTGTTATAAGCTAACCTTCTTATTCCAAGACTTTCTTCTGTCATTTCCATCTCTATAAGTCCAACTTTATAATTATTCTTAGCAAGTCCATCTGCCATATTTAAAGCTATAAGAGTTTTTCCCATTGAAGGTCTACCACCGATTACAAATAACTCGCCTTTTTTTAATCCATTTGTTGCTTTATCAAAATCCATAAAGCCAGTTTTCATTCCAGGTATTTCTCCACCGTTTTGAAATCTTTTCTCTATTTCATTTAATGTTTTAGCAAAAAGCTCTTCATCATTTATAATTGTTTTCTTAGAATTATTATTATCTATAAGTTTTTCTTGCATATGCCCAATAATATGATCTGCCTTTTTACTCTCATCATATAAATCTGACATTGAGTTATTAAGCTCTTTAATTGCTTCTCTCCTATATGATTTATCTTTTAAGATATTTATATAGGCATCAATATTTATATTTAATCCTCCTGCTATTAAATCACTTATGTATGTTATTCCTCCAACATCATTTAAATTATCTTTTCCTATACTCTCTATTAAAGTTACAAGATCTATATCGCTTCCATTTGAAAATAACTTACACATATTTAAAAATATTATTTTATGTCTTTTCAAATAAAAGTCCTTTTCATTTAATCTTTCAATACATTCAATTATTTTTGTATTGTTATGAAGTATAGCTCCTAACACTTCCATTTCTGCTTCAATTGCCTTTGGTAATTCTCTCATCTTTATCTATGCTCCTTAATCATCAAAACTAAAAGGTTTATAAACACCTGATTTATTTTCTTTAACTTCTTCATGTTTGCTAATTCTTTGATTTAAATATTCTTCAAATTTGCTTTGTCTAAAAAGTGTTGAAGGTCTTAAATATTTTTCATAGTCTGTACCATTCCATTCAGTGTATTTATTATTAATTACTACTTTCATATCATCTACTGTAAATCCATCATTAAGTCTTGCTGATATTAAACTAACTGTTGACTTACTATTTGATTTATATTTTGTGTTTGCTTTTGAATTTAAAAAGTCAATAACTTCTTTGCAAGCACTATATATATCTTTAATAGATGAATCTTTTAATAGATTAATATTTTGGTTGGACTTTTGAGTAGAAGGGGGTTCAACTTTTGAGTAGATAGGGTTCAACTTTTCAGTAGACTGCTTTTGTGTATCAGTAGCTATAAGTTTTTTGTAATTTTTACCTATCCCATAAAAGCTAAAAGTGCCTCCTTTCTTAACTAACTCAAAATCTAAAACATCAGAATCAACTAAATGTTTTAATCTTCTTCTTAAAACATTCTTAGATGTTATGCCCAATATAGGTAATTCATCTAACAATGTTTCATACTTAAGCCAATAATATGGCTTATCATCTATTATTTTTATTGTCATAGATCCACTATCTTTAAAGTCTATAAAGTATCTTAGAATGGCTAAGTCTTTATCATCTAAACCCATTTCTAATGCTTTAGCTTGGGAAAAGCCCATAAAAGTAAATTTCATATTAGCTATACCTCCTTTGAGGATTTTATGATATAATTAAGGTGCTTTAATAAATTAGGTGGCTAACGCCATCTTTTTTTATATCCTTAATTACTGATCCATAAGCTTCTTTAAAGCTAAGTCCTCTAAAATATCTTTTTTCACTTTCATTAATTAAAATATTTATAGTTTCATCCATAAAATTCTCCTAAAATGTTGATATAACATGTCCATTTTTAACTGTTAAGAACAATCCTTTGCAAGCTAATAAAATAGCTTCTTCAAGTGTTACTTGTTTCATATAATATCCCTCCATAATTTAAATTATGTAATCTAAAAAAATCTAAGGCTATTAAGCCTGTTCTTCTTTTGATTTATAATATTCTTTGACTAATCTTCTACACTCTTCTACACCTAGACGTCTTAAAAGTGATTTAGCTGCAATTTTACCAAAAGCATCTTTACACTTTGCTGATGGTTGATTTTCTTCAATAACTTTTATTTTCCTCATCTAATCCCCTCCATAAAATTAATTTATGCTTGTCCAAAAGAACCTGTTACTAAAAATTTAAGTGTTTTTCTGCAATTATTCTTAGCTCTGCTGCTCTTTTTTCTAACTTACTGAAAAAATCAACAATGGTTTTTAATTCTTCTTGTTCTGAATCGTCAATAACTCCATCTTCAACTATCTTCAATAAAGTTCTTTGAATCTCTTTACTATTCTCTAAATCATTAGTTGCTGATATAGCGAATCTATAAAGATTTTCTATGTTTTCAGCATCTATTGGTTGAGTAATTCTTTTTCCTATTGGACATTCATTACAGCAGTAATTATTTAATAATTGTGGTGCATTATATGCATCAGCCATTATTACTACTTTATCTACTGGAACAACTTTGCATAAATCTAATTCATAATCAGTTAAAGAATCTTTAGATATCCCAAGATATTCTGATGCTCCCTCCCTACTTGTGAATTTAGGATTATACTTTGCTGCTTCTTTTCTTGCTATACAGTACACATTTTGTGCTGCTTTTGTTGGTTGTTTTGCCATGTATATTTTTCTCCTTTCATGAAATAATATAGTCAAGATACTTGAACTCTAACTATAAAAAATTTTTTATATCTATTTTATATAATTCAGAAAGCAACTTTGCTTTTGATATTGAAAGTTTAACCTTACCATTTTCAAGCATAGAGTACCCACTTTTACTGCTATATCCAAGCTTTGAAGCTAGGTAAGTTTGAGTAAAACCATGTTGCTTTCTTAATTTTTTTAATGATATTTTCAAAAAATCACCTCTTTCAAGTTTCTTGAACTTTATATTTATATAATAGTCCAATTTTCTTGGACTGTCAATTATTTTCATTGAAAAAGTACAATTTTTTTGAACTTAATTTATTTAATAATGTAAATAAAGTACAATATAATTGAACTATTGATTAAGGAGATTAAAGTATGGCTAATTTATCAGAAAGAATTAAATCATTAAGAAAAGAAAAACAAATAACTCAATCTGAATTAGGTAAAATACTTGGAATAGGCAAAACTACCATATCAATGTATGAAAATGGGAATAGCACTCCTGATGATGATTTGAAAAAAAAATTATCAGATTATTTTAATGTTTCTTTAGATTACCTTATGGGTAAATCTGATATAAGAGAATCAGCTGAAGAACTTTTAAAAGATCCTAGAACTACTATTGCTCTTCATAATGATAACGGTATTGATGATGAATTACCTGAAGAAGCTAGAAAAGAAATTGAAAATTTTATTGAATATGTAAAACAAAAATATAGCAAAAAATAATTGTGTTTATATAACACTATTATTTTTTAGTTATTACATGTAAATAAATTGTAAATAAACTAATTTAAAACATTTTAATTTCATACTTAAATCATTTATACCGAAAATATACATTAAAACAAAATACAAAAATAATTATTAAGGAGGTAATTTAATGACTACTACATTTATAAATGTTTCAATTAATAAACTTATTGTTAATCCTGAAAATTATAGATTTGAATCTGTAGATAATGAAGATTTAGCAATAAAAATAATGTTAGATAAACATAATAAAGCAATTAAAGAATTATTAAAAGATATTTTAGAAAATGGATTGAATCCATTAGAAAGATTATTAGTATTTGAAAAAAATAATAATTATATAGTATTAGAAGGTAATAGAAGAGTAACAGCACTTAAAATAATTAACAATGTTAATATATTAAAAAATATAGATTCAAAATACTTTAAAGAATACTCAAGGTTAGTTAAAAATACAAAAAATAAATTTTCTTTAGATAAAGTTTCTTGTGCATTAACAGACGATATTCCTGAATCAAATAAATGGATTGGACTTAAACATACTGGATCTAATGGAGGAAGGGGAACAATACCTTGGGATACTACTCAAAAAAGAAGATTTTTGAATAACACTACTACTAACAGTAAATCTAATGTTGTTACATCCTTATATTCTTACATAAAATCAAGCAGTTATTATTGCGACTCAATAAAACAAAATTTAGATATAATCCCAATAACTACATTAGAAAGGTTATTAAATGACCCTTATGTTAGAGATAATATTGGTATTGATATCAAAAAAAATATAATTTACAAGTTATATCCAGATATTGAAATAAGCAAACCCTTCAAAAGAATTTTAAATGATTTGATAAATAAAAAAATTGTAGTAACAGATATTTATACTAAAAGTCATAGAGTAGATTACTTGGAGACATTCTCTGAAGAAGATTTGCCAAATTATTCAACAAAATTAACTCTTCCTAGTGAATTATTATATAATCTAAATATAGATAAATTACCTTTAGATAATACTGATAGTACTACTAGTAGTGACAATACTGGTGTTAATACTAGTAGCAACACTGGTGGTAATACTAGTGACAATGCTAGTAGCAACACTGGTGGTAATGCTAGTGGTAATGCTAGTAGCAATACTGGTGGTAATACTAGTGACAATGCTAGTGGCAATGCTAGTGGCAATGCTAGTAGCAATACTGGTGGCAATACTGGTGGTAATACTGGTGGTAAACGTGATAATAATGACATAAATAAGAGAAAATCTCTTATTCCTAGTACATTTCATGCTAGAATAACTGTACCTAGAATACAGCAAATTTATAAAGAATTAAAAAGATTAGATGTATCTGAATACCCTAATTCAGTTTCAGTTCTTTTTAGGGTATTTTTTGAATTAACTGTGGATGAATATATAGAACAAACTAATTTGCAAGGAATAACAAATAACGATAAACTTAATAAAAAGGTACAAGCATGTATTGATGACTTAAAGGGAAAAAATTTATTTGATAAATACAAAGCAAAACCTATTAATGTTGCTATATCCAATCATGATAGTTTGTTCTCAATAAACACATTTAATAGTTATGTTCATAATAAGCATATGATACCAGACTCTATTAACTTAAAAAATACTTGGAATCAATTTGAATCATTTATTTTAGCTTTACTAAATACAATTAAAAAATAATTTTTATGGCCTATAATATATATTTATGCTAAACTTGTATTATACTTTAATATATAAGGAGATTATTTTATGGCCATAAAAAATTATTCACCTTTAAGATATCCTGGGGGAAAAAATAAATTATCTAATTATGTAAAAAATTTAATAGATTTAAATAATGTAAGTGGACATACATACATAGAACCTTTCGCTGGTGGAGCCGCTGTAGCATTACATTTATTAATAAATGGTTATGTTAATAATATTATAATAAATGATTATGATAGATCAATTTATGCTTTTTGGCGTTGCGTGTTAACATATACTAAGAGATTTTGTAAACTTATAGAAGATACACCTATAACAATGGATGAATGGTATAGGCAAAAAGAAATACAAAATAATAAAGAAACAGCTAATTTATTTGAATTGGGTTTCTCAACATTTTTTCTAAATAGAACAAATCGCTCAGGTATAATAAAAGCCGGTGTTATAGGTGGTTACAATCAAACTGGTAATTATAAAATGGATTGTAGGTTTAATAAATATGATCTTATAGAACGTATAAAATTAATAGCACGTTATAAAAATCATATTAAACTTTATAATTATGATGCTATTAAATTAATAGACAAAATTATAAAACCTAATCCTGATAAAAGTTTTACATTTTTTGATCCCCCCTATTATAAGCAAGGATCAAATTTATATGTAAACTTCTATAAACATGAAGATCATGTTAGATTATCAAATAAAATTAAAGAATTAGATGATAATCACAAATGGATTGTTACATATGATAATAGTCCAGAAATTTTCGATATTTATAAAGATTTTTCTTTTATACAATATCCACTAAAATATACTGTTGAAAAAAAATATTTTGGTGTTGAAGTTTTATTTTATTCAAAATATACTAACATAAATTATTTCGGAAATAATACCTAGATTAATTATTCTAGGTATTATTTTTAACCTTTAAGAACATACGTTCGTATTTTTATGTTATAATTATCCTATAAATATAATTTATGGGGTGATTAACTAATGAAAAATATAACTGATATATATAATTTAATTGAAGAAGAAAATATAATTCTCGAAGAAGTTAACTTCAAACAAATTAATATTGAAGGTATTTATTTTAAAGCGCCAGGACTCTCCCCTACTATAGGTATTAATAAAAATATAGTTCCTGACACTAGAAAATACATATCTGTTTTAGCTGAAGAATTAGGACATCATTTTACTTCTACAGGTGTTCTATCTGCTGAATGTATTACTTATACTCAAAAAATAAATAAAAGCAAACAAGAAAAAAGAGCTCGAATATGGGCAGCTAACTATTTAATCTCTGATGAAGAAATAAATGGAGCTATACTCCAAAATATATGCAGTATATATGAACTCTCAATCCATTTTAATGTAACAGAAGAAATAATAAAATATAAGCTATTATCAATATATCTTAAAGAAGATAAATATAATAATATAAAGATTTCTATTAGAAATAAGGAGGTAGCTTATGACTGTTGCAATTTATAGTAGAAAATCTAAATTTACGGGTAAAGGTGAATCTATAGAAAATCAAATTATAAAATGTAGAAAATTCATTGAGTTTAAATTTACTGATGAAATAACTGAAAAAGATATAGAAATATACATTGATGAAGGCTTTTCTGGTAAAAATGAAGATAGACCTAAGTACCAAGAAATGATTTCTAAAGTTAAAAATGGAGAAATAAATAAAATTATAATCTACCAGTTAAATAGACTTGGTAGAAATGCTAGAGATATACATAATACTATGGAAATGTGTACTTCATTAAATTGTATTATATATAGCGCTACTGAAGGTTTTGACTCCTCTACTTCTTTTGGACGAGCAGTTATAGGTATATTAGCTTCATTAGCTCAACTAGAGCGTGAACAACTTGCTGAACGTATTAAAGATAATATGTATACTCTTGCTAAAATGGGACGCTGGTTAGGTGGTCAATCTCCTTTAGGCTTTAATTATGTTAGAGAAACATATAAAGATGAAAATATGAAAGAAAGATCATTAGCTTTACTTAGGAAAAATACTGAAGAATTAAAGTTAGTAAAAAAAATATATGATAAATATTTAGATGAACAATCATTATCACAAGTAAGTAAGTGGAGCTTAATTAATAATATTAAAGGGAAAAATGGTGGAAATTTAGATAAAAGTGCGCTAAATATAATCCTTCAAAATCCAGTATATGTTCAAAGTAATGATGAAGTATGTAGTTATCTTGAAACACTTGGATATGATGTTTGTGGTGAGGCAAATGGAAATGGAATTTTAAGATATGGAAAAGGTGAAGAAAAAGTTGCTGCTATAAGTAAACATAAAGGAATTATACCAGCTGATAAATGGCTTAAAGTACAAAATATACTTAAAAAGAACAAAGAAAAAGCTCCGAGAATAGGTAGAACTCATACTGCCCTATTAACTGGAATATTAAAATGTCAATGTGGTTCAGGAATGAGAGTAACTCATGGACATATGAAACCTGATGGAACTAAATCATTTTATTATACATGCTGTATGAAAAATAATTCTGGTGGAGTTAGATGTAAATCTAGAAATTTAAATGGTAAAGATCTTGAAGAACTTGTTATTAAAAAAATAAAAATGAGAACAGCTGAAGATATATTTAGCAATTTAAACAACTTAACAAACTCTATAGATAGTGTTGAAAATAATAATAAGATAAATAGACTTAATAAAGAAAAAGAATCCTTAAAAACTAAAATAGATAACCTAATAAATAAACTATCACTTACAAGTGATACTGATATTTCACAATTATTTATTAATCAAATAGCAATATTTAAATCTAAGATAGTTAAAATAGATAGAGAACTTGATGAATTTAAGGATATAGAAGCTAAAATTGCTGCAGCTCATAGGGAAGTTAATAATAATCTTAAAAAACTTGATGATTTTAAAAACAACTTTGATTGTATGGATTTTGAAGAAAAAAAGAAATCTCTAAATAATATTCTTGAAAAAATAACATGGAATAGTGATATTAATGAAATAATATTAAAATATAATTAATAAAAAAGAGTATAATAATAATTTATACTCTTTTTTTATTAATTATTTAAATTAGTGAATTACTCCTCATTCTCTCCAAATACATCTCTTCTTTCGCCTACTTTTCTTTCCATATATGTACTTATATTTTTAGTTATATTTTCTATATCATTTACTATACATTTTTCTAATTCTAAATTTTTCTTATAAAATTCCATATAATTATTATAACTTTTACTATTACATTTGCATTTTGTAGGCATTAAATATTCTACTATACTATTTTCTAAATTATCTTTTAAATCTGAAAATAATATCAAATGATAATTTTGAAACCAATATTCTTCAGCCTTCTTTTTCTTTAATTTATTAATTTCTTCTTCATTAAAAATCAAATCTTTTAAATAATATGAAATTAATACTTGATTATTTGTTTTAAGAACATTATCTTTTGTTTCTTTTAACAAAGAATCGAAACCTAATACTTTTATTGTATAATAATAATATAATTGCTCCTCATGATATGGTTTTTTTAATCTTTCTATATAACGCACTTTTAAAAACTTTTCAAATAGCTCATTTGAAAAAATTTTAAAATATTTAAATTTATTTATAGAATAAATTAATGTTTCAGGTGCAATTTTAAATATATAACATAATTGATGATAATTATATTGCTCAATAAAATGCTTTTCTATGTTTAATTCATAAAAATATGTAGATTTAAAAAATGTATTTAAAAATATTCTTCTAAGTTTATCATCTTTAAGATTTGACATACGATAGATTAATTGATTTATAAAATATAGTTTATTATTATCCTTATCTTCTTTATACCTAAATTTACTTTCAGACATTATTTTTCTCCAATATTTTTCAATTAAATTATAATTATTATATTCTAAGTATGTCCATATATCTTTTTTGCTTCCGTTTCTTTCTAAACCACATTCTTCTAAAGCTTCATCAAATATTCTTATTACTTTTTCATTATCTTCTTTGTTACAAAAAAAATAAAAATCATCTGAAAAATATGAAAACTCACAATCTAATTTATTACTTTCAATTTTTCTAGCTATAGAATTGCTAACCTTTCTTAAATACTTCTCTGCAAAATATAATGATATATAGTTTCCCATTATAATTTCATTTGTATTTCCAGAATTTAAATTTGTTAAAAAGTTCTCATCACCTTCATTTTCGAATTCTATATGATGTGTATATATTCTTCCATAATAGCTTTTTATATCTAATTGAAGTAAATTATCATATATACATAGATTTTGAAAATCATTTTCTAATTGATAATCATAAGCCCCTGCCTCAAAATCTCCCGTTTCTAAATTAGGTATTAATCTTTTATGTTCTTCATCAATTAGAAATGTATTTGTAAAATTTTCATAATCTTTAAATTTTTCATATGCACATAAGAAATTTAAAAGATTAGGTAATTTCAATATTCTATAACTTTCATTATCTTTTTTAACTCTAAAATTTATTGGTGTAGTCCATTGCAAATCCTTTATTGTAAAACTACTAATATTTCTTGGATAAGATAAATTATCTACATTTAAAAAATGTCTAATTGGATTTTTAAAATTATATATATTATTTATTTTCAAAGCAATTCCCCCATTAAAAATTTTCATATATAGTATAACATAATTAAGTATTTATTTTTATAAATGTTATCGCAATTTAGACCATTACACATCTGTATGTCCTACAAACAGTCCGGATTTTTCTCCACCACAAAATAGATTATCTACTCCTTTCACTTGCATAAAATTAGTTCTAGGAGCTACTGATAAATATCTTATAGAATTCCCCTTGCTTCCAGCATAAGGATCTACATATTTTGCATTTTCAAGTCCCTTTACTTCTCTAAGTTTCTCTAAAGGATAATAAGTAGTCATTAATTTAGCATGTACAGTGTAAACAAAAAAATAACCTTTAACCGAGTTTTTAAAGAAGAAACAGCATCTTTTTATCATTATATCCTAATAAAACTATAGGTGATAAAATTAAACTTCTTAGAATTAAAAGCGGACTTACCTATAATCAATTTGCAAAGAAAGCTCAAGTAGCTGTTATGACTATTTATAGATGGGAAAGTAATGAACGTATACCTTCTGATAAGTATTTAAAACAACTAATAAAAAATTTTAATTTAAATGATGATTATTTTAATTTAAATGATAAATAATCTTATAAACAAGAAAAGACTAGGAATAAAAATTCCTAGTCTTTTTTAATTGAATACTTTTAATATTTTATCCTTATATTCATTAAATGTATATTTTGCAGATAAATTTATTAAAAATACCACTTAATCTCACTATAAAAACTATCTTCTTGGATTATCAAAGGATGGTGGTGTAGGCTCTGGATGTTTATGTTCTGGTCCTGGTGTAGATAAATCAAAGTAAAGTTTTGAATCTTCTGTTACACCAAAATCTTTATTTGATCCTGTTTTTTGTACTTTATTTAATGCTTCCCTAAATAATGCATTATGAGCTTCTTCTCTATTAAGTAAAAAATCAATAGTTTCTTTAACATATTTATCATCAATCTGTCTATATAAATATTCATATACAACTTTTGCTCTTTGCTCAGATGCAATATTAGATAATAAATCAGCAACTAAATCACCTGTGACTGTAACATAATCAGCAGTCCATGGAGCTCCTGAAGAATTTATTAATACTGGAGATAATCCAGTAAGTACATGAGTTTCTATTTCTCCAACTTCAGTTTTATTATAATCTACTTCATGCCCGTTTAATAAATTAATTGTTTGAGCTACCATTTCCATATGACTTAATTCTTCTGCACCTATATCCAAAAATAAATCCTTTATCTCTGGATCTTTTATTCTAAAACTTTGAGATATGTATTGCATCGCTGCTTTTAGCTCACCATTCCCACCACCTAGTTGTTCTTGCATTAAAGCTGCATATTGTGGATTTGGTTTTTCAACTTTAACTTCATGTAATAATGCTTTATCATGTTTAAACAAAATAATTACCTCCTAAATTTAATAGATTGTATTATTATTATTTTTATTAAACAAGAAAAGTATTCTTTAATTTTTATTATTTTATTTTATTGTAAGTATCTAATAAATTTTCAACTAATGGTTTATTAGGATTTACCCATTCTTTACTTATATTTAATTCTGTTATAGCAGTATGTCCAGCCACCATTTGTCCTAACCCATTAGAATAAATAAGTCTTAATTCTGAATTACTACTTGTTAATGTAGCATTTAAATACATTTCAGCACCTTCTTTTGCAGCTGCTAGCATACCCATGGATATAATTTCATTACTCATTTCTGTTTTTCCTTGTATTAAGTTTGATATTAAATTTATCATGACTATTCCTCCATAGTTATTATTTCTTTATTTTCTTCAATAAAATTTTTAAGTGCTTTTATTCTTCCCTCAGCTGCAAGTACACTTGCCTCACCTTGTCTTTTTAAATCTTCATCTGTTATTAAGGCATTTATAGCTCTTTGTGCCATAACAGCATCATTCTCCATCTTTAAGATTCCTGTCAAAGATAGAATTTCTACTTCAGAAACTTTTTTCATATTAAAAATCCTCCACATAATAATATATTTTACAATCTTATATTATGTAATTCTTAGTATAAATAAACTATCAATTTACGTGAAAATTTTCAAAATTTATGAATTTTATTTTTATAAATATCTGATTCTTTTTCTATTACTACCGTAGATTCAAAATCTCATCTTTCATCAAGTGATTGCATACTCAATAAAGTTTTTTGTTTATTATTTTATAACTTCCATTTATGTCCACAATTTAAACATTTAACATACCCTTTTTTGCTAGTAAGACCTCCAAGAATAGCACCATCACTACCAAATAATATTCCTCCAGTTACAGCTCTTCCAAGACTTAACTTTTTATTTTGATATGTTAATGATGTACTTTTACATTTAGGACAATAAGGTATATGATCTCTTTTTAATTGTTTTAATCTTTCTTTTTGATATTTCTTTTCTTCTTGTCTTTTAGATAGTTTGCGTTCTATGTTACATTCTATTATTTCATTATTATTTGTTTTAATATTATTATTTATTGCTTCTAAAAATATATTTAAATAAACTGTCCCTAAATTAGTTATTAAAACCTCCTCATATTTTGAAATAATTTTTACTTCTGATAACATCTTTCCTTTTTTACTATCTAATCTTAATACATCCTCTAAGTAAATATATTTTTCATCTATTTCATTACTGAACATCTTTTTTCTTATTAGTATAATCCTAAGATTTGTTATTGCTATTTTCCAGTTGTTATTAAATGCGGTTCCTGATACTATTAAAAAACATTTTTCGTTATCTTTTATTATATTATTTAGTTTTTTTATATCATCTCTATCACTATTTAA
This sequence comes from Clostridium sp. TJA085, assembly GCF_058310235.1. Classification (NCBI taxonomy): domain Bacteria; kingdom Bacillati; phylum Bacillota; class Clostridia; order Eubacteriales; family Clostridiaceae; genus Clostridium; species Clostridium sp. TJA085. The sequence goes on along the minus strand of NZ_JBZEEZ010000001.1, from coordinate 450,910 downwards.
AGAATATTCTCCAAGCTTAGATATATCTTCTCTTATTTCTTTTTCTCTTTGTTCAGTAATTTTATCAAATAAAAACCCCATAAAAATCCTCCTTAGTTATTTATAAGGATATTTTAACATAAGGAATTATTTGATTTGTAAATAAACCTTTACTAGAATATGTATAAAATATGTTTTCATGGAAAGTATTATATATGTAAATAAAATCTCATTAATAATATTATTTATCATAACGCCACTTATCATTTATTAGAAAAGCAGTAAGATTAATTTCTTACTGCTTTTTCTAATTTAATCCATACAACTATTTTATTTTGTAAACAAAATATAAATGTAAATTTTTATAAGTTTATGTATAATTAGTTATATTAAGGGGGAACTAATTTGATTAAATTTATAAAACTTAAAGACAAAATAAATAATTTATCTGATTTTAAATTCATTTTATTATCAGTTATATTATGTATGCTATTACACTGTATATTTGCATTGTTCTATAGTGTATTAAATATTTCAGATTCATCTATTGGTGGACCAGTGATTGATTCAGTATATATGATTATTTCTGCTATATTAATAGGACCATTAATTGAAACAGGAATATTGATATTAATAGTAAAAGTGCTTAGAAAATTTATAAAGTATGATCTTTTAAATTGGGTGATTGTATCTTTAATATTTACTTTTCTTCATAACTATAGCATTTATTATATGATAGTGATACTTCCTGTATCATTTATTTTTAATTATGCTTATATATTTTATAAAAACAAGAAATTATCTATTTATTGGATTATGGCAATTATACATATATTATGTAATTCAATATCTATTTTAATTAATTATATTATTACATAAATAAAAATTTATAAAAATAAAGTGTATTATATTTATAATTTTCAAACTCATATACATTCTTATTAATTCTTTATTATTATAGACATCTTAATAGTATTACTTTATAATACTACTGATATTAAAAGGATATTTTGGATTTAAAACCAATATAATACACATTTTTTTTAGATTCTCTATATTATTTTTTTAATCCTACTTTTATAAGGAAGTGTTTTTATTGACTAAAGAAAATTTTGTAATAAACAATTTTAACGGAGAAATCCCTAGATGTATAAAAGAAAAAAAATCTATTGAAGATTTAATATATAGAGATTATCTTACTAATCTTTATAATAGACAAAGTCTTTTTAAACTTTATCACTTACTCAAAGGTGATATTAAAGCAAAAAATTTTACTGTTTTTATTGTAGATTTAGATGAATTAAAAGATATAAATAATTATTTTGGGCATGATATTGGAGATTTAGTTCTAAAGCTAGTTTCAAATGTATTAACTGATATATGTAAAAATACATATATAGCCAGAATTTATGGTGATGAATTTATAATTATCTATGAAAATATAAAAGATATAAAAATAATAAAATCCATTTCTAAAAAAATACTATCACATCTAAATAACATATCTATCGACAAAGTTAATCTTTATGGTATTTCAGCAAGTATTGGTATTGTAATAGGTGAAAATAATGAAAAGAACCTGCGTAAATTACTCATTAAAGGAAGCTTAGCATTATATAAAGCTAAAAATTTAGGAAAAAATACTAGTGTATTATTTACTCCTGACTTAGAAGAGGAAAAAATAATAAATACAGAGATGGTTAACGATTTAATAAGTGATATAAAGACCAATAAAAATGTATGTTTACATTATCAGCCTGAATATACTTGTGATAAAAAGTTAGTAAGTTTTGAAGCTTTATTTAGATGGAGTAATAAAAAATATTCTAATATACCTATATATAAAGTAATAAATGTAGTTGAAAAAACTAAATTTTTTGATGAATTTAATAATTACGTAATAAAGGAATCTTTAAATTTTGCAAAGAAAATAAATAAAAATAGAAAAAATAAAATAATTGTATCTATAAATATTTCTGCCAAACAGTTAATGAAAGATACTTTTATAAATGAATTTTTAAATATGATTGAAAAATTTGATATACCTTATAATATTATTGGAATAGAACTTACCGAAACTGTTTTATTAAATAATTTAAATAAAACTATTGAGAAGCTTCAAAAGTTAAAGGATCTAGGTATACTTATATATATAGATGATTTTGGTACTGGATATTCATCCTTAAATTATCTTATAAGCCTTCCTTTATCTATGGTTAAAATTGATAAATATTTTATATGGCAAACAGATAAAGGGGAAAAATATATTGAAATATTAAAATCAATCATAAAAATATGTCATACATTAAATTTACCAATAGTAGCTGAAGGTGTTGAAACAACTATACAATTGAATTTATTAAAAAAATTAAATGTAGATTATATACAAGGTTATCTATTTTCTAAGCCCCTTCCTGAAAATGAAGCTTATAATCTTGTTGCAAAAAATTAATAGGTATTATTTTATAAATAAGTTTATATAAAATAAAGGCAGGATTTCTCCTGCCTAAATTACTTTCTATACACATTTACCATATCTTTTATTAGCACTTAAAACTCTTACCGCCATATATCTTCTTTTGCCACTAGCACCTATCCAAGATATCCATCTATAACCTTCATTATCTACATAATAGTCATAATTTACACTTTCCCCTTTAGTATAAGAACCTACTGCTTTTGAATCTCTAGAAGGTCTTTCCCTTATCATTAATTCATTAACTATAATTGTACAAGTTCCAGTTTGAGGTATTAATTTCAATGAAGGTTTAGAAGGTCTTGAAACTGATTTGCTATTATCTAAATGATTTAATCCTGCTTCTTTTATTGCTTTAGCAAAACCTCTATACTCATAGTTCATATCTACGCTATTAGTTCCAATACCAGGTATAGAACCACTTTCAGAATACTGCCACATTTGACAACCATATTTTTTAGCTTGGTTTTCTGTAGCTCCATACCATGCAAGCCATAAAGAATATCTCTCTAATTCACTTTGATAAAATTTATTATTTATAAAATCGGGATTAGCATAATTACCAGCCCAATATCCAGCACCTTCTATTTCACTGCAAAAAGCCTTTACCATATCAGTAGCAAGTCTTTTACTTATATTAATACCATTCTTTTCAGCATAATTAAATGTATCATATTCAATATCAGCGAAAACTGGATATTCAACTCTATATGGTTTTATAGCTTCTAATACATATTTAGCTTCTTGTCTTGCCACTTCAACTGTATATGCATAGCTAAACCAATAAACTCCAACTGGTATTCCTAATCTATTACACTCTTTAATATTTCTTACGAATTGTTTATCTATATTATTTCTTCCAAATCCTACTCTTAACATAGCAAAATCTATATGATCCTTAACTTTTTCCCAGTATATTTTTCCTTGGTGTTCTGATACATCTATTCCTTTTAACATAATAAATTCCTTCTTTCTGCTTAAATTCAAATAAAAAAGAGCAACTATTGTTGCTCTGTTGGTACATAATTTGATATTGCTGATAATTTATTTTTTAAATCAATATTTTGAGATTTTAATTCTATATTTTCATTTTGTAATTTTTGTAATAATGTTGAATTATCTAATACAGCTTGTTTACCTTGATTTATTTCTCCAGCTATACTTTGTCTAAGCTCTATTAAATCATCTTTAGATATTTCAGGATATTTATCTAAAAATAATTTATCAAATTCATCTGCTTTAGAGCTTAACTTTTTTTCAACATTTTCTGTAATACGAAAGTTTTCTTCAACTACATTCCAAATTTCTTTAGCTGTTGTTACATATTCTTTATGTTGTAATATCTTTTCCTCTAAGCCACATTTATTTAGTTTGCTTTCTATTAGTTTAACTAATACCTTAATAAGTTCTTTTAACATTTAACTTCCTTCTTTCTTTTTATTTATAAAAATAGAACATAAATAAAATTACCTATGTTCTTCTTTATCTTCTCTTAATTGTATTAATGCATTTTTAAGTTTTGCTGGAACTGGTGCTCCTAATTCTGATGCATTTTCTAATATACTTATCCCTTCATTTGCTATGTAAAAATAGCATACAAGACTTCTAAATACCCAATTTCCTGTATTTAAAAGTCTATCTAACATAACTGCTACAATAAGTATTGAAAATATAACGCCTTTTCTCGCTATACCTTTAAGACCTACTCGACTACTTAAATCTTTATTTACATAACCTTTTGTAACTCCCATTAAATAGTCAATAATCATAAATACAATTAAAACTATTAAAGGTGTATCCCATGCTCCAAATAGCCATGTAAATAAAGAACCTAAAATAACAATAATAACTTTAAGTTTTACTAAAATATCATCCATTCATTTTTCCTCACCTTCCTAATTTATAAAATAAAAAAAGACTAGAATTAACTAGCCTTTAATACTTCTAACCTATCTCTTTCATAACCTTTTTGTTTTGCTGTTATAGTCCAATCAAATAATGTGTTTGGTGTTCCTCTAACTCTAAAATACTTTTCTGTTTTTTCTACCACTCTTACATATGTTAACTTACCATTACTAGCAAATTCACCTATAGGAGTTACATCAATTTTATATTTAAATCTTGTATTTACAGTTTGTAAAAACTTATTATCAAACCATATTATACAATCTCCATTAGAATCTGTTCTGCTTTGCTCTATAAGCATATCTGTGAACCAACATTCTGTACTTTCTATTGCATTTAATTTTAAATCACCATACATAGTTTCAACTATTCTGTTTTTAGATCCCCTTACAGATAAACTTCCTTGGATTTTCATATTTACCCCAACTTTTGTGCATATATCACTTGATCCAGCATCTACCCAAAAATATTTATCTTTATTTCCTCCATTACCACTTGAAAGAGCAAATCCTCCAGGGAAAAATTCAGCATAATAATAAACCTGATTCCATTTACCAAATCCAACCGAATCCGATCCTAATCTTGCTGTATATTTTCCTGTGTCCTTATCCATAATATATACTCCGTGTTTTGCTTCTATGCAGAAAATACCTTCCTTTGATTCGTAAATATCATTTATCTTAGAAGTTGAAAGATATAATAAAGAAGCATTTAAAGCTATATCTTCATTTATTTTTATAGGAACTTTATTACCTAGTATATTATTTTTATCAAAAGTCATAAAAGATGAATATTCATTGCCATTTTCATAAACTATATTAAATGTTGAGTTTACTTTATGCCCTATTGCTAAACCAGGCTTTCTAGCATCTCCATTAGTTCTAGTAGAAAATATTTCTCCTACATATTCTTTTCTTTCACTACCTTCCCAATCATAAAAATTTATACTATTACCTTCTATTTCTATAGCTTTTAACCCTGTTTTACTAGCGAATGTTGTTAATCCATTTATCTTAATTTTTGAAGCAGCTATTTTTATTTCTTCTGCACTTTGGTTTATAGCTGATATAATAGATCCTTTATCTGTCTTTTTAGCTACTTCATTTTTAATACCATCTAAGCCTATATTTATACTAGCTAATTGACTTTGCATAGAACTTACTGTACTTCCATCTGCTTTTGTATTTAATATGCTTTGAACACTACTAACTGCTGCATTTATATTATTTGTTTTTTGAGTTAATGTACTTTCTAATGTATTTATTTTTCCTGTTACTGTTGTTATATTATCTTTTATTTCTTGCCCTATATCTTCTGGAGCAGGTGTCCAATCACCATTTATAGACCCTTTAACTAATTTTATATAAGGAATAAAAATAGATTGACCTTCTTTATTAATACAAAATCTAATTGAATTTTCGTTACCTTGTATTTTAGGTGTAAAAGTAATATTAAATGGAGTATATCCCCAACCATTTATAGTTATAATAGAATCAATTACACAATTTAAAGAATTATCATCAGCAATTTGAAATTCTACATTACCTTTGTTATTAGTCCATATTACACCTTTAATAGTATATTTTTCGTTAACTTCAAATTTGAACTTTTTTGATTTTAAACTTTTATTAGTTAATATACACCATCCACTAGGAAAACTTATATTAGTTAAATTAGGGCCATGATATTCTCCATCTTTACCATTATCTAAAAATATATCTTTGCTAGTCGCTCCACCACCAACATTTTTCCCCCAATATTTTAGATCTTTACAGTAACCACTATTAAGAATTAAATTTCTTCCACCGAACTCAATACTATTAATACTTCTATCGATATCTGATTGACTTACTTTAGTTGATATTTGATTTTTAAGTATGTTAATACTACTTTCTGCGTTAGATACTCTTGTATTTACTGTTGTTATTTGTGCTGTAGTGTATGCATTAGCACTATTTAAAGCATTATTAGCTTTTGCCTGTGATCCTTGAATATCTTCTATTTGTTCCCATGAACTCCAAGTAGTTTCATTTAAACCGTGTCTTTGATAGGTAGGATAATTGCTACTTCTAAAAATTTGTGTAGGATAACCTCCAGAACTATCACCCCAAGGTACTTTTGTTTCAAGAGTTCCATAAGCTGAACCACCGTTTGGTATTTTTATTATATAAGCGTATTTAAATTCTGATATTGTTTGATAAGCATAATTTTTCATATACCAATAGGGAGTTTGGTTATCATTTCTTGTATCTGGTATTTTTCTAGCACCTACTATAGCTTCATTCTTTTTAGTTTCAGCAATATTATTTGCATGAGAATTGGCTGTATCTATAGCTTGTTGTTTGGCAGTATTGGTATAATAATTAGAACTATTTATAGCATCATTTTTAGCTATGTTTATTTTATTACTTAAATCATTATTAGTTTTAGTTAAATTAGTTGTTATAGTTTGTGTTGTGCTATTTAAGCTATTAACACTAGCTTGTAGACTATCTTTAGTTTGAGTTAATTTAGTAGATACATCACTAATTTTATCTGTAACTACTTTAATATTATCTACGATAGTTTGATTAACCTCTAAAGGATTGCTAGTCCAAACATCAGATGAAGTAGCTCCTTCTACCATCTTTACAAATTCAATATATAAATCAAATTCATATCCTAAATTACTTGTAATAAATCTAAATTGTCTTTCATTTCCTTTTTTACTTGGAATAAATGTATATTTAAATATATTCCAATTTGTCGTTAATTCAAAATATGATCCACTAACAAAATTACTACTATCTCCATCTATTATTTGAAAATTAACTGCTTGATTTCTACTAGCTTTTAATTTACATACAACAGTATATTTTTTAGATGTATCTAATGGTATATTTCTTAAACTATCATTTGTTACATAACAACCCCAATTAGCATAATTGTTAAATTTAGCTACAAGATAATTATTTTGTACAAATAAATTTTCAGAACCATTTGTTATACTCCAATGTGAAATATCTTTAAAATTAGCACTATTAAACAACATATTTACATCATTGAATTTAATTTCTTGAACACTTTTATCTATATCACTTTGTCCTACCTTAGTTGATATTTGATTTTTAAGTATATTAATTTCACTTGTGGCTTTACTTAAATTACTATTTACAGTAGTAACTTGTGCATTAGTGTATGCTTTAGCATTATTTAAAGATTCATTAGCCTTATTTGTGGCAACAGAATCTGCATGAGAATTAGAACTATTAATAGCTTCTTGCTTCTTAGAATCTGAATAAGATTTAGCTGTACTCAAACTTGAATTTATTTTACTTACTAAATCAGTATTTAAATTATTAATATTATTATTTATAGTAGATGTAGATTGAGTAAATGTTTGATTATCTACTTTTAATTTAATAGCATTATCTAAAGCATTTATTGTAGCTTTTTGATTACTTAATTCTTTGCCATGCTCTGTGATAGTATTCTTTTGTGTAGATAACTCTACATCTAAAGTTCTATCCCCTACAGTAACCTTAGTACCTTTAATAGTTTCAGTACCTTTATTATTAACTTCCCTAATAACAGAATTTATATCTAATTTATTTCCTGATATATTTGCATTATCAGCTACCTTATTATTATTTATAGCTCCATCTGTAATACCTGCATTATGAACTCCTTCACTATCAAGCATTATAGTTTTTCCATCTTTTGCTCTTATTAGTAATCCATAATCTGTTGTATTATCTTGTTTTCTATATTCTCCTAAAATAACTCTATTAACATTATTTCTATTTATAAGTATTTGATTTCCTACTATTTCTATAGTTCCATCTTCACTAACAATTTTATGTTTACTAGTAATTATATCTCCTGCTTCTAATTTATTTACACTTAAAGAACTTATTTGTGCTGATCCTATAGCACCTTCTGCTATTATTCCACTACCTGCTGTTATAGAATTAGTCTTAAAATTCTTTGCTGTAAGATTACCTGCAAGTTGATTTTCTACACTAAGTGTTTTACCTTCTAAAATCCCAACTCTTTCTACCGCTACATTAAGTTCATTTACATCTGCTTTTCCAATTAAAGCATGTTGTAATTTAGATTCTAAAGCGTTAAATTCTAATGTACTAATTTTATTAGATTGTAAATCTATAATTTTGGCATTTAGTACTTTTAAATCTTGTGCATACAGGTTATTTATCCTAGCATCTATTACATCTAATGAATCTATATCAGCTTTTTTCATTAATGCCTTTTTGATAGATGCTTGCTCTATAGAATAGTTTTCCATAGTCTGTGTTATAGAACCTTTTATATCAAATCTATCAGAACTTTCTGTTTTACCACTTGCTTTTAATTCACTTTTAATTCCACCATTATAAGTAAATTTTTGTTCCATAATTAACGTATTATATACTTTTCCATTTATATCTACTATTTCAACCTTATCACCAGCTTGAACTGATGGATTTCCTTGCCAACTTAAAGTATAAGGTCTATAAGTAAAATCTTTAAACTTATTATAAAGATCATTAACAATTCCTTCTGTAATTACTGGATTATCAATTATTATTTCAGTATTAGAACCTTTACTAAAAGTCTTTTGTCCTTTTTTAGCTGTTATTTTTCCTATAATATAGTCTTTGTCATTTGTTTCAATCTTAAAGAATGTATCTGGTGTTATTCTTAAATCTGTATCTATATAAGATAATATTTCTAATTCTCCAATTCTATTAAATCTAGCAAAACAACCGCAAAGAGTTGCTAAAATTCCTATTGCTTGTCTAAAACTATATCCCTTTATTTCATCTATAGAATAATTAGGTAAAATAGAATTACAAGTTACATTAGATTTTATACAAATTTCTTTTAATATCTGATTGATATTACAAGGATATTTTAAGTCAGAAAAATAAGCTCTTTCTAACTTAATCATATTATCCATACATTCTAATTTAACTTTTTTATCTTTTATTGTTACATTGTCAACAGTAAAAACACCTAATGGAATATATTCTATTTCATCATCAACTATTAAACCTACATACGGTTTAATAGTTGCTTCTTTAAAAATCACACTAGTATCAACATTAATTAAATTTATTTCAAATGTATTAGAAACAACAGAACCTAGTGAAAAATTATCTCCAGGATTAACACTTTCATCTAGGCTCATATCTATAATTACATTATCATTATATTCTTTATCTCTTATTACAACTTTACTTACAAAACTTCTTCCTCCAAGCTTATTTATTTCTTTTTTATATTTTTCTGATACTTTAAACAAATATTAACCTCCTTTCTTTTAAGATTAATGAATTAATTATTCTTCTATCATAAAATCGATACACATCATCTCACTTGCTGTCATATCATAACCATTTAACATATCAATACTAAAAGTATGTACATCAATTTCAACAATAATTTCTTGTAAATCTTGTATATCCTTATTCCATTGTTCTAATTTATTTGGATCTATAGCATAGTTGCCATCTTCTACTTTAAGATTTCCATCTTCATCTTTTAAACAGCATTCTTCTAATATTTTTTGTCTTTCTTTATTGTAGTGCTTTAATTCACTTTCTATTTTTCCAATATTTTTGCCTATTGCATAACTAACCTTAACTGGTAACTTTCTATTGCTTATTTCTCCTAACATACCCACTTTTTCTATTATTTCTTTATTTGTTAATTTTCCCATCTTTAAATCCTTCTTTCTTAAATTTATTTAATATAAAAAGAGCCTACATAATGTAAGCTCTTAAATTAAAATACAAAACAATTTAATCCCTTAGCTACTTCTGTAGCTTTTGTTCTAAACTTTTGTACTTCTGCTGCAACTAAAGTAGAATTAGATTTAAATAAATCCATACTAATTACATAGGTTTGTATATTAGCCACATCATTCTCTTTTAAGGAGCAATTCATATTCATAACTTGCTGTTTCATTCCGTCTTTATCCACTTCAACTACTCCATTAAGATTTGTAGTTTCTGTTATTGTACTTGTTACTTTTATTTCATTTTCCATTTTAAAATCCTTCTTTCTATTTCTCTATTAAATTAAAAGATAGACCTAACCACATATTGCTTTTAAAATCAAAAGCTGGTGCAGATCTATCTCCTGTATAAAATGTTTTTGTTATTTGTCCTTCCTTTGGATCTGGATAAGAAACTTCAAAATATACTCCACTTACTGAATTTAATATTTTCTTTATTTCATTGCCTGTTAATGGACCCCACTCTATTTCTAATTTTCTAGTAACCCTTATTCTATCTCTAAGCATTACACCCTTAGCATTTCTATTTGTATTTTCGCCATCCAAATCCATTATATTTACTTTAAAACTTTTAGGAGCAACAACTGTTACCCCATTAATTGTTAAATTTATTGTTGCCACCTCCTAAATAAGTAATAATTGCTTTCCATAAATTCTATTTAATTTATTTATAGTTTTTATAGCAATTCTACCGAATTCTATATCATCAATCTTTAATACTATATCTCCAGTGTCTCTATCGGTGTTTCCACTATCTTTATACTCATTATCATTTTTACTTTCTTTTATGGCTTCAATTATTGCTTCTTTTAATTTATCTAAATAATTAGAATCATTAATATTTTTATTATCTGTATTAGAATTTTGTCCAAGCATTGTTAAATCTGGTTGCTGTAATAAACTACTAGATGCTAATAACATATTGTTTATTCTTTCTGTAAGTTTATTAGCTAGTAAATCTAATCCTTGTGTATTATTTTCTAAAGGTACTACAGCTTCTGTTCCTGCTTCACCAACTACTGCTTGTGTAGGTTTATCAACTATACCACCTTTAGCTAAGTAAGGCATCTTAGGAATATTAACACCAAAATGTTGTCCTCCTACAACTGGTACCCAACTAGGTGCTGTAAAGCTAATAGTATTTAACCCATCTATAGCCATATTGATAAGTCCAATTACAGCATTAAGTGGAGCTTTTGCAATTCCAGATAAACATTGAAATACTCCCCTAAATATTTCTTTAACCCCATTCCAAGCTCTACGCCAATTTCCAGTAAATACTCCTGCTATAAAATCAATGATTCCACTAAATATTCTTTTTACGCCTCCAAAAATATTACTTACATTTCTTGAAAATGCATTAAGTAAATTTCCTAAAACACCAAAACTTTTAGTCCAATCTCTTTGGAATACTCCTTGTAACCATACTTTAAATGCATAAAATATTTGTTTTATTTGAGACCAAACTACTTTTGCTTTTGCTTTAATAACATCCCAGTTTTTATATAATGCTACACCTATGGCTATTATTCCACCTATTGCTACAACTGCTATTCCTATTGGACTTGTTAAAAAAGCTATTGCTGAACCTAATAACCCTGATCCTATTTTTAGTATATTCATTACATTTCCAAATAAATTAAATGCTTTTGTTGCTAATGATGTTCCAACTTTTACAGCTCCTATAGAACCACCAAGCAATCCAAATGCTGTTATTATTATATCTAGTATTGGTTTTCCGCTTCCCATTAACCAAGTAATAAGTCCACTAAATGCATCTAAAACAGTTCCTACTTTATCTGCAACTTTAGCTATAACTGGAGCTATACTATCATCAAACCATATAACAAAAGGAGCAACAAACTCAGTATAAATATATCCTGCTAACTCAAATATTTTATCTCCTAATCTTATAAGTCCTTTAAATAAATGACTACCTCCATTATCCCAAACATATAATAAATTCTTTGTAGTATTTTTAAGTACTCCAGATATTGAATCCATTATTTTCATAAAGGTTTTTGCAACTCCGGGTCCCACTTCACCCCATACTTCCCTAAATGAATCTCCAATATGTTTTATAAGAGTTAATACATTTATAAATGCGTCTGCTAAAGATTGAACTATAGCTGTTCCTATTCCTCCATCATTCCAAGCATTAGCAAAAGTAACTCCTATATCTCCAATAATATTAAATATATTTTGTAAAATCTGTAGAATAACAACAAGTATTGCTTCACCAGTTCCATTAGTCCATACTTCTAAGAAACTATGCCCTATAGATTTTATTAACTCCCAAATTCCATGTAATGCATATTTAATACTTGCAATAGTTGCAGCACCTTCTCTTGCCCATGCATTTTTAAATGCTTGAAATACCTTTGATATAATATTTTTTAACTTTTCTACCATTGAATTTATTTTTTGCATTGCTGCACTTGTAGGACTTAAATCTATATTAGGTGCAACCATTGGTATTGGATCAACTCCGCCTCCACCAGATTTAGGTGTTTTTGGAGCTTTTTCTTTTGGATCTTTAGGTAAACTTAATTTATTTATTTCATCAAATCCCGCTAAAGCACCCTTTATTTTTTTGGCTGTCTTTGCTGTATTATCTCCTATACCCTTTACTGCTCTGCCAGTTTTCTTACCTTGCTTCTCCATATTTTTCATTGCTGCTATTGAAGCATTCATATGTTTAGCAGCTCCAAAACTAGCTTGATATGTTTTACCGAATATAGCACTTATAAACGCTGCTATATATGCAGTTACAGTAGCTAATGCACTCATTAAAGCATTAAGTGCTGGTAGAACCGCTTGATAAATTGGCATAAAAGCAACCATTAAATTAGTTCTTACTTGAGCTAAACTATTAGCAAACTGTGCATTGGTCATTAAAGCACTTCCAATATATCCTGCAACTGCACTTATCCCCTTCATTACAATAGGGAAAACCATTCCCCACATAAACATACTTCTTATAAACATTCTTGTTACACTTCTTGCACTATTCATGTTATTTCTATATTGTCTTGTTGTATTATTGGAATTTCTTAAGCTTCTACTAGCATTATTAGCAGCACTTGATGTTCTCTTTATACTTTCATTAGCTTGGTTTACTCCACTACTAGAGCTTTTAGCAGCATTACTTAATCTTTCAAACTCTGCATCTAAGTCAGCAAGTTTAAATCCTGCTTTATCACTTTGTCCTATTAATTTATTTATAGTAGCTTCTGTCTTTAATATTTGTTCTTGAATCTTATTTTTTCTAGCTTGATTAAAAGTAGAATTATAAGTTTGTCTTAGACCTGCTAACTTTTCTTGTTGCTGTTCTATCTTTCTATTAGTTATGTCTAAGCTGTTAGATAAATTATCTATCTGTGCTTTAATACTTTCTAAATTAACTGCATTAGTCTTTGGTGGTCCTCTTGAATTAACTGTCTTTGCAGTAGTTTGACTAGGCATTGAAATGTTCTTTGCAGGTTCAAAGTTTAAAGGAATATTTATTTTTTTAGCTTTTGCCATAATACTTTTTATACAATCTAAAGCTCTTTCCTTTATTTCCTCAATAGTCTTTAATATACTTTGTTTACTTTTTTCAAGATTAGAATTTATTGTTTCATTTATACTGTTAAAAGCTCTATTTAAAGAATCTGAAATTCCATTAGTTAATGAGCTAAAATCAAATTTACTTGTAATACCTTCTAATGATTTACTTATTTTGTTTCCTATATTGGAAGCCATCTGCTCTATTTGTTTTTCTATATCACTATCTTGTATCTCTAAATCAAGACCAATTTTACCTACACTATCATTATCTGCCACTAATTTCACCTACCTTTCTCATAAAATAAAACAAGCACCTAGATTTAACTAAATGCTTGTTTAAATAATTCTTGTATTTCTTTTATTTGCTGTTCTTTTTCTTCATCTGTCATTTCTTCTAATTGCTTACTTCTCCACTCATCTCTAATTTTATGTTGTTCTTTGGTGAAACTCTTTAATATTTCTTCATCTTCTTCACTTCTTATAGAAATAATTTGTCCAAGTGGAGTTTTAGGCATTATTCCACTAAGTAAAGTACAGAATTCATCCCAACTCATATCTGATTCATTTCTTAATCTAATACCATATTGAGCGGTAAATGAAGCATCTATAAGCTCCCAATCTTCAATTAAATCATACCATTGATTATTTTTCTTCTTGTTGAAATCGCTCTATTTCTTTTTTACCCATTTCCTCGATTTCTTCAAGTTCTGAATTAGATATTCCAGCCATTATAGCATTAACTATTGTGTTATACCCTTCCATACTTAAATCTAAGTTTTCTATATAGTCAAAGGCATCTTTCCCTAAAGAAGCTTTTATTATTTTTTCTATTAATTCTATTTCGTCTACTTCTTCATTTTTTTCTTTATCTTGCTTATTCTTTTTTACTAAAGATTGAATATATACTGCATTGTTTTTAGTATTATTAATCTTATACTCATGTTCTTCATCTATTTGCACTATTGGTTTTACATTAACTAATTTATCCATTATATTATATACTTTTGCCATTATTTATACCTCCTAGTGACTTAGTGTTGGTGATGCTGGAGTATATGTTGGTTTTCCATCACCTTTTAAATCAAATTCAAGTGGAGCAACCTTTGTACTATCATCTCCACCTACATTTTTAACATCAATTACACAATCAAATGAAAGCTTTGATCCATCTGGAAATTCTATAGCTCCTTTTGTACTGCAATCTAATCCATCTTTCCATGCTGTTGCTGCTACATAATCATTTCCTGGATCACCTACATTTCTTTTTCCTTTTAAAGATATAGAAAAACTCTTTCCAGTCATTAAACTTCTTGCCCATCCCGCTGTGTCCATTGGTGTCCAATCTTCAACCTTGCCATCTATTTTTATACCAAAGTTCTCCATGTCAGCTATAGGCTGCATATCTTTTTCTTGACTTTCTTTTCCTTTTGTACCTATCTTAAATTTAAGATTATATACTGGAAATACTCCTGTAAATCCTGCCATAATATATTACCTACCTTTCATGTATTATATTTACTTCTATCACATATTCATATATACCGTTTTTATCTGTTCCAACACTTATAGGCTCTGTAGTTCTCACATAAAAAGCTATAACTCGCTTTCCGCCTATAATAGCATCTTGTCCAAACAAAGAGTTAAATACTTCTTGTGCTTTTTGTTCTGCTATATTAGCATTCTTTCCCCAATGTATTAATATAGAAATAGCCTTAGTAGAATAGCTTGTATTTTCTAATCCACCTAAGGCTATATGACTTATTGGTCCTCTTATACTATAGATACCTATACATTGTTCTTTAGTTCCATCTATCTTTCCTATATACCATTGAGGACATTCTATTTTAGTTTTTAAATATTCTCTTATTTCACTTAGCAACATTACTTAATCAATCCTTTGCTAAACATTTTTAAAAATTTAGAATAAGTATCTGTTACAAATTCTTTGTTATCTCCATCAATATAAGACTGCATCCATCTTCCTTGTGCATTTATATTTTTATCTTGTCTAAAATTATACTCTGGATGCCAGTATAATCTCCTTGCATATGGTGTACCAAAGATTATAGATGTTATTCCATTATCTAACCTTGATAAATCAACAAAACCACTTCTTTCAAGTTCTCCAGTATCTTTAGGAACTACGGCACTTGTTTTAATATCACTTAAAATAGCTTCTGTAGTTTCTTCTAAAGCTTTGTTTTTAGCATTTATTATTATATTTATCTTTGCTCTATCTAATTTTATTGTTACTTTTGATTTCATTAAATAAGCTCCAATTCAGTACTAAATACAGAACCATCAGGATTACGTGGTCTTGATGATTTATAAATATCTTTTTTTATATCTCCAATTTTAATAAAACCTTCTATTAATTTATTAGGATAAATATCACCTTCAATAATAACTTTACCTGAAAGCGTTACTAGCCTTCTTTCAGCATCAAGTGTTTGCTTACTTTTTTCATTATAATTACATAATCCATCATAAATTAAATACTCTACTGGTTCACCATCTTCATTAATGAATGTTTGGTATACTTTTACGGGAGTATTTAAAATCCATTTAGGAAACGGTAACTTAACACCCATAATTATAACCTCCTACTATTTAAACCAGTTTGAGATATATAATTAATTACCTCTTTAGTTGTAGTTATTCCGTTTACAATACTTCCATTAAAACTAACAGATGTGCCTCCAACACTATAACCACTTAAAGGCATATTAATAAATTCACCATACTGCTCTATAAATTCAGCTTGTAAGCATATTGCTTTTTTAATTTTATCTTGTTGAAATGGAGATAAATTTTTAAATTCTATTCCTATTATTCTGTTATGAGTTAAAGTATCAATCTGATCTGATGCTCTTTCTAATTTATTCTCTAAGTTATCATCATCAATGATTTTACCTTTAAATTCTTCTTTATAATATGAACTATCTACATAAGCCATATTATTCTCCCTGTTGTTCTGCTACTTTAATTTTTTCTATTATTCCACTTTGACTTGTAGCTTTCCCTATATCTATATTATTTTCTTCAGCATAACTTACTAATTCTTCTACTGACATATTATCTATATTTTTCTCTACTTTTTCTACATCTTCTTCTATAACATTATATCCATGTTCTTTAAACCAACTAATTAAATCTTCATTAGTTGTTTCTCCAATTCCATTACAAAAATATACACTAGCACTAATGCCAGTGTATTGTTTATTTGGTGCTATTATTTTAGCCATATTAAAACTACCTCCTACTTAACTTTTATATTTCTAAATACTCCTGCAGCTTTGCTAGCTTTTAATGCTATAGCTGCATTCATTTCAACTTCACCTGTTTTTACTGCTCCTGCTGTTTTAAAATCAGGTAACCATGTTTGTACTGGTGATACTCCAGCCATAGATACTCCATGTAACCCATCTAAACCTAATCTAGCAACATATAATGATGTTGTTCCTTTAGATGAATCAGTGGCAACTACATCTTCATTAGTTCCAGGTTTTGTACCTAAATCTACAAAAGGGATATTTCCGTATTGTTCTACTTGTTGTCCCCAATCATTCTTTGTTACTTGATACATACTAGCTCTTCTAGCACATGCTCTTAATTTAGATATAAGTTTTGTGTTACCTGCTATAAATGATGGTGTTCCATCTAATGTAGTTAAAAATTCATCTAGCATATCTAAAAATGCAACGTAATTATCTGTTACAGCTTTAGAAGTTGATAAATCAATTATATTATCTCCACCAGCATTATATTCAGTAGATGAACCTTTAAGTGCCTTTTCTAATCCATCAAACGCCTTACTATCTGTAGCACTGTCTCCATTTATAAAGGTATCATTAAATAATGCTTGAGCTGCTTTAATTTTTTGACTTTGTTGTAATTCTACTTCTGAAATAATTCCACCCATATTGGCTATAACTCTGTCAATTTGATAACTACCACCAAATATTTTTATATCTACTGAATGTCTTTCTTTAGTAACTTCACTTGGTGAATATTCTGTATTAATATCTCTAAATCCAGCTTTTGGTTGTGTTTTTAATCTAGTGTATGAATAAGTAAGTGTTGCCCCACCACCTGTAGGTGAAACTGCATCATCAAATATTAAATGATCTAAAATCCAATTTGACTTTCTAAATTCATCTATTACTCCCATTTGTAATGCATCTTGTACATTTAATTTTGCCTCTGCTAATGTTACTGGCATATAAAATCATCTCCTAATTAAAATTATTTTTATAAATTTATTTTTGAATTTGTGATTGAATATGAGATGCTATAGCATCTCTCATACTAATACCTGGATCATTATGTTTTTGATTTCCATCATTACCAACTCTAAAACCTGGTAATGGATTATTATTATTGTTTTTTTCTTCACTCTTAAATAAAAAAGCTTTATTTTCTTCTAAACTCTTAACCTGTTCATCAAGTCCTGTAACTTTTCCATCTTCGCTTAATATTAATTTTGTTTTATCAATTAACCCTGCCACTAAATCAGTGTCTTGTGCTTTTCCCGATATAGCTAATTTAATAGCATTAGTTAATTTTAAATCCTTAAGCTCTGCTTGATGATCTTCATCTTTCTTTTTATTATCAGATTGAAGTTGTTCAATTTGCTTTTTAAGTTCTTCATTATCACCAGTTGATTTTTTCAAATCTTCTAATTGTTTATTTCTATCTTTAATGTCCTTTTCTAATTGTTTTTTAGACTGTGAAACCTCATCAAATTTAGATTTTTCAATATAATTAGCACTATCAACTAAATCAATATTTTTGTATTTACTTTTTATATCTTCTGGTAAGCTATTAAAACTATCACCTAATATCTCTTTTAAATTTGCCATATTAATCAATCCTTTCTTAAATATTAATAATTTCATGCACAGTTTAATGTCTTAAGCAAATTTTGGACAAAATAAAAAAGCCTTATTTATAAGACTTAAATTTCTTCTCTATAATAATTTCTTCTAAGTTCTTTATTATCACTTAAAAGGTTTCTCAACATATCTTTATAGTTTTTAATTTTTATATTTGCATTATTTTTGTTGTCTTCATCTAAAGAACCTATATAAATTCTTTTCCACTTTCTTATCTGTCTTTCATAATATCTTTGCTTTTGCTCTGCTTCATATAACTTAATAGCTTCTTTATCATCTGGAACTATTGGCAATCTTGTTATACCTGGAAAGTATGTTATTAATGTATGTCTACAGTTAGGATGTAATAAACCTTCTGTTATAGCTTTACTAAGTAGTGTATATTCTCCATCTTCTTTAGTTCCATTGCTAAATAAATCATCAATAAGTATTTTACCTTGCCAAGGCTCGCACATCTTACAAGTATTAGCATGAGCTGATACAACTATTAAATGTATTCCATACTCATCTCTTTTTTTGCCTTCACCTAAGAATGTAGCTCTTTGACTTGCTGTTCTTAAGCACATCTCTGCATAACTAGCAATATTAACTTTCTTGCCATCTTTATAAACTATACTATTTATCCCTTTGTCTAAGAAATCTTTAGTAGCCATATCTATAGCTTGATTAATAGTCTTAGTACCACTTTGTAAATAAACATGAGTTTTAAATATAGTTTGTCTATAAACATCATCCATTTTCCTTAAAACAGAATATTGAGCCTTTTTCAAATCATTTGTTACAGCTTCTTGTAATGCATCTAGTTTCTTTTCATTAACTCCAAAAAAGTTTTCTTCCTTATGCGGTTTACTTTCTTTTCCTAGTTTATTTGCTATATATTCTTTGACTGTTTGAGATTTCTTTATATCTTCTGGAAACTGTACTTTAACACTATCGACTAAGTTTTCTACATACTGTTGCCCACTAATAAACTTATCTTCTAATTCTCTATATATTGCTTCTTGAATAGGCTTATTATAACTTTCAACTATTTCCTTATTTCTTTTTTTGTATTTTTCTATCTCCCTAAGTTTAGTACGTTGCCATTGTTCCCAATTAAAACCCTCTTCTTGCTGTTGTTTTTTATGAAAATAAAAAGCCCTATGCATAGATGATATTAAGGCAAGTTCCATTTCCTCAAATATCCTTCTTATGTCATAAGACTTATCTCTTTCTTTTTTATGATCTTCTAATATCTTTTTCTTTGTTATACCTTCAAGTATTTTACTTAGCTTTGATGGATTATTGTTGTTCTTGTCCATCTTCATCAACCTCTAAATTCAAATCTTCATCATCTATTGATTTAGGTTCATCAGCTTCAAGGTATCCATTCTGTTCCTTTATTCTTTTAATTTCTTCTTCCTTTTCTTCATCTGTCCATGTATCTCCATACATTTCTTCTATACACTGCTCTATTGACATTACACCATAACTTTTAGCCTTGCCTACAGTTTCTACCTTATCATCAAATGATGGTGAAGCGTACTCTCCAAAATCTACAGTAATATCTATGTCATCAATAGCTTTATTTCTATTCAATATACAATTGACTTTAAGCAATGTATTTATAAGTTGTGGTATAACTTCCTGTAATTCATCTACTATTTTCTTTCTAGTATATAAAGTAGTTTTTTCCTTCTCTCTTTGTGCTTCCGCATTATCCAACTTCTTTAAGTCTATACCTAAAGTTGCAGGACTTAATATGCCTTGTAAACACATATCTAGTGATTTTGCATAACTTTCAATAAAAGCTTCGTATCTTATTTCTGGCTGTATCATATTAATTTCATTTTTAGCATCTTCTGATAGACTTGTACCAATCTTTATAAATTGATTATCAAAAGGATTAGGCTCCATAATTTGCCCTTGAGAATTCTTAGGTAATAAATCCTCTGGTATATATTTTTGTACCCTACCACTTCTTATCGCATCTATCCATTGTGATATTACTTCATCTAAACTATCAAATGCATCTGATTTATTATCAAATAATGATTTACCTCTATTATTCCATTTTTGAGATTCAAAAAACTTTAAAGGTACAGCCATTATAAATTTACTATCATAAGTTACATCTTTTAATTCTGATAATTCAGGAACAGTATTTAATGGAACTTCTGCACCTTTTTGATCTATAAGTTTATTCCTTATATATCCCATTCCAAATGTTTCTATTAATCTATAATTATTATTTCTAACAGAATAATCAGTATAAAATAATACTTCCTGTAATCTACCTCTTTTTATTATATAATCAACTCTTTCTCCAGAATAAAATTCTAAAATAGGGTATGGAGTAATATCAGTATCAATGGTTATCTTATATGCTCCATCACCAGTAACAAGTGTTTCTACTAATGACTTTTTTAACAATTTATCAAACTTATTATCATTACTTATTTTTTCCCATTTATTTAATAATTCCTCATTCTCAATTGATATGTTATTTATATCACTTATAATAATATCTGCTAATGTTTCAACTAATATTGCAGGTAATCCAGAATGCATTTTTCTTATATTTAGTTTATCACTTGGAACTGCTGCCCAAAATCTGCTTTTACTTACTTGATCCATTACTGTTCCTTTAAAAAATTGGTCTAACTCTGATGGATCACCTCTATACCACATTCTATTTTTCATAACATTTCCTTCAAAAGATAAAGGTTCTTTTATAATTACAGGCTTAGATATAGCAGGTTGTATATCTAATAACTTTATAGCTGCATTAGTCAACATACTCTTAATCCACCCCATTTCTATTCCTCCTTATAATCTCCTATCATTTTTCTAAATGGTATCCATGCATACTGACAAGAGTTAATTGTATGGTCGTTTGCATCTTCTGGCTCGTATTTATCTTCTTTCCATGAATAACACTCCAACTCTCTTATATGTTCTTTGCAGGTATCCACAACATAATAAAATATTTTTCCATTAACATTTATCCAACCTAACATTAAATGTATTCTATCTAATATAGATACTTTCTTATAAGAGTTAATAAAGTTATACATACAAGCGTTAGTTCTTTTAAACTTCTTAAGCTCTGTTATTGTTGCTTGGTCAGCACAATCTATAAATACATCTCTAGCGAATCCCCAATCTTTTCTATTCTTCTCTAAGAACTTAAAGTATTTAGGAGCTATATCACTAGGTGCTAAAGGTATTTCTAAATCTTTATTGTTATATACTTCTTCATCTAGCATTACTAACTCTTTCTTATCTGTAATACCTAAGAAAGTAAATGCAAATGTATCTGGACTATTTTGAGAATATGCAGTATCAAGTCCTGCTGTAAATTGAACAAACTTCATTCCTTTAGCTTTTTCTTTAGATATAACATTATTCTTTCTTTCAAAGTTAGAGAATATTAAACCTGTTGCTCTACCTCTTAAGCCTAATATCTTATTTTTATATAATTTAGTTCCCTTAGGAGCACTTGTCTTTTTCTTCTCTATATCTTCATCACTTAAAGATGCATTATCATAAAAAGAAAAGAACCAATAAGTCCAGTTAGGCTTTGGTTCTGAATTTAATTGATCCATTATTTCTTTTGGAACATCACTTTTATATTTTTCTAATGATCTACTACAATTAATAAACTCTGAATAAATAGGTAAGTTAGGATCATCTGGATTAAGTGTTGCCATAAGATAATCATTTCTTGTACATATTTCTCTTACAAACTCTATACTTGCTGTATTAATCTCATCTATAAGTACACAACCAAATTGAGAACCTAGAGCCATTTTCCATTTGTCTGCGTTATCATAACCTAGAATGTATATTACTTTATCTCCTGAAGATGTATGATACAGAATATGTGGTATTTTATTATCCTTATCACCATTACCATTATATTTAACTAAATCTCCAAATACATCAGTAATACCATATTCTTTTTGTATTATATTTTTCTCTGCAACCCCTTTTGTCTTAGATGCTATAACATGCATTTTCTTATTTGACTTAGCAACCTTCAACATAAACTTAAGTATTCCTACTGTTGTTTTTCCTGCTGCTGTTGTTCCTTCAAGAAATTCTACTGGTGCATTATGTTTTAAAAATGCTTTATACTTTGATGATAATTTATATTCATCACTCATTATCTTCATCCTCTAATTGATTTAATATAGAATCTAGTTTAGCTGTTGAATTTACATTTAGGTTTGTATCTTTCTCAACCTTATCTACAAATAACCTATATCTTTTACCTAATAGCTCTGCTGCTTTAGTTCTATCTTGAAGTGATGCATCTAATCCAAATTGGTCTTTTTCTTCTCCTCTCATAACCTTTGTTAAGTATTGAAGGACTTCTTCACCTTTTGCTATTCTCTTATCTTCTATCTTTTTTAGGCGTTCATCTATATATTGTTTTATATTAGGTTTTATTAGGTTCTCTGTTCCTATTACTGCTGCCGTTTTATTACTATATCCTGCTCTTCTTGCTGCTTCTGTAGCATTACCTGTTTCAATATAATAATCTGCAAATGCTTTCTGTTTCGGTGTAAGCTTTCTATCCATCTGCTCCACCTACTTCTTTATATAACTCAACTAATTTTAAAAGTATTTCTTGTTGTTTAAAAGTACTTAATATTTCTACTTTAACTTTAGAACACTTATTAGGATCTTTCTTATTATCTGGATACATATTGTTATAATCTTCAACATCCATTAAGTGAAATAACTTATATACAGTACATACATTTCCTGTTTTATTACTTACAAATTGTTCTCTATTTACTAAGTATATATATCCATAAATATTTAAAGCTTTTATTAATTTATTTATTTTACCTTGTATATTCATTATTTCACCTCATTTCTATATAAAATAAAAAGAACTCTCATCATGAGAGCTCTTAAATACTATTCATACATTTCAATTATTCTCTTACCAAAATCATCTAATTCATTTAAGCAAGCGGATTTAATTTTTTCTTCATATTTTTTATCTATATCCACCCCACAAATTACCTTATTATTTGCCCCATAATAAGTTCCATTAATATTCTTTCCATTTATGATAATACTAAAGTCAACTATATCTTTTGCTAAAACTTCCATACTTAATATTTCCATACATCTCACCTCCATACAAGTATATTCTATAAAGAAATTCAATTTCCTTTTTATTACAATAATATTTTTTAAATAAAAAGAACCTAGTCTAAACTAGATTCTTTAGTAAACTTACTAATAGCACTTGTAATCCCTACTATTAGTCCTATTTAATTATAAAGGGGAACTTATGAGAGGAAGGTGAATGACTTGCACATTCATGTTAACACTTGTCCTTCCACGCTGCAGGGAACTTAATCCCTGCCTAATATGAAAACAGGAGGATTGCGTAATGAACTGACTTCAATCTGCCCACATCTATATTCTAGCACAACATTTTGGGTATTTGTTGGGGGTAAATTGGGTATAAATTGGGGATATTTTATATTATAAATTTTTCTTGTTTACACTTATCTATAAATATAGTTTTACCTAATTTAGTTATTGCATCCTGTCTTATTTCTTTTCTTACATAATCTACATTAAATCCTAGAATAGATGCTACTTGATTCCATGATAAAGTATTTCTATTAGTATATTTAAACTCTATTAACCTTCTTTCATTATCATTCATTCTTTCTACTGTACTATCTATTTGATCCTTAAGTGTTTTCTTATTATTTAATTTTTTTGATAATATTTTTATTTCTTTTTCTTTGTTTATTATTTCATTCTCTACTGAACTATTAAATTTATTAGTAGGTCCTGATTTTTCTTCATATCCTATAGCTCCACAACCTTCATAATTATTCTTTATATTATTTATTTCTAATTCTAAACATCTTATTTCTGCTTCTAATTGTGAGTAACTATAAAGTATTGCTTCTGTTTTTCTGAATATATTTTTATCTATCATTTATATCACCTCTAATTTTTTATAAAAAATACCGCATATTCATTTTTGAATAATACGGTATTTTAAGTAATTTAATATTTAATTTTAGTTTCATAATATATTAAAATTATTCATTAATATACTCTATTTAGCGTTCCAACATATTAAATACCTTATTAATAGACATGCATTTAGCATATCTATCATTCCACATAAATTCATTATAATACTTATAACTTTGCTCTCCACTAAAGAAGTCATTATCAACAGTTGAGTTAGCATAGCTTGGTACAATCATATTAAGTCCATGTTCAAAACCACACTTTATGGTAGCATCAATACATTTATCAGTTTGAAGTCCAACAACAATTATATCTTTTTCACCCTTTTCTCTTAAATATTCTAACAAACCAGTTCCTCTAAATGAACTATTTACATTTTTTACAAACACTTTTTCTTGTTCCATAGGCTTAAATTCTTCGTAAACTTCAAATCCATCTTTTCCTTTTGTTAAATCACTTTCTACTCCATCATCATGTATTACATATAATACTTCAATATTGTTTTTCCTTGATGTATTAATTAATTCCCTAATATTTGTAATAAAATTCTCAAAATTATATAATTTACTATTTACTAATAGTTTTTGTGTATCAACGACTAATAAAACCATTTATGTACGCCTCCATTATTTCATTAAATTCCCATTTATTTATATATTATCAGAAAAATTATCAATTCACATTATATAACAATTACGAATCAATTATAACAAATTTTTACAACACTGTAATATTCAATTTTAGTTTCATAATATATTAATAATGAGAATTAACTATAAAAATGACTGATACTATTTGATATATAGTGCCAGTCATTTTTACTACTTATACTAACAAGTAAATAATCTTAACATAGCCTTTTAATATTTATTTTTCTGTGATTATTTTAGTGGGATTCGCATCTGTTACAAATATCATACTATCGTAAAGTACCGCAGGTGGTTGAAATATTCGGTAACTTGGAGGAATAAGACGCATAAACCAAGAATAACTTTCTCCAAGATTACCCATATAGGTATATTGTGAAATTAATTCAGCCAGCTCAGAATTTTTAGGAACATTTGCAAAGTCCAACCAGCAAATATCTAATCCAGCCATTTTTGCGGTTTTAGCCAATGGATTATGAGAGTAAAACACTTGATTTGTACGCCTTGTAGATGAGCTGGTTGGCATATTACACTTAGTTCTATAAAAATCTGTGCCTATTACATAGTAACCATTATCTGCGTTACTTGAAAGCAACTTGCCCATTGAATCGAAGCTACCCCATTTAGCCACATGACTGTTATGCCCCGTAACAAATATACGCTCATTCCCCCTCTGTTGCTCTTGCTGTAATATCCATTGAACATTCTCAGCCATAAATCTGTCTCTTAATGTACTTCCATCTGTTTCTGTTATGTTTTGAAGTTCACAATATTGCAATAGCATATCTGCAAAATGTATTGCTTTACTAGAATCTTGCTTGCTCTTAAGTTCATTTTTAACTTGAGTTATGATTTCCATTCGATTAAGGTAATTGTATTCACTACTCCATTTTTCGCCATCTATAAGTTTTTGTAAACTATTAGTATCTACCCCTAGTTCTTTGCAGACTTCATTTAAGAATTGAAAACTGTAAGAAGTTCTTTGCATATCAAACCCGTAAAAGCGAAGATCTTCACCTTCCTCTGCACTTTCATTATACTGTTTCATATACGAAATAAGCTCAGCCATCTCATCCGTGCGATATATAGTAAAACCAATAGCCTCCGCTGATTCTTGAGCAGTTCCTTCTCCACCATGTATGTATCGATTTACTTGCTCACAGCCACCATAGTCCCCCTCAAGCACAAACGCTCTCACACCATAGTCTTCCACCATTTTTTTGAATACATCGAGCTTAAGCTGTTGGAATTCTACATTCCCGTGTGTAGCTTCTCCTAAGGCTATTATTTTAGCATTTTCTGGTATTGTGATATCTTCCACAGATTTTGCATATTTAGCAAACTCTTCTGGATTTGCATTTTCTCCTGTACTAAATCCGCCGAAGTGCATAAATATGAATGCTACCAAAGCTATTACTACTAATATTCCAAAGACTATATACCATATCTTAGAGTGTTTTATTCTTTTTTTCATAAATAAGACTCCCCCTTGTTATTAATATGAATTTCTCTACGTCATACTTATCATATCTAGTGCACTTCGTGTAATAGTTCTTCAGCAGAAATTTCAAATAATCTTGCAAGTGCAATTAAATTGGACGTACTTGGCTCAGATGTTCCATTCTCCCATTTAGATACTGCTTGTCTACTTACACCTATTGCCTCTGCAACAAACTCTTGAGTCATATTAAAGTCTGTTCGATGCTGTTTTAAAACTTCACCAAGAGATTTCCTGATGATTGATTTTTCTTTTCTAACATCTCCTGATTTTATATATTTAATTAGTGCTTTCATAATAAATATACCTACACCGATAAAACATATTATCACTGTTAGTCCAATAAGAAGTATGCCACCAAAAATGGCTACTCCTAAAAAATCAAGTTTCATACTATCAACTCCTTTCTTAGATTTACTGTAACAATATTTTGTGTTTGACACCACCAACTATCTCGCTATTTTCAGTTGCACTTTGGTTGCAAGCGTAAAACAGTGTAATTTAGCTATTTTCTATCATACTTAAATTTATACTTTATCAGTGTTATTACTTCGAATTATGAATTAATTATAACAATTATGAATTAATTATAACATATTTTTACAATACCGTAATATTCAATTTTCAAAGAGCAACTTTTCTAAAAAGGTTATTATTTATATCAACATTTGTAATTTCTTAATATTGAAATAAAAAATACCGTATATTCATTTTTGAATAATACGGTATTTGAGTTATAGTTTTAAATATGTACTTAATAAATTGGATTTTAACACATTAAATTTATAGAAACTAATCTAAATTTTCAACATATTGTTTTGCTTCTATTAAAGACATTTGTGTTTGTTCACGAATTCTTTTAATGGCTTCAACTTCTTTCCCAGTTCGTTTTAGATGGATAACTAATTCTTTTAATTCATCAGAAACCCAATAAGAAGATAAATTATCATGTCCTGTTAGCTTACATAATTCATTTAAACGATCTTCTTGTATTTTTATTCTTTTCTTCAATACAGAAATTTCATTAAATGCAAGCATACCAGCTATGATAAATAGTAAAACAATAAAATATTCCATGTGTTTTCCTCCTTATTACAACTTTTAATTTATAATTATAAGTTGATTATAACATATTTTATAAATACCGTATTATTCAGTTTTTAAAGAACATTTTCTATTAATAATTAAGTTTTTATCTCTAATTTTTTAGTTTGTTTGGTTATATTTATATAACCTACATTTTAATTTTTTATGTTTAATATTTGAGATATACTTTGATTTTGTTTTTAGTTATTTAATAATCATTTACGAGTATATCTATTAAGAATATTATTTCCTAAAGAAGTTATCTAACTCGTATCTAAATCTAACTTTCTTTTTAATCCCTTCAATTTCTATTCCATTTTCTATACACCATTTAACTGGAATACTCTTTCTCTCTGCCTTTTTTATAAAGTCTTGTACATTTTCTACTCTAACGGCGTAAACCTTCTGTAATGGTCTAAAATTTAACATAAAATACGTCTCTATGTTTTTATAGTTACTTGCCTTTAACATTTCTTCTAATTGTGTCTTTCTTATACCGCTTAAAGGAATACTCACCCCGTTATAGCTCTTAAGTTCTAACAAGAATAATTTATTTTCTGCAAATACTTCAAAATCACATACATTATGTGCTTGAAATCTTACTTTTTCATTTTTTACATTTCCGATATTTGCAGTTCCATCTTTATACCTATTGCACCAACACCAACTAGGTATTGATTTTTTAAAATCTTCTTCAAACTTTTTACCTTCATTCTTCATTTAATTATCTCCTACATGTTGCAAATGCTCTGTTAGGCTCTAAATACATTACTTTAATCATATGGCTTGATAACATATCTTTAGTTACATCTACCCACTCTTTATTTTGTTTTATTTGCAATTTGCTTGAAGCAGGATTAACTATATCGGATACATTAAAACATTCTGTATAATTATCGAATCCAACAACTATATAAGTTGGATAAATTGATATTACCTTGCCTATAGGATTACTTCTTCCACCTTTACCATCCTTTTTAATAACTTGTATGTTAATTCCTCTCTTTAACATATTTACACCTTCTATCATTTGATTTTCATATGAGAATAAAAAGTTATAACTATAATTCAATTCATTCTCATATTTAGTTAATTTAATAGGTTATAATCTCCGTATTCTTCTCTCTTGCTATACTTTCTCTTGTTTTATTCAGATAAATAATTTCTATCATATATGAATTCATTCCAAGTGCTTCAACATCATAATAATGTGCTATATCATGGTCATTCTTGATAGTAACTTTCATATTAATAATCCTCCTTAATTCTTGAATCTTCCTTTGCACTTTTCCAAATCATTCTGCTAGTAACTGCAATTTCTTTAAGATACTTACACATTTCTTCTAATCTATCTTTTATAGCTGCCTTTTCTCCACGCCCTAATTCTTTCTTAATATCACATTTTATTTTGCTCCATCTGTTATAAGCTTGGAAACTATCTAGCATTAATCTATAAGCTCCTACAACATCATTTTCTTGTATGTTATTGAATCTGTTATAAATGCTATTAAATAATTTTACTTCCTCTTTGTACTGTTCTTCATAATTCATATACACCTCACAGAATTAATTTACCACCCATACAAGCCCTTATAATATCTTCTCCAACATATTTATCATCTTTTGGTAATAAAGTCTTTAAAAGCTTGTCTACTTCTTTTAAACTTATATTTAGTTTTTCTTTTATTTGTTCTTTAGTATAATAAATATTTGCTCCAAACATTAATTTTAAATTATCTTGTAATCTTTTCTTTAACTCTTGGTCTAATTCATGTCCATATATACCATGAATTCCATAATTACCTTTGTGGTGCTCCCAACATAATGGTATTAAATTATATTTGC
Organism: Clostridium sp. TJA085; assembly: GCF_058310235.1. Classification (NCBI taxonomy): domain Bacteria; kingdom Bacillati; phylum Bacillota; class Clostridia; order Eubacteriales; family Clostridiaceae; genus Clostridium; species Clostridium sp. TJA085. Next base: position 421,251 of record NZ_JBZEEZ010000001.1, on the reverse strand, counting down.
AATCTATTAATGCAGGAGCTTGACTTCTTTTTATTATGTGATGAACTTCTACTAAGTGATTAGAGCCACACACTTCACATATTTTCATCAAATCACCTCTATTCTTTTATCTAGTTGCCAATCTATTCTAGGTATATAACCAGATATTATTTTTTTATCTATATCATTTTCTGTTTTTATAGATATAATCTTTTCATTTTCTTCTATATTAGAGTTCATAAAAAACCTATAATCATTCTCTCCTAATAAGCTATAAATTTTTCTACAGGTCGGAGTTGGAAAGGATAGTGGTTCAAGTTTAGGTATATCTTCTTTCCTTTCTTCCCCTTCTTTAACTTCTTTAACTTCTTTAATTTCTTTATATTCTTTAATTTCTTCTTTTGTGTACCTTTTGATGTTTTTTTGATGTTTTTCTGCTGTACCTTCTGATGTTTTTTTGATGTCCTTTTCATTGTTTTTTTGTTGTTTTTCTGTTGTACCATCACCTTGGTAAAAGTCATAGTTTTCAAGGGTTAACATTGTTCCTTTTGTTGTACCTTTTTTGATTATCATTCCTTCACTTTCTAATAACTTAAGGTAGTCCCTTATTTTATTCCTACTCCAACCCCATCTTTCAGCTAATTTTAATTCGGAAGTGTAATAACTTCCTCTAGGAATTTCTATAACTTTATTGCCTATTATTAACTTTTCATCTTTCCATCTCATTAATTGGATAAGATCCACAAATGCTTTAAATTTTTCTGCATCTTGAAATATCCAATGTTCAAAGATGGCTCTATCTAGTTTTATAAATCCTTTTGAAGACTTATCCAAATTAATCACCTTTTTCTATTTAACTTTTCCTTTATTGTGAACCTCATAATTATATCCATTTTCTTTTAAGAACTTGCTTAAAGATTGGATCATATCAAAATTATGTTCTACATAAACATCTACAAAGAATTTATCTTCTTTAAATTCATTCTTAGGAGCTTCAACTTTCTTACTAGAAAAATCTAAAGGTACTTGAATAGTTTCTTTTTCTTCTTTGATTTCTTGCTTAGTATTATTTTCTGCTTTTAATATAATGTCAGCTTCTTTATTTATTTCATTAAAAATCTTTTCTAATGGATAATCTTTTAATACATATACTTCAAATTTCTTATAATCTAACTTTGTATTAATATTTTCATTTACTCTATCAATTTCATTCTTAACTGCAACTTCAAGCATTTTAATTCTTGTTTTCTTATCTTCTTGTTCTCTTTTAAGCATCATTGCTCTCATTTCAACATCTTCTTTAATTCTCTTTATACTTCCAGTTAATTTTAAATAGCTATCCTTTAAACCTAATTTATCTGCATAATCTTTTTCTAATTCAAAATTTTCTATTGCTGCATTAATTATTTCTAACACTTTTTGTTTCTTTTCTTCTTTACGTTTATTATCAAAAACTTTTATACCTTCTTTTATTGGTTTCTCCACCTCTGATATGAGACTAATAAGTTCCTTGCAGTTACTCTCAAATTCTTTTATAGGTACTTCCATTTCTCTTTTAACATCTTTTCTATAAGCATCTATCTTATTTCTAAGACTTGCTAAATCTTTTTGAGTTGCTTTACAGTCCTTTAAGCCTTCTTCTGTAACTATAATCCCTTCATACTTTTTCATTGTTTCTTGAAGTGATCCTTTTACTTCCTCAAAGTTCATTGTTATTACTGGTAATTGCTTATTTACTTGTATCTCTTTCATTTCTCAACTCTCCTAAAAATCAAAATCTTCTTGATGTTGTTCTAATTCCTTCTGATGCTCTTCCTGTTGTTTTTTCAAATCAATGTCTTTTTTCTTTTTTTCTTCTAACTTTGCTTTCTTTTCCTTGAAACTCTTAAGACATTCATTAAACATATCATTTGTTATATCTTCAACTTTCTCAACATTAGCCCAAGTCAAAAAGCTTTTAATATCTGTTTTAGTTTCTGCTATTAATTTATTTATAGTGAATACATGAGCTTTACTTATTTTTTGACTAGCAAATGCTGCTTCCTCATCTATTTCACCAGAATCTATCACATCTGATTCTGCTATTTCAAAAGCCATCATATATAAATATCTTCTAGCAAAGCTTTGTGTTCCTCCAATATTTTGTATAGTACTACATCCTTTTAATTGTGCTACTTCTACTGGTGTACTCCACTCTCTTTTAATATCTGGATTATCTGAATCTATTACATAAAGAAACGATTCTTTTTCACCATATTTAAATTCGGTATAAAGTCCTATGTTATTGCAAATTTCATTTATATAAGGTAGAAAATCTCCTAGTTCAAAATATTTATAATTAGAGTACTTATTGTGACCTGTTTTTTTAAGATCCTTTTTTTGAAGCTCTACTCTTGCTATCTGTATCTTTTGAAATATATTCAATTTCTTTTCTTCTGCCATTACTAAACCTCCTGTAGTTCTGCTGTTTTCTTAAAGTAATAAATACAGTCACAGCATAAAACTTGTCCACCAATCTCGTAATATTCTTCTCCTTGATATATACTGCAACCACATTCACTACATGTATCTATCTCTATTTCCTCATTTTCTAATTCTCTATAGTCATAAGAACAATCTGGTAAATCCATAACTTACAACTCCTTTATTGTTTTTTCCATTCCCAATGTCATAACTTCTCCATTGTCTAAATCTGTTTCTGGTGATAATATATTATTAAAAGTAATTTCTTTTGATCCTATCTGTTTACTTTGGTCGGTTACAGATAGGTTCTTTATTTTTATCTGAATTAAATCATTAATATTTTCACCAGTTATTTCTGCCTTATCTTGCACTATATTTGAAAGATCTATTGTAATTTCTAAAATATCTCTCATAAATTAATCCTCCAAAGTTATAGTTTTTATGAAGTTTTCCTTTTCTTTTTTAGTCATTCCCAAACCTAAAAGACTTCTTATAAATTTAATCATTACTACATCAGTCCTTTCTTTCTTAATTTACAAACTTTAGACCTTATAGATGCTTCTGGTCTTTCTAATGCTAAACTCATTTCAGCAGCACTTATTTTTCATACCAGTTTATTAAATAGTATAAATCTTCATCACTCCACAACTCACCTGTTTTACTATGAAATCCTTCTGTGTAGGCTATCCTGCCTTGATTATCATAGTTTAACTCGCCTTTCATTAGCCTACAGCTCCATCATCTAAGTTTTGGATTACCTTTTCTAAAACTAATGTCCCCTCTCTTTTCATTAGTTCACTTATTAATTCATCTGTAGTAAAAGCTCCTGCTCCAAGCATTATTAAATCCATTACTTCTTCTAAAGCTTTTACATCATCTTCTGTACTTTCTACACTTTTATAATTTTTAATATTATGGTGTAGATCTTCTATTTGTCTAAATAATTCTTTTTTATTCATTTTTTAATCCTCCTAAAATTTTTACTTTAATACATGCCATTATTCGACACACTTCTTTTATTAATAGTTTTATAATTAGGTTATCGGCTTGTACGAAATATTTATGAAAGGTGGTGTGAATATGAAAAACATTTACGCTTGCTTAATAGGTAACTGGGTTAACTTATGTGATGATCCAAACTGTAAAGTTGGCTCTAATGCTCAATCTCCTACAATATGGTGGGAAGAAAATGCGGAAATTTGGAGTCCTTTAAAAAAAGAAGAAGAACATACAATGTATCAGTTAGATTATGTTCATATCCATTACTTAGGTAAGGACTATCGCATACACCCAATGTTTATTCAAGTAGTAGATTCTTAATATCCTCTTTTTAAATAAGTATCTACTATAGTCAAGTCGTCAATTTTTAAGTTGGCGGCTTTCTTATTAAAATACATATCTATTCCACCTTTTATATAGTTCCATTCTGAACTATCCAATCCAACTAATTCATTTTTAATTCTTTCAATTTTTTCTTCTGTAAGATTTTTGAATATTTTTTTACACATTTCTTATTCCTCCTAAAAATTAATATAAAAGTACTACTGGATTAGTAAATAATATAAATCCTATTAATCCACTTAGAGCTATTATTAAGTATTCAATTTTATCTCTTTTATTGTTTGATACTATATACTTACTTGATGCTATACAAAATGTTATTATCTGTAATAAAGCTATAATTGATATTATTAGATACTTCATTAAGTGCATTAATTATCACCTCTAAATCTAATTTGGCTATTAGCACCTTTAATCATTAATTCAAGCTCTCTATTTGGCTTCCAATCACTTAATATCTTTTTAGCAAAATCTAAATCCTTAACTGCTGTATTCTTATAAGAATTAACTCCTAAAACTCTTTTATAGTCCTTCCAAATTTGACTAAAAGCTTTCTTGTTAAGCTCTTTATATGCTGGTGTATCTTTACCACCTAATGCTTGTACTACAACTTTTCTTGCTAAACTGTTCAATTCTTCTTGTTGGCTATAATCAATAGTCATAGTATTTTCTAATTTTGTAACTCTGTTATCAATTTCTAATGTTTTCTTATCTAACATTAAAATTGACTTAAGTTCTGGACTTATATTTACATATGGATCATTAGCTTTTTTCTCGCATTCAATAAAATAATTTCTATATTGATGTGACTTTTCTGTCCTTGCCATCATTGCTAAATGTTTTGCAAATTCTAAAGATATTGCAAAATCAGTTGTTTCATTACCTTCAACATATTGTTGAACCCCTATCCAATCTATTCCTTCTTTAAAAAAATCATTTTTAACTATGTTAGTATTGAACCATCTTGCCCATACTGCTTTATTAAGTCCTAATCCTAAATATAATTCTTTTGCACTTACTAATTGTTTACCATCCTCATTAGTTGTAACTTTTATCAATTGTTTCTTAACCAAATCAGTTCCTTTTCTTAAAACTTGTTCCATTACTTTTCCTCCTTACATATGTTCAATTATGTTAATAAATATATGGTGGATTACTCCACATCATTTGTTAATCTAATCTCTTTTCTAATCCTTCGGCTATACTCATACTTCCTTCTGGTCCAAACTTTTTATACACTATGTCTGCTAAAATATTTGCCATATGTTTTTCTAGCTTGTCCATATCTTTAGGAAAGTTTAATTCAACCTCATAAATTTTCTTTGCCATAAAATCACACCTAAAATTTTTTCTATATATTTTATGATTTATATAAAATTTTGTTACTATTTAACCTGTAATATTTAGATCTTTAAAAATATCATCCGTTTTACATGCATATACTCTAGCCATTCTTGCTATAAGTTGAGCACTAGGACTAGTTCTCCCTTGTTCTAATTTATAAAAAGTGCTTTTACTTATATTTAAAGCTTTTACTGCTTCTTCTGTTTCAAAGCCAGCATTAATTCTTCTTAATTTAATTGGTGTTAACTTCATCTATATCACTTCCTTTACTAATTTATTATGTTAGGTGATTAACTTGTCTTAGCTTGTCTTTATTATGTCATAATAACCGACAAAAACCAAATATCTTTAAGTCATAAATAATGACATTTCTTTAAATAAACTCTCTATTCCTTTAAATTTCTTTGAAATTCTTTAATTGCCTATTGTTTTTGTCATTAATTATGATAAAATTGTCATATGAGGTGAATTGTTATGTTAGGTGATAAAATAAAAAAACTTAGAAAAGAACTAGGTATGACTCAGCAAGAGCTTTCAAAATCTATTAATGTTAGTAGATCAACAATAGGAATGATTGAAGCAAATAAACAAGGTACTAGTAATGATACATTATTAAAATTAGCTAAAACCTTAAATACAACTGTTGAATATCTACTATCAGAAAATGAATCAATAGATATTCCTGAACTTAATAAAGAAGAAAAATCGTATAAAGAAAAAGAAATAGAAACTATAGCAGCACATTTAGAAGATAAAAATCTAACACCTAAAAAAGTAAAATTGCTTAAAGATTATATAGATGCATTATTTGATGATGATGAATGGTAATCCTTAAAAGGGGGATTGATTGCTTTGACCTATGATGAATTAATTATTGAAGCTGAAAAGGATGGATTAAAAATAAAAGAACTTCCTTTATCTTACGGATTAAAAGGCTTATATAAAAACGGTAAAATAATACTCGATTCAAATTTAAAGACTAATAATGAACGTAATTGTATATTAGCTGAAGAAATCGGGCATCACTACACTACTTATGGAAATATAATAGATGAAAATGATATATCTAATAGAAAGCAGGAATTATTTGCGAGAAAATTGGCTTACAAAAAATTAGTTGGAATTTTAGATATAATAAATGCTTTTAAAATTGGTGTTAGAAATAGATATGAATTAGCTGAATATTTAAATATTACAGAAGGATTTCTTCAAAGTGCTTTAGATTATTATGAAATAAAATATGAAAATTGGTATGAAATAGATAACTATATAATTAGATTTAATCCACTAGGTGTCATTGAAAAATTTCAAGACTTCTAGTGATTATTTTAAAGCCTTAAAGAACGTACGTTCGTAAATAAATTTTAATACTTTACAATATAATTTTATAAGGAGGGATTAATTTGAAAAAGGTAGCTATATATTCAAGAAAATCAAAGTTTACTGGTAAAGGTGATTCAATAGAAAATCAAATAGAAATGTGTAAAGAACATGTTAGAAACTTTATTTCTAAAGATGTTGAATTCATTATCTATGAAGATGAAGGATTTAGTGGTGGAAATATAAATAGACCTCAATTTAAAAAGTTAATGAAAGATATTAAACATAAAAAGATAAATTTATTAATTTGCTATAGATTAGATAGAATCAGTAGAAATGTTTCTGACTTCTCTTCTGTTCTTGATACTTTACAAGAATATAAAGTTGATTTTATTTCTATAAAAGAACAATTTGATACTTCAACTCCTATGGGTAGAGCTATGATTTATATTGCTTCTGTATTTGCACAATTAGAAAGAGAAACTATAGCTGAACGTATTAAAGATAATATGCTTGAGATGGCTAAGAACGGTAAGTGGACAGGTGGTAAAATACCAGTAGGATTTAAATCTAAAAAAACATTTTACTTAGATGATAATGGGATTAAAAGACAACAAACTATATTAGAGCATGATGAAAAAGAAATTGAGTTTGTTAAATTTTTATATGAAAAGTATTTAGAGCTTGGCAGCCTTCATAAATTAGAAATATATACTCATGAAAATAACATAAGATCTCATAGTGGAAAGTTATTTGAAAAAAGTACATTGAAAATCATTTTACAAAATCCTATATATGTTAAATCAACACAAAACGTAACTACTTATCTTAAAAATAATAACTGGACTATATATGGTGAACCAGATAATATTCACTCTCTACTAACTTATAATAAAACTGAAAGTGTAGTTAAAAAAGGTAAACTTACCAAAGCAAATAAAGATATATCTGAACGTATAGCTTCTGTAAGTAATATAATTGGATATTTAGATGATAAACTTTGGCTTAAAGTTCAATTACAATTTGATAAAAATAAGTCTACATTTCCTCGATTAGGTAAAACTCATAATGCTCTACTTGTTGGTAAATTATATTGTGGCAACTGTGGTAGCCGTATGATTTTACAGCATGGAAAAACATCAATTAAAACTGGAGAAAAACTATTTTATTATGTATGCTCTTTAAAGAAAAAATCAAGAAAAGCTTTATGTAGTATTGATAATGTAAAGTTATCTAAAATAGAACATTTAGTTTTAAAATCCTTAAAAGATTTAAGTTATAATAAAAAAGAGTTTATAGATTCTGTAAAAATAAAATATAAAAAAGAAGCAAATAAATCTATAGAGTTACTTTCTTTAAATAAATCATTAGAAGATAAAAAGCAACAAATTAATATTTTAGTAGATAAACTTGCTCATGATGATAAAAACCTTTTAACAGATATATTATTTGAGAAAATCTCAATATTAAAGAAAGAATGTATTGATATAGAAAATAAAATAGAAACTTTAAATAAAGAAAAAATTAAAATAGAAAATTCATCACTAGAAATATCTTTTATAGAATCTTTATTGAATAAATGTTCCTTTATTGATAAAATTAGTCATGAAGAACAAAAACAAATAATAAATGCATTAATAGATAGTATTTATTATTATAAAGAAGATGATGATAAATATAAAATAAAAATAAACTTTGTTGGATCTATTGAAGAAATAAGTTCTTCAAATTTAGATAGTAATTGTAAAAGGCAGCTTGATAAGTTGTCCTTTTACTTACACGGCATGTCCAGTATCTAACAAGATAATATTTTCTGCAAATTCTTTTAAAGCATATTGCTGACAAACTTTACTACTTAACTTATTATAATTTACATCTTCTTCTGGTATTTTAAGTACTACTACTCCCTTTTCATTTAATTCATTTACTATTTCTTTTGATAAACTATCTTTTGATAATTTACAAGACCCAGAAAAGGCCCCTAATTCATCACTTGCTCTTTCACCTTTTATATCTTCAATATTGCATCTTTCACTTATACTAATTCTTGGTCCAAATGCTGGACATCTTAATACACACATTGAGCATCCATTACCATATCTTAAGCAATTTCCCATAGGTCCAGTTGATCCAGTTGTTTCTATAAATACATCTCCATCTATGCATGTATCATCAGTCAATACTATTTTTTGTATTAATTTATCTTTAAATTCTACATCCTTAACCCTAGTTTCCATATATAAATTAATACCCATATTCTTCAAATGAGATTTAACTAATCCTTCTACTAAATTTACATCATATAAACTAGCATGTTTATGACCTGGAAACTCTATATTTTTATGTCTTGCACAATCATCAGTAATTTTAATTAAATCCCCTGCTCCTAATGCAATTAATTCTTCTGACGCAGTAAATCTTCCATTATTTCTCATTATCCCACCTACATTACCAAGTCCAAGAAGTAAGTCAGTTTTTTCAAATAAATGAACATCTGCACCTGCTTTTTTAGCTGTAATAGCAGCTGCAACCCCAGACCAACCTCCACCTATTATAACTACCTTCATATTAATCTCCTTTCTTCAAATATGTTTCTAGGATTTGTTTGGATTTTACAAAATCTTTTTACCTTATGACCTTTATATCTAGCTGTACATGCTCCACAAACTCCTTCGCCACAACACATTTTAAAATTATTACAACAAGATAATAGTACTTCATCTTTTCCTAACTCATGCAAATAATTTATAATATTATATGTCAATATATCTGCTCCTCCTATGTGTATATAATTAACTCCTTTTTCTATATTATTATATATTCTATATTTCAATTCATCTGTTAATTTTCCATTTACCAATGTATTTATATTTAGACTACTATCAACATATTTACTTACAAAGTTATCTATAAATTCTTCATTTAATGATGAATAATCTAAAATACAATCAATTGAACAATTTTGTAATCTTAATTTTCTTAATATTGGAATCATAGGAGCAATTCCTATCCCTCTTCCAATTATCATGCAATTAGTGTTTACTTGTTTTTCTATATTTTTAATTCCAAATATTCCATTCCAATAAGGTGCTCTTATATTTATAAAATCTCCAACTTTAAAATTTAATAATTTTTTCGTTTTAATTCCTCTTATTTCTATAGCCATAGTTATACAATCATTATTTGTATTAGATTCTAATATTGATATAGGAAAATCAAAATTTTTATCATCATCAGGACATAAAAAAACAAAACTTCCTGGATTAATTAAATCCAAAGCTAGTTTGTGAGTAACTTTTATTTTAATTACTATAACTTTTCCATCATAATTTTTTATATCTAATATATTGCAATTAAACTTTTCTCTTTTTTCTTTTGCTTTATTTCCATTGTTAAAAAATTCCTGATATATACAAACTCCTTTCCAATTTATACAATCACAAAAGCATTTACCTTGTAATTGTGAGCATAAAATACATTCACCCGTTTCTGCTAATTTGCATGGACAATATTCACTCCCAGCATCAATACAGTCTATGTCTTCTCTAATCATTATTTCCCCCTAAAACTTATTTCTCCTAATAAGATATTAGTTAAGTATTTATTTTGTTCTTAATATACAGAAAAAAGTATGATAAAACCAATTTGGTGTTATCATACTTTTTTATTATTTGAATGTTATTATATTATCTAAATCTTCTCTTTTCATATTTCTAGATAATTTTAACTGTTGTTCAATATTATTATTTTTTGATTTTATCTTACTATTTTTAAATGCTCCTATTATATCTCCCTTATTTAAATTTGTATAAGGTTTAAATACTTCTAATTCATATTCTGTATTATCTTCACTATAAGATTTAATTATTTCTTCTTCACTAATATTTTGTGCCAACAAAGGATTTACTTGTTCTAAGACTAGCTGTTTACTATTTAATAAATTAAATGAATATGTATCTTTTATGTAGTTAAATATTTTTTCAGTTTGATTCCACCTATCTGGACAATTTAATACAACTATTATTATATCTCTTCCATCCTTATTCACAGAAGAGACTAGACACTTACCAGCTCCACCAGTATAACCTGTTTTTATTCCATTTGCTCCTGGAATTTTCCAAAGAATTTTATTGATATTATTATAATCTCTTGAAAATCCATATCTTTCTTTATTTATAGACTTAGTTCCTACTATTTCTCTAAAAATATCATAATTCATTGCAGCTGATGATAATATTGCTAAATCATAAGCTGATGAATAATGATCTTCTTTATCTAACCCATGTGGAGTTTGAAAATGTGAATCTAAAATTCCTATACCAATAGCAAAATGATTCATTTTTTCTGCAAATCCTTCTACTGAACCTCCAATACCTTCTGCAATTGCTATAGCTGCATCATTACCTGACTTGTACATTAAGCCATATAATAACTCTCTTAATTTTATTTTTTCACCAGCTTTATAGCCAACCTTTGATCCTCTAACAGATGCTGCATTTTTTGAAATCTCAAATTCTTCATTTAAATCTCCATTTTCTATTGCAACTAATGCAGTAAGTATTTTTGTTGTACTAGCCATTTTAACTATTTCAAAAGCATTTTGTTCATATAAAATTTGTTTACTTTCTTTATCTATTGCTATTGCATTTCTAGCAGATACTTTAAGATTAGTATCAGCAAAAGCATTTATAGAAAATATATTTAAAATAAAACAAATTAGAAGTGCCTGTATTATGTATTTAATTTTTCTCATAAAATCACCTCATTATTATTTTTAAATAATCTTTTTCTAATATTCATAGTATATTTTTCCTAATAATTGCTCAGAATATTAATATTGTAGGGAGGTTTAAAATGAAAGTTTCTAATTTTGTATTATTAATTATAATGCTCATTATATTAACTCCTATTCCAATAAAATTTAGTGTATTTTATGAAGATAAGGTTTTAAATGTAAAATTTTATAATTTTTCAGCAATATCAACTAATAAAAAAGATAAAAATTTACCAAATAAGTTTATTAAAAATTTAAATAAAAAGTTAAATTTAAATTATGTAAAGTTTATAAACAATATTTTTTCAAATATAAATAAATATAATGCTAAACCTTCCATTAAACTTTTAGGAAGTTTAGATTATTCATTAGGAGATGCATGTAAAACAGCAATTACATATGGAATTTTAAGTTCATTTTTAGCATTTTTATATAGATACATTAGCATAATATTTAAAGTTAACAATTCAAATTTTAATATTAATCCTATATTTAAAGAATATTCTTTTATTAATATTCATCTTAAATGTATATTATATTTATCTTTTGGAAAAATTATTTATATATTAGTTTTAATATTAAAATCTTTAATTGAATCTAGGGAGGTGAACCCTGTTAAAGGGGATTTATGAACAAAGAACATCCAATTCAAAATTTAATGAAAAGTACAATGGAAAATATAAGAGATATGGTTGATGTTAATACAATTATAGGTGATGCTGTAGAAACTAGAGATGGAACATATATTATTCCTATATCAAAAGTATCTTTTGGTTTTGCATCAGGTGGTACAGAATTTGATTCTCCAAATAAGGTATCATCAGATTTTGAAATAGACTATCCTTTTGGTGGTGGATCAGGAGCTGGTGTATCAGTAAAACCAGTTGCATTTTTAGTTGTAAGAGAAAATTCAGTAAGGTTATTACCAGTAGAACAAGATAATACATATGATAGGATAGTAGATACTGTACCTCAAGTTCTTGAATTATTTAAAGATACATTCTGTAAAAAAGAACAAAGTAGTTGCGAAAATAAAAAAGAAAATCAAGATGTTAATATAAACATAGATGCAAGCACTAAAACTATAGATGTTGATGATTAAAAAATAAAAGCATAGTTGGATTAACCCTCTATGCTTTTATTTTTTAATTATCTTTGCATCTATTCATTAATATCTTCTATTTCTTCTGTTACAGCTACTTCAAATAATTCTAATGATGGTAATTCTTTTATAGAAGATAATCCAAATTGTCTTAAAAACTCATTTGTTGTTCCATAAAGGATTGGTCTTCCTGGAACTTCAAGTCTTCCAACCTCTTCTACAAGATCTCTTTCTAATAATTTTTGAATTGCGCTTTCTGATTTAACACCTCTTATTTCATCTATGTCAACTCTAGTTATTGGTTGTTTATATGCTATTATAGATAAACTTTCTAAAGATGCTTGACTTAATGATTGTCTTTTATTTTTCTTTAATAACTTTTGAATATAATTTGAATATTCATTTTTTGTAACTAATTGATAAGATCCATTTATATTTATTAACTTAATGCCTCTATTTGATATTTCATATTCTAAACTTAATTCAGAAATTATTTCTTCTAAGTATTTAGGAGTTACTTCTAAATTAATAGCTAAGTCTCTTAATGTTAAAGGCTCTCCACTTACAAATAGTAGTGCTTCTATAGCTCCTTTAATAGGATCTTTTCTAGATATTTCTTTAAATTCAAATTGCCCTACACTAACTTTCTCCATTACCGTCACATCCTTTTATAATTATGTCTTCAAAATTAGAGCTTTGATATATTTTAACTTGTTTTTGTTTAATTAATTCTAATAAAGCTAAAAATGTAACAACACACTCTAACTTATTTTCACATTTATTAATAAACTCACTAAACTTTCTTATATTATTTTTCTTTAAAGATTTAAGTATATAATCATATTTATCTTCTATTTTATATTGATCTGTCTTTATATTTCTTTGAATAATATTAAAATCATTTTTTTTATTTTTGTTTACTTCAAGTAATTTATTATATATATTATATAGGTCTATTAAAGTTAAATCTTTAAATAATTCTTTATTATCGATTTTATTATCACTTATATCTTCTATAATTTCTGGTTTTTTAGAATAACTTATATTATTTTCTAAAGAAACTTTTTTGAAATATTCAGTAGATGCTTTTATTTTTTTATATAATATTAATTTTTCTAAGAGCTTTTTTTCAACATCTTCTTCAACTTCCTCTACCTTTTTTACTTTAGGTAAAAGACTTTTTGATTTTATTTCTATCAAGGTAGCAGCTATAACTATAAATTCAGATGTAATCTCTAAATCCATCTCCTTCATAGTATCTAAATACTGCAAATATTGATTTGTTATTTTATAAATTTCTACATTATATATATTCATCTTATTTTTTTTAATAAGATACAAAAGCAAATCAAATGGACCTTCAAAGTCCGCTACCCTTATTTTTGGTAGTTCCATAAATACACACCTTTCAACTAAAATAACATTATAATTATATAATAAAATTGTATTAATTTAAATTAAAAAATAAAGAAGCTATATAATATATAGCTTCTTTATTTTTATTATTTAAACTTTGGAATTAAATTTTTAATTTTAAACTTAACTTTTTCGAATATGTTAGGATTACTTATTTCTCTATCTGTATATATTTCAACTTCTCCAACTTTTTGATCATCTATATATACTTCACACTTTCCAACAATTTCTCCTGAATCATATTTCTTTTTGTTGTTATCAAATTTAATTTCATTTTTAATTTCACCTTTAGAACCTTTTTCTACAACTACATTTAAATCTGTTTTAGCTTTAGCAATAAAATATTTATCAGTATCAGGTCCCATAAATACTTTACCTATTTCTTCATCTTTACCTAATAATTTTTTACCAGTAAATTTTGAAAATCCATAATTAAGAAGTAAACTTGCATCTCTATTTCTTATTTTAAATGTAGGAGCACCCATAATAACACTTAACATTCTTACTCCATCACGTGTTGCTGTTGCTGATATACAATATTTTGCTTCTGATGTATATCCTGTTTTTAATCCATCACAGCCTTTAAAAAATCTTACAAGCTTATTGTGATTAACTAATTCAATTGGAGATTTTCTTCCTTCTGATATAGTTTCCATGTAAGTTCCAGTATATTTTAATATCTTGTTATGTTTTAATAATTCCATAGACATTAAAGATATATCCTTAGCTGTTGATAAATGTCCTTCAGCTGGTAAACCAGTACAATTTTTAAAGGTAGTATTTTTCATTCCAAGTTCTTGAGCTCTTTTATTCATAAGTTCAACAAAACTTTCTTCTGATCCTGCTAAATATTCAGCCATTGCAACTGCTGCATCATTTCCTGATGCTATTGCTATTCCTTTAAAAATATCTTCTACAGTTCTAACTTCACCTGTATCTAATAACATTGTACTTCCACCCATTTTTTTGGCATTTTCACTACATGTTATTTTATCATTTAATTTAATTTTTCCAGAGTCAACTGCTTCCATTGCTAGTAACATAGTCATTATTTTAGTAACTGATGCAGGAGCGAATTTTTCATCTGAATTTTTTTCATATATAATTTTACCTGTAGTAGGTTCAATTAATAATGCAGATTTAGCTTCTATTTTCATCTTATCATCTGATTTATCATTTGCAATTGCTTGTATTGGTGCGAATGGTAACATTAAAAATGTCATAATTAATAAAAGTATTTTTGAAAATTTACTACATATTTTTTTCATATAAAATCCTCCCTTCGATATTAGTGTTACCATAGAAAGAATAATTAAAGCTGTTATTTATTTCATATTTTAGAAAAATAAAAAACTAGCCAAGTATGGCTAGTTTTTAAATTATTTACCACTAATACTTAATTTAATTTTTATGCTCTTGGATGTGAGTTTTTATATACTAGATTAATTTTATCACTATTTATTATTTCATAATAAGTATCCATATAGGTTAATACTTGATTACCTAATAATTTTTGAACAGCTCGTACATTAGCACCATTTTGTAACATATGAACAGCAAAAGAATGTCTAAAAGTATTAAGATTTACATCTTTTTTTATTCCAGCTTTATGAGAATATTCTTTTACTATTCTCCATATCCCTTGCCTTGTTAATCCTCTTCCATTAAGATTTACAAATAACTTATTAACTCCACTTTCTGCAATTTCATCTCTTACTAATATATATTCTTCAAGAGCTCTAATAGCACTTCGTCCTATTGGAATTAATCTTTCACATTTTTTGTTATCTGTACATTTTACAAATGATAAATCTAAATTAATATCTTCTACATCTAATGATATTAATTCTGATACTTTCATTCCAGTAGCATACATAAGTTCTAATAAAGCATTGTCTCTTATTCCTTTTACTCCATTCTTTTCTACACATTTTATTATTTTATCGACTTCATCTACAGTTAAAATTTGAGGTAATTTTTTATTTGTTTTTGTACTCTTATAAGATATTTTAGGAATATCATCTATCTTACCTTCATTTTTTAAAAAACTATAAAAACTTCTAAGACTAATCACTATTCTATTTATTGATCTTTCAGATTTTCCATTTTTCAAAAGATTATTTATATACTCTATAATTGAATTATTATTTGATGTATATAATGGTTTTTTAGTTGAGTTAAGAAACTTAATAAAAAGATTAACATCAGTTACATATGCATATACTGTATTTTCACTTTTTTCATTATTTAATAAATACCTTTTGTAATTCTCTATAATTTCTAACATTATTCTCTCCTAAAACATTGCTTTATATATTGAATATTTTATACTTCTTTTTTAAAACATCATTAGCTAACCATTATTTATAAATATACATTTTTTAATATTACTTTAATTATATTAGGACATACATATGTTTCTATTATTATTCCAATAATAAAAATACATAGCAATGCAATTATTAAATTTGCTCCACCTTTATTCAACATTAAATTTTTTATAGGTGTTCTTTTTATAAACTTCTCTTTAAATTTCATAGTTGATAAATTAAGTCCTAATATACTTATAGCTATTATACAGGGAATATATATTATATTTTGTGGTATTATAGATGCCAATGCAATTCCAAGCCCCTTACCATTAAAAGTTGTAAGTAAAAAAGTAAATGTATAACCTAATGTGAAGCCTTTAACTAAATTAAGAGCAAGTATTAGTGGTGCTCCAAAAAAAGTGAAACTTAATAAAATTATTGGCGCTATTAAAAATATATTCTTCTTTAATACTTCTAATAACAAAATTCCATAATCTATTGTCTTTTTTTCTATACTATTTACAAAACTTGTATAATAATTAGCTAGGTCTTGTCTATCTATATAATTCATACTTTTTATAGCATATACTCCTAATACAATACCAACACAAAAAAATAATATTACTAATAAATAATATACTTTTTGTTCCTCAAAAGTTTTACTTAATTTATTTAATGAAAAATGCATCTCTCTATCCTCCTAAAGTATTATAACTAATACTATGATTAGGAACTTAAATTTATTCTAAAAATATGTAAAATAAAAAGAAGTAATATTATAAATATTACTTCTTTTTATTAATTATAAATACATAAATGCTGAAATTGTTTTTGTATCTATTATTTTACCTGATTTTATCATTTCTTTTACTTCTTTTAATTTGTAAGGTTCTGCTTCTATAAATTCATCTTCATCTCCACCTTTTATTCCTTTGTAAAGATTTGTTGCTTTATAAAGATGAATTCTTTCATCAGTAAACCCAGCACCAGTAGCTATAGTTCCTAAATATTCTATATTTTCTGATTTATAACCTGTTTCTTCCTCAAGTTCTCTTATAGCACATAATTTTGGATCTTCTCCTGCCTCTAATTTGCCAGCAGGTATTTCAAGTAATATATCATTTAAAGCTACTCTAAATTGTTTTACTAATAATATTGTTTCATCATCTAAAAACGCTAAAATAGCAGCTGCACCTGGATGTCTTATTACATCTCTACTACCTTCATTTCCATCTGGAAGCTTAACATTTATATTTACAAATTTTAAGAAATTCCCCTTATATTTTAGTTCTTCGTTTAATATTTCTTCTTTTAAGTCCATATAATCTCTCCTTTTAATGAATGTATATTTATAGTATATAATTATTAAATTAATTTTACAAATTTTACTCTATATTAAATATACCTTTTATCCATGATACAAAACTGTCAAAAATATTTTTATCACCTGAATTAGAATTGTTTTCATTTGATGAAGATTGACTGTTTTCATTAGAATTATTATTTTCTGTTTTAGTTCCTTCCGTATTGCTTGTTACAACAGTATTTCCTGATAATGCTGAATCGTTAGTTTCATTTATTATACCTGAGTTTTGATTATTATTTTTCTGTTCTGATCCATTAAAGAAGTTCTTTATGCTAGTCCAAATTTTATCAAAAAGCCCTGAGTTTTTTATAGCTTCTCCAGACTCCTTTAATACCTCATTTATATTGTTTCCAATTTCATTTAATGTCTTTTTTAGTTCATCATAATTATAATCTTGTTTCCCTATATTAACCATTAAATCTTGTAATTCTTTTTTATTTTCTGGAGAAAGATTTATATTATAATTATTAGTTATATTATTAATTATTTTAGTAACTGCTTGTTCATCTTTTGCTTTATCTTTAATTACCTCTGTTTTTACATCATTTACAACAGCAGCAGCTTTTTCTTTTCCTATACTAGAATTATCAGCTAAATTTCCTGTTACTATTAACTCTTTATTTGCTAATTCTTTTTTCTTATTATCAAGCTTTTCTCCGGTGGAATCTTCAAATCCTTTTAATATTCCTGTTAAAGCTCCTGTACCTGAAACTTGAAATGGAGCTGCTGCTATTACATTAGCATCATTAACTCCAGCTGTAACCAATGTATTAGTAATCATTGCTGCTGTAACCCAAGTTAAATTAACAGTTTTAACATTTATTCCATTACCTTTTTCTGTAGGTTGCACATATGAACAAGATATAGTTTTATTTCCTATTTCATTTTCAGTAGCTATTCCTTTTAGAGCTTCTCTTTCTTCTTTATTATTTATAGTTATTAACTGATAAGTACCTTCTTTCGCATTAAAATATTTAAGCATTTCTTCTTTTTGCTTTGATGTTAAATTAGCACCTAAAGTTATTACATTAAATTGATCAGCAAATGCTACATTTCCTACTATACCAGTAAAAACAGATGCTATTATAAGAATTTTTGCTATAAAAGTTTTTTTCATTTTAACTCTCCTTTATTGTCTTTAATTAATTTGTACTTTATTATTATAATTTTTTATTCTTAATAGAATATTATTTAAATATTAAATTTTTCTTATCTATTTAATAATCATTTACGAGTATATTATATAAGAATATATATTTTTTTATTTATTTACGAGTATTTCTTTTAAGATTTATTTTATTTTATAAATTAAAGCGTTATAGAGTAATAACAATTAACTAAATTTGAATAATCTCTGAAATATATCTAGAGATTTTTTCATAAAAAGAGCTTAAATTATTTAGAACTTAAATTATTTAGAGTCTGATATAAATAGAAATTAAAATTTAATCATAATATTATTGTTATTAAATTTTAATTTAAAAGTATTTAACTTTATTTTTTGTAAACTCTAAATATTCTTTAATATCTTTTGTTTTAACTTTAAGTGGTGAAAAAATCTTTTTATCATTTTACATATATTTTACAAATAATTTTAATGTACCTTCATAATATTTCAATATTTTTTAGTTAAATTTTTATTAGTACAATAAGTCATAAACTCATTAAATTTTATAATATTCCTTTTATTTTAAATATAGAAAAGAATATTATTGATTGATATAATCTTATATTTGTTAAGTGTTGATTCTAATATTTCTTTACCTATATCTCTTCGATTATTTTGATAAGTTTTATTAAGACTTTTCTCATCAGCCACATAACTATATTTACCTCTCTCTTTAGTGAACTGTAAATATTCCTCAATGACATCTTTATTTACTTCCTCTATACTCATAATTCCTTTTTCCTCTTCAAGGTATTTACAAAATAAAGTTAATGATTGATAATAAGATTTTATGGTTTTAGGTGCTAATCCTTTTAATGTACAGCTATCTATAAAATCTTGAATATATGTAATATAATCTTTTTTTCTTTTAATTCTTGGCATAAAAAATACCTCCTATCTATCAAGTTTATAAACTCAATAAATAGAAGGTATATTTAATACTATCTCTAAATATTTATTGTACTTCTTTTTAAAAAATTAGTAGCTATTTTGTAATGTTTATCGCTATAGCCTTTTCAACTTTGGCTCAACCAAGCTATTTAACTCACTTTATTTTTAAGTCTTAATTTATCTGCAATAATTGCTATAAATTCTGAATTAGTAGGCTTACCTTTATCATTATGAATTGTATAACCAAAAAGCTTATTTATGGCATCTATTTGACCTCTGCCCCATGCAACTTCTATAGCATGTCTTATTGCTCTTTCAACCCTTGATGCAGTTGTATTATATTTTTTAGCTATTGAAGGATATAATTCTTTAGTTACAGCTGATAATAATTCCATATCATTAACAACCATAGTTATAGCTTCTCTTAAATACATATACCCCTTTATATGTGCAGGAACTCCTATTTCATGTATTATACTTGTTATTTCTGTTTCTAAATCTACTGGTTCATTTGATGAAATTGATGAATGAACTGAACTATCATGACTTTGATATCTTGAAGTATTAGATAAATTTTTATTTGTATTTGAACTAAACATTTCTCTAATCCTTTTAGTAAATATATCCATATCAAACGGCTTAACTACATAATAATCTGCTCCTAATGTAATAGCTTGTTGTGTTATTTTATCTTGTCCTACTGCTGATAAAATAATAACTCGTGGCATTTTTTCTAACTTCATATTATTTAACTTCTCTAAAACCCCTAATCCATCTAAATGTGGCATGATAATATCCAAAATTACTAAATCAGGCTTTCTTTCCTCTATTAATGTTAATGCTTCCCTTCCATCCTTTGCTATACCTGTTACGACAATATCTTTTTGATTTAATAAGTAATCATTTAATATACTGCAAAATTCCTTATTATCATCAGCTATAAGTATAGATATTTTTGAATTTTCCATGTATTTCTCCCCTTTATCCATTTTTTATTCTATATATACCCACAAAACAATCACTATATATCAGAATATACTTAAATATTAATTCTTACAAGTAATTTATTCGACATTTCTTTAAAAATTCCTTTTATATAGCTAGTTTTTATTTTAATAAAGTTAGCTTATACTTTTATTCCACTATTTGTAAATTATACACTATCAATCGTTCTTTGTCTATATTTATTGTAAAAAAATACCACTTAATGTATTAAAGAAGCTTTATTTTGCAAAAACAGGCAAGATAAAATTTCTTGCCTGTCTTTTTTACTTATTTTATTATTCCAGCATCTTTTAACATCCAATCTATATATATTCCATACCCTACATCTGGTTTATTTATTAATACATGAGTAACAGCTCCTATTATTTTCCCATTTTGTATAATTGGACTTCCACTCATTCCTTGAACTATACCACCAGTTTTTTGTAAAAGTTCTTCATCAGTAACTTTTATAATCATACTTTTAGGACTAGGACTTTCCTGATTTAATTTTTTTATAATTTCTATATCATATTCTTTAGGTCCAGTTTCATCTATAGTTGTTATAATTTTAGCTTTACCTAAATTTATTTCATTTCTAAATCCTACTGGTAACTTTTCATTTAAATTATTATTTATATTCTTTTTATTTTCTAAACCAAATATTCCACACTCAGTATTTTTTTCTATTTTCCCAATAGGAGTTTCTTCATTAGTAAATATGCCCTTCAATTCCCCAGGAGAACCTTTCTCCCCTTTTCTTAAACTTATTATAGATGCATCTAATAAATCCCCTGACTTAACAGAAAATCTAGTATTAGTATCTCCATCGGTAATTGGATGTCCTAAGGCTCCAAATTTTTTACTTTCTTCATGATAAAATGTTAAAGTACCAACTCCAGCTGTTGAATCTCTTACCCATAGTCCTAATTTAAACTCGTTATTCTCTTTTAATAGTTTCACATTTTTTGTTATTATACTTCCATTTCTGTTTATAGTTAATTTAACTTCTTCATTTTTTGAAGTTTTTATAAAATTATTTAATTCTTTAGTAGTACATATATTTTTACCATTTATCTTTGTTATTAAATCTCCAATTTCTATTTCTGATTTTTTTCCTGGACTTTCACTTCTATTACTATTTACAATAACATCTGAAAATCCAACTACTAAAACTCCATCTGAAGAAAGTCTAACACCAACACTAGTACCACCAGGATACAACTTTAAATCTTTAACATTTTCAACTGAAACTGACTTAAGAGGAATTAAACCCATAAAACTTATATCAACAGAATCTTCACCATAAGTTACATAATTTAATGGATTCATAGAATCAAACATAGAAGTAGTTTCTATAGCATTATTTGTATATATCTTATCTGGCATATCTTTAAGAGTAAATATTGTTGTTGATATTAAAATAAGCATTAAACTAGACATTAAACTTATTGATTTTATAACTTTTTTCATATTATCTCTCCTCCTTTGTCTTTATATTTAAGTTACCCTTAGGACATGCTATGTATTCTATATTAACATTTCTATAATAGACAAAATTTTAAAAAATAAAAAAATAAAACCACGTAATTACCGTGATTTTATTTTTTCCAATTATCACTCTATATATGTATTTATATAGATTTTAATTCACTTTTTTTTATAATAGAATTATTAAACATTTCTCTTACATTTTCCAGTGTTGCATTAGTTACACTATCTCCGCCTAACATTGTAGCTACTTGATATATTTTTTCTTCATTTGATAATAATCTTATATTTGTAAAAGTTTTTTCATTTCTAATTTCCTTTGAAACAAAATAATGATGATCTGAAAGAATAGCTATTTGTGGTAAGTGAGTTATACATAATACTTGATGATTTTTTGATACTTGATACATTTTTTCTCCAACTCTTTGTCCTACTTGACCACTTATACCAGTATCTATCTCATCAAAAATTAAAGTAGGTATATCATCTTTATCTGCAAAAACACATTTTAAAGCTAGCATTATTCTTGACAATTCCCCACCAGATAAAACTTTTTCTAATGATTTCATAGGTTCACCAGGATTAGTTGAAATCATAAATGTAACATCATCAAATCCTTTTTCATCAAAATTTTCTTTAGTTTCTATTAAGATATTCATATTAGATTTATCCAATCCAACATAAGAAAGTTCCGTTAAAATCTTTTCTCTAAGTTCTCCACTATATTTCTTTCTTATACTTGATATTTTTTCACCTAATAATTTCATATCATTATATATTATTTTTTCTTCTTCTTTCAATTCTTTTATTATTTCTTCTGCATTAATTAACTCTTCATATTGCTGCTTTAAATTATTATAAGTATCTAACACAGCTTCAATAGAACCACCATATTTTTTCTTGTAACTATTTATTAAAAATAGTCTTTCATTTATTTTAGATAATTCTTCTTCATCATAATATATTTCTTCTAAAATATCTCTTAATTCTCTAGAAGTTTCTTCTATGTTATAAAAAGCTTCTTCTATTATTTCACGCTTTTCTTTTATTTTAGAAAGATGCTCTTCAACATAACCTAATTCAGTTAAAACTTTAGATATATTTTCTATTATACCGGCTGATTCAACACCATTTAACAAATTATAACTAACACTAACTGATTTTGTTATTTTTTCTGCATTTGATAAAATATTATACTGATCTTTTAAATCTTCTTCTTCACCAATCTTAAGATTTGCTTTGTCTATATCTTCAATTTGAAATTTAATATAATCAGCAAGTTTTTCTTTATCATTATTTCCACTTATAGACTTAATTTTTTCTCTTATATTTAAAAGTTTATTTCTTAAATCTAAAAATTTCTTTATTTCAACTTCAACTTCACTACCTATATAATTATCTAAATAATTCACATGACTACTTTTTTGTAGAAGATTTTGACTTTGATGCTGTCCATGAATATCTAATAACTTTTCACGTATCTTCCTTAATTGAGATACAATAAAACTTTTCCCGTTCACCTTTATTATGGTTTTTCCACTTATTAATGTTTCTCTAGATATTATTAATACATCATCTGATTCAATTTCTAATTCATTTAAAACTCCTCTTAAATCATTTGAATCTATACTAAATATAGCCTCAACTCTTGTTCTTTCTTCACCAGTTCTAATTAAATCTTTAGAAAACTTACCACCTAATACATAATCTATAGCATCAATTAATATTGATTTACCTGCACCAGTTTCTCCTGATAATATATTAAATCCACTTCCTAAATCTAAAGAAATATTTTCAATAAGAGCAAAATTTTTAATATTTAACTGTATCAGCATTTATATCACCTATATTTAATCATTAATTCTACTATTTATTTTTTCTACAAGATTTTCTGCTCCACTAATACTTCTAACCAATATAAATATAGTATTATCTCCAGCTACAGTTCCAGCTATATCATCAAAATCAAGACTATCTATAGCTTCTGCTGCTGCTGAAGCACCACCTGTAAAAGTTTTTACCACTACCATCTTATCTATATTTTCAACACTTACTACTGCATTTTTTAAAATATTTGCAAGTTTATCTGTTATATTTGTAGTATCTTTAGTTGGAACTACATACTTATACTTTCCAAAAGCAGATTGCATTTTCAATAGCTTTAAATTTTTTATATCTCTTGAAACTGTAGCTTGAGTAACATCAAAACCTGATTTTTTTAGTTCTTCTGCAAGCTCTTCTTGTGTTTCTATATCCTTTTCTTTTATTATCTCTAATATTCTTTCATGTCTTTTTGATTTCACTGTACCTCACCATCTCATTCTATTATTTATTTAAAATTTTTGTTCTTAAAACTTTGAAATAATCATAATTATCAAACTGTATAAGCTTAGCTTCTTTATAAGTTTTACTAACCTTTATTATAGAATTTTCATTTACCTTATATACTTTTTGTCCATCAATAGTTAAATAAACTTCTTCATCATGATGAAAAGTTTTTATTTTTATTGTACTTTCTCCTCTTAACACCATAGTTTGCATGCTTTTTGTATGTGGACATATTGGTGTTAAGAGCATAACATCTAAATCTGGATATATAAACGGTCCCCCAGCTGAAAATGAATATGCAGTAGAACCTGTAGGAGTAGCTATTATTAATCCATCACCTTTAAAAGATGTATAATATCTATCATCTACATATATCTCAAAATTTGTCATTCTAGATAATGTTCCTCTGGCTATAACTACATCATTTAAAGCCACTTGATCATCATTAATTATATCATCTATAGAACAACTAAGAAGCATTCTATTTTCTATTTTATATAAACCATTTTTTAATTTTTTTACTGCTTCATCTAATTCTGATATATGTATACTACTTAAAAAACCTAAATTTCCTATATTAACACCTAATAAAGGAATATCTATTTTATTAGAAATAATTCTTGAAACTCCAAGTAAAGTTCCATCTCCGCCTAACACAACAATTAAATCCATATCTTTAGATATATCTTCATATTTTAACTCGTAAGTATTTAATACCTTAAATCTTATATTTTTAAATTCATCTTTTATTTTTCTTTTAACTAAATCAAGAATACTACCATCTGGATCCTTAGATGGATTTATTGCAATACCTATGTATTTCATAAACATTCAATCCTTATATTTCTGAATGTGAAGCTTTAATAACTTTATCTATATCTTCTAAATTAAAAACACTATTTTTGTCCTTATCTTTAGTAAAGTAAACTAAATACTCTATATTTCCTTCTGGACCTTTTATTGGAGAATAACTAACACCCAATACATTAAGATTATTTTCTAATAAATAATTTACTATTGACTCGACTACCTCTTTATGAACACTAGCTTCTCTTACAACTCCCTTTTTTCCAACCTTTTCTCTACCTGCTTCAAATTGAGGTTTTATTAAAGCTACTACTTCACCATTATCTTTTAATAAATTTAAAGTTGCTGGCATAATTGTTTTAAGTGATATAAAAGATACGTCTATTGATGCAAAGTCTAATTTTTCTCCTATATCCTCTGGAGTTACATATCTTATATTTGTTCTTTCCATGCAAACGACTCTTTCATCAGTTCTAAGCTTCCAAGCAAACTGTCCATATCCAACATCTACTGAGAAAACTTTTTTAGCTCCATTTTGTAACATACAATCTGTAAATCCGCCTGTTGATGCTCCTATATCCATGCATACTTTATTCTCTAATGTTATAGGAAATTCTTTCATTGCCTTTTCTAATTTAAGTCCACCTCTACTAACATATGGTATTGTATCACCTTTAAATTCAATATTAGCATCTACACTTACTTTTGCACCTGCTTTATCAATACGTATACCATCAACAAATACTTTTCCAGCCATTATATTAGTTTTTGCTCTCTCTCTTGATGTTATTATTCCTTTTTCTACCAATAATATATCAAGCCTTTCCTTTTTTTCTGCCATTTTTATCTCCTTTTGTTTAATAGTTTTAAAACTTCTTCTTTTATTCCTTTTGGGTCCATATATTCATCGCTATAAAGAACATTTACATCTCCTTGTTCTATAAACTTATCATCATAACCTATAGATTTAAAGTTTCCTTTAAAACCATATCTATTAATAGATTGTAGTATACTAGATCCCATTCCACCTTTTATTATATTGTCTTCAACTGTTATTATATCATATCCATCATTAACTAATTCTTGCAAAATACCTTCATCTAAAGGCTTTATAAATGTGGCATTAATTAACTTTGGATATATGCCTTCTTTATTTAATAAATTTTTTGTTAAAATAGAATGTTGAGTCATCTTACCACATGCTATTATGGCTATTTTATCATCTTTTCCTTCATCTAAAACTTCCCATTTTGAAAATTCTATATTTTTTAATCCATCTATATTATCTATTGTATCTCCACCTCTAGGATATCTTATTGCTACAGGAGTCCCCTTTTTTAATGCCCATCTTAGCATAATATCAATTTCTGATAAGCATTTTGGAGCCATTATAGTCATATTAGGTATTATTGAAAGGTAAGATATATCAAATATTCCTTGATGTGTCTCTCCATCTTCTCCAACCAATCCAGCTCTATCTATTGCAAAAATAACTGGAAGGTTTTGTATGCAAACATCATGAAGAACTTGATCAAATCCTCTTTGAAGAAATGTTGAATACACTGCAAATATAGGCTTTAATCCCGCACAAGCCATTCCTGCTGAAAGAGTAACCGCATGCTGTTCTGCTATTCCAACATCAAAGAACCTATCCTTGAATTTGTCTTTAAACCCATTTAATCCAGTACCATCTGGCATAGCTGCAGTTACAGCAACTACATCTTTATCCTCTTCTGCAATTTTTACTAAAGCTTCACCAAAAGCTTTAGAATAACTAGACCTAGCAGTATTTACCGGTTCACCATTTTCTAAATTAAATGGAGAAACTCCATGATACTTATTAGGATTTTTTTCTGCAAGTTCATATCCTTTTCCTTTTTGTGTTACAACATGTATAATTACAGGCCCATCTATTGTCTTTGCATAGTTTAAAACTTTTGTTACTTCATTAATGTCGTGTCCGTCTATAGGACCTAAATATTTAAGTCCCATATCTTCAAACAACATTGATGGAACGACAAGTTGCTTTATACTATCTTTTATTTTACTTAATTTTTTTGCAATTCTTTTTCCTGTTGAGCTAACATTTAATTTATTATTAACTTCCTCTTTAAATTTATTATAATTAGGTTTCATTCTCATTTTATTTAAATATGATGATAATCCTCCTACATTTTTTGATATAGACATTTGATTATCATTTAATATTATAATCATTTTTGTTTTTCTAAAACCTAAATCATTTAATGCTTCTAAAGCCATTCCACCGGTTAAAGCTCCGTCACCTATAACAGCAACTACATTGTTTTTTTCTCTCTTTAAATCACGTGCTCTTGCAAATCCTAAAGCTGAGGATATTGATGTACTACTATGACCAGTATCAAAAAAATCGTATTTACTTTCATTTCTTTTTGGGAATCCACTCATCCCATTGTGTTTTCTAAGATTTATAAATCCTTCTTTTCTTCCTGTTAATATCTTATGTACATATGTTTGATGTCCAACATCCCATACAATCTTGTCATTATTAAAATCAAATTCTTTAAACAGGCTTAATGTAAGTTCAACTACACCTAAATTTGAAGCTAAATGTCCCCCAGTCTGTGAAACAGATTCTATTAAAAATTTTCTTATTTCCTCTGATAACTCATTAAGTTCTTCAGTTGTTAAATTTTTTATATCATTAGGAGATTTTATTTTATTTAAAATATCCTTCATATCATCCCAACCTTCTTTTTAAAATTCCCTATTTAAAAGGTTATTTGTAATTTCTATTAAATTATTAGCTTCAACAGACAATCCATTTAATAATTCAATACATTCTTCTGTAAGTAATCTACAAATTTCCTCGCACTTTTCTACTCCATATACTGTAACAAAATTTGTTTTTTCTTTGTTTTCATCCGCATGTATTTTTTTACCTAATTTTTCTTCACAACCAATTACATCCAATAAATCATCCTTAACTTGGAAAACAAGACCTAATTTTTTTGCAAATTCATTTAATTTATATAAATCCTCTTCTGGTGCTTTAGCCAATAATGCTCCTGAAATCACTGAACATCTTATAAGCTCTCCAGTCTTTTTTGAATGCATATATTCTAATTCTTCTAAAGATATTTTTTTACCTTCACTTAAAATATCAACTACTTGACCTCCAATCATTCCATCAGATCCTGAAGATTTTGATATTTCAATAGCTGCCTTTAATCCGTCTTCTCCATTTTCTAAGGCACTTTGCATAAGTATTATCATTGCTTCATTTAATAATGCATCTCCTGCTAAAACAGCTATATTTTCTCCATAAATTTTATGATTCGTTGGTTTACCTCTTCTTAAATCATCATCATCCATACAAGGTAAATCATCATGTATTAATGAATATGTATGTATCATTTCTATTGCACATGCCATTTTCATAGCCTTTTTTACATCTGTTTTATAAAGTCCATAAGTAAGAAGTGTCAATATTGGCCTTATCCTTTTTCCACCTATATTCAAACTATAACTTTGAGCATCATAAATTAATTTATTATAACTGCCTTTATTTTTAAAATAATCACGTAAATAAGCATCTATTTCATACTTTAAGTCATTAATATTCATTTATATCTTCAAACCCCGTTTCTTTATCATCTATAACTACAGATATCTTTCCTTCATAATCATTTAATGTCTTATAAAGTTTATTAACAAGTTTTATACCTTTTTCGTATTCTTTTATAGATTCATCTAAAGTTAAATCATTTTCTTCAAGCCTTGATAGTATATCTTTTAAATTAGAAAGCATATCTTCATAACTAACTTTTTTAGCCATATTATTTCTCCTTTATTCAATACTAAATTTACCTTTTAAAGTTCCATCTTTAAATACTATTTCAACTATTTCATTATTTTTTATATCATTTTTACTTTTTAGTATTTTATTTTCATTATTTTTTATAATAGTATATCCTTTATTTAAAATATTAAGAGGATTATTTGCAACTAAAAGTGAAGCTATTTCTTTAAGATTCCCTTTTTCTCCTGAAAGTTTTGTTTTAATTATTGTATTTAGCTTATCACTTATAGAATCTAACTCCATATAATTATTATTTATTTTAATAATTGGTGAATTTAATCTTAATATCTTATCCATTGAATTTAATTTATTTTTTTCTAGCTTTATTATACTATCAATATTTTTATTTAGTAAAGTTTTTAATCCTATAATTTCATTTTTTAACTCTATTTGGTTAATTGCTGCAAGTTCTGCACCTTGAGATGGAGTAGCTGCTCTAATATCAGCAACAAAATCTGATATTGTATAATCAACTTCATGACCAACAGCTGATATTATAGGTATTTTAGACTTAAATATAGAATATGCCAATTCCTCTTCATTAAAATTCCAAAGTTCCTCAATTGATCCTCCACCTCTTCCGATAATTATAACATCAACAGATTTATTTTTATTAAAATATTCTATACCTTTTATTACGGTTTTATATGCACCTTCACCTTGAACTTTTGCAGGGTATAAAACTATATCAACTGAAGAATTTCTTCTTTTGGTTACATTTAATATATCGTGTATAGCTGCACCTGTTAAAGCAGTTACAACTCCTATTCTTTTAATATTTTTAGGTAAAGTCTTTTTCTTTTTATCATCAAAAAGACCTTCTCTTAACAGCTTTTCTTTTAATTTCTCAAACTTTATATAAAGATCCCCAAGTCCTGTTTGAGTAATTTCAGTACAATAAAGCTGTAAGCTCACATTTGCTTCATAAATAGATGCTCTAGCTCTAACAATTACTTCCATTCCATCTTTTAGTTCTATATCCAGACCTAAAGAATCACTTCTAAACATAACACAATTTATTTTACCTTTTTCATCTTTAAGTGAAAAATATATATGTCCACTAGAATGATATTTTAAATTAGAAATCTCTCCTTTTACAGAGAGATTTCTTAATATAAAATCATTGTTTATTACCTTTTTAATGTAGTTATTAACCTCTGAAACACTTAAAACCTTAATTCTCATTTTTCTTAATTGCCTCACAAACATTTTTTATAAGTAAAGTTGTAGTAATTGATCCTATACCTCCTGGTACTTTTGTAATCATAGAAACATTATCTAAAACATCCTCTAAATCTGCATCTCCTGTTATTTTACCATTAAAACTTGAAGTTCCAACATCAAGAACTATAGCATCATCTTTTATGTAATCAGCTGTTATAAATTTTGGCTTTCCAATAGCTACAACTAATATATCTGCTCTTTTACATACACTCTTTAAATCTCTTGTTCTTGAATGACATATTGTTACTGTAGCATTTTCATTTAATAGAAGTTGTAAAGCTGGCTTACCAACTATATTACTTCTTCCAACAACAACAACTTCTTTTCCTGATAAATCTATATTGCTTTCTTTAAGAACAGTCATTATAGCATTAGGTGTACATGGTAAAAACTCAGGATTTCCTGAATATAATCTACCAATATTTTCATAAGTCAAACAATCTATATCTTTTGTGCTTAATATTGTATTTACAACTTTTTCTTCATTTATATGTTTTGGAAGTGGTAACTGAATCATTATACCTTGAACACTTTCATCACAGTTAAGTTTATTTATTATGTCTATTAACTCATCTTCCGTAATATTTTCTTCTAATATTACTTTATCGAATAAAACCCCAAGAGAAGTTGCTATCTTCTCTTGTGAATTCAAATAATATATTGAGCCGCCATCATTGCCAACTAAAATAGATGAAATTTTTGGTACTATTAGACCTTTATTTCTTCTTTCATTTATAAATTGTTTTATATCCTCTTTTAATTTTCCTGATATTTCCTTGCAATTAATAACTTTCCCCAATATAAACACCTACTTATTTTTATATATTTTATCTAATACTCCATTAACAAATGAAACTGATTTTTCATCTGAATATTTTTTTGTTATTTCAAGTGCTTCATTTATAGCAACTTTTTCTGGAACATCACTTACATAATTCATTTCATATATAGCAAGTCTTAAGATTGAAAGATTTACTTTTGATATTCTATCAATCTTCCATTTTTGAAGATTGCTTTTAATTAATTCATCTATTTCTTCTCTGTTTTCTTCAACACCTTTTAGGACTTCTTTTATGTATTCTAAATCTATTTCTTTTATGTTTCCTTCATAGTTATCTACAAATGTTTCAATTGCTTCTCCATGTGATTCCTTAGTTAACATAGTACTAAATATTAATTCCATTGCTTTTTCTCTTGATAATTTTCTGCTCATTTTTTCCTCCTAAAATGCTTTTCTTCTAAATTATAGACTTATTCTAATAGTATTAATCATTATATATTCAAACAAGGAAACACCCTCTGAATATCAGAGGGTGCGATTAAATCTCCTTTGATTCTTTTTCTGAATTCTTTGGTAAATAGATGTTTTGAACATATACATCTACACTACTTACAACTAAACCAGTCATAGCTTCAACAGTCTTTTTAACATTTTCTTGAACTGAACCTATAACATCTAGAATCTTCACACCATACTCTACAGTAACTGCCATCTCTATTTTAGCTCTATCTTCTTCTAACGTAACTTTAACTGCTTTACCAGATGACTTTTTACCTTTAAGTAATTGTGATATGTTGTTTGTAACGCCATGTTGGAATTCCATAACCCCATCAATCTCTTCTGCAGCAATTCCCGCAATAACTGAAACAACTTCATCAGAAATCTTAACAATTCCAATGCTATCATTATTGAAGTTTTCCATCTAATTCGACCTCCTATGTTTTGTATATATCAAAACTATTTATCTTAGAATTATTATATCAAATATGATATGGCATTACAACGGATTTATTTTTTTACTTCTATTGATATATCATTTACATTAGCAACATCTTGTACTATTTCTTGAATTTCTAAACTCATTTTTTGATCTATGCCTTCAGTTTTTACAAATACTTTTGCTTTATCACCATCAACATAACATATAGCATCTTTTATTCCTTTATTTTTTATGTTCATTTCCACTCTATTTTCAATAGAATTTTGTTTAGTTTTTTCTAATAATTCTTTTTGAGCATTTGCTTTTTGCTCTTTTGTTGTATTTTTATCTTCTACAATAGCTTTTAGATTTTGAATTGTTTCTGCATCTTTTTGTTCTTTTTCACCTCTTGCATCATAAAAAAAGTCTTTTTGTGCTGAAGTTTCTTGCTCTTTTTCTTTTTCTTCTTCATTTGCAATTACTTGACTTAAATCACTTGGATCATTAAATCCACCCTCATTTAGTTTACTTGCTAAAAGCCCTACACATATTATTAAGCCAAGTAGAGTAAAAATAATCCCAAATTGTTTTTTGTTCATTTTTTATTACCTCCCATCCTTTACTTATTGAATTATATGCTAAGTATTTTTAATATATACATTAACTTTTACTTTTTCATCGGATGAACATTAACTTTATCCACTGATAAATCATAAAGAGTTGAAACCATCTTTTGAATCTCATATTTAATTTTGCTATTTTCAGCTCCTTCTGCAGCTACTACTACACCTATTACTTTAGGCTTTTTTGTTTGAATTACAAATGGTTCATTTCCATCATCATTAGTACTCATTACAACTTTAGATCCATCATTTTTTTGCTCATTTACCCTCTTTCCACCTTCGCTATCTTCTTCTTCTGTTACTGAAGTTTGAGTATCTTTATCATAAGCTGGTATTTTCACCTCACCACTTTCAAATGTCATCATCACGCTAACTGAACCTACACCACTTATATTTTGTAGTATATTTGTAAGCTCTTCTTTTTGACTTGCCTCATATTCATCCTTACTTTCTTTTGTTCTTTCATTATTTATCTCTTTCTCTAATTCACTGCTTAGAGTTTCTTTAGCTTGATTATTTTCATTTTTACTTATTACACTTAAAGCTGTAGTTAAGAAAACTATAATTATTATTATGACAATTAAAACATTTATATGTTTTTTACTTAAAAATTCATCTAAAATTTCCTTAAACTTTTTTTTATTCATAAATAATCCCCTTTACTCCACTTTATATATATTAATTTTATTCTCATCAATTTGAAACTCTTTGGATATAAAATCTACAACTTCCTTAAACTCACTATTTTTATTTTCTTTCTTTTCTTCTTTCTTATTTTCTTTGTTTATTTCAACTTTTTCTACTTTCTTAATTTTTTTTATATTTTTATCTTTAATAGTTACATTAACTAACTTTATTAAAAATTTTTCATCTTTAATATCTATATCGCAATCTATATCACAAGAAAAATCTAAATCTTTAAATTGTTTTTTTAACATAGACTCACAATTTTTCGAAAGATTTTCTTTAAAATTTTTTTCTTGAATTTTTAAAACATTTTGTTCATTATGTTGATTCTTTTTTTCATTCTCACTATATTGCTTCTGAAATTTATCTATTGA
Source organism: Clostridium sp. TJA085 (assembly GCF_058310235.1). NCBI lineage: Bacteria > Bacillati > Bacillota > Clostridia > Eubacteriales > Clostridiaceae > Clostridium > Clostridium sp. TJA085. Next base: position 387,716 of record NZ_JBZEEZ010000001.1, on the reverse strand, counting down.
ATCTTTAAGCTTAGTTTCTCCATCTAATACTATTGATAAAATAGGGCTTAATATAACTGCAGTTAAAATTAATCCTAATACAAATTTCACATATTTTTTCATACTATTATCTGGAGCTATAATTTCAATTGCTGATATAAATATTAATAATGTCACTAAAATAATCACAAAATTTTTTATTAAATCCAATTATCTAATTACCCTCCTACAATAAATTTACTAGCTGTTGCCATTATTCCAAGCAAAATAAAGAACATAAAGCTAACGCTAATTACACAAGACATTAAAAGAATTAAATAATCTCCTACAGCTGCGATAGAGTTAGTTATTCTTTTATCACTTATAGGCTCTACAAGAGCTGCTGATAATTTATATATAAAAGACATTAAAATTAATTTAATTATTGGATATATTAAAACTAATACTATAACTATAAGACCTATTCCAGTAACTGCATTTTTTATTATTAATGAATATCCAGCAACAGAAGTTATTGCATCAGAAAAGGTTTTTCCTACAATAGGAATAAAATTATCTATTGCAAATTTTGCTGTTTTTACCGCAACCGCATCCATAGTATCTGCCGTTATTCCTCTTATTGTAAGTATTGCAATAAATACAGTTATAATTATTCCTTGTAACCATAAAATAACTTGTTTAAATAATTTACATAAATTGTCTATTTTATGTTCATTAGAAATATTATTTGCAAAAGTCATAACAAAACTTATCAAAATTAAAGGTATTATTACTGTTACATATATTTTTGGAATTAAAGTTACAGATGCTAAAATTATAGGATCTAATGTTGCGGCTTGCATAAATCCACCAGCTAGAGCAATCATAGTAACTAATACAGGCAAAAGAGCTGCCATAAAATTTGCAATTTCATTAATGGCTTCTGTTGCCACAGATATTGATACTATAAAACTTTTAGATAATACCATAATTAATATTGAATAACAGGCAAAAAACGCAATTTGTGATATACTCTCATTTTTAAATGCATCTTGCAAACTCTTAATTAAAGAACAAAGTATTGCTATTACTACCACAGAAACAACTAAATTAAGCACCGTCCTAACTTCTTTAAATAATAAGCTAACTACACTTTTCATTAATTTATCAAAACTTATGTTTCCATGACCTTCACTTATATAACTTTTTATATATTCAGCTGGATTTAATTCGTTTATAAGTTCAACATCTGTTTTCATATTATTTATATAGTTATATAAATTATTTAACTCTTCTTTTGTTTCTTTATTCATAGACTCATCAATTAAGTTTTCTTTAGCACTTACTATTATTTCTCTTGAATTAATAAAAGCTACAAACATAGTAGAAAATAATATAGTAATAAATAATGTAATAGTAATTTTTTTATATTTTAAATTCATATATATCACCTAAATTATTTTTAAAATAGAATCTAAAACAGCCATAAGTATCGGTATTGACATAGTTAAAATCATTATCTTTCCAGCAAATTCAACTTTAGATCCAATAGTAGACGCCCCTGCATCTTTACATACTTCAGATGCAAATGATGCTATATAAGCAATTGCAAGTATTTTCATTATTATCCCTAAATAAACAGTGTCTATTCCCGCTTTATAAGATATTTCCCTAAGAAAATTTATTATTTGCTGAAGCTCTCCTAAAATAAATATAAGCATTGTAGCTCCTGCTATTATAGATATTAAAACAGCTATGTCAGACCTACTATTTTTAAATAAAAGTATAATGAATAATGCAACAAGAGCAAATGATACTACTTTCAAAATAATCATATTGTCACCTATAAAATAAACATAGTTTTAACTGACTGAAATAAATCCCCAATCATTGAAACTATCATAAGTAATATAATAACTACCCCTGCTATATTAGTTATAACAGCAATATCATCTTTACCACTACTTTTCAAAACTTTATCTAGTATTATTAACAATATTCCAGCTCCACCAATTTTAAATAATATACTAATGTTTAACATAAACTCCCTCCCCATTTAAATAAAAAATATAAATATCATAGCACCAACACATACTCCTAAGTATCTATATAGCTTTATATTTTTTTCTGCAATAATTTGTGCATCCTTTATATTAATATTTAAATTAGCTTTTGCTAATTCAAACATTTTTTCTTGTCCATATACCCCTAGTTCTCCAAGAGACTTTAAAAAATCTGATATAATTCTAATATCTTCCTTCTTCAAACATAAATCTTCTTTATATTTTTCGTATGATATCTTAAACATATCAAAAATACTATTTTCTTCTGCCTTATAAATTAATCTAGATACATCCTTTACCAATAAACTTAATGGATCTCTGCATATTTCCGAAACTACATTCAATGCTTCTGGAAGAGCTGTACTATTGTACATAATTTCATTTTGTAAAATATTTATAGCCTTAAGTATTTCTTGTAAAATTTTATATCTATTGTTAAATTTTTCTCCATATATATATCCAGAATAAGAAAATATTAAAAATATTATAGATAAAACAATTAATTTAAACATATAATATCTCCCTCTTTCTTTACAGAATATATATTTTCTATAGTTCCTACTCCACGCTTATTGCTTAAAACTATTACCCTTTCTATAATTCCATTTTGGAAAAGATTCTTAAATATATTTCTTGATTTAATATCATATAGATTATTTCCATGAACTGTAATAATAATATTTACCCCTGAATTAAAAGCTGTATTTAAAGCCTTAACATCATCTTCTGTTCCTATTTCATCACATATTAAAACTTCTGGTGATAATGACCTTATTGCCATTATCATCCCCTCTTTTTTTAAACAATTATCTAATATGTCTGTCCTTATACCTAAATTCATTTGCGGAATACCAAGATAAGATCCTCCTATTTCACTCCTTTCATCTATAACAACTACTTTTTTACCTTTCGTATCAAAGCTTCCATTTGAAATAACCCTAGATAAATCCCTTAGTATAGTAGTTTTTCCACATTTTGGTGGAGATATTATTAATGTATTTTTTACCTTATTTTTATCTACTATAAATTTAATAATTTCTCTTGAGCATCCTATAATTTCTCTAGATATTCTAATATTTATTGAAGATATATTTTTTATAGTTTTCACTTTGTTATTTTCCATTACGCACTCACCAGCAATTCCAACTCTATGTCCGCCTTTTAATGTTATAAAACCTTGCCTTAACTCTTCTTCATATGCATATATAGAATAATTTGATATACGTTTAATAATAAAATTAAATTCCTCTCTATTTATATTAATATTAGATACTACTTCTTCTTTATTTGTATAAATTATTATTGGATTGTTTATTTTAACTCTAATCTCTTGAATCTTATCTTTTTCATAGTCTTTTAAAAATACAACTACTTTAGGAGGAAAGATATTTAAATCACAATTAAGCATTAACGTTCCCCATCCTTTCATACTACAAAAGTAAATCATTCTTTATAATTAATATTTTTATATAGCTTTAAATATTACATATTTTATAAAAAAATATGTAAATTAAAAATAAAAAAAAGAGCTTTGTAATCAAAACTCTTTTTATTTACTCTATTATATTTTTATTGCAATATGGACAAGGAATTTTATTGTTATTTTCTAGTGTAGAAACTTCTATAAATACAGGCTTTTTACAATGACTACACTTTATTTCTTTATACTCATCATTAAAGTCTTCTAATTCATCTAATGAAACTTCTTCAAAAAGTTCTTCCTGAATTCCTGATAAATCATCATCCATATATTCTAAAGTTTCCTCAATTGTCTCTTGGTTAACCTTAATTTCTTCAACCTTTTCAGTTAAATTTTCTAATATATTAGATAACTTTAAAAATAAATCTTTATTTTCAATATCAATAGTATTTATTGTAGCATTTAAGTCTTTAATTGCTTCTTTTATATTATCCATATAAACACTTCCTTTTATATATTAAAATTGCTAAGTTCTAAGAACTTAGCAATTTATAATACTATTAAACTCTTTCCATGTACTCTCCAGTTCTAGTATCAACTCTAATAGTATCTCCTTCATTAACGAACATAGGAACATTTACAACTGCTCCAGTTTCAAGTGTAGCTGGCTTTAAAGCATTTGTTGCAGTATTTCCTTTTACTCCTGGTTCACTTTCAGTTACTAATAATTCTACGAAGTTTGGTGCTTCAACTGAGAAAGCGTCTCCTTTATAGAATTTTATTATAGCAAACATATTTTCCTTTAAGTATTTTATAGCATCTTCAACCTTTTCATAATTTAAAGGAATTTGATCATATGTTTCTTGATCCATGAAGTAATATAACTCTCCATCTGAGTATAAATATTGCATTTCTTTTCTTTCAATAACAGCTTCTTGGAACTTAGCTGTAGGGTTAAATGTTGTTTCAGTAACTCCTCCTGATATAACATTTCTAAGTTTTGTTCTTACGAAAGCTGCTCCTTTTCCTGGTTTAACGTGTAAAAAGTCTACAACTGTATATACTTGTCCTTCGTGTTCAAAAGTTGTACCTTTTCTTAAATCTCCTGCTGATATCATTAAATATCCCTCCAAAAGTATAAATTCAATCCAAATAATTATATCAATTAGAAGTTAATCATATATAATCATAATTTGGTTTCTTCTGACATACAAATTTATTTTATCAAAACTCCTTATTAATTGCAATTATTTAGAGTATTATTTTAACATTATTTTTATATTTAAAATCCTTCTTTAAATATTATTATAATTTTCGTTTAAATTTATACTCTTCAATATTTAATTTTACATTAAAATTGTCATTATCATATTTAACTTCATAATCTTTTATAATATAACCTTTTATTTCTTTCATTGCCTTAATAATAACGTCCTTATTTCCTTCTATAGTTACAAGAGCTTTTATATTTTTAGTTCCTTCTATATTATTTACAATTAGTCCTTTTATGTTGCTTAAATCATTAAATACATTATTAATAGTTTTTATATCTCCATTAAATACATTTATTGCATTATCATAATAACTTTTTTCATCTATTTTAGATGATGATACAAAAAACATTCCCTGAATCAAAATCATTATTATAAGTGATATATATTTAAAATAAATCTTTTTCATAATCATTTTCCTAAAACTTTTAAATAATAACCTTCCTCTCCTTTATTTTCTATACTTTCTATTGTTTTTTCTTTACTTATATAATCTATATATTTTTTATCCATTATAAGCATACTTCCCTCATTATTTTTAATCTCACCACTGCGTGATGTTTTATATAATATATTCATCCAATCTTTTAATTCATCTATATTAACTCCAATATCAGCTACTATATTTTCATTTATTTTTGATTTTATTTCCTTATTATTTATCAAAACTTTTATATTACTAATTGTACTTGGTAATAATATTAAATTAATAATTAAAGTTATTTTAATCATTATATTTAATCTTGTTTTAGTTTCTTTCATCCTTTTATCTATAAACTTTTTAGGTATAAATTCATTGCTCATATCATACCTCCTCTAAAATAAAGCTTTTTTTATTAAAAGGAAAACTTATTTTTCCAACTAGAATATTATCTAACGAATCTTTTAAATTAAAATTACTGTATATTTTATTATTTATTAAATACCCATTTACTACCTCAACAAAATACCAATTTTCATAAACTTTTATTACAGCCTTAAATGTATTTAATTTCTTCATTTTAATTATTAAATTTATTATTTGAAATTGGATTGGTATAACTTTAAGTTTTCTTATATTATTTAATACTTGTGATATTTTATTTCCACCTTTAACAGCATATATATAAGTTTTATTTAGTTTTTTATCAACTTTAAAATCTAATAAATAATCATCTTCATTAAACTCACCCTTTATATCATTATCTATAATATTACTAATTTTCTTTTTATTAATTTCTAAGTATTCTTTTATATAAATTTCTTCATCTAATATAAAAATCTTAGCATTTAATTTATTATGTAAATTTAGTGAATTTTGTTGTCCTTTATAAACATATCCAAATTTATTTATCTCTAATATTTCTTTATTTATCATAAACTCTATACCTTTCTTTTAGGAAACAATCTTAAAATTTTATTTTCTTCATTTTGTAAATCAGCTTTTAATTTTTCATCCTTTTTTAAATTATTCTGACTTTCTTTTTCTATGAAAACTTTTTCTTTATCTTCTATACTATAAAGACAATATAAAGTTTTTTCTTCTTTTTTAATACCATAAGCTATTTTAAATATTTTTTTACTTTTTAAATAATGTAATTTAATATAATTTTCATTTGGTATAACATAAGAATTTTCTATATCATTTATATTTTCATTATTCATATTGTTAATAACTTTATTACTATTACTTTCTAGCCAAGCATTGCATATATTTAAAACTTCAACCTGACTATCTTTTAAATCTAAAAAACTAGAATAAATTTCATAATTTTTTATATATTTAATATTCATGTTTGATATTTTAGCTCCTAAAATTAATATAGTTGTTATAAAAAATATTAATATTATAGAGTTTATAAGTACATACCCCTGTTTTTTTACATACATATTAAGTACTCCTTATCATCAATTCCGAGTTCAACATATATAAGTTTATCTTTTTTATAAACAATAAATTTTGTTACATCATCTAAAATTATATTTGTTGTTAACTCTTTTTTTACTCCACCTATTTCTCTATAATACTTAATTTGTAATGTTTTGCTAACTAAATATATCTTTTTATATTTAACTAATAAATTTTTATCTATTGCATTTTTATCATTTATTTCTTCTAACTTATGTTCTTCCTTTGAAATTTCAATTTCATCACTATTTTTTGAAATTTTATAATTTGTATTATCTACTTCTGAAAATATTTTCTTTATATTTAATATTGCCCTATCAATTTCATTTTCTTTTTTTATTAAAGTATTTCTTTCACTTGAATACTTATATGTATTCAATGTTAACTTAATCAAACATAAAATTATAATTGATGATATAAATATATATGATAAACATTCTATTAATGTAAAGCCTTGCTTTTTCATTTTAATTCCATCCAATACTCTTTTAATATTTCAGTTTCTAAAAATTTTTCATCATTTAAAGTTAAACTTATACTCATTTTAATCTCTTTATCATTTTTGAAAATTTTACTTATTTTTATAAAACTTTTAGAATTAAAATTAGAAAATAAATTTATTATATTTTCATCTTTTAATTTATTTGCATCATTTAAATTAATAAAAATATTTTCTTCAAACTTATTAAATATTCTATCTAATTCATTTATACTAATATTAAACTTAAGCTCACTTATAATATTATTTAAAATAATATTATTTTTTCTTGATTCTTCCCTAATAACAAATGCCTTCAAATCTAATTTATTCATTTTTACAACTACTCCACATAATATAGTTATTATAAATATAGAAACTATACATTCAAGCAATATACTACCACTTTTCTTTTTCAATATTTATATAGTCAACTCCTACTCTTATTTTTAATGAATATTTTTCCTTATCTTTATAATTCTTCATTACAGTTGTTTGAGATGAAATTTGTCCATTAGTACTTATTTGAATAATAGATCCATTTTCAACACTTATATAATCTGGTATTTTAAAAGATTCTATTACGATACCTTCTTGAGTTAAATTAACTTTACTATTTGCTTTGCTAAAGTTAATTTGAAAATTTTTATTCTCTTTTATTGCCTTAGCCTTACTATAAGTTAACATACCTTCAATAGATGTAAGAAAATTTTCTGTTTCTAAATTTCTAATAGCCTTGGTATAGTAATTTATAATACTATTTGAAGATCCTATTATAATAGTTATAATTATAATTACTGCCATAAGCTCAATAAGTGTATACCCCTTCTTTTTCTTTATCAAATTATTCCTCCATAAACACTTTGAAAAATTGGTAATATAAATATTCCAATAAATGCTAATATTAAAATAGACATAATAACAATAATTATCGGCTGAAACATAGCTGTTATTTTTTTAAGTTTATCATTATTTTTCTTATAAAGTCTTGAATATAAATTATCTAAGTTATTATCTAAAGAACCACTTTCTTCACCTAACCTTATCATAGCTAGACTATATTCAGATAAATTTATAGTTTTCTTTAAAGATTCTGAAAGTTCTAATCCACTTAATATATTTTTATTAATATCCTTATAAATTTCTTTATTTAATATATCGTCTTCACAATATTTAAGCCCCAATGATATATTTACCCCACTTAAAACAATTATCTTAATAACTAAAATAACCTCAAGCTCTCTAAATTCTTTAAAAATTTTATTCTTTTTAAATATTAAATTTATTATTTTATTAAAGTTATTTTTAAATAATATGCAAGGAATTAAAATTACCCATATAAACAAAGATAATATAAATATAATTGGAGATTCGTTTATTTTATAGGAAAAATCAATTAGTACTTGTGTTATATAAGGAATAGAATTTCCTATAGATTTATATATATCCTCCAATTGAGGAATCATAAATTTCATTACAAAAATTAATATAAATATCATAGAACTTAATAAAAACATTGGATATATCAAGAAATTTATTATATCTTTAAGTAATTCATCTTTTCTTTTATAATATATACTTAATTCATTAAGAACTTCTTGAAGTCTTCCAGTCTTTTCTCCAATTGAAATCATTCCAACAAAAAACTTAGGATATAAATTATTATTTTTCATAAATCCCTCACTTAAAGATTCTCCTTGCATTATTGAGTTAACTAATACTTTTATACTATTTTTATAATCATTTCTTAATGGAAATTCATTTAATAAACTAATCGCTTTACTTATTTGCAATCCATCTTTATATAAATTAGATAAGTTTTCACATATAATACTTAAATTCTTATATGAATATTTTTTGTTGAAATTCATATTTTACTAATTCCTCTCCATTTATAAATCTTTTATATTGCTTATAGCTTATTTCTCCTTTATACAATAATTCTTTACATCTGCTATACATTTGTTCATTTGACAATATTTCTAAATCTTCATTTATATTTTTAAGCTTACTTCTTATATTTTCATCTATAAAATGTACTGCACATATTAGTCTTCTTCCACTTATACCAGTATAATTACATCTTTTACATCCAACTTCTTTATAAAAATAGTAAATCTTATCATTTATTATTTCTTCTTTTTTAGTTTTACATTTTTCACACAAGCAACCAATTAATCTTTGAGATATAGCCCCAACCATTGAATCGCGTATTAAATAATCTTTTACATTCATATCTTCAAATCTAAAAAATACATCTCTACTTGATTTTGTATGAATTGTAGAATAAACTTTATGTCCAGTAATTGCAGCTCTTATTGCTATATTAGCTGTTTCTTCATCTCTAATTTCTCCTACCATTATCACATCTGGATCTTGCCTTAGTATTTTCTTGATATTATTAAGTATATCCAAATGCTAACAAAATATCGCAAAACTTAGAAAATAAGCCAAATAAAATATTAAATGTAACTTATTATATCTTAATTTTATTTACTTATTTTTGACGAATTTTTGACGACAAAAAAGACCAGATTAAATATCTGGTCTTTTAAATTAATTTAATGTAACTATAACTTGTCCGTTTGAAACTAATGAACTATCAAATTGTAATTCTAATCCTTTTTCTCCTTTTGGTGCTTCAACTATATATTCACCAGTCATTTTTCTTCCAGGAGCTATTTTTCCATCTAATTCACCTTTTTGATTATCAACTATAGCTTGATTACATGATATTCCTCATTAGTATAAATTTCAAAAATATTTTAGCATAAATTTAATTTATTTTATTATATTTTCATAATTAACAGAATATTAAATAAAAAGACTAGGATGTTCATTCCTAGCCTTTTTATTTATTCTTCTTTCAATGTTGATGTAGGGTTAATTCCCCACTCTCCATTTTCATTTATTACATTTGCTGTTATAGTACATTTTTTTACTCCTAAGCTTCCCATATCATATTCACATTCTACACTAACTTGTTTTGCTGTATCATTACCTGATATTTTTATTATTTTGTATGATTTTAAATCCTTGAAATCATACCAAGCTTCTAACAAATCTTCTTTATTTCTTGACTTCCAACTTTCTTGTGATACTTCATACATTTTTGCATAGTCTTTCTCTTTCCAACCTGAAAAATATGTTTTTACTACATTTTTAACTACCTCAGAGTCTTTTGTTGCAATTTCTTTTTGTTCTTCTTTCTCTTTAGCTTCCTTTTCCTTTTCTTCTTTTTCCCACTTTTTAACTTGAATTTCTTCTTCTTTTTCTAGCCTTTCAAAATCTTTTAAATACTCTTTTTTTTCACTATCTGTCATCTTATTAAATTTTTCTTCTATCTCCGCAAATTGCGTTCTTTCGTTACTATCAAAATCATAATATGATTTTTTAAGAAGATTTTTATCTGATTCAGTTAACTTATTTTTAGAAACAGTTTCTTCTTGTTTTTGCATTTCTTTAGGCGTTTCATTTTTACCTCCACAACCTGCAAATAATATTGTTATTACAACACAACTTAACAAAATACTTATTATTTTTTTCATTAGTAATCCCCCTTAATTGATATACAAGAATATTTTACCATATCGTAAATAGGAATTTGTAAATAAAATATGTATAAAATATATCTATATGGAAAGTATTATATATATGAAGAAACAGAGTTATATAAAAATAGAATTAATAACAATATTATTTTTTATTACTATTATGATTGCAATAATACCATTTCTTATTTCATAATTTAAGCATAGTAACATTTATCAAGTTACTGTACTTACATAAACAAATTAGAAAACAAAAAAGAACTGCAAGAATAAATCTCACAGTTCTTTTTTTATTATACGAATACTTTACTTTAAATTTATTTGATATCATTTATTATTTTCTTTTCTAATAAGTTTAATAAATTCATTTTCTCATCTTTGTTAAGAAAAGCATTCTTAGGAATTATTGGTGTTTTTATATAACTTTGATCCACAGCTTTTCTTATTATATATATACAGTCTTCAGTTTCAACTACTTTCTTTATTTTATCGTATTTAATTACTCTTAATTTAGAATTGTATATTTTATATAAAATGTATTCTTCTTTTAATTCTATACTTTTTTCTTTAAATAATGATTTATTGGATTTTAAAGCAAGCTTAAAATCTAATTTAAAAATAAACCATAGAATTTTCTTGATAAATATTAAAAATATTATAGCTAATATACTAAAAATAAGAATATTTTTTAATGATCTATCAAAATAAATTAGGTTATTACTCTTATAATAGTAGTATAAATTTATACATTCATAAATAATACCTATTAAAAATATAATAGGTACTAAAAATTTATTTACCTTAGATAAATTATTTAAATTAAATTCAAAGTAATCATTATAATCTTTTAAATTATTTTTATAAGTTATTTTCAATTCCACACCCCCACAATAAGTAATATATAACATAAAATTACATATAATCAAGGTGGTATTTGTATTTTATAAATATAGAATAAATAATAAAATACATTATAAATTTTCTTTAATTACTATAATTTATGTCACTTTATATCATTTAAATTTTTGTTATTTTATATATAATTATTTTAATGGGTGGGTTTTATGAAATTTAAGTATTTTTTAAAAGTAAGAGCTATAATAACTTCATATGTACTCTCCTTTAATTAATATAAAAACATTTTATTTTTTATTAATTTCTTTAAATATTTTTTGGTCATCTTTAGAAAAATCACTTAAATCTGTACTAATTTTAGATTTAGAAGTATCATAATTTAATTTAATATAACAATCTTCACTTCTTGCATATAAATAAGGTTTTATATTTTTATAGCCAATTAAATCAAAAGCAAGTATTGAATCATTCTTTCTATCTTTTATAGACAGATTATCATTAATTTTGTACATGCAATATCTACCATTTTCTCCGAAGGTTTCTAAGGTATGTTTATCATTATAATATACTTCTTTTTGCTCTTTATTGGAGCATCCGATTAAAATTCCTCCTGTAACTATGCATATTATCATTAAAGATATTATTTTTTTCATTTGGAACTCTCCTTTATAAACAAATACAAGAATATTTTACCATACAATAAATAGGAATTTGTAAATAAAATATTAATCAAATATATAAATACTTTAGGTAAAACACTATACATATGAAGAAACAGGATTATATTAAAATATGTTTACTAAAGAATAGTATTTTTTATCAATATTATAATTTCATTAATACCATTTCTTATTTTATAATTTAAGCTAAGTTTTTAATACTACTCATTTAAATTTAATAAAAAATAGATTGTAAATTTTAGGAAATTAGCTATAATTGGGTATACGGGTAAGGGGGAATTAATTTGAATAAATTCGAAACAATTAAAGAGAAAATAAATAATTTATCTGATTTTAAATTCATTTTATTATCTGTACTATTATGCGAGATATCAGATTTAATATTCACATTTATTTTTAATGTTTTTAATATTACAGATTTAATAATAAGTGGGCCTAATCTTGAAGAATACTCTTTATTAGTTAATATTGTTGATATTATAATTTTAACTCCATTAATTGAAACAGGAATTTTAATATTAATAATAAAACTAATTGGGAAATTTATAAAAAGTGATTTTTTAAATTGGTTGATTGTATCTTTAATTTTTGCAGGACTACATAGTTATAGTATATATTATATTTTAATTATTGTTCCAACAGCATTTATTTTTAACTACGCCTATATATTTTATAAGAGCAAGAATTTATCTATTTATTGGATTATGGTAATTATACATATGCTGTGTAATTTGATAGCGTTTATGTATCCATAATATTTTAATTAATCTAATAAAAAAGACCTACAAAGAATTAATCCTTTCAGGTCTTTTATTATTTTTAATAAAGAAAAAATAAATTTTAACTAATAATTTCCTTTTAATTTATTTATTTTTTATCCATTTTATTATAATAATTACCGCTATTATAAATAATATTATATTAAAAATAAATATTAAAATTTGAGTAAACTCCGATAACATACATCCCCCTTTTAAATATATGATAAAATTTAAAAATATTTTATCATAATTTTAAATTTACTTTGTAAACGTTATGTTAATTCTTTCTATTTTTAACATATAAGTATATTTTTGTTTTATGATGAATAAGTTTTTAAATATAGTTAATAATAAAGATGTATCTGTTAATACTTATCCAATAAAGTTATTAGAGTTTTCCAAATTTAATATATCACTTATTCAAGTCCAATAAAAAAGATAGCAATTTAATTATTGCTATCTTTTTATTTTAACTAATCATTTATTATAGCATTTAACATTTTTAATGATATAATGAAAAATAATATCCCTGTAACAAACGATATAATTATTAAATATAAATATAGCTTAATCCAAACTTCACCTATATTTAATCCTATTATACACATTTTGAATAAATATAAAATTATTGTTATTAAAAAACACATTATTGTTCCACTATAATAATTTTTAACAACACAAAAATTATCAGTTTCCTTTATATCCTTAATCATTTTTGAAGTAGATGTTATAATCATACCTAATCCGGTAAATATAAATCCAGCTAAAACGCCCGATATATTAAACATATCACTAGATGCCAATTCTATTAAGTTTTTCTCGCTTATCTTATCTTTAATAATAATAAATATTAGCATACTTATCAGAAAAATTACTAATCCAATTTTTTTATGTCCATTTTTAGAGTAAAGTGATAATTTTAATTTTCTCATCAAACATTTCATAATATCACCTCTTTAATTTTAAAATCATTTTATTTCTAATTTTACAAAATTGCTGATTTCAAATTTATTAGCATTATACAATTTTGTTAATTTCATGAACATATCTTCAGAATTTATATATTTACTTTTATTAGACAATTTTATCGCAGTCACTTCCCCTACTAAGTAGTCTGAAAATAAATCTATAGGCAATTCTTTAACTTCTTTATTACCTTTCCTTTCTGTAATTTTAGCGCTATGTATATCTAAATTTTTCTTATCCTTAGAATTAAATACAAGATTACAAAGTCTTTTAAACATTCCCTCATCTGTTAATTTAACATCTTTTCTGTTAGCTCCAACTCCTTTTCCACTTATTGTGAATTTGAATTTTAAGTCCGAAGCATCTCTAAATCCTTTATCAATAACATCAGCAAAATTAACTTTCATATAATGCCCTATAGTTTTTAAACCTTGATGCCCGCAACTAATTGATATAGTCTCTATATTCTCCATATTCTTTAATCTATATGCAGTTTCTGTATTTAACACATGCTTCACTTTAAATCCTGTTGAGTATAAAGGACCCAATATTTTATGAATAATAAATACTAATTTGGTAGGATAAGCACCAAAACGATTATATTCACTAATTAATATATTTAACTTTGGTATAACAATGAAATGTGTCTGTTCCATAATTGCATCTGAATCATTTGACTCAATTGGCGTTCTTTTTCCTGTTAATGTATCAAATAAATATGGAAAATCATCACTTCTTAATTTGTATAATATGCATTCACATACTTTAATTTTACTATTGTTTTCTGATTGTTTATATTCTGTAATATTCCTAACATCCAAAAAATACTTTAATCCAGTTTTCTCTTCCTTATAAATCAAACTTCTCTCATCTAGATTAGTAAAATCATTATTTATTCTTTCCTTTACTAATTCAAAAATTTCTAATAAATCTTTTTCAGCTTCTATTCTGTAAGAATAAACCTTCTTAGGTACTGTTTTTTTCTCTTCATTCATTATATAATTCACCTCATATTACCTTTATACTTTAAAAATAACATGATATAATAAACATATGATTATTAAAGTATACCAATTTATTTCAAAAAGAACCTGTGCTGTAACACTTGAGGTTCTTTTTTTATTATAAAAGATTATTTTTAACTGGACAAGTTTTCCTATAAATAAAAATAAAGGCAGGATTTCTCCTGCCTAAATTACTTTCTATACACATTTACCATATCTTTTATTAGTGCTTAAAACTCTTACAGCCATATATCTACGCTTTCCTGAACCACCAATCCAACTAATCCATCTATAACCTTCACTATCAACGTAGTAATCATAATTTACACTTTCCCCTTTAGTATAAGAACCTACTGCTCTTGAACTTGTTGAAGGTTTCTCTCTTATCATTAATTTATCTACAATAACAGTACACTTACCATGTTGTGAAACTAAGCCACTATTATTTGAAGATTTATTATAATTATGTGATGAATTATTTGATTTTGAAGTATTTATTTCTGAATCAACAGCATTTGCAATTCCTAGTGCTAAATCTGCTAAAGTATTTTTATCCCATAATTCTTTATCTTTTTTATTATCACAAAACATTGTTTCAAATATTAATGCTGGGCATGAAGTTCTTCTTACTTCATATAATCCATGTGATGTTTTAACCCCTCTATTTATATATCCTAACTTTGCATAATTACTACAGAATCTTTCTCCAATTTTATATACAATCCCACTTGCATTATAAACCCAAGCTTCTGTACCATGTCCTAATCCATTACTCGCATTCATGTGTATTGAGAAAAATAAATCTGCATTTACTGAATTAGCTTTATCAACTCCCTTTCTTAAATCTGCATTAACATCATATTCATTACTTTCTACTAAATATACTGTATGACCATTTTCTTTTAGTATATCAGATACTTTTCTAGCTAAGTTTCTTACACATACTTGTTCATCTAAATAACCTATAGCTCCCTTACAATTTGGAGAATGTCCACCTCTTAATACAATTTTCATTCTAATTCCTTCTTTCTACTTAAATTTAAATATAAAAAAGAGCAACTATTATTGTTGCTCTGTTGGTACATAATTTGATATTGCAGCTAATTTATTTTTAAGTGCTGTATTTTCTATTTCTAAATCATTATTTTTATTTACTAATTCTGTTGCTTGTTGCTTTAAGTTATCTTCATTTAGCATAGCTTTACCTTTGTTTATTTCACCTGCTATTGCTTGTCTTAACATTTTTACTTGATCTTTAGTTAAATAAGGTATTTTTTCTAATAATAATTTATCAAACATATCAGCTTTACTCTTTGCTAAGTCTTTTATATTATCTGTAATTCTGTATTTTTCTTCTACAATGTTCCATATTTGTTTTGCAGTTTCTATTTCTTCTATATGCTTATCTAACTGCAATCTTTGTTCTACTACTTGCTTTTTCTTTACTATATATTCTATTGCTACATCTCCTACACTTTTAATTACTGCTACTAATATTCCTGTAATACCTATAGCTATTGCTCCTAATATTGGTTCTAAAATCTTATCCATTTTAATTCCTTCTTTCTTAATTATTTTAAATTTTCTTCTATAGTATCTAATCTATGATGTGCTGATTTAGTGCTTTCTTTAAGTTTAGTTATGTCTATTACAATATCTTGTATTTTTCTATCTTGAGCCTTTATATCGAGCCTTATATCATCAACACCTTTACTAATGTAATCAAGTTTTACTATA
Organism: Clostridium sp. TJA085; assembly: GCF_058310235.1. Taxonomy (NCBI): domain Bacteria; kingdom Bacillati; phylum Bacillota; class Clostridia; order Eubacteriales; family Clostridiaceae; genus Clostridium; species Clostridium sp. TJA085. Next base: position 371,084 of record NZ_JBZEEZ010000001.1, on the reverse strand, counting down.
GCTGTTGTATCTTTAACTGCATCTTCTCTAGTTTCTTTATCGCTATCTCTTTTAGCTTTTATTATTCCAATTGCAATTCCTAGTATTGTTGATGCAAATCCAACTAAAACTGTAATATCTACATTCATATCATTTTTTCCTCACCTTCCTAATTTATAAAATAAAAAAAGACTAGAATTAACTAGCCTTTAATACTTCTAACCTATCTCTTTCATAACCTTTTTGTTTTGCTGTTATAGTCCAATCAAATAATGTGTTTGGTGTTCCTCTAACTTTAAAATACTTCTCTGTTTTTTCTACTACTCTTACATATGTTAACTTACCATTACTAGCAAATTCACCTATAGGAGTTACATCAATTTTATATTTATACCTTGTATTTACAGTTTGTAAAAACTTATTATCAAACCATATTATACAATCTCCATTAGAATCTGTTCTGCTTTGCTCTATAAGTATATCTGTGAACCAACATTCTGTACTTTCTATTGCATTTAATGTTAAATCACCATACATAGTTTCAACTATTCTGTTTTTAGAACCATTGACGCTTAAGCTACCTTGTATTCTAAGGTTTACTCCTCTTTTTGTCCATATATCTGAAGAACCTGCATCTGCCCACAAATACGCTTCACCATTACCACTTCTAAGAGCAAATCCACCAGAGAAAAAATTAGCATAGCTTTTACCACTTCCGGTTCCTAATCTACATTCACCAGGGAAAAATTCAGCATAATAATAATTTTGATTCCACTTTGCAAATGATGTTCTATCTGGACCTAAAAGTGCTGTAATATTTTTAGTATCGACATCTGTAATTTGAACTCCATGCTTTGCTTCTATACAGAAGTAACCTTCTTGTGATTCGTAAATATCATTTATCTTAGATGTTGAAAGATATAATAAAGAAGCATTTAGAGCAATATCTTCATTTATTGTTATAGGAACTTTATTACCTAGTATATTATTTTTATCAAAAGTCATAAAAGATGTATTATTATTTCCATCTTGATAAACTATATCAAAGGTTGAATTCTTTTTATGTCCTATTGCTATACCAGGTTTTCTAGCATCTCCATTAGTTCTAGTAGAATAAATTTGACCTATAATATCTTTTCTTTCGCTACCTTCCCAATCATAAAAAAGTATATTATTACTTTCTATTTGTATAGCTTTTAATCCTGTTCTACTAGCGAATGTTGTTAATCCATTTATCTTAATTTTTGAAGCATCTATTTTTATTTCTTCTGCACTTTGGTTTATAGCTGATATAATAGATCCTTTATCTGTCTTTTTAGCTACTTCGTTTTTAATACCATCTAAACCTATATTTATACTAGCTAATTGACTTTGCATAGAACTTACTGTACTTCCATCTGCTTTTGTATTTAATATGCTTTGAACACTACTAACTTCTGCATTTATATTATTTGTTTTTTGAATTAAATTACTTTCTACATTAGATATTTTAGTTGTTACTGTTGTTATATTATCTTTTATTTTTTGATTTATATCAAACGGACAAATTGACCAACCAGCATCTTTGTTACCTTCAGATAGCTTGATTTTTGTTATCCAAATCTCCCCTGTATCCATTGTTATATATAATTCAGGCGTATTCCCAGTATCAGATGCTTTAAATGTACCTTTATAATAATTCCAACCAGTATTTAGAGCCATTTGTAAATTGCAACCTACTGAGTTTGTTCCATTACCATCCATAAATGCAACGAACATATTTAAATTTCCATTAGCCTTTGCCATGAACGAAATTGTATATTCCTTTCCTACCTCAAATTTATTATTAGGGGTTCTTATAGGATAATTACCTAAAACAAACCAACTTTGAGAATTAGGCTTTACAATATGAATTACATTCCTAAATATAGGATCATCAATAAGATTAATATCTCCATTTTGACCTGGACCTTTTGACAAACTCCAATTACTTAAATTTTCAAATTCAAAAGTATTTGAAAGTAAGTTTACTCCACCAAATTCAATATTATTTACAGTTTTATCAATATCACTTTGGCTTACTTTAGTCGATATTTGATTTTTAAGTATGTTAATACTACTTTCTGCATTACTAACTCTTGTATTTACTGTTGTTATTTGTGCATTAGTATAAGTCCTAGCATTATTAAGTGCTTCATTTGCTTTATTTATAGCAACCGAATCTGCATGAGAATTAGCACTTGAAATAGCTTCATTCTTTTTAATATCAGCATAACTCTTAGAATTGTTAATAGCATCATTTTTAGCTATGTTTATTTTATTGCTTAAATCATTAGTAGAATTAGTTAAATTAGTTGTTATAGTTTGTGTTGTACTATTTAAGCTATTAACACTAGCTTGTAAACTATCTTTAGCTTGTATAAATTTAGTAGATACATCATTAATTTTATCTGTAATTACTTTAATATTATCTACTATTAATTGTTCTGTATCTTCTGGAGCAGCAGTCCAATCCGTAGCTTTAGTTCCTATTTCTAGTTTAGGGTTATATATTATTACTGAATTTCCTTTAGCAACTTCTATATCTACAAAATGATATGTTTCATCACATCTGCTAACCGTAGAAGTTATAATTAGTTTTTTCCATTCTTGTGTAGCAATACAATTTTGATTATTTGCCACTTGGTCACAAATATCAAAATGTACTTGTTGATTATTATTTGTTGCTGATTTATACCAACAAGAAAAAGTATAAACACCAGTTATTTTTACTACATAATGTAAACGGAAAATTTCATTATTAGTTGATTTTGAAGTTGTAAGTTTAATTGCTTTATCATTTATTCCTAATGGTGATTTAATATTTATAATCTCCTTAGTATTATTAGAACCTAAAAAATAATAATTTTTATTTTTTAAATCTTTACTATATAATATTAAATTTCTCCCACCAATTTGAATATTATTTACAGTTTTATCAATATCACTTTGGCTTACTTTAGTCGATATTTGATTTTTAAGTATATTAATTTCACTTGTTGCTTTACTTAAATTACTATTAGTTGTTGTTATTTGTGCTGTAGTAAATTCTTTAGCACTATTTAAAGCATTATTAGCCTTATTATTTGCATCTATACTAGCAGTTTTAATTGCTTCATTTTTCTTAGAATCAGCATAAGCTTGTACATCTTCTGGAGCTGGTGTCCAATCTCCTATTTTATTTCCAATTACAATTTTTAGCTTTCTTATTTTTAAAGTTCCTATAAAATTATCTTTTCTACACATAATTGAAGTAGCAGAAATTTCATTAGGAATATTAATTGTTTTTGTAATATGCCCTTTTTTATTTAAATTTGATACTGTAACTGTATCCGTAAAATTTGTCCAAGGTGTATTATTTAATTGAGTATAAAAAGTTCCACTAATATTTTCACCATCAACACTCCAATCAAAAGAAATTGTAATTTTCTTTCCTTTTAATTCTTCAATGTTTAATTCATACATTGATTGAGTTTGATTAACTGTGTTATTACCAACTTGTACACTTTCTGAATCAGTTTTAAAAGCTAAGTTTCTATCACCAATCTGCAAATTATTAATAATATTTGTAGTATTGTTATTAGCTGTGGTTATAGCATCTTCCTTAGCTTTATTAATATTATTATTTATAACTGTAGTAGATTGAGTAAATGTTTGATTATCTACCTTTAATTTAATAGCATTATCTAAAGCATTTATTGTAGCTTTTTGATTACTTAATTCTTTTCCATGTTCTGTGATAGTATTCTTTTGTGTAGATAACTCTACATCTAAAGTTCTATCCCCTACAGTAACCTTAGTACCTTTAATAGTTTCAGTACCTTTATTATTAACTTCCCTAATAACAGAATTTATATCTAATTTATTTCCTGATATATTTGCATTATCAGCTACCTTATTATTATTTATAGCTCCATCTGTAATACCTGCATTATGAACTCCTTCACTATCAAGCATTATAGTCTTTCCATCTTTTGCTCTTATTAGTAATCCATAATCTGTTGTATTATCTTGTTTTCTATATTCTCCTAAAATAACTCTATTAACATTATTTCTATTTATAAGTATTTGATTTCCTACTATTTCTACAGTTCCATCTGCACTAACAATTTTATGTTTACTAGTAGTTATATCTCCTGCTTCTAATTTATTTACACTTAAAGAACTTATTTGTGCTGATCCTATAGCACCTTCTGCTATTATTCCACTACCTGCAGTTATAGAATTAGCTTTAAAATTCTTTGCTGTAAGATTACCCGCAAGTTGATTTTCTACACTAAGTGATTTACCTTCTAAAATTCCAACTCTTTCTACTGCTACATTAAGTTCATTTACATCTGCTTTCCCAATTAAAGCATGTTGTAATTTAGATTCTAAAGCATTTAATTTAGATGTATCTACTTTAGTAAGAATAGCTTGACCAGCTTTTAACACTGCTACATTTAAATCTTGTATATCACCTTTTATAACATGTATTTCAGCAGCTTCTAAAACATTCACTTTAAAATCTTTTATCTGATTAGTTTCTATTCCATCTATTGTACTTCCGTCTATAGTTCCATTATCTGTTGTAATATTATTTACTGTATCTGTAGTTTCTTGGTTCTCTTGCTGTATATCCTCAAATCTTAAGATAGTATTAGCAATTTCAACTGTATCTCTAGTATGATCCTGCGGATATTCTTTTAGCTTTACTATTCTTTGCTTTTCTTTAATATTATTTTCTTTGCTTAAAATAGTTATAGTATCTCCTAAGCTATAATCTAAAACATCTTTATATTTATCATTTAGTTTTGCTAAGTTTATTAATTCTAAACTATAAGCTCTATAAGGTTTACTAATTTCATCTAATTTAGCAATAGCATCATTTTTTAAATTTTCTTTTATTGTATATCTTTCATCTTTCCAAATAAGTGTTTTTATCTTATTTGTATATTGATAGTTCTCAACATATTTCTTACCATTATTAATATCTTCAATAGTTATTCCATCTTTTCCTACTGGAATTATCCTTGTAACATAATCATAGGAATTTGCTTGTACATTAAGTGATTTTAAATTTAAACTATCTACAAAATAAGTGCCTTTATCTGTACCTATGTGTTCATATAAATTAATCTTTTTATTTATAGTGTCAAATTCTATTTCTACTCTATAAGTCTTTTTTATTTGTTGGATAATATCCCAACTTGAACAATTAGTTACTCTTATAGTTCTTTTCTTTTTTATATCACATTCAGTTTTTCCTATTGTCCAACCAGTTCCTACTATCCCTAAATTTAAAGCATTTATTATTGTTTGCTCTACACTCTCAAATCTATCCCATTCTTTACCTTCTATATCTTCTACATTAAGTTTGCATATAAAGGTAGTATAATTACTCTGTAAATTTTTCTCTTTAACTACATACTCATTTGTTTTAGTTATTATATAACTTTCTTCTACTATTTCATCATAATATTTAGATTTATTAGAATATAAAAAAGAAAGTGTTTTATCGCCAGTTTTTAGAACACTTTCTATACATAAATCTTTATATTCTGTTAATCCTGCTATTTTATTTTTGTTTAAATCTAATAATTGTAACAAACATTAACCCCCTTTCTTTTAAGATTGATGTTTTAATTATTCTTCTATCATAAAATCGATACACATCATTTCGCTTGCAGTCATATCATAACCATTTAACATATCAATACTAAAAGTATGTACATCAATTTCAACAATAATTTCTTGTAAATCTTGTATATCCTTATTCCATTGTTCTAATTTATTTGGATCTATAGCATAGTTGCCATCTTCTACTTTAAGATTTCCATCTTCATCTTTTAAACAGCATTCTTCTAATATTTTTTGTCTTTCTTTATTGTAGTGCTTTAATTCACTTTCTATTTTTCCAATATTTTTGCCTATTGCATAACTAACCTTAACTGGTAACTTTCTATTGCTTATTTCTCCTAACATACCCACTTTTTCTATTATTTCTTTATTTGTTAATTTTGCCATCTTTAAATCCTTCTTTCTTAAATTTATTTAATATAAAAAGAGCCTACATAATGTAAGCTCTTAAATTAAAATACAAAACAATTTAATCCCTTAGCTACTTCTGTAGCTTTTGTTCTAAACTTTTGTACTTCTGCTGCAACTAAAGTAGAATTAGCTTTAAATAAATCCATGTTAATTACATAAGTTTGTATATTAGCCACGTCATTCTCTTTTAAGGAGCAATTCATATTCATAACTTGCTGTTTCATTCCATCCTTTTCTACTTCAACTACTCCAGTTAAATTTGTAGTTTCTGTTATTGTGCTTGTTACCTTTGCTTCATTTTCCATTAAAAATTCCTTCTTTCTATAAAAATCTTGGTTTATATTTTATTGTAATATTACAACTATTTTTATTTAACTTAATTATGTTTGTTCCTGGTAATAAAAAAGGGAACTCCCACATATCAGTATCGGAAAATTTATTTTTCCCTTCCTGTGTAACAGTTCCATCTTCACCATTTAATATTATTTTTTTACCTTGTTTTAAATTTTTTATTATTATTGGATCATTGGCCAAACCATTAATAGTTAAGTCAATTAAATCAATAGTTGGTATAATCTCAACTATGCAAGGAACTTTTACATTACCTTGCATATTGATATTTTTAGTATAATCAGTAAAAGAAACTTTATTTTCATTTAAAAATTTATAAGTTGATTTTAAAGTTAGTTCAATAGTATAAGCAAAATCAGCTATTAATTCTTCCTCATGTGTTTCTATAAAGAAGTTATACGAATAATTAATATCCTTAAATTTAATAGTTCCACTTTTACAGATATTTAAAATCTCACTTATTTTAGTTAAAATTTCATTTTCGTTTTTTCCTTCTATATATAACTTAATATTTATAGAAGAATATTTGCTTTTTTCTGGTGCTAATTTGACTGGATCTAATGAATTATCTAACCAATCATTAAATGTTACTATCTCACATGCTTGTATATTTCTTTCAGTAAGAATAGCATTGTATTTAGTTAAAATATCTATATCATTTACAATCATTATCTATCTTACCCCCTTCAATTTTAAAGCTGCTTGATTTAAGAAATAATCAATATCATTCTTATTATTAAATCCATAAGTACCATTAAAGTTAATTGTAGTTCCGTTACCTTGTCCAGATGAAAAAGCTGCATTTTCTTCTGCTGTTAATACTCTTTCACCTTTGTGTAATCTTGCTATATAGCCATCCCATGGCACATAATCAAGGCCATTATAGTGTGATCCATCTGTTTTTTGCATTGAATCATTGGATTTTTTCCAAAAAGCAACTTTATTTTTTATCCAATTTACTTTATCTACAACCCAATTACAGATACCACCCCAAACAGATTTTATACCATCCCATAATGATCTAAATATAGAACAACCTGCATTATATAAAGCTGATCCTATTCCTTTAATAGTCCTAACTGGATGATGTACTGCTTGACTTAACCAACTTGTTATCATGGCCCATACAGCTTTAAATCCATGAAGTATAAACATAAAAGCACTTCTTGCTGCACTTAATAATTTTCCACCTACTCCAACTATAAGCATTATAATTATGTTTAAGAAGTTTTTAAGTAAAGTTCCTATCATATGCCATACATTTTTAAATATATCTTTTACGCCATTCCAAACTCCTTGCCAATCTCCTTTGAATAAAGCAGCAAATATTTTAAATACATCTGCAATAATATTAAATGCAGTTCTAAATATAACTTCTATATTTGACCAGATAGCACTTATAAAAGTCATAATGTAAGTTCCCCATTCTGCCCATACAACTTTTATTGCAGCAGTTACTGTTCCGATAATACTAGAAATACTACTCATAATACTTGCGACTGTATCTCTACATCCACCAAAATTAGTAGCAAATGCTAAAGCCATTGCAGCAATTATTCCAACAACTATTCCTACTGGTCCTGCAAATCCTAAAAGTGATGCAGCCGAACTTCCCATACTACCAACAACACTTCCAACAATGCTTCCCATTTTTCCAACAATAGTTCCACCTAATTTAACAAAAATACCACCAACTTTAGCACCCATAGCTTTAACTGGACCAGGCACTAAAACTGACATTTTACTAAATGCTTTTAATACTTTACCACCTGTTTTACTTGCTAATGATCCAAATTTACTAAATACTTTACCTGTAGCAGTAAATGGTATTTTTAAAAAACTTAATTTACTTCCTACTGCTTGTATTGGCCCTTTAAGTTTTAATAGTTGAGTTCCTAATAATTTTGCTTTTCTACCTAAAAATGTAGCTCCCTTTCCTGTTTTGGCCATAGCTTTATTAGTTAGTCCTAAAGGATCAACTATTTTTTTAACTCCTTTACCAAAAAAGGTAGCTCCTTTTTGGCCCATTTTTAATGCTTTAGAAAATTTAGAAACTCCACCTTCACCTTTTTTAAAAAATGCATTTAATATTCCTATACCATCTTTAAGTTTACCTGCTCCAGTTAATACTCCACCAAATCCTTTCATTAGTGGGCCTGTAGCTGCTGCTGCTAATGCCATTTTAACTATCATCTTTTGTGTTTCTGGTGATAATGCACTAAATTTATTAGCTAAATCACTAATCTTATTAGCTATATCTGTTATACTTGGTGCTAAAACTTCAAATACTTTAATACAAGATTCTTCTAAAGCTGATTTCATTTCAGCAATAGATCCTTTTGCATTTTTACTCATAGTATCTGCCATTTTTTGAGTAGCACCTTGCGAATTATCTATAGCTCCAGAAAGTTTATCAAAATCAGAACTTGATGCATTTATTATAGATAACCAACCCGACATAGCTTCTTTACCAAATATTGTACTAACTACTGCTGCTTGTGTAGCTTTATCAAGATGACCTAATTTTTTTCTTAGATCAACCATAAGTTGTTTGAATGACTTCATATGACCATTACTATCTTTAATTGAAATTCCATATTTCTTCATAGCTTTAGCCATTTTCTTACTTGGATTAACTAAGTTAGTTAGTCCAGCTCTTAATGATGTACCTGCTTGTGATGCTTTAATACCAGAATTGGCCATAAGTCCTATTGCTAGTGCAGTATCTTTAACTGTATAACCTAAACTTCCTGCAACTGGTGCTGCATATTTAAATGTTTCACCCATCATACCAACATTAGTGTTAGCGTTACTACTTGCAGCAGCTAATACATCAGAAAACATACCTGCATCTTTTGCTTGAAGTCCAAATGCAGTTAATGCATCAGTTACTATATCTGATGTAGTTCCTAATTCTTCACCAGATGCTATAGCTAGATTTAAAATTGGTTCTATACCATTAAGCATATCTCCAGTTTTCCAACCTGCCATAGCCATATATTCTAGGCCTTCTCCTGCTTCTGCTGCACTAAACTTAGTTTTCGCTCCCATTTCTTCTGCTTTTGCTTTTAACTTTTTAAAATCTTCTCCAGTTGCTCCAGATATAGCTGCAACTTTATCCATTTGAGCTTCAAAACCCATACCAACCTTAATAGCTGCTGCACCTAATCCAACTAAAGGCAATGTTACATGGCTTGTTAACTTAGATCCAATTTTAGAAAATGTTTCTCCACTTTTAGTTATCTTATCAAAGCTTCTGCTTATTTCATCTGCTTTTTGTACACCTAAATTCTTAGCTGCTGTCATTTGATTTTTAAATCCATCTAGGTTTACTCTTATTTGTGTTACTAAAGGAGCTAAACTTATTCCACCTACCATAGTTACCTCCTTTCTCCAGATCTAAAATCATTTATTGCATTTTTATCTGCCTTAGTTTGTTGTAATCTCCATAAGTTTTCTAAGAACTCTCGGCCCTTTTCATCTTGTTTTAATCCATTTATCCAGGCATCTTTTCTATACAATAAAAAAAGTGAATATGGAAGGTTTAAAACTTCTATAAAGCTTAACCTTGCATAATCACTTATACTTTTAATATCTGCTGTTTCTGTTATATAATTTTGTTCCCATTCATCAGTAGGAAAATATTTATTAAATATGGCTTTTCCTATTTCACCATCTGGAATGGGCAGCTTTAGTTTGGGGAGTTTTCTATTTCTCCCATTAACTTAGTTACTTCTGTTATAATTGCATTAATCATGCTTTGTGGGTAGTTTTCTACCATTTCTTTAGTAAATTTTTTACTAGAAGTATTATTATTTAATATATCTACAACTATTTCATATTGTCTGTCTAATAGCTTTTCTTCATCTTTTATTTTTTCTAAAGCAGTCATTTTCTTTATTAATTTTGCAGGTGGTTCTTGTACTCTTACCATTTCCCCACCTAGTTTAAAATCTATTGTTCTTGTTGTATAAAAATCTAAATCTATCATATTTAATATTCTCCTTTAAAATTATTCTTTTACTTTTTGAGCTTCTTCTTCTGATAATTCTTCTTCTATAGAAGCTAAGAAGTTCTTAACATATTCGATTGCTTGTAATTCTGCATCTATAGTTACTTCCTTTTCTCCAAAATCTAAAGCAAATCCATTTCCACCTTGGCCAATCATAGTGAATCTTATCTTCTTACCATTATCTTTTTCATGAACGAATCTTATTAATACATTCTTTAATGATACACCTCCACCAAATGTTAATGTTCTAGTTTTCTTAGACTTATCTGCTTTTATTTTAGCAGTAGATAGTAATTCTAATTTATCTAAATTCCATGTTAAAATACCTGTTTTACATGTTATTTCTTCTTCTGTGATAGCAGTTTTAACTATCTTTCCATATTGATTTTTAACTTCATATTTCTTAGGTTTATATTCAAATTTAAAACCTCCAGAACAATAACCTACATTATGTTCGTCTGTTTCTATTTCTCCATGTTCTTGAATAGCTTTACCTGTAAATTCATACATGTAAACTTCTCCTGCTCCTAATAGCACATCTTCTGTCTTATGTTCCATATTATAAGTACCTCCATTTTATTATAAAAATTATATTATCTTCCCACATTTGTATCGCATCATCAAATAAAGGGCCACCTCCTGCAAGGCTGCCCCTAAATGATATATTTTCTATTATTTTGTTAGGTTCGTTTATATCAAAATGCATTAAATTAATAATTTGCTTTTCAATTTCTAAACATAAATCATAATCATTACATATAATATCTAATGTAACTTGATTTTCTTTAACTGGCCCTTCTGATATTCTTTTCATTCTATATGCTATAGAAGGTCTTGTTATATCTGTTGTAAATCCTGGATATATAGAATCTTTTCCTATTAATTCAGTTAATTTTTTATCTGAATTTAAGTAGGTTACTAAAACTTCTTCCATTAACCTATTCCCCCTAATATTGTTTCTACTAAACCTTTACTTTGATCTCTAGCATTTTCTAAAAATGGTTGTGGTCTTTGCCCTTTAGTTATATGTCCCCCTTTGTACTTTCCTGCTTTAACAACATATTTCCATGGTGTTTTTCTTCCATTACCATCTTTAGCATATATACCTGTTCCTTGATGAACATATGGAGCATATTCAGAATTACAACCTACATAACCAATTATTTCTCCTGCTGTAATTTCAGAATCAGAACCTATACTTGCTCTTAATATACCTAAATCTACTGGACAATTTTGCCTTGCTCTTCTTTCTATAATTAAAGTAGCTTTTCTAACATTAACTTCTGTTTTTAATATTACTTCTAACATTGCTTTATCTATACTAGATTTAAATGCATTATTATCATTAGACATTTTCAATCACCTTCAACAATAAAACATTTAATCTTCCAGAAGTAACATCTTCAATATTATAAATAGTTTCATTATCTTTTAATCTATGTTTACCTCTTATAATATTTTCTTCGCTTGTTAATCCTATATGACTACTTTCGTTATATCTTGCATTTGTAGTATTCATTGTGCTATCTGTTTTATATATAGATATTTCTATAGTTTTTACATCTTGCCATTCACTTTTTATAGCTCCAGTTTTAGATCTAATAGTTTTTTCAACCTGCAAAGTTACAGATTTTGTATTACTATTAATGCTCATATTATCACCTCGGAAGTTTTCTGCATTTTTTAAGTTTCTTTTCTATACTCTTTGGAAATCCTTTTTCATAACTTGTAGATATACCACTAAAACTCTCTGAACTTATACCTTCTGTTCCTAATCTATTACACTTAGTAACTACCAGTTCTATTAAAGAACCTTCCAAACTAGGAGGAATATCTTCTCTATGAGTAAATTCTTTTATTTCCTCCTGTGTTTCATCAATTAAATCTAAAACTAATCTATCATCTTGTTTAGCTGCTGATTTACTTCTTCTTTGTATTTTTTCTAGTAATTCAATCTTATTCATATTATCACCTATAAAAATAAGAGTAGATTTAAATATCTACTCTTATGCTGAAGCTTCTTGCTTAGTTATAAGTTTTACGCATTTAGATTCATCTTTTAAGTAAGCAACATAGTGTTCAGTTGAATAGTATTCAGATGTTGCCTTTCCTGCATATCTATCTTCTTCTACTTTAACATTCTTAGCTAATTTGATTCCAAGTGCTCCAGGTTTAACAACAATATTTTCATATTTTCCTGCTTTAGCTTTTACTTTCTTAGATACAACTACTTGACATCCACCATATTCTCCTATAACACCTTTAATCATTCTTTCATCCCCCATTTGAGTTGGTCTAATGAAGTCTTTATCTTTTAATAATTTTACTTTTTGTTTAGGTGCTATAAATAATATTGCTGATTCATCTTCTTCATCATTAAAAGCTCCTTTTGCATCAACTATGGCTTCATAATCAATTTCAGCTGTTGACTTGTCTACACTTATTTTTGTAGATTGTAATGCAACTAAACAATCACTATCAATTTTATCTGAAATAGCTTTTAATAATTGTGATTTTCCTTCATTAACTACTTCTTCTCCTCTAATAACTACATCTTCATCAAGTATTTTAATACCTTTACCAGCCTTAGCTACTGTTACCTCTTGGCTTGTCATACTTAAATCTGAAATTGGAATTTGCTCTCCTGGTGCTACTTTTACTGCTTCACCAATATAACCGTATTTTCCTACAACTATTGTATCTCCTGCAACTTTAGTTAAAGTACTATCTACGTTGGCTAATGGTGCAAATTTTAATTTGGATGGAAGAGTTGCTCCTAGCACTTCTCCCATAACTTTTACATTTAATAAACTATTTGGCATATATTATTCCTCACTTTCTATTTCATTATTTCTGCATATTGCTCTGGATTATCATTAGCAAACTTATTTTGCTCGTAAAAATCCATTTTTAAGAAATCTTCCTTTGTTATTGTTGTTTTACTTGGTTTAGTATCTGGATTAGGTGGTGTACCTCCCCCAAGAGTTACCTCGAATAAATCTTTATAAGTTTCTTTAAACCCTTTAAGTTGTTCATCTAATCCAGTTACAGTCCCATCTTCATTTATTACTAACTTATCTCTATCAATTTTAGATGCTAGTAAATCAGAATGTTTTGCTTTAGCCTTAGTTAATGCACTACTAATAGCACTATCTAAAGTTAAATTTCTTACATTTTTTTCATATTCTGCCTTTTGTGTCTTAATAGTATCTTCATGCTGCTTAATAGTCTTTTGAAGTTCCTCATTGTCAGCATTGTTCTTTTTAAGGTCTTTAATAGTGTTATTGGCAGTATTAAGTTGTTCTTCTAAATCTTCTTTTTTACCTTTAAGTTTGTTATACCTATCTTCTATATTTTCAAGATTAGTAGTATAAATTTTTTCTTTTTTCATAGCTCCTATAACTGATTTAATTTGTTCATCATTTAAACCTTTAGCCTTTAATAATTCTTCAAAATTCATTTATATATCCCTCCATTTACGCTTTTTACAAGTGTTGCTCTTGTAATGTGGTTCTTACCTTTATTCTTTTACGCCTATAAAGTAAGAAAAAAGGCAAAATAAAAAAAGCCTTATTTCTAAGACTTTATTGATTACTTATATTTATTTGAGTAATGATATAATAGAATAAAGAGGTGATTTAAGATGTTTATTTATAAAATAGCATTTCAAAGTATGTCAAATAAAGAGAGGGAGGATATATTTAAAAGTTTTATACAAAGTGGATGGAAATATATTGGTTCTAGTAACCTAGCAAATACTAATTACTTTGATAAGTATTTATGGGACAAAGAAAGTGAACCAATCTACCCTCCAAATATTTCAGTATAATAGAGCCTTACAGTCTCTATTATGCCTATATATTTATATCTATAACTGGTAAATATGTGCACCTACAATTTGCATGAAGTGGTAATATCGGTCTATCATTAATGTTATATATATTACCATGCATAGTACCACATCTAGCACAAACCCTTTCATCTGATGCTGCCCAATACTGTACCTTTTCACACTTAGCATCTTTATACGCTTGAATAGAACTTTCATTTAAATAATGCATTGTTTCAGTTCTAACTAATCTATGAGCTACATTAAATCCTTTATTCATTCTATTATTTAATTGTATAGCCATTTCTGTTATTGTCTTCCCTTGAACTAATCCATTAGTAAGAATATCATTAAGATTCATAGCTAATACTTTTGTATTCTTCCATAGTCTTTCTGAAAAATTACTACCTAACCATGGTTTATTTAATAACTGATCCATTAATTTTCTATTAGGCATAGCAAAATCAATTTGACCTAATGCTTCCATAACAGCTTTATAATTATTGATAAATCCTTCATACATATTCTTCTTACCAAAGCTCTCTAAATTATTTCCAAGCTCTTTAATTATAGAATTTATATTCTCTTGTAATTTAGTAAGCCTATTAAACTTATGCATATCTGAAAGCATTGGAGTTGCTGTTTTCATCTTTTCAGCTAATATATAAAGTTCATCACTAATACTTGCACTTGCTTCTTGATATATTTCTAATAAAGCTTTATTCTTTTGCTCTAAATCATTATAGATATTCCAAGTATTCTTAGCTATTCTTTTTTCCCAGTATTCACTATTCTTCATTACCTTCACCTACTGGTACTTTATCAAAATTTACTCCAAATTCTTCATTCTCTTTATCTATTTGATTTTGTTCTTCTACTGGATCTTTAACCCAAGGATGATTAGCTATAATAGTTCTATTGCTAATTACGCCTTTACTATTTATACAATTCGTTATTGTTTCAGTTTCATTAATCTTTATATTCTTATTAAATATTAATTCTACTGGTACATCTTTATATGATCCTTGATTACTTTCAGATAAATAAATATTTATAAAATATAATAACTCCTTAAAAGCTTTCTTAAATAAAACTTCTAAAGAGTTACACTTTAAATCTATTCCACTATATAAAAATTTTAATGATATACCACTTGGAGAACTTCCAAACTTATCTAAGTCTTTGTTTACCCCTTGACCACACTCATTAATATCTCTTTTTAATTGTTCATAATGTATTTTTATTGCTTCTACATCCATTGTTGGATTTAAGGTTGAAGCATCTCCATCCTCATCTAATACTAATGCTCTATAATAATTTAGGTTATCCATAAATTCTCCTAAATCTTCTCCACCGTATCCTTTAAGAACAAATATTAAATTCTTAACTTCTTCAATAAAGTTAGCTACATCACTTCTACTTAAATCATAATTATCTATAAGAGATTTAATAAACTTAATATCTCCAATCTCTATTCTATTATTTTTAAAAGGAATAAAAGGTATCTTATTCCATACAGCCCAAGAACCATCTTTTAAATAATGTCCTATATTTCCTTCAACATTAAGATACTTTTCAGAATCTAATAATATCTTATCTCCATCTTTAATATAGTACTCAACTTTATCTGGATACCATAATTCAATCTTAGTTACTGTTTTCTTTTTAGTACTTTCATAAACAACTAAATCATAAAGTCTTATTAATCTATCTAATTCCTTATGTCTTCTATCTACCCATATAGGTATTATCTGTTCACTAGGAATAACCATATAATCAAGTTTACCTTGTCCATTGATAAATGTATGTAACCAACCTATCCCTTTATTAGAAGCTTCATATCCTAACTCATTAAATGTATCAAGGAAATCATCACCTAAAGTCCAATTTATTTTATTAAGATATTCTTCATTATCTGATTTTAAGGTATATTCTTTCCCTAATAAGTAATTAACTTTTTCGTCAATTAAGTTTTTATAAAAAGCATGAGCTAGTTTATTATTAGCTTTATACTTTAATTCTTCATTACCACCATCAGATGTAGGTCTAGTTATTTTTCTTTGAAATATATCATTATCAACTTCATAATACTTTTCTCCAGTTATCATTAATTGCCTTGAAGGTGAACTTAGAAATTCATTTATTTCTTCTGATAACCATTGAATAGTATTCATAGGCCCTGTTGATAGTACTGGTTGTCCTAATCCAAACATATTATTCCTCCTTTCTATTTTAATATTCTTATACTTGATCCTTTACTTTCTGTATATATTGCATATCTTAGAGCATCTAAAACATCATCCCATAATTTTATAGGTTCACCTGTTTTTTTATTCCAAGCATACATAAATATCTCTTTCTTAAACAAATCAACATTATCTTCAACTATAAATAACGTCTTAGTTTTAAATCTTTTAGCAACTGATTCTATTCCACTTAATCTAGATTTATCAGCATTCTTAGCCTTTAAACCTTCTTTTCTAAATCTCGCAACATGTTCTGGTCTTGCACTATCACAATAAAACATTATATTGCCATACTTAGCTTTAATCTCTTTTCCTACCTTTACCCAATAGTCTATTTCTTCATATTGCTTAGAATATTCTTTTAATAAATATAACTTATCTTTATCATCTTTACCTATAATAACTATTGAACCAAAGTGATCATATCCCCAGTCAACTCCTGCAAAATATTTTACAAAATTAATATCTTTCAACTTACTAGAACTTATATAATGAATATCTTTTCTAAAGTCTTTATATACAATTCCTTCTGCCGATACCCATAAGCCTTTTATATCTCTATCGTAAAACATTCCAGTTGGTGTTGATGCTTTTATGTTATCTCTATATCTTTCACTTAAAAATGTATTATCATCTAATTCATAATGATAAGCTTGTATTACTTTGCCATCAGCTTTATCAATAAAATTAACCTTTAACCAATGCTCTGGTTGGTCTGGATTAGTATCTATTAATATTCTTGCACCTTCTCCAGAACATCTAGCTTTTATTTCATTAAATACTTCTTCATTAGCCATTGTTCCTTCGTTTATATAAGCTCCAAATGAAGTCATACCTCTAATTCTACCTAAGTCATTTATTTTGCTATGCCCAAAGCAGCATACTTGAACTCCAAATAATATAAATCTGTTATGTTTATCAAACTTAAATTCAATATTATATTTATTTGTAAGCTCATTTAATACATTTCTTTGTATAGCTCCTAAATCTGCTCCTGCAAGAATATATTGTGGAAGAGGTATGTTTAATCTATTAGCTATCTTTCTAACTCTCCTAAGCTCATATAAAAATAAATCATTATCTAAAATAGTTTTTCCTGTTCTTTTAGCTCCATGATTAATAAGCATAAAGTAATCATTAGTCATTGCAAACTTCATTACTTCTTGTTGCTTTTTATGGTATAAATCATTTAGCATTTTTAAAACATTCCTCTAACTTTTCAAAGTATTCATCAATCTTATCTTCTTTACTCTTTTCATTATTTACTATTTTAGATTCTAAAACTTTTATTTCTGCTTTCTGTTTCTCTGTAGCTATTCCAATATGATCTGCTAACCATTGAAGAGCTTTCATTTTATCTTGAAGTTTAATCTTAACTCCATCTTTCCCCTCTGATACTTCTTGTAATATGCTAGTATCTAACTCTTTACTATCATTTAGTTCTACAACATTATATTCAAAGTAATCTTGCTCTCCTGTTTCTGGATTAATAACTGGAATATCTTCACCATCTTTATTCTTAGTCCATTTATTCTTACGAACTTTTTTAAAAGATAAATAATCTCCTATATCACTAAATGCTATATCCATGTATCTCTGAAATATATCTTCTTCACTTAACATTACTTGGTTTAGTTTATACTTTTTAAGTTTTTCTATCTCATTTATAATACTATCATTTTCCATCAATCTATACCCGTTAGATAATGCTGATTCGTAACTACATTCATAGGCTTTCTTATAAGCCTTAGCTGCATTAAAATACTTTATATAATAAATACAAAAAAGCCTTTGCTTATCAGTAAGCTCAGTATTTTCTAATACATCTTTTACTTCTTCTACAATAGGCTCTTTAATATCTTTTTTTATAGTATTATTTCGCTTACTTTCTTTTGCAACGTTGCATTTATTTTTACGTTGCGTTGCACTTTCCCAGTTATATCTTTTCTTCCAACTTCTAACCGTTCCTTCTGCAACTTCTAATTTATTTGCTATATCTTTAAGCTTATATCCTTCTTTAAATAATTCGTAAGCTTTATTTACTTTTTCATTTGGTGCCCTTGCCAATAATCACCACCTCACATTAATCTTCTTTTAATTTATATTCTTTTAAATCTATAAGATATTTATCAGTTGTTCCCCTGTGTTCATAACTCATTTCAGTAATTCCTAAATATGGAGTAAAACTTTTTTGTTCATCTCCAGAATTATGCAAATTATCTATATTATAGATTCCTATATCCATAATATTTTCTCCAACCTTTTTTCTGTAAGGAACAAGTTTAGTAACATAACTTATATTTTTGGCATCTTTCCTAAAAAGTTGACTAAATTCACCGTATCTTTGTCCATTATATAAAGGAAATTCATATTCTATGTTTAATCTCTCTGTATCATCTAAATAGATATCTTCTTTATTCTTAAATTTTTCTACAAATTGATTAATTTTATAACTAGGTACTTTAATAACTTTATTAGAAATAATTATATAACCATAAACCATTTCATTCGCTTTTTTAGCTTCTTCTTCTAATAAAGGTTCACCTTTCATTACAAATAATTCATTATCATCATTTTTATAATGATTAATAACCTCTACTTTTACTTTATCCTTTATTTTTTTATTGCCATTTTCAGTAGCGAAGTTCATATCTCTTGAATATATCCAATAATTCCCAATCTCTAATGGGAAATACTTCTTAACATCTAATTTTTCTAGATCAAATGATTCTCTAATTAAATATTCTTTAGGTTTATCCATTTTAAAAGTAATATAAGACGTTATACTTCCTATAATTATAGGAACCATAAAAGTAGTTAAAATATAACTTAATTTTTTTTCTATAGTTTCTTTTTTCATAATTTCCCCCTTAAATCAATTACAATATTACCATATATTTCTTCAATTAAAAAGAACCTAGCCTAAACTAGATTCTTTAGTAAACTTACTAATAGCACTTGTAATCCCTACTATTAGTCCTATTTAATTATAAAGGGGAACTTATGAGAGGAAGGTGAATGATTTGCACATTCATATTAACACTTGTCCTTCCACGTTGCAGGGAATTTAATCCCTGCCTAATATGAAAACAGGAGGATTGCGTAATGAACTGACTTCAATCTGCCCACATCTATATTCTAACACAAGTTTTTGGGTGTATGTCGGGTGTAAATTGGGGGTAATGTGGGGGTAAATTATATATTAATTCTTTCCTGTATTCCTGGATTATAAAATATAAAATCTGTTATCTGTTTAATTGCATTAGGTGCTAATTCTTTTCTACAATAATCTTTATTGTATCTTAAATGCCTAGCAACATTTCCCCAACTTATTCTTGGACTATTTATATACCTAAGTCTTATTAAGTCTTTTTCTTCTTGTGTCTGTAAACTCTCTATTGCTGCATCAATTCTATTTTTTAATCTTTCTTCATATTCTAATTCTTCTTTTAATTTATTTAACTTCTTTTCTCTATTTATTATTTCATTTTCTACAGAACTATTAAATTTATTTGTTAGTCCTGTTTTTTCTTCATATCCTATAGCTCCACAACCTTCATATGATGTTTTAATAATTCTTATATCTTCTTTTATCATTTTTATTTTAATAATTGATTTATTGTAATTTCTAAGTAAATATTCTGTTTTCTTAAATAAATTCTTATCTATCATTCTTGTCCTCCTTTTTATTTTCTTTTAAAATAACTGCTGCACTTAAAGCATCTATTCCAGCATCATCTGATTTTTCTTTCTTACTTTTACATCTTTCCATTCTTTTATGAAAATTATATTCTGCTCCTGTTTCTATAACTTCTATTAAGTAATTAACTTCTTCTAATTTATCTTTAAACCTCATTTTATTTACTACACTATCTGGTTCAAATGATTCTATATCTTTCTTAAAATTTTCAAGAGCTTCTAAAATTATTACCATTTGTTTATATGGCACTTTAATATGTTTTTCTTCACCACTAAGCATATTAAAATCAAATATACTAGTTTGTCCATCTATCATATTTAACACCTTCTTGTATCTTTTTTATAAACTCCATAGAATGTTTTATCTATTAAGATAATGCAGTAGTTCTCTCTTTCTAAGAAAACCTCATGTATGCTATTTTTAGTTAACTTAGGATGTAATTTTGTCCAATCCTTTAATAACTTTATTTTTGGTTTATCAAATATACTTATTTGTCCTTCTATCATTTCTCCACCTTGGCTTCTTCTACCATATTGCTAATGTCAGCAAAATGGTCGCTTAATCTTGCTATTATGAACTAAATATTTAATAGTTGCTTAAATATACTTTCAAAAATTGTTACTGGAATAGAATTACCTGCTTGTTTATATAACGCTCCATTCAACTTTCCCTTTTTCCCTGGATGTGCTTTTAAAGCTGCATTAAAATCTTCATCTGAATAACCTTGTAATCTCCAACATTCTCTTTCGGTTAAATATCTATATACTCCATTGCCTAAATCTACAACTCCACTATTAGGACACCTCATTTGCTTTGTTGTAATAGTTGTACAAAAATCTTCTATAACTTTTACACGCCCACCAAAACTTCCGTTATTATTATTTATTTTTTTAATCATACTAGGTTGTGTTACTATATATTTTTCTTCTTTTGTTTCCTCCAAAAATTCTTTTATATGTGGTGCTTTAGTTTTTTCTAACGTATTAAAATTAAATAAAGTCCCATCCAACATTGATATTGTAAAGACTCTTTCTCTGCTTTGTGGTAATCCAAAATTAATAGCATTTAAAACTTCAAAATTATTTGTATAACCTAGTTTCTCCATTTCACTTAAATATCTATTAAAGTTATGTCGCATATGTTTTGATAAGACATTTTTAACATTTTCCCAAATAACTACTCTAGGCTTCCATACCCCCATTTGTTTTATAATGTTAAGTGTTTCCCACATTAAACTACTTCTAGTTTCTGAACCTTCATCTGCACCCTTTTGTTTTCCTGCTATACTGAAATCTTGACATGGTGAACCATGTATTAAAATATCAGGCTTTAAATTATATCCAACTACTGATTGAGTTTTATATTCTAAATCCTTTTTGAATATTTCGTTATAACTTCTTACTGCTTTTTCATCTATTTCAACATAATCTATTGCTTTTACTGGAACTCCTAGATTTATTAATGCTTTTCTTGGTGATCCTATTCCTCCAAAAAGTTCTAGTATCTGTAACATCTATTTACCTTCTTTCTTCACATTTTCCCCATACTGCGAATTATTATTTTCTCGTTGATTCAATCATTAATTCAACTCTTTCATTTTCTTCGGTATACTTTTTTAAAACTATCAACTCTATTATTTGAGAATCATCATTGAATGCTATCTTATTTAAGCTATCAAGAATTATTTTTGCTATATTATCTGCATCAGGTTTCTTAACTGGTTGTTCTAATCCCTCTCTTATAGCTTGTACACGCTTTTTAGAATAAGACTTAGGTATTTTATAGTATGCAGTTATAACAGCTCTTATAGGGCCTTCTAAATACCTTCCATCTTGTAATACATAACCCTCTCTTACTAGCTTTTCATATTCTACTGTTTCTTTAGGTGTAAAAGCATGTCCTCTACATACTCTAGGTCTTGCTTTTCCTTTTATCTTTCCTTCTATAACTACCATAATTATCTCCTGCATGTCGCAAATGCTCTGTTAGGCTCTAAATACATTACTTTAATCATATGGCTTGATAACATATCTTTAGTTACATCTACCCACTCTTTATTTTGTTTTATTTGCAATTTACTTGAAGCAGGATTAACTATATCTGCTATATTAAAACATTCTGTATACTTATCTAACTTAACAACTATATAAGTTTTCTTAATTAATATAATCTTGCCTATAAATTTAGTTACTCCACTATTTCCATCCTTCTTAATAACTCTTATATTAAGTCCTCTCTTTAACATATTCACACCTTCTATCATTTGATTTTCATATGAGAATGAAAAGTTATAACTATAATTCAATTCATTCTCATATTTATTATTAATAATCTTCCTTAATTCTTAAATCTTCTTTAGCACTTTTCCAAATAATTCTGCTAGTAACACCTACATCATAAAGATATTTGCACATTTCACCTAGCCTTTCTTTTATAGCTGCCTTTTCTCCACGTCCTAATTCTTTCTTAATATCACATTTAATCTTTGACCATCTATTGTAAGCTTGAAAACTATCTAACATTAATCTATAAGCTCCTGCAACATCATTTTCTTGTATGTTATTAAATCTGTTATAAATGCTATTAAATAATTTCACTTCCTCTTTGTACTGTTCTTCATAATTCATATACACCTCACAGAATTAATTTACCACCCATACAAGCTCTTATAATATCTTCTCCAATATATTTATCATCCTTTGGTAATAAAGTCTTTAAAAGCTTGTCTACTTCTTTTAAACTTATATTTAATTTTTCTTTTATTTGTTCTTTAGTGTAATAAATATTTGCTCCAAACATTAATTTTAAATTATCTTGTAATCTTTTCTTTAACTCCTGGTCTAATTCATGTCCATATATACCATGAATTCCATAATTACCTTTGTGGTGCTCCCAACATAATGGTATTAAATTATATTTGCAATCTATTAATGCAGGAGCTTGACTTCTTTTTATTATGTGATGAATTTCTACTAAGTGATTAGAGCCACAAACTTCACATATTTTCATCAAATCACCTCTATTCTTTTATCTAGTTGCCAATCTATTCTAGGTATATAACCAGATATTATTTTTTTATCTATATCATTTTCTGTTTTTATAGATATAATCTTTTCATTTTCTTCTATATTAGAGTTCATAAAAAACCTATAAGCATTTTCTCCTAATAAGCTATAAATTTTTCTACAGGTCGGAGTTGGAAAGGATAGAGGTTCAAGTTGAGGTATATCTTCTTTCCCTTCTTCCTCATTCTTTATAATTCTTATATCATTCTTTATATATTCTTTATCATTCTTGTTTGTGTCTTTCAGTGTCACCTCACTGTCATCTATGTGGTCTTTCTCTGTCATTTCACTGTCATTTTCGTGGCTTTTTACTGTCACTTCTGAACTTTTGTTATCTTGATAAAAGCTATAATTTTCAATACTTACAACTGTCTTTTTACTGTCACTTTTTACAGTTATCATTCCGTCTCTTTCAAGTTGCTCTAAAAACTTTTTTACTTTCGTTCTACTCCATCCCCAAGATTCACCTAATTGTCTTAATGAAGTTATCCTTGAACCCCTTTTTACTTCAATTAATTCTCCGTTAAACAATATTTTATTGTCTTTATGGTTTACCATTAGTAGAAGGTCTATGAAAGCTTGACCTCTACTGAATGGCTTATCTTCCCATAGCCAATGCCCTTTTATACTTCTATAAAGTTTTAACCAACCTTCTACCATATAATCACCTTTTTCTACTTAACTTTTCCTTTATTGTGAACCTCGTAATTATATCCATTTTCTTTCAAGAACTTACTTAAAGATTGGATCATATCAAAATTATGTTCTACATAAACATCTACAAAGAATTTATCTTCTTTAATTTCTTTCTTAGAAGCTTCAACTTTCTTACTAGAAAAATCTAAAGGTACTTGAATAGCTTCTTTTTCTTCTTTGATTTCTTGCTTAGTATTATTTTCTGCTTTTAATATAATGTCAGCTTCTTTATTTATTTCATTTAAAATCTTTTCTAATGGATAATCTTTTAATACATATACTTCAAATTTCTTATAATCTAACTTTGTATTAATATTTTCATTTACTCTATCAATTTCATTCTTAACTGCAACTTCAAGCATTTTAATTCTTGTTTTCTTATCTTCTTGTTCTCTTTTAAGCATCATTGCTCTCATTTCAACATCTTCTTTAATGCTCTTTATACTTCCAGTTAATTTTAAATAGTTATCCTTTAAACCTAATTTATCTGCATAATCTTTTTCTACTTCAAAATTTTCTATCGCTGCATTAATTATTTCTAACACTTTTTGTTTCTTTTCTTCTTTACGTTTATTATCAAAAACTTTTATGCCTTCTTTTATCGGTTTCTCCACCTCTGATATAAGACTGATAAGTTCCTTGCAGTTACTCTCAAATTCTTTTATAGGTACTTCCATTTCTCTTTTAACATCTTTTCTATAAGTATCTATCTTATTTCTAAGACTTGCTAAATCTTTTTGAGTTGCTTTACAGTCCTTTAAGCCTTCTTCTGTAACTATAATCCCTTCATACTTTTTCATTGTTTCTTGAAGTGATCCTTTTACTTCCTCAAAGTTCATTGTTATTACTGGTAATTGTTTATTTACTTGTATCTCTTTCATTTCTCAACTCTCCTAAAAATCAAAATCTTCTTGATGTTGTTCTAATTCCTTCTGATGCTCTTCCTGTTGTTTTTTCAAATCAATGTCTTTTTTCTTTTTTTCTTCTAACTTTGCTTTCTTTTCCTTGAAACTCTTAAGACATTCATTAAACATATCATTTGTTATGTCTTCAACTTTCTCAACATTAGCCCAAGTCAAAAAGCTTTTAATATCTGTTTTAGTTTCTGCTATTAATTTATTTATAGTGAATACATGAGCTTTACTTATTTTTTGACTAGCAAATGCTGCTTCCTCATCTATTTCACCAGAATCTATCACATCTGATTCTGCTATTTCAAAAGCCATCATATATAAATATCTTCTAGCAAAACTTTGTGTTCCTCCAATATTTTGTATAGTACTACATCCTTTTAATTGTGCTACTTCTACTGGTGTACTCCACTCTCTTTTAATATCTGGATTATCTGAATCTATTACATAAAGAAACGATTCTTTTTCACCATATTTAAATTCGGTATAAAGTCCTATGTTATTGCAAATTTCATTTATATAAGGTAGAAAATCTCCTAGTTCAAAATATTTATAATTAGAGTACTTATTGTGACCTGTTTTTTTAAGATCCTTTTTTTGAAGCTCTACTCTTGCTATTTGTATCTTTTGAAATATATTTAATTTCTTTTCTTCTGCCATTACTAAACCTCCTGTAGTTCTGCTGTTTTCTTAAAGTAATAAATACAGTCACAGCATAAAACTTGTCCACCAATCTCGTAATATTCTTCTCCTTGATATATACTGCAACCACATTCACTACATGTATCTATCTCTATTTCCTCATTTTCTAATTCTCTATAGTCATAAGAACAATCTGGTAAATCCATAACTTACAACTCCTTTATTGTTTTTTCCATTCCCAATGTCATAACTTCTCCATTGTCTAAATCTATTTCTGGTGATAATATATTATTAAAAGTAATTTCTTTTGATCCTATCTGTTTACTTTGGTCGGTTACAGATAGGTTCTTTATTTTTATCTGAATTAAATCATTAATATTTTCACCAGTTATTTCTGCCTTATCTTGCACTATATTTGAAAGATCTATTGTAATTTCTAAAATATCTCTCATAAATTAATCCTCCAATGTTATAGTTTTTATTAAATTTTCCTTTTCTTTTTTAGTCATTCCTAAACCTAAAAGACTTCTTATAAATTTAATCATTACTACATAACTCCTTTCTTTCTTAATTTACAAACTTTAGACCTTATAGATGCTTCTGGTCTTTCTAATGCTAAACTCATTTCAGCAGCACTTATTTTTTCATACCAGTTTATTAAATAGTCTAAATCTTCATCACTCCACAACTCACCTGTTTTACTATGAAATCCTTCTGTGTAGGCTATCCTACCTTGATTATCATAATTTAACTCTCCTTTCATTAGCCTACAGCTCCATCATCTAAGTTTTGGATTACCTTTTCTAAAACTAATGTACCCTCTCTTTTCATTAGTTCACTTATTAATTCATCTGTAGTAAAAGCTCCTGCTCCAAGCATTATTAAATCCATTACTTCTTCTAAAGCTTTTACATCATCTTCTGTACTTTCTACACTTTCATAATTTTCAATATTATGATGTAGATCTTCTATTTGTTTATACAAATCCTTTTTATTCATTCTTAAATCCTCCTAAAAAATTAATATAAAAGTACTACTGGATTAGTAAATAATATAAATCCTATTAATCCACTTAGAGATATTATTAAATATTCAATTTTATCTCTTTTATTGTTTGATACTATATACTTACTTGATGCTATACAAAATGTTATTATCTGTAATAAAGCTGTAATTGATATTATTAGATACTTCATTAATTGCATTAATTATCCTTCCCCTCACTTTGCATATTTTAATTACTTATCTTCATACATTAGCATTACTTAATTGATTCTCTTTTGCTATGTTTATAACCTTAGAAACCTCAATTAATACATTGGTTATAATTACTTTCATATCTTCATACTTCTTCTCATACATATCTCTTTCATTTTCTAGTCTTTTTCTTTCCAGTGGAGAAAATCTTTCTAATTCAGTGCCTTCTAATTTAGATATATAAGCTGGACTAAACATCATACCTGGAACTCCTTCACATGGTGATAAAACCCCGTCTTTAACATATCTTCTTATAGTTCCTTCATCTTTTTGCCATCTTTCAGCTAAATCTTTAACAGTTAATAATTTATAGTTCATATTATTGTCCTCCTTAATTTAGAAACTTATTTAAAAAATATAGTTGTCCTTTTCCTGTAACCTTAGGTGTTTTAGTGATTCTGATGCTGCCATCCGCATTATTAATTGTTCTCTCCTTAGTTTCTATAACTTTAAGATCCAAGCTCTTTTGTGTTGGCATATTATAATCCGTTCCTTTACGTTTTATAAGATATCCGTTATCTCTAAGCCATTTAAATAATCTACGTTCTCCAATATCAACACCATTTTGTTTTATTAATTTAGCTAATTCTCCAACCAATATTGATGTATGACTTGTACTAACAGCATCAGCAAACAGAACCTTTGGTTTTTGTTCTTTTATTAATTTCTTCTGTTCCATATTTTCAAACTTTAAATTTTCAACTTGCTTATTCGCAATCTCTAAAGCTCTTTTCATAATCATTTCTGGACTATTCCATGCTTTTTCAACTTGTAGAAAATAATGTCTAGCTTGTTTTCCTTTTTCACTACGTTGTATCATTGAAATTTCTTTTGCCATATCAATTTTTATTTCATAATCCTTTAATAACTTTTCTCCACCATATTGATTTAGCTGTGTACTTTTTTGTACAGACCTAAAATCTATATTTTCATAAAATCCATAACCTAGCATTCTATCAAACCATTTACTAAATCTTTCGCTAATTTCTAAAAACTTGTGCAAATCTCTAGCACTTAAAGTTATATCCTCTCCAATAGAGTTTATAGGCAATAAATTTTCTATCACTTGTTTTCTAATTAAATTTGTTCCTTTCCTTAAGAATTGTTCCATTACTTTGCCTCCATCCACTTTATATTTGATTTGTATTTCCGTCATTTTTAAGTAAATTCAAATCCATATCTAATAATCTTGAAAGTTTCACTAACTTATCAACACTTGGTACATACCTTCCACATTCAATATCTGAAATGTAATTTCTAGATATTTGAGTTTTACAAGCTACATCTTGCTGTGTTAATTTAGCTTTTTTTCTAGCCTTTTTTATTTCATATCCTAAGCTCTTTGCTATATCTTGTTTCATTACTTCGTCCTCCTTACACACTTATTGTATTGTATTTCCGTCATTTTGTAAAAATTAGTTTCCAAGTATTTCTAAGCATAAATTAGTATTCATTTAAATTATCGAGCTAATTCTCTATTTTGCTTATTATTACTTGTATTTCCGTCACTAATTGCATTGTAAAACCGACATGTGAGGTATATAATTAACTTATAAAGTCGGTATAATCGACAGGAGGTTTTTATATGAGTATAGGTCAAAAAATTAAAAGTTTTAGGAAAGAAAATAAACTTACACAAGTTGAACTAGCTAAAAAATCAAATATATCTAGAAGCTATCTAGCTGATATAGAAAATGATAGGTATAATGCTAGTCTTGACACATTAAAATCTATAGCGACTGCATTAAACGTAAATATTTCAGAATTGATAGAAGATGAAAATCATAAAGAAAAGATACATACTGAAACAGACAAAAATAAAGAGCAAATAAAAACTATAGCAGCTCATTTAGAAGATAAAAATTTAACTGATAAAAAAGTTAAATTAATTAAAGATTATATAGATGCACTATTTGATGATGATGAATGGTAATTCCTTAGCTTAAGGGGGTGTAATTACTTTGACTTATGATGAACTTATCATTGAAGCTGAAAAAGAAGGATTAAAAATAAAAGAAAAATCCTTAAATTATAATTTAAAAGGCTTATATAATAATGGAAGAATAATAATAGATAAAAAGCTAACAAATAATACTGAACGTAGGTGTATACTTGCTGAAGAAATTGGGCATCACTACACTACTTATGGAAATATAATAGACGAAACTGATTTATCAAATAAAAAGCAAGAAATAATAGCTAGAAGATGGAGTTATAAAAAACTAATTGGGTTAACTAGCATAATTCACGCATACAAAATTGGACTAAGAAATAGGTATGAGTTAGCTGATTTTTTAAATGTAACAGAATCTTTTTTACAAGAAGCCTTAACTTATTATGAAATTAAATATAATAACTGGTACGAATTAGATAATTATATTATTAGATTTAATCCACTAGGTGTAATTGAAAAACTTCAAGACTTCTAGTGATTATTTTATAATTTTAAAAGAACATATATTCGATAAGGAGTGATTTTATGGACTATAATGTAACTTATAGAAAGAAGGATAAAGGTTGGCAAGTTATAATATCTTATAAAGATAATTTAGGTAATTGGAAACAAAAATCTAAACAAGGGTTTTCTACTAAAAGGGATGCTAAACCATTTGCAGATAAATTAGTACAAGACTTAAAAAAAAGTACTCCATCTACAATAATTAATTCAAAAGTTAACTTAACATTTGGGTATTTATTTGAAGAATATATTAATTACTCAAGTGCACATAAAGAATACTATACTATAAAAAGCTATAGGAATTCCTCATATAAATTTTCTTCTTTAAATAATATAAAAGTAACTAAAATAGAGAAAAATGATATTCAAAGAGTTATAGATGATTTTATTATTTCTGGATTAAAGAAATCTTCAATTCAAAAACATTTAAGTAATCTAAAAGGATTTTTTAATTATTTAATTGAACTACATTTAATATCATCTTCACCAATATATGATATTAAATTACCCAAAATCAATGAAAAACTCCCTAAAAAAAGCTTAACACTTGAAGATCTTTTTAATTTACTAGAAAAAATTAAAACAAATAAATTTTATACTGTTGCTTTAATAGCCGGAACATGTGGATTAAGACTAGGAGAAATTTTAGGATTAACATGGAAAGATGTAGATTTTGATTTATCTACATTAAGTGTGAATAAACAATGGAAACTACTAGAAAATAAGAAATCTGGATTTGGAAAATTAAAATCTATTAATTCATATAGAACTGTGCCTATTCCTAGGATAACATTAGATTATTTAAAAGAACTTAAACAAGATAATTTATCTGAAAGAATTGCACCTTTTAATGCTTCTTCTATCTCCAAATATTTAAACCCTAAGCTGAGAGAATTAAGTGGAATATCAATACATGAATTAAGACATACATATGCAACTAATTTAATATCAAATGGTATTGATTTTAAAACTGCAGCTAAACTACTTGGACATGATGTAGAACAAACCATGAGAACTTATTCTCATGTAACAGATGAAATGTATCATAAAGCAGCTTGTACAATTAATAAAATTTTTTAAAATTTATTTTTGACGATTTTTTTGACGATTTAATATAAACCCTTTATTTTCAAGACTTATAATCTATAGTGTGTATATTGCCTTAATATACTCCTTAGACCATTTGCAAAATTTAAATTTATTTTATTATTCACATTTATTTGATTAATTCCACTAAGATTACATTCCACCGGATCTTCAATGGTAGTTATATTTATATCATTATCTTTAATTTTTGAAATTATTGAATATAAAGTTGTAGATTTACCACTTCCTGTCGGACCATTTATTATGACTATTCCATTGTTAGCTTTTATAATTTTCTCTAAATTTTTAAACTGTTCTTTTGATAAATTAAGTAATTCCATATTATAATCAGATTTTTCTTTATAAAGTATTCTTATAACCATTTTTTCTCCAAATACTAATGGTATTATAGATATTCTGCAATCAAAATAAATTTCATTATACTTAACAACAATTTTTCCATCTTGAGGTTTTCTCTTTTCTGCAATATCCATATTTCCATTTAACTTTACTCTAGATAATATTTGATTATAATCACATATTCTTATTTTACTAACTAATATTAAGATTCCATCTATTCTTATTCTAACATTTACGAAATCTTCAAAAGGCTCAAAATGTATATCACTGCCTTTTTTAGATATAGTATATTTTATAAAATTTTCCTCTAAAGATTTGCTTAAGTCCGGCTTAACCATATAAAATAAATCATAAAAATCATCCTTACTTAAATAAATAAATTCTACTTTTCTACTAAATATAAATTCTATAAACTCTTTTGAATTATTATTTTTTTCATAAGTTGCAACCTTTATATAATCCTTTTCAATATATAAAGGTAATATTTTGTATTCAATCATCTTATCTTTATCTATTTTGTATACACAATTTAAATCTATATTTAAAATTAAATTTTTCATATCTCCTCCTTAATATTATTCATTTAATTATTTTCCAAATATTTCATATAATATTCAAAGCAAAATAAAAAAGCCTTAATAAAAATTAAGACTTTAATTTATATTTATAAAGTTATAGTTTCCTTCTTTATTACTTATTAAAG
The DNA here is from genome assembly GCF_058310235.1 of Clostridium sp. TJA085. Classification (NCBI taxonomy): domain Bacteria; kingdom Bacillati; phylum Bacillota; class Clostridia; order Eubacteriales; family Clostridiaceae; genus Clostridium; species Clostridium sp. TJA085. The sequence goes on along the minus strand of NZ_JBZEEZ010000001.1, from coordinate 339,741 downwards.
AAACACTGTTATCCTTATAAGAAAATACTTCTTCTTTACCTTCTGAAGAATTACTTCCAATAAATAATATTCCACTATTTGAAATCTGAATTCCTTTTTTCATATTTATACTTGATGGAAAAGAAAATACTAATTTTTTAATATTTTTATCTTTTAACTTATATAATGATTTTGTATCATCAAAAGCTTCGCCTAATATATAGTATGAATTATCTTGTTTTTCTAAATCATTTATAGATTTAAAACTATTTGATATATTATTTATATTCTTATTTTCAGCATTTATTTCTAATAAGATTTTTTCATTATTAGCTTTTTGTTGAAACACAAATACACTATTAAGATCTCCCTTTAGAAAATCTACATATCCTCCAGACTTTAGATTGTATAAAAGTTCTTCTTTATTCTCTTTTAAATCGTAAGTAAATATTCCATTTATTTTATCTTCTGAAATTCCATAATAGACAAGTTTATCATTTTTTATAAAATCATATAAATTGCCAGAAATAGCAACCTTAGATTTTATATTTATTTCTTTATCATCTTCTAAAGAAATTACTTTTAAATTATATCCGTTATCATAACTCATATAAGAAACATATCTTCCATCATAAGATATTTTTATAAAGTTATAATTACTATCCTTTATTGGAATTTCTTTACCCTTATAATAAATATAATGTTTTCCATCTTTAACAAAAATATAAGTTCCACTTTCTTTGTTAAAATTTATAATAACCCTATCATTACTTATCCCATGATATTTATCTTCTTGTAAATCAAAAACTTTATACTTTCCATTACTTTCTAATAACACAGAACCTTTTTCTAAGTTTATAGGTTGCAAATTTAAATTTGAGTTTTCTATATTTGATTTACTATTACACGAAATAAATGTCAAAGATAAACTTAAAATAATTAGTATATACATAGGTACTTTGATTGATACCTTTTTTAATAAATGCATTAAACTCCCTCTTATCTATATTTATAATGTTTCACCTTTACATATATACTCAGCATTCCCCGTCATATAAACACCATTATCTAAAACTTCTATAATTAATTCTCCACCTGGTAGCTTTGCTAATACTTTATTATTAGTTAATCCAAATTTATTAGTTACAACAGCAGATGCACATGTTCCAGTACCACAAGCTAAAGTTCTTCCAGCGCCTCTCTCCCATGTATCTACTTTAATTGTATCACTATCAATTACTTTAACAAAATTAACATTTGTTCCTTCTTTAAAATAACTAAACTTCTCTATATACTTTCCTTCTAAAATATCATAATTATTGTTTTTATCAATTACTATAGTATGTGGTACACCCATTAATAATGTTGTTAACTCATATATCTTATTATTTATATTTACCTCTTCTTTTATTAATTCTTTTTTATTATTTAATGGAATTAATTCGCCTTTAAATGATGGCTTACCCATATAAACTCTAGCTCCAATTATAATATTATCTTCACTTATAAGTTCAATTTCTTTTTTTCCATCATCTGTTTCCACAATAAACTTTTTATCTTTAACATATCCTTTATCATAAATATATCTTCCAAAACATCTTATTGCATTTCCACACATATTTGCTCTAGATCCATCACTGTTTATAATAGTCATTTTCATATTTAAATTATTTAATTTTCTAACTACAACTAATCCATCTGCACCTATTCCAAAATGTCTATCACATAGCTTTTTAGCTATTGAAACTTCTTTTTTTAATAATTTGTTATCTAAATCTTCAATAAATATAAAATCATTCCCAATACCTTGCATCTTTGTAAACTTCATTTCTATTCCTCCTGTAACTAATATATATAATTGATTATTATCTTTATTTGGTGTTATACTATCCTTAAATTAAAGAAAAGAAAGGACGATAAACGTGGCATTAGACGGTATATTTTTAAACAGCTTAATCGATAATTTAAGAATTTCTATTATAAATTCTAAAATAGATAAAATAAATCAACCTGAAAAAGATGAAATTATTTTAACATTAAGAAAAGATAGAAAAAATATTAAACTATTAATCTCAGCATCTTCACAATTTGCTAGATTACATATTACCAATACTCAAAAAAATAACCCTCTTAAAGCTCCATTATATTTAATGGTTCTTAGAAAGTATTTACTTGGAGGTACTATAACAAACATAACTCAAAAAGATAATGATAGAATAATAACTCTTCATATTTCTTCTAGAGATGAGTTAGGTTTTGATAGCAAGTACCAATTAATTATTGAAATAATGGGAAGACATTCAAATATAACTTTAGTTCGTGAGCGTGACTTTAAAGTTATGGAATCAATAAAACATATTACTCCTGATATAAATAGTTTTAGAGTTTTATATCCAGGTGTTACTTATATCTATCCACCAAAATCTCAAAAATTAAATCCATTTAATTTTTCTAAGGAAGACTTTGAAAATATTATAAATGCTAACTCTTATGAAGTTAACGAAAATCTATTCTTTAATATATTTACCGGGATTAGTAAAACCTTTTCCAAGGAAATATTTTTAAATATTACTATTGATTATTATAACCCAATAACTTCAGAAAGGTTATACAAATTTGTTACAAATTTATTTAATAATTTAAAAAATAATATTAATTTTAATATATATATAAATGAAAATGGATTATTTAAAGATTTTTATTCAATAGATTTATTAAATGTTTATAAAAACTTAAGAAAAATAAATTATAAAGATCCATCAAAAATGTTAGATGATTTTTATTTTAAAAAAGATAAGCAAGAAAGACTTCATAGCAGATCTCAAAACTTACAAAAATTAATTAATACAAATATAGAACGTTGCAATAAAAAAGAAAAAATACTTAATTTAACATTAAAAGATTGTTTAATAAAAGATGATTTTAAAATTAAAGGTGATTTATTAACTTCTTATATATACAGCTTTAAAAAAGGTGATAAATTTGTTGAAGTGCAAAACTTTTATGATGAAAATTTACCTATCGAAAAAATTAAATTAAATCCAAATAAAACTCCATCTGAAAATATACAAATATATTATAAAAAATATAATAAATTAAAAAAAGCTGAAGAAGAAGCTAAAGTGCAACTTGAAAAAAATAAAACTGAATTAAATTATTTAAATTCAGTTCTTACTAATATTATAAATGCTGATTCTTATGATGAAATTGAAGAAATTAAAAATGAACTTATGGAAACAGGATACTTAAAATTTAAAAAATCAAACAAGAAAAAAATTATTAAGTCAAAGCCTCTACATTTTATATCTTCTGATAATATCGATATATATGTAGGTAAAAATAATTTACAAAATGATTATCTAAGCCTTAAATTTGCAAATAAAAATTTTATGTGGTTACATACTAAAGATATTCCTGGATCTCATGTAATAGTTTGCTCTAATGAAGTTCCTGATAATACATTAGAAGAAGCTGCTGTAATTGCTGCTTTTTATAGTAAAGCAAAAACATCATCAAAAGTTCCTGTAGATTACACTTTGGTAAAAAATTTAAAGAAACCAAACGGTGCTAAGCCTGGAATGGTTATTTATCATACTAACTATACTATGTATGTAGAACCTAAAGATTTTGAAACACTTAATTTAAATAAATAATAAAAAGTCTAGAAACTTATTAAAGTTTCTAGACTTTTTCATTATATTAAACATTGCATCAAAGTATCACCTTGATTTTTTATTAAGCTATTATCAAAATATTGGTAATAATAACATTTTAATTTACCATTATAAAGTTTTCTATTTTTAGTTGATTTTCTATTGAATGACTTTTCAAAATTTTCATATGATGTAAGGATATTAAATTCCCATTCTGAATACTTCTTTTTATATTCTCCAAATATTCTATAAAGCTCTTTTACTTCTCTTTCGTCACTTAATCTTTCCCCATATGGAGGATTAGATATTATGAAACCATATTTATGTTTATTTGAAAATACTCTAAAGTCTCTCTCTTGAAACTCTATATATTCATCCACACCAGCTTTTTTTGCATTTTCTTTTGCAACTTTTAAAACTCTATAATCTATATCATAACCTATAAGCTTTAAAGGCTTATTTTTTATAGCTTTTCTCGCACCATTTCTTACTTGATCATATATATTAGGTGGCATTGTTGGCCATTTTTCTGATACAAACTCTCTATTTAATCCTGGAGCAATATTTTGCATAATCATACAAGCTTCTATAAGTATTGTTCCTGAGCCACAAAATGGATCAATCAATATATACTCCTCTTTCCATCTTGATAATAAAACCATTGCTGATGCTAATGTTTCTTTAAGAGGTGCTGCTCCTGCATGTTCTCTATATCCTCTCTTATGAAGTCCAGCTCCTGATGTATCTATTGTAAGAGTTACTTTATCTTTTAATATAGCAACTTCTATTTTATATACTGGACCATCTTCACTAAATTTACTTATTCCGTAAGCTTCGCTCATTTGAGTTACTATTGCCTTCTTTACTATAGATTGACAATCCGGAACGCTATAAAGAGTTGATTTTATAGATTTTCCAACTACATGCATAACTCCATCTTTAGGAATTATTTTGCTCCAATTTACTTTTTTTGTACCTTGAAATAGCTCTTCAAAACTTCTTGCTTCAAATTCTGCCATTTTTATTAAAACTCTATCTGCCGTTCTTAAATGTATATTTGCTATTGCTATATCCATTTCATCTCCTTGGAAATGAACTTTACCATTTTCTGTCTTTAACCCTTCATATCCTAAAGCCTTAAGTTCTTTTGCAGTTACTCCTTCTATTCCAAAGGTTGTAGTTGCAATTAAATTGTATTCCATTAAATTCGCTCCTTTAAGTTTAAATTAAACTTCTTTTTGATATATTTTTACTGAATCTTCTCCATCAATTTCTTGTATTTTAACTCCAACAACTTCTTCTTTTGATGTTGGTATATTCTTTCCAACAAAGTCTGCTCTTATAGGTAATTCTTTATGTCCCCTATCTATAAGAACTGCTAATTCAATTACTTTAGGTCTTTCCACATCTATTATTGCATCCATAGCTGCTCTTGCTGTTCTACAAGTGTATAATACGTCATCAACTATTATTACTCTCTTATCTTTTATATCAACACCTAAATCAATACTCTTTAACTCTGGACTTTCATTATCTTTGCTTAAATCATCTCTATATAAAGTTATGTCAACTGAACCAACAGGTAATTCTATTCCTTCAATATCTTTTATGAAGTTAGATATTCTTTTAGCTAAAGGATATCCTCTTCTTTTTATACCTATTAAAACTAAATCATCTACGCCTTTATTTTTTTCAATTATCTCATGTGAAATTCTTATTAAACTTCTCTTTATAGCCTTATCATCTAATAAGTTTGCTTTTAATTTCATTTTTATCCTCCTATACATTATCTTTTCTTAAATTATTTAATAACACTTTATAATTTTCTGGAAGCTCTGATGAAAACTCCATATATTCTGAAGTTGAAGGATGAATAAATCCTAATGTTTTAGCATGTAACATTTGCCCTTCAGTTTTAAATTTACCTTTTTTAAAACCATATGTAGGATCTCCAACAAGTGGGTATCCAATAGATGCCATATGAACTCTAATTTGATGAGTTCTTCCAGTTTCTAAAACACACTTTACTAATGTAGAATTTCTAAATCTTTCTATAACTTCATAATGTGTCACTGCTCTTTTACCATCTTTACATATTGCTATTTTTAATCTATCTCTCTTAGATCTAGCTAAAGGCTTATCTATTGTTCCTTCATTTTGCTTCATTCTACCTTCAACCAATGCATAGTATTCTCTTTTCATAGAATGTTCTTTTAATTGTTCTGATAATTTATTATGAGCATCATCATTTTTTGCAATTACAAGTATACCAGTAGTATCTTTATCTATTCTATGAACTATACCTGGCCTTATAATTCCATTAATACTTGATAAATCTTTGCAATGATATAATAATGCATTAACTAGGGTTCCTGTATAATTCCCTGGAGCTGGATGGACAACCATTCCTTTTGGTTTATTTACTACTATTACATCTTTATCTTCATAAATTATATCTAATGGGATGTTTTCTGATTCAACAGCTAATTCTTTTGGTTCCTCAACAATTACCTTTATTTTATCATTTTCTTTTAATTTATAATTACTTTTTATTTTTTTATCATTTACCAATACTTTTTCACGTTCTATTAATCCTTGAATAAAACTTCTTGATTTTCCTTCTAATTTTGTTAAAAGAAATTTATCAATTCTAATGTTCTTTTCTTCATTTGTTATGCTATATATTAATTCATCCATTTTAAAATTCTCCTAAAACTTTATTACTTAACAATTATAATATATAGTATACTTTTACTCAACTATATCAATATATAAAAAAGTCGGCATTACAAAGTAATGCCGTTTTTTATTCTTCTTTATTTGCAAAAAAACTTTTTATCTCATCTAATTCACTTGATGAAACCCCTTCAACTACATTATCAACTATTTCCTCGTTATAATTAACATCTTTAATATCTAAATCTTCTATTGTATTTGTAATTGAATAATTTTTATTTATATCTTTCTCTAAATCATCAAAAGTTTCTAATTGTGTATTCATAAAATTTCTAAACTTAGCTCTAAACTTAATAAATTCCTGTTTTACTCTATCAAATTCATCATTTATTTGAATAACATCATTGTGTGCTTTATCTACTATTCTTTGTGCTGTTTCATTTGCATTCTTAACTATAAGTTCGGCCTCTTTTTGTGCACTTTCTTTTGCTTGATCTGCAGCATTTTGAGCTAAAACTAAAGTGTTTTGAATAGTTGATTCAATTTTAGCATAATGTTCTATTTGTTCTTCTAAAATTTCTAACTTTTCTTTAAGCTTTGAATTTTCTTTATATAGTTCTTCATAATTATCAACAACTTCATCTAAAAATTCATCTACTTCATCTGGAATATATCCTCTAAGACCCCTCTTAAATTCCTTATTATTTATATCCATTGGAGTTAATTTCATTATTTTCACACCTCTACTATGTATATTTTTTTATATCTATTTTACATTTTCCACTCTTTGTATATCCAGTACATTCCCCAAGTATGTACTTTCCATATTTTCTTATAGTTATTCTATCTTCCCTTTTTACCTCAAAACTTTTATCTCTTACTGTAGAATAATTTACAAGTACTAAACCCTCATCAATCATACTTTGAGCTATATTTCTTGATTTATTTATAAGCTTTGCAACTACAGAATCTATTCTCATAGATGAAATATTTATTGTAATATTTTCAAAATTATAAGTTACTTCATTTGTAGTTTTGTCAACTTCTTCTACATTACATTTTGCTTTTCCTATTTGAATTAAATTAGATATTATATAATCTTTTATATCTTCATGAACTACAACATAACAAGTATTATCTTTAACTATTAAATCACCAATCTTATTTCTTTCTAATCCTAATGATAGTATACTACCTAAATATTGATTATGAAATACTTTATTAAATTTCGTGTTTACTGTTATCTTAAGAAGAGCTATTGGAAAAGGTAAATAAAAGTTGTTATTAAAACATATCATACGTCTTTCGGAATCTTCAAAAACTCCTTCACTTTCAACCTTTAATCCATTTATCTTTTCTTCATCACAAAAAAATTTCCATATGTTTGGAGTATAAAATTCACTTCCAAACATAGGAATATCTCTATTATATGAAATTATCATTTTTTCATATAAATTTATTGCTTTATTTTTATCTTCACCTATAAATTTTTTAATTATAGTTTCTTTATTCATACTAAAAAACGCTTAACAATATTGATAAAATTATTGGTCTTATTAAATCTAATATAATAATTGCAAATATAGGTGATAAATCAATTGGTAAATTTCCTAAAAATTTATATTGTATCATTCGAAATGGCTTCAAAATAGGATCTGTAAAACTTGTTATAATACTCATTATTCCATTATTTCTATCTCTTATAACCCAAGATAATATACATTCTAAAATAATGGCTAATTCTATTATACGAAAAAGGGAGTTAATAAAATTAACTAAAAAGCTTTGCATATAATATCCTCCTATTATTTAGACCAATTAAATAAAGCTTTTGAAGTTAACTCACTTTTTAACTCACTAGTTACCTCAACATTTGAAGGTGATAGTAAATATACTCTTTTTTCTATTTCTTGTATATCTCCATGTAATGCATAACAAGAACCACCAATAAAATCTAACAATCTTTGAGCTGTTCTTATATCAAGATTAGTTGTATTAACTACTACTATTCTTCTATTTCTTATAGCATCACATATTTCCATAGCTTCTTCATATGCAGTAGGTTTTGTTATTAAAACTTTAGCTGATGCTGAAGTATGAATATTTACAACCTTGTTTGATCTCTTTCCTGATACTGCAGGTGCTGAAATATTCTCATCTGTTTCAGTAACATCCTCATCTATTTCTTCGATTTCATCTGCAAATCCATCATCATCAAAATCTTCATCAAAATCTCCAAAACCTAAAATATTTTTCATCTTTGATATCATATTTGCCATAAAAATTCCTCCTAAATATTATAATTTCTTTCTCCAAATATTCCAGTTCCTATACGAATCATATTAGAACCTTCTTCTATTGCTATTTTATAATCATGTGTCATCCCCATTGATAATATTTCCATATTTATATTATTAAAAGATCTTTCTTTTAATTTTGAAAATATATCATAAGTTTGCTTAAAATAATACCTATTACTTTCATCATTTCCTTTTGGAATGATAACCATTATACCCTTAACTTTCACAAATTTACATTCTTCAATTTTCTCTATAAGCTCTTCTAAATTTTCAAGTAAAATCCCTGTTTTACTTTCTTCCCTTCCTATATTTATTTGGATTAAAGTATTAGCTACAACATTGCTTTTTCCAAATAATTCTTCTATTTTTTCTAAAAGCTTAATACTTGAAAGGGAATGAATTAAATGTACCTTGCCTACAATATATTTAACTTTATTAGTTTGCAAGTTACCTATAAGATGCCATCTTACATCTTTATGAAATACCTCTTCTTTTCTAATTAATTCTTGAACTTTATTTTCAGCAAAATCTCTTAATCCAAAATCATAAGCCTCTTCCATTTCTTCTATAGTTCTAGTTTTAGAAACTGCTAATAATTTTACGCTTTTAGGTAAATTATTTTCTATGGTTTCTATATTTTTCTTAATACTCATAAAAGCCTCCTTAATTAATAGTTTCTACCCTAAATAATATTATTCTTCATTTATTTTCAAATTCCTCTAATTTATATATATTTTTTTATATATTTCATATTTTTTATCAATTAGCTACATATTCCTTCATATATTCATTGTGCATTATCTTAGATGTAGCTGGCATAACTATATTTTCTTTTATTTCTATATTAACTGATAATTGTCTAATCATAAGTTCTCTAATATGACTTCCTTCCTCTAATAAAGAAGTTTTCATAACTTCTGGATCTCCTATTGCATATATGTAAAATGGTGCATATTCTGTTGTTTCATCCCCAAAACCCAAAAAAGCCCAATTACATATAACACCACTACCTGGTGTAACTCTATGATTATTTATACTTATAGCTTCTGCCCCTGCTTTTCTTAAATCATTCAAAACTAATGCCATATCATTATCATGAAATATTTTTGATTTAGTTTCAAAATCTGTATCCTTATTTAAATCAATATTTCCATCATTTATTTTTATTAAAAGTCCTGGACCTTGAACTTCTGTAAGTCCTGTTATCATACTATAATCTTTAAGCTGTAATTTCATACTATCTAATATTTTATCTTGTTTTTTATCATCATACTTATATTTATTTATAGTTTCTTGAGTTTTAATATTATTTTCTCTTAAGCTTTCAACCTCTTTATATAAATCTCTCTTTTCATTTATTGCATCTTTATATTGTTTTGCACTTAAGCTTAAATTCCTTTCTATTATTTGATTAAAGTTTATATTAAACGATATGAGCATACCTAAAAATATAGCTGCAATAAAAACTATAAATCCGCCCTTTATTTTCATACCTTTTTCTCGCTATGTCTTGATCTAAGTTTTTCTATCAGTAATCTTCGTATTATTGCGAAATTATTAAATATTCTTCCACCAAATACTATTACTGCTGCAATATAAATAGGTATTCCAAGCTTATCTCCAAGATATGCTAAACCAGCAGCCAATAAAGAATTTCCAAAAAAACCTGAAATAAATATATCAGCTTGAAAACTATTTGATAGATTAGCTCTTATTGCTCCAAAGACAGAATCTAAGCACGCCAATATAGCAACAGACATATACGGTGAAAGCTTATCTGGAATATTTATATCAAATATAAAGCCAAATACTATACCTATTAATAGTCCTATAAATGGTACCATTATTTCTCCTCCTTTTTTTCAACTGGTTTTAAATAATCACTTTTTATAGTTTGAGTTGTTTTATCTATAATTATATTATCACTTTGTTCAACCTCACAATTATAATTTTGAAGTGCTCCAAAATCTAAAGACCCCGGAAAATTCAATCCAACATTTAACCTTGCCTTATCCCCTATTGCTTTTATTGTTATAGGTTCCTTAGGACTAACTTTACCAGCACTTCCAATCCATATATAATTACTTGAATTTTTTATACCAGTTTGTGGAGTTATCCTGTATCCATTTACTGAAATTGCCTCAGCCTTTGAATACCAAAGTAAATTAATAATATGTACTAATTCTTCTTCAGTAATCCCTCTCCCCATTTCTTCTGTATTACTTCCAAATATTGATGTCTTTGGAGTTATCTTTATAGTAACTCCTGGTCCTTTTACATCTACAAGCCCTAATTGCATCCTAGCTGAATCTAATTGGTTTTTTATTTCTTTCCCAACATTACCTTCTTTTGAAGCTGATTCTTCTAAATTTTTCAATTCTTCTCCTAATGAATTATTTTTCTTTTGAAGTTCTTCCTTTTCCTTCTTTAAACTATCAATTTCTGCAATTATATCACTTTTATTGTAACTGTCTATTCCTGTTTCATTATTTATTTTTAATATTTTAAACTGATATGCTAATAAAAATCCTAATATAGCACATACAGCAGCAATAGAAATCTGTGAAACTGATTTCTTCATTTATATATAACCTCCTCTATTTTCTCTCTCTAATTACAGGAGCTCCTTCAAAACTTACATCTATATATCCATTTTTCATATCAACTTTTTGTTCTTTTAACCCACTTAAAATATTTAGAGCATCATTCATTTTTTTAACTAAATCATCTCCATTTCCAATCCTTACTTCAGTAGTACCAAAATATACTATTATTGAATTAAGATTTGAAACATTAACATTAGTTATATTATGTTTTGTAGTATTTGCTTGTTTTATCTTATACAATTCTTTTAGAAAATCTTCTAACCTTGTATCATCCTTAGTATCAATATATTTACTTCCTAAAGTTTCATTTCCAGAGTTTAACCCTGTTATTTCTATCAAATTTTTTCCATTCAAATTATTTACTTTTTCTAAAAAAATAAAATCAGAACTTATAATATCGTATCCGTTATTAGATTTTACATAATACGCTACATTCTTTTCTGTAATATCAACTTTAAGTGTTGATGGAAACTTTCTTGATATAGAGATTTCATTTATATATGGATCTGATTTAAGTTTTGTTTTTATATCATTACTTTTAATAAAAAATATATTTTCTTCCTTAACACCTTGAAGTTTATCAACTATAAGATTTTTAGAAATTAATTTATTTCCACTTACTTCTATATTCTTTATTAAAAACATATTTGATTTTGTGATAAATAATCCTAATGCAACTAATATTAAAATTAATATAAAAATACTTCGCTTTATCATCCTTTTCCGTCTAGCTTTTTTTATATATCTATTTTCTGATGTTCCCATACATTTACCTATCCTCACATATTTTATATATACATTAATATAATACCATTGTTCATATAAATTTTCATCAAAAAATTCTTAACAAGGAATTAATTATTTTATATTGCCCATTAAAAAACTTAGTAGTGTTATTACTACTAAGCCTTTTTTTCATTTATATTCTTAATCTTTTCTTTGCCTTCAACTTGTCTTGATATATTAAGTAATATACCCATAGCTATTAAGTTGATTACAAGGGATGTTCCTCCATAACTTATAAATGGTAGTGGAACTCCTGTTACTGGCATTGATCCAGTAACAACAGCTATATTTATTATAGATTGTACTGCTATAACGGATGTTATTCCTATAGCTAAAAGACTTCCAAAAGTATCCCTAGCTTTTATAGCAACTCTTATTCCTCTCCAAACAAATACAACAAATAATAATATGATTACTATACAACCTATTAACCCTAATTCTTCTCCTATTATAGAAAATATAAAGTCATTATGTGGCTCTGGCATATAAAGCATCTTTTGTCTTGATTGCCCAAGTCCTAAACCTGTTACTCCACCAGCTCCTAATGCATAGAATGACTGTATTAATTGATATCCATTTCCTGCTGGATCCTTCCAAGGATTTATAAAATTTAACATTCTTGCTCTTCTATACGGTTCTAAAAATGCAAATGCTGCTGCCGCCGCTCCTAAAGTTGGCATAACAAGGCCAAACATATGCTGATTTCTAGCACCTGATGAATATACCATGATAAACGTAACAATCATAATAACTGAAGCTATACTTAAATTTTTCTCAGCAAGTACTAAACCTGCAAATATACCAGCAATTAAAAAGCAAGGAATTACACCTTTTTTTAGACTTTTTACATAATCTCCTTTTCTTTCTAAAAACATTGCTAAATAAAGTACAACTACATATTTTGCAAGTTCTGAAGGTTGAAATGAAAGTGGTCCAAGTTGAATCCATCTTTTTGCTCCATTAACACCCGGAAAAGCAAAAACAGCTAATAATGCTAATATAGTTATTGGGATTAATGGTAGTATTATCTTCTTAAGCTTATGATAATCTACTGACATCATAATCATCATAGATACAACACCTAAAACACTCCATATAAGCTGTCTTTTCAAATAATGCATACTATCATTATTATGAAACATAGCATAATAAGAACTTGCTGAATATACCATTACAACCCCAACAGCAAGTAATAATATTATGGTACAAAACACACCATAATCAATTTCACCCATTCTCTTCCCTTTGGGTCTTAATTTTCTCATACAAAACTTCCTCCGCTATATATTATTAAAGTGATAAACCTCCTATAATACAAAGGATAATAGTTACTAATGAAAATACAAATACTACTTTCTTTTCTGACCAGCCTAATTGTTCAAAATGATGATGAACTGGAGCCATTTTAAAAACTCTTTTACCAGTTGTTTTGAATGAAACTACTTGTATTATTACTGATAAAGTTTCAAAAACATATATACCTCCAACTATTGCAAGAATGATTGGATTCTTTAAAAGTAATGCTATACTTGCAACAGCACCACCTAATGCTAGTGATCCAGTATCACCCATAAATATTTTTGCTGGATATTTATTATATTTTAAGAAGCCTAAAAGTGCTCCTATTAAAGCTACGCAAAATACTGTTATTTGATAATTTCCTTGTCTATAAGACATTATGCTAAAGAATATTAAAACTATAACTGTAACACTTGAAGCTAATCCATCTAATCCATCAGTAAGATTTACAGCATTTGTCGCTCCTGCATAATATAAAATCACAAATGGAATATATATTATTCCAAGGTTTAAATCTATTCCTAAGAACGGAATTACTATACTTGTTCCAAGAACATTATAGCTATAATAAGCCATTGCTATTGAAAATAATAAAAGTAATAACATCTTTTGCCATGCTCTTAATCCTAAGTTATTTTTGTGTATTATCTTTAACATATCATCTAAAAATCCAATAAAACCAAAGGCTATCATTGAATATAATATTATCATCCCTTCATCTGATAACTTATATCTCATAACAAACATTACAATTGTAACTGATATTATAAATATGACTCCTCCCATTGTTGGAGTACCAGCTTTTTTAAAATGGCTTTTTGGCCCCTCTTCTCTTATATTTTGGCCAAATTTAAATTTGTGTAACATCGGTATAAATATTGGTCCTAATACTATTGATATAACAAAACCTAATATTAACGCTAATGCTAACACCATAAATGGACTACTAAAACTACTTAAAAATTCCCCCATCTTTACTACTAAAGAAATCTACTTTAGTAGTTCACCTCCTTCGTTGTTATTTTATATTTTTTAATTTTTCGACTATTTCTTCGAATTTTTCTCCTCTTGATGCTTTAACTAATACTACATCCCCAGGTTTAATAATTGAATTTAAGTCGTTTATTAAATTTACCTTTGTATTATATAATTTTATTCTATTTTTTTCAAAACCTTCTTTGAAATCATCTATATGTTCACCACATGATATAAGTAAATCAACTCTATCTTTTGCATACTCTCCAACTTCTTTATGACATCTATTAGCTTCATCACCTAATTCTCTCATAGTGCCTAGTATTGCAATTTTTCTTTTTCCTTCTCTATCTTTTAATACATCAAGAGCTGCTTTCATAGAATCTGGACTAGCATTATAACAATCATTAATTATTTCTATTCCAAATTCATTTTCTATAAATTCTAATCTCATAGATGTAGCCTCTAAATTTTTAAGACCTTCTTTTATTTCATCTACTATTAAACCTAATTTATATGATGCAGCAATGCCTAGTAAAGCATTTAGAACGTTATGAATACCTACCATTGGTAATGTTATTGTATTCATTTCTCCATTATAGTTAAAATCAAAAGATGTTGTTTCTTTATCTAATTTAATATTTTTAGCAAAATAATTACAATTTTGATTATATCCAATATTTATTATTTCATACATATTACTATTAACAGTTTGAAGCATATCATCTTCACTATTTAATATAAGAATATTATTTTTATTAAAGAAATCAGTTATTTCCATCTTCGCTTTTAATATATTTTCTCTAGTTTTTAAATTTTCTATATGAGAAACTCCTATATTAGTTATTATAGCAATATCAGGCTTTGCACATTCGGCAAGATTATGAATTTCATTAAAATTACTCATTCCCATTTCAAGAACAGCAACATCAATTGAACTATCAAGTTCTAATACCATAAGTGGAAGTCCTATTTCATTATTAAAATTCCCTTTTGTTTTAAAAACTTTATATTTTCCACTTAAAAACGCACTTACCAAATCTTTAGTAGATGTTTTTCCTGTAGACCCTGTTATGGCAACTACTTTTATTCCTAACTTTTCTCTATATCCTCTTGCAATGCTTAATAAAGCCTTCTTTGTATCTTTAACTTTAATTACAATACCATTTATTTCTTCTTCATTATATAAAACTTCATCAACTATAGCTATTGAAGCACCCTTTTCGAAAGCTTCCTTAACATACTTATTTCCATTAAAATTCTCACCTTTTAATGCTAAAAATATATTATCTTTTTCAATTTTTCTAGTATCAGTTGATAATTTATTGAATTTTTTATTTTTATTATTTAAAATTATTTCTCCTTCGCTATATTTTAGTAACTCCTCAAATGTCATTTCCATAATAACTACACCCCTAGTTCTTTTTTAAAATTTCATCTATTACTTCTCTTTCATCAAAGTGAATTGTTTTATCTTTTAAAATTTGATACGTTTCATGACCTTTACCTGCTATAACAATTACATCATCTTTTTTAGCAATATTTATAGCCTTTTCTATAGCTTCGTATCTACTTGTTATTTTAATAAAATTATCTTTATCTATTCCTTGTATTACATCTTTTATAATTAATTCAGGTTCTTCACTTCTTGGATTATCTGATGTAATTATTGCAATATCTGAATAATCTACACCTATTTTTCCCATTTGTGGTCTCTTGACTTTATCCCTATCTCCACCGCAACCAAATACTGATATTAAATTTCCTTTAGTAAATTGTCTTGCAGTTTTTAATATATTTTCTAATCCATCTGGAGTATGTGCATAATCTATTATTATTTCAAATGGAAGATTATACTTTCTAGCTACCCTTTCACATCTACCTGGTACAACTATTTCTTTTAATCCTTTTTTTATATTTTCTAATGATATACCAAGTGAATAACATGCACCAATAGCCCCTAATGCATTATATACGTTATATTCCCCTGGAATAGGAAGTAGAATATTTTTTTCTCTCTCATCTTTAACTTTTAAATCAAATATTATGTCCATACTTTCTAACTTTTCATTTTCAGCCTTTATATCAGCATTATTTTTTATACTGTAAGTTAAGTAATTATTTATATTTTCTTTTTCTAAATCTTTTGTTATTCTATTACCATATTTATCATCTATATTTATTATACTTACTTCTGTTCTTTCAAACAATTTATATTTTGCTTTATAGTAATTTTCAAATGTTTTATGAAAATCTAAATGATCTCTTGTTAAATTAGTAAAGATTGAAGTTTTAAACTTCACTCCATAAACTCTATCTAATTCTAAAGAATGTGAAGATACTTCCATAACACAATATTTAACACCTTCGTTTACCATATTACAAAATAATTCTTGTAACTCCAATGATTCTGGTGTTGTTCTTTCTGATTTTATTTGCTTATCCCCTATGTAGTTAGCAATAGTTCCTATAAGTCCTACCTTTTCTCCTAAACTTTCTAATATACTTTTTATCATAAAGGCTGTTGTAGTTTTACCATTAGTTCCTGTTATACCTATTATTTCTAATTTTTCAGAAGGTCTTCCATAGTAATTAGCTCCTATACTTGCAAGTGCTTTTCTTGTATCATCAAATTTTATTATTGTAACATCTTCATTTATATTTATATCATCTTGACAAATAATAACTTTAGCACCTTTTTTTATTGCACTATCTACAAATTTATGTCCATCACTTTCAAATCCCTTTATACATACAAAAACATCTTTATCTTGTACTTTTCTACTATCATAGTTAATTTTATTTATTTCTCTATCTATATCCCCTTTTATTAATTTATAATTTAACCCATCTAATAATTTAGCTAAATTCATTTAATCATCTCCTTTAATAATATGCACTTTACTTAGCTATAATTACATTTACTCTTTAAAATAGCATGTAAGGATAACCCTTACATGCTATAACAATTAAAGAATTTAATCTTTATAATCTGAATTTAATGTTAACTTAACACTAGTTCCCTTATTAATTAATTCTCCACTAGGTACATTTTGATCAGTTACTTTGCCTTCACCTTCAAAAATAGCAGATATTCCAAGACCTTTTAAAAGATTTGATGCAGCATCTTTTGAGTACCCTCTAACATCAGGCATTATAACAGCTTCTTTGTTATTATCATTTCCATTAGTATATAATGTTACCTTAGTACCTTCCTTAACTGAATAGCCTGGATATGGTTTAACACTCTTTACTGTTGTTCCATTTCCTTCTATATTATAATCTAACTTTGAATCTTTTAAAATCTTTTTAGCCTCTTCAATACTTTTACCTCTTACTTCTGGTATTATAGCATCTCTAATTATAGCTGAATCATTCTCTTTAGAAAAGTCACTTTCTAAATAATTAAAAATATCAGTAAATAAAGATTTTGCCACAGGACTTGTTACAACCCCAGCATAATATGCTCCATTACTTGGTTCATCAATTGTTATCATAACTGTTATCTTCGGATCACTAACTGGAGCCATACCTACAAATGAAGATATATATTTGCCTTGTTCATAAGTACCATTCTCTGGATTAACCTTTTGAGCAGTACCAGTTTTTCCACCAATATGATATCCTTCTATAAATGTACCCTTTGCAGAACCTGCTGTAACAACTCTTTCTAAGTATTGTCTAAGTTGTGCTGTAGTCTCTTTATCTGAAACAGCCTTCTCTGTTGGCTCAAACTTTCTATCTACTACCTCAACTCCACTATCATCTTTATGAGTTATTTCTTTCATAATATGAGGTTGTATTAATGTACCACCATTTGCAATAGCATTAAAGGCAGACATATATTGAACAGAATTTACAGTATTAGTTTGTCCAAATGATATTGTAGCTAAATCTGTTGCTGAAATATTTTTAGGATTCTTTATTATTCCTGATGCTTCTCCAGGAAGGTCTATACCGCTTTTTTTACCAAATCCATATTTATCAATATATTTATATAATTTATCTTTACCAATCTTTTCACCAAGTTCCATAAATCCTACGTTACATGAATTTTGAATTATTTCAGGAAATGTCAACTTACCATGTCCTGTAGTTTTCCAACATTTTATTTTTCTTTTTCCAAATGTTAAACCTCCGTTACATACAAATGTATCGTCTGGTTTTACAACACCTTCTTGCATAGCAGCAATTGCCGTTATTACTTTAAAAATTGAACCTGGTTCAAATGTATCATTTACAAGTCTATTTCTCCACATTTTTTGAACTTTATCATACTCTGTTTTTCCTGTAAATTTATCAGCACCTTCAAAAGGATTATTAGGGTTAAAATCTGGCTTATTTGCCATAGCTAATATTTCACCATTTTTAGGATTAAATACTAAAACTGATGTTGCTTTTGCCTTATTATCCTTTAAAGCTTTTTCTGCTGCCTTTTCTGCAAAAAACTGAATATTTTCATCTATAGTTAAAACAACATCTTTTCCTTCAACTGGAGGAACAAATTTTGATATTGTATATGGTAAATCATTACTCTTACTATCTAATTCTGCAATTCTCATTCCTGGTATTCCTGATAATTCTTTATTATATTGAAGTTCTACTCCCGTTAATCCTTGACCATCTATATTAGTACTACCTAAAAGATGAGCTGCAAAATTATTATTTGGATAATATCTCTTTGTATCTGGTGAAACTATAACACCATGTATTTTTAAATCTTTAACTTTATCAGCTTGGTCTTTTTCTATTCTTCTCACTAAAGTTGCTGATCCAGCTGGAGCACCACTTGGTAATTTAGTTTCAAGTTTCTTTAAAACATCAGCTTCTTTCATATTAAGAGCTTCTGCTATTTTAGGTGCTATTTGACTATTTGTTAATTCATTATCTTTTAAATATGCTCTTATAGAATTTAAATCAAAATCTACTCTATATACATTTGCTGAAACAGCAAGTTCTGATCCATTTCTATCTAATATTCTTCCTCTTCTTGCATCAATCTTAACTTCGCTTGTCCATTGTTCTTCAGCTCTTGCTTCATAATCTTGTCTTTTAACAATCATTATATAAGATAATCTAATTGTCAAAACTACAAATATTAATGTTAAAAAACCTACAACGACTCCAATCCTTTTTCTAGTTAGAGCTCTATCAACAAAGCCTCTTTTTTTCACTTTAACTCCTCCGTATAATTGCTAAAACACTTTGGATGCACTTTAAAATATTGAAAGTGCATCCAAATATTTTTTAAACTCTTTAAATCTATCTTGCTAGTCCATTTAAACAATCTTTTGATAAATCGATATTTACCTTATCAGCTTTAGCTGGTGGAATCATACCTAATTTACTTTTTGCTTTTTCCTCTATTCCTTTAAGTGATGAATGTTTCAATAAATCTACCCTTAATGCTTCATTTTCATTGTTTACAACTTTTATTTCATTACTTATATTTCCAACCTGTGTTTGTAAATTATAAACTTTTGTATCTCTCCAAATTGTAGCAACCCCTAAAACAAATATAACTAATGCAACTTGAATAGTTGAATTTATTTTTTTCTTTTTTTGTAACGTAGCTAATTTTTTCTTTTTATTGTTTTTTTGATTCTTTCTTTGCTTATCTTTTTTTATGTCATCGTATTTTCTTTGAGGTTTTACTGCAGTATTCCCTCTAACATAATCAAAATCCTTCACTATCACTTTATTCACATCCCCTTAAAATTATAACATAATATTTTAATTATAGCTTTTCAATAACTCTAAGCTTTGCACTTCTACTTCTTGGATTTTCAGTAACTTCTTCTTTGCTTGGCTCTATTGCCTTTCTACTTACTAATTTAACAGTTGGTTTTTTTCCACAAACACATATAGGAAACTCTTTAGGACATTTACATGGATTTGCAAGATCTCTAAATTTCAACTTAACTATTCTATCTTCTAAAGAATGAAATGTTATTATAGCCATTCTGCCACCCTTATTTAATCTTTCAACTCCATCTTCTATAGCCTTATTTAATATTTTTAATTCTCCATTAACTTCTATTCTTATTGCTTGAAAAGTTCTTTTTGCTGGATGAGGTCCCTCTCTTCTAGCTTTCGCTGGTATTGCACTTTTTATTATGTCAACTAATTCTAAAGTTGTATTTATAGGACCTTCTGACCTTCTCTCTACTATAAAGTTAGCAATTCTTTTTGCAAACTTTTCTTCTCCATAATCTTTTATAATTTTAAATAATTCTTCTTCACTATATTCATTTACAACATTATATGCTGAAAATTCATTATCTCTATTCATTCTCATATCTAAAGGTGCATCTTGCATATAGCTAAATCCTCTTTCACCTTCATCTAATTGATATGATGATACTCCTAAGTCCATTAATATTCCGTCTACATTTCCTATATTTAAACTATCTATTATCTCACCTATATTGTAAAAGTTATTGTGAACTAATATTTTATTATTATATTGTTCTAGTCTTTTTGATGCAGCTTTTAATGCATCTTTATCTTGATCTATTCCAATTAAAAGTCCATCTTTATCTAATCTTTTAATTATTTGAGATGAATGTCCAGCTCCACCTAGTGTGCAATCAACATATTTACCATCCTTTTTTATATTTAACCCTTCTAAACATTCATTTAAAAGAACTGAAATGTGTTTAAATTCCATATATTATTCTCCTCTTTTTGCTGTAATTTAAGCTACTAAATTATATAAAATTAATTAACAGTTTATACTATTCTGTTTTAACTTATTTTTAATACATATTTTCACTTTCTCTATTATACTTTACATTTATTTTTATATACTTTCAACTACTATATTCTATTTTTAGCTATTTATTTATAGTTATTCTATAATTATTATTAATTTCCTTCATTTAAAAGTATATTTTTCAATAGTTTGACTTTTAATTATATTTTTTATAAAATAGTTCTATTAAGGGAATAGATAAGTTCTGGTGTACTTACCGGTCTTCAACACCGAGTTGTGGCGCTAATACCGTCATAGGTAGGTTCGATTCCTACATATTCCCGCCATAAATTTAAAATATAACTATAAAAAAAGGTGGATAATATTATCCACCTTTTTTTATAGTTATATTTTATTAAACATTAAATCTAAAGTTTACAACATCTCCGTCTTTCATAACATACTCTTTACCTTCTAATCTGAAAAGACCTTTTTCTTTAGCTGCAGCTTCTGATCCACATTCTACTAAGTCATCATATGAAACAACTTCTGCTCTAATAAATCCTCTTTCAATATCTGAATGAATTTTTCCAGCAGCTTGTGGTGCTTTAGTACCTTGTCTTATAGTCCATGCTCTTACTTCTTGAACACCAGCTGTTAAATAACTTATAAGTCCTAATAATTTATAACCTTCTCTTATAAGTTGATCAAGTCCTGATTCACTTAAACCATATTCACCAAGCATTTCTTCTTTTTCTTCATCTTCAAGTCCTGATAGTTCTTCTTCTATTTTAGCACTTACTATAACTATACCTGAATTTTCATTTGTAGCATATTCTTCTACTTTTTTCACGTATTCATTATGAGTATTTCCACTTACTACGTCGTCCTCTGAAACATTACAAGCATATAATACAGGCTTTGATGTTATTAAGAATAAAGTTTTTATAAATGCTGCTTCATCTTCATTAACGTCTAAAGTTCTAACAGGTAAATTATTTTCTAGGTGAGCTTTAACTTTTTCCATTATCTCATATTCAGCTTTAGCTGTTTTATCTCCTGATCTTACAAGCTTAACAGCCTTTTCCATTCTTCTCTCTAAAACCTCTAAATCTGAGAATATAAGCTCTAAATTTATTGTTTCTATATCTCTTATAGGATCTACTGAACCTTCAACGTGAACAACATTTCCATCATCAAAACATCTAACCACATGAACTATAGCAGCTACTTCTCTTATATGTGATAAAAATTTATTTCCTAATCCTTCACCCTTTGAAGCTCCTTTAACTAATCCAGCTATATCATAAAATTCTATTGAAGTATATACTTTTCTTTTCGTATTATACATTTTTTCTAATACATCTAATCTTTTATCTGGGACACTAACTACTCCAACATTTGGCTCTATAGTACAGAATGGGTAGTTTGCTGACTCCGCTCCTGCCTTTGTTATAGCATTAAATAAAGTACTCTTACCAACATTCGGTAAACCTACGATTCCTAACTTCATTATGTACATTCCTTTCTAACTTTTACTTATACCCATAAATTATACTCTACATAATATTAATTTTCAACTTTTGAATTTTTTATCATTAAATCTTAAATATTACCATGTTTATTTTTTAAAATTTTCCTAATACTAATTATGACCTTTAAGAAAGGAGGTTTTATATTGAAAAAGCATTTTAAAAAGCTTTTATTTATTTTTTCATTTATTTTAACTTTATTAGTAAGCGCTACACCTTTAGCCTTTTCTTCTAATGATAATACTGAATTTAATTGGTACTTTGTTTCTAGAGAAAAAAATAAAACTCCTGAAGCACCAAAAGAATCAGCAACATTTTTAAAAGATAGTAATTCTTTTTATGTTGGAGATACAACAAAAAAAGAATTATATTTAACATTTGATGAAGGATATGAAAAAGGAAACACAGAAGAAATTTTAGACATATTAAAATCCTTAAATGTAAAAGCAGCTTTTTTCGTTGTTAAACCTTATATAACTTCTCATGCTAGTACAGTTACTAGAATGGTTAAAGAAGGGCATTTAGTTTGTAATCATACAAATACACATCCATCAATGGCAAGTATAACAGATGTTTCTAAATTTAATGAGGAAATAAATAGTGTAAATGAAGCTTACAAAGAACTTATTGGTGAAGATATGCCGAAATTCTTTAGACCACCTATGGGAAAATACTCTAAAAGCTCGTTAGATAAAACATCTGCGTTAGGTTACAAAACAATTTTTTGGAGTTTTGCATATAGAGATTGGTTAGTTAATGATCAACCAAATCCTGAATTTGCTATGAAAAAAATTAAAAATGGTGTCCATCCAGGATGTATAATGTTATTACATGCTGTATCTGATACAAATACAAAAATATTGAAAGATTTAATTATATCTTTACAACAAGATGGTTATGAATTTAAAACTTTAAATGATTTACCAGATAAAATGATTATAGAGTGAAGTTAAAACTTCACTCTATAATCATTTTAAGAAAATATATAATTATTTACATCTTTTAATATTTTATTTTTATATTCCTTAGATTTATTTAAAATATCTTCTAACTCTAATTTTATTTCATCAAAATATTCCTCATCCTTTAATGAATTTAAATTAACTTTCACATTTATTATAGAACTTTCTATAGCTGAATGTAATAAACTTGCTGAAACTCCAGCATCTGATATAAGCATTTTATTACCATATTTTATTGCAAATTCTATATTTTCATAAAATTTAATACATTCTCTACAAACTTTAAGAGGTGATATCATAGCTTCATATGTTTTAGCTTTTAATTCAGATTTTCTGTACTCTTTTTCTTCATCTGTATTTTTAGGGAGTTTATAGCATTTCATTAAGTTATTGAAACAAGTTCTATCTTCCTCCATAAAATTTACACAATTTGAAATAAAATTGTTACATTCATTTTCAAATTTTATCATTTCTTGTTTTTTCTCTTCAGTTAATATTTCAAATGACTTTTTATTTATTGTAAGTGAGTATACCATATTATTCAAGCATCCTGCCAATGCTCCTACAAATGCTGCAGTACTTCCTCCTCCTGGAGATGGAGCATCTGAAGCTAATTCATTTACAAATTCTTGTATTTTATAATCTTTAAATAACATTTGACTCCTCCTTAAAAGCTATATTTAATTATCTTTTTCATTTTCTAATAATTTTTCAATCTTTTTAACAATTTCATCTTCACTATTTAATTTTTTTGCAATTTCTAAATGTAATTTTGCTTCTTTAATATTACCAATATTTAAGTAACACATTATTATGTTTGTGCAAATTTCAACTTCTTTTGAAGCTTCAAAAGCTTTTTTAAAATATTGTATTGCTAAATTATATTCTCCTATACAAGCATAATTTAATCCAAGCTCATTTACAACTTCAAGTATTCCGCTTTCTATTTTTATACTTTCACATAAATAATATATAGCTTTATCATGTTTACCTAATTTTCTAAAGCAAACACCTAAGTAATAATATATTAATGGATTACTATCAAATTTATCTACTAATGATAAAAATAATTCAATAGATTTTTCTGGCTCAGTTTCAACTAACTCCACAGCCTTTTCATATGTTGTTACATTTTCTATATCATCCATAAGCATTTCTATTTCAGAAGTTTGTTCTCCACCTCTTCTTAAATACTCATTGATTTCTACCTTAGCTCCAACATAATCATTTTTATCTTTTAATATTATTGCTTTATATAAATAAGGTTCTTTCATATTTCCAAATAGTTTTTTAGCTTCTTCTATATCTTCTAGTAAAATCTCTTCAAAAGCCTTGTCTTTCTCTCTTAAATTAACACCTAGAAGAAGCAACTTTTCCATATATTCTTCCTTTTCTTCAAAATCAAGTAATCCTTTTAATATAAGATAAGCATCATCTAATCTATCCTCTTTAACTCTTTGTGCTACTAAACTTTTTCCACATTCTTCACTTTGAGGTATTTGCATAAGTAATATATTATAATCATCTGCATATTTTATATTTCTATCAGCTCCTAAAGTTAAAAGCATACCTTCTACAAAATAATATATAGGTAAATTTTCTATTTTTATTTTATCATCTATATTACTTGTTATGTATTCAGAACTTATTGGTACAAATAACTCCTTACTATTAAATGAAATATATTCTGGTATATTTAGTATATTTTTAAATCCTTCCTTATCAATCTCTAAGAATAAAAGCTTTCCTAATTTCTCTTTAAATACTGCTTTATAATCCATTTGTTCACCACCTATATAAAAATATCGCTACCACCTATATAAGATGATAGCTTAAATTTCAACTTATTTTTAATTAAGCTTATACATTTTCTTTAAATATAATATATAATTTTACTATATATAAAAATTATTTTTAAAAAACATATTTTTATTACTCTTAATAGTTTTAAATTTTAATATAAAATATAATATATTTTCAAGTATAAATTTTAACATATTTATCTTAAGTAGTTCAATGTTAGTTTTTATATTTTAAATTAAAAGTTTTTAAAACTCTATCTTGAATCATATTTAATATTTATTTTATATAGTAAAAATTTTACTAATAAAATAATAAAGTTATTTTTTATACCTTGTTTAAGTAAAGTAATTTAGTATAAATAAATAAACGGAGGTAAATCCTCCGCTTAAATAAAAATATACTTTTATTTATTTTTTTCTGAATTGTTAGCTTTTTGTTCTTCATCCATTAAATCTGATGTTAACTTTCTTTCATTTGATATTGAAGCCATAACAGAATTTAAATCATCTAAAATATTAAGTTCCTCTGCAATTTCTAAATCACAAACTCTAAATACATCTCCATTCATTCCCTTTGACACATCAAATTTAATTGATTTTGGAATAGAGTTTAAATCACATGAAACTTTTATTGAATCTTTTTCTTTTTGTAAAACTGCCCCTTTATTATTTAAATATTTTTCTCCTAAATATTGTATTGGTACTTCCGTTTCAATATTTTGATTAGAGCTTATAAGTTCTAAATCTAAATGTATTATTTCATGATTTACAGGTTCCCTCTGAACTTCTTTTATTAACGCATCTCTTTTATTTCCATTAATATTTAAACTTAAAACTCCATGTTCCCCAACATTTGCTACTTCTCTACAAAGTTCTAAAGAAGATACCTCAAACATAAAATTTTTCATTTCTTTTCCATAAACTACTCCAGGCACTAACCCCTTATTTCTAGTTTTTCTACCACTATGAGTAACTCTTTTTCTTTCAGTTATATTTAGTTCTGCCATAATAAATACCTCCTATTTTTATTGAAACTCTTTTTAATTATTCCTAAAATAGATAGTATTTATACTACTAATTTATATTAAATATTTTCTGGTATATTATTTTCTGAAAAAACTTCTATTCCATTTTCAATAAATTTTTTTGCTGTAACTCCAAAACCATTAATTTTATTATTTGTAAATGTTCCATCATATATAAAATTACTTCCACAAGATGGACTACCATCTTTTAATATTGCAAATTTTGCATTTATAAGTTTTGCAAGTTTAAAAGCCTCTTCTGCACCTTTATTAAAGTTTTCCGTCAAATCTTCACCTAATTTATTAATAACTGTAAGATTTCCTTCTTTTTTTATAATTTCACAAGGTATTCTAGGAGTGCTTAATCCCCCTAATTGTTCAGGGCATACTAAAATCGCTTTCCCTTCTTTAAATAAATTTAAACATTTTTCATTTTTATTATTTTTACCATTATATTTACAATTACACCCACAAAGGCATGCGCTTATTATAATCACTTTACCACTCTCCTATCTATAAAAATAGCTAAAGGATTTACCTTTAGCTATTTTTATAATTAATATGTATTTTCTTCCCACTCAATTTTGTTCAGATATACATCTACATAGTCATTACTCATTTTAGGATTTATAGTATCTTCATGGGAAATAGTTATTGTTGACATTGCAATTGCATATTTAACGGTATCCTTTAATGATAATCCATTCATATATCCATATCCAACTCCTGCGACAAATGAATCACCAGCTCCAGTTGTATTTTTAACTTTAACTTTTTTAGCTTTTATTTTTCCAACTTCTACTCCATTTGTATAATATATGCCATCTGCATCTAAACTTATAAATATATTTTTTACTCCTTGATCTAAAAAGTATTTTCCTGCTCTTTCTAAATCATCTTTAGTTTTTATTTCAAAACCACAAAGTATTTCAGCTTCATATCTATTTGGCTTTATTGTGTGGAAATATTTAATTAAATGTTTTATATTTCTAGCTTTAGCCGCTGATACTGGATCTAATATAAATTTTGTTTTTCCTTCATATTTTTTAAGTATATATTCAAGTAATTCTGCATCATCAGCATCAAGTATAGTGTATTCTGCAGCCTCTATTATGTGACTTTTAGAATCAATAAAATCAGTATCCATTTCATCTAAACTTTCCATGTCAACTACTGCTGATACCATATCACCTGTATGGTCTAAAATAGCCATGTATGTTGGAGTACATCCGCCTTCAAGTATTAACGAATCTTCCATATTGTAACCTATCATTTTTGAATGTGATAAAATATTTCTACCATTTTCATCATCACCTATAGTTGATATAAACTTAGTTCTAACTCCAACCCTTGCAAGATTTTCTGCAATATTTCTACAAACACCACCAAGTGATATTTTAATATTTCCCGGATTAGAGTCTTTTCCTTTATATGTATTTCTACTAAAGCCTAATATATCAACTATGGATGCTCCAATAACTAGTACATAAGAATCTTTTTCTATCATATTATCTCTCCTGTTTCTATTTCCCATTATTATAAAAAAATCTATCATCATTATAAGTTACAAAAAGAAAAAAATAAAGAATAATTATTTAATTTTTTTTAAATAACACAATGTAAAGGTTTATTTGTATTATTTTTATGTTAAAATCATAGATTATTTATGAACTTAGTGTTTACTTTAATATAACTACAGTTACTCCATCTCCCCCTTCACCATACACTCCTAATCTATGTGACTTTACATGAGGATGTCTCTTTAACATATCATTTATAGCTTTTCTAAGTATTCCTGTTCCTTTACCATGAACTATTGTAACTTCACCTAAATTAGCCATATAAGCATCATCTAAATATTTATCCGCTCTATAACATGCTTCTTCTGCATCTAACCCTCTAAGATCTACTCTTGATGATACAGAACTTAAATTTAATTTCACTTCCCTCTTTTTCTTTTCTTTTTTCTTTGTATTAGGATTATTTATAGCTCTTAGATCTTTAGCTTTAGCTGTTATTTTCATTATGCCTGCCTCTACTAAAACTTCACCTTTATTATCTGGAAGAGATAATACTGTTACATTCTGATTCAATGATGGAAGATATGCCTCCATTCCAAGTTTTATATTTTTTATTTCTTCTCCTTTTTGTTCTTTTTGCTTATAAATTTCATTTTCTTTATTTTCTAAACTTTCTCTAAGTTTTCTTCTCTCTTCTTCAAGCCTACTTCTTCCACCGCCTGATATTCCTAACTTTTCAAGTTCCCTCATAGCTTTTAATATATCATCAGCTTCTTCTTTTGCATCTGATATTATATTTTTCGCTTCTTGCCTTGCTTCCATATAAACTTTATCTCTAGTTTTATCTAACTTCTTAAGTTTTTCTTCAAATTTTTTCTTTAATTCATTAGCTTCTTCTTTTATTTTTAAAGCTTCTCTAGCATCTCTTTTAGCTATTATACTTTTTTCTTGAAGTTCTCTTATTAAATCTTCAAATTGTAGGTTTTCATTAGATATAAATTCTTTTGCAGAATTTATTACATCTTCATTTAATCCTAATCTTCTTGATATTTCAAAAGCATTAGATTTACCTGGAACACCTATTAAAAGTCTATATGTTGGCTTTAATGTTTTTACATCAAATTCAACTGAAGCATTCTCTACATCTTTATTTTTAAGAGCATATCCTTTAAGTTCACTATAATGGGTAGTTGCAATAACTTTAGTTCCTCTAGCTTTTAAATTATCTATTATTGCAGCAGCAAGTGCAGCTCCTTCTGTTGGATCTGTTCCTGCACCTAATTCATCAAAAAGCACTAAAGATTCTTTAGTTGCTTTCTTCATTATATCTACTATATTAGTCATATGCGATGAAAATGTTGAAAGAGATTGTTCTATACTTTGTTCATCACCTATATCTGCAAATATTTCTTTATAATATGCAATAGTTGAACCTTCCTTAGCAGGTATTAAAAGTCCAGACATTCCCATAAGATGTATTAATCCTACTGTTTTTAATGTTACTGTTTTACCTCCTGTATTAGGTCCAGTAATCATTATTACATTATATTCATCACCTAAATATATATCTGAAGATATAACTTCTTTTGGATTTATAAGTGGGTGCCTTGCACTTATAATATCAAATCTTCCATCATCACTAACATTAGGATAAGTCCCATCAATACTAGATGCATATGCACCTTTAGCAAATATAAAATCTAATTTACCTAATATTTCATTATTGCTTTTACATATATTTATATTGTTTGCTATTTTAAGTGACAAATCTTGAAGTATTCTTTCTATCTCAGCCTTTTCTTTTAACATAAGCTCCTTAATTTCATTATTTAAATTAACAAGACTCATAGGCTCTATAAAAAGAGTTGCTCCTGTTGAACTTTGATCATGTACAATACCCGGCACCTGACCTTTATATTCTACCTTTACAGGTAAAACATATCTTTCACCTCTCATAGTATAAAGAGTTTCTTGAAGATATTTTGAATAACTTCTAACAATACTATTTATCTTTTCTCTAACTGAAGAATTTTTTTCTTTTAAATTTCTTCTCAAACTTCTTAAAGTGGCAGATGCCCTGTCACTTATTTCATCTTCTGATACAATTGCTCTTTCTATATAATCTTCCAAATCCTTTAAAGGTTCCAATATATATGCTAAATCTTCAATTCTTTCAAAAGCTAATTCTTCTTCTTCTCTTTTAACATACTCTTTAAATCTTCTAGAACACTTTAACATATTGCCAACTCTTAATATTTGTCCAGCTGATAATACTCCACCCTTTCCAGCTCTTTCTATAGCTTCTCTTACATCATATAACCCTTCAAAAGGTGGTGCTCCCTTTGAAACTAACATATCAAGTGCTTCTTTTGTTTCCTTTAATGCCATTTCCATCTCATATTTAGTTTCATAAGGAACAAGTTCATCTATAATCTTTCTTCCCATTTGTGTTTTAGAATATTTTTTTAAATTTTCCTTTACTTTTTTAAATTCTAACACTCTAAATGTTCTATCATTCATCTTTTATTCTACACCTCTTCTGTAATGACCTTTTGTGTAATCTTTAACATCTATAACTTTTTTGTTATTAAATTCATTAATTACTTTTCTTACTTCATCTATTGTCTCATCTGTAAAATCTAATCTTAAACAATTTATCCCCATATCTTTTAAATCATCGATTTCTTCTATTAAATTTAAAGGAAGAGAATTTAATATATAACTTCTACAAAATACATCTGTCATAATACTAAACTTTTCATTTACTCTATCAATCAAAGTATATATGTCTTTTTCACAAGCTCTATTACAACTTTTATTTGTATCTTTTAAACCAAATGTACTTCCTATAGGACAATATTCACTAACCATAAGTTCAGTTTTTCCATATATCATTTTAGCACAATTATATTTTGAACTCTTTAATAATGCTTTTATTTCTTTTCTATTTAATTCTTCACTAACTGTAATTATATCTAAATCTTCTTTAAAGAAATTTAAAGCTTCACTATTAAATATGTTTAATTTATAGTCACCTATAATTTTCAATTCATTTTTATATTTATTTATTATACCTACATTTGATGTTAAAATACCATAAATATAAGGTTTTACTTTTTCTATAATATTTACAACTGAACTAAATTCACTTTTTATTATATTAGGTAATTTAAGTATTAATTTATTTGTTTTACTATATTCTTTTAAATCATCTATTTTAATTGAATTTTTGTATCTACTAAATATATCTACTGCAATATACTCAAAATCTTTTTTTAATTCATTAAATTGATCTTTTAATATAACCTTCGGCAAAACATCTATAGCTTTAATTTCCTTAGAAATATTTTTAACTTCTACTTCTTTACCATATCTATTTCTTCTATACTTAGAACATTCACCTTTTACTATTTTCTCAAATAAAGCTCTTCTTAATTCATTAAGGTCTCCTATTCTCATAAACCCGTTATCAAAATCAATAAAATTAATTTTATTAAATTTATAAGGATAATCACCAGATTTAAATAATGCTTTTTCAATTCTTTCTTTATCTAAAGGCCTATTTGTAGCTTCTTCAACTATTTCCCCTGAAACTTCATAGTAATTATCATTAAATAAAGCACCTAATTTCAATTTCTCATTAACTTTAAATGTTACATATCCTTCTAATTCTATTTTTCTACCATATGGTTTAATAGTTTCAGAAAGTTCAAGAGTTAATTTTTTATCTGACATTTTATATAAAAAATCACCTTTTTTATAATCTATAGGAAAAAGTTTTACTTTATCACCTTTTTTAGCTTCTTTAATTTCATTTTTATTTTTTATTATTTTACTTAAAGTAAAACCACCATCATTTACTCTTATTCCATCACCTAAAGATATATCTCTTTCTAATATTACTTCTCCATTTTCTAATACTTTCCCTAATATAACACCTGTATTTTTAGGAAAATTATAACTCATCATATCTCTACCAACATCTTTTTTTAAATAAGCCTTAGAAAAACCTTCTCTATTAAAAAGCTGTAATAATTCATCTTTTCCAATCTTTACATCAAATTTTTCATGAAAAAGTTCTTTATCTACTGCTTTTCTGTAATTTCTAACTACACCAGCAACATACTCTGGCCTTTTCATTCGACCTTCTATTTTTAAAGAATACGTTCCACTATTAATTATATCTTTAACATCTTCTATAGTACACATATCTTTTGGAGATAATAAATAGCCTCTTTTTTCTCCAGATTTTCTTGATTTTAATGTATACTCCATTCTACAAGGTTGTGCACATCTTCCTCTATTTCCACTTCTTCCACCAATCATAGAACTCATTAAACATTGTCCTGAATAACATACACAAAGTGCTCCATGAACAAACATTTCTGTTTCTATTTTTAAATCTTTTGATATATGCTTTATTTCTTCAAAAGTTAATTCTCTTGATAATACTATTCTATGAAAGCCTCTCTCTTTAAAGTAAAGCGCACCTTCACCATTATGTATTGTCATTTGAGTAGAAGCATGTAATTCGAAATCACTATATTTTTCTTTTATTAATTTAACTAAACCTAGGTCTTGTATTATAAGTGCATCTACTCCTATTTCATATAAATAACCTGCATATTTTAAAGCCTTTTGTAGTTCTTCTTCCTTTAATAAAGTATTCATAGTAACATATACTTTTACTCCATAGCTATGTGCATAATCTATAGCTTTTTTCATATTCTCATTATCAAAGTTAGATGCATATGCTCTTGCTGAAAATTTATTTCCGCCTAAGTATATAGCATCTGCACCATTATTTATTGCAGCATAAAGACTTTCCATACTTCCTGCTGGTGCTAAAACTTCTATTTTGTTCATTTTCATCTCTCCTAAATTTTTAAAAAATAATTTCTCCTATGTATTATTTTAGTTTAACTTATAAACACACAAAAATAAAGTACTGAGCAAAATTTAGTTACTCAGCACTTTATGATTACTTTCTCTTTAATAAAACAGGCTCATTTTTAGCTTTTACCTTAGTAACTTCTATTTGAGCATCTATAAGCTTCTTTTCTAAATCTAAAATTTTATATTTACTAGTTTGAAGTGCTATTCTTGTGCTTTTTCCAGCTTCCATAAGTTTATTTCTGTCTTCCTTATACTTACAAGCCTTTTCTGTTAACTCTTCTATAATTGATTTCTTATCATTTATATCTTTATTTAAAGTTTCTATTTCTATTTTAAGATTTTCTATCTCATTATTTTTTTCATTTTCTATATTATTAAAGTTATCTATTGTATCACGATTTTTTCTGATCTCATCTTTTAGTGAATTATTTAACTTTTCTTTTTCTGCAATTAGTAAGTTTAACTTTTCCTCGTTTTTATCTAATACATTAGATAAAGTTTTATTTTTATCTTCATATTCATTTATAATATCTTCATTATTTTTTATTTCTACGTTCAGTTCTCTAATCTTTCCATTTAATTTTCTTATATCTTTTTCTAATATATTTTTTTGTTCTGCTTCTTTGTTTAAGTTTTCTAATAAATTAATCTTTTCTTTTTCTATATTTTTAATTTTCTGTTCAAGATTATTATTTATAGTAGAAATATTATTTATTAACTCTTTATTAGTATCATTTTTAGATTCAAGATCCTTTATCTCTCTATATAATATCTTTTCACTTTCTTCTCTTTCTTTTGTTATTTCTTTTATTCTATTTTTATAAGTTTCATTTTCAGATTTTAATATTCTATTTTCTTCTTTAAGCTTATTTACGCAACTCTTTAATTTTTTTATTTCTTCTTCATTTTCTTTTATCTTAATTTCATTTTTTTCTTTTATTCCTTTTAAATCAACATTTGATTTATTTAGTTCATCTCTTTCCTTTATAAGATTATTCCTATCTTCTTTTAAACCATTTATAGTATTTTCTTTTCCATCTATTATTTTAGAACTTTCCTCTTTAAATTTTTCTAAGTTAATTTTTACTTCTTCTAAACTTTTATTTAATGCTAGATTTTCTTTTTCTATACTATTTTTTAACTTTGCTATGTTTCTTAATTCATCATCTGTTTTATATAATATATCTGTAATATTAACAGCTGCTAAAACAGATGCTTGTGAAATACTAAGCATTTTATTTTTAGCTAGTACCTCTTTTATTCTTTCGTCAACATAAGATGCAATATCTCTTAAATATTCTTCACTTTCTTTACCCTTTAAGTTATAATCTACTCCATTTATGTTAACCGTAATTTTTACCATTATGTCCCACCTCTTAAAATATAATCTTCCTATTATATTAATTATATTTGATATTTTAAGTTTGTACAATTATGTATATTAAAAAGGTAATTAATTTTATTATTATTTTAAAGAAAAGAGGTAGTTTAAAAACTACCTCTTTTAAATTTATTGTTCTCTTAAAATAGCACCTAATTTATGTTCAAGTGATCTTAAAATTTTATCATGTACTTTATTTACTTCTTTATCTGTTAAAGTTTTATTTTCATTTCTATATGTTATTGCGTAAGCAATACTTTTCTTTCCTTGTGGAACTTGTTCTCCTCTGTAAATATCAAAAAGTTCTACTTTTTCAACAATATTTCCACCAGCTTTTATTATTGAATCTTCTATATCTTGAACTAATATATTTTCTTCAACTAAAAGAGCTATATCTCTTGTAACAGCAGGGAATTTTGGTAAAGGTTTATACTTCTTTTCAAGTTCTGAATTTTTATATACTTCATCTAAATCTATTTCTGCTACAAAACAAGAAGTTTCTATACCAAAGTTTTCAGCTACATCTGGATGTATTTCTCCAAATACTCCAGCCTCAAATTTTCTACCAACAACAAGTTTTGCTGTTTTTCCTGGATGGAATGTAGGATTTTCTGATTCTCTTAAGAATTTAACGCCTTTAACTCCTAATCCATCAATTAAGTTTTCAACTATACCTTTTAAATCTAGATAGTCTACGTTTCCGTAAATTCCAATAGTTAAAATATTTTTTTCTATTGGTAATTCTGTTTCATCTTCTGAAGGAATATAAACTTTTCCTATTTCAAAAAGATAAGCTTCACTATTATTTCTTGTATAATTTCTTGAAAGTGATTCCATCATTGAAGCTAAAGTTGTTGTTCTCATAACACTATAATCTTCACCTAAAGGATTTTTGATAGTTACAACTTTTCTTAAATCACTATCTTCACTTAATTCTATCTTATCAAATGCTTTCTTTGATATAAATGAATAGCTTATTGATTGATTTAAACCACTAGCTATCATTATATCAACAACTTTTTCATCTAATAATTCTTTCTTATATTTAGCTTCTCTTTCAGTTTGAGCCTTAAATATTGTACCTTCTATGTTATTATATCCATATATTCTAGCCACTTCTTCTGCTATATCTTCTTTTATAGCTATGTCAATTCTAAATGTTGGTATTGTAATTTCTAACATATCACCATTTATTTCAGTTTTTAAATCTACTGAATCTAAACATCTTTTCATTTCCTCTATTGAAATATTTGTTCCTAAAAATTTATTTATCCAAGTAGAATCAACAGCTATATGTCCTTCTTCTTTTACTTCGTTATATACGTCTATAGTTCCATCTATAACTTCTCCAATACCTAATTCACATACTAAAGCACAAGCTCTATCAAGTGCAAGTTTTGCTAAATTTGGATCTATATCTTTTTCAAATCTTGATGAACTTTCTGTTCTAATTCCTAGTTTTTTAGAGTTTACTCTTATATTAGTTCCTTCAAAATTTGCACATTCAAAATAAATATCTGTTGTGTCTTTTTTTACTTCTGAATTTAATCCACCCATTATTCCTGCTATCGCAACAGTTTTATCATCATCCTTTATACATAAAACGCTACTATCAAGTTTTCTATTAACTTCATCTAAAGTTACAAACTCTTCACCATCTTTAGCTCTTTCTACAACTATTTTATTTGACTTAATTTCTCTTTTGTCAAATGCATGCATTGGTTCTCCAGTTTCTAACATAACAAAATTAGTAATGTCAACTATATTATTTATAGGTCTAACCCCTGATTCTAAAAGTCTATCTTGCATCCATTTAGGTGAAGGTCCTATTTTAACATTTCTAACTCCTCTTGCCATATATCTTCTACATAAAGAATCTCTAACTTCAACTTTCAATTCGTCATTTATGTTACTTCCATCTACAGTTTTATATTGAAAGTTTGGCATTTTATAATTAGTTTTTAAAGTAGCAGCTGTTTCTCTTGCCATACCTATCATACTTAGGCAATCTGGTCTATTTGATGTTATATCAAAATCTAAAGTTTCTTTCTTAAGACCTAAATATTCTTTTATTTCAACACCTATAGGAGCATCCTCTTCTAATATCATAAGTCCATCAACTTCTTCTTCACCTTTTAAGCCAAGTTCTGCTTCTGAACAAAACATACCATTTGATACAACGCCTCTAAGTTTTCCCTTTTTAATTTCTGTTCCATCTGCTAATGTTGATTTATGAAGTGCAACAGGAACCTTGTCTCCAACTTTCATGTTAGTTGCAGCTGTAACTATTTGTATTTCTTCTCCTCCAATATCAACTTGACATATACTTAATTTTTCAGCATCTGGATGCTTTTCTATAGAATTGAATTTACAAACAACAACTCTATTTATATTATCTCCTTGAACTATTATTCCTTCTAAGGCTGAACCTGTAAGAGTTAATAAATCCCCAAGTTCTTTAGCACTTACATTTATATCAACATAATCTTTTAGCCAACTATATGGTACTTTCATTTAATTTACCTCCTGATTTATTAAATTTTTACTAGAATTGATCTAAAAATCTCATATCACTTTCATATAGTAATCTTATATCATCTATTCCATATTTAAGCATTACCATTCTATCTACACCGAATCCGAAAGCAAATCCTGAATATTCTTCTGGATCTATTCCACAATTTCTTAAAACTTCTGGATGAACCATTCCACAACCTAGTATTTCTATCCATCCACTTCCTTTACAAACTTTACAGCCTTTTCCACCACAAACAAAGCAAGTAGCATCCATCTCTGCTGAAGGTTCAGTAAATGGGAAATGATGAGGTCTAAATTTAGTTTTTACTTTATCTCCAAACATTTTCTTTGCAAATAATTCTAATGTTCCTTTTAAATCAGCAAAAGTTACTCCTTTATCAACAACTAAGCCTTCCATTTGATAGAATATAGGTGAATGAGTAGCATCAACATCATCTGATCTATAAACTTTTCCTGGTGATATCATTTTTATTGGAAGAGTTTGTTTTTCCATAGTTCTAACTTGAACAGGAGAAGTTTGAGTTCTTAAAACAAGACTATCATTTATGTAAAAAGTATCTTGTTCACTTCTTGCTGGATGATCTTTTGGAATATTTAACGCTTCAAAATTATATTTATCAAGTTCTATTTCTGGACCTTCCTCTATAGTAAATCCCATTGATACAAATATATTTTTCATACTTTGAAGAGTTAAATCTAATGGATGTCTCTTTCCTATTCTATTTTTCTTTCCTGGTAATGAAATATCTATAATTTCACTTGCTAGCTTTTCATTTTTTTCTTTATTTTTTATTTCTTTAGAAACACTTTCAATTTTTTCTTCTAATATACTTTTTACTTCATTAACAAGCTTTCCAACTATAGGTCTTTCCTCTTTAGAAACATCTTTCATACCTCTTAATATAGTTGTAAGTTCTCCTTTTTTTCCAAGAAATCTTACTCTTATTTCTTCTATTTGAGAAGAAGTATTAGCAGTTTCAATTTCTTTTAATGCTGCTGCTTGAATATTTTTAAGTTTTTCTTGCATATTCAAAATCTCCTTTCTTTAAAAACAATATTTTTTTACAATAAAAAAACCGCCCCTAAAAAGGGACGGAATATCCGCGTTACCACCCTAATTGGTTTAATAAAATGAACTTTACTAAACCCAACTCGTAAATATAACGGTTTTAACCGCTAACCACTACTTTAATTAAATTTCGCAGTTAGAACTCCAGAGTGAACTTCAGAATAAAACTTTTAAAATAGCTTACAGTCAACGGCTATTTCTCCCTTAAAAAGTTATTTATACCTACTCTCTCTTTCTTAGTCTTTTAATGTAATTTTATACTATTAGATTATACATATTATTAATCAAAATTTCAATAGTTATCTTATTTGTCTTACTCTTTCATAAATAATAATAGATGCTGCCACTCCAACATTTAAAGATTCTGCTCCGCCAGGCATAGGAATTTTTACTTTTTTATCAGAAATATTATATATCTCTTTTGATACACCATTTCCTTCATTTCCAACAGTAATTATAATATTTCCTGTCAAATCCTCATTAAAAAAATCTTTGCTTCCTTCAAGTGAAGTAGAAACAATTGAAAATCCTTTATTTTTTAAATTCATTATATTTTTCAAATCTTCATCTTCTTGAATTATTGGTATATAAAACATAGAACCCATTGTAGATCTTATAGTTTTATCATTATATATGTCTACAGTTCCTTTAGTTAATATAATTCCATCTATATTAGCTGCATGAGCTGTTCTTATTATAGTTCCCAAATTTCCAGGATCTTGAACTTTATCACAAAGCAAATAAAAACTACCATTTAACTTTCTATCATTGTTATCCATACATATAACTGCAAGTATACCTTGAGGGTGTTCTGTTTGAGTACAGTCTAAAAATAAATCATTATTTAATCCAAAAATTTTACCTTCATAATTATATTTTTGCAATAATTCTTCTGCTTTATATTTAGCACCTTCTGTAAAAAATATACAATCTATTTTTGTATTAGCTTTTAATGCTTCCTCTACAAGTCTAAAACCTTCGATTAAATACTTTTTTGCTTTATTTCTATTTTTTCTCTCTTTTAATTTTTTTATTTCTTTATATATAGCATTTTCTTTACTTTCTATATAAATCAATGTAATTACCTCGTCAATTAAAATTTAACTATCATACCTTCTAACTTACTTAAGTCTTCAGCAGATCCTATTGCAACTATAATATCTTTACTATTAATCACAAAGTCAGCAGGAGGTGAAAGATTTATTTCATCATCTCTCTTTATAGCCATAACATTTATCCCGTACTTACTTCTAAGTTTTAACTCTCTTATAGTTTTATCGTTCCAATCTTCTGGAGTCTCTATCTCCATAATACTATAATCAGGAGATAACTCTATAAAATCTAATATACTTTCTGATACCAAATTGTGTGCAACTCTAACTCCCATATCCTTTTCTGGTAATATTACTCTGTCTGCACCTATTTTATATAGTACTTTAGCATGTAAATCACTATTTCCCTTTGCAATAATATATTTAACTCCAAGTTCTTTAACTAAAAGAGTAACCATTACACTTGCTTGTATATTAGAACCAATAGTAACTACTGCAACGTCAAAATTTCTAAGTCCTAATGTTCTAAGAGCACCTTCATCTGTTGCATCCATTTGAACAGCATGAGTTACCTTATCTGATATATCTTGTATTAAATCTTCATCTTTATCTATTACTAAAACGTCATTGCCTAGTCCATATAAAGTTTCAGCAACTGATGATCCAAATCTACCAAGACCAATTACTACAAATTGCTTTTTTACCATATAATTCATCCCCTAACCGATTAAAATCTTACCTTCTGGATATTTATGTGTTTGCTTTTTCTTATTTCTTATAAATGCTAATGCTACAGTCATAGGACCAACTCTACCACAATACATAGTTATCATTATAATAATTTTTCCAGCAGTACTTAGCCTTTGGGTAACACCAGTTGTAAGACCAACAGTTCCAAATGCTGATGTTGCTTCATACAAAATATTTATAAATGATTCATTTGGGTCAGTTATAGATAATAAAAGTGTAACACCTATAACTAAAGTCATTCCTATAATTAGTAAAGCAAATGATTTATAAACTAAACTTTTTGAAAATCTTCTTCCAAAAACTTGAGTATCTTCTCTACCTCTTATAACCGAAATTACTGTTAAAATTATAATTCCAAATGTTGCTGTTTTTAATCCACCTGCAGTTGAACCAGGCGATCCACCAATAAACATTAATATTATAGTTAATAACTTCCCTGAATTTGTCATTCCATCTGTAGAAACACTATTAAAACCAGCTGTTCTTGGTGATACAGATGCAAAGAAGGAGTTTAAAACTTTATCATCAAAACTCATATTACCAATAGTTTTTGGGTTATGCATTTCAAATAAATACATAAAAATAGTTCCACCAATTATAAGAACAACTGTAATTAATATAACTATTTTAGAATGTACAGATAATTTCTTAAGTCCTCTATAATTATAGACTTCAAGCCATACTGTAAAACCTAAACCTCCTATTATTATAAGAGCACTTATAGTAAGTAAAACTACAACATTACCTGAATATGAAACAAGAGAACTAAATCCTCCAAATAAATCAAATCCAGCATTACAAAAAGCCGAAATTGAATGGAATATACTATAATAAATTCCTTTTGCTAATCCAAACTTCGGAACAAACTGAGTAGATAATAACAAAGCTCCAAAAAATTGTACTGCAAATGTAAATCCAAGAACATATCTAACCATTTTAACAAGACCTTGAATATTAAATGTATTCATAGCTTCTTGCATTATAAGTCTATCTCTTAATGTTATTTTTCTTCCAAGAAGTACAGCTATAAATGTTGCAAAGGACATAAATCCTAATCCACCAATTTCAATTAAAAACATTATAACTATTTGCCCAAATTCGTTCCAATGCGTACCAGTATCTAAAGTAATTAATCCTGTTACACATACAGCTGATGTTGAAGTAAATAATGCATCTAAAAAGTTTGTACTTTCACCACTTGCAGAAGATATTGGTAAACTTAATAATACACCACCAACAAATATTACTATAAAAAACCCTAGTGCTAATATTTGTACGCCACTCAACTTCATTTTTTTAGTAAAAAATTTTTTCATTTAATCACCTCAAAGGTTTATATCCAATATAATATCTAATATTTATTATACACCCTTCAATAAAAATATTAACGTGTAAATTTTATCAATACTCTGTTAAAGATTTATTATACACATATTAATAAATTATGAAAACAATTTTTGTTTAATTTTATCTATATATAAAGAAAATGCGACCTAAGTCGCATTTCAAATTAAGCGTTTATATGTTTTTTAGCTACTTCAACTAACTCAGCGAAAGCTTTTGGATCATTGATAGCTATTTCTGATAACATTTTTCTGTTTATATCTATACCAGCTAATTTGATTCCATTCATGAATCTTGAGTATGAAAGACCATTCATTCTTGTAGCTGCATTTATTCTAGCTATCCATAGTCTTCTGTAATCTCTCTTCTTTAATCTTCTTCCAACATAAGCATTTCTTAATGCTCTGATTACTGATTCGTTAGCTGTTTTAAATAACTTGCTCTTTCCACCGTAGTATCCTTTTGCAAGTTTTAATACTTTTCTATGATTCTTACGAGCGTTAACTGCTCTTTTAACTCTTGCCATTTAACAAAACCTCCTGCGTCTAAACTCTTATAGGTATGGTAATAATTTCTTAATTACTTTTTCTTGTGCTACTGATACGTATCCACCTTTTCTAAGTTTTCTCTTAGTTTTTGAACTTTTCTTAGTTAAGATGTGGCTTCTGAAAGCTTTAGCTCTCTTAAGTTTTCCTGTACCTGTCTTTCTGAATCTTTTTGCTGCACCTCTGTGTGTCTTCATTTTTGGCATGATAAAATCCTCCTCTCAAAAGTTATGCCTTTTTTGGACCTAAAATCAATGTCATGTTTCTGCCTTCTCTTTTTGGTTTCTTTTCGATAACACAAACATCTTCAAGTTTTCCAACGAAGTTATCTAGAATTCTTTCAGCTATATGACCTAATTCCATTTCTCTTCCTCTAAATCTTACAGTGACTTTGACTTTATCTCCATCTAATAGGAACTTTCTTGCTTTTTTAGCTTTAATTGCAATGTCATTTTCTTCAATTGTTAAACTTACTCTGATTTCTTTAACATTAATGACTTTTTGTTTCTTCTTAGCTTCTTTTTCTTTTTTTGATTGCTCATATATGAACTTACCTAAATCCATTATCTTGCAAACTGGCGGATTAGCATTTGGTGATATCATAACTAAGTCTAACTCTTGCTCTTCAGCAATTTTAAGAGCTTCCTTACTTGATAATATTCCAAGTTGTTCTCCATCCTTTGATATTACTCTGATTTCTTTCTTTCTAATATCTTCGTTTATTATATAATTTTTACTAATAGCTTCCACCTCCGGATTTTAACAATTAAAACATATAAAAAAGGACGGCTTTAGCCGTCCTGTTTAATCCAATAACTTAAAATCGAAATAAACTAACCTTACTTGCTACACTATCGCGCTCGTAGGTGAGAAACGGCGTTTCTACTTTGCTTTATTATAATATCTAATTATTTTATCTTTGTCAATACTTTTTTATTTAACATCTAAATTCTTAGTTAAATTCACTTCGCTAATAAAATTAACTCTATTTCCAAAGACATTTATTATTGTATCAATAAATTCTTTGTTTGTACAGTATTTTTTTTGATAAATATTTATTTTTTTTGGAGCATTTGTTATTAACCCGCTTATAATCACGTCTTCAACATTTGCATCAACACCTAATTTGCAGTCTGATAACTCTTTCATAAATTCACTAAATAAATTACTATTATTTTCATTTAAAACAGTATACTCTCCTGAATTATTTATGAAAATATTAACTGTATCTATTCTACTATCTTGTATATCAACAAAATACCTTAGTAATTTTATAAACTCTTTATATTCTTTTTCAACCATATATTTCTCTATTATTTTATCTATAATAGATTCTATATAATTTCTTAGTTCTTTCATTCTAAATGTAATAAATCCATTTATATTAAATTCATTGTTTTCTTCTAGACATTCTTTTATT
The DNA here is from genome assembly GCF_058310235.1 of Clostridium sp. TJA085. NCBI lineage: Bacteria > Bacillati > Bacillota > Clostridia > Eubacteriales > Clostridiaceae > Clostridium > Clostridium sp. TJA085. The sequence continues at coordinate 296,937 of NZ_JBZEEZ010000001.1, read as the reverse complement.
TTAGTTATTATTGTATTTATTTTATTTTCACAATAAACACTTGTTTCATCTCTTATGGAGGTTCTTCTAAAAAACACATCCATAATTATAGTTTCTACCTCTAATATTTCTTCTTGTTTTAAAAAGAAATAGGTATCTGTTATAAATTCAAATAATTCTTTTTCTTTATAGTTTTTTATGACCATTTCATATAAAAGTTCACTTATATATATTTTAATCTTTTCAAAATTTTCTTCACTATAACACTCTTCTTCACACAAAACTTTTACAAGATGAGTTTTACCTTCAATCTTTTCAACTAAACCTATTACTATATTCTTCTTTTTTAGTAGGGCTTTTAATTCTTGTAACTCTTTTATAAAGTCTAAATCTCCCATATAAGCTAATTTCAGCACAAGCATATCTTTCACTCCCTTCTTAGTAATAGTATGTATTGAATATATAATCCCTATACTAAAAATAACTTTGTAAAACTTCCTAATTTTATTGCTTTTTTTACATATTAGTAGTAATTTAAATATATATTTATAATATTAGGAGGATATTTATGTATTCTTTTGTTGATTACAGGATTACCTGTGAAGAATTTTCTAATTTAATAAAAGAAGGTGTAATACCTATAAAAGTCCCAAAATCACCATTGCTTTATGAAGCTATAAATGGTCATGTTGATATTCAACTAAATATATTAGATAAAAAATCAAAACTTATAGTTGTCCATAAAGATATTGATACTAATTTTTTAAATATCTTAAAAAATTATTCTATAAATTTTATATTTTCTGAAAGCTCTTTAGATTCTAAATATCCTAAAGATATAATTTTAAATGCATTAATTACTGATGAAATTTTAATGCATAATCTTAAATACACAGATAAATCAATATTAAACAACTCACAAAACAAACTAAACTTAAATGTTTCTCAAGGCTACACTAAATGTTCGGTTGTTAATATTTATGATAAAGCATTTATAACATCAGATAAAATTATTTATAATACTTTAGTAAAATCTGGCTATGATACTTTATTTGTTCCACCTGGTGACATAATTTTAGAAGGTTTAGATTATGGATTTATTGGTGGTACTTGTGGCATGATAGGTAAAAACAAATTAGCTTTTTTTGGAAACTTAAATAAATACAAATACGGGAAAGAAGTTCTTTCATTTTTAGAAAAACATAATGTAATTCCAATATTTTTAAAAGATTCAAAACTTATAGATCGAGGTAGTATTTTATCTATATAATCTTCTCTATATAGTACGTTCTTAAATACAAAATGTTTCTTTTTATAGAATAAAAGCTATAAAATTTAATATTTATAGCTTTTATTTTAAATTTACATTTAGGTTATACTTCTTCATAAAATCTTCTATGCTCTCTGTTATTTTGTTTTTATCCTCTTTATTTAATCTACCTCTCCCTAACCTATCACACAAAAAAACTAATGATATATCATTCAAATTAACTTCTTCAATCATTTTAATTTCATTTCCAAAAGGTAAATTCTTAGTTATATATAGAAAATGCATATGGTATTTTATAAGTTTCTCTACTTTATCTATAAAATCATAATCCTTTACTTTTAGACTAATTAAAAATTCTCTACCATCAATTGCCCCAACTTCATCATGATTATATGATGTCCATCTCCCTTTCCTAAGTTTAGTTGTTTTTAATTTTCCTATATCATGTAACAAAAGTGCCCACATAAAACTTTCTTTATCATTAACATACTTTTTATAATATGCACCATTATCTATAACTAACATTATATGATTCCATACATTTCCTTCTGGATGATATTTAAATGATTGAGGTACATCTTTCAATCTTTTTAGTTTAATAAAAGGTTCTTCATCTAATTTCCCACTTAACAGAAACTCTTCAAAATACTTTGATGGCTTTTGGCTATTTATTAATATTTCACTTATTTCATTAAAACTTAAAAATTTACTCAATTAAATCCTCTCCCTTCGTAAAATATTTTATCCATAAATATATTTTAAATGTATTTATTTTTTTAATAATTAGTAATCTTTTATATGTTTTTGCATATAATTTAATTATAAGGCGCTATAGCCAAGTGGTAAGGCAGAGGTCTGCAAAATCTTTATTCCCCAGTTCAAATCTGGGTGGCGCCTCCAATAAAAAAGGAGAACTATAAGTTCTCCTTTTTTATTTCTATTTAATTTTTTCAATTAATTCTCCAATTTCATCATGAGTTATTTTATACTTTTTGTTACAGAAATTACAAACTATTTCTTCATCTTTTCCTTCATCATATATTTCATTTAAATCTTTTGATCCAATACTTATTAATGCTTTTTCTATTCTTTCTTTTGAACAATCACATTTATACTCTGGTTCAATTTCTTCTAATATTTTAGGATCCATCTCTTCAAATATTTCTTTTATAATATCTTCAATTGTTTTTCCTTCTTCTATAAGTGCTGTTATAGGTTTCATATCTTGAAGTCTATATGTTATAACATCAGCTAAAAGTTCATCTGCATCTGGCATCATTTGAATTATAAATCCGCCTGCTGCCTTTATTGATAAATCTTTATCTACTAAAACTCCAAGTGCAACTGCAGATGGTGTTTGTTCTGATACAGTGAAATAATAAGCTAAATCCTCTGCAACTTCTCCAGTATATATAGGAACCTGTCCAACATATGGATCTTTAAGACCCATATCTTTTATAACATATAATAATCCATTTTTTCCAATAGCTCCACTTACATCAAGTTTTCCATTTTCTTTTAATGGAATATCAACTTTTGGATTGCCAATAAATCCTTTAACAGTTCCATTTGAATGAGCAGTAACAGTTACTCCATTAACCGGTCCTCCTCCATTCATTCTTAAAGTTATTGCTTCTTTTTCTGATTTTAGTTGAACTCCCATTAATGATGCAGCTGTAAGCATTCTTCCAAGAGCTGCTGATGCAACTGGTGTACATTCATGAAGTGCTGTTCCTTCATTTACTAAATTAGTAGTTATACCCCCTATGAATCTAACCATTCCATCTTTAGCTGTACCTCTTATTATTTTATCTTTCATGTACTATCCCTCCACATTCCTTTTAACTACATATAATATTCTTTCAGATAAATCTGAAACCGCCTTATCTGTATATCCTTCAAATTTATCTAATATACAAAATCCAGTCTTATGAACAAGATCTTCTATAAATTTTTCTTTATAAGCTCTTTCAAAATGCTCTTCTTCAAATCTTTCATATAACTCCCCATCTTTAATAAAAAATGTTAAATACATACTTGTAATATCGTCTTCAAAAGTATTTTCCCATGAATAAAAAACATCTTCTGAATTATATGTATAAATATTATTTCCTAATATAGTAGAAAGTTTATAATATGAATTTATATCGAATATAAATATACCATTATCTTTCAGATGATTATAAACACTTTTAAAATAATTTTCAATATCAGAATCTTCTAATATATAATTTGTTGAATCTAAAACAGAGGTAATAAGATCAAATTTATGATTTAAAGAAAGCTCTGTCATATCTTGGCATACAATTCTACTTTTAATACGCTCTTTTTTGAATTTATCAAAAGCTTCTCTAAGCATATCTTCTGATAAATCAACTGCAAAAGAATTTTTAAACTCTTTTGCTAATCTTAAAGAAACGTTTCCTGTACCACATGCTAAATCTAAATAATCTTCATTATTAATTTTATATTTAGCTAATAATTCTTTAACTCTACAGGCTATTTCATCGTAATTAATATCTTCATTTATTAATTCATCATATATTTTAGCAAACTCTCCATATGCCATAATATTCCCCCATTCACTTATATAAACATTATAACTTATATTATAATTATTTATAAATTTAGTCAAACTAATTAATTACAATTTATGAGGATTTACCTTCTACCTAATATTTGATCATTTGTTGGTATATGTAGCTTTTTCTTTCTGCTAGTCATTATACCTCCAATTCTACCTGTTTCTTCAGCAGTTAATGAGCCCCATCCACCTTCATCAACTTTATCTTTAAGACCTAATTCTTCTGCTATTTCATATTTTATTTTTTCTCTAAGTTTTTCAGCTTCTGTTAATTCTCTATTAGATTTTAATTTAGATTTTATAATTTTTTTTAAAGGCGTTTTACTCAAATTAAATCCCTCCATTCTTTAAAATTATTTTATCCAAATTATATTAAAATAATGTATATATCCTTAATATATTTATTAAGACTCTTTTAATAATGTATATTTTAAATTTATTTCTTATTATAAAACTTGATATTTTTTTAATAAATATTTATAGTTATTGTATACATATATTGAATAGATATATAAAATTGGAGGGATTAAATTGTATAATGTCGCAGTAGTCGGTGCTACCGGAAATGTTGGTAGAAAAATGCTAAGTATTTTAAAGGAAAGAAATTTTCCTATAAATAATCTTTATCTTTTTGCTTCAAAAAGATCTGCAGGTAAAAAGATAGAATTCAAAGGAAAAGAGTATGTTGTAGAAGAAACTTGTGATTCAAATATATTATCAAAAAAAATTGACTTTGCTCTATTTTCAGCTGGAGGAGATACTAGTTTAACTTTCGCTCCTGTATTTGCTAAAAATGGTGCTATAGTAATTGATAACAGTAGTGCTTGGAGAATGGATCCTAAAGTACCTCTTGTTGTTCCTGAGGTAAATCCTGAGGATATAAAGTGGAATAACGGAATAATAGCTAATCCAAACTGTTCAACTATACAAGCTATGCCTGTATTAAAAGCTATAAATGATAAATACGGATTAAAAAGAGTTATATACTCTACTTATCAAGCTGTTTCAGGTGCTGGTATGCAAGCTATTGAAGATTTAGAAAATGGTGTTCAAGGAATAGCCCCTAAAAAATTCCCAAAACCTATATTTGGTAACGTATTACCTCACATAGATGTATTTTTAGAAAATGGATATACTAAGGAAGAAATGAAGATGATAAATGAAACTAAAAAAATCCTTCATCTTGATGATTTAAAAATAACTGCTACAACAGTTAGAGTTCCTGTATTAAATTCTCATAGCGAAAGTATAAATGTAGAAACTTTAAAACCATTTGACTTAAAAGATATAGTTACTGTTTTAGATAATCAACCTGGAGTTAAGGTTTGTGATGATGTTAACAACCTTGTATACCCAACTCCCCTTGAGGCATCTGACAAAGATGAAATATTTGTTGGAAGAATAAGAAGAGATTTTAGTGTTGATAATGGTTTAAACCTTTGGGTTGTAGCTGATAACATTAGAAAAGGTGCTGCATTAAACGCAGTTCAAATTGCTGAATTAATAATAAACAATAAATAGATTGGAGGATTTTATTATGTCAATTTTTGAAGGATCTGGTGTTGCTTTAATTACACCATTTACAGAAACAGGCGTGGATTATGATAAATTAAAAGAAATTTTAGAATGGCACGTTAAGGAAGGTACTGATTCTATAATAATATGTGGTACTACTGGTGAAGCAACTACAATGACATTAGATGAGAAAAAAGAAGTAATAAAATTTACAGTTGATACTATAAACGGAAGAATTCCAGTAATTGCAGGTACTGGTTCTAATAATACAAAAGCTTCTATCGAAATGAGTAAATATGCTGAGAGTGTTGGAGTTTCAGCAGTACTTGTAATTACTCCATATTATAATAAAACTAATCACAAAGGTCTTTTAAAGCACTTTGAATCTATAAATAACGCTATAAATATACCTATAATTCTTTATAACGTACCAAGTAGAACAGGAATGAACATTACTCCTGATACTTTAAAAGAATTAAGCAAGCTAAATAATGTAGTTGCTATAAAAGAAGCTAGTGGTGATCTAAGTCAAGTTGCTAAAATGGCTGAAGCTTGTGGAGATAGAATAGATATTTATTCAGGAAATGATGATCAAATAATCCCTATTATGTCTCTTGGCGGAAAAGGTGTTATTTCTGTTCTTGCAAATGTAATTCCAAAAGAAACTCATAACATGACAAGAATGTATTTGGATGGAAAGTGTCATGATGCTTCAAAAATGCAATTAGAGTATTTAACTCTTGCTAATTCACTTTTCTTAGAAACTAACCCTATCCCAGTTAAAACTGCTCTTAACTTAATGGGATTTAAAGTTGGTCCTTTAAGACTTCCTTTATATGAAATGGATGATGCTTTAAAGAATCAATTAGAAAATACCCTAAAAAAATATAAATTAATCTAAGGAGATTTTAAATGACTAAAGTAATAATAAATGGTATATCCGGAAAAATGGGAACTGTTATATGTAATGTAGCAAAAGATTTTAAAGACATTGATATAGTTGCAGGTATAGATAAATTTCCAAAAGAAAATTCTAATATAAAAATATTTTCTTCTCCTTCTGAAGTAAATATTGATTATGATGTTTTATTAGATTTTTCAAGAGCTGATGCATTAAAAGGCTTATTAGAACTTACTGAAAAAACTAAAAAACCTCTTGTTATATGTTCAACTGGATTTTCAGAAGATGATTTAAAACTTATAGATGAAAAAAGTAAAAGCTTGCCATTATTTAGATCTGCTAACATGTCTCTTGGAATAAACTTAATAAATTCTTTATTAAAAAAGGTAGCTCCTTTATTATACGGAAATTACGATATAGAAATAATAGAAAAACATCATAATCAAAAAGTAGATGCTCCAAGTGGAACAGCTCTTCTTTTAGCTGATACTATCAAGGATTCTTTAAAAGATGATACTAAATATGTATATGGAAGAGAAGGACAGCACAAACGTGAAAAAGAAGAAATAGGTATACACGCTATACGTGGCGGTTCAATTGTCGGAGATCATGATGTAATATTTGCTGGTACTGGAGAAGTTATAGAACTTTCTCATAAGGCAATATCAAGAGATGTATTTGCTGTTGGAGCTTTAAAAGCTTGTGAATATATGAGCAATATAAAAGAACCTGGACTATATGATATGAATGATGTTATAGGATTATAAATTTCAAAAAAATAGGCAATTTTTTATTTGCCTATTTTTTTATAATAACTTACTCATATAATATTCATCATAATAAAGCCCATCCTTGAAAATAGCTCTTTTCTTCAACCCTTCAACTTTAAATCCAACTTTTTTATATAAATTTATTGCAATAATATTATTGCAAACTACAGTTAATTCAAGTCTCTTTATATTATTTTCATATGCCCAAATAAATAATTCTTCAAATAATTTTCTTCCTATTCCTTTGCTCCTATATTTTTTTCTAATTCCAACTACACTATAAGATACATGTCTTATTCTATTGTACTTACCTCTAAAAGAACTTAAATAACCTATAAGTTCCTCACCATCAAATGCCCCAATAAAAACTAAATCTTCTAAGCTACTTGATAACATTTTATGAACTTCTTCTTCTGTTATTTTTCTTTCTCCTTCTTCAAATAGCAGAAATTCACTTTCTTTATCTAAATTATAAAAAAGTTTATGAAGCTTTTTATAATATCTTCTATTAAGTCTTCTTATTTCCAAATATTAGACCTCCTTATAATAAATGCTTTATATTTATATATATAAAAAAGAAGCAAGAATTATATCTCCTTGCTTCCTTTTTTATATTAATGAGCTTCTACATATGATTTATCAAAATAAATTTGTCCAAGTGATGATGATTGATAACCCTTAACATATGATTGAATTCCATATACTTTAGTATAATCATATAATGGAATTATAGGCATTTCTTCTAGTAATATTTCTTCTGCTTTTTTCATTAATTCAAATCTTTTATTATTATCAGCTTCAACCTTTGCCTTTTTAATTAACTCATCATATTCTTTATTTGAAAAATGTGAATCATTATTTCCCCAACTATTTTTATCTCCATCATTTCCACTAATCCACATATCTAAAAATGTCATAGGATCTATATAATCTGCAGACCAACCATGTCTTGCTATTTCATATTGACCGTTTTGTCTTGTATTTAAAAATACTGCCCACTCTTGATTTTTAAGTTCTACATCAACCCCAATTTCTTTCCAATTTTGTTGAACAACTTCCATTATAGCTTTATGACCACCTTCTGAATTATACATTAATTCTATAGTTGGAATACCTTTACCATTTGCATATCCTGCTTCCTTTAAAAGCTTCTTAGCTTCTTCAACATTTTCTGATTGTTTTGTTGGGTCAAACTTATTATTCTTAAAATCCTTTCCATTTGAATCTTTTATTCCTTCTGGAACATAACTAGCTGATGCTACTTGACCTGCTTTAGTAACATTTTCAACTATAGAAACTCTATCTATAGCTAAAGAAAGTGCTTGTCTAACCTTCTTATCTGAAAGTACCTTTTGAACTTCTTTATCTAACTTATCAAATTCATTATTTACATTTACACATAAGAAGTATGTTCCAAGATTCGGATAAATTTGTACTAATCCACTCGCCTTCCCATCTTCTATTCTTTCAGTTGGAACATTACTTATAATATCAAAATCCCCTGATTCTAATGATGCATATGAACTTGTTTCATCCATAGCCATCTTATAAATTAATGTTTCAAGCTTTACGTTATCCTTATTCCAATAATTATCATTTTTAATAAAAGTATAAGAATCCTTCATTTGAAAATCATTTAATTTAAAAGGTCCATTTGATACATAGGTTTCAGGCTTATTTGTCCACTTATCACCATGCTCTTTTATTATATCTTCTCTTACTGGCATATAAGTTGGAAATGACATAAGTTCTATAAAATAAGGAGTTGGTGAATTTAAAGTTACTTCTAAAGTTTTATCATCTATTACTTTAACTCCAAGTTTATCCTCTTTTACCTTACCCTCATAAAATTCCTTTGCATTTTTAATGTAATAAAGTTGATATGCATATTCTGCTGCTGTTTCTTTAGAAAGTGCTCTTTTCCATGCATATGCAAAATCTTTTGCTGCAACAGACTTACCATCTGACCATTTGGCATCATCTCTTAAATTAAATGTATAAGTTAATCCATCATTTGATATTTTCCATTCTTTAGCGACTCCAGGTATAGCTTTATCATTTTCATCTAATCTAGTTAATCCTTCAAATGCATTCCCAATTATAGTAGATCCATCTACAGCTGTATTTAAAGCTGGATCAATAGTTTCTACAACTGCTCCAACATTATAAGTAATTTTTTGTTCTACCGCTTCACTATTTCCCCCATTACCTTGATCACTTGAACCTCCACATCCAGCAAAAACAGATGCACTTAACGCTACAGCTAATGCTACAGCACAAAGCTTTTTGATTTTACTTAATTTCATTTTTTATCCCCCTTTTTATATAGAGTTATAATTAAATTATCAATTAGATAATAAATTATCTTAATATTATATTATTAATTATTAAATAAGTGACAAGAAACAAAATGTCCTTTTTCCACTTCTTTGATAGATGGTTCTACCTTACTGCATATATATTTGGCATAAATACATCTTCCACAAAATCTACATCCTGGTTTAGGGTCTATTGGAGATGATATATCTCCTGTTAGTACTATTCTTTTATTTTCTTTAGCAATTTTAGGATCTGGTATTGGTACTGCTGATAAAAGAGCTTTAGTATATGGATGCTTTGGCCTTAAATAAACATCATCACTAGGACCTTTTTCAACCATTTGACCTAAATACATAACTCCTATATGTGTTGATATATGCTTAACCATTGATAAATCATGAGCTATAAATAGATAAGTAAGCCCTAGTTCATCTTGAAGTTCCTCTAACATATTTATAACTTGAGCTTGAATAGAAACATCAAGTGCTGATATTGGTTCATCACAAACTATAAATTCAGGTTCTACTGCAAGTGCTCTAGCAATTCCTATTCTTTGTCTTTGTCCACCTGAAAATTCATGTGCATATCTATTTATATGGCTTCCATTTAATCCAACTTTATCTAGTAAATATCTTATTCTATTTTCCCTTTCTTTTCCTTTATATAATCCATGAATATCAATAGCTTCACCAACTATATCTCCAACTGTCATTCTTGGATTTAACGATGCATATGGATCTTGAAATATCATTTGCATTTTTCTTCTTAAAGCTATCATTTCTTTTTCAGATTTATTTGTTATATCTTCTCCATTAAAAATTATTTTTCCACTTGTTGGCTCATATAGCTTTAATATAGTTCTACCTGTTGTAGTTTTTCCACATCCTGATTCTCCAACTAAGCCTAACGTTTCTCCTCTTTTTATAAAAAAAGATACATTATCAACTGCTTTTACATAACTTTTCTTTGAAAAAATCCCTTTGCTAGCTTGAAAATATTTACAAAGATTTTGAACTTCTAAAATAATATCATTATTTTTCCCCATATTGCTTCACCTCTATTTCTGATGTAACTTTAGGTGCATTTTCATGACATAGCCAACATGCTGAGTTATGATTTTCTCCCAATTTAAATAATGGTGGCTTTTTATCTAAGCAAATTTTCATTGTATATTTACATCTTTCTGCAAAAGGACATCCTGTTGGTGGTTTTAAAAGGTCAGGTGGTTGTCCTTCTATAGGAATTAATTTTTCTCTAAGTTCACTCAATGGATTAGGAACACTATTTAATAATCCCCATGTATAAGGATGTTTGCTTCTATAAAAAATATCCTCAGCACTTCCTGTTTCTACTATTACCCCTCCATACATTACATTAATTCTTGAACAAAGATCTGCAACAACACCTAAATCATGAGTTATAAGTATTATAGATGTATTTAGTTTTTCTTTTAAATTTTTCATAAGGTCTAATATTTGTGCTTGAATTGTAACATCTAATGCTGTTGTAGGTTCATCAGCTATTATAAGACTTGGCTCACATATAAGACTTATTGCAATCATTACTCTTTGTCTCATGCCTCCTGAAAATTCATGAGGATATTGTTTCATTCTACTTTCAGGACTAGGAATACCAACTAAATCTAATATTTCTATTCCTTTAGTCCACGCATCTTTTTTTGATAATCCTTTATGTTTAATTAAATGTTCAGTTAATTGAGTTCCTATAGTATATAAAGGATTTAAAGAAGTCATAGGATCTTGAAATATCATACTAATTTTATTTCCTCTTATTTGTTCCATATCTTTTTCTTTATATTTACTAATATCATCTCCATCAAATAAAATTTCATCGCATTCTATATTTGCATTTTCTGATAATAATTTCATAATTGACATCATAGACACAGATTTTCCACATCCTGATTCACCAACTATACCTACTGCCTCTCCCTTATCAACATAAAAAGAAATTCCTCTTACTGCTTTTACATCTCCTAAATGTGTTTTAAAGGAGGTTTTTAAATTTTTAACTTCTAATAATTTACTCATATTTTTCCTCCTACTATCTTTGATGCTTTGGATCTAACGCTTCTGTTAATCCATCACCAAGCATATTAAACGAAAGTATTATTAAACATATCATTGCTGCTGGGAAGAATAGCTGATAAGGATTTGTATATATAGCTGGCATTGCATCATTACATAAAGTCCCTAATGATGCAAGAGGAGCATTAAGGCCTAATCCTATAAAACTTAAAAAGGCTTCAGTAAAAATAGCTTGTGGAATTAAAAGAGTCATGGTAACTATTATTGACCCCATACAATTTGGTATTAAATGTCTAAATAATATTCTTTTTTTAGATGCTCCTAATGTTTTAGCTGCAAGTACAAATTCTTGTTGCTTTAATTGAAGAATATCTCCTCTTACTATTCTTGCCATTCCAACCCAATATGATATAGAAAGAGCTAATATAATACTAAGTATTCCTGTTTTATCAAATGCAGTATCTTTTAATACAGCCATTATAATTACAACATATATAGTTGTTGGAATTGAATAAAGGCAATCAACTATTCTCATCATTATATTATCAATCTTTCCACCAAAAAAACCTGATATTCCACCATATATAACTCCTATAAAAAGATTTATAATAGCTGCTGCACCACCAATAACTAATGAATACCTTGCCCCCATCATAACTCTTACAAATAAATCTCTACCAAGTTTATCTGTACCGAAGAAATTAGTTTTATTAGGCCCCAAGTCCTTTAATGCTAAATTTTGAGAATCATATTTAAAAGGAGATACTATAGGAACTACTATTGCAAGTATAACTAAAGCAATTATAATTATTAAAGAAATTAATGCTACCTTATTTGACTTTAACCTTCTCCAAGCATCACTCCAATAACCAACACTTGGTCTTATATTTTTTTCGAAAGCTTTTTCTTCTTGCGATACAGGAGTAAACATACTTTTATCAAATTCTAAATTTTCCATAAATCTGCCTCCTTTATCCTTCAATATCATCCAATTTTATTCTTGGATCTATGATTACATATAATATATCAACTAATAAGTTACTTATTACAATTAATGTGCAGAAAAACACTACTACTCCAAGTAAGGAAGTATAATCTCTATTTGTTATAGTTGATACAAATTCATTTCCAAGCCCAGGTACAACAAATATCTTTTCAACTACAAATGATCCTGTTAAAATTGATGCTATAAGTGGTCCTAAATAAGTTACAACTGGAATAAGTGAATTTCTCAAAGCATGTTTAAATATAACAATTTTGCTACTTAAGCCTTTAGCTTTTGCTGTTCTTATATAATCTGATTTTAATACATCAATTAATTTGCTTCTTGTAAGTCTTGTTATAAATGCCATTGAACTTCCTGCAAGCGCAATAACTGGCATAATATAACTACTTGGCCCCTTCAATCCAACTGCAGGTAGTAACTTCCATTCAACAGTAAAAAAATATATAAGTACTGCACCTATTACAAAACTAGGTACTGTTATGCCTAAAGTAGATATAAACATACATAATTTATCTGGTAATTTTCCTGATTTTAATGCTGATACTATTCCAAGTAAAGTTCCAACTGCTAAAGAGAAAACTACTGCAACAACTCCAAGTTTTGCTGATTTAGGAAATGAGTATTTTATAGTTTCTTTTACTTCCCTTCCTCTAAACTGCATTGATTCACCTAAATCACCTTTTAATAAATTTTTCATATAGATTTCATACTGCTCACTTAACGGTTTATCTAATCCATATTTTTCATTTAATATAACCTTCATTTCAGGTGTTACTTTTTCACCATCAAATGGTCCTCCTGGCATTGCCCTTACCAAAAAGAATGTTATAGTAACAACTGCCCATATTGTTAAAATACTAGTAAAAATTCTTTTTCCTATGTACTTTAGCATTTTACCCCCTCCATTCTATTTTTGTAATATTTTTTACATTTATTTATTGTTATTAATTATATTATATATAGTCATTTTGCTAATTTATTATAACAATTTTTATAGTAATTTATTATTAACTTATCAATAATATATCAATATTTTTAATATTAACTCAAAATTCCTTTATCTTTTTGAATACGTTTACTTTAGCTTATACTGTTAATTTATGGATAAAATTTAAATAAAATAAATATCTTTTTTTTATCGTTTTTATTGAAATATTTGTAAAAAACTTTTTTTATTTTACTATTCTTTTTTAAATACATTTCTTTATTTTTGTTCGCATTAAACAAACATTTTGAAAGTTTAATTTTTTAACTTTTATTTTTTATATTAAAAATAAAGAAAATTTATAGTATTAACTAGACTTTTTGAAGTAAAATTTAATCTTTCCTTCATTTTAATTTTTTTCAAAATAAAAATACGTTTGTTACTTTTTGTATAACAAACGTATTTTTTATAAAATTTATATATTATTTATTTTATGTTATTAATAAAATTTTCTATTTTATTCAGTGCTATTTCTAATTCTTCCATTGAATAACAATAAGATATTCTAATATAACCTTCACCGTTACTTCCAAAAGCTGTTCCTGGTACACAGGCAACCTTTTCTTTTTCAAGCAATTTATCACAAAACTCTTCTGAAGTTAAATTAAATTTTTTTATAGATGGAAAAACATAAAATGCACCTTTTGGATTATTCACATCTACTCCCATTTTTCTTAATCTTTCCACTACATAATTTTTTCTTCTTAAAAATTCATTTTTCATAAATATAACATCATCAAATCCATATTTTAATCCTTCAATCATACCATATTGTACAATAGATGGAGCACATGAAACACCATATTGATGAACTTTCATTATCTCATTCATTATTTTTTCTTTACAAGCTATATATCCAATTCTAAGACCAGTTGCTGAAAACATCTTAGAAAACCCACTTATATATATTATTTTATCTAATATAGATTCATCTTGAGCTACTGAATAATATGTATCATATATAATTGAAGCATATATTTCATCTGTAATTACTATAATATCTTCTTTCTTTATAAACTCTACTAGCTTATCTCTTAATTCTTTATTTAAAATAGCTCCAGTTGGATTTGTTGGAAAAGACAATACTAAATATTTACTTTTAGTTTCTTTATATTTATTTATTAAATTATCTATATTTATATTAAAGTTTTCATCTAACTCATAATTATTAACTTTCCCACCAATCATTTTCACAATACTTTCATAAGCTGGGTATGCAGGGTTTGGAATTAGAACTCCATCCCCATTATTTAAAAGTGCCATAAAACAATCAAATATTGCTTCACTTCCACCAACAGTAATGCAAATATTGTTACTATTATATTTAATGTTTAAGCCATTTAAATATTTTGCTATTTCCTCTCTTAATTCCATTATTCCAGCATTTTCAGTATACACAGTTTTATTTTCATCTATAGCTCTTTTAATTCCATCTTTAACAACCTTAGGTGTATTAAAATCCGGTTGACCAAGAGTTAATGATATAGCTCCATCAACTTTCTTTACTTTATTATAAAATTTTCTTATTCCTGATATTTCTATTCCTAGTACTTTATTATTCATTAAAACTCTATCCCCTTCCTAGCTGGAATACCTTTTTGATAATAATGTTTAACTAACTTCATTTCAGTTACTAAATCTGCTTTTTCAACTATTTCTTTTGGTACATTTCTACCAGTCATTATTATTTCTACATGTTTTCTCTTTCTATCAATTATATTTATAACATCTTCAACTGTTAAAAATTTATTTTTTAATACTCCCATTATCTCATCAATAATTAGAACATCACATCTATCATCTTCTAAAAGACTTAAAAGAAAATCATAAGAAGCTTTAACTTCCTTTTTTACTTCTTCTTTTTCTTCTTCACTTAAAGTCCAAACGAAACCCCTTCTCTTTTTAAATCTAAAAATTTCAAAATTTTCTCCAAGCTCTTTTACTGTTTGAAGTTCTCCTGTTTCTCCACTTTTTAAAAATTGAATCATAATAACCTTTAAACCATTTCCATAAGCTCTAATCCCTTGACCTATTGCTGCTGTAGTTTTTCCTTTTCCATCACCTGTATATATCTGAACAAATCCTTCACTTAGTTTCAAACTTATCATCTCCTTATTAAAAATATTTTACATTAAACTTTTAATACTAGCAAATATTACTCTTTTTTACTCTAAACTCTTTTATTATTAAACTTTTTTTATTATAATTAACTTGTTATTTATAAATAATAGTAACTGTTAGAAAGGATGATATTATGGAATATAATTTAACTGATCCATATGAAATAGCTAGATTTATAAAAGAATCTAAAAAGTCAACACCTGTTAAAGTTTATATAAATGGTGACTTAAGCGAAGCAAACTTAGAAAATATAGAATGGTATGGTGCTAATGGATTTTACATATTAGCAGGTGAATCTGATTCAATACTAAAAGTTGTTTTAGATAACAAGCATTTAATTAAACACTTTAGAGTAGAAAATGATAGAAGAAATTCAGCAATTCCAATGCTTGATCTTCTTGAAGTAGAAGCTAGAATCGAACCAGGTTCAATAATTCGTGATAGAGTTAAAATTGGTAAAAATGCAGTTGTTATGATGGGAGCTGTTATTAATATAGGAGCTGAAATTGGTGAAGGAACAATGGTTGATATGAATGCTGTAATAGGTGCTCGTGGAAAACTTGGAAAAAATGTTCACTTAGGTGCCGGTGCTGTTGTTGCTGGTGTTCTAGAACCACCTAGCAAATCACCATGCGAAATTGGAGATAATGCTTTAATTGGAGCAAATGCAGTTATATTAGAAGGCGTTAAAATTGGTAAAGGTTCTGTTGTTGCAGCTGGATCTGTTGTTACTGAAGATGTTCCAGATGGAGTTGTTGTTGCAGGTTCTCCAGCTAAAATAATTAAATCAGTTGATGATAAAACAAAAGATAAAACTCAACTTCTTGATGATTTAAGAAAATAATAAAAAAGGTATTTGAATTTTCAAATACCTTTTTTAATATTAAACTGCACCTTCTTCGTGCTCACAAACCTCATCTTTTTTTACTCTTTCCATTTTAGAAATTGAAACTTCATAAGCAATTTTCTTTACTACTTCTGTTTCTGATATTTTCTTTTGATATTCTCTACTTTGTAATCTACCCCATACTTTAATATTATCTCCAACTTCTAAACTCTTGCAAAATCTTGAATTTCTTCCCCATGCAATTGTTGGAATATAATCTGACTTATTATATGCTCTGTTAACAGCTAGTAAAACATCTGCTATTTCTCTTCCAAATGGTGTAGTTCTATATACTGGTTCTTTACATATGAACCCATCTAAATATATTTCATTTGGATTTTTGCTTTTTTCTATACATGGTTCAATATTTCTAGCAAATACAGTAAGTATAAGTTTATTAGAACCATCTACAAATTTATTGTATGATCTTAATTGTCCTTCAACTATAACGTCTTTTCCTAAGCTTACATCAAAATCAGCTAATAATCTTTCTGAAATCGTTATATTAAGTAAGTCTGTTGAATCACTTAATCTTTGAACTTCTAGATTAAAAGTATAAAAACCTTCCCCATACATTTCATGACTATACTCTAATTCTGAAACTACCTTTCCTTCAAGATAAATTTTGTTGTTTAACATTAAGTTATCCATTGTAACCCCTCTCTCCCTTTATAATTAAGTATTTTATAAATTTTAATGATCCCCACACCAGTACATTTCCATTATAATACATAATTTATTGCTTTTTCAATATAATTTATTATTTTTTATGTTGTATGCCTTGAGAATCTATATAATAACTATCTTTATAAATCATTTCACCAACCTTTTTAAATGAATATCCATCCTTTTTTAGTTCACTTATTAATCTATCTAAATTTTCTACTGTATACTTTGCATTATTATGATAAAGAATTATGGATCCTTCCTTTATTTTATCTTTAACCCTTTTATATTCCTTTTCTTTTCCATCTTCTCTCCAATCTACAGAGTCTATATTCCATTGTATTGGTATATAACCCATACTTTCTACTTTTCTTAATGAATTATTCGAATAATCTCCACTTGGAAATCTAAATAAAATAGTTTTTACTCCCGTAGCTTCATATATTACTTTTTCTGTTTTAATTATTTCCTTTTCAATAAGCTCATCTCTAAGACCTGAAAAATTTGGATGTATATAACTATGATTTCCTATTTCATGACCTTTCTCATTTATAATTTTTAAATTTTTTAAATTTTCATCTGTATAATTAACCCATTTACCTATTATAAAAAATGTAGCTTTAACATCGTATTTATCTAACACATCTAATATATTCTTTAAGTAATCTTTCTCAGCCCAATTTATATCAAATGTTAAAGCTATTTCCTTCTCTTTAGTTTCTATACAATGTATAGGTAATTTTTTTTCAGTTGCTATAGTTTCTAATGATATTTTTTGATATTTTACATATACAAAACTCATAAGTAAAATTATAGCACCTATAACTAAAAAAATATTCCTTTTTCCCTTCATACCCTCTAAACCTCTATCAGTGTTATATATCATTTATATTTTATTTATAGTCACTATATTCATTATTTAAAAATTTATGCTATAATTAAAAATATATCTAGATAGATGGAGGCTTAATTATGTACGAAGAAAATTCATTAGAATTAGCAGAAAATAAATTATTGCTTTTATATATTTTAAAATCTTTAAAACATCCTATTTCTAATACACAACTTACAGAAATAGTTCTTGAAAATAGCTTTATTAACTATTTTACTCTTCAACAATACATAACAGAACTTAATGAAGCAAATTTTATAGAGTATGCTGAAGTAATGGATAAAAAATTATTAAAAGTTACAAATGAAGGTGAAGGAGTTCTTTCATTTTTTCAAGATAGAATATCCCCTTCGAAAATATCACTTATAAATGAATATATTAAGTCACATATAGATTTAATAAAAAAAGAATTAACTATACATAGCGATTATACAATTGGACAAAATGATAGCTTTATTGTAGATATTAAAGCTTTAGAAGATGATTCTCCATTGATAGAATTAAAATTACAAGTTCCTACAAAAAAACAAGCCACTTATCTTTGTAACAAGTGGCAGGAAAATCCTTCTGAAATTTATAATCAAATTATAAATCTACTTTTTGATGATTTAAATTAAACTATAATCATTGCATTAGGCTCATTTCCTATTGCAATGATTTTTAAATTTTCAAGCTCCTCATCTATTTGATATAAATTTCCATTAAAGTAATCTGTAACATATAGTTTATCTTCATGCTTCAATATTCCGTTTGGCATCCCACCTAAAAATAATCTTTTTTCTTCTTTTTCTTCTTTTTCATTTATTAAATTTATACTACCACCTTCAAAATCTGAAACATATAAAATTCCTTTATCTTCATAAATATCAATAGGTGTCTTCCCCCCTCTTATTCTACTCTCTAAATTAAAATTACTTAAAGAATAAATACTTATATATCCATTATTATCATCTTCTAAATTGCTTTCACAAACATATAGTAATTTTTTATCTTTAGATAATTTTATTTTTATAGGATAATTTCCAACCTTTATATTTCTTATAACTTTATTTTCTTTTAAATCTATAACTGTTATTGTATCTTCTAATATATTAGCACAAAAAAGCTTACTATCTTCCTCACATAATACAATACTCCCTGGCGAAATACCTGTTTTTAATTGCATTTCTATTTCTTCTTTTATTATATTGTACATTATTATTGAATTTGTTTCATTACTAGATATATAAGCGTAATCTCCATATATTTTTATATCCCTAGGTGCTGGACATATATATTTTCTATTATTCTCAACAAATGATTCTAAATCAATATTTGATATAGTCCCATCTAACTTATTCACTACAATACAATTATTTTCTTTTATATCTATAGAAATAGGTCCTATAGATTTTTTATCTATTAGCTTTAAATGTAAACTATCTATTTTAAAATTATCTATGTTTAGTTTTTTAATACAGTCGTCTATAGTATTACAAACATATATATTATTTATAGGTAACACCTCCTTAAAAGACTTACCTATATATAATATGAATTATTTATAGAATTAGCGACAAATTACACTTTATTTCTTTATAATTTACAAATATAATATACTTGTACACTTTATAATTGGAGGTAAACTTAATGTACACTTATAAAACAACTGGTGTTTGTTCAACTGAAATACACATTGATGTAGAAAATAATACAATAAAAACTGTTGAATTTGTTAGAGGATGTCCTGGAAATCTTTTTGGAATTTCTAAATTAGTAGAAGGTATGAATATTGATGATGCTATATCAAAACTTGAAGGTATAAAATGTGGCAATAAAGATACATCATGTCCTGATCAATTATCAAAGGCATTAAAAGAATATAAAAATAAAAAGTAAGCTTATTTAGCTTACTTTTTATTTATTATTTATTATTTTCCTCATATCTCCTATCATATAAAGAGAGCCAGTAACTAAAATCAAATCATTTTCTTTAGCATCTTTTAAAATTTCCTCTAACCCTTCCTTATAATCTTCAAAACTTAATACATTTTTATTTACCATTTTTATATGTTCTCTTAGTTCACTAGCAAGTTCAGCTCTGTCACTATGTGGAGTTAATGCAATTACTTTTTTACTTAATGGAACTATCTCCTTTATCATATCATCAACTTGCTTATCACTTAAAATACCAATTAATAAATACATATCATCGTAATCAAAATATTCTAGTATATTTTTTTTAAGCATTTTTATTCCTTGTATATTATGAGCTCCATCTATAACAATAAGAGGATTTTCTCTTAGTACTTCTAATCTACCTATCCATTTAGCATTAAATACACCTTTTTCAATATTATTAATATTAAAATCTTCTATTTTAGATAAAACTTCAACTGCATTTATAGCTACATTACAATTTAATACTTGATGCTCTCCTAAAAGCCTAAGCTTTAATTTATAATCTTTTTTTAATCCTTTCACTTCTATATTCTGATAAAATTTTTCTTTATTTATGCTTATTAATTTAGAATTTTTTTCGTTTACTATATAAATTTTTGAATTTTTTTCTTTTGCTATTTTTAAAATCTCTTTTTTAACGGATTCTTTTTGAGGATATAATATTAAAGGAACATTATTCTTTATAATTCCTCCCTTTTCCCTTGCTATTTCTTCAATAGTATTTCCTAATAAATTTGTATGATCTAATCCAATTGAAGTTATAACAGTTAAAATTGGACTTACTACATTAGTAGAATCAAGCCTTCCACCAAGACCAACTTCTATTACTGCATAATCAACTTTATTTTTATAAAAATACTCAAACATTACACAAGTTATTATTTCAAATTCTGTTGGATGGCTGTACCCTTCTTCAATAACTTTATCTACTGCTTCTTTTACAGTTTCTACAGAGATTGCTAAATCTTCCTTTTTAATATTTTCTTTATTTATTTGAATTCTTTCTTCAAATTCCTCCAAAAATGGTGAAGTATACATTCCTACTTTAAATCCTTCTTCAATTAATATAGAATTAATAATAGATGTAGTAGACCCCTTACCATTTGTTCCTGCTATATGTATACATTTTATTTTTTTATGCGGATTTCCCAAAATCTCTAAAATTCTTTCAGTTCTTTCAAGACCATAATTTGATCCAAAATTGCCTACTTCTTTTATATAATCCATTGCTTGTTTATAATTCATCCATCTTCTCCTGTTAATTTTATTAATAATTATAATAATATTTTATAATTAAAAGTTAATACTACAATTATATTATATTTTTCTAAATTTATCTAATAAATGACGTTTTATCATTTACATTAAATTGTTTTTTTGATATCATAAAAATAGTCGGATTAATATTTATTATTTAATAAAAAGTATTGTTAGTAAGAGGTGTTCAAAGTGAAAAATGTTGAGATTAAAAAAGACATCTACTGGGTAGGTGCATTAGATCCAGGTTTAAGAGTATTTGATATTATTATGTATACTCCATATGGAACAACTTATAATTCATATGTTGTTAAAGGAAATGAAAAAGTTGCTTTATTTGAAACTGTAAAAGAAAAATGTTTTGATGAATATTTAAAGACTCTTGAAACTTTAGATATAAAACCATCTGACATAGATTATATAGTAGTTGATCATACTGAACCAGATCATGCAGGATCAGTTGGTAAAATACTTGAGCTTGCTCCACATGCAAAAGTCGTTGGTTCAATGCAAGCAATTTCTTTCTTAAAAGAAATTATAAATAGAGATTTTGACCATATAGTCGTTAGAGATGGTGATACTTTATCTCTTGGAAATAAAACATTAAAGTTCATTTCTGCACCATTTTTACATTGGCCAGATTCAATGTACACTTATGTAGTTGAAGATAAAGTCTTAATGACTTGCGATTCATTCGGAAGCCACTACTCATGTGAAGAAGTATTTAACGATTTACTTCCTAACAAAGATCATTATTATGATGCATTAAGATATTATTATGATTGTATATTCGGACCATATAAGCAATTCGTATTAAAAGCTATCGATAAAATAAAAGACTTAGATATTGATATTATTTGTCCAGGACATGGACCTGTGCTTAGAGATAATCCATGGGAAATAGTTAAAACTTATAAAGAATGGAGTACTCCTGTAAAACCTAATATAAACGGAGACAAAAAAGTTACTATTTGTTATGTTTCAGCATATGGATATACTAAGGAATTAGCAAATCACATTGCTGAAGGTATTAAAAAAGATCATAATGTTGAAGTTAAAATGTACGATGTTATAGAACATGAAACAGCAGAAATACTTAAAGATATAGAAGAATCAGATGGTATATTATTCGGTTCTCCAACTATAGTAAATGAATTACTTCCACCAATTAGAATATTACTTGCAAACTTAAACCCTATTATTCATGGTGGTAAATTTGCTGCAGCATTTGGTTCATATGGCTGGAGTGGTGAAGCTGTTCCAAGAATAGAACACAGATTAGAAGAATTAAAAATGAAATTAGTAAATCCAGGATTAAAAGTTAGATTTAGAGCTTCAGAAAAACAAATTCAAGAAGCTATAAACTTTGGTAATAGTTTCTCTAAATCTATGTTTGGCGAAATTGATCTAAAAGCCATTGATCACGGAAAATGTGATGTTAAATAATATTTTAGATTAAAAAAGAGGCATTAGCCTCTTTTTTATTTAAATTTATATTTTCTATGAAAAAACGCTGGTAATTAAATTACCAGCGTTATAATAATTAAATTATTTTAATGTATCAATTCTGCCTTTAACAGCTTCTAACATTTCAACATATTTAACTCTCTTTTCTTTTTCACCAAGAACTACTTTTTCAGGAGCTTTAGCTACAAATCCTTCATTTGAAAGTTTTTTATCTATTCTTTCAATTTCTCCTTCTAATTTCTTAAGTTCTTTATTTAATCTTTCAAGTTCCTTTTCTCTATCAACTAAATCAAGAAGTGGCATAAATAATTCTCCACCTTTAACAACTAATGATACAGCATTTTCTGGAACTTCATTTTTGCTTTCTATAAATGAAACATTTGATGCTGATGCTAACTTCTCAATATAAGCAGCTCCATTTTTAAATGCATCTTTAGCTTCATCTGATATATAACATATAACATTTGCTTTTCTTGAAGGCTTAACATTCATTTCAGCTCTTAAATTTCTTAAGTTTTTAATAGCTTCTATTATAAATGCCATATCATTCTCGGCTTTTTTATCATTTAATTCTTCTTTATATTCTGGCCAATTAGATAAAGTTATTGTTTCTTCTTTATCATTTAAATGCGTAAATATTTCTTCTGTTATAAAAGGCATTACAGGATGAAGTAATTTAAGTCCTGATTCTAAAACATTAAATAATACATTATAAACTATACCTTTCGCCTTTTCATCTTCTCCATATAATACAGGTTTCACAAGCTCAATATACCAGTCACAGAATTCATTCCACATGAAATCATAGATTTTTTGAAGAGCTATTCCAAGCTCAAATTTATCCATATTTTCTGTAACTTCTTTAATTAAAGTATTTAAGTTTGAAAGTATCCATCTATCAGCTAAACTATATTCATTTGAATCTTTATATTTATCCATTAATTCTCTATCTAAATTCATCATTACAAATCTTGAAGCATTCCAAATTTTATTTGCAAAGTTTCTTGCTGATTCAACTCTTTCTGGATAATATCTTATATCATTTCCTGGTGCATTACCAGTAACTAACATAAATCTTAAAGCATCTGCTCCATAAGTATCGATAACTTCAAGTGGATCTACTCCATTACCTAATGATTTACTCATTTTTCTTCCTTCTGAGTCCCTTATTATTCCATGAATTAATACATTTTCAAATGGAGTTTCTCCCATATTATGTATTCCACTAAATATCATTCTAGCAACCCAGAAGAATATAATATCATATCCTGTAACTAATGTATTAGTTGGATAGAAATATTCTAAATCATCTGTTTTATTTGGCCAACCAAGTGTTGAGAAAGGCCATAGCGCTGAACTAAACCAAGTATCTAAAACATCTGTTTCCTGTTCTAAATTACTGCTATTACAAGCTTCACATGTTGTTACTTCTGATTCACTTACGTTTATATGTCCGCAATCATTACAGTACCACACTGGTATTCTATGTCCCCACCATAACTGTCTTGATATACACCAATCTTGTATATTTTCCATCCAGTTAAAGTATGTTTTATCAAATCTTTCTGGAACAAATTTTGTTTTTCCATTTTTAACAACTTCTATAGCTGGTTCTGCTAAAGATTGCATTTTTACATACCATTGTTTTGATATTATTGGTTCTATTACTGTACCACATCTATCATGTGTTCCTACATTATGGCTATGGTCTTTTACTTTAACTAATAGTCCAAGTTCTTCTAAATCTTTAACTATTGCCTTTCTAGCTTCATATCTTTCAAGACCTTCATATTTTCCACCCTTTTCATTTATGAATCCTTTATCATCCATAACTCTTATTTCAGGAAGTCCATGTCTTTTACCTACTTCAAAATCATTTGGATCATGAGCTGGAGTTATTTTTACTGCACCTGTACCAAACTCTAAATCTACATACTCATCTGCAACTATTGGAATTTCTCTATTTACTAATGGAAGTATTAAAGTTTCTCCAATAAGATGCTTAAATCTTTCATCATTTGGATTAACTGCAACTGCTGTATCTCCAAGTAATGTTTCTGGTCTTGTTGTTGCTATTTCTAAAAATCCTTCTCCATTTTTAAGAGGATAATTTATATGCCAAAAATGTCCTGCTTTTTCTTCATATTCAATTTCTGCATCTGAAAGAGCAGTTTGACACTTAGGACACCAATTTGTTATTCTATTTCCTTGATATATAAGTCCTTCATTATAAAGTTTAACAAATACATGCTTAACAGCTTTATTTAAATTTTCATCCATAGTAAATGCTTCTCTAGTAAAGTCTGCTGAACAACCCATTTTTTTAAGTTGAGTTCTTATTCTCTCTCTATATTCATCTGTCCACTCCCAAACTTTTTCTAGGAAAGCTTCTCTTCCCATTTCTTTTTTCTTTAAGCCTTGCTTAAGCAATTCATTTTCAACTTTAACTTCTGTAGCTATTGAAGCATGATCTTCTCCTGGAAGCCATAAAGTTTCAAATCCTTGCATTCTTTTAAATCTTATAAGCATATCTTGAAGTGTATTATCAAGTGCATGACCTAAGTGTAATTTACCAGTTATATTTGGTGGAGGCATAATAATGGAATATGGCTTTTTATTTTTATCTACTTTTGGAGTAAAATATTTTTTTTCTTCCCAAGTTTTATAAATTCTATCTTCAAATTCTTTTGGATTATACGTTGTCTCAATATTTCTTATATCTGACATTACAATCTCCTCCTTTAATAAATTTCTAAAAATTATTTATATTTAAGTATAATTACTATTTTTATAATTTTATATAAAGATAAATTTTTTTGCTTTTTTATAAAATAAAAAAAGAGCCTTCATCCTAAAAGGACGAAAGCTCGTGGTACCACCTTTATTCTTATAATAACTAAATATTTATTATAAGCACTTAATTCAATTAACGATTATTTTAAAACCGTCTTTAGTTACTACTATTTCACTAAAGAAGCTCCAAAGCTACCTTCAAAATATTCAGTATAAAGGGCTCTCACCTAATCCCTTTTCTCTTTGATACTTAATAAATTTACTCCTCTTTTTCTAAGCCTTTAATATATGATTTTCGTATATATATGTTATAGTAATATTTGTTTTTTGTCAAATATTTAATTTATTTTTTATTACTATCCTCTTTCATCTTTTTAAATGCAACTGAAAGCATTAATTTTATTCTATTTACTTGATTTACAACTGATGCACCTGGATCATAATCTACAGCAACTATATTAGCATTTTTATATCTTTTTTTAAGTGCTTTCATCATACCTTTTCCTGTTACATGATTTGGTAAACAAGCAAATGGTTGCATACAAACTATGTTATCAGCACCACTTTTTATAAGTTCTATCATTTCAGCTGTTAAAAACCAACCTTCTCCAGTTTGATTTCCAAGTGAAAGTATTTGTGAAGCCATCTTACCTAAATCTCTTATATTTTTAGGTGCTTCAAATCTTTCACTTTTTTCTAGAGCTTCATTCATTGATTTTCTATAACTATTCATGTATTTCATTGCTAAATTGGATAGGTTCTTTGACATCTTACTAAATGCTAAATAATCAGCTTTAAATTCACTATCGTAAGCTGAATAAAAGAAGAAATCTAAAAGATCTGGAACAACAGCTTCTGCTCCTTCACTTTCTAAAAGACTTACTATATCATTATTAGCTGTTGGATGATATTTTACTAATATTTCACCAACTACACCAACTCTAGGTTTTTTAATATCTAATAATTCTAACTCATCAAATTCTTTTATTATATTTTTAACATTTTTATTAAATTCTCTCTTGCTTCCATTTCTAACATTTTCTTTAGCAATTTTTTCCCATTTTTTATGAAGTTCATTTGCTGAACCTTTAACTTTTTCATATGGTCTAGTTCTATATAAAACTCTCATAAAAAGATCTCCATAAATAAGCGCCATTAAAGCTCTTCTTATAAGTCTTATAGTTATTTTAAACCCTGGTTGCTTTTCAAGCCCAACTGCATTTAATGAAAGTATAGGTACATTATTAAATCCAGCATTTTTCATAGCTAACTTCAAAAATCCTATGTAATTTGTTGCCCTACATCCACCACCTGTTTGAGATATTATAACAGATGTATTATTTAAATCATATTTTCCTGATTTTAAAGCCTTTATTATTTGTCCAATTACAATTATTGATGGATAACATGCATCATTATTCACATATTTTAACCCTTCTTCAACTGCACCTGGATCTGTTGATGGTAATATTTCAAGGTTATATCCAGAAGCTCTAACTGCCTCTTGTAAAATATCAAAATGTATTGGAGACATTTGTGGGCATAATATTGTATGTTTTTTCTTCATTTCTTTAGTAAATGTAGGATTTTTATATTCTATATCCTCTGTTACTGGACTATAATTATTTCTATCTCTTTCTTCAATAGCAGCTTTTAGTGATCTAATTCTTATTTTTGCAGCTCCTAAATTATTTCCTTCATCTATTTTTAATACAGTATATATCTTACCTTTTTCTTGAAGAATTTCATTTACTTGATCTGTTGTTACAGCATCTAATCCACATCCAAAAGAATTAAGTTGAATCATTTCTAACACTCTTGAATCTCTAACGTATGCTGCTGCTCTATATAGTCTTCCATGATAAGTCCATTGATCAACTACTCTTAAAGGAGCATTTAATTCACCTAAATCACAAATGCTATCTTCTGTTAATACTGCCATCCCAAATGAAGTTATAACATCTGGTATTCCATGATTTATTTCTGGATCTATATGATAAGGTCTTCCTGTAAGAACTATACCTTTTTTATTATTTTTTTCAAGATATTCAATAACTTCTTTTCCCTTATTTTTTATATCAGCTCTATATTTATCTCTTTCTACATAAGCTTTTCTAACTGCATCTTTTGCTTCATTTAATGTTATTTTAAAGTCTTTAAACTCTTCAACTATTCTTTTAACCAATACTTTTTCATTATCTAATGAGAAAAATGGTGCAATATATTTTATATTTTTTTCTTCTAATATATCCATATTATTTTTAATTACTTCTGGATATGAAGTTACCATAGGACAATTATAATGGTTAGTTGAATCACTAAATTCTTTTTTCTCATATGGTATACATGGATAAAATATTGTATCCACTCCAGATTCTATTAAACTCATTATATGACCATGCACAAGCTTTGCTGGGTAACAAGCTGATTCTGATGGTATCGTATCTATACCTTTTTCATATAATTTTTTTGAAGAAACAGGTGATGCTATCACTCTAAATCCAAGCTCTGTAAATAAAGTAAACCATAAAGGATAATTTTCATACATATTTAAAACTCTTGGTATACCAATAGTTCCTCTTTTGGCTTCTTCTTTCTTTAATGGTTTATATCCAAACGTTCTTTTAAATTTATATTTATAAAGATTTGGGACTTCATCTTTTTTTATGTGAATTCCAAGTGGTCTTTCACACCTATTACCTGATATAAATTTTTCATCTGTAGAAAATGTATTTTCAGTTAACAAGCAATTATTTCCGCATAAACCGCATCTTCTAAATTCAGATGTCATTTTAAATCCTTTTATATCTTCTTTTTTAAGTAAGCTAGATTCTTCACCTTCTACATATCTTTCTTTTGATATAAGAGCTGCTCCAAAAGCACCCATAAGTCCTGCTATATCTGGTCTTATAACTTCTCTACCTGATATCTTCTCAAAGCTTCTTAAAACTGCATCATTATAAAAAGTTCCGCCTTGAACTATTATTTTTTCTCCCATTTCTTTTTCGTCTCTAATTTTTATAACTTTATATAATGCATTTTTTATTACTGAATATGAAAGCCCTGCTGATATATCACCAACACTTGCACCTTCTTTTTGTGATTGCTTAACTCTCGAATTCATAAATACAGTACATCTTGAACCAAGATCTACAGGAGAAGTTGAAAATAATGCTTCTTTTGCAAAATCTTTAACTTCCATACCTAAAGATTTTCCAAATGTCTCTATAAAGGAACCACATCCTGATGAACAAGCTTCATTAAGTAATATACTATCTATTACTCCGCCTTTTATTCTTAAACACTTCATGTCTTGTCCACCTATATCAAGTATAAAATCAACTCCAGGTAAAAAGTATTCAGCTGCTTTATAATGGGCTATTGTTTCTATTTCTCCAAGATCCATATGAAGTGCAGATTTTATTAAAGCCTCTCCATATCCTGTAACAGTACTTTTTGCAATCTTAACCCCGTCTGGTAATTTGCTATATAAATCATTCATTATTTCTACAATAGTTTTTAATGGATTACCCTCATTACTACCATAAAATGAATATATTATTTCTCTATCTTCATTTATTAATACAACCTTTGTAGTAGTCGAACCAGCATCTATACCTAAAAATACATTTCCTCTAGTATTTTCTAAATTTCCTCTTTTAGCTTTAGCTTTATCATGTCTTTCTTTAAACTTTTCAAACGCTTCTTTATTTTCAAATAATGCTGGTAATCTTTCTATATTATCATCTTTTGCATCACTAATATGTTTAGTTTTATCAACTAATTCTTTAAAGGATATACATTCTTGTTCTTCTGATAAAAGTGCAGCTCCCATTGCTACAAATAACTGTGAATTATCTGGAAATATAATTTCATCTTCTTTTAATTGTAATGTTTCTATAAACCTTTTTCTAAGCTCTGATAAGAAATAAAGTGGCCCTCCTAAAAATGCCACATTTCCCTTTATAGGCTTACCACACGCAAGTCCACCAATTGTTTGATTTACAACAGCTTGTAACACCGAAGCTGCGATATCTTCTTTTTTAGCACCTTCATTTATTAATGGCTGTACGTCTGTTTTAGCAAAAACACCACATCTTGATGCAATTGGATATATAATTGTATGTCCTTTTGCAAGTTCATTTAATCCTTGTGCATCTGTATTTAAAAGAGCTGCCATTTGATCTATAAATGCACCTGTTCCACCTGCACAAGTACCATTCATTCTTTGTTCTATCCCATCTCTTAAATATGTTATTTTTGCATCTTCTCCTCCAAGTTCAATTGCAACATCTGTTTCTTTTATAACTTTTTCTATAGTTTCTGTACAAGCTATAACTTCTTGCACAAAGTTTACTCCAAGCCACTCTGATAATGATAATCCTCCTGAACCTGTTATAGTTACAGTAATTTTTCTATCTCCAATTTTTTCATAACATTCTTTAATTAATTGTATAATTGTATTTTTTATATCTGAAAAATGTCTTCTATACTCTGAAAAGACTATTTCATTATTAGTATTTAAAACTACTATTTTTACAGTAGTTGATCCTACATCCAACCCCATTTTATAATTATTCATTAATTACACCTACTTATCCATTTTAAATAAAACACTTATATATGTATTATATATTAACTAATTGTCAAATCAATAATAATTATATTATCACATTATTATTTATCAAAAATTTAAGGTTAAGTTAAATCTTTATTAAAATTTCAGTATATATTTGGTAAGTTTCGTATATAATATTAAAACTATGTATATAATGTAAATGTTTAATACTTTTATTCATTCACTTTTAAAAAAATAAATTTTAATTTGTTAATTTTTTTTAAATTTAAGGAGGAATATATGAATTATTTTAGCGAAGCTAATAGATTATATAATACAAAAGATTATGAAAAAGCTATAGAATTTTATCAAAAAGCTGTTGAATATAATGAAAATGAAGCATGTTCTTACTATAATTCAGGTGTTTGCTTTATAAAGCTTAAAAACTACGATAATGCTATATCTATGTTAAAAAAAGCAATAACTTTACAAAGGGATAGTAAGTATTTTTTTAATCTTGGATACTGTTATGCAATGAAAAATGAAAATAATAAAGCCTTAATATATTTCAATGTATCTTGGTCTTTAGACAACAAAGATAAAGATTGTGAAAAGGCTATTGATTTAATATTATCTAAACATAAAAAAAGTTAGAATGAGATAAACACTCCTTCTAACTTTACCACTCTCCAGCAATGCTCTTACTTTTATGATCATTATTAAAATATTTATTATCAAAGTAATTTCCTGCTGAATAAAATGTTGGATCTACATTAATCCACTTTCCTTCATTACTTAAATATACTTGATTCCATGCATGATTTATGTATTCATGTCCATTATAAGCTTTACCAATTATCATTCTAACCCTTATATTATTAGCCCTACACATCGCTACAAAAAGACATGCATAATCAAAACATATTCCTTTCCTTTCATTAAAGGCAACTATAGCTCCACTACTATTTAAACTACTATTTTGAATATTTTCTGCCTTTCCAAAATCATACTTTATATTACTTCCAATCCATTTATAAAGCTCTTTGGCCTTTTCTCTATCTGTTTTTAAGCCTTTTGTTATTTTTATAGCCTTACTATCTATAAAATTGTTAGATTCTATCCCCTCATCTAAAGTTACACCATTATAATAAATTATTGTTTTTAATGAATTATCTTCAAATAATCCATTTTTTATTTTATCTACAGTTTTATTATCAATAGAAGATGCTATTTTACTATAAATATTTAGTTTATCAAAAAAATTTATTTCAAATTTTTTATCAACTAATCCATTATAAAAGATTATTCCTATTAAAAGGCTTATAACTATTAAAAAACCTCTTAAAATACCAAGAAAGGAACTTAATGTTATAAGTAATGCTTTTTGAGAATTTGAATTTCCATTAAATTCAAAATTAAAAAACATTCTATCTATAAAATTTAATATAAAATATATAATACACTTTATAGTCCAAAATATTATTATAAATCCTATTAATCTAAATAATACTAACAAACTTTTCCCACTATAAATATTAGATAAAATTATACTTACTCTCTCGTAAAAATAATTATAAAAATAAAATATTATAAAAAAGCTTAAAATACTTGATGAACTTCCTATTATAGAATTTTTCACATAAAAAAGACTTTTATTTAAAAATGAATCCTTTATACTTTTTAATGTAATCATAAAAATTATAGTAAAAATAACTAATTCAGGTAGAGTAAAATTCATATTATTCTCCCTTGTATTGTAAATAAATTTTAGACACAACATTTCGTGCTACTTCATATTCATATCCTCTTCCTAACATATATCTTATAAGCTTATTTTTTATTTTGAAATCATCCTCCTCTCTTTTACATATTGATAAATATTTTTTTTCGCATATTAAAAGTGCTCTCTCTTCTTCATCATTTCTATCTAACTCTTCTAATACTTCATCTACTAAATATTTATTAACACCTTTTTGTATTAATGCATATTTAATTTTATTTCTTCCTTGAGTTCTTATTCTATCTTTAACATACATCTTAGTAAACTTTAAATCATCAATAAAAGTGTACTCTTTTAAAAAATTTATTGTTTTTTCAACAGTTTCTTCATCGAATTCTTTATTTAAAAGTTTATCTCTAATCTCTTTCTCTGTTTTATAACTTCTTTCTATAGTTTTTAAAGCACTATCTTTACATTTAGATAAATTTTCAACCTTTGCAATTTCTATAAGTTTTTCTTTATCTACTTCTTCATTTACCTTAAGATTAAATCTATATACAAGTTCCATATATATTGCAAAAGCAAATTCTTCATCTATATAAATATTTACTCTCTCTTTATTTCTTTTACACTGTTCTATTTTTGTTATCTTGCTCAAAATTTCACCTTATTTCTCTCTTCTTAAAATATGAATTGTTGGATTTTTAAGAACTTTTTTGGAAACCTCATAAATTTCATTCTTTTCTATATTATTTATTCTATCCATATCATCAACAAATTCTAGTAAATTTTCATTTTCAAGTTCTTGATGAAGGATATAATTACAAAGATCTGCTGAATCTTCAAGTGTACTTATAACTGCTGTTTTATGAACCTTTTTCATAATATTTAAATCTCTATCTGTAAACTTTATTTTGTTATTTAATATTGAAGATATAACACCATCTATAGCTTCTTTTGCTTCTTCTACATCTTCATCACCTACTGAAGTATATATATATAATGATTTATAATCTTTATTTATATCTAAATGTGTAAATATATCATAAGCTAATCCTCTATTTTCTCTAACCTCTCTAAAAAGCAGTGAGTTAGCACTTTCTCCAAGTCTATGATTTAATATTCTAAGTGGAAGTTCATCATCTTTTTTAAGGTTATCAAAAGTATATAAGTATACTATTGTACTTTGTTCAATTTCGTTTTTATAACTTGTAACTTCTTCATTTTTATTTTTTTCTGATATTACTTCTTTTTTTCTAGTTTCTTTCATTTTCCAATTAGAAAAGGATTCTTTTATTATATTTAATGCTTCATTATGTTCAAAAGAAGATACCATTACAATAACAGAATTATTAGGTCTATAATTTTCTTTATAATATTTATATAAATCTTCCCTATTAAATCTATTTACATTTTCTTCGAAACCTATAACATCAAATTTTAAATAACTTTTATCAAATGCTACTTCACTTGTTTTTTTAAAGCTTAAATCCTCTATATCATCTTTGCTAGTTCTTATTTCAGCAAGTATTACACTTCTTTCTTTTTCTATTTCATCTTCTGGAAAATTTGAATTTATAATCATATCACCAAGTAAAATAGTAGCATCTTTAATTTCATCTTCTAAGCAACTTATAGTGTATACTGTTGATGCATAGTCAGTATATGCATTATATTCTCCTCCTAAATACTCTAATTCTTCATTTAATTCTTCATTTGATCTAGAGCTTGTACCTTTAAACAACATATGTTCTATAAAATGACTTATTCCTTTTTCATCCATTCTTTCATACATTGCCCCAATATTTACTCCAATATTTATTGATGCTATCTTTGTATCTTTTTTTACTGTTATTACTTTTAATCCGTTTTCTAATACTTTTTTATTTATATCGAAATTTAATTTAATCATATCCATCTCCTATTTGTAATTTAATTACAACCTTTAATATAATATGTTTTCATAAATAATACAACATAAACCTTGTGAAACCCTTCAAATATTTTTATATTTGTATATAATGTAATTAGGTTAAATAAAATGGAGGGTTAATATTATGAAAAAATCAATACTTATTGTAGAGGACGAAATAAGAATTAGATTTTTAATTAGAGATTATTTCATAAATGAAAATTTTAATGTATACGAAGCTGAAGATGGTGAAAAAGGTATTGAAGTATTTTCTAAAGAAAAAATTGATTTAATAATTTTAGATATAATGATGCCTAAAATGGATGGAATATCTTTTTTAAAGAAAATCCGTTTTGTATCATCAGTTCCTGTTATACTTCTTACAGCTAAAAGTGAAGAAGATGATAAGTTGCAAGGTTATGAAGTTGGTGCTGATGATTATATGACAAAACCATTTAGCCCTAAAGTATTAGTTGCAAAAAGTAAGGCTTTATTAAAAAGAACTAGAACAGATATAGACTCTAGTTCACAAGATTTTAATGGACTTACTATAAATAAAATGTCTCATGAAGTTAAAGTAAATGAAACTGAAATATCCCTATCTCCAAAAGAATATGAACTATTATTATATTTAATATCTAATGAAGGAATTGCACTTTCTAGAGACACAATTTTAGATAACGTATGGGGAATAGATTACTATGGAGATATACGTACTGTTGATACAAATATAAAAAGGCTTCGTGAAAAACTTTTAGATAAAGCAAATTATATAGTTACAGTTCGTGGTAGTGGATATAAGTTTGAGGTAAAGTAATGAAAGAAACTTTATCAAAAAAATTATTTATAATAACAGCTTCATTTTTAGTTTCTTTTATGGCTTTAAGTTTAATTTTTCAAACCTTTATATTTGAAGACTTTTATGAGCAAAAAAAAATCAAAGATTTAACTTACGAAATTGAAAACTTTTCTAAGGCAAATTCTTTTCAATTAAATAATTTGCCAGGCCTTTATAAAGCACTAAAAAACTTTGAAAATACAAACAATGCAAAAATCGCAATATTTTCAGTAGATGGAAGCTTAAGATATATATCTAATAATTTAGAAAATGATAAAGATGATATAAAAATACTTAGTGATTTTTGTTCTACTTTGATAAATAACAAAGATATTTTATTTAAACTTCTAGCAAGTAATAAACCAATATCAACTATATTTTCAACTGATAATAGTCAAATTAAAAACATAGGCGTTGCCTCATCAATGTCTTTAAATTATAAGCATGACTCTATAGTGCTTGCTGTATCATCAATTCAACCAATAATAGAAGCTGGAAATGTTATAAGTGAATTTTATATTTATGTATTTATAGGAATAATGTTTATTGCTTTAATTATTTCATTAATTTTTGCAAAATTAGTTACTAATCCATTAAAAAAGATTAATCATGTAGCTACAAAATTATCTAATATGGATTTTTCTGAAAAGTGTACTAATATAAGTGATGACGAAATTGGTAATTTAGGAAAAACACTAAATTTCTTATCTGAAAATTTACAAAAATCATTAAATGATTTAAAAATGCAAAATAAAAAACTTGAAAAAGATATTGAAAAAGAAAGACAATTAGATATTATGAGAAAAGACTTTGTTGCTAATGTAAGCCATGAATTAAAAACGCCTATAGGTATAATAGAAGGATATGCAGAAGGTATTAAAGATGGTATTGTTACTGGTGATGATTTAAAACTTTATCTTGAAACAATAATAGATGAATCTAAAAAAATGGGAAAATTAGTTGCTAATATGCTAGAGCTTTCAAAACTTGAATCAGGAGTTATAAAATCTAATTTTGAAATATTTAATATAAATAGACTTATTAATAAAGTTGTAAAAACACTTAAACATGAATGTATAGAAAATGGACTTTCTATAGAATTCAATCCTAAAACTGATTATTCATATGTTAAAGCTGATATTTTTCAAATGGAACAAGTTTTAACTAATATTATTACCAACGCTATAAAATATACAAGTGAAAATAATTCAATATATGTATCTATAGAGGACTTTGATGAAAATAACTTTAAAATTTCTGTATTAAATACAGGTTCATCAATACCAGAAGGAGAAAATATAAATTTATTTGATAAATTTTTTAGAGTAGATAAATCAAGAAATAGAAAAGATAATAGTACTGGACTTGGTCTTGCTATAGTAAAAAATATATTAGATCTTCATAATTCAAAATATAGTATTAAAAATGTTAAACTTGGAGTTTTGTTTGAATTTACACTAAAAAAAGCTGAACAAATTGAAATGGAGGAATGATTTTTAAATCATTCCTCCATCTATTCTAATTACTTGTCCTGTTATATATGATGAATCTTCAGAGCATAAAAATAAAACACACTTTGCAACTTCATTTCCTTCTCCAAATCTTCCCATTGGTATTTCATTTTCTAGTTCTTCCTTATCTTCATTAGTTAAAAAAGTATTCATACTTGTATTTATAACTCCTGGAGCTATAGCATTTACTCTTATATTAGATGGCGCCATTTCTTTTGCTAAAGCCCTAGTAAATAAATTAATTCCACCTTTTGATGTAGAATATATAACTTCACAAGAAGCCCCTACATCTCCCCACATAGATGAAATATTTATTATACTTCCCCCATTATTAAGCATATACTTAAGTCCATGCTTTGATATATACATAGCTCCTAAAAGATTAGTTCTAATAAGATTATCTATGTCCTCTTTAGTTGAATCCATAAATAACCCTATATTGCTTCTTCCCGCATTATTTACTATAATATCTAATCTTCCAAAAGTCTTAACTGTTTCATCAACTAATTTTTTTGAATCTTCGTAATCTCCAACATCAGCCTTAATTTTTATTGCGAAATTACCATTACTTTTTATTATATTTAATGTGTCACAAGCTCCATCTTCATCTTTTGAATAATTTATAACAACACTTGCTCCATTTTTTGCAAGTTCTATTGCAATATCTCTCCCAATACCTCTTGAAGCTCCTGTTACTATTGCAACCTTTCCCAATAATTTCATTTAATTTACTCCTTATTACATTCTTTTAATACTCTTATTATGTTCTTATAAAATATCTTTTCTATTTCATCATCAGTAAACCTTTCTTTTTTAAGAGCATAATAAAGCTTGTTCATTTCACTAGTATCTTTAATCTCTACTTCATTTTCTATTCCATCAAAATCACTTCCTAAAGATAATACATCTATTCCTCCAACATTTTTTATATGTGTTGCATGTTTTACTAAGTCATCTATCTTTGTTATTTTGCTTTCTCCTACAAAATCACTACAGAAGTTTAGTCCCATAACTCCACCTTTTTCTGATAATTTTTTAATCATATTATCAGTTAAATTTCTAGGATGATTTTTAATTTCTCTTGCATTAGAGTGAGTTGCTATAAATGGCTTTTTACAAATTCTTAAAAGATCATAAAATCCACCATCTGACAAATGTGATGCATCTGGAATTATATTATACTTTTCCATTTCCTTTACTATTTCTATTCCTTTATCTTTAAGACCTTTATCTTTAAATTTAAAATTGTAGTTTGGATATCCAATAGTGTTTTCATAATTCCAAGTTAATGTTATTATTTTGATTCCGAGATCTGAAACTTTAGACACATTATTTATATCCCCTTCTAAAACTTCTCCCTCTTCTATTGATAGAATTGCACCTATCTTTGAATCATTTTCTATAGAATCTAATCTTTTTATATCTTTTATTACTTCTATTTTATCCTTGTTTTTATTTATTTCTTTCATAAAATTATTATACATTTTATGAAATTCCTCAAAAGGACTTCTTTTTATTTCTTCTAAATCTATAAAAAACGCAAATATTTGTGAAAGTGCCTCACCTTTTTTTAATTTATCTAATGTTACTTTACATATACTATCTTTAAGTTCTAGATTTTCATTTAACATTCTATATGCAGTATCGCAATGTAAATCTATATATTTCATAAGCTATTCCCCCAATCACAGATAAACTTTATTACTAATAATTATATT
Source organism: Clostridium sp. TJA085 (assembly GCF_058310235.1). Lineage (NCBI taxonomy): Bacteria > Bacillati > Bacillota > Clostridia > Eubacteriales > Clostridiaceae > Clostridium > Clostridium sp. TJA085. Next base: position 259,280 of record NZ_JBZEEZ010000001.1, on the reverse strand, counting down.
ATAACTTTTAGTTATTAACAAAATTTAAATAACTATCTAACCTTTCAGGTCCTTCTAGAAAACTTCTTTTTATATAAAGATTGTTATTTTTCCCAATATCTATATTCCATTTAACTAAAGCTATAAGCCCTTTATTTATTTCTATTGATGTTATACTATGTGGAAGTACACAAGAACCATCATTAAAATAAGTTCCTTCTCCAACCTTAGGAAATCTCACTCTATGAGTATGTCCACATATAAGTATTATTTTATTTTCACTTGCCCAATCATTTAGGTCTTTATCTATTTTATTTCCTTTTTTATAACTGCTTGCTGGACTATTAGGAGCTTTAAAACCAAAAAATCCTTCCATAACTCTCCAAAAATATCTTACTAAAAATCTACTAAAAAAAGCTAATTCATTATTCATAATATCAAGTTGATGTCCATGAACTACTAATCCTTTTTTATTATAAGGCTTAAAATTTATTACTAATCCTTCATAAAACTTAGTTTTGGATATAAGATTAATAAAATCTTCTCCAAAATCCCCTCCAATTTTTTGAAATTTTTTTCTTTGCTGTTCTTTAAAATCTTTTTTACTTTTAATTTTATCATGATTTCCATATATCATATAAAGTCTATTATCACTGTTAAATCTATTATATATGCTAAATACATCTTTATAATTATATGCTATATCTTTGCAATCTTTATTTTTCCAAAGCTCATCTCCATCTCCAACTTCAATTAATGTATATCCTTCTTTATAATAATAATTTATAGCCGCTAAATATATATTTTTATTTCCTACTAGAGAATCTGATGTTCCAGCATCCCCTCTATGAACATCACTAATAAAAACTATTTTAGAATTTATACTAATATCTAAAGTTTCGCATTTTTTTAATATTCTTTTTAAGTCCCTCTTTCCCATAATACATCCTACTTAAATTATTTTATAATATATTATATTATCAGTGTTTCCTAAAAAATTAAGCGAGTAGAAAAATCTACTCGCTTAATTTTTATTAAATATACATTCTATGTTTAGAGCTTAATTTCTTAACTCTATTAATTAATTCTTCATCACCATAAACTTTTTTATTTATAGCATCATTTATAATTGATGCTATTTCTTTAATATCTTCTTCTTTATATCCTCTTGTAGTTACAGCAGCAGTTCCTATTCTAACTCCTGATGTTACAAAAGGACTTCTTGTTTCATTCGGAACTGTATTTTTATTTAAAGTTACTCCTATTGAATCTAAAAGTTTTTCAGCATCTTTACCTGTTAAATCTTTATTAGTTAAATCAACTAATATTAAATGATTATCTGTTCCTCCTGATACTAATTTGAAACCATATTTAACAAGTTCTTCTGCTAATACATTACAATTTTTAACTACTTGCTCTATATACTCTTTAAAACTAGGTTCTAAAGCTTCTTTAAAGCATACAGCTTTTGCTGCTATTATATGCATTAAAGGTCCACCTTGCATTCCTGGGAATATATTTTTATCTAATTCTTTAGCATATTTTTCTTTACAAAGTATAAGACCTCCCCTTGGTCCTCTTAAAGTTTTATGCGTAGTTGATGTAACAAAATCAGCATAAGGTACAGGTGACATATGTAGTCCTGCTGCAACAAGCCCTGCTATATGTGCCATATCAACCATAAAATATGCCCCAACTTCATCACAAATCTCTCTAAACTTTTTAAAATCTATTTCTCTTGAATAAGCACTAGCTCCAGCAACTATAAGTTTTGGTTTATTCTCTAATGCTATTTGTCTTACATTTTCATAATCAATTACTTCTGTTTCTTTATCTACTCCATATGATATAAAGTTAAATAATCTTCCTGAAAAATTTACAGGTGAACCATGAGTTAAATGCCCTCCATGACTTAGATCCATTCCTAAAACAGTATCTCCTGGCTTAAGTACTGAAAAATACACAGCCATATTAGCTTGTGAGCCTGAATGAGGTTGAACATTAGCATGCTCTGCATTAAATAATTTTTTAGCCCTATCTCTTGCTATATCTTCTACTTTATCAACTATATGACAGCCTCCATAATATCTTTTGTCTGGATAACCCTCGGCATATTTGTTAGTAAGATATGATCCCATAGCTTCCATTACTGCTTCACTTGTAAAATTTTCTGATGCAATAAGTTCTATTCCTTCTTCCTGCCTTTCAACTTCTTCCATTATTAATTCATAAATATCATTATCTTCTTCTTTAATTTTTTCAAAGTTCATTATAACACCCCAATTTTATTTATTTTTATTAGATTATACGGTTCTTCTTTAATTTTTTCAACATATTTTTAATAAATTTATACGTATATATAATAAATATCACATTTTATTAATTATATATACAATATTTATTTTATATATTTATGCTATAATTTATTTATAAATTTACACAAGGAGTGATTATATTGAACGTAAATAAATTGCTTCATCTATCTACATATGCAGGTATTGTTATGCTTCAAAGTGGTGCTGAAATATATAGAGTTGAAGAAACTATTTGTAGAATTTGTCAATCCTATGAAATTGATGAAGCTAATAGCTTTGTTACTCCTACTGGAATAATGGTGTCTATTTGCTATAAAAATCAAACTTACTCTATAGTAAAAAGAGTAACTATACGAGGAGTAGATTTACATAAAATCGAAAGAATAAATGACTTATCAAGAAGAATTGCAAGTACTAAACCTCCTCTTGATAAAATTGAAGCTGAATTAAAAGATATAGATAATACTGAAAGATATTCTTTATTATCAACTTTATTTTTTTCTGGTATAGCAGCAGGATTTTTTTCAATACTTTTTGGTGGAAACTTAAAAGACTTAATTGCATCTTTTTTTATAGGTGCATTTATTAAATATCTTTCAATGATATTCACTAAAATGTCAATTAACGACTTTTTTATAAATACTATTTGTGCTGCAGCTTCTGCCGCTTTTGCAATATTATTTTTACACTTAGGATTTATAGATAATATTGATGAAACTATAATAGGTGCAATAATGATACTAGTTCCAGGACTTGCTATTACAAATGCAATAAGAGATACAATAGCTGGAGATTATTTAGGTGGAATTATAAAAGCTAGTGAAGCTTTTTTAGTTGCTATTGCAATTGCTGTTGGTACAGGTGGCGTAATAAGTTTCTGGCTTAAGATATTAGGAGGTATATAATAATATGACTATATTTATTCAAACACTTTGTTCTTTTATTGCTACTATTGGTTTTGCTGTAATATTTAATATTCATGGTAAAAATCTAATTTTTGCTGGTATAGGCGGTGGAATAAGTTGGTTTGTTTATAGTTTATGCTTAAAAATTCACTTTTCTCAAACCACATCTTTTTTTATATCTGCTGTTATTTTTAGTATTTATTCTGAAATACTAGCTAGAAAATTAAAAACTCCTGTTACAACATTAGTAGTTTGTGCATTAATCCCTTTAGTTCCTGGATCTGGAATGTATTATACAATGTATGAAGCTGTAACTGGAAATATCATCCATTCAATAGAATTAGGATTAAATACTTTATCAAGTGCAGGAGCTTTAGCTCTTGGAGTTATATTTGTCTCTACAATTACTAGACAGTATTATTTAGTTAAAAATAAAAGATATAAAAAAAAGATTGAGAAAATTTAATTCTCAATCTTTCACTTTTTATTTTAATATTAATAAAATTACTCACTATATAAAACAAATATATACTTTACTATTAGCTTTTTATAATTTCATTTATTAATTATGAATAATTTCCTTCAAATTTATTATTCATAATTACAATATAATATTGTTTTTATAACTTTTTTACTTCTTCTTTATTTTATATATTTGAAATTATTATTTCATCTAGAATACCTTTAGTACTTTCAATAGCTTATTTAATAAAATTTGTATTATCTTTAAATATAATACAACCACTTATAAAGATATCTTTCATAATAATTCTTTTTATAATATAAAATCCTTCATATTATTTATATTATCTTTTTTTACCTTTAATTATCTTATAATTATAAAATTCTAATTTTATATATTCAAATAAATATTTTTGTATTAATTAAATATTTATTTGATAACTATTAATTTATTTATAAACTAAAAAACTAGCCTTTAAATTTAAAGGCTAGTTTTTAATTAATTAATTTCAACTTTATTTTTATGATAATTATATATATAAAAAGGAACGCCTATAAGCATTAATATAAATCCCCACATTACAGTTTCTGCACCTGAACCATATATTGTCCAAATTGAATATATAAATGCTAATAATGGAACTATAGCTTTTTTTATGAAAATTCCAAAATTAAATTCTTTTGTTCCTTTAAACATAAGCATTATTTCTGCTGCTGCTGTTAAAAGATATATTGGTAAAAATGAAAGTGTTGCAAGTATTGTTATAAATGTAAATGCTGATACCATACTCTTTTGATAATTCATTATTAAAAGTATATTTACTAAAATTGATCCAACTATTAAAGCATTTGCTGGAGTTCCATACTTAGGATGAAGTTTTCCAAAGAATTTAGGAAAAACTCCATCTTCTCCTGCCGCAAAAGCTACACGTGCTGTTGATAAAAGCCATCCAATGGTTGTACCTAAAATACATATTACAACTGCAATAGTAATTGGCTTACCAATTGAACTACCTAATATTCTAGTTAATATATCAGTTAAAGGTGCTTGACTATTTGCAAGTTCTGAATTTGGCATAGCACCCATACTAGCTACACTTATTAACATATATATAACAGATGCTATAATCATTCCATAAATTGTACTCTTTCTTACATTTTTCTCTGGATTTTTAATTTCCCCAGCTGTAACAGTTGCACTTTCAAGACCTACAAAAGCCCAAAGCGTTGATGTTGCTGCAAGTGATATTGTAGAAAGTCCCTTTCCTTGAGGAAGTAATGGCATTATATTTACAGTATCAAAATTAATTAATGCTACTATTATGAATATAGCAAAAAATGCAATCTTAAATACTGTAGCTACCGTTTGAATCTTTCCTGCTTTTTTTACTCCAATTATATTTATAATTGTAAAGAACCAAAGTATGGCACTTGTATAAATTATAGAGATAAGTGGATCTCTTAAAGCTGGTATAACTGCTGCACTATAACTTGAAAGTGCTACTATTATTGCTGCATTTCCTATCCATGAACCATTCCAATATAACCATGCACTTAAAAATCCTGCAAATTCTCCAAAAGCAATCTTAGTGTATTGATATGCCCCTCCAGTTGAAGGATATTTAGATCCTAAGTTAGCAAATGACATTGCAATAAGTATTGATCCTGCAGATGTTAATATCCATGCAATTATTGTTGCAAGTGGTCCTGAAAGCTGTGCAAGTGTTGCTGGAAGCATAAACACACCTGATCCTATCATATTACCACACACAAGCATAGTTGCCATGAAAAGACTAATTTCCTTTTTTAAATTTCTCTCTTCCATTTAGTCCTCCTTAAAGTATATCTTTATAAAGGTAAAATAAAAGCTCAGAGAAGTATTCTAATCTCTGAGCCCGAATAACTAAAATTCAAAACACAAAGATAGCTCTCCACAAAACTTGTGACAGTTTTACATATATTTTATGTAAACCCAACATACAATTTTAAAGCTTCCATTGTACATTTCGGCAATAATACCTTTCCTTAAAAATCATCGTGCTTACCTCATTAAAAGTACTGATTATTATTGCAACCTCTATCTTACCTATTTTTTAGTGACTATGTAATTGTAGACAAAATTTTTAATAATGTCAATTTATTTTATATTATTTTTTATATTCATATAAGTGCTTTTTTTTATATTTATACTATCTATATCAATATTATTGGGATTAGTAGTTAATTTATAATCTTTTATCCAATAATTTCCGTCAATATATGTACCTTCTTCAACTAATTCGCTTGGATTTTCATCATATACTTCTTCAATATTATTATCAGGTGTTAATATAACCAAACGTCTACACGCTTCCTCAGCATCATCAAATATATTATAAAATGCATTATAATTATTAAAAGATCTTACTGATGTAACTACTTTTATATTCAATCCTAATTCTTTTGCAACATCTGTTAATTTAATTGTATCTTTCATATTAAACTCTCCTTTTATTATAATTAAAATAGTTCTTTAACTTTCTTAGCTATTCTTTCTCCAAATATCATAGGTGTTTCTTTGTCTTCATCATTAACACCATTTACACTAACATAACCTAAATGTATAAAAGGTTTACCATGTGCTGACCCTCCAGAATATAAAAGCATTCCTTTTACAATTAAATGATTCATTAATGTTAAAATAGCAGTATCTGCTCCTCCCCATATGTAATCAGCTGTAGCATACATAGCTCCTATCTTACCTTCTAAATTAATATTATGTGAATTATCTAACCAATTCTTAATATTAGAAGTAGTGTTAGCTAAATATGTTGGTGTACCAAATATTACCGCCTTACTTTCATTTAAAAAATTTATATCAATGTTATTAATATTCATACATTTTACTTCAATTTCACTTACTCTCTCAGCACCTAGCTTTATTGTTTCTCCAATTCTTTTAGTATGCCCACTTTTTGAATCATATAATATAGAAATTTTCATAAATTTACCCTCCAACCTTTATCTTTTGTTTTATATAAAATAGGTGTAAGCATTAATCTTACACCTATTTTTAAATTAAAAATTTTTTAATTAAATTTCTTCTATCTCATCAATAGATTCAATTTCTTCTAAATTTTCTTCTTTTTCTTTTGAAGCAATAAATGAGCTTAAATCATTATATGTACTTTTAGCAAATTCTAAAAATAACTCTTCATCAATTTCTTTAAATTCTCTGCTGTTAACTACAACTAAATCTCTCATTAAAAGATTTACATCTATTCTACCAACAACTTTAGCAAGATTTGCTGAAGTTATAGCATTTAATATTCCTTCACATTCGTTTCTATTATTTATGATTGCGTTGTTTGATTTTGGTAAGCTTTCTTTATAATCTAGTGTAACACACTCATAAAATTCACCGTACTCATCATATACCTCTAAAGCTATATTATTAGTATCTAAATATCTTTCCATTACACAAGTTAAATTTAAACCATCCCAGTGTATTTTTTTATTAAATACTTTTATAGTTTCCATCATTTCTACCTTCTTCCAAATATACTTTTATTAAGTGCATATAAATACTATAATATGTCTAACTGTAAAAGAAGTTAGCTTATTCACTTAAAATAAATTACTTATATATTATACATTAAAATATATGTTTTTTGAAATATTTGCTGAAATTCTTAAATAAATATATTAATTTTGCTCATTATAAACTATTTTATCTAATATATCTTTTCTATCTTCACCTAAAAAATTAGCTAATTTTGATGGCATATGTCCATCCTTATAAACAGCATTTTTATTTGCATCTACTATTCTTAGTACTTTTTGTGCTAATTTTTCATAAGTAATAAGGTCTTCTAAATATTGGTCTATTAAGTCTTTTAAACAAGTTGCTAATTCCTTAGGATTTCTATAAACTGCTCTCATAATTTACTCCTTTGTACTAATAAATTTCTTAAATATATAATACCATATTTTATTATTATTTCAATCTTACATTTAAACTACTTTATCTTTATTAAATTATTAGGATTTAAAATATCCATTTCATAAAGATTACCATCTACTGTAACATAAAAAAATCCTAATGATGATGTATGCATATCCATTATAACCCTTGGATTAAAGCCATAAGCTTTTTTCCCATTTAATTCAATATCATCAATACTATCAATAATTATTTCTTCTTGAATATTATTGTTTAATTTCACATATTCATAAACTATATTTTTAGCTTCATCTTTTGATATTTCACTTTGAAATTTGTTAAAAGTCTCTTTACTACAACCAACAATACTTAAAGTAATTATTAAAAAACTAATTATTAAAAGGTTTATTTTTCTCATAGTTACTCCTTAAATATTAATTACTTATAACTATGAGTATTTTTTTATTTAAATACTATTTATAATCATTTTAAAAATTAAATTTATTTAAACCTATTTTTATTTTTATATAATTATAAATTTAATAATTAAATTATAAAAAGAGAGCAATTTAAACTTTAAAATTACTCTCTTTAAATATTAATAAATTTATATTCCTAAAATATATTTAATTGATTTCCTTTAAAAGTTCTACTAAGAATTTATACATTCTTTCAGCTGATGATATACTTAAATGTTCTGTTGGAGTATGAGCATTAAATATATATGGTCCAAAACTTATCATATCAGTATCTTTCATAGTTTCTTTAAATAATCCACACTCAAGACCTGCATGAATTGCTGAAATTTCAGCTTCTTTATGGAACATATCTTTATATACCTTCTCACAAAGCTTTCTTATATTTGAGTTTGGATCATATTCCCACTCAGGATATTCACTGACCTTTTCTATTGAAGCACCTGCTCTTTCAGCTATTACTGATAATTTATTAAATACTTCATATTTTAAACTTTTAATTGAACTTCTTATAGAAGTGATTATAGAAATATTATTTTTAAAAGTCTCTATAACTGCAACATTTAAACTAGTTTGAACTAATCCTTTTATATCTTCACTCATATTTTGAACTCCATTTGGACACATAACTAAGAAATCTATTAAGTTAGAAGTTGTGCTTAAATTAAATTGTTTATCTACACCTTCATTATAATCATAAACTTCAACATTTAATCCTTTATCTGCTATTCTATATTCAACCTTAAAATCTTTTGCAATATTTTCTACTATTGCTTTTACTTTGTTAATATCATCTGAATTATTTAAAGTAAGTAGAACCTCACATTTACGTGGTATAGCATTATGTTTTGTTCCACCATTTATACTTACTAAATTAAATGGTACTTCTTTTCTTAATTCAAATAATATTCTTCCTATTAGCTTATTGGCATTAGCTCTTTGTTTTATTATTTCTAATCCTGAATGACCACCAAGTAAACCATTTACTTCTAATTTAATACACCTTCCATAAGCTTCTTCTAATTCACCTTCAAATATAACTTTAGTATTTATTCCGCCAGCACAAGCTGTTAAAAATATTCCTTCTTCTTCTGAATCAATATTTAATAATATCTTTCCTTTTAAAAGACTAGTATCTAATGCCATAGCACCATCCATACCAACTTCTTCTGATGTAGTAAATACTGCTTCTATTTCAGGATGATTAATATCATCTGAATCTAATATAGCAAGTGTATATGCAACTGCTATTCCATCATCTGCACCTAGTGTAGTATCATTTGCATATAAAAAATCACCTTCTACTTTTAATTCTAAAGAGTCTTTATCAAAATCATGCTTACTATTAGCTCCTTTTTCACAAACCATATCCATATGTCCTTGTATTATTACAGGTGTCTTATTTTCATAACCTTTAGTTGCAGGTTTTTTTATAATTACATTTAATGCATTATCTTGTATTACCTCAAGGCTTCTTTCTTTTGCAAAATTAACTAAGTAATCACTTATTTGTTTTTCTTTATATGAACCATGAGGAATTTTAGTTATTTCTTCAAAAAACTTAAATACTTTTTTTGGCTCTAAATTTTTACATACTGACATAATAATCGCTCCTTCTTAATGTCAAATTTTATTAAATTTATTTTACTTATAAAAAAATTGTAATTATTTTTAAATTAATAATCAATATATTATTATAAATTTGATAAAATTTATATTTTAATAATAGTTTTTTTATAAAATAAAGAGCACTATAATAATAGTACTCCTTATTTTCTAGTTAATTATTATTTATTATACTTTCTATCTTACTTACATCTATATTTTCTTCTAAAATACTAGATATTCTATCATATTCTTTATTTTTATATTCTCTATAAGATTCTTCTTCATTTAAATTGAAATCTTTTATATTATTCTTATTGCAAATAACCTTAATAAGATTTTCATTAAATTCATCAGAATCAAATATACCATGAAGATATGTTCCTATTACAGTACCACTTTTATTTATGGAACCAACTATTCTATTATTTTCTCCATATATAAATGGAATTACATTTTCATTATATTCATTAAATCCATTATGAATTTCATATCCATTTACATTCAAATCTTTAAAGTATTCATTAATTGGATTATCAATATTTATTTTTCCTTCTGTTTGAATCGTAGTTTTCTCTCTGCTAAATTTAGTCTTAAAATTTAATAAATTAAAACCTTCTTCTCTCTTAGAGCTTCCTTCTATTTGCATATCATCTAAAATTGCCTCTCCTAGCATTTGATATCCACCACATACTCCAAATAAAATAGTTCCTTGTTTATTTAAATCTTTTAGCCTATTAAAAAATCCTTTTTCTTTAATAAACTTTAAATCTTCTATACTATTTTTACTTCCTGGAATAATTATCATATGAGGATTATTTAAATCTAAAACATTATCTACATATCTTAAATTAACATAATTAATCCTTTCTAAATTATTAAAATCAGTAAAATTGGACATGTGTGGAAGCTTCAAAACTGCAATATCTATTTTATAATTATCACTATAATTATTAGTAGTTTTATCTGTTACACCATCTTCATCTTCAATATTTAACTTAGTATATGGCATAACTCCAAGGACAGGTATATTTATTATTTTTTCTAAATCTTTCATTGCTCCTTTAAAAAGATCTACCCTACCTCTAAATTTATTTATAATTACACCTTTAACTCTTTTTCTATCTTCTTCATCTAAAAGCATAAGAGTTCCAACTACAGAGGCAAAAACTCCTCCTCTATCAATATCTGCAACTAATATAACAGGTAAATCTGCCATTCTTGCCATTTCCATATTAGCTATATCTGTATCTTTTAAATTTATCTCTGCACAACTACCTGAACCTTCAAGAACCATTAAATCATAATTATTTTTTATGTTATTATATGTATTTAATACTTCTTTTTTTAATTCTTTATTTATTTCTTTGTATTTATAAGCATCCATTATAAATTTAACTTTTCCATTTACTATAACTTGAGTTTTTCCTCCATTTGGCTTTAAAAGTAATGGATTCATAAAGCTTTCTGGTTCAATATTACATGCTTCAGCTTGCACAACTTGAGCTCTTCCCATTTCATCTCCTGATTTTGTAACAAATGAATTTAAAGATATATTCATAGCCTTGAAAGGGCAAACCTTTAAACTTTTATTTGTAAAATATCTGCATACAGCTGTTGCTAAAGTACTCTTTCCTACCGATGAAGCCGTTCCAAGAAACATTATCCCTTTAGTTTTCATTTTATCATTCCTTTATTTAAATATATTTATAAGTGAATTATCTAATGCTTTATTTTTTATTTTATTAGATGATAAGATAAAATAACATGTTTCACCTTTCTTATGTTTACCAGTTATAGAATCAGTTATATGATCTCCAGTTATAATTATAGAATAATCTTTATAATTTTCTTTAATATGATTTGCAAAAGGAAAAATAAATTCATTAAAGCATTTATTTATAAAGTTAGCTTTTCCTTTTAAATCATAAATGTGAGCTAATTCATCACAACCATTTATATGAATAAATAAAAAATCTTTATCTTTTATTTCTTCTTTTGATTTAATTAATTTTTCATCTAAAGAAGTATCAAAGTTTCCAGTAGCTTTTTTTAAGTTAACTGCCTTTAAACCTAATGCTAACCCCATACCTTTTATTAAATCTATTCCTGCTACAACAGACCCACTTAAAAAATATTTTTTGTATAAAGTTTCTATATTAGCCCTTTTAGATAATCCCCATGGAAATAACATAAGACCATCATAGCCTTTTATTTTAAAATATTTCTTTGATAATTCCATCATTAAAGTTATTTTATAAAATATATCATTTTTAATATTACTTTTTGGTAATATAGCATTTATTTTCTCTCCAACATTTTCATGTGGTTTAAAAAAATTTATTTGTTTAATATTTTCATACTTTTCTTTTATAAATAGTAAATTTCTATAATGACTACAATTCACAAGCTTAAAGTAATCTTTAAACTCACCTTTTATCATTATATCTTCTATAAAATTATTTATTAACTTTTCTTCACACTCTTTATCTAATCCACCAGTAAAATCATGTAATTTATTTTTATGTACTTTAATTAAATTGCATCTAAGAACAGATTCATTATCATCTATATTATATCCTTTTGATAACGCCTCAAAATATGCTCTTTCATATATTTTTTCTTTATTAAGTTTGTATCCTAATATATTAAAAATACAACTTAAGCTATCAACATCATATCCATCTATTGAATTGTCTATATATCCTTTTTTAGTAAATGATGAAAATCCTATTAATTTATCAAAGTTCTTATTTATTTCTTCTTTAATAATAGTATTTTCTTCATAGTATCCATCTAAAACAATCAGTATTTTTTTACTTTTCATTTAAGACCCTATTTAATACTTTTAATATTTTATCATTTTCTTCTCTTGTTCTAACTGCAATTCTATAAAAACTATTATCTAATCCATTATAATTACTGCAACTTCTAATTATTATTCCATGTTTTAATAATTCTTTTTTTAAATCAATATCTTTATCTATACTAAAAAATATAAAATTTACAGAAGGTTCAAAAATATTTATACTTTTTATTTTACTTAAATTATTACATAAATACTCTTTTTCTTTTTGTACGTAATCTATAGTTTCTTCTATGTATTCTTTATCTCTTAACCCACTTATAGTGGCTTCTGAAGCTAAACTATTAACATTCCAAGCCATAGTTACAGAATCTACATTTTTTAATAACTCTTTATTTTTTGTAATTCCAAAACCCATTCTAAGTCCTGGTATTGCATAAAATTTAGTTACTGATTTTATTATTATTAAATTAGTATAATTATTTAGCAATTCCTTTACTGAATACTTATATCTATCTTTAACAAAATCCATAAATGACTCATCTACAACAACATATATATTATTTTGACTTGCTTTTTTTATTATTTTTTCTAAATGTATTTTTGATGTTAAAACACCTGTTGGATTATTTGGATTACATATAAATAAAAGATCTATATCATTATTTAATTTATTTAATATTTCATCATCTATTTTAAATTTATTTTCCTTTTTTAAAAAATAATATTCTATATTAGAATTTATACTTTTTATTGCTTCTTCATATTCTGAGAAACTTGGTGCTAAAAGAAGTGTATTTTTAGGATTTATAGCTCTTACTACATTAAATATACACTCAGCAGCTCCATTACCTAAAAATAAATTTTCCATATTTATATTTTCATAATTACTTATTTCCTTTTTAAGATTATAATAAGTTATATCTGGATAATTAACTATTATATCTATACTTTTTAATATAGATTCTTTAACACTGTTACTTAATCCTAAAGGGTTTATGTTAGCTGAAAAATCTATAATATTTTCTCTATCTATACATAGTTCTCTACAAACTTCATCTATATTCCCACCATGAGTAAATTTTTTCATAAAATCACCTCAATAAACTTATTTATAATACAAGCTAATATGATACCTAAAAAAGAACTTAAATATAATATTTTATTTACTAAATAAACTTTATTTAAAGTTATTTTTTCTATATCATCACCTATTTTAGGCTTTTGAACTATTTTACCAAAATAATAATTATCTCCTCCAAGCATTATATTTAAAGCTCCAGCTACTGCCGCTTCTGGATGAGCACTATTAGGACTTGTATGATTATTTTTATCTCTTTTATATATGTATAAAGCTTTTTTATAATCTAATCTAAGTACAAATGATGATATTATAATTAAATAAGCTGTAATTCTTGCTGGTATATAATTAAATACATCATCAAGTTTTGCTGGAAAATATCCAAAATCTTTATATTTTTCATTTTTATATCCAAACATAGAATCCATTGTATTTACAGCCTTATATACAAAAATTAAAGGTGCACCACCAATTCCTGCAAAAATTATAGGTGCGATAACTCCATCAGACATATTTTCTGCCACTGTCTCAATAACAGCTCTTATTATTGAAGTTTCATCTAAATTTTCAGTATCTCTTCCAACTATATAAGATAATCTATGTCTTGCTCCATTTAAGTCATCTTTTTTTAAATATTCTATTACTTTTAATCCTTCATCTTTAAGAGATTTTGTTGCTATACAAAAATATATAGCTAAGGCTTCATAAATAAAAGCTAAATATACATTTATATTTCCTAATAATTTTATTATTATAAAATTAATAAAGAAAGTTATTAATATAACAAATATCCAAGTTATAAGTCCAGCTAACTTTAAACTATTTTTAAATATTTTTCTAAATAAATTTTCACTAAACTTTGCCAAAGCTCCTATAAATCTAATTGGATGATATGGATTTTGTGGATCCCCTATTATTAGGTCTAATATATATCCAAGTATTATTTTAAACATATTAAAACTCCTAAACTAAATTATATTTATGTATTAAATAATCTACTAGTTCTTTTTCATCTGAAAATGTTATTCCATATTCTATCTTAGGCTTATCTATAACTATAATATCTATATTTTCATCCATACAAGCTTTAAGCTTTTCAATAGTTCCACCAGCTTTTCCGCTGTCTTTTGTTATTAGTGCCTTTGCAGAATATTGATTTATAAAAGCTCTATTTAATTCATAACCTATAGGTCCTTTTATAGCTATAACATCTTCTACCTTAACTCCAATATTTAAAACATCTTGAAGTATTTTTGCGCTTGGAAGTATTCTATGTATTATTCTATTTTTTATATTAAGATTATAAATTGTTTCTATGTTTCTACTACCTGTAGTATTTAAAATATTTCCATCAATATTTTTAATTGTATCTTTTAATTCATCATATCCACTTATATAAGAAATCTTTTTATAATTTGATTCTTTTAAAACTCCAAGTCTTTCATATCTTATATAATCTATATTACATTCTTTAGCACTATCTATAGCATTTTTACTAACTTCCTTAGCGTAAGGATGACTTGCATCAACTAGAACCTTGATATTAAATTTATTTATTAAATTAACTAAGCCATCTTTATCAAGTGGCTTAGTGTTTAAATGTTTAAATTTATATTTTTTAAGTAATTCTCCACCATATTCTGTTGCAGTTGAAACTACAACTTCATCAGTAAATCTATTAATATATTTTAAAATATTTTTACCTTCTGATGTTCCAAGTATAAAACCTATCATTACTTATCACCTATTTTATATCCTCTTGGAGTTATAAATTTTCCATCCTTTATATAACTTTTTGAATTCCCAACTATAACAATACTCATCATGTCTACTATTTCTACATCAAATTTTTCTAAAGTAGTTATAGTATAACTCATATCATCTCTTAAGGCATTTCTAACTACTGCAATTGGAGTATTTCCATTTCTATAATTTTTAATTATATCTAAACATTCCTTTAAATACTCTGGTCTTCCCTTACTCTTTGGATTATATAAAGATATTATAAAATCACCTTCTGCTGCAAGCTTTACTCTTTTCTTAATATCTTCATAAGGAGTCATTAAATCACTTAAACTAATATTACAATTATCATGCATAAGTGGAGCACCTACAACTGAACCTGCTGCACTTGATGCTGTAAGTCCTGGTATTACTTCAACATTCTCATCTTCTCTAAGCTCTAATATAAGTCCTGCCATTCCATATATGCCTGAATCTCCAGTACTTATTAAAGCTACATTTTTATCTTTTGAAAGTTCTAAAGCTTTTTTACATCTTTCAACTTCCCCCCTCATACCAGTCTTAAATACTTCTTTTCCATCTACTAATTCTGAAACCATATCAATATACTTAGTATATCCAACTACTATATCTGCATTTAATATAGTTTCCTTAGCTTTTAATGTCATATGTTCTAATCCACCTGGACCAATTCCTATTACATATAATTTTCCCATTTATTCTTCTCCTTCACTAATTATCTCACCTATTGCTAATGTCATTCCATTAAATTTTATTTTCTTAACCGTAACAAAGCTATTTAATAAAGAAATTACCGGTTCACAAACTCCATAAACACCTAAAGTTTTAAATACAAAGTCACTTTTTTCATAATCTAAATTAACACTATTTATACTATCTCTATTAAATGTTATAAAATCACAGTTTAACTTTTTAGAAAGTTCTTTAATTGCTTTTTCATCTTTTTTTATATCTACAGAACCTATTTTACATACAGCCCTATAATCATAACCATGATTTTCTAATGTCTTTAACACGAATTTTTCTAATTCTTTAGGATTTGTTTCTTTTCTACAACCAATTCCTAAAACAACATCACGTCTTATAAGTTTTAAAATATTTTCTTCATTATATTTTTTATTTTTATTAGTAATTAAAACAGTGTTGCACTTTATATCTTCTGAATTAATATATCCATTCTCATTCTTTATAATATTTTTTTCATCTTTTATGAATACTTTTTTATTATTTACAAGTAAAGAGGCTATATTTTTACATATTTTAAAATTATCAATTATAAATCCATTTTCTTTTGCAATAACGTCTGGAGCTTTTATATTCATTCCATCAGTTGCGGTTGTAATAACTGGAGTATTTTTTAATATATTAGCTACCTTTAAAGTTAATTCATTAGCTCCACCTAAATGTCCACTTAATAAGCTTATTGTAAAATTATTATTTACATCAACAACAACTACTGCAGGATCCTTTGATTTCCCTTTTAAGAGATTTGCAATCATTCTTATAGCTATTCCTGTTGAACTTATAAAAATGATTCCATCAAATTTTTCAAAATAATCACAAGCTACGCTTTTAATATCTAAATCTTCCTTAGATTTTAAAAATATTTCCGAACTTAAATTTTCTTTTAATTTATTAGCTAAAATATCTCCCTTTTTAGTAACACTAATAATTCCAATCATTTTTATTCCTTTGCATCTCTAAACATATGTGTAAATGACTTATCATATAATTTACTTTTTTCATAATCACAGTTTATAAAATCTCCAACTAATATTTGAGCACATTTTGTAATTCCAGCTTCTTTAACTTTTTCACTTATATCGTCAAGTGTTCCTAAAATTATTCTTTCATCTTCCCAAGTTGCTCTCTCTACAACAGCAATATTTACATTTCTTCCATAACCATTTCTTAACTTTTTAACTACTTTATCTATCATTGATATAGATAAGAATATAGCCATTGAAGCTCCAATACTTGCAAGCTTTTCTAAGTCCTCTCCTTCTGGAACCGGAGTTCTTCCTTCAACTCTAGTAAGTATTACTGTTTGAGTTACACTTGGAAGAGTAAACTCTTTTTTTATTGAAGATGCAGCTGCTGTAAATGAACTTACACCTGGAATAACTTTATATTCTATATTAAGTTTATCTAACTCATCCATTTGTTCTTTTATAGCACCATATATAGCTGGATCACCTGTATGTAATCTAACTATAATCTTATCTCTATTTTCTTTCATAACTTCTATAACTTCATCTAAAGTCATTTTAGCTGAATTATATATTTTTGCTGAACCTTTGCAAAACTTTAAATGTTCATTTGATACTAAAGAACCTGCATATATAACTACATCAGCACTTTCTAAAGTTTGTCTTCCTTTAACCGTAATTAAATCAACATCTCCTGGACCTGCTCCTATAAAATAAACCATAAATTATTCCTCCTTAGTCTCTACTTGCTATTATTAATGACATATATTCTCTTGAATTTATAATATCATCTCTATTTTCTAAAACTCTTTCTCCATCTCTACCAACTTTTTGAACACAAACATAGTCAAAACCTTTTTCTTCTAATAAATTTAAAACTTCCTCTTCTTTTTTATATACCTTCATTATTACAACATATTTTTCATCTTTAATATCAGAAATTCTTGCTGCTGGAAGTATTAGTAAAGGCTCATTTCCTATTACTAATGTTCTATTTACAAGACTTGCTGCTGCACAAAATGATGTTACTCCTGGTATAGTTACAACTTCTATTCCATTTTCTTCCATGTGTTTAAGCATATGTATGTATGTACTATAAACGTATGGATCTCCTATAGTTAAAAAACCTACAGTTTTTCCTGAATTTATTTCGTTTTCTATGTATTTATAAGCATCTTTTGCTTTTTCCACTCTATCTTTTTTTCCCATTGGAAAATGTTTAAGTATTACTTCTGTATCTTTACCTATATATTCTTTTGCTGTTTCATAAGCTACACTTTCACCACCTTCAACAGCCACTGGTGAAACTATTATATCACATTGTTTTATTGCATTTACTGCCTTTATAGTTAAAAGTTCTGAATCTCCTGGTCCTACACCTATTCCATATAACTTAGCCATTTATGTCTTCCTTTCTACACTCTACTATAAATATTGGATTATTTGCTATAAGCATTAAACTTTTACCTTTTGATTTACTTACTTGTAACATTGTTACATCTACTTTATAATTCAAGTTTTCTATAACTTTAATTGCATCATAAACATTTTTTAACGTTATAAAATTCATTACAAGTTTTCCAGAAGATTTAATTAATTTATTAGATAGTTTTAATATTTCTTCTAGTGATCCGCCACTACCTCCAACAAATATAGAATCAAACTTAATATTTTCATTTAAAAGTTTATTTAAATGTTCTACTGCATCTCCTTCTAAAAACTTTATATTATTACAATTAAACTTATTAAAATTTTTCTTACTTACATCGATAGCATCTTCATCTTTCTCAATTGAATATACAGTTCCCTTTGGGCAAAGCATTGAACACTGAACTGTAATTGAACCTGTTCCACTTCCTATATCTAATACATTAGAATCTTCTTTAATATCTAACTTACAAATAGAGTTTATTCTTATGTCCTCTTTTGTCATAGGACAATTTCCTCTTATAAACTCTTCATCTTTTATAAATTTCATTTCATCACTATCCTCTTTAAATATGCTCTATAATTATTACAGATAATTTATCATAATCTCCATTTTTTAAATCATTAGGATTACCTATAGTAATTTTTTCATCTTCATATGATAAATTTTCTCCAATATACACTTTTGAACAAACTTCATTTTCACTTAATAAATTGCATAATTTTTTTGGAGTATTTATAGTATCAGTTAACCAAACTGTTATTTTATTTTCTAATACTTTCTTTAAAAACTCATCTTCTCTTCCGTGTAAACTACTAAGATAAGCCTTGCTCCACATTATACCTACTTTACTTGCGAAGTATTGAAAAGAGCTTATTCCAGGTATAACTTCTATATTTTCATCTATATTTTTCTTTAAATAATCTGTTATTCCATAAAATAATGGATCTCCTGATGCTATAACTGATACTACTTTTTCTTTATTTTTATTTATTTCATTTATTATTTCCTTAATTGAACTTACACATATAAAATCTTTTTTTAAAAATTCTATTGATTTTAAAGCTCTAGAAAATCCTATAATTATATCACTTTCATTTAAAGTAGAAATAGCCTTTGGTAATATATAATCCTTATTTCCAGGACCTATTCCAACTATATAAACCATAAAATCCCCTCCCTATATAGAGCTCCATAAAACTTTAGGACTTAATGGATCATAATACATAATAGCTTCACACTTCATTTCATTATAAGTGTAAATTTCCATTCTCTTTTTTATTTTTTCTACTATATTTTTGTATAATTTATTGTATCCATCACCTAAAAATTTAACTGCGCCTTCTGATGTTTTTTGTTCTAAAACTTCTTTAACAAAATCTATATCATAACCTAATAATGCAAGCTCTAATCCTATTACTTCTAACCTTACATCGCTAACTCTACTATGAGTATTAAAACATCCATAAGCAATTTTACTAACTTTTCCTATATGACCAACTAAAATTACTTCTTTTATATTGAGATTTCTACAGCAGTCAAGTGCGTATCCTACGAAATTAGATATTATAACTATTTCACTTTGTTCATATCCAAGTTGTTTACAAAGTCTTTCACCCATATTTCCAAACGTTAATATAAGTCTTTCATTATTTACAGCCTTTTGATTTATTTCTAGATTTATAGATGCTTTTAAAGCATCTTCAGACATTGGATATACTATTCCTGTTGTTCCAAGTATAGATATTCCTCCAACTATACCAAGTCTAGGATTAAAAGTTTTTTTACTAACTTCTTCTCCTTTTGGTATAAAAATTGTTATTTCCACCCCTTTATCTTTAGGCTTAACTTTCATAACTTCTTTTTTTATACAGTTTCTTGGTACTTTATTTATTGCAGGTTCTCCTTTTGGTATAAAAAGGCCATCTAAAGTAACCTTTCCTACCCCTTCTCCACCTTTTAATTTATATCCATTATCAATAATTTTAGCTCTTGCCCAAATATCTAAACCACTTGTTACATCTATGTCATCTCCACCATCTTTAATAATAGAGCATTCCACATAATCACTACCAAATTTTATATCATTTATTTCTAAATTTAATTTTATTCCTTTTGGAGTATCTATCTCTATATTTGTAATTTCTTCTTTATTAAAAAGCATATAAGTAGCTGCCTTTGCAGCTGCTGATGCACAAGAACCCGTTGTATATCCACATCTTAGCTTTTTTCCATCTGGACCTTCAACATACAAATCAAGCATATTAATTACTCTCTTTCATAAAGCATATACATAATAGCATTAACTATTGCTGTTGCAACTGTACTTCCACCTTTTCTTCCGTTTACTCTTATAAAAGGTATATTTAAATCCTCAAGCCCAACTTTACTTTCAGCAGCACCAACAAAACCTACTGGAACTGCAATTATAAGTTTAGGATTAGCTTTTCCTTCTTCTATAAGTTCTCTTAATTTAAAAAGTGCTGTAGGTGCATTCCCAAATACAAATATATCAACATTTTCTATTGATGCTCTCTCAACTCCAGCCATAGATCTAGTTATTCCTTTTTCTTTTGCTTCTTTGTGAACTTCCTCTAAGTTAACATAACATTTAGCTTCAGAATTTAAACTATTTAATGCTCTTTTATTTATTCCAGATACAATCATATTAGTATCTGTGTAAAGTTTTGCTCCTTTTTTAAAAGCTTCTTTACCAGCTTCTATTGCACCTTCACTTATATCTAATAAATTTTTGTACTCAAAATCAGCCGTTGTATGAATAACTCTTTTAACTATAAGAAGTTCCTCATCAGAAAAGTTATGGTCTCCAAGTTCTTCTCCAATTATTTCAAAACTTCTTTTTTCGATTCCCATAGGATTTTTTATATAACTCATTAAATTTACCTTCTTTCAAAACAATATCTTTAGTAATTTTTATATCCTATAATTTCTTTTAAAAATTCTATATTTCCTAAAAAATTAACATGAGGATATCCTGCTATAGTATTATTTTTTTCATACCCACATGTCCACTCAACTTTTTTACCTAAAAAATTCTCTTTAGTAATTTTATAAACTTTTTCTTCATTTAAGTTAACTTTAGATTTATGGAACTCATGACAATTTATAGTTAAATTTTTATTATCCTTTAGTATAAGATTTGCATATCCAAATCTTTGTAATTTCCCAGTCATTTCACTATTACCATCAAAAAAACCTATCATATCATACCCATCAATATTTTTTGTTAAATACATAAGTCCACCACATTCAGCAAAACACCTCAATCCACTTTCTAAAGATTTTTTAATACTATCTCTCATAGACTTATTTTTAGAAAGTTTTTCTTTAAATACTTCAGGATATCCTCCACCTAAATACAAGAAATCTAAATTTTTTGGTATTTCTTTATCATGTAATGGACTAAAATATATTAAGTTACCTATTTTTTTTAATATTTCTATATTTTCTTCATAATAAAAGCTAAATGCTTCATCTAAAGCAATACCTATATTTATGTTTTTATATTCTATATTTAAATTTTTATTTTCACTTTCAATACTCTTAAATTCATTTAATAATGCATCTATATCAATATTTTTTTCTATAATACTACTACAATAATCTATTTTTTCTTTTAAGTTACTTACTTCAATACTTTGAACTAAGCCAAGATGTCTACTTTCTAAGGATAAATTCTCATCCTTTTCTATGTATCCAAACACCTTAATATTACAATTTTTCTCTATAGCAGCTTTTAAAAGCATATAATAACTTTTACTTATTGAATTTAATATAACTCCTACTACATTAGCCCCTTTAAAATTAATTATTCCATTAATCTCTGCACAAAGAGTTACACTTTGTGCTCCTGGGGTAATAACCAAAAGTATTGGCATATCTTCAAGAACCTTTGATACATGATAAGTTGAAGCAAATGTGTCTATTCCTTTTCCATCATAAAGACCCATAACACCTTCTATTATTCCTAAATCTCCAGAGCCTTTTGAGTAAGTATATTTAACACCATCTTCTCCAATCAAAAATAAATCTAAATTTCTAGATGGTTTTCCTGTAATAAATTTATGAAAAGCTCCATCAATATAATCAGGACCAACTTTATATCCTTGTACATCAAATCCCTTTTTCATTAGCAAATTCATAAGTCCTAATGTAAAAGTTGTTTTGCCACCACCACTTTTATTTGAAGAAATAATTAAAGATTTCATACTTTAATCTCCTATCCTTTAAGTTTCTTAGTTTCTCCGATACCTTTAAACTTATCTTCTATTGCATCATTAATATGTTCTATGTATATGTTTCTAAAGCTTTTTTCTTCTCCTAAACCTTTCATATGTATATCTACTTCTATACCTTTACTTTCTAATATAGTTTTCCATGAATCTTCTTCATCTGATGCCATATCATTTTTAACATGATCTCCTGCAACTACCATAAGAGGTGCAAGCTTTACTTTTCTTATATTGTTTCTTTCTAATCTACTTATAACTGTATCTATTGTTGGGTAACCTTCTACTGTACCAACAAAAGCTCTTTCATATCCTTCATCATAAAGCATTGATTGAAGTGCCCCATATACAGCATTTGAATAATGCATACTTCCATGACCAAATAAAACTACTGCTTCATCTTCTTTTGAATCTAATACATGCTTTATACTATCTATAAATATAGAATAGTCATTTGGTGCTTCTTCTTCTCCTTGATAAAAGAATATTGGTCTTCCAAATTTTAAAACTCTAAAATCATCTTTAAATTTTAATACATTTCCTTTTACATAATCATATTCTTCTCCAGGTATAATATGAAGTGGTTGTACTATTACTTCCTCATAACCTAATTCTTTTAATTTCTCAAGTATAAACTCTGGTTTATCAACTTGTATATTATGTACTCTTTTTAATTTATTAATTATCATATGAGAAGTAAAAGCTCTAAATATATCGTATTCATTAAAATTTTCTTTTATTTCTTTTTCTATTTTTTCAATTGAGTTTTCTAATGCATCTAAATAACTTGTACCAAAACTAACTACTAAAATTGCCTTTTTCATTTTTCACCTCTAAACTTATTTTTAAAAACAAAAGCACCTTTACCTCAAAGGATAAAAGTGCTAATAAATTGCAACATATAAGTAAAAAATTAAATATCATCTTAAATATTACTAAATATAACCTATATTCCTTCCCTCCGAAGAATAGATACTTATTTATAGGCAGGTTTCCTGACTTAAGGGTCACTCTTGTTTAATCCTTCCCGAAAAAATTCAGTGGTTATATTAAACTTGTCTCCTATTCACAGTAGCGGGGGCTGTAATGGTCTCACACCATTTTCCCTTTTAAAATATAACTTTATTTATATTCACCTATAAAATATTTATTTACTTTTCTCGTTCATTAATTATATATTAATTTTTAATAATATTCAACTTTCTTTACTACTTAATTTTAAATTATTCTTTTATATAAAATTTATATATAGTTTGCTTTTTATATTCATTATCTTTAAGAAGTATAGAGTCTTCTATAAAGGAATTATTTCTTCCAATTGGAGGACTTTGCGTTTCTATAGCTATCCCACTTCTAATATTTGCACACTTTCCATTTTCAATAACTCTATCATCTGGAAAGTTTAAAGAATATAAAACTACTGCCTTTTGATTTGTATAAACATCCATGCATCTTCCTGAAGTCTCATCCCAAAGCCTTACTTTAACATTATCTCCTTCGTGAAGTAGCCAAGGGTGATCATATCCTGAACCAATTTTTAATTGATAATTATTTTTTTCTATATCTCTCCCTATAGTTTTTGGTATTATAAAATCAAATGGAGAATAAGTTAAATCTATTAAATTTCCAGTTGGAACTTGTGTATTATCCAATTCTATTAAATAATCACTATCTACATATAAACAATGATTTAGTACAGTTTCTTTTTTATATCCAGATAAATTAAAATAACTATGATTAGTTAAGTTTAAAAGAGTATCTTCATCTGAAATTCCTCTATAATCAATCTTTAATGAACAATCTTCTGTTACTGTATATCTTACAATAACATCTAAATTACCAGGATATCCTTCTTCTTTGTTTTTACTTTTAAAAGAAAATTCCATATAACTTTCTTTTGGGCCAATATTTGTTTTTACATCCATTACTTTTTTATCAAAGCCCTTGTCCCCTCCATGACCTTGATGAATTCCATAATTTTTATTAAACTCTAAAACCTTATTATTAAATAGTACTTTTCCTTCACAAACTCTTCCAGAAGTTCTTCCAATTAGAGCACCAAAATAAGATGGATTATCTTTATAGTCATTAATATCTTTGTATTTCAGAACTACATTTTCTAACTTGCCATTTTTATCTTTCACCATAATATCTGTTATTATAGCTCCATAATTAAGAGCTGTTACAGAAAAACCTTTAGAATTCGTTATAGTATAACTTTTAATTTCATTTGAATCAAACTTTGCAATTACCTTTTTATCTAATTTCACCTTTTCACCCTCACAAAATAAAATTTATATTACATCCCATACATATTTATTAATTTTTCGTAATGAATAGTCCTCTTTTAAATTTAATTCTAGAAATTTATATAATTATCAAAAGCTAACATACCCTCCTTAAATAATTTTAATTTAAATATATTTTTAAATTATAGAAAATGTTTTCATAACTGTGATTTAATTTTAGTAAAATATTATCTTAGTGTCAATTACATATAAATGTTTTTTCACAAAACTTTTTTATTTAAATTAATTAAAATTTATTTATTATTTAAAGCAAATTTTGCCAAAAAGTAAATATATATATCAAAAGGACTTTTTCTTTTATGAAAAAGTCCTTTTAGTTAAAATCTAATCTCTACTTAACTAAATAGTATTACTTTTAAAATTAAATATTTTTATTTAAATCTATATATAAATTATTTTTATTCTGCACATGCTTCCATTCTCTTTTTATTTAATTCTTCATTTACTTCTAAAAGCTTATTTTTAGAAAGATTATATACAAAAATTAATATTAATGTTGTAAAAGCTAGTCCAACAAAATTTGCTCCACAAATTATATTTTTTATTCCAACACCTACTGCCTCAACTTGAGCAGAAGCGCCTGATTCATACCCTAAAAATCCTAAAGCAAATCCTCCAACACCACCAGCAATTGCTTGTGATAATTTTCTACATAATGAGTAAGAAGAATATACTATTCCCTCATTTCTTTCTCCACTTAAATATTCTTGATAGTCAATAACATCTGAAACTAATGCCCATATTAATGCATTTACAAGTCCTGTACCTAATCCAGCTATCATAGTTAATCCAATATATAAATAAGGATTAGTTATTGGCATAATAAATAATACTAAATAAACTAACATTGCTAAAATTGAACCACCAATTGTTGCCTCTTTTTTTCCGAACTTTCTCACTATTATTCCAACAAAAGGTAATATAGCAAATGTAGGTAATATAGTAGCTATTCCCCCTAAAGTAATAAGCCCTGCATTATGAAAATATTCTTTATATAAATATGCATTTAGTGAAGCTCCTGTGAACATAGCAGCAAGCATAGTAAATGATGCTAAAGTTACTCCTATAAACGCTCTATTTTTTATAAGTATTTTTATTGTGCTACCTACATTTACCTTTTTACTATCATTTGCTTTATAAACTATTCTTTCTGTTGTTAATCTAAACGTTATCATATAACTTATAGAAGATATTATTGCAAATATTACTGCACATTTAAAGAATCCTCCTGCTGTTACTACACCATCAGTAAATACTATTTTAGGAACTACTAACATTACTAATAAATTTGCTCCAATTGAACCAATATTTCTAAATGTTGAAAGTGCTGTTCTTTCATTTGGATCTGATGTCATAACTGAAGCTAAAGATCCATATGGTATATTAACAGCTGTGTATAACATACCGAAAGCAATATATGTTACATAAGCATATAAAACTTTCATATTATCTGGAACACCTGGAATAGCTGTAAATGCTAGAACTCCAACTAAACTCATAGGTATTCCAAACTTAACTACATAAGGTTTAAATTTTCCATGTTCTGTATGTTTGTTTTTATCAACAATAATTCCCATTATAGGATCGTTTATAGCATCCCATATTCTAGCAACTATAAACAAAGTACCTACGGCCGTTGCACTTATTCCTAATACATCTGTATAAAATAGCATTAAGTAACTACTAACAAACATAAAGAATGCTCCACACCCAAAATCTCCAAAAGCATATCCAATTTTATCCCCATTATTAAATTCTTTTGTTTTGTTTCCTTTTGCACTAATAATATCTAAAACGCTCATATGTTAACCCCTTCCAAAATACTTAACAGAATTTTTATAACAAATATTTTCTACTATTTCACCTAATATTTCTTCATCATAAGGATATTGTCCACTTTCAACTAATGCTCCAATGTAATTGCATAATATCCTTCTAAAATATTCATGTCTTGTATAAGACAAAAAGCTTCTTGAGTCTGTAACCATACCAACAAATTGACTAATAAGCCCAAGTTGTGATAATGCAGTCATTTGTCTTTCCATTCCATCCTTTTGGTCATTAAACCACCAACCTGATCCAAATTGTATTTTCCCACAAATATTTTGACCTTGAAAATTTCCAATCATAGTTCCTATAACTTCATTGTCCTTAGGATTTAAACAATACAAAATTGTCTTTGGTAGATTATCTTCTTTATCTAATTCATCCAATATTCTTGAAAGTGAATATGCTATTTCTCCGTCATCAATACTATCAAATCCCGCATCTGCTCCCACTTTATTGAACATTTTAGTATTATTGTTTCTTAAAGCTCCTATATGTAATTGCATTATCATATTTCTCTTTGAGTACATTTTTCCCAAAGAAATTAATAGTGCTATAGAATATATTGATGCTTCTTTTTCAGAAATTTCTTTACCATCTAATGCTTTTATAAATATCTCATTAACCTCTTCATATGAAAACTTCAAAAAGTTTATTCTCTCCAAACTATGATCTGTAATCATACAACCATTTTCATAAAAATAATCTAATCTAAATTCAAGTGCTTTTTCTAAATCATTAAAACATTTTATTTCTAAATTACTTACTTCTGATAATAATTTTATATATTCTATAAATCCTTCATTTTTAATCTTCATAGCCTTTTCAGGTCTAAATGTTGGTGCAACAATACATTTAAAACTACTATATTCTTTAATTTGCTTGTGAAACCTTAAATCATCTATAGGATCATCTGTAGTACCTATATACTCTACATTTGCCATTTCGATAAGCTTTCTTGCTGTTAATTTATTATCTTTTATTGACTTATTACATTTATCCCATATAACCTTTGCTGTTTTTTCACTTAAAATTTCTTCCACACCAAAGAATCTTTTAAGTTCTAAATGAGACCAATGATAAATTGGATTTCCAATTAAATATGGCATCATTTTAGCAAATTCATAAAATTTTTCATAATCACTAGCATCACCAGTTATATACTTTTCATCTATACCATAGCTTCTCATAGCCCTCCACTTATAGTGGTCATGGTATAGCCACATTTCAGTAATATTTTTAAACTCATGATCTGTGGCTATTTCCATTGGGACTAGGTGACAGTGATAATCAAACACTGGCACCTTTGAAGCATAATTATGATATAAAACTTTTGACACTTCATTTTCTAGTAAAAAGTCTTTATTCATAAATTTCTTCATATTAAAAAACTCCCCTTAAATTTTATTTTTCCCCTTTATTAATTGCTTCTATTAACCCATTAATATAAACTGCTCCTAAAGCTCTGTCATATAGTCCGTATCCTGGTCTTCCAGTTTCTCCCCAAATCATTCTTCCATGATCTGGTCTATATGGTCCATCAAAATCATAATCACAATATGCTTTCACAATTTTATAAAAATCTAAAGAACCTGATTCTGATAAATGAGAAACTTCATTAAAGCTGCTATCTCCAGTTATCTTAACATTTCTAAGATGGGCAAAATGTATTCTATTTCTTTCTTTACCAAAATAATTTATCATTTCAACAATATCATTTACCTTTGTACAGCCTAATGATCCTGTACATAAAGTTACTCCATGATATGGACTATCATATAAATCTATAAATCTCTTTAAATTTTCAAAATTTGTTATTATTCTTGGAAGACCAAATATTCCCCATGGTGGATCATCTGGATGTATAGCCATTTTCATTTTAACTTCATCAGCTACTTTCATTATTCTTTGGATAAAATAATTTAAATTTTCCCATAAAGCTTCTTCATCTATATTTTTATATTGATCTAATAACCCTTTAAGTCCACCTTCACCATAAGATGTATCCCAACCAGGTAATTCTAATTCACCTAAAGCAGGATCCATTTTCTTTACTTGTTCTTCATCATATATTAAACATGTTGAACCATCTTCTAATTCATAATTTAAATCAGATCTTGTCCAATCAAAAACTGGCATGAAATTATAGCATATTGTATCTATACCTGCCTCTGCTAAATTTCTAATAGTTTGTATATAATTATCTATATACTTATCTCTTGTAGGTAATCCAAGTTTTATATCTTCATGAACAGGTACACTCTCAATTACTGAAAGCTCTAATCCATGACTTTCAACTTCATTTTTCAATTCTAAAATTCTCTCTAATGGCCATACTTCACCAACTGGAATATCATAAATCGCTGTTACTATACCTTTCATTCCTGGTATTTGTTTTATGTATTCAATTTTTACAGGATCATCTTTGCCATACCACCTAAATGTCATTTTCACGATTTTATCACCTCTTACCCTTTAATTTTTTTAAATTTTGAAATAAACTCTTTTGCTGTGTTTTCTATATCATTAAGAGATCCTTTAATTAATGAACTACCAACTCCAACACAAGCAACCCCATTCTCAAACCATTCTTCAATATTATCTACTGATACTCCACCAGTTGGCATTACTTCAACATTTGGAATAGGTGCTTTTATTGCCTTTACAAATTTTGCACCAAATAAATCTCCTGGGAATAACTTAATCATTTTATTTCCAGCATCCATAGCTTTCATTATTTCTGCAACAGTCATACAACCTGGTAAATATAAAACATTCATTGCTTTACAAACTGTATTTATTTCTTCGCTATAACCTGGACTTACAACATATTTTGCACCTGCTTCAATTGCATCAGAAGCCATTTTTCCATTTAAAACACTACCAACTCCAATTAAAGCTTGTTCATTTGAACTATATTCCCTTATAAGTTCAACTACATTAGGTATAGTGTAAGTAAGCTCTAATGATTTGATTCCACCTTTTAAACAAGCTTCCATATATCCTTTTGCTTGTTCATGGCTTTCTCCTCTAATTACTGCTACGATACCATTAGCTTTTAATTCATCTAAAATCATTCACATTCCTCCTAAACCCCTGAGTAAGCTGAAAATGCTCCATCAACTGGAATAACAACTCCATTTACAAAGCTTGATGCTTCTTCAGATACTAAGTACAATAATGTTCCTATTAACTCATCAGCTTCACCAAATCTTTTCATTGGTGTACTATTAAGTATTTTTTCTGTTCTCGCAGTTGGTGTTCCATCTTCATTAAATAATAATTTTCTATTTTGATCTGTTACAAAAAATCCTGGTGCTATTGCATTTACTCTAACACCAACCTTTGACATATGAACTGCAAGCCATTGAGTAAAATTACTTACTGCTGCCTTTGCACCTGAATATGCAGGTATTTTTGTAAGAGGTGTAAATGCGTTCATTGATGATATGTTAATTATTGTTGCACCTTTTTTATTTATCATATCTTTACTAAACTCTTGTGATGGAAGTAAAGTTCCTAAGAAATTTAAGTTAAATACAAATTCTACTCCTTTAGGATCTAAATCAAAAAATGTTGTTAAACTCTCATTTTCTATATCCTCTGCATCTAAGTACTCCTTAGTAGTAGTTCCCTTTGGGTGATTTCCACCAGCACCATTTATTAAGATATCAACTGTTCCAAATTCATTAAGTATTATTTCATGAGCTTTCTTTAAGCTTTCTTTATCTAAAACATTAGCTTCAATTCCTATTGCAATTCCGCCTTTTTCATTTATCTCTTTTGCCTTGTTATCGCAAGCTTCTTGACCTAACGCTAATATTGCAACTTTAGCTCCACATTCTGCTAAAGCATCAGCCATAGCCCCACAAAGAATTCCTGTTCCACCTGTAACAACACAAACTTTATCTTTTAATTCAATATTAAATGGTAATTTCATTCTTATTCCTCCCCACATCTGTTATACTTGTATACTAGCATATTAATATATGAATTTCAATAGTTTTTTGTATACATTTTCATAAATATTATAATTTTTTTTAATAAAGTTTATATAATATTAATAAGTAACTAAATTGAATACTATTATCTATTTACAATAAATCATTTAACATTGTAATCTAAGCTATTTAAAATACATTTTTATTTATATAAAATAAAAGCACTTAAAATTATTTTTTAATCAATAATTTTAAGTGCTAAATAATTTATTTTTTATTTTTTATATAACATGCTACATCACTATTTTCTTCTATTAACTTTTCCCACTCCTTAATTGGAGACTTTATATGATTAAATACAAATTCCTCAATTACGTCCTTATTTTTATTTTTTATAATATCTAAATACATCATATGCTGATCAATTAAAAACCCTTTATCAACTTTCATTTCTGCTAATAATCTCATTCTATTATAATGGGTGCTTATATTACTTATAGATTCCCATATATTATTTTTTGATACTCCTTTAAAAAGTAATCTATGAAATTCATTATCCAAATTATGAAATTCAAGTAAATTATCAGCCCTATTTTTAGTTATCTTTTGAGCAAATAAACATTTCTCTAATTCTATTAGAACATCTTCTGAAAAATTATCACAAGCTTCCATTAATACTTCTTTTTCCAAATTATATCTCATAAAAACTGCTTCCTCTATTATTTTCCAGTCTATTAATGATACATATGTTCCAGCTTGAGGCTTAACTTCAATTAATTTTTCTCCTTTTAATTTTATTAAAACTTCTCTTATAGGCGTTCTTGAAACATTTAATTTTTTTGCTAAATCTGATTCACTTATTAATTCTTCTGGCTTTAATTCTAAACACATTATATTATCTTTTAATACTCTATATACATACTCCTTCCCCGTCTCTTTATCTAACTTTTTATAAATAATCAATTATAATACCCCCTATTATAGTATCTAAATTATTCAATACTATCTCCAGTATACTAGTATGATAGCTATTATACCATAAAAACTTAGATATACATAATATTCATACGTTCAGAATATTTGAAAATTTTATATATTTTAAGGCAAATTTTTAATTATATAAATTATAAAAAGGACTTTTTTTATTAAAAGTCCTTTTTATATTATTTAAAATTATTTTTTATATCCAAACTCTGGAATATTTATCCATCTCTCACGTAATGAATGGGCTATCATTTTAGGTCTTCTTTCCCTTGTAAATATACCTTTTTTATTTCCTTGAACTCTTATAATCCCCTGACTTGTAGCAAAGTCAGCAAAATTCCATACTTGTTCCCCAACAAAGTTTTTGCATTTATCTACTACTTCATGGTTTGCCTTATAGTATTCTACTTGATATTCTTCAGTAAACATAACTGGAAGTGTATCATGCATCCCAGCAACAGTATCAGCTCCATATTCAGTGAACATAATAGGTTTATTTGGGCATCTTTTTTCCCAACCATTTAGTTCTTCTTGAAGCATTCTCTTAGCTTCTTCTAAATCTCCACCTGCAACATACCATCCATAGTATCTATTAAGACATAATACATCTACAATATCTCCAACTTTACATCTATCTGGAGTAGACATTAAATATGTTACCACTGTAACAGGTCTCTTTTGTGGATCTAGTTCCTTTGTTAATTTAATTAATGGTTCAAAATATTCCTTTGCACCTTCTGAATCTGAATCTGGCTCATTTGCTACAGACCACATTACTACAGATGGATGATTTTTATCTCTTTTAACTAGTTCTTTTAATATTTGTTCATGTGCTTCTTTAGTTCCTATTTCTTTCCATGTATCTCTTTTAACACTTTCACCAAATAATCCTGTAGCCATAAAGTTTAAATGTAATCCAACTGCTGGAGTTTCATCTATTACAACTATTCCTTCTCTATCTGCAAGTCTCATTATTTCTTCTGAATATGGATAATGTGAAGTTCTAAATGAATTTGCACCAATCCACTTCATTAAATTAAAGTCTTTTACATTAATAGCTTCATTAAATCCTCTTCCATTAACATGTGAATCTTCATGTTTACCAAATCCTTTAAAATAGAAAGGCTTATTATTTATTAAAAACTTACCCTCTTTAACTTCTACTGTTCTTACTCCAAACTCTTCTGAATATGTGTCAATTAAAATATTATCCTTAACTAAATCAACTTTTAATTTATATAAATAAGCATTCATTGGTTCCCATAATTTAACGTCTTTTATAACAACTTGTCCATTTTTCCCTTTAGAAGTTGCTACTATATTATTATCTTCATCAATTATTGATACGTTAATATCTGCTTCTCCAATAAAATTAACATCATAGTCTACATAACCATTTGTATCTTCAAATTTAGTTACAATAGTTAAATCATCAACATAAGTTTTTGGTGTTGTATAAATTTTAACTGGTCTATGAATTCCTGCGTAATTGAAAAAGTCAAAATTAACAAGATTTTTCATAACCTTTTTACCGTTAACTTCAGTTTCTTTTAACATTCCAACTGGTAGTGTAGTTTCATCAATTATATTGTTTACAGCAACAGTTAATCTATTTTCACCAGAAACTAATAGTTCATTTATTTCAGCTTCAAAAGGAGTAAAACCACCTTTGTGTTCAACTAAAAATTTACCATTTAAATATACTTTTGCTTCATGTGTTGCTGAACCAAATCTTAATACTATTCTTTCATCTAATAAGCTTTTATTAAGAGTAAAGCTTCTTTCGTACCAAACCCAACCAACGTGATCTCTTACTTCTTCAGCTTCAACTAAATCATTATATGATGATGGTACTGCCATTTTTATTGTATCTTTTAAGTTTGATTCATACCATTTTTCAGTAAATCCATTTCCCTTATCTAATTTAAAATTCCATATACCATTTAAGTCTATAACACTTCTTGATTCTGTCATTATTGGATATAACATAATAAAAAACCTCCCAAATTTTCTTTATTTATATAATTTATTTATTATAATCTAGTTTCCCATCTTCCGCAGAATACAGTATCATTATATTCTCCTTCAAATTCTTCTTCACCTTTTATTTTCTTTATAGTTTCTTTTAATACAGTTCTTGTTGAACCATATGCATTTATAAATGTTTTCATCATAGGTAAATCAAACAAATTAGTAGTTTGATTTAATGATACACATATTGTTGGAAGTTCCCTAACATACCAAGGTATTTCATTACCATGTCCTATTGACCACTGAACTCTAACAACATTTTCTTGACAATATCCTTTCATATTTACAAACATAATAACTGCATCATAATTACTTTTCATTTCTTTTACACTTTCGCTAAACATTGAATTCATTATATCTTTGATATTATGACCATTCTTAGCTGATAAATCATGATAAGATTCATGCATATCAACATTAAATCCAGCTTCTTCAAGTTCTTCTTTTATAGCTTCTCTTGTAGAATTATTTCCCATAATCATATCAAGTGGTTGAGGATTAGTTATATAATAAACTTTTAATCTTTTATGAGTTTCTGGTTTTAAAGGAAGATTATTCTCTGTATCTTTAACTAAAGTTACACTTCTTTTTGCTGCATCAACAGCTAAATTTTTATGTTCTTCACAACCTAATAAATTTAAATCTTCCTTAGGAGGCATCATTTCTCCTCTTTCTTTTTCTTTGTGTAATCCTATTGATGCTTTTAATCCTAAAATTCTCTTTAAAGCATTTTCAAGTCTTTCCTCTGTAATTATTCCTTCTTTATATCCATTCATCATATATTCAAAATCTTCTTCTGGATGATGGAAGAATAAAAACATATCACACCCTGCAGCAATAGCTCTTGGAACTTGCTCTTTTCTTGGCATAGCACTTGTTAAACCTAGCATATGAGATGCATCAGTTACTATTAGCCCATTAAATCCTAATTGATCTCTTAATAAATTTTGTAATATTTCTGGTGATAGTGTTGCTGGTTTTATTTCAGCATCAGTAATTTCTGGAATAAACTTTCTTGAATATGAAGGTAAAGCTATATGTCCTATCATTATACTTTTAAGACCATCTTCTATTAATCCTTTATAAACCTTTCCAAAACTATTATCCCATTCCTCACAACTTTGATCATTTACTCCCATAAGTAAATGCTGATCTCTTTCTTCTACTCCATCTCCTGGAAAATGCTTAGTACAAGCTATCATTTTACTTTCTTCAAGTCCTTTTATATACGCTCTTGAATATTCTAATACCATATCTGGATCATTTCCATAAGATCTAGTATTTATTATTGTATTTCTCCAATTTAAAAATATATCTGATACTGGCCCAAACGCCCAGTTACATCCTACTGCTGCAGATTCTCTACCTGAAACATATCCTACATTATAAGCTACTTGATTGTCTTTAACAGCTCCAGCGGCTGCTTGAGTTGCTATATAAGTCCCTCCTTGAGCTGCCCCATCTCCACCTGATTCGCAATTACAAGCTACTAATAAAGGTAATTTAGATGCTTCTTTATATTTCTTTATTTGCTCATATACATCAGAAGCTTTTCCCCCCATATATCTTGCAGCACCAGGTTGATATTTCTTTATTGTTTCTACAGCTGATTTGCCTCCATCTAGAGTTTTATCCATTATTACAAATAATTGACCTATTTTCTCTTCTATTGTCATATTACTTATAGTATCTTCTACCCACTTTATATCTTCATCTGATAAATAAAATGGTTTTCCTTTTAAATCTACTTCTCTCATATGTTATTCCCCTTCTTTAATTTATCTTTTTATATTACATATCCCACTATCCATTAATGATTCTACTGTATACTCATCAACAAGATTTATATCGCCTAATATTGAATGTTTTAATGAACTAGAACATATTCCAAATTCAATAATTCTTTCCTCTTTCATCTCTTTTAAAATCCCATGTAAAACACCTGCTGTAAATGCATCACCTCCACCAACTCTATCTAAAATATCAAAGGTATATTCATTAGACTTAAAAAGCTTCTTCCCATTAAATAAATATCCTTTTAATGTATTATTATTTATTGAATTTACTTTTCTTCTAGTACATGCAGTATATTTTAAATTTGGATATTTTTTAAATAATTCTTTATAAAGCTCTTCTAAATTTTCTTCAAATTCTAAATTTTTATCTTCAAATTTTAATATATTAATCATATCTAGATGACCTAAAAAAGCAAAATCAATATATGGTAATATCTCTTTTAAAAAATTTCCCGCTTCTTCAATAGACCATAATTTATTTCTATAGTTAGAATCATAGGATACTAGTATACCCTTTTCCTTACAAGCTTTAATAAAATCAATTAAAAATTCATATAATTCATTACTTAAAGCTGGAGTTATACCAGATAAATGAACAATTCCTACATTTTCTAACATTTTATTTATATTAAACTCATCCTTAGAAGCCATAGATATTGCTGAATACTTTCTATCATATATAACTTCTGTACTCCTTAATCCATGTCCTATTTCTGAATAATATATACCTAATCTACCTTCACCTAAAATAATATCTTGAATGTCAACATTATATCCTCTAAATTTATTTATAACCTTTTGTCCTAAATAATTATTAGGAAGCTTTGTTACAAACTTAGTATTGTGTCCAAACATAGCAAGACTAGCTATTACATTAGCTTCTCCTCCTGAATAAACTGCATCAAAAGAATTTGCTTGGATTATCTTTTGATTATTTGGAGGTGTAAGTCTTAGCATTATTTCACCAAAACCTAAAACTTTTTTATCCTTTAAAGATAACTTCATCATATTTCCTCCCACCAAACTTTATTAAAGTTTTGTATTCCTTATTTCACAAAATATATTATCTCTTTAATTGTTTTAACAAAATTTTATATATTACTTTTTAACTTGCTATTTATAGTTTTATAAATAATTATCCAAATTTTTCTTTATAAAATATACTTTAAATTATTCTTAAATACATTTATAAACATTTAACATAAATATTTTAAAAATAATATTTTTTTATTTTGTCTATAATTTTTATTTATCCTTTGATAAATTTCTTTCAAATTCTAAAATAACAGTTTCTTCATATTTACCCTTATATGTATTTTTAATAAATTTATCTATTACTTCATCATGAAACCTTTTCCATGACTCTTTTTCTTTTTTAACTAATATTGGGTAATATAATACTTCATTTAATTTAGCTGCATCATAATCACCTAATGCATCTCCAACCATTAGAATATTATCTCTTCTATAGCCCTTTTCAATAAGCTTACTTATGCAATAAGCTTTAGACCCAATATTTTGAGTTAATACTATATCAACATTTTCTAAAAGATTATGTTTTTTCCATTCATCTAAGACAGCTTGTTCATTTGCAGAAGATACTATTGCTATATCAGCAAATTTTTTAGCTTCCTTGATTCCTTCAGCAACTCCTTTAAATGGAATTTTTTCATCATCACTTAATAAATTAATTGCTTCATTAACATTTTTAGACCAATCTAAAGCTTTCTTTAAACAAATATTATAATTTTCTCTTATTTCAGCTTCTAAAGCTTCATTAGAAAGCTCTTTTGTTTCATTAGTCCATTTTACAAAATCATCAATACCGTCTATATTTTTATATTTTTCATTAACTTCAGTAAGTGCTAAAGCCAAACCTTTAAATCTATTTATTCCTCTAGTTATTGTATAAAGATTAACCTCATTCCATCTATTTAATATTGGAATTTCCCACTCTTGAAGATTCCATTCTGTTATCATACATGGTCCAAAACATTTAATATGTTTAATATCCATTGTATCTATTGCACATCCATCAGAATCTATACAAATAAGAAAATCTTTATTTTTAACAAACCCTTCTAAAACATTTCCCACACCTTCACCTACTTTTATATTTTTTAATAATTATGTCTTTTGAATTAAAATATATAACTAATATACTTGTATACTAGCATATTAATATAAACATTTCAACTATTTTTTGAATACCTTTTCAAAAAATATGTATTTTATTTATTAATTAATCTCCAATTTTAATCTTTTTATAAAAATATGTAATTTAAAAGGCATAAGTTTTAAACTTATGCCTTTTAAATAATTACTTTATTTAACTGTTTTATATACTTTAACCATTATATTACTTAATATTAATAATTTATAATTTCTTTAACTTCTTCTTTCGTTAAACTTCTGTATTTACCATACCCTATTCCATCTATAGTTATATTCATTATTCTTATACGTTCTAATTTTAAAACTTTATATCCAAAAGCTAAACACATTCTTCTAATTTGTCTATTAAGACCTTGAGTTAATATAATATTAAAAGAATTACTATTTATTTTTTTAATTTTACAAGGTCTTGTTATAGTGTTTAATATCTCTACACCACTTTCCATTTTCATAATAAACTCATTATCTATTTCTTTATCTACAGTAACTATATATTCTTTTTCATGATTATTATCAGATTCTAAAATCTTATTTGAAAACTCTCCGTCATTAGTTAGTATTATTAACCCTTGAGATTCTTTATCTAATCTACCAACTGCAAATATATAATCTTCATAATTTACAAAATTTATTATATTATTTGAAACATCTAAAGAAGCTGTGCATGTTATTCCAACTGGCTTATTTAATGCTATATATATCTTTTCTTTTTTCTCGATTTTTTTACCATCTAAGCATATAAAATCAGTTTCTTCAACCCACTGACCCTTTTCAGCTAATTTGCCATTTACTAAAACTCTTTTTTCTTCAATCAGCTTATTAGTTTCTTTTCTTGAACATATACCATAGTTACTAAAAAGTTTATTTATTCTCATTTATTATATCCTTTCAATTTAACAATCTAGACCAGCTAAATACCCTGTTGAATATGCTATTTGTAAATTATAACCTCCAGTTTCAGCATCTATATCAATAACTTCTCCAGCAAAAAATAAATTTTTTATTATTTTTGATTCTAATGTAGATGAATTTATCTCCTTTACACTAACTCCTCCACTAGTTACCATAGCAGCTT
This sequence comes from Clostridium sp. TJA085, assembly GCF_058310235.1. Lineage (NCBI taxonomy): Bacteria > Bacillati > Bacillota > Clostridia > Eubacteriales > Clostridiaceae > Clostridium > Clostridium sp. TJA085. The sequence continues at coordinate 220,439 of NZ_JBZEEZ010000001.1, read as the reverse complement.
TTATAGTTAATGTTTCTATTACCGTAAGATTCATTTCTTTTAAACTATTTATTAATTTATTTTCATCTTCTTTTTTAAGCTCTGAAGCTTTAATATCTGTTAAACTTAAATTTTCTAATATTTCTTTAATAAATTTTTGAGGTAATAAACCCTTTAAATTATTAAATATTGTTTTATTATTATTTTCTCTAATTATTTTAGATAATTCTTCTTTTGTTTTGCCCTTAAGAAAATCTAATGTTATTAAAACTTCTTCATTTTCTAATATTTTATTTATGTAAGATGATAACTTTAAAACACCAGGACCTGATATACCAAAATGAGTAAATATCATATCTCCTTCTATTTCTATTTTTTTCTTTTTTATCTTAGTTTTTAAAACTACATCTTTTAAAGAAATTCCTTGTAGATTTTTTACAAATCCCTCTTTTATTACCAATGGTATTAATGCCGGATAAAATGGTTTTATATCATGTCCATACTTCTTTAAAATATCAAACATACTTCCATCAGAACCCGTTACTGGATAACTTTTTCCACCTGTAGTAACTATAACTTTATCCCCATAAATCTTTCTATTGTCTTCAAGTATAACTCCTTTAACTTCACTATCTTCAATTATAAGATCTATAACCTTAGAATTATATATTAAATTAACACTATTCTTTTTCAAATCTTCTTTAAATACATTTATAACATCTTCTGCTTTATCATTTTTTGTATAAACTTTATTATCATTATCATATTCAATTTTATATTCTAAATTATGTTTTTTAAAATATTCTAAAATATCTAAATTAGAAAAAGTATAAAAAGCACTATATAAAAACTTTTTATTTGTAACAATTTTATCAAAAAATTCTTCTATATCTCTATTATTTGTTATATTGCATCTACCACCACCTGTAAGTTTTAACTTTTTACCTATTTCATTATTTCTTTCAAGTAAAGTTACTTTATTTCCTGACTTTGCTGAACTTAAAGCTGCCATTATACCCGATGGTCCAGCACCAACAACTATTACATTTTTCATAAAATTAATCTCCAATCTATAAATCAAATTCCATTTATTTTTAGTAAAATATATAATATTATACTATATAATTATTATCTAAATAAACAATAAAGAGTATTTTACTATGATATAAAATTTTAATATTTTATATTATAATATTTTCAAAGTTTTTAATAATAAAAAAGATACAGTAAATTACTGTATCTTTTTTATTATTAGCATCTTATTACTTCAATCATATATCCATCTGGATCTTTTACAAAAAAATACTTAGGTGCTTCTCCTGGTAATCCCTTTAAATCTGTAACTTCATATCCTAATTTTATATGTTTGTCTCTCATACCTTCTAAATCTTTAGTACCAATTGCTATGTGACTAAATCCATTTCCAAGTTCATAAGGCTTTTCAGGATTATAATTGTAAGTTAACTCTATTTCATATCCATCTTTTTCATTTGATAAATATACTAAAGTAAACTTATGCTCTTTAAAATCTTTTCTTCTAGTTTCTATAAGCCCTAAAGCTTCCTTGTAAAACTTTAAAGACTTTTCTAAATCCATTACTCTTATACATGTGTGTAACATTTTAACTCCCATATTACTCTCCTCTTTTTTAAATTATTTATACCAAAATTTATACAATACTATTATTACACATTACATTAAAATTTTAAATCCTATAATAATTAATATTATTCCGCCTAATAATTCAGCATATTTACTAAATATACCTCCAAGTTTTTTGCCAAGTATAACACCAAATAAGCATATTATAAATGTAACTAAAGCTATTATTGATATAGCAACTAATATATTAACTTTTAAAAACGCAAAACTAACTCCAACTGCTAATGCGTCAATACTCGTAGCAATTGCAAGTAATATTATACTTTTAGTTGATAGCTCATCATTACTTACATTTTTTATTTGCTCTTTATAATTAGTATTTATTTCATAAGCTAATTCTTCTTCAACATTTTTTAATTCTCTATCTCTTAAGCCTTTTATAAACTCATAAATCATTTTTCCTCCTATAAATAATAGAAGTATAAAAGCTATAAGTGTACCAAATCTCCCCATATATTCAGTGAAATATCTTCCACCAATCCATCCTAAAAAGGGCATAATACCTTGAAAAATTCCAAAATATAATCCTATTTGTATAGCTTTTTTCTTTAAATTTTTCCTTATTGTCATTCCTTTTGCTAAAGATACAGCAAATGCATCCATAGCCAATCCTATACCTGTAAAAATAATAGAAAAAATACTCATTACAAAACTCTCCTCTTATATAAATTACAAAAAAATGAGACTTATGAACAGCAAAAGCTATACGCAAGTCTCGTTATTTAATATTAAGTAATAGAAAACCTATTTACCTAATAACTCATCCTAATTTGTTTAAATATTCTCTTAACACACAAATTAAATACTTAAATATGATATCAAATACACTTAATAAAATCAATATTTTTTATCTAGTATAAACTTTTCTATGACTTTTGAAACTCCGTTATTCTCATTTGTATCAGTTACATAATCTGCATATTTCTTCACGCTATCTTCCGCATTACCCATAACAACTGCAAATCCCGCCTCCTTAAGCATTGATAAATCATTTTCACTATCACCTATACACATAATCTCTTCTTTTTTTATATTAAGTCTTTTTGCAATAAGCTTTACAGCTTCACCTTTTGAAGTTCCCTTTGCCATTACTTCTATAGCTCCATTCCATGAATGTACAATATCAATATCTTCTTTTAAACTTTCCACATCCCCTTTAATTTCATCTATTTTACTACTATTCTTAGTCTCTATAATTATTGCTTTTAATATATCATTTTTATAAAGATTAAAAGCTTCTTTAAAATCAGAAAACTCATAAAACTTAATCTTGTCTTCATTCTTTACCAACTCATTCATAATTCTATGACTATCATTTTCTGGTATTTTAGTATCACTTATTATTCCATAAGGAGTGTCGAAATAAGCTAACAAATTATGTTTTTTTATTATATTATAAATACTATTTAAAACTTCTTCATTTAATACCGATTTAAATAATATTTCATCATTATCTTTTTCTCTAACATAAGCTCCATTAGAACATATAAGTGGAGCTTTAATTCCTGTTACATTTGCATATATTTTAGCTGATGCAAATATTCTACCTGTTGATATAGCAATATTTACTCCTAATTCAGTAGCCCTTTTTAAAGCTTTTTTATTTTCTTCACTAACAAAATGATTTTTATTTAATAATGTTCCATCCATATCTATACAAACTAATTTATACATTCTTAAAAATACTCCTTTTTAACTCAAATTATCTTCAAATTATATCACCTTTATAAAAATTAAAATAGAATTAATTTTTATTTAAAAATTTAATTTTATAAATTAAAAAGGCTTTTCCAATTAAGGAAAAGCCTTTTTTCTTAAAATCTTATACCATTTAAAAAATATCCCAAATTAATAATTAACATCTTTATTTTTAAATTTTATTATTCACATACCTTACCTGGATTTAAAATATTTTTAGGGTCAAAAGTTAATTTAATACCCTTCATAATGCCAACTAATTCATCACTTAATGATTCATTTAAATATTCTTTCTTAGCAAATCCGATTCCGTGTTCTCCAGATACTTGTCCTTTTAATTCTTTTGATTTATCATACATACATTGCATAACTTTTTGAAGTTTTTCACCCCAAGTATTTTCATTTAACTTATCTCTTAATATATAAATATGAAGGTTTCCATCACCAGCATGTCCAAAACTCTTAATTCTAATATCATATTCTTTTTCTAACTTATTAGTATACTTAACAAATTCAGCAACTTTATTTCTTGGTACAACTACATCAACTTCATCCATTTCAGTAGTTGAAGCTTTTATAGCTTCTAAGAAAGCTCCTCTTGCAGACCAAATTGATTCTTGTCTTTCTTCAGTATCTGATATAAATGCATCTATAGCACCTTCTTTAAGACATATATCCGCAACCTTTTCATAATCTTTTTCTATTTCTTCTCTTGAATTTCCATCAAAAGTTAAAAGTAAATATGCATCTGAAGTATGATCTGGGAATTTCTTTCCTAAATATTCTTCTGCTGCAACTATTGCTTCTTTTTGCATAAATTCTACAGCTGTTGGAATTGATTTTGATTTAATTATCTTAGGAACTGTTTCTATTGCAGTTTCTAAGTTTTCAAAAGGAACAAGTAAACTAATTGCCTTTTTAGGTAATGGTAATAATTTAAGTGTAGCTTTTGTAATTATTGCTAAAGTACCTTCAGCACCTACAATTAAATCTTTAATACTATATCCTGAACTATTTTTAACAACTTTACCACCTAAATTCATTACATGTCCATTAGGTAATACAACCTCTAAACCTCTTACGTAATCTCTAGTTACTCCATATTTAACAGCTCTCATACCACCTGCATTTGTACTAATATTTCCTCCGATAGTTGCTGTTTTTTCTCCTGGATCTGGTGGATAAAATAAATCATGTTCCTCTACAAACTTTGCAATTTCCATTAATAACACACCAGGCTCTACAGTTAATGTTAAATTTTCTTCATCAAGTTCTAATATTTTATTCATACCACTTAAATCTAAAACTATTCCTTTATGAATAGCAACTGCTGCTCCAACAAGTCCTGTTCCTGATCCTCTTGCAGTTACTGGAATGTTATGTTCATAAGCATATTTCATTATTTCTGATACTTCTTCTGTAGTTAAAGCTTTAACTACTATATCAGGAAATTCTTTTATAGAGCCTAATTCATCGTGACTATAATCTTCACTTATATTTTCCCCATAAAATACTCTATCACTGTCATTAATTATATTTTCAATATCTTTTATAGTATTTTCTGTAACTTTTCCGTAACTCATGATTATTCCCCCTTGCTTTCCTTTATTTCTTCTATTAATTTTGGAACTATTTCATATATATCTCCAACTATTCCATAGTGAGCTACTTTAAATATTGGTGCCTTTTCATCTTTGTTTATTGCAAATATATAATCTGAATTATTCATACCTGCTGTAAATTGTACAGCTCCAGATACACCACAAGTTATTATAAGCTTTGGTCTTACAGTTCTACCACTTAATCCAACTTGCTTTTTAGCATCTTCCCATCCAGCTTCTATTAATGGTCTTGTTACTGCAACTTCTCCACCTAATAAATCTGCAAGTTCTTGTATCATTTCCATATCCTTTTCTGATTTTACAGCTCTACCTGCAACTACTAATACATCAGCTTCTGATATACTATGTTCTTTTTCCTTTTCAACAACTTCTTTTACTTCTATATTTGAATTTAATTTTGAAGAATCTATATCACATATTGTTAATTTACCACTAACATTTTCACTTCTTTCAGGTGCTGACATTACTTTATATCTAACTGTTGCAAGTTGTGGTCTTGAATTTGGAGTTACTATTTGGGCCATTATATTACCACCAAATGCTGGTCTTATTTGAACTAAATCTGTATTTTCTTTTATATCTAATATTGTACAGTCTGCTGTTAACCCAGTTCTACATCTTGCAGCAACTCTTGGAGCTAATGATCTACCAACTGTTGTTGCACCAACAAGAAGCACAGCTGGTTTAACCTTCTTTATAAAGTCATCAACTACTGCTGCATATGGTTCTATTCTGAAGTTTTTAAGTTCTTTTTTATCATATACCATTACTTCATCTACACCATAGTGTAATAATTCTTCTGCTTTTTCTTTTATATTACTTCCTATAAATAAACAATAAACTTTTTGATTTACCTTATCTGCAAGTTCTTTTGCCTTACCAATTAATTCAAATGTAACTGGGTGTATATCTCCATCTACATGGTCTACATATACAGCTACTCCATTCCATTTGCTTTTATCTATTTTAACTACTTCTTCCTCTACGTATTCTACTGCTCCTTTAGGACCTTTTCTTACACACATTTTACACATTTTACAATTTGCATTTATTTCAAGTTTTCCGTCCTTTTCTTCTAAAGCACCAAATGGACAAATTTTTATAATTTCTTCTATGTTGCCTACTTTATCTTGATTTATTACTAACTTTGCCATAATTTACTCCCCCTTAAATAAACTTTAATTCCTTTAATTTTTTAGTCATTTTTTCACTTATCTCATCTGAACTACCTGTCCACATTTCATGGTCATCATTTGATTCTGGTGGGAATATTCTTTCAACTTGAGTAGGAGATCCATTTAATCCATATTTTTTTTCATTTTTATCTTCAAAATCCTTTAAAGATATAACTCTTATTTCTCTATCCTTAGACTCTAAACTTCTTTTATATGAAGGTAATCTTGGTTCAAATATATCTTTTTCTACTGTTATAAGACATGGGTATTTAACATCTACAATTTCTATTGTATTTGGCATGTCCATTTCCACTGTTATAAAATCATCACTTACTTTTAATATTTTTCTTACATTTGCAACATGAGGAATTTGTAGATATTCTGCCATTTCAGGTCCAACCTGTGCTGTATCTCCATCAGTTGTTTGTTTACCACAAATTATCAAATCAAAATCTCCACATTGTCTTATTCCTTGTGATAGTGTATAAGATGTTGCAAGTACATCAGCTCCTGCAAATTTTCTATCTGAAACTAAAGTTCCTTCATCAGCTCCCATTGCAAAAGCTTCTTTTATTACTTCCATAGCTTGAGGTGGTCCCATGCTTATTACCTTTATAACTCCACCTTTTTCTTCTTTTATATTTAATGCAGTTTCTAAGGCATATAAATCATAAGGATTCATTTTTGTATCTATTCCATCCCTTTTTAATACTCCTGTTTTTTCATCAACTTCAACTTTTGATGTTCCTGGTACTTGTTTAATACAAACTATAGTATTCATAAATTTTCACACCTTTCTATTTTAAAGTAATATACAAGCTACTAATAACGTTTACAGTAATATCAGATTTTAAACAGCTCCTATATTACACTTTATACCTTCTTTTTCTACAATATTTTTTAGTTTTTCCATAGTTTCTTTATTAGGACTAACTATATTTTCTGACATTTTATAATCTATTCCTAAACATTCATATTTATTTACTCCTAATCTGTGATAAGGTAATATATGAATTTCAACTAAATTCTTTATAGATTTTGAAAACTTAGCTATTTCTCTAACACTTTCCTCATCACAATTAAAATTTGGAATTATAGGAACTCTTATTATTATATTTTTGCATAAATTATCTATTAACCTTATATTATTAAGTATTTTTTTATTACTTTGTCCAACAAATTTTATATGTTTTTCATCATTTATGCTTTTAATATCTATTAATGCTAAATCCACAAAAGGAAAAACTTCATTTATAGCAGATTCATCCGCATAAGCAGTTGTTTCTATTGCTGTATTTATTAAAGATTGCTTACAGCATTTAAGTAATTCTCTTGCAAATTTAGGTTGCATTAAAGGCTCACCTCCTGATAAGGTAATTCCACCTCCTGATCTCCTAAATTGTACAAAATCTTTTTTTACTATATCTAATACTTCTTTTATAGTTTTATATTCACCAACTTCTACTAAAGAATTAGAATAACATACATCTAAACATTCCTTACAGTTGATACATTTTTCTTTATTTATTATATAATTATTTTTAAAATCTATAGCATCATGCTCGCATGTATTTTCACAGTTATGGCAACCTATACAGTTTTTACTATTAAACATCAATTCTTCAAATTTATGTTGAGACTCTGGATTACTACACCATAAACATCTCAATGGACATCCTTTAAAGAAAACAATTGTTCTAAGTCCTGGTCCATCATTTACTGAAAATCTCTGTATATTAAATATTAAACCTTTTTCTTCATTGTTAAGTATATTGCTCATATTATTTACCCTTCTTAAGTAAATTTTTATATTTAATTTATAAAATTAATATTATAAAACTTATAATTCTAATTCTGTTCTTTTTATAATGTCATCTTGAACACCTTTATCTAAGCATATAAATTGAGCACTATATCCTGCAACTCTAACTATTAAGTCTCTATATTTTTCAGGATGCTTTTGTGCTTCAAGTAAAGTTTCTTTACTTATTATATTAAATTGCATATGCATTCCCTTTTTATCAAAATAGCTTCTAATTAAATTCATTAAATTTTTAAGACCATTATCACCTTCAAGTGTTGAAGGATTAAATTTTTGATTTAGTAATGTTCCACTTGGAGCACTAAAATGATCTAATTTTGCTACTGAATTTGCAGCTGCTGTTGGTCCATTCACATCAGTTCCTCTAGTTGGAGAAACTCCATCTGCAATTGGTTCTCCTGAATTTCTACCATCAGGTGTTGCACCAACTAATGAACCTAAATGTACATTATTTGATACTGGATATAATCCTGGTAAAAATCTTCCACCACGTTGATTATAATGTTTAAGAACTTCTTCACAATATATAAGAGAACCTTCCCTTGTATATTCATCTACTTCGTCTATATCATTACCAAACTTAGGTGCTCTATTTAAAAGCATTTGTCTAATATTTTCATATTTCATTTTTTTGTCTTTATCTTCTAAATCTTTACCAAAATTACTATTAAGTGCTTCTTTTAATTCTTCTAAAGAAATTTTCTTTTCATCAAATACTAATTTTTTTATTGCCATAAATGAATTTCCGACATTAGCTACACCAACTCCTAAAGGACCTGAGAAGCGATAATGTCCTCCACCTTCTTGTATTGATTTTCCTAAAGAAATACAATCATCTAACATACATGATAAAAATGGAAGTGGAGCTCTTTCTCTATGTGCAATATCTACGCAGTTATCTGCTGCTACCATATGGTTAACAAAGAAATGTATTTGTTTTTTATATGCTTCAATTAAATCGTCAATACTTTCAAACTCAGCAAAACTTTTAGTAGTTGATCCAACTTTCTTTCCATTTTCAGTTCCATCATTAATTGCAATTTCTAATACTTTAGCTAAGTTAAAGAATGCTGCATCATACCATCCATCTGTTTTACCAGGTTTTTGTGGCTCAACACATCCAACTATTCCATAATCTCTTGCATCTTCTAAAGTTAATCCTTGATTTACAAGCATAGGAATTATTACTTCATCATTATAAAAAGCAGGTAATCCAGTTCCTAATCTAGCTACTTCGCATGCTCTTATTAAAAATTCATCAGGTGAATTATTCCAAACCCTAACTGATAAAGATGGCTGTGGTAATTTTAAACTTCCTGTTGCATCCATACACAAATAAGTTAAATCATTTGTTGCATCCTTTCCATCAGGAGTTTGTCCACCAACAATTAAATTTTGGAACATTGAATATCCACTAAAGGCTTTAGTTGTAGTTTCATCACGAACTTTTGTTAATTCATTAAACTTAACCCATAAGCAATGAAGCACTTCTCTATCAAAATCTTTTAATTTTTCTGAATTTTCCAAATCTTTTTTGTAAAAAGGATACATATATTGGTCAAAACGTGCTGGAGAAATAGCATGGCCATTTGATTCTAAACTAATTATTAATTGAATGAACCAAAAAGATTGACAAGCTTCATAAAAAGTTTCAGCTGGATATTCAGGAACCTTATTACAAATTCTTGATATCTCTAATAATTCTTTTTTCCTTGTTTCATCTTTTTCTTTACTTGCTAATTCTTTTGCAAGATTTGAATATCTATGTGCATAATCAATTGCTGCATTACAACAAATTAAAATAGCATCCCAAAACATTTTCTTATGAATATATTCTGGATCACTTTCTTTTGACTTTTTAATTTGTTCTTTTACCTCTTTAATTATTCCAGAAAATCCGTTTTTCAAAACTTTTTCATAATCAACTGATATATGACCAAGACCATTAAAATGATAATTTGCAACAGTAAATACATTAGCTTTCATTGCATTTTTTGTTGATTCTGGCATATAAGCTGTAGCGAGTTCACTAACAGTTTTACCATCCCAGTACTTAAATATTTCTTTCAATTCACTTTTAGTTTCTTCTGAAATTTTAAATGCATCTGATGTTCTTTTCTCTAATTTATCGAATTCATCTACAAGCCATTTGTTTGAAAATTCTGGATAAACTTGAGCTGATCTTGGATTTTTAGTTAAACTTCCAACAATAAGTTCTCCATTTCTTATTGTTATAGGCATTTTTTCTAAAAGAGCTTTTAACGCTTTTGCTTTTCTTATTATTATAGGTTCATTTTCTGTTTTCTTGAAAGAATCAGTTAAAATTCTAGCTCTATCTACTTCAATTTCAGGAAAAGCAGATAAAATTTCTTCTTTTAAAATTTCCACTCTCTTTGTAGGTTTTTCAAATCCTCTTTGTAAAGTTTCCACTTAAATCTCCCCTATCTTTTAAAATAATTAATTTTAATTATTTTTATTTTTTTAAATTAAAACCCAAATACGGGACCTAATAAATAAGTTAAAAGTCCAAACAATATTACAAATACCAAGCAAAACTTAAGTGTTGAATTTAATATTTTTCCTTCTTCTCCAACAAGACCTGTTGCAGCAGTAGCAACTGCTATACTTTGAGGAGATATCATTTTACCAGCAGTTGCTCCGCAAGTATTTGCTGCAGCAAGCCAATATGAATTCAAGTGTAAAGTTTTTGCAACTTCAACTTGAAGCTCCCCAAATAAAACGTTTGCAGAAGTATCGCTACCTGTTACAAAGGTTCCAAGTGCCCCTATTAATGGTGCAATTATTGGATAAAATCCTCCTGTTATTGCTACTAATACTATTGACATTGATTTAATCATTCCACTATAGCCCATAACTTTAGCTAAAGCTACTATAGACATTATTGTTATGGCCGTTTTACCCATTTGTTTACATGTTTTGAGAAGAACTAATGATATCTCTTTAAATTTTGCACCTTGAATTATTCCTCCTATGTATGTTGCTATTATTATTAGTGTTCCTGGAGTTGCAAGCCATAAAAATGTATAAGGCTTTGCACCAGTTCCTCTGTAAATTTTTATTGATGTTTTCACTAAGGATAACTTTTCATTAATAAATGGGAAAAGTGATGAAGTGAAAAATATAAATAAAAATACTAATATAAATGGCGTCCAAGCCCAAATCTTCTTTTTTGTAGTTAAACTATGATTTTTACTTGCTGATTCTTTATAAAATAATTTAGCAACTAAAACCGTTAAAGCCATTGAAAGAATTGAGCCTAATATAGCTGGTAATTCAGCTCCAATATACTTAGCAATTAAAACTTGTGGTAATGCAAAGGATATTCCTGAAACTAATGAAATTCCTAAAACTCCTTTTATTGCCTTAACCGACTTTCCTGTTATCATAACTAATATAATTGGAACTACAATAATAAATAGAAATAATTGAATACTTACTGCATAGGATAATTCGTTTACATTTAAATTAGCTACTTGAGCAAGAGTTGTTACTGGAAGCCCTATAGCTCCAAATGCTGTAGGAGTTGTATTTGCTATTAAACAAATTATTGCCGCAAAAAGTGGATTAAATCCAAGCCCAGCCATTATACTAGCTGGTATAGCAACAGCAGTTCCAAACCCTGCAATAGCTTCTAAAAATCCTCCAAATCCCCATGCAAGAATTAATACCAGAATTCTTTTATCAGTAGTTATTTCCATCATCATTTTTTTAATGATTTCCATACTACCAGTATGCAACGACAAATTATAAGTAAATACCGCAGCTATAATTACTATCATTATAGGCCAAATAGCAAGTGCTATGCCTTCTAATGCTGCTGATAATGACATATCAAACGGCATTTTCCAAATAGTAATCGAAAGTATTATAGTAACTATTAAAGTTATAGGACAAATTTTATATCCTGCAACTTTAAATACACCAAGTGCTACCATAAGCAGAATTATTGGTAATAATGCAATTATAAATTTTAAATAAATATTCATCATTTCCTCCTTCATTATATATACTAACTAGGTGGTATGACCAATTTTCAATTTTATTGTACTCCTTTATTCTAGGTATTTCCAGTATTGTTATTTTTTTAACACATATTTTTTGTAAACGTATTAACAAAAAATAAGGGAGTCATCAAATATGACTCCCTTTTAAGAACAAATTATTAACTTTTAATTTCCATTAGTTTCCTTATTACTTTGTTAATTATTTAACACTTTATATATTCTTTTATTAATTTAAAGTGTTCTTTAAGTGCTATATACGCTTTATAATCATCTTTTGCCTCAAGTGCAAGATAAATTCTTTCATGTAAGTCTAATAATTTCTCTTTATTTTCACTACTTTCTAATATATTTTTTCTTAAGTCAGTTATAAACTTGTCCATTAATTGTGATACTACATTTAAAAGATTTGTTATAAGTTCATTGTTAGCTGCTTTTACTATAGTATAGTGAAATTCTTTATCTATAATTACATTGTTCGATTCTATATCACTTTCCTTAAACATATTAATTAAATTCTTTAATTTTTCAAGTTCTTTTTCATTTATTCTTTTAGCTGATAACATTATAGTAGAAAGTTCTAAAACTTCTCTAAGTTCATATATATCCATTGATGATCCTTGTTTTAACATAAACATCATTGATAATGGCTCTAAAAGTATATCATTAAAATCTTTTTTTATATAATTTCCCGCACCTTGTTTGCTTTCTATTAAACCGATTACTTCAAGAGATCTTATAGCTTCTCTTATTGAAGCCCTACTTACACTCAGATCTTCTGCCATAGCTCTTTCTGTTGGTAACTTTTCTCCCATTTTAAGTTCACCATCTTCAACCATATTTTTTATATGTTCTACTACCTGCTCATAAACCTTTGTGCTTTTTGTTGAACTATTCATCCTTATTCATCTCCTTTATTATTTATTATTTTAACTTATTTTATATTCTATAAATATATTAATAGCATAAATGTATATATAATGTATATACATTTACCTTTTAATCTAATATTTAATATATTATATACTTTGTTTACTAAATCATTTAAATGTATAAATATAATTAAAAATTACATAATAAAAAAAGCTTGCATAAAATGCAAGCTAAAATTTAGTTTCTTATAATTATATAGGATAGATATCCTACATATAAAAGAACTAAAAATGTTCCTTCTATTCTATTTAATTTTTTTATATTTTCTTTATTATTTATAAATATAATAGCCCCTATTATTAAAGTTGATATTATTAAAAATAATAAATCTATAGATAAATTTCCAGAAGCAACAATTGGGTTTATTGTAGAAGACAGTCCTAATATTAAAAGTATATTAAATATGTTAGATCCTAATACATTTCCAATTGCTATCTCTGTTTCTCCTTTAAGAGCTGCAACTATTGATGTTACAAGTTCTGGAAGTGATGTTCCTACCGCAACAATTGTAAGTCCAACTAATTTTTCACTCATCCCTATAGAGTAAGCTATTTGAGATGCTGAATCTACAACAAGCTTTCCTCCTAAAATAATAGCTAAAATTCCAACAATAACTTTTATAACATTAGGTAAAGTTTTAATATTGTTAAATTCTTTAATATCTTCAGAATTTGATCTTCCTTTTTTTGCACTTAATATTAAAAATATTGTATAAATAATTGCAAATATCAATAAAATTATACCATCTAATCTAGTTATAATTCCGTCTTTTCCATCAATTGAAAATCCAAAGCAAACAAAATATAAAGCTAATATTACTAAAATATTTATAAAAAAATCTCTTCTAATTACATTTTTCTTTATTATTAAGGTTCTAGCAATTGCAGTTCCACCTAAAACTACTAAAGTATTAAATATATTAGAACCAAGTACATTACCAATTGCTATACCATTATTACCTTGAAATGCTGAAATTGAACTAACGGCAAGTTCAGGAGCACTTGTTCCAAGTGACACTATCGTAAGCCCTACTATAACAGAAGGTATTCCAGCTTTTTTTGCTATACTAGATGCTCCATCAACAAATATATCTGCTCCTTTTATTAAAAGGATAAACCCTACTATTAATAACACCACATATATAAAATTTGTCATATTAAAATTCCCTTTCTAATAAAACTTATTTAACAAAACTATTTATTTTTTTAACTAAAACTTTTACTTTTTTTTGCTCATCTTCATCATCTAATCCTAAGCAATTTATTGCATAATTTTCTATAATAAGTCCACCAACATTATTAATTGCAGATCTTATAGCTGCTATTTGAACAAGAACATCACCACAGCAAGCATTCTTTTCCATCATACCTTGTATCCCTTTAACTTGCCCTTCTATTCTTCTTAATCTGTTCATTATATCTTTTCTAAGCTTTTCATTATGCTCATCAAAAGTTAATATATCATTATCCATACGTTGTCCTCCTTATACCTCCCTACGGTATTTATTCTTATTATAATATAATACATTATTTTTCTATTTTTTGAAAGTCATTAATATTGTACACTTTTTCTTTACAAAATATTATACTACCATTAAACTTATTGTTAGCAATATATTTTTAGGAGGAAAAAATGAGTATAGTTATTGTTAAAAATATGAATCATGGCTTTGGAGATAGAGCTATATTTGAAGATGTTTCTTTTAGATTATTAAAAGGCGAACATGTTGGACTTATCGGAGCAAACGGAGAAGGTAAGTCTACTTTTATGAATATAATTACTGGTAAACTAATGCCAGATGAAGGTAAAGTTATATGGTCTAATAATGTTAGAGTTGGTTATATGGATCAACACGCAGTATTAACAAAAGGTACATCAATAAGAGATGCACTAAGAGATGCATTTAAATATTTATTTGATTTAGAAGCTGAAATGAATTGTTTATATGAAAAAATGGGTGAAGTTTCAGAAGATGAACTTAATAAAATGCTTGAAAGAACTGCAACAATTCAAGATATGCTTGATAATAATGGTTTTTATATGATAGATGCTAAAGTTGATGAGGTTGCTAAAGGTCTTGGTCTTTTAGATTTAGGTCTTGATAAAGATGTTGACGATTTATCAGGAGGACAAAGAACTAAAATTCTTTTAGGTAAATTACTTCTTCAAAATCCAGATATATTACTTTTAGATGAGCCTACTAACTACTTAGATGAAGAACATATATTATGGCTTAAAAGATATTTACAAAATTATGAAAATGCATTTATACTTATATCTCATGATATTCCATTCTTAAATGATGTTGTAAACTTAATATATCATGTTGAGGAAAGAAAACTTACAAGATATGTTGGGGATTACTATGAATTTAAGAGAATTTATGATGAAAATAAAAAGAGACTTGAAATAGCCTATGAAAAACAACAAAAAGAAATTGCAAGACTTGAAGATTTCGTTGCCAGAAATAAAGCTAATGTAGCAACAACTGGTATGGCCAAATCTAGACAAAAGAAACTAGATAAAATGGAAAGAATAGAACTTACTAAAGAAAAACCAAAACCTGAATTTAATTTTAAATATGGAAAAACTTCTGGAAAAGTTATATTTGAAACTGAAGATTTAGTTATAGGATATGATAAACCTCTTACAAAACCACTTAATCTATATATGGAAAGAGGTCAAAAAATAGCGTTAGTTGGAGCTAATGGTCTTGGTAAATCTACTCTTTTAAAAAGTTTACTTGGAAAAGTTAAGCCTTTAAGTGGTAAAGTCCATTTAGGTGATTATCAACAAATAGGATACTTTGAACAAGAAGATAGAGAAGATAACAATAATACTTGTATCGAAGAAGTTTGGGAAGAATTTCCAAGCAAAACTCAATATGAAATAAGATCAGCTCTTGCAAAATGTGGTCTTACAACAAAACAACTTGAATCTAAAATTAGAGTTTTATCTGGTGGTGAAGCTGCAAAAGTTAGACTTTGTAAAATATTAAATACAGAAACAAATATTTTAATATTTGACGAACCTACAAACCACTTAGATGTTGATGCAAAAGATGAACTTAAAAGAGCTTTAAAAGAATATAAAGGAACGATACTTTTAGTATCTCACGAACCTGAATTTTATAAAGATATAGTTACAGAAATTTGGAATTGTGAAGATTGGACTACAAAAATAATATAAAATTTCAAGAGTTAGCTAAAATTTAGCTAACTCTTTTTTATAAATTTAAATTATTAAACTTTTTTGATACAACTTTATATGAAATAATAGATAATACAATTAAAATTATTATTAAACATAAAGCAATAATATTTAAATTATTTACAATAAATAGCGTATTTACTTCTATATCACTTGATACAATATTCCCAATTAAAAATATAGATATTAAAACTGAAAATAACCTAATATAAAAATTTATATTACTATTTGGAAATAGTAAAGCTGAAAATAAATTAGTCAATGCAACTATATAAAATATTATAAATGAAAATATCATAATATACATGTTACTTAAAAAACTTATATTTAATATATTATTTACTATCACTTGGATTAACAAAACAGGTATATAGTATATAAAAAATATAGATATAGTTGTTTTAATTTTACCAAGTACAATTTCTTCCGCTTTTATTGGTAATGATTTTAAAAGCTTGTTTATATTATTCCCAGAAGTTTTCGCTATTATAAAACTTATACTTAATAAAGAAAAAGAAAAAGAAAAAACTATAGTCATAATAGCATGCAAATTAACATATAAATTATTTTCTCTATTTTTTATAATTAAAGCTATTAAAAATATTAAAAATAAAATATACACTATATATATTTTAGTCTGTATTTTTATATCTTTTAAAACTAAATTATTCATTATTAAACATCCCTTCTTTTAAAGATAAATATTGAAAGCATTAAAGATATTAAAAATACTATTATACTAAAAATTAAAAATTTAAAATTATTTATAAATAAGGTTGTTTTAATTTGCATTTCCATTAAGAATATTACTGTAATCACCGAAAATGCTACATTAAAAAATTTTATATATTTATAATTTATATTTATAAAAACTGGAAGTATAATTGAAGCATACAAAAATTGTATTGAAAGGGTTGTAATTATATTTGAAAAACATGTAGACATAGTTCTATTAAAAATAAAATTAAAAAACAATGATATTATAAGAAAAAGTATATTAGTTAATATAATATAAATAATAGAACTTAAATATTTTGATAAAACATATTTCTCTTTTTTAATTGGCAAGGAATTTAAATAAATATTGAATTTATTTCTTTTTTCTATTTGAATTGAAACTATTATGAAATAAAAAGTAAAAAATATAGACATAAACTGAATATTATTTATAGAATTACTTAAAGTAAAACTGCATAAAATTACAATAATGCTTATAACTAAGCTTTTTATATAGTTCTTTTGAATTAAAAATTCTATCCTTAATAATTCGCTCATAAATTACACCTCTTTATGTTTAGAATAATAAACTATTATATCGTCTAAATTAGCCTTTTCTAAAATAACTTTATCCCCTAATTCTTTTACACATATCTTATTATCTGTTAAACCTTCAAAATTATATTTATTTCTCTTAACCCCTATAAACTTACTTTCTATACTTTTATCTAATATATCTAAAGGCCCTTTAACTAAGAAATGATTATCCAAAAGAGTATCTTTTTCTATAGAAAATTGTAATTTTCCATCATTTATAAATGTTATATAATCAGCTAATTTTTCTAAATCATTAGTTATATGAGTAGAATATAATATTGAAATTTCTTCTTCTCCAATAAGATTAAATAAAATATCTAAAAGCTCACTTCTAAATACAGGATCAAGTCCTGATGTTGGTTCATCTAATATTAAAAGTTCTGCACTATGTGAAAGTGCAATAGCTAAAGAAAATCTCATCTTTTGTCCCTTTGATAATTCTTTCAGCTTCTTTTTACTATTTAAATTAAATATTTTTATATAATTTTTATATTTTTCCTCATTCCATTTTGAATAAAATGATGATATTATTTTTTTATTTTCTTCTAAAGAAAATTCTTCAAAAGCATAACAATCATCATAAACAAAACCTATCTTATCCTTTATAAAAATTTCATTATCTTTAATATTTTTATTAAATACTTTTATATCTCCAGAATTCACCTTTAAAAGTCCCATTATAGATTTAATTAATGTTGTTTTACCTGCTCCATTTGGTCCAATTAATCCCATTACCATTCCTTTTGGTAGATTAAAGGTTATATCCTTTAACGAAAAATATTTGTAATTTTTAATGACATTTTTTAACTCTAATATATTATCATAATTTTCCATAAAAACTCTCCTTAAATTTCTTTTAATGTTTTAAGTATTTCTATTAATTCATCAAATTCTAACCCTATGCTATTTGAAATATTAATTGCTTCAATAAATTTATCTTCAATTTCTTTAAGCTTTGCCTCTTTTAAAAATTCTCTATTTTGCTCTGCAACATACGACCCCTTTCCTCTAATTGTGTATATATATCCATCTCTTTCAAGTTCCTCATAAGCTCTTTTTGTAGTAATAACACTAACTCTAAGTTCTGCTGCTAAACTTCTTATTGATGGAAGTAATTCATTTTCTTTTAAATTTCCTGATATTATTTCATTTTTAATCTCTTTTGCTATTTGTTCATATATTGGTATTCCTAAAGTATTCGAAATTATTATGTTCAAATTTTCACCCCTCTTTATATATACTGTATATATACTTTATATACAGTATATACACATTGAATAATTTTGTCAATTATTTTTACAAACTTTCAGTATTACATTACAGTATTATACTTAAATGAATAAACATATTTCATTTATTGCATACATCTTAAAATATATTGCTATATTAACAGGTAAATCAAATGTAAATCTTAATAAAATCAATTTATATTATGATTAAATATAATTTATACCAATCTTATTATAAGTTACATTTAGGTTTTAATATTACTATTTAAAATTTAGTAGCAATAGCAATTTGAATTTTACACAAAGGAAAAAATTATATTGAAGTAATAGGTAGAATTAGTCTTTCATTCTTTTTATAAATGACTCTTAAAATGGATCTTATAAACTTAAAATTATGAGAGCTTTTTGATTTAATAATGATTGTTGTACAAACTATACTATAGTATTGTTCAATTATTTTATAACATTTAATATAAATATTAAAATTTTATTATGTAGTTTTATTTGCATCATCAAAATTCGGACTTGTAATGAGTGAGACTATACAGGCTTTCGCAAATACGAATGCATTAACAAATAAATTTGACTTTGCAAAAACTCCATGTATTACTGTCTCTATAGTAAGATATCTATTAATTCTTCTATTATTAAATTATTTATAAATATAATAAATTAGTTAATATTTAATTTATAAAAAAGTCTATGCGAAATATTCACATAGACTTTTTCAAAATTAATATTATTTATTTATTTTTCCGTTAGTAAATGAATTTACTATTATATATTTACTATCTCCTACATTCATATACTCTATTTTGACCTTATCACCAACACTACTTAAAGCTACTTCTCTAGCTGTTTCTGTTGATACTGAATATATATTATCTGAACCTTTAAGCTTAATATCATATATACTAGTTCCTTCTTTTATAACAAGACCTATTCTTTCTATTTCTCCTTCTATAACTTTAGCGCTATTACTTCCTTCCAAAGAAATGTTTGTGTTAGTTAAAACTTCTAAATATTTATTTAATGTTGCTTGAAGAGAATCTCCAACTGCAACAGTATTGTAATTTTTAACATTAACCATAGCATAATTTTTAACTAATCCATTTGCATCTTTTAATGTCATAAAATACGTTGGTTCATTCTGAATATTTATTAAATAAGGGAATGTAGCTGTATATTTATATTGCTGAACTTTTCCTTCAGCGGACTTCATTGCAGCTGTTTCAGTTGCACCTGATGTTTTATACATAGTTGTTTTTCCAGTTCTAGTGTTAGTTAAAGTAAACCCTACTAATCCCTCATCATTTCCAACAGAAGTTATACCAGTATAATAATAACATTCATTTTTGTTATAAATAAGATTCATTCCATCTGTTGATACTAATTTATCTTTATCACTAAAATTAAATACTCCATGAACTAATGTACCCCATTTATCAATATAATTTTTTATAAATCTATCTGGTTGTATTCTATCAACCCATTTTGGCATATTATCTATATCATAAACTTCTGACTTACCACTTTGTGCATCAATTATTAAAGCACCTATTGCTTTATATTCTGTAATTCCAATAGCATTATCATATCTTGTTATTACCCAGTATGGCTTTCCACTATCATCTAATTCAAAAGTATAATCTGTATGGGCTTTCTTCATGTCCCTTAAAAAAGCTGCTCTATTTAAATCTGAAAAAAGATATGCTGAATCTAAATATTTTATCTTTAATGGTTTTCCATCAAGTTCTGTTACAAGCTGTACATCATTTTGATTAGTTGCACTAACCTTTACATACCCCGCAGTTCCTTCCATATTTGATAACCATTTAAAAAGTGATGAATGTTCAAGAGGTGCTACATAACAAAGTTCTCCATTGACACTTTGAAGAGTTAAATCACCTACATAAACTTGGCTTCCAAGGCTTGGTATTTCACCAAGTTTTTTGTCAGCTAATTTATCTGCTAGCTCTTTATCTATTGTAGGAAGTTGTTTTAAATCTATGTGATCTATTTGACTTGAAAATTCAACTGATTCAACCGGTCCAATTAAATTTCTATGATTTTTATAACTTATAACTGGACTAAAAAATACCATAAGTCCTACATATATTAAAAATACAATAACTCCTGACATAATGTATTTTTTACTAAAATGTGTAACTCCATAAATTATGCTACAAACTATAAAGGGAAGTATTAATACAAAAAAACTTAATGATAAATCAAGTATAAGCTTACTTTGAAATAATAATATTACCCCCAATAATAAATAAGCAATTAAAAGCCATTTTAAAAATTGATTAAATTTAGCAGTTTTATTTTTAATATTTTCCGTAAAACTATTTTTTGCATTTTTCATTTTAGATATATTTTCAAATATATCTTCAAAATCACCTCTACCATTCATGGTATATTCCTCCTTTTATTATATTGTTACAATTATATCATAATGTAATATTTAATACTATATATTAATAAAATTTATTCATTATTTTTTTAAAATATATAAAAAAAAATAATAGCTATGTTATCTTTTAGATAACATAGCTATTATTCAAAATTTTCTATTCTTATTATATTTTTTATTTTTATAGATTTTCTTAACTCATATATATAATCTATTGCATCAATTATTTGTATTTCTTTGCATTTATCAGTAATTATTATGACACTACTAATATTATCATCTATAAAACTACTTTCTATATGCTCTATATTTATATCATATTCTCCTAAAATAGATATTACACTTCCTATAATATTTTTATTTATATTTATTCTTATATAATATTTGTTATAAGTCCCTTCAATATTTCTAAAATTAATATTTTTATTTTTTATATTATTTAAATTAATATTTTTTATATTATTTATAATTAATTCTGCTTTTATTTTATCATTTTCTATTTCATTACAAATCATAAAATTACCATAATCTTTATGATTAATTAATAACCCAATTTCATGCTTTAATATATTGCATAATTTATTGTTTTTTGAGATAAGACAAGGATGTACTTTAAATTCTAATTTATTATTTTTAAATTTTAATATACTTAAAAGCCTTATGGCCATATTAAACTTTTCAGCATATTCAATATCTAATTTACTTATATTTTCTATACCTTCAACATATATTTCTTCATCTTCAATATCAATATTTAATACATTTGATGAAATAAATTTTAACTTATTTTTTGAATATTCCCCTTCAATATGTTTTAATAAATCAAATTTTTCACTATAATTATTCTTATAAGTATTTATTGCATCAATTAAATCTATGTTATTATTTTCCATTATATTAATTATATTATTAGATATATTATCTAATATACCAAAAATACTAATTATTTTATTTTTATCAAAATTTAATCCATCAATTAAAGAATCTATACTATATTTTACAGTAACATTTAATTTATTACCTATCTTTTTTAATAATTTATAATCTTTATAATTTAGACTATTTTCTAAAATAATTAAATGCTTTCTACTCTCTATACATTTTATTAAATTATCTAAAGTTAAAATACTCTCCTCTAAATACACAACTAAATTTATGTCATCATCTTTTAGTATTTCATTTATATTTGTAATTAAAATATCTTCTAATAAACTAATATCATACTCCTTTATTGAATTAATATTTTTAACTAAAATTTTTGATATTTCTATATTTTTATTAGATAAAAGCTTTTTTGTAATATTATTAAAACCTATTAATGCAATTTTATTCCCCATATTTATCCCCCTTAATTTAAAAACATTCCCTTACACAATATTATATATTCTAATGTAATTTTTTTCCATATTTATATATGAAAAAAGCTTAGTTTTTTATTTACAAAACTAAGCTTAATATTTTAATTTAATATTCTTCTTGCTCTACCTATACGGCTCCAAGGAACACTTGCTATTTTAACATAATCATGTGATTTTGGAGCTTCAATCCATTGACCATTTCCTATATACATACCAACATGTTGAAGATTTCCATAAAATAATAAATCACCTGGTCTTACATCATTTAATGATACTTCTCTACCAGCATTTATTTGTGAATATGTTGATCCTCCAATATTTATTCCAATTTGTCTAAATCCCCAATATAATAATCCTGAACAATCAAATGCTCTATATCCATTATTTATATATTTAGAAGGTATATTATATTTTCCAGCAGCTGCTGCATCAGGGAACATATTTTTAAACATTTTCAAACTGTCATGTGTTATTATTTCCCCTTTACCTCCCCATATATATGGAGATCCTATCTGTTGTTTTAATATATTAAACACAGTTTCAAAAGATGCTGATGTTGATGTAGATCCTGAACTATTAACTTCATTTTTATCAATTATTTTTATATATTCTGAACTTGCATAACCAACTTTTCCATTTGCATTTACTTTATACCAGCTTCCACTTCTTGCTGTAATTTTAAAAGTTTCTCCTGGGAATAAGTATCCAACAACAGAACTACTTGTACTTGGTGACTGTCTAAGTCTTAAACTTGTTGATACATTTACTACTTTTCCATATTCACCTAAAGCCTCACTGCTACTATTATTACTTGAATTACTATCTACTGTTGAATTTCCAACTATTTTTACATAATCTTGATGAACATATCCAGTTGTTCCGTTATGTTTTATTTTATACCATGAACCACTTTTTCCTAATATATCAAAAGTTTGTCCTGATAAAAGATACGCAACAACAGAGCTACTTGTACTTGGTGCATTTCTAACTCTTAAGTTAGATGAAATATTTATAACTTGTCCTCTTTTTCCAGCTACATTGCTATTGCTTTCACTACTATTATTACTTGATGAATTATCTTCTCCTTGGCCTACTATTTTTACATAATCACTATGAATATAACCACTTGTACCTCTTGAATTTATTTTATACCAAGCACCACTTTTTCCTGTAATATTAAACTTATCTCCGTTATATAAATATCCAATAACAGAAGTATTAGTTCCAGCACCACTTCTTATTCTAAGACTTGATGATACATTAACTACTTGTCCAACTTTTCCACCTAAAGATTCATTACTTGAACTATTACTACTATTATTACTACTATTATTGCTTCCTGATACTTTACTTACATAATCTTCATGAACATATCCAGTTATTCCATTATGCTTTATTTTATACCATGAACCACTTTTTCCTAATATATCAAAAGTATTTCCTTCATATAAATATCCAACTATTGAATTATTAGTTCCAGCACCACTTCTTATTCTAAGGCTTGATGATACATTAACCACTTTTCCTTTTCCTGATTGTGATGATTCTGGACTTGAATTATTTGAACCTTCTTTTATATAATCTCCATGTGCATAAGCTTTCTGACCTCTAAAGTCAATTTCATACCATGCTCCTACTTTTTTAATAATATTTACTTTTTCTCCATTACGTAAATATCCTAATATATTTGAATCTGTATTTGGTTTAGATCTTACTCTAAGATTAGTTTCAACATTTACAACATAACCTACTTTATGTTCATCTGCATGAGCAGTAACTCCATCATGAAGTAAAATAGTTCCAGCACTAGCTGATGTTGCAAGCATTAATGCCACAATTTTTTTCTTATCCATTATATCACTCCCATATAACCAAGTATAACACCTTACAAATTAATTCTACTTTATTTTAACATATTTTTAAAGAAATTTTTATTTCTTTTTCCAATTTAAAACATTTTGTTAACTTATTAACCTAAATTACTTATTTTTTGCAAATTAAAGTCTCATTGGTAATGTACTACAGCAAACACTCCCACCTAATTTAATTATTTCATCATATTCACAAAATATAACTTTATAACCTGCTTTTCTTAATATTCTTGTAACTTCTATATCTGTAGCTATTATTCTCTTTTTATCTAAAACTACAAAATTAGGCCCTAAGTTATCTGCACTCTCTTTTGATATATAATATAAATTTTTTATTCTACTTTTTATTTCATCAATATCATATACATAATCACTTACTACTGCTGACTTTCTATCTATAGAATTAAATACACAATCTAAATGTAAGTTATTTTCACTATCAAATCTTATTGGAACTATTTCATATTTTAAATTTTTTTCTTCTACATAGTCTCTTAATTCATAAACTGCAGCTTCTGTTGTTCTTTGACTTATTCCAACAAAAACTGTATTACCACATATAACAATATCCCCGCCCTCTATATTATTTTCAAATATATAGTAATTTGTTCTATTTCTTTCTATATAATTTATTAATTTTTTAGTTTCACTTTTTCTAGATGCATTTCTTAAATTGCATATAAACATAATATTACCTAAAGAAAATCCTAAATCTCTAGTAAATAACTCACTAATACATCTTTCTGTATTTAAAAACTTAAATTTAATATTTTCTTCAGTTAATATATTAAGTAAATTATTATAGTTATCTAATGCCCTTTCTTTACTAAAATTATTTCTATATCTATTATTATTATCTATATCTATAAAACTTGGATATCTCATTAAAATATAATCTATTTCTCTCATTTTTACCTTCCTCTTCTGTCTAGTATTACTAATTATTCTTTCAAAAACCAAATAATTTGTCAATATTTTTTAATTCTAAATAAACGTTTCCTATCATCCCATGCTTATCATGACTATCAAATAATTTATGAAAATCTGAACCCGCTGTATATATATACCCATTTTCCTCTGCCAAATTCAAAAAGTATTTTGTATCTTTAATAGTATTTCTAGAGTGTATTGCTTCTATTCCATCAAAGTCAAACTTTAAAACTTCATTTAATATTCTTTTTCTCAAACATGCAGGATGAGCTAATATAACTTTACCATTAAACATTTTTAAAAACTTAATTCCATCCTCTAAAGAAATTTTACTCTTTTTCTTAGAAATGACTTTTTCATTAAAAATTTTATTTTTAAATTCATTTATTTTTTTAAGCTTTAAAAGTTTTAATCCATCTAGGAACTTTTTATTTTTATATATTTTTGAATTAAAATATCCAAGTATATGAACTCTATTCCCTTTATATCTAGTAGATAACTCTATAGCTGGAACAACTTTAATATTTACTTTTTTAGATTCCTTAATAGCTTCCTCTACTCCATCTACAGTATTATGATCAGATATTGATATTACATCTAAACCAACTCTTTTTGCTAATATAACTATTTCTTTTGGAGATAATTCTCCATCTGAATAACTAGAATGTATGTGAAAATCTCCTTTCAAAACAATTTCTCCTTATAAAATTACATATACAATTAATTTATTCATCTATATATAAAATTGTACATATAAAAAAGCTATAAAGAAACATCTTCCTTCTAGCTTTTTTGTTAATTTTTATTTTTCTATTTTATTTATATCTTTTTCATCTATATCCTCTTTACTACCTGTTTCCTTTTCTAATCTTATATTACTTTTTGATATATAAATCTTCTTTGCATTTACTTGAGGTGGATTTGATTTAGTCATCTTTTCATCTAATGAAGCACATATATAGTCTCCAACTTCGCACTTTACAGAATCACACTTTGTATGTTTATTGCACTCTGTATAAATTTTAGTATCTTTATTTATTAAAAGAATAACCTTTCCTTTGTATATATTGCATCCTTTTAAATATCCATCAATAAGTACTCTAACATTTTTAGTATCTTTACATTCTTCTACCTGTTTAACTTCTCCTATAATAATAAGATTTTTAAATTGGTTAGCAGATGCAGAAATACTAAACATACTTAAAAATAAGGCTATAAATACTATGTATTTTTTTAACTGTTTTCTCATATATTTTCCTCCTAACTTAATAATACAAAAGTTATTTTTACCTTAAGTTTATTTTAATATTCATCCCTATCATAGGAAACGTTTACTTACCAAATGTATATAATATACTAATATTACTTTTATGGAGAATAATTTAATATGCAAAAATATGAAATATTTCAAAGAGGTAAATGTTTAATTTTATACTCTTTAATTTTAATTTTTTTAGCATTTTTTATATCAATCATTTCTAATTTTGTATATTCTGATGTACTTCTTATATTAGGAATTATTTTCTCTATAATTGGTGGTTTTTCTATTTCTGGTGGATTTCATATTGGAAACGGTATTAACACTTTAGGTCAAAGCAATTCTCAATACGTATCTAAAACTAATTTAGAAATGGTTCACCATGAAAAAGAATCACTTGATAGGGCAAATAATGCTCTAAGAACTACTATATTTGATGTTAAATTCCATAGTGCTGAATTAATGCTTAGTGGAATACTATGTATTATAATAAGTTTAAGTTAATATAAAAACACCCAGAAAATTAATATTTTCTGGGTGTGATTTTAATTATTCTTCATTCTCTTCTTTTAAATTTATTGATATTCCAAGCTCATTTAATTGCTTTTCATCTACAATGTTTGGAGCTTCACTTAAATAACAATATGCATTTTGGTTTTTAGGGAATGCTATAACATCTTTTATATTATCAGTTCCTGCTAAGAACATTATCATTCTATCTAATCCAAATGCTAATCCGCCATGTGGTGGTGGACCAAATTTGAATGCTTCTAGTAAGAAACCAAATCTCTTCCAAGCTTCTTCCATTGTAAATCCTAAAGCTTTAAACATTCTTTCTTGAAGTTCAGTGTCATGAATTCTTATTGATCCTCCACCTAACTCTTCTCCATTTAAAACTAAGTCATATGCAATTGATCTTACTTTTCCTGGTTCAGTTTCTAAATACTTTAAGTCTTCTTCCATTGGTGCTGTGAATGGATGGTGACATGCAGTGTATCTTTCTTCTTCTTCACTATATTCAAATAATGGGAACTCTGTAATCCAAGTGAAATTAAATTCATTTTTATCTTTTATTAAATCAAGCTTTTTAGCAAGTTCTAATCTTAATGCTCCTAAGCTTTGGAATACTACTGAATTTTTGTCTGCAACTATTAAAACTAAATCGTTAGTGTTAGCTGAAACTTTTTCTAAAAGATTAGTCATTTGTTCTTCTGTTAAGAACTTAGCTATTGGAGATTGTATTCCATCTTCTTTAACTTTAATCCATGCAAGTCCCTTAGCTTTATAAGTTTTTACAAATTCACCAAGTCTATCAATATCTTTTCTTCCCATAGAAGCTCCACCTTCTACACAAAGACATCTAACTGACCCACCATTTTCTAAAGGTTCTTTAAATACTTTAAAATCAACATCTTTAACTACTTCTGATATATCTTGTATCTTCATTCCAAATCTTAAATCTGGTTTATCTGATCCGTAGCTTTCCATTGCTTCTTTAAAAGTCATTCTCTTAATTGGAAGTTTAACTTCATGACCTAAAACTTCTTTAAATACATGAGCTATTAATCCTTCATTTAAAGCCATTACATCTTCTTGCTCAACAAAACTCATTTCTAAGTCAACTTGAGTAAACTCTGGCTGTCTATTTGCTCTTAAATCTTCATCTCTAAAACATTTAGTTATTTGATAATATTTATCAAATCCTGAAACCATTAATAATTGCTTAAATATTTGAGGTGATTGTGGAAGTGCATAAAACATTCCTGGATAATTTCTTGAAGGAACTAAGTAATCTCTTGCACCTTCTGGAGTACTTTTTGTAAGTACTGGAGTTTCAACTTCTAAAAATCCACAATTATCTAAATAATCTCTTATTGCCTTAGTAGTCCTATTTCTTATCATAAATATTTTTTGCATATCTTGTCTTCTAAGGTCTAAATATCTATACTTTAATCTTATATTCTCAGCTGCATCTAGTCCTTCTTTTATATATATTGGAGGTGTTTCTGATTCTGAAAGAATTCTTATATCCTCACATTTTAATTCTACAAGTCCTGTAGGTAATTCTTTATTTGGAGCTTCTCTAAGTACTACCTCACCAGTAACTGCTATACAATATTCTGGTCTAACTCCTTTTGCTTTTTCGAAAACTTCTTCAGTAACATCATCTCCAAATACTACTTGCATTATTCCAGTTCTATCTCTTAAATCTATAAACTGTAAGCCTCCAAGTTTTCTATTTCTTTGAACCCATCCCATTAAGGTAATTTTCTTACCTACATGCTCTTCTCTAGGTTCACCACACATCATTGTTCTCTTTAATCCACTAAGTGATTCTGCCATATGTGATTCCTCCATATCTATATTATTTTTTCTCTGCAAGCTAAAACAAATTTTAAGCTTTAATAAGCTCTTTTATTTTTTCTAAATCATCTAAGCTTAATTCAAATTGTTCTCCATCACTCATTCTCTTAAATTTAGCTTTTCTATTTTGAAGTTCATCATCACCTAAAACAACATTGAATTTTGCCCCTATTTTATTCGCATATTTCATTTCTGCTTTAAAGCTTCTTCCTGCATGATTTATTTCTGAACTTACTCCAATTTCTCTTAAAGCATGAGCTAGCCTAAATGCTTCCTTAGCCCCTTCTTCTCCCCTAGCTGCTAAATAAAGTTCTACTGTTGGATCCTCATTTATAACTATACCTTCTTTTTCAATAGCAAGTATAAGTCTTTCTATTCCCATACCAAATCCAACTGCTGGTGTTTCTGGTCCACCAATTTCTTCTATTAGCTTATCATATCTTCCCCCTCCACATACTGTGAAGTCTGAATTTAATATTTCAAATATTGTTTTTGTATAATAATCAAGTCCTCTAACAATTCCTGGATCAACTGTATAAGGTATACCTAAAATATCTAAATATTCCTTTACCTTATCAAAATGATCACTACATTCATCACAAATATAATCCAATATTATTGGAGCACTTTTAGTTATTTCTTTACACTTATGTTCTTTACAATCTAATATTCTCATTGGATTTTTGTTAAATCTTGTTTTACAAGTTGGACATAAGTTATCATAATTTTCTTTTAAAAATTTCTTTAATGCATCATTATATTTAGGTCTACAATTTGGACATCCTAAATTATTTATATTAAGACTTAATCCTTTAAGCCCTATCTTTTTTAATATAGTCATAGCAAGAGCCATAACTTCTGCATCTATTGAAGGCTTTTCACTTCCAAACATTTCAATTCCATATTGATGGAATTGTCTATATCTTCCTTTTTGCGCTTTCTCATATCTAAAACATGGTGTTATATAGAAAAGTTTTGTTGGTTGTGCTTCATTAAATAATCTATTTTCAATAAAAGCTCTAACAGCTGGAGCTGTTCCTTCAGGTTTTAAAGTAATACTTCTACCACCTTTATCTTCAAAAGTATACATTTCCTTTTGAACTATATCAGTTGTTTCTCCAACACCTCTTAAAAATAACTCAGTATGTTCAAATATTGGAGTTCTAATTTCTCTTATACCAAAATTTTTTGATATTTCTCTAAATATATTTTCAACGTAATGCCATTTATAAGCATCAACTGGTAACATATCTTTAGTACCTTTAGGTGCCTGTATTTCCATTATCTTTCCTCCTACTTATACAACGTATTTAGTAAATCTATTTTACCTTCAATCATTTCATCTATTCTATTTATATATTCTCTAACATCTTTAACATTTGGAAATCTTTCAATTCTATTTTCTTCTCTAAATACAACTTTAGATACAGCATCAGCTCCAAGTGCTATTATACTTTGAGTATCTTCAATCATTTGCATATTATATATACATTCTTTTCCCGCTTTAGAATATCCTATATTCTCCATATTTCCAACCATATTTTTTTGTCTATACATATAGTAAGGTATAAGTTCTAAATCATTTGCTAGCTTTCTGCTTTCTTCATACATTTTTGAAATTTCATCTTGTGGTTTAATTCCAAGTCCTTTTTTAAGTATGAAATTTTCATAAAGTCTAGAGCCTCTTTTTAATGAAAGTCCATGAACTGTTAAACTATCTGGATTAAGTTCTTTTATTTCATTTGCAGTTTTTATAGCTTCTTTAATACCTTCTCCTGGAAGTCCTATTATCATATCCATATTAATATCTTTAAAACCTAATTCTCTTGCAATTTTAAATTTTTCTTTTACATCTTCTGAATTATGATTTCTTCCAATTAACTTTAATGTTTCATCATTCATAGTTTGAGGATTTATACTTATTCTAGAAACATTATATTTTTTCATAGTTTTAAGTTTTTCTAAAGTTATTGAATCAGGTCTTCCACATTCAACAGTAAATTCTAATATACCTCTATTTACCACAAATGCATTATAAACCTTATTCATTATTTCTTCAAACTCTTCATTAGATACTGATGTAGGAGTTCCTCCACCAAAATATACTGTTTCTATCTCTAATCCTTTTTTATCTACATATTCTTTAATTTTCTCTATTTCATAAGAAAGTGCATCTAAATATGGTTTTACAAGTTTTTTATTTCCTGATATAGGATTTGATGCAAAAGAACAATATAGACATCTAGTAGGGCAAAATGCCATTCCTATATATATAGCTATTTTTTTATTATTTATATCTAAAAACTTTTCTTCTACCTTTGCAATATCAATACAAAGTTTTGCTTTTTCTTCTAAAGCCATATGTTTTTCATAAAAATATTTTATTATTTCTTCTTCGCTTTTTCCTTCATTTAATAGTTTTAATGCAATTTTAGAAGGTCTTATTCCAACTAAAGTTCCCCATGGATAAATATCTCCCGTTAAACTTTTAAGTCCTTTAAAAATAGTTTTCTTTATTATATCTTTTATATTTTCTTCTATTTTATCTTTTTCTTCAAAATTACCACTTTTAAAAACAACTTCATCTTTATTAATATCTACAGTGTAATCAAATTCATTTTCATTTTCAAATTTTATTTCATCTAAAGGAAAATATAAATTAAACATTTGATATACATCATATCTGTATTTTAAATCATTCAATCCTATATTAATTTTCATATTTTCTCCTTACTTTAAAAATGGATTGTTTTTCTTTTCAAATCCTATAGTTGTTTTTGGTCCATGTCCTGGATATACAGTTATATAATCTCCAAGTGGCAATAATTTAACCCTTATACTATTAATTATTTTTCCAAAATCTCCACCTGAAAAATCAGTTCTTCCTATTGACCCTTGAAACAATGTATCTCCTGAAAACAAATCATCTCCAATTAGAAAACAAACTCCACCTTCTGTATGACCTGGAGTACATATAACATTAACTTTAGTTTTCCCTATATAAAGATTAGAATCTTCTGTTAAGAATCCATCTGGCTTTCTTATATTTCCAAATACATAATTATCATTTTCTACATATTTCATTTCTGCTTCATTTACATAGAATGGAATATTAAATGATTGACTTAAGTATTCAACAGCTCCAACATGATCTAAATGAGCATGTGTTAATAATATAAATTTTGGCTTTATATTAAGTCCTTCTATTATTTGTTTTAACTTTAGTTCATCTCCACCTGGATCTATAATTCCTGCTTCTTTAGTATCATTATCTATTATTAAATAACAATTTGCATCATATATACCTGCTGGTATTGTTTTAACTATCATCAAAAATCATCTCCTTATTATTAAAATTGTTTGAAACTATCTAAAAGTATTGTTACAGGTCCATCATTTTGTATATCAACTTTCATATCCGCTCCAAATTCTCCAGTTTCTACTTTTAATCCTGTTTCTTTTAACATATTTACAAACTCATTGTAAAGAATTTTAGCTTCTTCTCCACCTTTAGCATTCATAAAATTAGGTCTTCTACCTTTTCTACAATCACCATAAAGTGTAAATTGTGATATAACTAAAATTTCTCCTTTTATATCTAATAAAGATTGATTCATTTTATAGTTTTCATCTTCAAAAATTCTAAGATTAACTACTTTATCTTTTATATATTTTAAATCCTCTATAGTATCTTCTTTTGATATTCCAATAAGAATATTTAATCCTTCATTTATTTTTCCTACTACTTCACCATCTACTTTTACACTAGATGAAGAAACTCTCTGTACTACAGCTCTCAAAATGAACACGTCCTTCTTTAATTATTAACTCTATATATATCAATTACCCCTCTAATTTTTCTAATAACCTTCATAAACTCCTTTAATTGCTCTATTGAGTTTATTTTTATTTTTATATTTATAGTTGCAACATTTCCTTTAGATGAATTCGCATTTAATGAATTTAAAGGTAATCCTTTTTCACTAATAACACTCATTATTTCAGCTAATATCCCAGTTCTATCTTCTGTTCTTATTTGAACCTCTGCTATATAAGCTGAGCCCTTTGCCTTTCCAAAGCTAGCTTCAACTATTTTTTCAGGTTCATTTTTAATTAATGCTTTTACATTATTACAATCTTTTCTATGAACAGATACTCCTCGCCCTTTTGTAATATATCCAACTATATCATCACCTGGCACTGGATTACAACATTTTGCAAATCTAACCATTATATTACTAAGGCCTTTTACAGTAACACCATAAGTTTTTTGGTTATCTTTTTCATGTTTCTTTTCTTGCTTTTGTATTTGTTCTTCAATATTTTTTTCTAAAGCTTCTTTAGCTGCTTTATCATCTATATTATCTTCTTTAAGCCTTGATACAAACGATGATGCTGTTATTACTCCAACACCTATATTAGCATATAAATCCTCTAAATTATGTATATTGTATCTCTTAAGAAGTTTGTTATAAACATCTCCCTTTGCAATATCATTAAATACAACACTTTGTTTCTTAAGTTCTTTTTCTAGGATTTCTTTTCCTTTTTCTATATTTTCTTCTTTTTTTATCTTTTTAAACCATTGTCTAATTTTACTCTTAGCTTGATTACTCTTTACAATATTTAACCAATCCATCTTAGGACCTTTTGTACTTTTAGAAGTAATTATTTCAACTATCTCTCCAGTCTTTAACTTATAATCTAAAGGTACTATTTTACCATTAACTTTTGCACCAACACATTTATTTCCTATATCAGTATGTATTCTATAAGCAAAATCTATTGGTGTAGAACCACTTGCTAAATTTATTACTACACCTTTTGGAGTAAATACAAATACTTCATCAGAAAATAAATCTATTTTAAATCCTTCTATAAATTCCTCAGCATCTGATGTTTCTTTTTGCCATTCTAACATATCTCTAAGCCATGCAAGCTTCATTTCAAAGTCAGCACCCTTATCATCTTCGCTTCCTTCTTTGTATTTCCAGTGAGCTGCTATACCATATTCTGCTGTTTTATGCATTTCAAAGGTTCTTATTTGAATTTCAAAAGTTTTACCTTGCGGTCCTATGACGGTTGTATGCAGTGATTGATACATATTAGGCTTTGGCATAGCTATATAGTCCTTAAATCTTCCTGGTATTGGTTTATAAATAGTATGAACTATACCAAGTACTCCATAACAATCTTTTACTGAATCAACTAAAATTCTTATTGCAGTTAAGTCAAATATTTGTTCTATATCTTTATGTTTTTTTACCATTTTTCTATATATACTATAGAAATGTTTTGGCCTTCCTTCTATATCAGCATCAATTCCTGCATCATCTAATTTTCCTTTAAGATCCTCTATAACAGAATCAATGTAAGCTTCTCTCTCTACTCTCTTTTCAGCAATTTTATGTACTAAATCATAATATTCTTCTTCATGCAAATATCTAAAACTTAAATCTTCAAGTTCCCACTTAATTTTAGACATACCAAGTCTATGAGCAAGAGGTGCATAAATATCTAAAGTTTCTTTTGCTTTTTGTTTTTGCTTCTCTTTTTTCATATATTTAAGAGTTCTCATATTATGAAGTCTATCTGCTAATTTTATTATAATTACTCTTATATCTTTAGCCATAGCTAAAAGCATTTTCCTTACGTTATCAGCTTGCTGTTCTTCTTTTGTCTTATATTCTATTTTGCCAAGTTTTGTTACACCTTCAACAAGATTTGCTATTTCTTCATTAAATTCATTAGCCATATCTTCATATGTATAATCTGTATCTTCTATAACGTCATGTAAAAGACCTGCAGCAATAGTGCTAGTATCCATACCAAGTTCAGCTAATATACATGCTACGTCTATTGGATGTATTATGTAAGGTTCACCTGATTCTCTACTTTGATCTTTATGAGCTTCATTAGCTAAGTTATAGGCTTTTTTTATCGTTTCAATGTCAACATTATTGCAATTTTTTTCTATATAATTAACTAAATTCTCTATCATTAGGAATACGCCCCTTAAAATAGTATTAAACTATAATTATTTAAAATCAAAGGCTGGTTTTTTAACCAGCCATTATCTATTATTATATAATACCGTCAAAACATTTTCAATGATTTTAAACATCATACTGTGTTAATGACATTACATCGTAACCTTTAAGTTTATCTCTTCCTTTTAATTCTGTAAGTTCTATTACAAAATCTAATGAAACAACTTCTCCACCAGCAAGTTCTACAAGTTTTGCTACTGCTTCTATTGTTCCTCCAGTTGCTAATAAATCGTCAACTATTGCAACTCTTTGTCCTTTCTTTATAGAACCTTTGTGTAATTCTAAATTATCTGTACCATATTCTAAATCATATGCTATTGATATAGTTTCTCCTGGTAGCTTACCAGGTTTTCTAACTGGAATAAATCCAACACCTAATGCATAAGCAACAGGAACTCCAAATATAAACCCTCTAGCTTCTGGACCTACAACTACATCTATCTTTTTGTCTTTTAAATGCTCAACTATCTTATTAACAGATTCTCTTAATCCTTCTCCATCTGAAATTAATGTAGTTACATCTTTAAAACTTATTCCCTCTTTAGGAAAATCTTCAACTATTCTTATTTTTTCTTTTAAATCCATTTTGATTCCTCCAATATTTTAAGAATTACATCCTAACAATACATTATAATGCATTTAAAACTGCCTTATTCTTGTATTATATAAATATTTTGCTATTTGCTCTGCTCTATCTTCATCATCAGTCGTAATTAGTTCTAGAACTATTCTAGCATTATTTAATTTTCCAACAGCACTTGTAGTTGGAGTTATTAAATTTATAATTTTCTCTATATTCTCGTCATCAAGTTCTTCTATATTATTAAAGTTAATTATAGCTCTTAATCCAATGTTATTTGTATTGTCTAAAAATTTCTTACCTTCTTTTAGAAAAATAGCATTTTCTCCACTACCTTTAGAACCTGCCCACTTTGTACCAATTAAAATCAAATCCAAATATTTATTAATACTTTTCATATTGTAATAAATGGCTATAGCTTGCATTAATTTAAATGTTAAAGCACTTAATGATAAATTTTTATATCTATATTGACAACATTTTTGATTAGGATTTATATAAATATAATCTTTCTTTTCATTAATAATTTTATTCTCTATAACTATTAAATCTATTCCAAGCCTATCACAAAGTTCAACCTCTTCTTGTGATGCTAAATCCACTCCTAATGTAATTAGTAATTCTCCCCCTAAAAAATCTATTTTTGTTTTTATATCAAAAGAATCTACCTTTTTACATTCGTCTCCACCATCATGTATTAAATATTCTACATCTGCATTTAAGTATCTTAAAACTAAGCTTAAGGAAGCAATTGCACAAATACCATCAACAGTGTTTATTCCATATATAATGATCTTTTCCCTATTATTAATTGCTGTAACAAGACGTTCTATTGACTTGTTCATATCTTTCATAATAAAGGGATTATATCCTTTTATGTAATTAGGGCAATATATACTCTCCCAAAACTTACGCATCACTTACTATCTCCTCCACAAAATTAGAAAACAATAATATTATAATTTAAAACAGAGCATTTGACAAATATTTATGTAAAAAAGTTAAAAAACCTTCAAATTTATTTTGAAGGCTTTTATATTTAGACATAATCTTATAAGTTATGCTTTTGTTTTTTTATTATTATTTCTTCTTTTTTGAAGAGCAACCCATAAAGGTGATGCTATAAATATTGATGAATAAGCTCCTGTAGCTATACCAATTATAAGTGGAAGAGAAAATTCTCTAACAGTTGGCACAAAAATATTAACTGCTACAATTGTTATAAGAGTTGTAATTGTTGTATTAATTGATCTTGACATAGTTTGTGTTAAACTCTTATCAGCTATTTCAGTTGGAGAACTTCTTCTCATAATCTTTGAATTCTCTCTTATTCTATCAAAAATAACTATAGTATCATTTATTGAATAACCTACAACAGTTAATATAGCCGCTATAAATGGTGAGTTAACTGTTATATTAAATATAGCATAAAAACTAAGAGTTACTAATATATCATGAATTAGTGCTACTAAAGCCGCAATTCCAAATCTTATTTCAAATCTTATTGCTATATATATAAGCATGCACACAAATGCTATACCAATTGCTATAATAGCTTTATCTGTTAATTCTTTACCAACTGATGCACCTATTTCATTTTGAGAAACTAATGCTTTATCACCAATTTTAAAATCTTTCTTAAATTGATCATAAATTTCATTAACTTCTTTTGATGGTAAATTAGGTGATTTTATTTCATATTGTGTTGAATTTACAGTATTAGTTATTGCATCTTTATCATATTTTTTAACAATTTCATCTGCCTTTTGTTTATCAAATTCTTTACCAAAATCAAATACAACTTGTGTACCACCTTTAAAATCTATACCAAAATTAAGACCTCTTGTGAACATAAAGCCTAATCCCACAACTATAAAAATAAGGGATAAAGTAATCCATATTTTTGCATGTTCTATTATTTTCAACATAGCTCTACCCCCTTTTCACTTTCACTCTAAACAGAGATGGTTTGCTTAAGAAGCCAGCAGCTAACGCTTGATTCATTAAGAATTTTGTTACTATAAGAGCCGTAAATAAACTTACAACTATACCTATCATTAATGTTATAGCAAATCCTTTAACTGATCCAGACCCTACAAAATAAAGAACCAATGCAGCTATTATTGTTGTTACATTTGAATCAACTATTGATGAAAGTGCATTATCAAAACCTTTCTTAACTGCTGATTTTGGTGAAATACCATTTCTAAGTTCTTCCCTTATTCTTTCAAATATAAGTACATTGGCATCTACTGCCATACCTATAGTAAGTAAGAATCCAGCTATACCTGGAAGTGTAAGTGTTGCTCCAATTTCAACAAACACTAGGAGAACTAATGTAACATATAATGTTAAAGCAATTGATGCTATTATACCTGGAACTCTATAATATAAAATCATAAATATGAATATTAAACTTATTCCAATCACTCCTGCTTTAACGGCATTTGGTAATGCTGTTTCACCAAGTTGTGCTCCAACAGTTTGTTGTGATAAAGCTTTTATACTAACAGGTAATGCTCCTGAATTTATAAGTCCTGCTAAATTTTTAGCTTCTTCAACACTACTCATACCAGTAATTACAGCTTCACCATTTGTTATTTGGCTTTGAACTGTAGGATTTGTAAGTTGTTGATCATCCATATTAATTGATATTTGTTTTCCTAAATATTTTTGAGTAGCCTCTGAAAATAATTTAGTTCCTTCATTATTTAATTCAAGTGAAACAACAGGCTTTCCATTTTGTTGATCAAGCATAGATGTAGCTTTTTTTACATCCTTACCAGTTAAAATTACCTTTCCATCTGGCGCCTTAAAAGTAAGCTCTCCTGTTTTACTTAAAGCATCTACTATACCTTGTGAATTATATTCTCCAGGTATATCAACTCTTATTTTATTATCACCTTCTGTAGTAACTACAGTTTCAGCTACTCCAAGCTTATCAACTCTTAATTTTATTAAATCTTTTGTTTTCTGTAAATCTTCATGACTTACATTTTCATCTTGAATTCCTAAAAGCACAGAAACTCCACCTTGTAAATCCAACCCTTTAGTTATAGCTTGATTGAAAGATTTTATCTCCCAGCCTCCAATTTTAACTCCTCTGAAGCAAACTATTGCTAAAACTATTATAACTAGGGTACAAAGCGTAAAAATAAATGTACTTTTTCCTTTTCCTTTCATTTTTATCCCCCTTCGGTTCAGTATAAACACTATTGTATAGTGCCCAAACTAATACTTAAATATTCTTTTTATAATTTTACATTTATTGGTATAAATTTCTATAAATCGCTTTTAATTATACCATAATATAATATCATAATAAAGTATTATGTAAACATTTCACTTTGTGATTAATTCAATCTTATTAAATAAAAAACACCACTTTTGTGGTGTTTTTACTTTTTAAATTATTTTTATTTAACTTCAGCTTCCTCTTTATTTAACTTAGTTGCAATTGAATTTTTAACTAATTTTATTTTTGTTCTATCTGAGCTTGTTTCTATTACTACATGCTCATCTGACATTTTAACTATTTTACCAACGATTCCGCCTCTTGTCATTATTTCATCATTAACTTTTAATGAATCCATCATTTGTCCATATTGCTTCTTTCTCTTCTTTTCTGGAAGAATTATCATAAAGAAGAAAAGACCAAATATTAAAACCAATGGTAGTATTTGATATAAAATTGGCATTTTGTACACCCTTTCCTTGTTTAAGTATCATTTGGAACTTATATCCCTAAAATGAGTTTACATTTATTTCATTTTGTTGTCAACAAAACATTTAAAACTATTATTAAATACTATTATTTTTTATTTCTATTCCACTCACTTAATTTTTGTTCTTTAAACTCTTTAAATCTATCTTCATCAATAGCATTTCTTATATCTTCCATTAACTTATTATAAAAATAAAGATTATGAAGTACACAAAGTCTCATAGCAAGCATTTCCTTAGCTTTAAATAAATGTCTTATATATCCTCTTGTGTAATTTTTACATGTAGGACATTGACACCCTTCATCTATAGGTCTTTTATCTAATTCAAACTTTTTATTCATTAGATTAATCTTACCTTCTCCTGTAAATACATGACCATGTCTACCATTTCTTGCTGGAAGAACACAATCGAAAAAGTCTACTCCTCTATCTACAGCTTCTAAAATATTTTCAGGCGTTCCAACTCCCATTAAATAGATAGGTTTATCTTGTGGAAGGTGTGGTACAACTGCATCTATTGTTTCATACATTTCTTCATGAGTTTCTCCAACTGCAAGTCCTCCAATAGCATATCCATCTAAATCCATCTTTGATATAGTCTT
Organism: Clostridium sp. TJA085; assembly: GCF_058310235.1. NCBI lineage: Bacteria > Bacillati > Bacillota > Clostridia > Eubacteriales > Clostridiaceae > Clostridium > Clostridium sp. TJA085. The sequence goes on along the minus strand of NZ_JBZEEZ010000001.1, from coordinate 180,619 downwards.
TGCATGTTCTATTCTTATATCTTTAAATGTGGCTCCTTGATTTATACCAAATAACATTTGTTCTTTGTTTATAGTGTCAGGAAGTGAATTTAATCTATCCATTTCTTTTTTACATCTTTCAAGCCATCTTGTAGTTCTTTCAACTGATTGCTCAACATATTTTCTAGGTGATGGTATCTCTATACATTCATCAAATGCCATAGCTATAGTTGAGGCTAAATTACTTTGTATTTGCATACTTTCTTCAGGTCCCATAAATATTCTCTTACCATCTATATGAGAATTAAAGTATACACCCTCTTCTTTAATTTTTCTAATTCCTGATAATGAAAATACTTGGAAGCCACCTGAATCTGTAAGTATAGGTCTATCCCAATTCATAAATTCATGAAGTCCACCCATTTCCTTAACAACTTTATCTGATGGTCTTAAATGAAGATGATATGTATTTGAAAGTTCAACTTGACATCCTATTTCCTTTAAATCCATACTTGAAACCGCGCCTTTAATAGCAGCTAATGTTCCTACATTCATAAATACTGGTGTTTCTATAGTTCCATGTGGTGTTACAAATCTACCCCTTCTTGCTTTCCCGTCCTTCTTTAACAAAGTATATCTTTTGCTCAAAAATTTCACTCCTTTAGTTTCTAAGTCAATTGCTTTTTATTTAATAAACATAGCATCTCCAAATGAGAAGAATCTATATTTTTCTTTAACTGCTTCATTATAGGCATTTAATACATTATCTCTTCCTGCTAATGCTGAAACAAGCATTATTAATGTTGATTCTGGCAAATGAAAATTAGTTATTAAATTATCTACCAATTTATATTTATATCCTGGATATATAAATATATCTGTCCAACCACTTGCTTCCTTAACTGTACCATCATCTTCTGCTATAGTTTCTAATGTTCTTGTTGATGTAGTACCTACCGCTATAACCCTCTTGCCATTTTTCTTCGTATTATTTATTATATCAGCTGATTCTTTTGATAATTGATAAAATTCTGAATGCATAATATGATCATTTATATCATCAACTTGAACTGGTCTAAATGTTCCAAGACCAACATGTAAAGTTAGATAAACTATATTTACTCCTTTTTCTTTTATTTCTTTAAGTAATTCTTCTGTAAAGTGAAGTCCTGCAGTTGGTGCAGCGGCTGAACCTTTTTCTTTAGAATATACAGTTTGATATCTTTCTCTATCTTCTAATCTTTCATGTATGTATGGAGGAAGTGGCATTTCTCCTAATGAATCTAGAACTTCTTCAAATATTCCATCATATTCAAATTCTATAATTCTATTACCTGTATCTAATACTTCTAAAACTTCACATTTAAGTTTTCCATCTCCAAACTCAAACCTTCTTCCAGGTTTTGCGCTTTTTCCAGGCTTAGCTAAACATTCCCACTTATCTCCCTCAAGTCTTTTAAGAAGTAAAAATTCTATTTTACCACCAGTACCTTCTTTAGCACCTATAAGTCTTGCTGGCATTACTCTAGTATTGTTTAAAACAAGAGTATCACCTTCATTTAAATATTCTATTATATCCTTAAAAACTTTATGTTCTATATCACCTGTTTTCTTGTCAAGAACCATAAGTCTTGAAGTATCTCTTTTTTCTAATGGATGTTGTGCTATTAATTCTTCTGGTAAATAAAAATCAAAATCGCTTACTTTCATTTATTTCGTCTCCTTACTATATTTAAAAAAACTTTTTTTGTTCTCCTTTATTATGAGCACTAATACTTCTTCCTAAGTGCTTATATGCTTTTTCAGTTGCTACTCTTCCTCTTGGTGTTCTTACTATAAATCCTTTTTGTAACAGATAAGGTTCATATACATCTTCTAATGTTCCAAGTTCTTCTCCTATAAAATAAGATAAGGTTTCTATACCAACAGGTCCACCTTTAAAATTATCTATTATAGCTTCTAATATTTTATTATCAACTCTATCAAATCCTTGACTATCTACTTCTAAAAGTTTAAGAGCTTCTCTTGCTTCTTTATAACTTATTAAATTATCAGATTTAACTTCAGAATAATCTCTAACTCTTTTTAATAATCTATTAGCTATTCTTGGCGTACCTCTTGATCTTCTAGCTATTTCAAAAGCACCTTCCTCTGTTATAGAACAACCAAAAACTAAAGCACTTCTAACTATTATATCCTTTAGTTGTTCATCTGTATAATATTCCATAGAGCATAAAACCCCAAATCTATCTCTAAGAGGTGATGTTAACATTCCTATTCTTGTAGTTGCACCTATAAGAGTAAATTGTGGCAAATCAAGTCTAATAGATTTAGCAGCTGCTCCTTTTCCTATAACTATATCAAGAGCATAATCTTCCATGGCAGGATAAAGAATTTCCTCAACATTTCTATTTAATCTATGAATCTCATCAATAAATAAAACATCATTATCTTGAAGAGTAGTTAATATTGCAGCTAAATCACCAGCTCTTTCAATTGCTGGACCAGATGTAACCTTAAGATTTCCACCCATTTCTTTAGCTATAATGTTAGCTAATGTAGTTTTTCCAAGTCCTGGGGGGCCATATAATAAAACATGGTCTAATGCTTCATTTCTATTTCTAGCTGCTTTTATAAATATATCTAATCTTTCTTTAACTTTATCTTGACCTATATATTCATTTATTTTTTGAGGTCTTAAACTTAATTCTCCAAAATCTTCATTAAGTTCATTAGGTGTAATAATTCTTTCCAAAAATCTCACCTACCCCATTAAAACTTTTAAGCAATCTTTTATCATTATTTCTACAGTATTTTCTTTACTTATATTTTTAATAGCCATATTTGCTTCTTTTTCACTGTATCCTAATGCTAAAAGTGCTCCTAAAACTTCTGAAACTTTAAATGCATAATCATCATCTACTGAAGGTATATTTTCATTTATATCTCCATCTTCAAATAATTCATCTGGTTTTAACTTATCTTTAAGTTCTAATATTATTCTTGAAGCAGTCTTTTTACCTATTCCAGGAGCTCTACAAAGATGTTTATCATCTTCAGTCATTATTGCATACTTCAAATTATTTATTCTACTAATTGATAAAAGTGAAAGTGCAGCCTTTGAACCAACTCCATTTATTCCAAGTAATAATTTAAACATATTTAATTCTTCTTTTGATAAAAATCCATATAATCCAATAAAATCTTCTCTAACTATTTGTTCTAAATAAAGCATAACTTCTTCACCAATAGATGGCATTTCTGACATAGTTATTCCTGAAGAAAATATTTTATATCCTATACCATTATTTTCAATGATTAAATAATCTTTTATTATTCCTATATATTTTCCTTTTATATATTCATACATTTATACTCCCCCTTTCCAATATGCTGGATGAAAGTATGTTCCCATACAAGTCTACTTATTACTTTATCATTTTAATTAAAATCTTTCAAGAAATGATAACAATAAAAAAAGGACTATATAATTAGTCCTAATTTTTACGTAATAAGTTCCATTATTTTATTTTCTACTTCTTCTATATTTTTGCTACTAAAATATTTAAAATTTTTAATTTTTTCAGCATCAGTATCTCTAAACATATCTATAGACATTTCATCTGAATAAACTTTTTCTTTTTTAAGTTCCCCATTATTATCAGCTTTATATATAGCTAAATATCCATCACTTTCACCAATATAATAAGTATCTTTCTCAAAATCACTACTAACTTTATCTTGACTATTTCTTCTATATATAAATCTATCATTTGATTTTTCTACTAATTCATATCCGTCTTTCAATGCTTGTTTTGTTAGTAATTCTTCTGTTAATCCATCCTTCAAATTATTAATTTTTATTAATTCTTTAACAGTTGTTGTTTTATCTCTCTTTTCATTAGTATAGAAAGAAATAATCAAATCATCTCTAAGTGTTCTTCCTTTTGCTATACTAGATGAATTAACTTCTTCTACCTGCATACTATTTTGCTTTTCAAGTTCTCTATTTTTAATACTTTTTGATGTTAAATAATATGTTCCACTAAAAAGAATTATAATACCTAAAAACACTATACTTAAATAAATTTTTCTTTTATGTTTCATTCTTATCACTCCTTATTGGGTATTTTTACCACAATAAAGAGTTTTATTCATTTTTTATAAAAATTTATTTTTATTTATACATATAAAAATCTTTTAATTCTTCCAAATCAAAAGAAGTTAGTCCATACTCTTTTTCAAAGTAATTCTCATAAGTTTCATATTTATCTTTTATAGCATTTAAACTTAATTGTATAAACGACCTATTAACCCCTAAAATTTCTTCTATTAACTTCTTTGTTTTTTCATCTTTAATATAATTACTACACATATTAATTACTTTTTTATTAAATTGCTCTCTATTCTCATTACTTTGTAAATAATCTTCTATTACTGTTTCTTCATCTATTCCTAATGCTAATAATAAAAGAGCAGATCCTATTCCTGTCCTATCCTTTCCTGCAGTACAATGCTGTAATATAGCTGTATTTTTTGGGTTTTTAAAAAGCTCAAATAATTCTTTGTATGCAGGATTATTAATTGGCATATTTTTATAAGCATCTTTAAGTAACTGTTCTGGAGTTATTGTAATTTCTTTTCCTTTCAATATTTCGGAAATATAAATTATCATATCTAAATTTTCACTTTTGCTAATTTTTTCTTCAATATTCATTCCAGATATATTTATATTCTTAACTCCTTTTACTTGTATATCTGGATTTTCAAGTACTTCCTCTTTTGATCTATAATCCAATACATATTTTATTCCTAAAGTCTCAAAATATTTTAAATCATCATTTTTTAAATTTGAAAGATCTTCTGAACGATAAAATAATCCCCATTTAATCATTCTTCCTTTTTTATCTATATATCCTCCTAAATCTCTAAAATTACTAAATTTTTCAAGTGGTAATATTCTTTCTGCAAGAATAAGTTCTCCACTTTTGCATACAATTTTATAAAAAGTTCTATTTAAAGGTTTTGGATCTTTAAATTTTATTGTATTTTTATTATAAAAATCCATTAAAAATATTTCTTTTTCTTCTAATTTATTTTTATAAAATATTTTTCCACTTTCTGTTTTATTCAGTTTAATTTGTATATAATCTTCTTTTCTAATTAAAATTCCACTTATATTATTCATACGTACCTACCCTCTTAAATTTTTCCTATATATACCTAATATAATTATATATCTAATAATTTATTATATTTATGTTTACTAATTATTTTATTGAAAAATAATTATTTATTAATATTCTTCACATAATAATCCTATGTTTTTATAAAAGTATTAATCTTGACAATTCAGATAGGAATTCTTATAATTTTAAAAAAGAATTTATTTATAGGAAGAGGATTTCAAATGAAAAAACGTTTTACATTGCTTATATTATCATTGCTAATTATAGTAATATCATTAGTATCATGTAGTAATTTAAATAATAAAACTAATTCTACAGATTTAAATAAAAAAACTATTACTATAGGTACATCAGGTACATATTATCCTTTTACATATTCAAATAACGGAAACCTTGAAGGATTTGAAATTGACATATGGAATGAAATAGGGAAAAAATTAAATTACAATATAAAATTTAAGACCGCTTCATTTAGTGGGCTTTTTGGTATGCTTGAAAGTGGAAAAGTTGATACTTTAGCTAATCAAATAACTTTAACTAACGAACGAAAAGAAAAATACTTTTTTACTGATCCTACTGTATATAGTGGTGCACAAATAATTGTAAAACAAGATAATAATTCAATTAAATCATTTGATGATTTAATTGGTAAAAAAGTCGGTGTGGACCTTGGAAGTAATTATGAGCAAATAGTCAAAGATAAAGATAAAAATGGTAATATAAAAATTATAACTTATCAAAATACTGATGCTGCTTTTAATGAGCTTTTACTTGGTAGAATTGATGCTGTTGTTATAGACAAAGTTTCAGCAATAGCTGCAATTAAAGAAAAAAATTTAAATTTACAGCTTGCAGGTAAGCCTATTGATAAAATAGAAAATGCTTATCCATTTTTAAAAACAAAAGAAAATGAAAATCTAATAAAAGATATAAATTCAGCTTTATTAGATATGAAAAATGATGGATCTTTAAAAGCAATTTCAGAAAAGTGGCTTGGAACTAATGTTACAACTCCAAATAATAACGAATCTGATACAGAATCTTTAAAAAGCTCTAAAGGAACATTATCCTTTGACTTTATGTATTCATTAAAATTAATTCCTATGCTAATTAAAGCTATGAAAACTACTATTTCATTATCAGTATTTGGTATGATTTTAGGACTTATTATTGGAATAGCACTTGCAATAATAAGAATTTACAAAATCCCAATAATTAAACAGTTAGCCGAAATATATATTTCATTTTTTAGAGGTACTCCTCTTTTAGTTCAATTATTTTTATTATATTTTGGTATTCCACAAGTTATACCACCCCTTCAAAATATGACAGCTTATACAGCAGCTCTTATTGGGCTTGGATTAAATGCATCTGCATATATTGCCGAAATATTAAGATCTTCAATAAATGCAATAGATAAAGGACAAATGGAAGCATGTTTATCAGTGGGAATGACAAAAGGAGAAGGACTTAAAAGAATAATACTTCCACAAGCATTCAGAATAGCTATCCCACCTCTTGGTAATATATTTGTTGATACTGTAAAGGGATCTTCACTTGCTTTCACTTTAGGTGTTGTAGAACTATTAGCAAAAGCTCAAATGGCTGCATCATCTAGTTACAAATTTTTCGAAAGTTATATTGTAGTAGCAATAATGTACTGGATAATCATAGAGTTCTTCAGTTATTTACAAAAAGTTTTAGAAAGAAAGATTTCAGTATATTAGAGGTGATATTATGATAAAAATAGAAGGCTTAAAAAAGAAATTTAATAATATAGAAGTTTTAAAAAATATAAATTTAAATGTTAAAACAGGAGAAGTTGTAGTAATTCTTGGACCATCTGGTTCTGGTAAATCAACCTTTCTAAGATGCTTAAATTATCTTGAATCTCCAGATGAAGGTAAAATAACAATTGGTGATATTTCTTTAGATACAAATAAAATAAATAAAAAGCAAATTCATTTATTAAGAAAACAATCTGCTATGGTTTTTCAGCATTATAATCTTTTTAATAACAAAACTGTATTAGAAAATGTAACAGAAGCATTAATAGTGGTAAAAAAAATAGACAAAACTAAAGCTTCAGAATTAGCTTTAGATGCACTAAGAAAAGTTGGAATGGAAAATAAAAAAGATGTATATCCAAATACTTTATCAGGTGGGCAAAAACAAAGAGTTAGTATAGCACGTGCTATGGCTATAAATCCAAATGTTATACTTTTTGATGAGCCAACGTCAGCATTAGATCCAGAACTTGTTGATGAAGTTTTATTAGTAATAAAAAATTTAGCAAAGGAACATAGAACTATGATAATTGTCACTCATGAAATGTCATTTGCTAAAGATGTTGGTGATAGAATTATCTTTATGTCAGATGGTTTGGTTGTTGAAGAAGGTACACCAGATGAAATATTTAATAATCCTAAAAATGATAGAACAAAACAGTTTTTAAAAAGATACATTAGTTCTTAAAATAAAACTAAAAACCGATATAAAAATTTATATCGGTTTTTTTTATTCCTTTTCTATTCCAATAGATATTTTTGTAATATAATTATTTGGATTTTTACTTGTTAGACTATCTAATACACAATATTCATAAGAATGACTTTTTATAATATATCCCCTTCTATTTATCTCATTTAATAATTTTTTATAGCTTGTACCTATATCTTCATATCTACCTTGATGATATATAATTGCATATAAACCTTCAGGTTTTATTATAACGTTTTTATCAGATATCTTATTATTTAAAGGTACAAAAGTATAATCTGCCGTAGTATAGTTTCCCTTTTTTAAATTTTTAGCTGAAATCATAACTCCTATTTGATAATTATATACATAACAATTTAAAGTCGCCTTTTTTAATAATGTCTTTATAGATATATTAGTTTTTATTAAATCGTATGGACTTTCTACCTCTTGTACTGCTAAAAATTCTTCTTTTAAGTATTTAAAATAAACTTTTTCTTCAAATTCACTTATATGCTCTATAGTTTCTATCTTTTTTTCAATTCTTTTAATTATTAAATTTAAATGTTCTTTTTGTTTTTCTAACTCTCTCTTTTGTTCAACCATCAAATTTAAAGTTGAATTTAAACTACGATGTCCTAAAAACTCTTTTATTTTTTTTAAAGGTACACCTATTTCCTTAAGTATTAAAATACTATCTAAAACTTCTAATTGTTCTGCAGTGTAATATCTATAATTATTAGAAGCATCAACTATTTTAGGTTTAAATAGACCTATTTTATCATAAAATATCAAAGTTTGTTTTGATAAATTATGAAACTTCGCCACTTCACCAATAGTAAATTTTATATCCATATTTCCTCCATAAAACTTTTAATATTCTCTTGACCATATAGTTACTATATCCTTTAAACTAATTATTGTAAATAATTATGTTAGATAAGGAGTACTATATATGAACAGCAATTTTACTAAACACCAAACTTATTTACAATTTATTAAGTATATTCTCCCTTCTGTTGTAGCTATGGTGTTTTTATCATTTTATACTACTATAGATGGATTTTTTGTTTCAAGATTTGTAGGATCTGATGCATTAGCATCAATAAATATTATTATTCCAATAACCTGTGTAATATTTGGGATAGCAGTAATGCTTGCAACTGGATCTGGCGCCTTAGTTTCTATAAAACTCGGTGAAGGTAAAAAAGATGATGCTAATAAGCTATTTTCTTTTATAACATTAACCCTACTTGTAATTTCTTTAATTTTAACTTTTATTGGATTAATTTTTTTAAAACCAATTCTATCATTACTTGGTGCAACTAAAGTTCTTATGCCCTACGCACTAAAGTATGGATTTATAACAATTTTAATGACTATACCTATGATGTTTAAATTGTATTTTGAGTATTATGCTCGTATAGATGGAAAGCCAAAGCTATCCCTTCTAATGTCATCAGTTGGCTTAATTTTAAATATAATATTAGATTATATTTTTATAGTAATTTTAAATCTAGGTATTTTAGGAGCTGCTTTTGGAACATTTTTATCAATAACTATATCTGCATTTATTGGATTATTTCATTTTTTAAGCAATGATTCTCTTTTATCTTTTAAAAAACCTAACATTTATTTAAGGGATTTATGGAATTCTTGTTTTAATGGAAGTTCTGAAATGTTTACTGAATTTTCAACTGGAATAACTACATTCTTATTTAATGTAAGTATACTTAAATTCCATGGTGAAAATGGTATCGCTGCTATGTCTATAATAACTTACATTTATTATTTTTTTATAGCCATGTTTTTTGGAATTTCAGTTGGAGTATCTCCTATTATAAGTTATAATTTTGGAGCAAAAAATAAAAATAAAATAAAAGAAAGCTTAAATTATAGTTTTATAACTATAGCTTGGTCATCGATTTTTATCTTTTTAGTTTCTTTTTTCCTTGGAAAATATATAATTTTATTCTTTACTAATGATTTAAATGTATATAATATAGCATACTTTGGTCTTAAATTGTTTTCTTTTGGATTCTTAATTATAGGTGTTAATGTATTTATGTCAAATCTATTCACTTCAATAGGAAACGGAAAAATATCAGCCATAATATCTATAAGTAGATCATTAGTGTTTGTTAGTATTTGTATAATAATATTACCTTATTTTATTGGTGTAAATGGAATTTGGCTTGCTATACCAATTGCAGAAGCTATAACTATTATATTTTCTTTAGCTTATTACTTTAAATATAAACAATATATATTATTAGAAAATTATGAATTAAAAACATGAAAGAAAATTTAAATTTATTAAAATATATGTTTTAATAAAAACATTTTAAAATACTATATTAGAAGTTAAATCTAATATAGTATTTTTTATAAAATTAACATTCAATAAATGTCTTTAACCACTTTTTTGTTTCCTTATCACAAAAAGCACCTTTTATACTATTTGTATATATTTTTTTACCATCATTTATACTTAATATATGATTTTCATCTACAGCATTAAGTTCTTCTGTAAGTGTTACATTAGATACTGTTCTATTATCTGTACTTAAATTTACTAAAAGGTTATCTTCTAAAAATCTTTTTATCGGATGTTTTTTATAATTTTCTACTGCTTTTGTTTGTACATTACTCTTTGGACACATTTCAAGTATTACTTCTTTTTCTTTAACTAAATTATATATATTAATATCCTTTTCTATTGCAACAGCATGTCCAATTCTTTCTGCTCCTAATAATTCTATAGCTTCTTTAACATTAATTGAATGCCCTGTCTCTCCAGCATGAATTGTAATTTTATATCCATATTCCCTAGCTAAATTAAATGCATCTTTAAACTTTTTACAAAAACCTTTTTCTTCATTTCCCGCTAAATCTACTGCTACAACCCCATTTCCTATAAATTCTTTTCCACTTTCAATTACTTCATAAGCAGTTTTAATATCCATATTTCTTAAAATACTAAGGATTAAATTGCTTTTAACACCAAAATCCTTTTCCCCTTCTTTTAGTCCTATTAAAACACTTTCAATTATTTCTTTAATCTCAAGACCTTTTTCTTTATGTAAAAGTGGTGCGAATCTTATTTCTATATATTTAACATTTTCTTTACTAACATCTTCTATAAGTTCATATGATATTCTTCTCAAATTTTCTTTACTTTGCATAACCTTTACTGGAATATCAAATCTTTTTAAATATACATTTAAGGATGAACAATTATCTGGAACTATTAACTCATTTTCTATATTATTAATATCATATAAATCTAAATTTAAATTTTCTTTAACTATTAATTCCTTTACTGTTTCTGGCCTTAAGCATCCATCTAAATGACAATGCAATTCTATTTTAGGTAAATTTTCAAATTTCATAACGTCCTCCTGTAATAAAAATTTTAAATTTTTAAATTTTCTACCTATAAAAAGATTTATTATAAAAAATTATAAAAAAAATTCTTGGTTACGAAGAAAATAATTAAATATCTTCTCCGTAATCAAGAATTATTGGTTCTTGGTAGAAACTCCTTAACCGTATTTTAAGGATTATACGAATTGTTTTTATTAAATTAAATATATTTTATCATAAAAATTTAATAAATCAATTATTATTTTTATTTATTATCTAATCTTCTAATTTTTCTATTAACCTTTGCTATTAATGCTGAATTATGGTTACCTTTGTTAATTAACGCTTCTTTTCTAGCTTCTAATTCTATTCTCTTATTCATTTTAAAACCCCTCTCACCCTTTATAATAAAAATATTTTCTCCTATATTTTAACATATTATTTATTTTTTTCAATAATATTTTATTATAAAACAACAAAAAACTACACTATAAAATTAGTGTAGTTTTACTAATTATTTTTTATGAGGAGAATTTCTTTCTTTGTCTTTTCCAAGTTTTCTTGATTCTTTTGAATATCCAACTTCATTTGCAGTTTCAATTTTCATTTTTTGAACTTCTTTTTTAGTTTTTTGTGAAACTTTTTTATTGTCTTTACTATTTTTGTTATTTTTATGAGACATTAAAACCTCTCCTTTTCTTTAAAATATCAATAATAGTATTAGACTTAATTAAAGTATGTATACTGTAAAATACTTACTATAAAAATAAAACCTTAGAAGAATTCTTCTAAGGTTTTATTTTACATAATAACTCTATTTAAAACTTTGCTCATAGTTTTATATAAAAATAAAGTAGCTATAAATGTACAGATAGCATTTCCTATTGAAACTTGAAATCCTAAAAGTAAAGTAATCCAAAGAGATTTTGCTCCAAGTCCAGCTGTTAAAAGATATGGAAGATCTATAATAGTTCCCATACAAAAAGATAAGATAGCTCCTACTATTCCATATATATACTCAGATTTTGTCACTCTTGATAAAAGATTATATATAAGTGCATACTGAGGAAGTACTAATAAATACATTATACTCCACGGAGCAATTCCTTTAGTTAACATTACTAAAATACAAAACACAACTATAGAAAACCATGATATTTTTTTAGGAAGTGTAGTTCCATATAACAAAATTACAAAACTTACAAGTTCAAAATACGTTACAAAAGAACCCATAAAGTAAACTATATATAATATAGCTGCTAGCAACGCACATTGAGTTAATTTTCTAGCATTCATTAAAATGTATTAGTAAATACAAATTCTACACTATCTCCATCATGCACATTTATTTTGTCCATAACAGGTGCACTACCTACTTTATAGTCTAAATTTTGTGATGGTGATTTATATCCATAAGTCCACCATGGTCCTTTATTTTTATCTTTTGTTTCTAAACCTTTAAGAGCTAATAAAAATGATCCATATTTACCATTTTCCATCTTTACTCCTAAAGTTTTTGTATTTTCATTTAAAAAATCAGCTAATGTATTTGCATCAGTTTTAAACTTTTCATTTTCAATAATAGTTTTATTATCTACTGCATCTTTTATTGTTACTGTTAAAGTTTTATTTCCTACAGAAGAATTATTTGTAGTTTTATTTATATAACTATAAGCAAATAAACCTACAACAACAATTGCTATAGCAATTATAACTTTTGTCCAAAATGATTTTTTCATCTTAAACTCACCTTTCTTTTTTTATATTGTAATTTTAAATTTAGTACAAACTTAATTATAATAATTTTCATACTATATGTAAAATGTTTTTACTTTATTAAATTAAGAATAAATTATATTCTTTAAAGATTTATTTAATATTTTTAACTATTCCAAAATAACATCCTACAAAAGCTCCCATTGAATAAAGATAAAAAATATGGTCACTTTCTAGTGATTTAAGCTTAACAAGATTTAATATAAAAAACTCCATTAATGCAAAAACTACTGTAAATAAAATTATTTTAAATATATTGTTTACCTCTTTTTGTTTATCTTCTTCATATTCTTCATAAATAATCTCAATTAAAATTGCTTTTAAAATATTTATAACATAACTTGACAAACATCCAATCCATAATATAGACATACATAGTAACCAAAATAAACCGTTAATAATGATTCTATTAAAATCTAATATTTTGTTTATATTATAATGTCCGAAGTAGGATATCACTCCTATATATATTAATATTACTAAATTAAACAAAAGAAAATATTTTTTAAATATCTTATTTCCAAATTTAATCATATTTCTAAACGATAGTTTGTATTTTCTATTTGACTCCAAGACTTCTCCCCCTTAGTATATATTCCTAATTATAATATTGATATCATATTCAGTTGTGTAATTTTTATTTTCAATCTTTAAACTCTTTACTTGATTGTTTTAATTTTTTTAAATATATATATTTATTCATTTTAATATCTATTTAAAAATAATATATTTACCATAAGTAACACATCTTTTATAATTATTTTTAAACTTCATATACATTTCTGTAACTTACTTTACATTCTTTACATAAATTATAATTATAATTTAAAAACATTTTAAAAATATCTATATTTTCTATTTTGTAAACTTATAATATTTTAAATTTATGTTTTATAAAATAAGATACTAAATAACTCACTCTCACATTATTATTTAATAAAAATTTACTTTTAGTTCTCACCTAAAAACATAGTATAAAAATAATCAGTAGGTCTTATTAAGACCTACTGATTATTTTCTGTTTTCATCTTTATTTAAATATAATTTTAATTAATTAACTTAAATAAATTATAATATAAAATAAATTCACTTTCTTTATTTTGTAAATTGAAATAATTATTAATATCTACTTAAATTACAATTGTAAATGTAATTTTTTATCATAAGCCTTTGTTTTATTTATTATTTTTTTATTTAATTTTCTAAAATTTCTATCTTTATAATTACTCTATAAGTATTGATCCTCAAAAATTGTATTAGCAATAGTCCATCGCTCAAATCTAAGTTTTACAACTAACCCATAAAACCCCAATGTTATAATTATTAAAAACCACCATAAAATCCAATAATTTATTAATTCCTTAGGTTTACCTATAAATTTTAATCTTTTACCGCAAATTACTGTATGTTTGCATCTTGCTTCATTTTTCATGCAAATAATCCAAGGATATGCTAATCCTAGTGTTATTACTCCAAGAAGTATTATTTTCAAATGAAATATTATATAATCTTTTAATTTTTTATCAAAAAATGAATTATACTTTTCTTTATTAATTATAATTGAAGATTTAACCATAATTTTAATATCCTTTCTATGTATTATTAATTATTTTATATTAAATTAAATAGCTTTCATCAATTAATTTATAATTTAATTTTTCTTCTTGATTTAATTCTTTTGACCTTCTTTACACATAATTATTTTATACTAATAACATATATATTCTATTTCATATTTTTATTTATACATAAATATTACATTCAAATTATAGCATATTTTAGGGAAATATTGTATATTAAAGTTTCCAAATACCTTATACTATGTTTTAAATAATTATCTAATATTTAATATTCTTCCTTTAACCAATTTAACTTTTTCATAGATTTTTTCTTTCCAAAATATGTTATTATTGCAAATAATACTTTAAAAATTCTTTAAGCATATCATCTAACAATAAAAAAATACACCTCCAATACCGATATAACGTTATTATGTATATCGAAATTAAAAGTGCATTATCTTAATTTTGTATGTCACAATCAATTATTTTTTAATTTTCAAAAATGCTTAAAATGCCCTATTCTTCCCATCCTTCAGGGAATTCAGCATTGTGGTAAACTTCTTGAACATCATCATCATCCTCAAGTAAGTCAAGCATTTTTTGGAATTTTTTAGCATTATCTTCATCTAATTCTGAAGTTGTATCTGGAATCATTTTAACTCCTGCTTCTAAAAATTCTATTCCATTTCCTTCTAAGGCTTCTCTTACTAATCCGAAGTCTTCTGGAGTTGTATAAACTACAAATACTTCATCTTCAGCTTGGAAATCTTCAGCACCAGCATCTAATGCCATCATCATTACTTCTTCTTCATCTAAATCGCCTTTTTCAATAACGATTTCTCCTTTTTCTTGGAACATGAATCCAACACAGCCTGATGTACCCATGTTACCTCCACCTTTAGTAAATGCACTTCTTACATTACCTGCTGATCTATTTTTATTATCTGTTAATGTTTCAACAATTACAGCAACTCCTGATGGACCATATCCTTCGTAGACTATTTTTTCAAAATCTACTGATCCTGATTCACCTGATGCTTTTTTTATTGATCTTTGTATAGTATCATTAGGCATATTTGCTGCCTTTGCTTTTGCTATTACGTCTCTAAGTTTTGCATTAGACTCAGGACTTGGACCACCGCTTTTTACTGCAACCATAATTTCTTTACCGATTTTTGTGAAAATCTTTCCTCTTTTTGCATCCATTTTGCCCTTTTTAGCTTGGATGTTATGCCATTTTGAGTGTCCTGACATGTCTATTCCTCCTTACATTGTGTTAAACTATAAATTTATAAATTATACTTTAAAATTATATCATACTAAATTAGTTTTATTCAATATAGTAACCATTTTATAATGCTTATTTATATTTTCTTTACAATTAAATAACTTTAAACAATCTATTATTTTCTTTAAAATATATTCCTTCTTCTGCTTTTGATATAATAGCTTTACCATTAGTAGCTTCTGTAACTTCTTTTTCTATTAAAGGAATTATACTATTTTCTGCATATATATGTAAAATAACTTTATCTGTATATTCTGAGTCCTCTATATACCAGTTATTTTGTCCACAAAGATACTGTATTTTTCCTATTAAATCATAATCTATTTCAATAGAAATTTTAAATCCATGTACCTTTTCAACAACTCCAGCTGCAGTAACTGCAATACTTGCCCCTTTAGTATATGCACGAGTTAATCCCCCTGCACCTAAAAGTATTCCTCCAAAATATCTAGTTACAACTACAGCACAATCTGTTATTCCTTGTTTTTTCATAACTTCAAGTATAGGAATTCCAGCTGTTCCTTGTGGCTCTCCATCATCTGAGTATCTTTGTATTCCATAATTTTCTCCAATAACATATGCCCAACAATTATGTCTAGCTTGTTTATGCATACTTTTTATTTCATTTACAAAGGCTTTAGCTTCTTCTTCATTTTCTACTCTTTTAGCATATCCTATAAACTCAGACTTTTTTTCTTCAAATCTATCTTCTCCTCTATCTCTAATAGTTATATATGCCATAACCTTAATTCCTCCTTAATTGCTTTAATTCCTTCTTCTATAGATTCACAATTTGTCTGTGAAAAGCCTATTCTAAAAAATCCGTCTCCCTCTCTACTATTTCTAAAAAACAAAACCCCAGGAGTAATATAAACATTTTTCTTTTTTAATTTTAAAAATAACTCTCTAGAAGAAATTTTCTTATTCTTAATTTCTAAATAATAATTAAGTCCACCTTTAGGTTTATTACAATAAACGTAATCTGAAAGTTCTTCTTCTATAAGCTTACCCATAATATCATATCTCTTTTTATATTCATTAGATAATTTTTTAATATTTTCTTTCCAATTTTTATTTGCAATATAATATTCTAAAGCTCTTTGCATTAAAGTTGAAGTTGTAATATCAGTATTTAATTTAGTACTTAAAAACCTCTCCCTAAATATTTCAGGAACTACCATGTATCCTAGTCTTATACCAGGTATAAATATTTTTGAGAAACTTTTAATGTATATTACTCTATCATCTTTATCTAAACTTTTAAATGGTGTATATTCAATATCTTCTTCATAAACAAGTTCTGATAAATAATCATCTTCTATTATATAGAAATCATATTTTTTAGATAATTCTATTAAACGCTTCTTTTTTTCTAAGCTATATGAAATTCCTGTTGGATTTTGAAAATAACTCATTGCATAAAATAAAGTTATTTTATTCTTTTTTAAAATTTCCTCAAACAATTCCATATTTATTCCATCTTTTTCTATTGGAACTTCAAATATATTAGCTCTTCTCCATTTAAAAACTGAAAGAGCACCACCATAAGTTGGTTTTTCAACTATAACATTATCATTTATATTTATCATTGCTTTAGATGCTATATCAATTCCCTGTTGTGCACCTGAAACAATTATTATATCTTCAACATTTAACCTATTATTCCAAAATTCTTTATTTATTGTTTCTCTTAAAGGGTTATACCCTAATGTATTTTGAGAAAGCAAAACTTCTTCTCCGTCTCTATCTAAAACAGTTGTTATTATATCTTTAAAATCTTTTATTGGGAAAAATACTTCCCTAGTTGTTTCACCAGAAAAATCAACATAATTATCTAAATTACAATTTTTAAGAAATTTAAAAGTATTAGAATAAATTTTCATGAAATTAGAGTGTAACTCTTTTTTCTTAGCAAAAGTTCCACTCCCTATTTTTTGATATGCAAACCCTTCATTATTTAATTTTTTATATGCATTTACTACGGTAATTTTATTTACATTAAGTATTTTTGTAAGTTCTCTAATTGGAGGTAATTTTTCGCCGTCCTTTATATTTCCACTATCTATAAGTTCTTTAAATTTATCTGCTATTTGAATATACTTAGGTTTATCTTCTAAATAAACTATATCTTTTATGTTTTCCAAAAAATATCATCACCTTTATAAAATACCATAAACATTTTGAGTAAGTATTAAATTACCTTTTTTATCATAAACGTTTCTTTTTTTATGTTTTATTATTCCTTGTTCTAAAAGCTTTTTAAGTATTTGTTCAACCTTTATATTATATCCTACAAGCATTTCATCTTTTTTAATTTCCGTTGAACTTAAATAATCTTTATTACTCTTTAATATATCAATTATAACTTTTGCTGATATAGCTATATGTTTATCTATGAAATTTTCTATATAGTTTATTATATAAGATATATCTTCTTTATTCATTTTACCAAATAACTTCTCATCAATAATTCTTTTAAATGAATCATCTAAATTTATAACCATTCTAATTGCATCTTTACTAACTGTATATCCATTTAAACTTAAATAAAGTTTTGAAAAACTGTCTAAACTTCTAACCATAACTTCATATGCTGTATACATTCTTCCTAAATTTATATATTTTTTTGCTATCTTTACATCTTTAATTACTTTACTTAAATATTCTAACTTTCCTATTCCTGCATACTCATCAATTCCATATATAATTTTATTATATATAACATTTATATCCTTATCTCTTGAAAATACTAACTTTGAAAAACTAAGTATACT
Source organism: Clostridium sp. TJA085 (assembly GCF_058310235.1). Classification (NCBI taxonomy): domain Bacteria; kingdom Bacillati; phylum Bacillota; class Clostridia; order Eubacteriales; family Clostridiaceae; genus Clostridium; species Clostridium sp. TJA085. Next base: position 162,207 of record NZ_JBZEEZ010000001.1, on the reverse strand, counting down.
TTTTACTATGCCCCTTTTGCCCTCATTTTCATATGAATACACAAAACTATCTTTGCTTAATAACTTAGTATGCACTGGAATATTATTCACCTCAGAATATACATCTCTTACCTTATTAAACTCATCTTTATATATAACAAAAAAATCTATATCTGATTCATTCCATATATCTCCTGAAACCATACTTCCAAAAGTAAAAACTGCTATAACATTTTCATTACTTTCAAAAGTCTCCATCATAATATTAAATGCTTTTTGATATTCTATTATTATATCTTTCATAAAACTTCGCCCCCACAATTTTATATTGCTATTTTTATTATAACAAAACTGTTTCATATGTTAAAATATTATTTATAATAAATAAAAATTCCTAGAACAAAAGCTATTCTAGGAATTTTAAAATAATTATTGTAATATATTTATCATATAATCTTTAGTTCTATTAAAACTTTCATCATCTACTTCAACTATCATTCTAGTACCTGTTTCTACATATTCTTCTTCTAAAACTCTACCACTTCTATGAAGTAACGATTGAATATCTCCTCTATTATAAGGTACTATATACTCTACTTTCTTTAATTTATATGGAAGTTTTTCTTCTATTTCTTCTAATAAATTATCTAAATTTATTTCTTCTTTAGCTGAAACTTTTATAATGTGGTCATAATAAGAAATTTTTTCTTCTATATTAGCTATTTGTTCTTCTGTTGCTTTATCTATTTTATTTAAAACTAATATTGTATCTTTATCTATAGATCCAAGTTCTGACAACACTTCTTCAACAGCTTTTATTTGCTCTAAAGCATCATCACTTGAAGCATCTACAACATGACATAAAAGATCTGAGTAAATAACTTCTTCTAAGGTTGACTTAAATGCTTCTACTAAATCATGAGGAAGCTTTCTTACAAATCCTACTGTATCAGTTAAAGTTATAAGACCTTTATTTTTAAGTATAATTGCTCTAGTTGTTATATCTAAAGTAGCAAAAAGCATATCTGCTTCAAAAACCTCTTCTTTATTTCTATTATCTTTTGATGCAGCTATTTTACATAGAGCATTTCTAAGTGTTGACTTACCTGCATTTGTATAACCAACTAAAGATACTTTAGGTATACTTTCTTTATTTCTTTTCTCTCTTTGAACTTCTCTTGTTTTCTTTATTTTTTTAAGTTCTCTATTTAAGTCATATATAGTTTCTCTTATATGTCTTCTATCTGTTTCTAATTTCTTTTCTCCAGGTCCCCTAGTACCAATACCACCACCTGTTCTTGAAAGAACTGTACCAAGACCTTGAAGTCTTCCTAATCTGTATTTAAGCTGAGCAAGCTCTACTTGTATTTTAGCTTCTTTACTTTTTGCTCTTCTTGCAAATATTTCAAGTATTAATGTAGTTCTATCAATTACCTTAGCCCCAATTGCATTTTCAAGATTTCTAACTTGTGAACCTGATAATTCATCATCAAATATAATAACATTAGCTCTTTCTGTTTGTCTTAAATGAGCAATTTCAAGAACTTTTCCTCTACCTATAAAAAATGCTGGATCTATTTTATTTCTACCTTGATATACTTTTGTAAGAACTGGTATGTCACAAGCTTTAGTAAGTTCTGCTAATTCATCTAAGCTTTCTCTAGTATCTGATCCTACTAATATAGCTTTTTCTTCATCATTTTCTATAACATCATTTTCTTTTATAAGTTTTTCAACATATCTTATTTTATCTAATATATCTATTCTCATTAACTCTTCAATATTAAGATTATTTTTTTCTTCATATACTAAATCTTTATCTAATACCATTAAATTTGCTATTGAAAAATCAACAATTTCACCATTATTTATTCCAATTGCAACTATTGCATCTAATTTAAGCTTTATAAGAGCCGTTAAATCAAGTGCTGATAAATTGCTGTATCCATTTGGATGTGTGTGAATAACTCTAACTCCTGAAAGTCTTTTTTCATATATATCTAAAATAGGAAGTTCTACTGATGTTGAATCGCCTATTGCTACAGATGTAACTTTTCCTTTTCTATCAATAGCAACACTTACTTCTCTCTCTATTTTTGAAGAAACATTAGTAATTATATCTATAATTTCTACATTACATACTTCTTGTTTTTGAGTTTTTATATTATATAAACTGTCTAATTCTGAAAGAATAGAATTTCTTATTCCTTCTGTATTTCCATGTATCATTAAATCACCCTTTTTATTATCTATATAATTAATTTTGAATATAATTCTATACTAATAAATACTTATTGTAAACTAAATCAATTAAATTTGCACTTGATTTTTCTTCTATAATAAAGTATTTTATTTATTAAGAAATTGATATTTAAAAATACTTGGAGGTTTTATTAATGGATGATAAGAAACGTAATATTTTATTTTCAGAAGAGCAAATTCAAAAAAGAATAGCTGAGCTTGGAAAGGTTATAACAGAAGATTATAAAGATAAAAATCTTTATGTTTTATCTTTATTAAGAGGAAGCTTTATATATGCAGCTGATTTAGTTAGATACATAGATACAAAAGCTAAAATAGGATTTATGACAACTTCAAGCTATGGACATGAAGAAACAAGTTCTGGAACAGTTAAAGTTGTAAATGATATTCCAGATAATATAGAAGGTTATGATGTTTTAATAGTTGATGATATAGTTGACAGTGGTATAACAATGGATTTCGTTGTAAATCACGCAAAAAAACTAGGAGCTAAATCAGTTAAAACTTGTGTTCTTCTAGATAAACCTTCAAGAAGAAAAGTTGATATAACTCCTGATTATTGTTGTTTTGAAATAGAAGATTTATTCGTTGTAGGTTATGGCTTAAATTATGGAGATCATTACAGAAACGTACCTTATGTTTTCAATTGGGAAACTAACTAAAACTATTTTCACTAAAAAGAGACAAGTTAGACTTGTCTCTTTTTTTAATCATTTAATTCTATTGCTGTATCTGGAATTTCACCAACTATTATAGATTCAGATAATGGTATTTGCGCATCAACATTCATTTCTTTGCTATACATAGGTATTATTATTTTTATTCTTGCTTTTACATTTAAATATATTTTATGTCTAGTTTGATTTATTCCAGCACTTTCAAATATAGAATCATAAGATGTTTCTATATTACCAAGTGGTTCCATTTGTATAGTTATCTTAGGGCCTAAATTATAATATATACTTTTATCAGTCATCCATCCAAGAGGAACTTCAATTCCTTTAACACCTAGTTGTTCTAATTTTTCATTACATCTAATTGCAATTTTGCCAGATACTTTATTTATAAGCTGAGTATTAGATTTAATTAGATTTATTCTATTTTTATCGTCCCTTTCTATAATCACTATATCTTCTGATCCAACTATTTCATCAAAAACGTCCATGCTAACTTCATTTATAGCTCTAACAGCTTCTGCTCTCATTAAAGTTTCCGAAATAGCTAATACAGAAGGCATGACTTTTTTATCAAATACTATAACCATAAGATTAAAAAATATAAAAATGGTGATACTAACTGCTATAACTGATTTACGCTTGTTTTTTCGTGTTCTTGTATAATATTTCATAAAACACCTTTTTATTGAGTTATTGGTTTAATAATATTATAATTATGCTATAATGGATAAGAATATTATTTATTAATTTTAAAATAATTGGGAGGATGAGATGGCAAATAAAAAAGACTTAAAAAAAGATAAAGATAATACTAATAGCCAAGCTCCACAAAAGAAAAAATCTACTAAAAAGAACATTTTTAAATGGGTAGGGCTTAGCATATTATTTTTAATATTAGCCGTAGCCGTAATAGGAGTTGGATATGTTGTAGCTGTTGTGAAAAACACTCCACCTATAGATATTAATAAAGTTGTTAATGTCGACCAAACCCTACAAGCATATGATAATAACGGAAAATTTATGGCCTCTTTACATGGAAAAGAAGATTATCAAAAAATAGAATCAAAAAATATACCTAAAAATCTTAAAAATGCATTAGTTGCTATAGAAGATGAAAGGTTTTATGAACATGATGGTATAGATGTTAAAAGAATACTTGGTGCTGCTGTTAATGACGTTGTTTATATAGTTACAGGAAAAGGCGGAATTCAAGGAGCATCTACTTTAACTCAACAATTAGTTAAAAATACTCTTTTGACCAACGAAAGATCAATTGAAAGAAAAGTTCGTGAAATTTATCTTTCACTTCAAATCGAAAAAATGCTATCAAAGGATGAAATACTAACAGCATATCTTAATCATTTCCCCGTAGGTGGTGTAGCATACGGCGCTCAAGCTGGTGCTAAAATGTATTTCAATAAAAATGCTAAAGATTTAAATCTTATAGAATGTGCTTACTTAGCTGGTGTTACTCAAGCACCAACAACTTACAGTGGTTATACACAAAAAAATCCTTCTGTTTATATTAACAGAACAAAACTTGTGTTATCTAAAATGCTTGAGCATAAATATATAACTCAACAAGAATATGATAAAGCAATAAAGGATTTAGATAATGGAAAACTTAAATTTAAGAAATCTAAAGTAGACTACAGATTACCATATGAAGATTTTATTTATGCTTCTGTAGATCAAGTAAAAAAAGATTTAAAGAAAAAATATAAATATAGTGATGAGCAAGTTGAAAGCTTAATTCAAGCTGGTGGACTTAAGGTTTATACAACAATGGATAGAAGCTTACAAGATTATACTCAAAAAGTACTAGATAATTATAATAATTACAATATTCCAGGTTATGATAAATTAAATAAAGATGGTGTTCCACTACTTCAATCATCTGCTACTATAACTGATTATAAAAATGGTGAAGTATTAGTTTTAGTTGGTGGAAGAGGTAGTCAAAGTGCTCGTTCATTAAATAGAGCTTATAGTTCATTAAGATCAATAGGTTCTACTACAAAACCATTTACTGTATATGGACCTGCAATTGACACAAAAAAAGCAACTGCAGCTACTACAATTGATGATTCACCAATTCCTGAATCAGTATCATCATATAGACCTAGTAATGCAGGTAAAACCTATAAAGGATTAATTCCTTTAAGAGAATCTTTAAGAATTTCAAGTAATGTAGGTTCTGCTTTAACTCAAAAAATGGTTGGAGATGAAACTTCACTTTCATATGGAGAAAAATTCGGAATTAAATATTCAAATGGTTCAAAATTCCCTTCCACTTATGCTTTAGGGCAATTTGATAATAGTTCTACTGACCCAGATGGAGCCAACACATTTATAATGGCATCTGCTGTTGGAACTTTTGGTAATGATGGAGTATATGTTGAACCTAGACTTTATACTAAAGTTGTTGATTCTAATGGAAATGTATTATTAGAAAGCAAAAAAGAAGATAAAAGAATATTATCCTCTCAAGCTGCCTATATAATCTATGATATGATGAAAGGACCTTTAACTTACAATGCTACATATGCTCAACTTGGAGCTATGCCTACTGCTGGTAAGACTGGTACTACTACTGATAATAAAGATTATTGGTTTGTTGGATTAACTCCTCATCTTAGTGGTGCAGTTTGGGTTGGTTATGATAATCAAGCTTCCATAAAAGGTGGTGGATCTGGTGCTACTGCATCAAATCTTTGGGGAAAAATTATGAGAAAAGCAAATGAAGGTTTAAGTACAAAAGATATTGATAAACCATCTGGAATTGTAGAAGTTTCTGTATGTAAAGATTCTGGATTACTTCCTACTGATCTTTGTAAAAATGATCCTAGAGGAAATCAAGTTTATACTGAATTATTTATTGAAGGAACTCAACCTTCAAGTTACTGTGAAACTCATGTAAGTGCTCAAATTAATAGTTCTAATGGTTTGTTAGCTACAAATAACACCCCTGCTGGTTTAGCAGCAAGTAGAATTTTTATAACAAAAGATTATAAAAATCCAGTTACTGCCGATTATAAATATATACTTCCAACTTCTTATGATAATTCAACCTATACACCTACGGAAGATAAAAAGGATAAAGATAAGAAAGATAAGGAAGACGAAAAAGATAAAAAACCAAATGAAAATAAAAAGCCTGATTCAAATGAAAATAATAATGAAACCACTAAACCAAATGAAGGAACTACTCCTGAGCAAAACAATAATCAAAATAATAATAAACCATCAAATACTCAAAATAACTCTAATAAACCTAACAATTAACAGTTTAAATAAGCATCTTTTTAAAGATGCTTATTTTTTATATACATATGAATAAAACATCTCTTTTTCTTGCAATACTGTTGTATTTTCAATGATTTTTACTTATTTTTACTGATTATTTTAATCTATATGAAATTTAGTTAATCACTTCTTGCATTTTATGTTTTTTTATTATATACTATAATCAATAATTATTTAGAATATTATTTTAGAAGGGAGATTTTTAATGAATTTACTTAATGATTTCATATTAAAATTCAATGATATTTTGTGGACATATATTTTAATAGCTATGCTATTAATTTTAGGTATTTATTTTTCTTTTAAAACAAAATTTGTACAATTTAGATATATAAAAGAAATGTTTAGACTTCTTGGAGATGGATTTTCAGCAGATAAAAAAAATGGAAGTATATCATCATTCCAAGCATTTTGTATAAGTACGGCTTCAAGAGTTGGTACTGGAAACTTAGCTGGTATCGCTATTGCAATTTCTGTTGGAGGTCCTGGAGCTATATTCTGGATGTGGCTTATAGCACTTATAGGTGCAGCATCAAGCTTTGTTGAATCTACTCTAGCACAAATATATAAAGAAAAAGCTGAAGATGGCTCTTTTAGAGGTGGACCAGCATATTATATGCAAAAAGGTTTAAATAAAAGATGGATGGGTGTTATATTCTCAATACTTATAACTATAGCTTTTGGTTTAATATTTAACTCAGTTCAATCTAATACTATAACATTAGCATTTAAAGATGCCTTTGGCGTAGATAGATTAATTGTTGGTATTATACTAACTTTAATAACACTATTTGTAATATTTGGTGGTGTTCACAGAGTTGCAAAGGTATCAGAAGTTATTGTTCCTATAATGGCTTTAGCATATATTGCAGTTGCTTTATTTATATTAATAATAAATATAACTGAAGTTCCTTCTATATTAAAATTAATAATAGAGAATGCTTTTGGATTTAAAGAATTTGTTGGTGGTACACTTGGTGGAGCGTTGCTTATGGGTATTAAAAGAGGACTTTTCTCAAATGAAGCTGGTATGGGTAGTGCACCAAATGCAGCTGCAACAGCAGATGTAAGCCATCCTGTAAAACAAGGTCTTATCCAAACATTAGGAGTATTTACAGATACAATTATAATTTGTAGTTGTACTGCATTTATAATTCTTTTATCAGGTGTTAATTATTTAGATAAATCAGTTACTGGAATTCAACTTACTCAAAGAGCTTTAAGTACACAAGTAGGCCCTTGGGGGAATACATTTATAGCAATATGTATACTACTTTTTGCCTTCAGTTCAATTGTAGGTAATTATTACTATGGTGAATCTAATATAGAATTCCTAAGTAAAAATAGAGTTATATTATATGTATATAGATTTTTAGTTGTTGGAATGGTATTCTTTGGATCAATAGCAGAAATAAATATAGTTTGGAATTTAGCGGATGTATTTATGGGACTTATGGCTGTAACAAATCTAATAGCAATTACCCTTCTTAGCAAACAAGCCTTCTTAGCATTAAAGGATTATCAAGACCAAAAGAGATCTGGTATAAAAGAACCATTATTTAAAGCATCTAATATACCTGGTTTAAAAAATGTTACTGAATGGAAATAGAAAAAGCAGATCATTTGATCTGCTTTTTATTTAACTTCTATTTTATCTATAACATTACTAATAATATTTATTATTTTACCTGATTTTGCTGATATAAAAAATATTTTATCAGTTTTTTCATTTGAAACTTCTACAACATAAGCCAATTCTAATCTTTCATTTTGTGCGCTATTACAAAAAGCTAAATATGAATTTGTCTTTACATGCCCTTCTTTTTGTACTTTATTAAAAAAGTTTAAAGCGATTTTTTCAGCATTATCTTTTGATATATTTATTTTTATACTTTCATGATCACTATTCTTAGTCTTATTTATATATCCTTGTAATTTTCCAGTATTTTTATTTATATTCAAAATTACCTCTTGCGAAAAATATGGGTATCCTTCTTCATATTTTAAAAATATAACAGAATAAAAATTAGAATCTTTATTTGTATAATTTTTATCTATTTCTTTTAATTTATAATTGCTTCCATCTATTTTATTTATATATTTTTTAGCAATTTTTACACTTTCATCTAATGTTATATTAATTTTATTATCAGTTTTTCTCTTATCAACAAAACTTATAATTTTATTATCTTTATTTATTTCTATCATATAAAGTTTACTTTTTAATAAATAAATCTCTTCATCACTTTTTTCTAAATTTCTTTTTTCTATATTGAATCTTATCTTTTTATTTTCCCTTTTAATAATATTATTTTCACTTAATGTATTAATAAACTCATTTCCATATTCTATTTTTTCATTTCCCTGTCCATGAAAAATATGTAAAATTAATGGAATAATTAATAACAACAAAAATATTATAACTAAATAAACCCATTTACCCTTGATATAACTCATCTTATCCCCCACACAAAATATTACTTTGTATAATTATTTTACACTATAGTTCACTTTTTGAAAATATAATTTAAACCTTTATGAACATTGTTATAATTATGGTTAAATTCTATATTACATAATATTTTTTATAGTATAATTAAGATAATAAAACTATCAAATTTTAGGAGGGTATATATATGAGCTTATCAAAATTAATTGAACAAAAAAGAAAAGAAAAAATTAGACAATCTCAAAAGAAAACAGCTAAAACTTTAGTAACTGGAGTTGCTTTTGGTGCATTAGCTGGAGCTTTAAGCGGTGTATTATTTGCTCCAAAATCAGGTAAGGAAACAAGAAACAATTTAAAGGATACTGCTAAAGATGTTAATGAAAAAGTAAAAATAGCAGCTAACAAAGCATCTAATACTTGTAAAGAAAATGTACTAGAAGCTAAAGCCAAAATAAAAGATTATTTAAATAATAAAAATATTCAAGATTTATCAACTAAAGAAAATAAAGAACATCTAATAGATGAAGTTAAAGAAGAAACAAATTCAGAGGTTAATAACTAATGTATATTAATTTACTTGATTTATTTTGGATAGTTATTGGTATTTTAGGTATAGTTGCATTAGTTTTCTTAATAATTTGTCTAATAAAATTATCTACTATTTTAACTAATGTAGATACTATTTTGACTAATAATAAAAAAAATATAGATACTACACTTAATAATGTAAAAGATTTTTCTGATAATGCAAAAGATATTTCAGATGTTGCAACTGAAGCAACTGCTGATGTTATTGTAGCAAAAGAAAATTTACAAGGACATTTAGAAACAGTAAGAGATATTGCAAACATTGTTTCAGGAGTATTTTTAAAAAATAAGTAGGAAAAATACTTTCCTACTTATTTTTTAGTCCTATATTATAAGCTAATTTTTCTTCTAAATCATTTCCGCCTATTTTTTTAATTAAGTTTAAATATAACTCTATATTTCCCATTACATTTTTACTCAACATTATTTTCCCATTATCTGTATAATTTCTTTTTACTAATCTAAAATCATTTTTTTCTATATCTAGTCCATCTATCCAATCTCCATAAGGAACTAAAACGCCTTTTAGCTCATTACAATTTGCTAAATAATATATTCCTTCATTAATAGCACATATAAAATCACATTCTTTATAATACTTTAATATATAATTTATTATCTTTCCTTTACTACTTTCATCTATTATTTTATTTCCACCTGGTATTATAATTATATTAGGTTTAATATCATTTTTAGTTATACTTAAATTAATATTTTTACTAATATTTATATTATTATCAATTGCTATACCATATACATTAAACATTTTTCTTCCAAGTATAGTATTAGCTTTTGAAAACAATTCCTCTGCCATAGTATAATCTAACATATTCATATTCTTAATCATTAATACTCCTATGTTAGTATTTTTGCTTTTATCAAAATTCAAAAATCCTGATTTACTAATTCTTATAATTGTAGTGTTTCCAAATTTTTTAACTTCCTCAAACCCTATTTTTTGAGCTATCCTTTCCCCTTCTAATGTTGATACTTTATCCATAAGCATGTCCCCACCAAATTCGGTAAAATAATATTCTAGAAGTAATCTAACAGCTTCTTCTCCATATCCATTATTTCTATAATTATAATGTATTTTCACATTAAACCTTGCAATTTTTGTTGCAGAATCATATCCGTGAAAACTAACTTCTCCTATTGGAGTATCGTTATTATCATATACTAAACAATAAAAATTCTTTCCATCAGTTGGGTTAACCATTTTTTTATAAAACATATCCCACTTTTCTTCTGTAAAATAAAAAACTCCTCCAATATCTTTCATAGTTTGTTTATGAGCCCAAAGCTCTTTAACAAACGATAATTCATTATACTCAGGTTGTTTTATATATACCTTTTTACCATTCCTTCTATATAATCCGTCTCTCAGTTTCATTATAATCACCTTTATCTAAAAATTCACCCTTCTCAATTTATAGAACAATACTTATTTTATATTAATTATATCAAACTTTTAATGTTTTTTTGTATATTAATAAATTTTTTATTATTTTAGAAATTGTATTAATTTATTATTATTTTTTAAAGTGACACTATATCAAGTTTTTAATATACAAAGTTAAATGTTTTATCTTAGTATTACTAAACTTTATTTACGTTTTTATTAAACTTATTTTTACAGTAAATGCTGTATCCTTTTATTATCAATGAATCTAAAGAAAAAATTTTTTTATTTTTTTATTAAATATATTGATTTTTAAACATATAATAATTATAATTATTCTTGTTTGTTTAGTAATCTTAAACTTTATGTTTAGTAAAAGTTATATTTTAAAACAGAAATGTGGTGTGAAAAATGGAAATAGGCGATAAAATCAGAAGTCTTAGAATTGCTAAAGGTCTCACACAAGAAGAATTAGCTAATAGATGTGAATTATCTAAAGGATTTATATCTCAAGTTGAAAATGATTTAACTTCACCATCTATTGCTACATTAGTTGATATTTTAGAAATCCTTGGAACTAATTTAACCGAGTTTTTTAGTGAAAAAGGAGAAGAAAGAATAACATATAAAAGTGATGACATGTTTGAAACTGAAGATGAAGACTTAAAGTACAGCTTAAAATGGTTAGTTCCTAGTGCTCAAAAAAATGATATGGAGCCTATTATGCTAACTTTAGAGCCTAATGGCAGATATATAGAGGAAGAACCTCATGAAGGGGAAGAATTTGGATTTGTCTTAAATGGAAGTATAATTTTACACTTAGGTGAAAAAAGATATAAGGTAAAAAAAGGAGAAAGCTTTTATTTTAAACCTAAATTAAATCATTATCTTTCAAATCCAGGTAAAACTACTGCAAAAGTTATTTGGATAAGTACTCCCCCATCATTTTAGATTATTTATTAAGACTATATAGAAAGAGGTGTTTATTGTGAAAGATAACATTCTAGAATTAAAAGGTATAAGTAAAAAATATGAAGATAACGAGGTTCTAAAGAAACTTGATCTTAATATAAAGAAAAATGAATTTTTAACACTTTTAGGTCCTAGCGGTTGTGGTAAAACTACTACCCTAAAAATAATTGCAGGATTTGAAACAGCAGATAGTGGTAAAGTTATTTTTGATGATAAAGATATGGCAAGCCTTCCATCTTATAAAAGACCTGTAAATACAGTGTTCCAAAAATATGCTTTATTTCCTCATATGAATGTGTTTGATAATATAGCCTTTGGTTTAAAAATAAAAAAATTACCAAAGGATGAAATAAAAGAAAAAGTTACTGAAATGCTTAAATTAGTTGCTCTTAGTGGTTTTGAAAATAGAAAAATAGACTCTTTAAGTGGTGGACAACAGCAAAGAGTAGCAATTGCAAGAGCATTAGTTAATGAACCTGAAGTTTTACTTCTTGATGAGCCTTTAGGTGCATTAGACTTAAAACTTAGAAAAGAAATGCAAATAGAGCTTAAAAAAATTCAACAAAGACTTGGTATTACATTTATATTTGTAACTCATGACCAAGAAGAAGCTCTTACAATGTCAGATACTATAGTTGTAATGAATAAAGGTGTTATTCAACAAATGGGAACACCTCAAGATATATATAATGAACCTGCTAATGCATTTGTTGCTGATTTCATAGGTGAAAGTAATATAGTTGATGGTGTTATGCTTTGTGACTATAAAACTGAATTTTTAGGAAAAATATTTGAAAGTGTTGATTTTGGATTTGATAAAAATGAAGAAGTTGATATAGTTATAAGACCTGAAGATATTAAAATGGTTAAAGCTTCAGAAGGTATGCTTAAAGCAAAAGTTATATCTGTTATTTTTAAAGGAGTTCATTACGAAATAGAAATAGAAGTTGAAAATTGTAATGATAAATGGATTATTCATAATACAAAATCAGCTGAAGTTGGATCAACTATTGGAATAGATATATATCCAGAAGATATTCATGTAATGAAAAAGGTGAGAGAATATGAATAAAAGAAGTAGATTAGCAGCTTATCCTTACATAGTATGGAGCGTATTATTTATTGTTGTTCCTTTAATTATGATTTTATTTTTTAGTTTTACTATAGATACAGGTTCTGGCTATAAATTTTCACTTGAAAATTTTGAGAGGCTTATGAATCCTATATATATTAGAATATTTGGTCGTTCAATGTATTTGGCATTTATTTCTACTGTATTATGTTTAGTTATAGGTTATCCTGTTGCTTATATAATATCAAAAATGCCTGAATCAAAGAGAAACCTAGTAATAATGTTATTTATTCTTCCTATGTGGATGAATTTCTTACTTAGAACTTATGCTTGGATGCCTATATTAAGCAGAAATGGTATAGTAAATAACTTTTTAGGGTTATTTGGAATTGAACCAATTCAATTTTTATATACTAATGGTGCTATTTTACTTGGTATGGTTTATAACTTCTTACCATTTATGATATTACCAATATATACAGTATTATCTAAGCTTGATCAAAATTTAATAAATGCTGCATATGACCTTGGAGCAAACAAAAAGCAAATCTTTACTAAAGTAATATTGCCTTTAAGTATGCCAGGAATTATTTCTGGAATAACTATGGTATTTATGCCGGCTGTATCAACTTTTGTTATTCCAAGACTACTTGGTGGTGGAAAAGATATGTTAATTGGTAATGTTATAGAACAACAATTTACAACATTAAGCGATTGGCACTTTGGATCAGCACTTGCAATTATACTTATGATTCTAATATTAATATCAATGGCTTTAATGTCTAAATTTGATAGTGAAGAAGCTGAAGGCGGTGGTCGTTTATGGTAAATAGATTACACAATTTTATAAAAAGATTTTATTTAATTATAATTTTTATATTTTTATATGCTCCAATAGTTACTTTAATGGTGTTCTCATTTAATGATTCTAAATCAATGGGACATTGGAGTGGTTTTACATTAAAGTGGTATAAATCACTTTTTCAAAATGATGCATTAATGGAAGCTTTATACTATACAGTTTTAATTGCTTTAATTGCCTCTATTATTGCTACTATTGTAGGAACTATAACAGCTATTGGAATTAGTAGAATGCGTGGAAAAAGCAAAGCTTTATTACTTAATATAAATAACCTTCCTATTATAAATCCAGATATAGTTACTGGTATAGCTTTAATGAGTTTATTTATATTCTTAAAATTTGATTTTGGATTTAATACAATGCTTCTTGCTCATATATCTTTTGATATACCATTTGTAATATTATCAGTTCTTCCTAAAATAAAACAACTTCCTGATAATACTATAGAAGCAGCAATGGATCTTGGTGCTACTCCTTGGTATGCACTTAGAAAGGTTATAATACCTCAAATTAAGCCAGGAATATTTGCTGGATTTTTAATGGCATTTACTATGTCAATTGATGACTTTGTTATAAGTTTCTTTACAACAGGTCCTGGGGTTACAAATCTTTCAATAGAAATTTACTCTATGGCAAGACGTGGTATTAAACCAGAAATTAATGCACTTTCTACACTAATGTTTGTTACAGTTCTTATACTACTTCTTATAGTTAATAAAAAGAAAAAAGTAGAGGTGAATTAAATGAAAAGAAAAAAGATTTTATGCACTACTATTGCCCTACTTGGAATAATAGCTACTACTCTTTTTACTGGGTGTAGCAATTCTAGTGCTAGCACTAATTCAGAAAACTCAAAAATATTAAATATATATAACTGGGGAGATTATATAGACCCTGATTTAGTTGATAAATTCCAAGAAGAAACTGGAATAAAAGTAAACTATAATACTTTTGATACAAATGAAACTATGTATTCTAAAATAAAAGATGGATCTAGTAATTATGACCTAATTGTTCCATCTGATTATATGATTGAAAAAATGAGAAAAGAAAATCTTTTAGAAAAAATTGATTATAAATATATTCCTAATTATAAATATGTAGGTAAACAGTTTAAAGACTTGCCTTATGATCCACACAATGAATATTCAGTTCCTTATATGTGGGGTACAGTAGGAATTGCTTATAATAGTAAAATAATAAAAAAACCAGTAGATAGCTGGAATATACTTTGGGATAAAGATTATAAAAATCAAATTGTTATGGTTGATTCAGTTAGAGATGCTATGGCAGTTGCATTAAAAAAACTAGGATATTCCTTAAATACTACAAATCCAAAGGAAATTGATAAAGCAGCTGAAGAACTTAGAAATGAAAAGCCTTTAGTTCAAGCTTATATGGTAGATGAAGTTAAAGATGCTTTAATAAGTGGTGAAGTAGCTGTTGCACCAGTTTGGTCTGGAGATGCTATGTATATAATGGATGAAAATCCTGATATTAAATATGTAATTCCAAAAGAGGGTTCTAATCTTTGGTATGATGCTTTAGCAATTCCAAAAGGAGCTAAGCATAAAAAAGAAGCTGAAGAATTTATAAACTTTTTATGTGAACCTGAAAATGCATTAAAAAATGTTGAATATATTGGATACCAAACACCTATTACTAAAGCTTATGAAATGCTTCCTCAAGATGTAAAAGATAAATATCCTACTGAAGAAGAACTTAAAAGATGTGAAGTATTTAATGATTTAAGTCCTAAAGCGTTAAGAAATTATAATGATGCATGGATTAAAGTTAGGTCATAATAAAAAAGCAATCAGAAATATGATTGCTTTTTTACAATTATATATTAATTAGGAGGTACTTTATAATGATTAGAATAAAAGTTTTAGTTAGTGGTCATGTTCAAGGTGTAGGCTTTAGATTTTTTACTCAATATGAAGCATCTTTACTTAATCTAACTGGATTTGTTAAAAACTTATCTGATGGAAATGTTTATTTAGAAGCTCAAGGAGATAAAAATAATATTTTAAAATTCATAAATAAAATAAAAAAAGGTAATGGCTTCTGCAAAGTTAAATCTATTTCTATTGATGAATTAACTCCTATTGATTCTGATAAAAAATTTAAAGTCTTATATTAAATTTTATATAGTATTTTCTTTAAATCTATATAAAGGTTAATACATATAATTAATTTTAAATGCTTATTTAATTCTGTTTCTTTTAAATATTTTAATTATAATTTGAAAACATTATATTCTAATATATTATGTATATAAAATTTATACTTTTATAAAATAAAAAGAGTCAATTTTAAATTGACTCTTTTTTTAATCCAAAAATTTATTTGTTTCATCAAAAATTACTTTTCTAAGTGCTATTATAGCAATAAGGTTTGGTATTGCCATAAGACCATTTACTATATCTGCTGATATAAATATAATATCTAATGATATAAATGCTCCAATAGCAACTAAAATTATGTAAATTATTTTAAATGGAATTATCGCTTTTTCACCTAATAAATACTCTATACATTTTTCACCATAATAATTCCATCCAAGTATTGTTGTAAATGCAAAAAATACCAATCCTATATTAACTATATATTTTCCAACATAAGCAATTGGTAACCCAACCTCAAATGCAGCAGTAGTTAAACTTGCTCCATCAATTGAAGAATTAAATGTTCCAGTTAATACAATTACAAGTCCTGTCATTGTACATATGATTATTGTATCAAAAAATGTTCCTGTCATTGATATTAATCCTTGTCTTGCTGGTGAGTTTGTTTTTGCAGCAGCTGCTGCAATTGGTGCACTTCCAAGTCCAGCCTCATTTGAAAATACTCCTCTACTAATGCCTTTTTGCATAACTATAATTATTGATAGTCCAGTTACTCCTCCCATAGCTGCTTTTGGATTAAATGCACTTTCAAATATAATATGTAAAGCTTCTGGAATACTTTTAAAATTAAATATTATTACTAATATAACTCCTAAAATATAAAACAATGCCATAAATGGAACAACAGCTTCTGATACTTTGGATATTCTCTTAATTCCACCTAATGTTACTAAAGTAACAAGAACAGTAACTATAATAGCTGTTATAATAATTGGTACATTAAAACTATTTTTTAATCCTTCTGATATTGAATTTACTTGAGCAAAAGTCCCTATTCCAAATAAAGCCACTAAAACTCCAAATAAAGCAAAAAGTTTTGCAAGCCACTTTATACCCATACCATTTTGTATATAGTACATAGGGCCTCCTTTTACTACTCCATTTTCATCAAATTCCCTATACTTTATAGCAAGCACTCCTTCAGCATATTTAGTAGCCATTCCAAAAAATGCTGCAATCCACATCCAAAGTAAAGCTCCAGGTCCTCCTGCCTTTATAGCAGTTGCAACACCAACTATATTTCCTGTTCCAATAGTTGCTGAAAGTGCTGTACATAAAGCTCCAAAACTAGATACATCACCTTTTGCTCCTTCTTCTTTTTGAAATATAAACTTTATAGCTTGTGGAAGTTTTCTAATTTGTATAAACTTAAGTTTATATGTTAAATAAATTCCTGTACCTAATAATAACACTAAAAGTGGTGGACCCCATACAATAGAGTCAATTGTTCTTAATATTTTTTCCATAATAAAAAAATCCCCCTAATTTATCATTTTGGAGGAGATTAAATAAAGCTAAAATATATAAAATTAGCTTCAAAAAATCCCCTGTCCTTTTACCTGAGAGTTTCAGCATAGAAATTTATGCCTTGCTCCTTCGGTGCTCAAAAGAAACTTTTGAGTCTCTCCAGAGGCTCGTCCAGTAGCGGTCCTACAACCTGAAAGATTTTTCCTCTTCGGTGGACTAATTAAATCAGTCTCTCTCCCACTACCTTCATCCGAACGTATTTAATTTTATTTAATTATATATATAACTTATAAATAAATCAAGTTTTTTTAAAATAAATTATCATATTGATATTTATAACAACATCCTACTATTATTAAATAATAATTTATGATATTATAATAATTATTATTTACATAAAGAAAAGGTGGTATACATGATAAAATTAATCGCATCTGATATGGATGGAACTTTATTAACTCCAGAAGGAAATGTTCCTAGTGAGTTTTTTGATATATTAAAGAAATTAAAAGAAAAAAATATAGAATTTGTTGTAGCTAGCGGAAGACCTTACAAAACTTTATATGAAAATTTTAAACCTATTTCTGATGAAATATCCTATGTATCAGATAATGGTGCAATGGTAGTTGAAAATGGAAAAATTAAATCTATAGAAGTTATGGATAAATCATCTGTAATAAAAATTGTAGATGCTTGTAAAAAGCTTAAAAATTCTGTAGCTATATTTTGTGGCGTTAAAAATTTTTATCATATTGATTGTTCTGAAAAATTTACTGATGAAATAAATAAATATTATTTAGATAATACTATAATAGATTCTTATGATTACATAAAAACTGTTGATGATGAAATATTTAAAATTTCTATATGTGATATGGATAATGCAATGACAAATTCATTTAAACTAATGAATGATATTTTAGGAAATGAATTTAAAATAGTTGTTGCCGGTAAATATTGGACTGATATAACTAATAAAAATGTTAATAAAGGCAATGCCATAAAAAAAATTCAATCTATAAATTCTATATCTCCTAAAGAAACCATGGTATTTGGAGATTATTTTAATGATATTGAAATGCTTAAGAGAGCACATTATAGTTATGTTATGGAAGACGCTTTAGATGAAGTTAAAAAACATGGTAATTTTATAGCTAAAAGTAATAAAGAAAATGGTGTAATTCAAGTGATTAATGAACTAATAAATTAAACTTAAAAAGGTTGCAATTAAATTGCAACCTTTTTATTTAAAGTTCTACTCTATTTCTAATTTCACCTTTATTAAAAGCTCTTATATTTTCTATTAAATCATTAAATAATCTCTCTCTAGCCTCAACACTCGCCCAAGCAATATGTGGTGTTAACACTAATCTATCCTTATTTTTTACTGATAATAAAGGATTTTTACTTAATATAGGCTCTACTGAAAATACATCTAATGCAGCTCCTGCAATTTTTTCCTCATCAATTGCTCTTGCTAGATCTTCTTCTACAATAATTGGTCCTCTTCCCATATTAACTAGAAAAGCTTCTCTTTTCATTTTTGATATATTTTCATAATTTATTAATCCTTTTGTGTTTTCATTTAATGGTGCATGTATTGAAATTATATCTGAAGTTTTCAAAAGTTCCTCAAACTCCACTCTTTTATAAGATGAATTATTATTTTTACCTGATGTTGAATAATAAATTACATTCATTCCAAAAGCTTCACAAACTTTTGCAACTCCTCTTCCTATTGCTCCAAGCCCTATTATTCCCCATGTCTTTCCTGATAAATCATTATATGGTTTATCTAGATTTGTAAACATTCCTGAATTTGAGTAATTGCCTGACTTTACAAATTCATCATAATAATTTATTTTATCGTATAAATGCAACAATGTAGCAAATGTATGTTGAACAACAGTATTAGTTGAGTAACCAGCTACATTTGTAACCGCTATATTTGTATTTTTAGCATATTCAATATCTATATTATTAAACCCTGTTGCCATTTCACATATAAGTTCTAAATTTTTACATACTTTCAAATTATCTTCATTCAAAACTACCTTATTAGTAAGAATTATATTAGCGTCTTTAATTCTTTCTAATACTTCATCCTCTTTAGTCATTCCATATACTTTAAGGCTACCAAATTCCTCAAGCAAGCTGTAGTTCATATTTCCTAAAGTATTCCCATCTAAAACTACTATACTCTTCAAAAATTATCACTCCAATTCATTTATGAATTTTAACTTTATTTTACCATATTTTTTTGAATAAATTTCAAACATATGTGTAAAAAAATAAATTTTTGACAAAAATCATAATATAAATCAAATAGAAAGGAGCAATATTTTCATGGAAAATAAAGAATTAGTTTGTTTAGCATGTGATTATTCTTGTACTCTATTACTAACTTTAGAAAACTCTAAATTAATAGGTATAGAAGGCAATAAATGTAATAAAGGAGTGTTATATGCTAGTAAAAGATGTATAGTGCCCTCTAGCATAGTAAAAACTATTATTAAAGTTAATAACGGCTCTTCAAAAACATTGACAGTCAAAAGTGAACTAGGAGTTCCAAAATCTCTTATTTTTTCTATTTTAAATGAATTAAAAGATTTAACTGTAAATGCTCCTATAAATAATGGAGATATAATAAAAGAAAATATTTGTAATACAGGAATAAATATAATAGCCGAAGGTAACGTAAAATTATATTCATAATTTTAAAGTTTAAACGTATACTTAGTAATAACAATACCTCTCTAAAAAATTATAAAATATTTCTAATAGCTAATGTTTAATTAAAAGCCCAATTAAAATTTTTAATTGGGCTTTTAATATTTATTTTAATTTTAAATTAATACTGATAATAAATATAGAATCCATAGTTGCAATGGATAAAATACGTAAAAAAACCATCTAAAGTCTTTTCCTTTTTTTCCATTATATATGTATATAAACGGTATAGTAAATATAATCATCCACTGAGGATATTTTAATAAAGCTTCAATATTAAATCCTGGGAAAAATAATGCCGAAAAAACAAAAATCGCAAGATACATATCTCTTCTATTATTAAAACATTTATAAAAAATGAAAACAAAAGCAGGTCCTAATATTAAAGACTCAGTAAATATTCCAAGTGATGTACCAACTAAAACTTTTACAAAAGCCTTCTTAAAATCCTTACCTCTAAATTCTACTAATCCATTTAACATTATAAATCCAGCTGATAAAGCTAAAAACATATTATTTGGCATAATATATACTTTATTATAGAATGCATACCTTAAAATATATCCTCCACATACTATTAAAAAAATAATTATAGATGTCATTTTATCTGATATTATTTTAGATTTTAAAGTTATTACTAAAATAGTCACCATAAAAATTAAAACTAATAAACTAACTACATATGATAGTAAATTAAAATTACTATACATTAGATTGTTTCCATCTACCCCTTTTAATATTAAAACAGATAATATTAAATTTCCTATAAACATTATTTCAGCTGCTACTAATAATCTTTTTTGATAATTATTTTTTGAAGACGTTTTAAAATATCCTTCTACTAAAAGATAAAAAAATATTGGCATAACAACTCTTCCTACATAAGTGAACCAAAAAGGTGCTCCATCAAAGAAAAATCTTATACTATCCAATACCATAAATAGTACCATTAATAATTTTAGTTTAAATCTGTCCATCTCTTTCTCCTTTGTATTTATTCCACATTAATAAATTATACATCTTTAACCTTTACATTAAAAGTCTTTTGTAATACTATAACTAATATATAATATTAAAGAGGTGACATGATGAAAATTTTATCTTATAAAGTTAAATATAATGAGGTAGATGACATAATTACAAAATTACAAATAAACGATATTTTTAATGTATTTTATGAAAATCCATTAGAAATAACAACAGATGAATTTGGATATGGTTATATTGAAAAAGATAATGAACCTATAATTTTAAAAGTAGCATATGATGAAGAACTTAATAAATTTGATGAATTTTTGAAAAGAATAAATTTAATATTAGATAAAGAACCATCATCAATCGAAGAAGTAAATTATGAATATGAAGAATTTAGTATACCACCTATTGTTATAAATGATAATTGGGTTTTAGCAAGTCCAGAAGAAGAAGTTCAAGGAAAAAATAAAATAAACTTTATATCTCAAGGGGCCTTTGGAACAGGACTTCATGAAACAACTCAAGACTTATTATCTGTAATACTTGAGAAAGACTTTTCTAATAAAAGAGTTTTAGATATTGGTACTGGATCTGGAATTCTTTCTCTAGCAACTGCTATAAAAGGTGCAAGTGAAGTTGTAGCACTAGATATTAGAGATGTTTATGATGAAGTTATGTTAAATGCATCATTAAATAATATAAATACTATAAAAGTTTTAGTTGGAGATGCTATATCAAATGAAGTAAAAATTGATGGATTATTTGATTGGATTTATATAAACATAGGAGGAGCTGAAACCGAAATGTTTATGCCTATTATAAATAAACATTTAAAACCATCAGGTAAACTGTTAGTTTCTGGGCTTGTAGAATGGAGTTTTGACTCTGTAAAATCTATTGTAGAAGCTAATGGTTTTGTTATGAATGAAAAGTTACAAAGCCAAGAATGGTGTACAGCAATATTTTCAAACATTAGATAATAATTGAAATTAATTTCCTCATTTTTTATTATTGTGCTATAATACTACTTAATATCGGGTTTTCTTCTAAAGGAGGTATTCATATGAAAAAAATATTGATATGTTTTTTTGCTATGTTAGCTTTAACTATAAATTTGGCACTTCCTGCATTTGCCGATCCAAAAGATAACATAGAAAAAAGTAAAGCTGAGTACAAACAACTAAGTGAGGAAATTAAAAATTTAGATAATAAAATAGCAAATTTAGATTCAGAAATAAATAAAATAAATACGAGCATTGATAACAATAAAGTAAAAATTAATTCAATCGAAAAAGAAATTGATACTACAAAAGGTAAAATAGATGAAACAAAAGAAGATATAGCTAAAGGACAAGCTATCTTATCACAAAGATTGCGTTCCGCTTATAAATCTGGTAGCTACTCCATTTCATCATATATTACTTTTCTATTTCAGTCAAAAGGGCTAAGTGATTTAGTTGGTAGAATTGAAGCAGTTGAAAAACTTGTAAGTGCTGATAATGATACAATTAATGAACTAAAAACTAATGAAAACAACTTACAAAATGATATAAAAAATTTGATAAACCAAAAAAGTGAAATATTAAAACTTAATGATGAAAACTCTAAAAATTTAAAAACCGTTGTTTCTAAACAAAGTGAACTTAAAGAAGCTAAGGCTAAATTTGATTCTCAAAAAGCACAAGTTGAATCAGTTATAAAAGAAAATGAATTAAAACTTATTTCTTATCCAATAAATACTATAAATTCATCTTCTTCATCAATTAACGATTTACAAAATGCAGTTGAAACATTAAAACAATTATTACCTCAAATATCTACATCATCAGTTATAGATGAAGCTAAATCTTATATTTCAAAAGGAAATGACTTAATTAGCAAAAAGAAAGAAGCAGAAAAAACACCTGCTACTCCAAATAATAATTCTAATACACCTAGCAAACCATCTAGCGGTAAAAAAACTTTATCAATGGAAGCTACAGCCTATTCGGGTCATACTACTACTGCTATGGGGTTAAAGCCAGTTAGAGATCCAAATGGTATAAGTACAGTAGCCGTAGATCCAAATGTTATTCCTTTAGGAAGTAAAGTTTATGTAAGTGGTTATGGATATGCAATTGCATCAGATACTGGTGGTGCCATTAAAGGAAATATAATTGATTTATTTATGAATTCAGAAGCCGAATGTACTCAGTTTGGTAGACAACAAGTTACAGTAACTATAATAGCTTATCCAAATGAATGGTAAAAAAATAGCCAAGCTAATAAAAGCTTGGCTATTTTTTATTTCTTATATAAAGCCTTCCAAGTATTCTTTCCAACTATTCCATCAACTAATAATCCATTATTTTTCTGAAATAATCTTATTTCCCTTTCTGTAACATCTCCAAAATATCCATCTACCCCATAAGGACTTAAACTATATTTATTAGCTAAAAGCCTTTTTTGAATCAACTTAGTTATATTACCACTGCTATATTTTCTTAATATTATACAAGCATCTAATGTTTTCTCTCCAAAATACCCATCTACATTAAGACCCCTATTAAATTGTTTGTTTAACTCTAATTGAAGTTTTTTAACTTCTTCTCCACTTATAGATTCTTGCCATAAATGTTTAGTTATACTTATATTAGACTTATTTTCTTCTACTACTATTTCTTTTCCTATTAATCCTTCTGCTATATTTTTACCTATTTTATCATAACCTAAAGCTTTATATAGTTGTACATCTTTAACAGCTTCTACAAAACAAACCTCTATTATCATAGCCTTCATAATTGTATGCTTAAGTTCATAAAGATTTTTATTATTTTTAATTCCTCTATTTTTAAATCCAAGTTTCCCTAAATTATCTACTACTCTTTTTGCCTCTATAAAATTATCATTATAAGTGAGCACTTCTGATCCTATAGCACCATCATATTTATTATATGCTTTATTAAAATGACAACTCACAAATAAATCTACTTTTAACTCATTAGCCTTATTTACTCCATAGGCTAATTCTTCTCCGACAGTTTTATAATAATCACTTGGAGTTAAATCTACAACATCTATTTTTGCAATTTTTAAATATTTAATAATTGAATCTTTTATATTTCTATTTTCTTTTGTTTCATCTAATATTCCTTTAGAACCTGGTACTGAAAAAGTGTGCCCTGCCCTTATTGCTATTTTCATATAAACCCTCCTTTTTAACTTTAGTAAATACTTAAATTAATAAAATATTTATCTATATATAAGATATGCATAGTTTATATTTTTTCAACAAATAAACAAAAAAACATTAATATATAAAATATTAATGCTTTTTAAAATTACTTATTTTTCTGTTTTGGAAAAATCATATTTGGATATACTTTCTTTAAATATGAATTTGGATAATGCTCATCTAAAAATCTATCTATTGCATTATTAGCTTTAACGTGATTTATTCTTGCAACTTCTCTTCTTACAGCAAGTGCAGATAATATTATATTAGGTACCATAATTATTATAAAAATATAAGTCCAAATTTTTATTGTTTTATTTGAAAAATGATTAATAATTTTATTAAATAAAGGATATATTTCTTTTATAAAAAATAATCCTAATATTCCCCAAAATACACAATATTCAATACTTGTTCTTCCATTAATGCTAAGTGCTTTACTTGTATAATCCCATGATATTGTTCCTACCATCTTTTGCTGTACCCATGAACAAGTATACTCAAAAAAACCACCTAAAACTGCACTTATTAAAAATATTATAAATCCATCCCATTTTGCAATTTTATATAAAAGTATTGTACAAAGAACACAACCTATACCATATACAGGACTAAATGGACCATATAATAACCCTTGTCTACTTTCAAAATACCCATTTCTTATGAAACACCAAATCATTTCCACAGCATATCCTAAAACCGAACCTATCATAAATATCCAAATTAATTTATAAAAATTTATTTCTTTTTTTGAATTAAACATATACTCTTCTCCTTCCATAATATCAATATAAAAATAATATCATTATATTAAATATTTAAAGAAAATTTCCTTTTAAATTTTTTTTAATTTTAAACATAAAAAGAAAAACACTAGGTAATACCCTAGTGTTTTTCATATATGAGATAAGCCATAAGCGGAGTTCTGTATTAAGCAATCATCTATCTAGGCTTACTATTGCTAGTAAGCTCAAGCGACACACCACGAAACGGGACGGGCAGCCCCAAAATGTTTCTTTCTCGGTCTTGCTCCAAGTGGGGTTTACATAGCCATAATGTCTCCATTATGCTGGTGAGCTCTTACCTCGCCTTTCCATCCTTACCTAAAAATAGGCGGTATATTTCTGTTGCACTATCCTTCGAGTCGCCTCGACTGGCCGTTAGCCAGCACCCTGCCCTATGGAGCTCCGACTTTCCTCTCCTAGCTCTAAGGCTAGCAGCGATTGCACGTCTTACTCACATTGTATATACTATCATATATTTTTTCATTTTACAAATGAAATTTTTTACAACTCACAAAGTAAAAGTAATATTATAAGCAATAATGCCATTATAACTACTCCAGTTAATCCAACTCCAAATAATAATAATGCACAAACCATTGCACCACAAACACAACATTTTGCTGGAGTAAACCAACAAAAAAAGATTGATTTTTTAAATTCATTAAAAGGAGATTTCCCCCTTGATCCTAAATTTCTAAATCCGCTCATAAATTTATTAAAGCCATTACTTTCACTATTCATCTTATACTTTGACTTCTTACCCATAGCACCATCCATTAAACATTATTATTATTTAATATATGATGATATAACTCATTTGTTAACTAAACAAATGTATATGGATCTTTATTAACTTTAGATTCTATAAACTTTATTTCCATAAATTTATCTTTTAATGGTTTTATTGCCTCTAAAAAAGCTAACCATTCAGTCCCAAAATGTCCTGCATCTATTATAGTTATTCCAAGTTCTTTATAATCAGATGCAAAATGATATGTAGTATCTCCTGTTATTATACAATCTGCTCCTAAATTTACTGATTCACTTATAAAATCTTGTCCACTACCATTTATTATAGCTAATTTTTTTACATATTCATTTCCTGTAACAACTCTTAAACTTTGAATACCAAGTTTTTCTTTTATTAAAGCAACTAAATCTTCTACTTTTAAATTATCTTTTAAACTTACGATTCTACCAAGTCCAGCTTCAGAAAACTCACTATTTTTTGATTTTTCTATTATCATATCAGAATCAAACCCTAATATTTTTACTATCTTATCATTTATTCCATTTTGAACTGAATCTAAATTAGTATGACTTGAATAAAGAGATATATCATTTTTTATAAGTTCAATTATTTTATTTCCAAGCAAATCATTTTTAACTATTCTATTTGGTTTTCTAAATATTAATGGATGATGTGTTATTATCATATCACATTTATTTTCAATAGCCTCTTTTATTACATTATTTGTACAATCAAGAGCTAATAAAATCTTAGAAACTTCTTTTTCTTCATCCCCAACCATAAGACCTACATTATCAAAATCTTCTTTAAGTACTTCTGGAGCTATTTCATTCATAAATTTTTTTATATCTTTAACTTTTATACTCATAAATCTCATCTCCAAATATTAATTATTTATATATTGAGCTAAATTATTTAATATATCTACCTTTTCTTTTAATTCTTTTTTTCTTTCTATAGCACTTTCTGTATCATCATCTATGAAATTTAAAATTTTATTATACTTTTCAATTTTAGAATTTATGTATTCTTTCATTACTGGATGCTTATCTCTTAATAACTTAGGGCTAATTTCATAATATATTTTATCTAATTCTGTAACTTCCCCATCTTTAACCCTAACTTTAAATAACTCATAATATTTTTCTTCATCTATACATAAATCTTCTTCAATTACCTCATAACCATTTGTATAAAGGTATTCTCTTAATACTTCTGGATTTTGAGCTGGTTGAAGTATTATAAATTCAAAACCTTTAGCTTTTTCTTTATCAGCTTCAAGTATATCTCTTATTAAATTCCCTCCCATTCCAGCTATAACTAATCCTTGTGCTTCTCCTTTTTTTATAGGATCAAGACCGCCTCCTAGTCTAACCTCAACATTTTCATCTACTCCTTCAAATATTGAATTTAGCTTTGCTTTATCTAAAGGATCTTTATTTATATCTGTGGCAATAGACTTTTGGCATATATTTTTTGATACTGCATATATAGGAATATATCCGTGGTCAGTTCCAACATCTACTAAAGTTTCGCACTTATCAATATAATTAGCTATTAAATTTAATCTTTTACTTAATTCCATATGTATTCTCCTATTTCCTAATGATGATTTATTTTCTTTTGTTTTAAGTATATATTATATCATAAATTTAAAATTAAAATAGCACCACATTTTGGTGCTATTTTAAGACTAATCTAAATAGTCCTTAAGTTTTTTACTTCTTGATGGATGTCTTAATTTTCTTAAAGCTTTTGCTTCTATTTGTCTAATTCTTTCTCTAGTTACGTTGAACTCTTTACCAACTTCTTCTAGAGTTCTTGCTCTTCCATCATCTAAACCAAATCTAAGTCTTAATACTTTTTCTTCTCTTGGAGTTAAAGTATCTAATACATTTATAAGTTGTTCTTTTAGCATTGTAAACGCAGCTGCTTCAGCTGGAGCTAAAGCATCATCATCTGGTATAAAATCTCCTAAATGGCTATCTTCTTCTTCTCCTATTGGTGTTTCAAGTGAAACTGGCTCTTGAGCTATTTTTTGAATTTCTCTGACCTTTTCAACAGGTAAATCCATAACTTTTGAAATTTCTTCTGGGAATGGATCTCTACCTAATTCTTGAAGTAATTGTCTTTGAACTCTTATAAGTTTATTTATAGTTTCAACCATATGAACTGGTATTCTTATAGTTCTTGCTTGATCTGCAATAGCTCTTGTAATCGCCTGTCTTATCCACCAAGTAGCATAAGTTGAAAATTTAAATCCTTTTCTATAATCGAATTTTTCTACAGCTTTTATAAGACCTAAATTACCTTCTTGTATAAGATCTAGGAAAAGCATACCTCTTCCTACATATCTTTTAGCAATACTTACAACAAGTCTAAGGTTTGCTTCTGCAAGCTTTTTCTTAGCATATTGACTTCCTTCTTCAATTTGATTTGCAAGTTTAATTTCTTCTTCTGAAGATAATAAAGGTACTTTTCCAATTTCTTTTAAATACATTCTAACAGGGTCATCTATAGCTATACCTTCTGGTACACTTAAATCTAATTCTTCTTCAGCCTCTTCAACTTCTGCATGTGGTTCCCCAGTTACTTCTATTCCCATTGATTCTAATACTTCATATATTTTTTCTATTTGTTCTGGACTTAATTCAATATTGTCTATTTCATCCATAATTTCTTTATAAGTTAAGGAACCATTCTTTTTCCCTTTATCTATTAAATTTTTAACTACAACCATTTTTTGATTTCTATCTTTTTTTTCTTCTTTACCTTTAACTTTTGTTTTTCCTGCCATAATTTGTTACCTCCTTCCGTCATGACCATTTAATCTCTCTCGCCCTTTTTTAATTCACTATTTAATTTATTTAATTCTAGTGCAATTTTTATTGAATCTTCTATTAATCCTTTTTCAGCTAATTCTTTTTGCTTCTTTTTAAGCTTATCAATTTCTCTCTTTAATTTAAAACTCTTAACCTCTTTTATGTAATCTAATATTAGTCTTTGTTTATCCGTAGCTTTTAAAACTTGGAATTCTTTTATTTTTACCCATTCCTTAGAAGATTCTATATCATCACACCCAGCTTCAACATGTAAAGTAATATCTTTTAATCCTTTTTCTTTTCCATCTTTAATAAGATTAAAAATTTTAGAGTAAGAATTAGAAATTAGATCCTCAGAGGAAATATTATTAACTATTTCTCCATAAAAATCTTCATCTAACATTAATTTTATTAATGCTTTTTCAGCTTTTAAATAACCAGGTTCTACATATAATTTTGTTCCAAATTCTTCCTTTTTATTCACTAAATCATCAGTTTTCGTATTTCTATTTATAGCAATTAAATCATATAAGGATTGCTCCTTTATTCCTGTATCTTCTGATATACTTTTTACGTAAATATCTTTTTCTACAGGATTTAACTTTGCTAGTATTTCAGTAACTCTATCACCATATTCTATAAGAGAAGTTTTTTCTTTAAAGTTTATTCCCTCTTTTGCTCTTTTTAGCTTATAAGATATTAAATCTTCAGCATTATTAACAAGTTTTAAGAAAGCATCCTTTCCATTGCTTCTTACAAACTCATCTGGATCTTTTCCCTGAGGTATTTGTAATACCCTAACATCAAATCCTGCTTCCCTTAGTATATCAAGTCCTCTAATTGTAGCTGTTTGACCTGCAACATCTGCATCATAAGAGATAATCACTTTATCTGCATATCTTTTAAGAAGACGTGCTTGATTTACAGTTAATGCAGTTCCTAAAGATGCAACTACATTAGTTATTCCATATTGATGAAGAGATATTAAATCCATATACCCTTCAACTATTATAAAATACCTATCTTCTAACTTATTTTTTATAGCAAAGTTTAATCCATATAAATTAGTTCCTTTTTGAAATACTAAGGTCTCTGGAGAATTTAAATATTTGGGTTTAGAGTCATCTAAAACTCTCCCACCAAAACCTATAACATCTCCTTTTATATTAAATACTGGAAACATTACTCTATTTCTGAACCTATCATATAATGTTCCTTTTTGACTTCTTATAATAAGACCTGCCTCAAGAATTAATTCATCACTAAATCCTTGCTTATTTAGATAATATCTTAGATTTTGCCATCCATCTTTTGAATAACCAAGCCCAAACCTCTTTATAGTTAAATCTTTAATTCCCCTATTACTGAAATATTCTTTAGCTTTTGAATCTCTTTGAAGGTTAGAAAAAAAATATCTAGCTGCTGCTACATTAACCTTATATAAAAGATTTTTCTTTTTAACAACCTTACTTTCTTCACCATTTCCAAGACTTAAAGGAATATTAGCTCTCTCTGCAAGTAACTTACACGCTTCAATAAAATTTAGATTTTTTTGTTTCATAACAAATGTAAGTACATTGCCAGCTTCTCCACATCCAAAACATTTGTAGATTTGTTTATCTTGAGAAACACTAAAGGAAGGTGATTTTTCATTATGGAACGGACAAAGTCCCATGTAATTTCTACCTGATCTTTTAAGTTTTACTACATCTGAAATAACATCAACAATATCATTCTCTTGTTTAATTCTTTCAATAGTTTCTTCTGTAATACGCAAGGAGCTCTCTCCCTCCTCAGCTTTTTTATGCAACTTATTTTATATTCGACATTTTTTTGCTTATCCCTTCTTTTATTATAAACATTTTTTGTAGAATATTATATTTTGTTGCTCTTTTTATACATATTCTTCTTAAATATTCAAATTCCTTCTTTTGTATACAAATTTATTTTTCCTTAATTTGTATTTTTTATTCCTTTTTTTAGTATATAACTAGTTTTGGAACATAAATTTCATTAAATTTATTTAAACAATAATCATCACTCATACCAGCTATATAATCACAAACTCCTCTTTCTAATCCTTCCCTTTCAACAATTTCTGAATAAAGCTTAGGCATTTTATTTGGATTTTTCATATAATAATTTATTATATGTTCTAATATAAATTTAGCTTTATCCCTCTCTATCTTTAAAATTTCACCTAAATAAATATTTTTAAACATAAATTTTCTAAGTTCTATCATAGCTTCATCTTTTTCTTTGCTAAGACCTACTTTTAAAATTCCATTTTCTAAGTTTTTATTAGATTCATTTATAAAATCTGTTACTAAACTTTCAATTCTAGTAGAATGATTATTACCTAAAACTTTAATAACTTCTTTTGGAAGTTCCTCTTCCCTTAACATATTTGCTCTTATAGAATCATCTATATCATGATTTAAATATGCAATTTTATCAGAATATTTAACAACTATCCCTTCTAAAGTAAATGCATTATTTTTTTTATTTTTTGAAAGACCACTATGATTTATAATTCCATCTAAAACTTCTTTAGTTAAATTTAAACCTCTTCCATCCCTTTCTAACTTTTCAACAACTCTAACGCTTTGCTCATTGTGTCTAAATCCACCCTTTAAAAAATCATTTAAAACTTCTTCTCCATTATGCGCAAATGCAACATGGCCTAAATCATGCCCTAATGCTATAGCTTCTATTAAATACTCATTAAGACCTATCCCTATTCCTATAGTTCTTGCAATTTGTGAAACTTCTAAAGTGTGTGTTAACCTTCTTCTGTAATGATCCCCATTAGTTCTTATATATACTTGTGTTTTATCTTTAAGTCTTCTAAACGCTTTAGAATGTATTATTCTATCTCTATCTACCATAAAACAAGTTCTTATGCTGTCATTTTTTTCATTGATTTTTCTTCCTAGACTTTCTGAAGAATACTTCGCCTCTTTTCTTAATGTCAACCTTTCAAAATTCTCAATTTTTTCTCTTATATACACATAATTCACCTCTAATTAAATAATTCTATATATATCTTTAAAATCCTTTATTTATTAATTCACCTTAGTATTTGCAAAAATTTTAAATTTATTATTATTCTATTTAGATAAACTTTATAATAAATATAGTAATAACAAATACAAAAAATAAAAATTAAATGTTGACAAGTAAAATAAATTTAATAATAAGCAATGTATTTAAGGAGATTATTTAATGAGCAAAAAGTATAAAAATAAATGTAAAGATATATTTTCAGAAGAAAATATAAAAAAAAATATTTTGATTCATTATGGATTAGATGATGCTAATATTGAAATAATAAAATTTAAAGATACAGATAAACAAAGAGCAGTTTATAAAATAAATAAGTCTGGTATTTCCTACTGCTTAAAAAAAGTTTATTTTGATGAAAAAAATTTACTTTTTGTTTATTCTGCTTTAGAGTGGTTATGGAAAAATGGAATAAAAACACCAACTCTTTTAAATACTTTATCTAAAGAGAAATATGTTAAATTTAAAAATATGTTTTTCATTCTCACCCCTTGGATAGATGGTGTTAAATGTGATTTTGACAATTTAGATCATTTAGTAATCTCAATAAGACAACTTGCTGGAATTCATTCTTACTCAAGAAAATTTAAACCTATACCTGGAAGTGAAAATCGCATAGGCCTTTCTGATTATTACATATCTACAACAAAGCATTTTGAACAGTTATTATCATTTTATAACTTAGCTTCTAAATCATCAGATAAATTTTCTAATGAATATATAAAAACCTTTGATGATAACTTAGAACTTGCTAAAGCTTCATTATATTTAACATCAAATATAAATAATAATGAATTATCTAAATCTTTATGCCACGGTGATTATGTAAATAAAAATATTATATTTGATTACAATTCTAATATATGGGTAATAGATTTAGATAAATGTAGATTTGATTATTCTGCTAGAGATTTTGGATATTTTCTTAGAAGGCTTTTAAGACGAGATACAACCTGTTTTGATATAGAACTTACCTTATCACTATTAAGAGAATACAATAATATAACTAATCTTACCCCTTCTGATTTAAGATATATTTTAGCATATGTTGCCTTTCCGCAAAAATTTTGGAAAATATCAAGAGATTATTATAAAAACTTAAATAAATGCAATAAAGATGCATTTTTTGCTCTTCTACAAAAATCTAATGATAAAACTTATTTTCATCTTAAATTCATTAATGAAATAATACCTAGAATAGAATCTGAATATGGATTTAAACTTTAAAAAAGTCCTAGAGAATAAATTCTCTAGGACTTTTTTACTTATCTTTTATTCTTTACTTGTGCTTGAGCTGCTGCAAGTCTTGCAAGTGGAACCCTAAATGGTGAACAAGATACATAATCTAAACCTATATTATGGAAGAATTCAACAGATGAAGGATCTCCACCATGTTCTCCACATATACCAAGTTTTATATTTTCTCTTGTTGATTTACCTTTATCTACTGCCATTTTAACTAATTGTCCAACTCCATTTTGATCAAGTTTTGCAAATGGATCTTGCTCATAAATTCCTTTTTCATAATATGAACCTAAGAATTTAGCTGCATCATCTCTTGAAAATCCGAAAGTCATTTGAGTTAAATCGTTTGTACCAAATGAGAAGAATTCTGCTTCTTTTGCTATTTCATCAGCAGTAATACAAGCTCTTGGAATTTCTATCATAGTTCCAACTTTGTATTCTATCTTAGTTCCTTTTTCATCCATAACTAATTCTGCTGTTTTAACAACTACATCTTTAACATATTTTAATTCTTTAAGTTCTCCAACTAATGGAATCATAATTTCTGGTATTACATTATATCCTCTTTCAACATTAACAGCTATTGCAGCTTCAATAATTGCTCTTGTTTGCATTTCTGCAATTTCAGGATAAGTTACTGCAAGACGACAACCTCTATGTCCCATCATTGGATTAAATTCATGTTTACTCTCTACAGCATTTTTTATTTCTGATACATCAATATTTAATTCTTTAGCTAATGCTTTCATATCTTCATCAGTATGAGGTAAGAATTCATGTAGTGGTGGATCCAAAAGTCTTATTGTAGCTGGCATACCTTTAAGAGCTTCATATATTCCTATAAAATCTGCTCTTTGCATTGGAAGTATTTTATTAAGTGCTTTTCTTCTTTCTTCTACTGTTTTAGCTATTATCATTTCTCTAACAGCTAAAATTCTATCTTCAGCAAAGAACATATGCTCTGTTCTACAAAGACCTATTCCTTCTGCTCCAAATTCTACAGCTTGTTTAGCATCTCTTGGAGTATCAGCATTAGTTCTAACCTTTAATGCTCTTATTTCATCAACCCACTCCATGAAAGTTTTAAAGTGTCCTGTTATTTCTGGAGTAACTGTTTTTATTTTTTCTCCATATACATTTCCAGTAGTTCCATCTATTGAAATATAATCTTTATCAGTATAAACTTTTCCATTAACTTCTAAAGTCTTATTTTCTTCATTTACTTTTAAATCTCCGCATCCTGCAACACAACAAGTTCCCATTCCTCTAGCTACAACAGCTGCATGTGAAGTCATACCTCCTCTAACAGTAAGTATTCCTTCTGCTGCTATCATACCTTCTATATCTTCTGGTGATGTTTCAAGTCTAACTAAAACTACTTGTTCTCCATTTGCTGCTCTCTCTTTTGCTTCTTCTGCAGTAAATGCTATTTTACCACATGCAGCACCTGGTGATGCAGGTAATCCTTTTGCTATAGGATTTGCTTTCTTTAAATCATCATCATAAAACGTTGGATGAAGAAGTGTATCTAATTGTTTTGGCTCAACTTTAAGTATTGCCTCTTCTTTTGAAATCATACCTTCATCTACTAAGTCAACTGCAATCTTAAGTGCTGATTGAGCTGTTCTTTTACCATTTCTAGTTTGAAGGAAATATAATTTTCCTTCTTCAATTGTTATTTCCATATCTTGCATATCTTTATAATGCTTTTCTAATATGTTAACTATGTCAACAAATTCTTTATATATTTTAGGATTTTGTTCTTCTAGTTTCTTTATAGGAAGAGGTGTTCTTATTCCTGCAACAACATCTTCTCCTTGGGCATTCATTAAATATTCTCCATAAATTTCATTTTCTCCATTTGCTGGATTTCTTGAGAATACAACTCCTGTTCCTGAAGTTTCTCCTTTATTACCAAATACCATTTCTTGAACATTTACTGCTGTTCCCCATTCACCTGGTATATCATTTAATCTTCTATATACTATAGCTCTTGGATTATTCCATGATCTAAATACAGCAGTTACCGCTTCAATTAATTGTGTTTTTGGATCTTGAGGGAATTCTTCCCCTTTTTCTTTTACATATATTTGTTTATACATTGAAACAAGCTCTTTTAAATCCTCTGCAGTTAACTCTGTATCAAATTCAACTCCATTACGCTCTTTCATTTCATCAATTTTATTTTCAAATAATCTCTTTTCAATTCCCATAACAACATCTGAGAACATTTGAATAAATCTTCTATATGAATCATAAGCAAATCTAGGATTATTTGTAGCCTTTGCCATAGCCTCAACAGAAGCATCATTTAACCCAAGATTTAATATGGTATCCATCATACCAGGCATTGAAACCCTAGCCCCTGATCTTACTGAAACAAGAAGTGGATTTTCAGTACTTCCAAACTCCTTTCCAGTAACTTTTTCTAATTCCTTCATAGATTTTTCTATTTCTTCTATTATTGAAGACGCAATTATTTTCCCATCTTCATAATATTTATTACAAGCCTCTGTTGTAACTGTAAATCCTTGTGGAACTGGTACTCCAAGACTTGACATTTCCGCTAGATTGGCACCCTTTCCACCTAGCAAATTTTTCATTGACGCATTTCCTTCCTTAAAAAGATAAACGTACTTTTTTTCCATCTCAATACTCCTCCGTTCAATACTAATGTTATCTATACTATCGGCAATATTACCGTAGTTAGCTAAGTTTAATTATTTATTATTCCCTAGTTTAACAAATAACCTTGTAACGTTAGTTTTTGACACTTTACCCACTATTTTGTATTGTTCTTTATCTTCTACCATAATTTTTTCAACAATTGGAATACTATCAATTTCATGTTCTATTATTTTTTTTGCTATATCATAAGCTGGATCATCAACTGTGCCACATACTATGTTAGGCATTCTAGTCATTATCACACCTACAGGTACTCTATGAATATCCGTGCCTCCTATTGCAATTTTAAGAAAATCTTTTCTTGAAACTGCACCAGTTAAAACTCCTGCATTTTCAACAAATAAAGTTCCTACATCATTCAAAAACAAGTATACGATTGCATCGTAAACTGTTGTACTTTCATTCACTATAGAAGGTTTGGACATAATATCTTTAACCTTTATTTCATTTATATATTCATTTACTAAACTACTCTTTGGTTTATTTGAGTATACATATCCAACCTTAGGTCTTGCATCTAATGTACCTATCATCGTCAATATTGCAAGA
The DNA here is from genome assembly GCF_058310235.1 of Clostridium sp. TJA085. Lineage (NCBI taxonomy): Bacteria > Bacillati > Bacillota > Clostridia > Eubacteriales > Clostridiaceae > Clostridium > Clostridium sp. TJA085. The sequence continues at coordinate 126,160 of NZ_JBZEEZ010000001.1, read as the reverse complement.
TCAGCTCTTAAGGCAGCTCTCGTTACCCCTAGTTTCTCTGCTAAAGCTTCGCTAGTTATAGGCTGTCCTTCTTTTACTAGCTTAATTATCTCCTCTTGTCTTTCTGACAATTTCAAAATCGATCCCTCTTTCTAATACAAGGAATATTGAATAAATTGTTATTTTTTGAAATTATAATATAATTATACCACTCAATTCCATTTTTGTCATAACTTTTCCCATTTTTTGTAATTAATTTATAAAATATTCCTTGTTAATTGATTTTATCTTAAAAATTTTATAGTTTTGATTATTTTGTATTTTAATTATTCTTTATCATCAAAATTTACTGTATATGTATATACAGTATCTTCTCCACTATAAACATTAGTTTTGTTCTTTTTGTTTTTTGTACTATTTATTTTATCTTTAACCATTTCAGTAAAATTTAATGCCTTACCCTTAACTTCTTTGGCTGCACTTTCAACATACTTATTTACAACTTCAATACTTCCATCAGATTTTATTATTTCAATAGTTAACTTAGTTGCAACAGCTGCAATTACTCCAAAAGCTAGTATAGGCGGAATAATAACAGCTATAACTGTTGCTGCTATTCCAGCATTTACTGGGACATCTACAATTAACTCATTATCTTTTTTTACCCTTATTCTACTTACATTTCCTTTTTCTATAATATCCTTTAACCATGTTTTAAGCTCATCAATAGTTAATGATTTTTTTTCATTATCATTTTTACTTGAATTTTCTTCAGCAAATGGTACTACAACACTATTTTCTATATATATTAAAGCTTCTAAAACATCCCCATCATTAAGTTCTAATGCTTTTTTTGCAGCTTCATAAGTAACTCCTGTTCTTTCTCTTATTTGGTCTACTTTTTCTAAAGTAATTTCTTTCATAAATTATCACTCCTTTAAGTAATTTAGCATCTCTAAACTTTTAGGTTTTTTTGAATAATTTGATGATATTATAAAGCTTGTAACTCTCTCAATTTCTTTTTTTATATCTTTTGATAAATTAAGTCTAAAAATTTTATCTGCAGTAGTATTAGATAAAAATTTTAATGAATTATAGCATCCCTTTGAAACATAAAGTCCATGAGTTTTTTCGCATTCATCACAAACTCCTCCAAAATTAGAAAGACTTATATAATTTGATACATTTATTTTTTTTCTACAATTTACACAATAGTCTAATACCACTCCATATCCAGTAGCTTTTAAAAGTTTTAATTCAAAGGACCTTATAAGCAACTCATAATCTATAGCATCAGTATCTAAAAGATATAGTGTAGTTATAAACTCTTTGTAAAGATATAAGTTCCTCTCTCCCTCTACTAATGCTATATCAATAAGCTCACATAAATATGATGAATATGTAAGCTTATCTAAGTTACTCATAAGGCCTTGAAACGAATTAATTATTTTACCTTCTTGAATATTAGATAAATTTTTACCTTTAAATATTGTATAATCTCCATAGCAAAGTGGAAGTGTAATTGCAAATAAACCACTCTTACTTTTTTTTGCTCCCCTAGCTACAGCTGTAATTTTACCTAACCCTTCAGTGTAAATCCAGATTAACTTATCATTTTCTTTATAATCAAGAGCTTTAATAATAACACCTCTTGTATTTATTAAAGACAATTAAAATCAACCTCCAAATATTTACTTAAGCTTTTTATATCCAAGTTCCTTAAGCAATATTTGGTTGTCTCTCCATTCTTTTCTTACTTTAACCCATATTTTTATATTAACTTTGCTTCTTAAAAATCTTTCTAATTCATATCTTGAAGATTCACCTATTCTTTTTAAACATTGCCCATTTTTCCCTATTATTATTCCTTTATGAGAATCTTTTTCGCATATTAAGTCAACTTCAATATGATAAGTTCCATTTTCTTTTTGTTTCATTTGTATTACATCTACTGCTATACCATGTGGAACTTCATCTCTTAATGTTCTAAGAGCCTTTTCTCTTACTATTTCTGATACTACAAATCTTTCTTGAACATCAGTTATCATATCTTCCGGATAATATTTAGGACCTTCTGGTAATTCTGCTACCATAAGTTCTAATAATTTATCAACATTTTTTCCTTTCATTGCTGATATAGGAATTATTTCTTTAAAATCAAACTCTTTTGAAAACTCTACTAATGTTTTAGCTACAGTTTCTTTACTAAATTCATCAACTTTATTTATAACTAAAAAAACTGGAGCTTTTTTATCTCTTAATGATTCTAGTATAAATTTATCTCCTCTTCCAATCTCCTCACCTGGATTAGTTAAGAAAAGAATTAAATCAACATCTTTAGTTGATTCCTTTGCTGAATTAACCATGTATTCTCCAAGCTTATGTTTAGGCTTATGAATACCTGGTGTATCAACGAAAATCATTTGATAATCATCTGTTGTTAATATTGTCTGTATATTATTTCTTGTTGTTTGTGGTTTATTAGAAACTATTGAAAGCTTCTCACCCATTATATAATTCATTAATGTAGATTTTCCAACATTTGGTCTTCCTACAATTGAAACAAATCCTGATTTAAACATTTTTCCTCCTGTTACTCTAGATCCTTCTTTGTAAAGGAACCTGGCATTAACTCTTCTAAAGTTTTTTCTATATAGTCATTTTCATTTTTTATTATATAAATTTTTATATTTTCGTCTTCTGCAAATTCAGTTATAACCTGTCTGCAAATTCCACAAGGATAAGTATAGCTATTTGTATCTCCTATAAGTGCAAGAGCTTTAAGAACTCTATTTCCTTTAGAAACTCCATTAAAGATAGCACTACGTTCTGCACAATTTGTAGCTCCATATGATGCATTTTCTATATTGCATCCTGTATATATATTTCCATCTTCAAAAAGAGCTGCTGCTCCAACTTTAAAGTTTGAATATGGACAATATGCTTTTTCTCTTACATTTATAGCTTCTTTTATTAAATTTTCATTAACCATATAAAATCCCTCGCTTTAAATTGTATAATCTATTTAACTATATGTGCTATATATTATATCACTAATAATGAAATTTAAAAAGTTATATATATATGTTTACCCATTAAATATCGTAAATATAAGTAGTGTAACTAATATACCAAAAATAGCTCCAACTAAAACTTCTAATGAAGAATGTACTTCAGAATCAACCCTGCTTTGCGCTGTAATAAGTGCCATAATAAAACTCAAAACTATACATATAGGTTCTTCTGTTATTAAAGAGATAGCAGTAGCTATAGAAAAAGCTAAAGCACTATGTCCACTTGGCATACCACCTTTAAGAGGTGTTCCTTCTCCAAATATAGCTTTTACTATTATCGTTAAGATACAAACTACAACTAATACTATAAATATTGTATAAGGCTCTGAACTCTTTATTTTATGAAGCAATATAAATGAAAAATTAGATAATTTATCCCAAAAGATAACATAACCAACTACAACAGCATTTATGGCTGTAATTATTACAGCTCCTGCCGCAACATTTTTTGCTATCTTAGCTAAAGGATGATAATAATTTGTATTCATATCAACAACTGATTCTATAGCTGTATTAAAAAGCTCTGCACTTATTACCATAGATATAGTTATTGCTAAAATTAAAAATTCTATTTTTGAAACATCAAAAAATAAACATGCTATAAGAACTAATACAGAAACTACCATATGAATTTTCATATTCCTTTGAGTTCTAACAGTATAAATAACCCCATCTATAGCATTATTAAAACTATCAACCATCTTTTTTAATCTCATAAAATCACCCTTATTTATTATCTACTAATATTTAATTTGCCAAGTATTTCTTCTTCCCTTTTTCTCATTATTTTTTTCTCATCTTCTTCCATGTGATCATAACCTAAAAGATGTAAAACTGAATGAACTACTAAATAGCATGCTTCTCTTTCAAAGGAATGATTGTATTCTTCACTTTGCTCTAAAGCTCTCTCTAAAGATAAAACTATATCACCTAAAACTAATTCTTCTCCATCTAAAAATGTTTCATCAAATTCCTTATTTAAATATATTTCTTTAAATACCTTTTTATCTTCATAATCTAACATTGGAAATGATAAAACATCTGTTGCTCTATCTATTCCTCTTGTATCATTATTTATTTCTTTTATTTCATTATTATCAACAAATAACATAGATATTTCACAATCTACATTAACTTCTTCTTCTTTTAGAGCAAAATTTATTACTCTTTCTAACTTATTAATAAATTCTTCTGTTACATTTATTTTATCTTGTCTATTATCTACATATATCATATTTTTTCTCCCTTTATATTTATTTTATATTTATATTATAAACTAAATTATGGGGAGTTTAATACTCCCCATAACAATTAATTATTTTTCTCTTTTTTTTCACTTGGATATTCTATACGCTGATGGTATATGCCATATAAAGCCTTTAAGAAACATTTTCTAATAGTTTCTAAATCTTTAAGTGTCAAATCACAATTATCTAACTGTCCTGAATAAAGTTTATCCTTTATTATATTATTTACCATTTCCTCAATTTTACCTTTAGTTGGTTCAGATATTGATCTAACCGCTGCCTCTGTACTATCTGCTAACATTATTATTCCAGCTTCTTTACTACTTGGTATTGGACCTGGATATCTAAAATCTTCTTCATTTACCTCTTCTGGATTTTCAGAACTATTTTTCATTTTATAATAAAAGTATTTTACTAATGTTGTTCCATGATGTTGTTCTATTATATCTTTTATAACATCAGGTATATTATATTCTTTTGCAAGTTCAACACCATCTTTAACATGAGAAGTTATTATTAATGTACTCAAATTAGCTGTAATTTTGTCATGAGGATTCTCTTTTCCAAATTGATTTTCACCAAAAAAATATGGTCTTTTTGTCTTACCAACATCATGGAAATAAGCACCTACTCTAGCTATTACAGGATTAGCATTAACTTCTTCTGCAGCCATTTCTGCTAAATTAGCAACTAACATACTATGATGATAAGTTCCAGGAGCTTCCATCAAAAGCTTTTTAAGTAACGGATTATTAGGATTTGAAAGTTCTAAAAGCTTAAGTGTTGTTACAACATCAAAACTTGATTCCAAAAACGGTAATACACCTATAGAAAGTATTGCCGAAAAAATAACTCCTACTGCTGATAATCCACTAAAAATAAATATTTCTTTAAAGTTGTTTGATAATAATACCCCTGTTGTAAATGTAATTATAGCACTTATTATCATGAGCCATATTGATGAATAAAAAATATCATTTCTTTGTTGCATCTTTCTAAAGCTTATAGCTCCTAAAATAGCATTTAATATTCCAAGAATCATTATTTGTGGATTAAAATTAACTAATGCACTTATAATTATTACATTAATACTACAAACTATAAGAGATAACTTATAATCAATAAGTAAAGTAATAAGTATTGGTGCGCATGCTAGAGGAATAACAAAGGGAGAAATTTCTCCAATAACTCTAGCTAATATAAAACTAAATATATTTATTATATTTATAAGTACAACAAGCTTAGTATTTTTATATACATTTTTATGATATTTATATATATAAAAATATTGAATAAAGAATGTTACAACAGTAAATATAGCAAGCATTGAATAAAGAAGTAAAAAGCTTCCCCCTCCATTTTGATCTAAAATACCTAAATCTTTTAATATTTCTATCTGTTCTGCTGTTACAGGTTCTCCCTCACTTACTATTGTTTGATTTTTCTTAATTATTACTTTAGGTACATTCTTTTGAACCTCTTTTATTAACTCTTCTGTTTTTTCTTTATCATAAAAGAAATTTGGTTTTATTTCAGGTATAACTAACTTTTTAAGAACCTTTTTAACAGAAGGCTTAGTATCTGTTGCTTCAATTTGTTTGTTTGCAAGATCTATTGCATTATTTAAACTTTCAGCATTTCCATCCTCTATATTCGTTTGATAAACTTCATTTATTATTGTATTTAATTCAAACTTTATATCATTAAGTTTAGAATCAGAAAGTGAAATTAATACTTTATAATCATTTTCATTTAAATATTTGTTATCTAACTTCAATAATTCTTTTAATTTATCATTTTCATTTTCCACTGTTGCTTTTAAATTTATAACTTTGTTTAAAACATTATCTATATTTTTTAAGGCTTCCGTCCTAATTTCACCCTTTGAAGTATAAGGCTTATCTATTTTTTCAGTTGCTTCTTTTATTCTTTCATTTGTAGCTATTTCATTTACAGTATCTCTTGGTGCCTTTATATCAACTCTAGCTATTTCACCTTCCTTTAAATCATACTGTTTAGGTGCTATTGCCGTTATAAGCAATATATATGTTATAAGTATTGTAACTATATTAACTAATGTTTTAATATATAATTTTTTAGACTTTTTTGATAGACTTTTATTTAAAAATAACTTTTCTTTTATATTCAATGTTTATCACCTTCTTATCAATTACATATTACTTAAATTTACGCTATGTTTTCTTCAACTACAAATTGTGCAATTATTTGTATCTTTCCATCTTTTATACTTTTAACTTTATGATTTCTCTTTATTATTTTAGCTTCATTACTAAGATCCTTTAATAGAAGGTTTTCTAACTTATTTAAAGAGTCATTCACTACGCTATCTTCATCTAAATTCATTTCCCTTTCTGCCATTTCACAATAAGTAATAGACTTAACAAATCCAGTATTATCTACTATTTTATCATAATTTCCAAATGAATTTGTAGCCTTTTTTAAGTAAATTTTCTTTCCCCATAAGTTTAAATATAAATCTTTATCCTCTCTTCCTGTTTTCTCTAACTTTTTACCTTTTATTTGAACTTCTAAACTTCTCTCGTAAAAAACATTAGCTATAACGCTTCCTTTAGGTTCAACTTCATATTTTTCTTCTAAAAGGCCATCATATGGATATATTAAAACATCACCCTTTTTAACCATATCTCCTGGATTTACTGCTGCTGTACCAAATTGAGTATATACTCTTTTTACTTCTCCATCCTTTTTAGCTAATATTTCTTTATTATAATTTTCTAAAAAATCTGGTGGATTTACTTTTTCTTCTATTTTAACTTTTAAAGTAGAACCTTCAATTCTTGCCCTAACCCATAATATTTCATCATGTATATCTTCAAGTTTTTTCTCTAAGCTATAAACATCAACTTCACTTTTCCCAATACCTTGCTTTATTCCAAATTCATTTAATATTTTTCTTATTTCAAATGGAGTAACATTTTTTTCTGTATATATATCTATTGCCCATATTCTTGTTGATAATATAAACAATATAAAAAAGAATAAAACTCCACCTATAGTAAATGTTATCTTTCTTTTTAATTTCGATATATTTATTATTTTTCCTTTTCTTTTTAAAATTTTAGTTTTTCCATTACACCTTTTAACTATTGTCTTTAAATCTTCATAATCATCTCCATATATATCCATATTTAAAGTAACAGCATCTATTCTCTTTATTTTATTAACCTTTATACCACTTTTCCATAGTCCATTTAATATTTGTTCTGTATTCATACAAGTAACTTCAACTGTTATTATAGATATTTTTTTTGCATAGTACCTCATATTTCAATACCTTCATATGATATTGCTTTAAACCTTCCACTTAAAACTATTGTTTCAGATGCTATATATAATATTTCAAAATTTTCACCCTCAATTTTTACAAGACCTATATTAGTTTTTACTTTTATAAACTCTTTATCAAAAGAATCTATTCCCTTATGATTTTCTATACTTATTTCTTCTCTACCTACAACAGTTATCTTAGGTAAATTCAAAATAACATCTTTAGGTAAATCTATTTTTTCTATAATGTTATTCTTTTTTTTATTTATACTCTCTCTCAAAATAAAACCTCCCTTTACAAATACTCCTATCATAGTAATTTATGATTTCTAAATAATTTTAATTACAAAAAAGGAGAGTTTTTAAACTCTCCTTTTTTAATAAATAACAAAAAGAGCTCCATAAGAGCTCTTTTGCTATTTATTATTTATTATTTAAATAATTTTTAACTAATTGACTTACAAGCTTGCCATCAGCTTTACCAACTGTCTTAGGTCTAACTAACGCCATAACTTTTCCCATGTCTTTTATGCTACATGCACCCGCTTCTGTAGCTGATTCTTCTACTATCTTTAAAATTTCGTCTTCGCTTAATTGCTGAGGAAGGTAATCTAGCAAGATACTGATTTCAGCATTAGCTTCATCTACTAAATCTTGTCTGTTACCTTTTTCAAACTCAAGCACAGCTTCTCTTCTTTGCTTGACTTCTTTTGCTAATATTTCAATTATTTCGCTTTCTTCTACTGGTTTACCAGTTGTTTTTTCAGCTAATAAAATAGCAGATTTAGCGGTACTTAATACATTAGCTTTAAACTTGTCTTTTGCCTTTAAAGCAGTTTTCCAATCTTCTTGAAGTCTCTCTTTAATTCCTGGCATTTTTATACCTTCTTTCAAAATACTACTTGAACTTTCTCTTTCTAGCAGCTTCTGATTTCTTTTTCTTCTTTACGCTTGGTTTTTCGTAGTGTTCTCTCTTTCTTACTTCTGAAAGAACTCCAGCTCTAGCGCATTTTCTCTTGAATCTTCTTAATGCACTTTCAAGTGTTTCGTTTTCTCCAACTTTTATTTCTGACATCTATTATCCCTCCCTCCGCTAGCTTAAATTATAAATTCAATCAGCTACGGGCTTAATAACACAAGCTATATTATACATTAGTTTTGTTATTTATGTCAACATTTTACGTAAACATTTTTAACCTGGTGGCCATTTTAATTCTCTTCCACCTAAAACATGGAAATGCATATGATCTACTGTTTGCCCACCTAACACTCCACAGTTATTTACTATTCTATATCCATCCTCAGCAATACCTAACTCACTTGTTATTTTATTTATAACTTCAAAAATATGTGCTATTATATGAGAATTTTCGTTTGAAATCATATTAGCACTTTTTATATGTTCCTTTGGTATTACTAAAAAATGAACCGGTGCCTCTGGACTTATATCATAAAATGCATAAACTAAATCATCTTCGTATATTTTCTTTGAAGGAATTTCACCTTTTACTATTTTACAAAAAATACAATCTGTCATAAGTTCACCCCCTTTACAGAGTAGTTACCTTATTATTTTACCACTTTTCCTTCTGCATAGTCACCCTTTGATTCAAAAAGTTTTACTTTTATTATATTTCCAATATCATCTTTAGATGCACCATGAACATGAACCTTAACATAATTTCTAGTATACCCTTCAAATATTCCATCTAAGCCTTTAACTTCCTGCTCAATTAAAACTCCCATTTCTCTTCCCATTAAACTATCAGTATAAGCTTTTTCATTTATATTATTAAGTTCTATTAATCTTTTGCTTCTCTCTTCTTTTATATTTCCATCTATTTGGTTTTCCATTGTAGCTGCTTTAGTTCCAGTTCTTGGGCTAAATTTAAATATATGAGTTTTAGTTAATTTATTTCTTTTTAAAAATTCATATGTTTCTTCAAACTCTTCATTAGTTTCTCCTGGAAATCCGACAATTACATCAGTTGTTATTGAAGCATCCTTTAAATTTTCTCTTAAAACATTAACTATTCTTTCATATTCTTCTGCTGAATATCTTCTATTCATTCTTTTTAATGTGGAATTACAACCACTTTGAAGTGATAAATGGAATTGTGGGCATAATTTTTTCATGTTTTTTATTTTTTCTACAACTTCATCAGTAAAGAATGCTGGCTCTATTGAACCTATTCTAACTCTTTCTATTCCATCTATCTTTTCTATTTCTTCTAATAACGTTACTAAATCAACATTACCTTCTAAATCTAATCCATATGATGCTGTATGTATACCAGATAAAATTACTTCTTTAAAACCATGATTTGCAAGTTCTCTTACTTCATTTAATACATTATTGAAATCTTTTGAGCAAACTGCGCCTCTAGTATATGGTATTAAACAATATGCACAAAACCTATTACATCCATCTTGTATTTTTAAAAACGCTCTAGTTTTATCTCTATAATCTTCTATTTTTAATTCCTCAAATTGTTTATTTCTAAGTACTGCCCCAACTTTAACTTGAGGTTTCTTTTCATCCCTAGCTTTATTTACATAGTATACTATGTCTCCTTTATTTCTAGTACCAAGAACTACATCTACACCTTCTATTCCTGAAACTTCTTTTGGCGCTATTTGTGAATAACAACCTACAACTGCTATTATAGCTTCAGGATTTAATCTTCTAGCTCTACCTATAATTTGTCTTGATTTTTTATCTCCCATATTAGTAACAGAACATGTATTTACAACATATACATCTGAAACTTCTGAAAAATCTACAACTTCATATCCTTCTCTTACAAATTTTTCAGTCATAGCTTCTGATTCATACATATTTACTCTACATCCTAATGTAGCAAATGCAACCTTCATTAAATCTTTCCTCCTAAGTCACCTAATTCATATTGAATCAATGAGGTAGCAACAAAACCTGCTGTTTCTGTTCTAAGAATTCTTTTTCCTAGAGTTATAATATATGCTCCCTCTGTCTTTAACTTTTCTATTTCTGCTTCTTCAAATCCACCTTCTGGCCCTACAACAATTCCAATTCTCTTTATAGAATTTTTATCTAAATCCTTCATCAAAGATTTTATACCAAAATCTTCTTTATTTTCATAAGGTACTATAAGTAAATCAAATTCTTTTATTTCTTTTATTAAATCATTAATTTTTATAGGTTCTAAAACCCTTGGAATTATACTTCTTTTACTTTGCTTACAAGCCTCAAGTGCTATTCTATTTAATCTATCTAATTTTTTAAAATCGCCTTTTAATTTTACATCAACTCTATCAGTAATTAAAGGAACAAATTTTGTTATTCCAAGTTCTGTTCCTTTTTGAACTATTAAATCCATTTTTTGCGCTTTTGGCATCCCTTGAAATAAAACTATTTCAATATTACTTTCATTATTTAAATCTAACTTTTTAACTATATCTAAAATTACTTCACTTTTTGTAACTTCATTGATTTTAGCTAAATACTCTGTTCCATTACAATCATTTAAGACTACCTCTTCACCTTCTGAAAGTCTTAAAACTTTATATATATGCTTAACATCATCACCTATTATTTTGGCATAATCTCCAAATACATACTCTGATGGTGTAAAAAACTTATGCATTAAATAATCACCTAACCTTTATTTTGATTTTGCAATTATGCAGTTCCATTCTCCGTCTTTGTTAACTTTAATTACTTCAAAACCACTTTCTTCAAGCTTAGATGTAACCATATCAACTCTATCATGAATTATACCTGATGTTATAAATATTCCACCTTCTTTTAAAACTCTCTTAACATCATCTATTAATATACATATTACTTCTGCAATAATATTAGCTACAACTATATCAGCTTTCCCATCTATAACTTCAACTAAGTTTCCATAAAGAACTTCTATATTATCTAAATTATTGTATTCTACATTTTCCTTTGCTGACTCAACTGCAACTGGATCTAAATCTACCCCAATAGCTTTTTTAGCTCCAAGCTTAGCTGCAGCTATTGCAAGAATTCCTGAACCTGTTCCAACATCAAATACTATACTATCTTTTTGAACATATTTTTCAAGTGCTTGTATACACATTCTTGTTGTTTCGTGGTCACCTGTTCCAAATGCCATTCCCGGATCTAATTCTACAACTAATTCTCCATCTTTTTGTTCGTATTCTTCCCATATTGGTTTTACAACTATTTGGTCTCCAACTTTAGATGGTTTATAATACTTTTTCCAATTATTTGCCCAATCTTCTTCATGAGTTTTAGAAACTTCAACTCTTCCTTCTCCAACGTTAAAGCCCATATTTCTTATTTCTTCTACTTTCTCTTTAACATATTTAACAACTTCATCTATGTTGTCTTCTTCTGAAAAATATCCTTTTACAACAGCAAATTTACCTTTATGTTCTAAAACATTTATATCTGCAAAATCCCAAGTTAAAGGACCTTGTTCTCTACCTAATATGTCATTTGGATCTTCAACTGAAACTCCTTTGCAATCTAATATGTAAAAAATCCCTTCTATTGGCTCAAGTGCCTCACTTGTTGTAATAACTTTTATCTCTATCCATGATCCTTCCATGAAAATCATTCCTTTCTAATATGTCACTAATAAACTAATAAATAATTTTAACCTTTTTCTTAAGATTATGTCAAGGTTACTACTACCAATATATAAAATACTTTAAATTACATTTATCAATAGGTTATAAAATATCTTTTTAACAATTTATATATTTATATTACAAAAAAGGCTACTTAAAATAGTAGCCTTTTTAGATTTATTTAAATAAATCTCTTAATCCTTTTTTATGATGCTCTTTTCCATCTACCTTTTCTCCTGATGCTTCCATAAACATCATTAAAGCTTCTTTTTGCTTTTCATTAAGCTTTTTAGGAATATCAACTATTACTTTTACATATTGATCTCCTCTTCCGCCTCCATTAACTCTAGGAACACCTTTTCCTTTTAACCTAAATAATGTTCCAGATTGAGTTCCAGCTGGAACTGTATACTTAACATTTCCATCTACAGTTTCAACAGTTATCTCAGTACCTAAAGCTGCTTTAGCCATAGATACATGAGTATCAACATATATATCTATTCCTTTTCTTTTAAACTTAGAAGATGCTGATACAATTATATTAATATAAAGATCTCCTGCTGGACCTCCATTAGTACCATCCTCACCTTGTCCTCTAAGTGGAATTACATTTCCTGTATCTACACCTGCTGGTATATTAACTTTTATTTTTCTATGCTTTCTAACTTTACCTTTTCCTTTACATGTTTCACATGGTTCTTCTATAATCTTACCTGTTCCATGACATTGATCACATGTTGTTGTGCTTACGAAACTTCCAAGAGGTGTTTGTCTTTGAACTCTAATTTGTCCTGTTCCATGACAAGTTGGACATGTTTTTGGTGTTGTTCCTGCTTTAGCACCTGTTCCATGACAACTTTCACAATTTTCACTTCTTGTAATTGATATTTCTTTTTCTACGCCTTTTATAGCTTCTTCAAATGTTAGTCTTATTGTATATTCAATATCGGCTCCTCTTCTTGGTCCATTATTTCTAGCTGAACTTCCGCCACCGCCTCCAAAGAATGAATCAAATATATCTCCGAAGCCTCCGATATCTGAAAAATCGAAACCTCCGAATCCACCTGCTCCTGCTCCAAATCCACTTCCATCAAAATCAGCTGTTCCAAATTGATCATATCTAGCTTTTTTCTCTGGATCTGAAAGTACTTGATAAGCTTCATTTATTTCCTTAAATTTTTGTTCTGCTTCAGCATTTCCTTGATTTTTATCAGGATGGTATTTTATAGCTAGCTTTCTAAAGGCCTTTTTTATTTCTGCATCACTTGCACCCTTTTGTAAACCAAGAATTTCATAATAGTCTTTTTGCGCCATCTATTTCACCACCATATTATTATAAATTTATATTATTAAACTTTACAAAAGGGAAGACGAGTACTGCCTTCCCCTTTGTTATTATAAAGGTATTGTAGTTTATTTACAACTACTTATCATCTTCTACTTTAAAATCTGCATCTACAACATTATCATCATGTGGTGCTTCTTGAGATCCTTGAGCTCCACCCATGTTATTTGGATCAAATCCTTGAGCTCCACCTTGTGCTCCTGCTTCTTGATATATTTTTGATGAAATTGCATAGAATTCTTTTGTTAATTCATCAACAGCAGTCTTAATAGCTTCTAAATCGTCTCCATCTTTAACTTTCTTAACAGCTTCTAATTTTTCAGTAACCTTTGCTTTATCTTCTGCTGAAACTTTATCTCCAAGTTCTTCTAAAGTTTTTTCTGTTTGATAAACGACTTGATCTGCATTATTTTTAACTTCTATTGTTTCTTTTCTCTTCTTGTCTTCTTCAGCAAATTTTTCAGCTTCTTTAACAGCCTTATCTACTTCATCATCAGTTAAGTTAGTTGATGCTGTTATTGTAATATTTGCTTCTTTACCAGTTCCTTTATCCATAGCTGATACATTAACTATACCGTTAGCATCTATATCAAATGTAACTTCGATTTGAGGAATTCCTCTTGGAGCTGGTGCAATTCCTGATAATGTAAATCTTCCTAAAGTTTTATTATCAGCAGCCATTTGTCTTTCACCTTGAACTACGTGAATTTCAACTGATGTTTGACCATCTGCAGCTGTTGAGAATACTTGACTCTTCTTAGCTGGAATTGTTGTATTTCTTTCTATAAGTGGAGTAGCAACTCCTCCTAAAGTTTCAATTCCTAATGTTAATGGTGTAACATCTAATAATAATACGTCTTTAACTTCCCCTGTTAATACACCTGCTTGAATAGCTGCACCTATTGCAACACATTCATCTGGGTTAACTCCCTTTGAAGGTTCTTTTCCTATAAAGTTTTTAACTGCTTCTTGAACAGCTGGTATTCTTGTTGATCCACCAACTAATAATACTTTATCAATGTCTTTTACTGATAATGATGCATCTTGTAATGCTTTTTTCATTGGTTCAATTGATCTTTGAACTAAATCATGAGTTAATTCATTGAATTTAGCTCTAGTTAAATTCATATCTATATGTTTAGGACCTGTTGCATCTGCTGTTATAAATGGTAAGTTAATATTTGTTTGTGTTGATGATGATAATTCAATTTTAGCTTTTTCAGCTGCTTCTTTTAATCTTTGAAGTGCCATCTTATCTTCTCTTAAATCTATACCATTTTCTGCTTTAAATGTATCTGCAATATAGTCCATTATTTTGTTATCAAAGTCATCTCCACCTAAGTGAGTATCTCCATTTGTTGATAGTACTTCAAATACTCCATCGCCAAGTTCTAGTATAGATACATCAAAAGTACCACCACCTAGGTCATATACTAATACCTTTTCTTCTGCTTCTGTTTTATCTAATCCATAAGCTAAAGCTGCTGCTGTTGGTTCATTTATTATTCTTAACACTTCAAGTCCTGCTATTTTACCAGCATCTTTTGTTGCTTGTCTTTGAGCATCATTAAAGTATGCAGGAACAGTGATAACTGCTTGATTTACTTTTTCTCCTAAGTAACTTTCTGCATCTGCTTTTAATTTTTGAAGTACCATTGCTGATATTTCTTGTGGTGTATAGTTCTTTCCATCTATATCAACCTTATAATCTGTTCCCATATGTCTCTTTATTGAGATTATTGTTTTGTCTGGATTTGTAATCGCTTGTCTTTTAGCAACTTGACCAACTAGTCTTTCTCCATTTGCTTGGAATGAAACAACTGATGGAGTTGTTCTTGCTCCTTCTGAGTTAGTTATAACTACAGGTTCTCCACCTTCCATAACTGCTACACATGAATTTGTAGTTCCTAAGTCAATTCCTATAATTTTTGCCATAATATATTCCTCCTTAACTCAAACTTTCATTTGATTTAAATTCTAAATTTAATATATTTTAAAATGTTATTTTTAGTTTGCAACTTTTACAACAGAGTGTCTTATAACTTTGTCTCCTCTTTTATAACCTTTCATGAAAACTTCAGCTACTTGATTTTCTCCAAAGTTCTCATCTTGAATATGCATTACTGCTTGATGCATATTAGGATCAAAACCTTCTTCTGTTATAATTTCTTCAACACCTAACTTTTCTAGAGATCCTCTAAAACCTTTAAGTGTCATTTCTAATCCTTTTTTCATATCTTCTACACTACCATCAGCTTCGATAGCTCTTTCAAGGTTATCAAGGTTTGGAATTATTTCCTTTAATACATCTACACATGCATCTGTGTAAATTCCTTCTTTTTCTTTTGTTGTTCTTTTTCTATAATTATCATATTCAGCTGTAAGTCTTAAAAGTCTGTCCTTTAAAGTCTCAAGTTCATTTTGTAGCTTTTTATTTTCTTCCTTTGTCTTTTTAAACATTTTTAACTCATCCTCTTCTTTATTATCTTCCACTTGAGACTCTTCTTTTAACTCTTCTTCATTTGATGAATCTAAATTTTCTTTTGTCATTTCTTCTTCAGCTACTATGTTTTCCTCATTTTTAACTTCTTGTTCTTGATTTTCTAAATTTTCTTTCACTTTTTGCCCACACCTCGTCTCTCTTATTTTTTAGACTGTCCTTTAAGAGTTTGATTAAGCTCTTTCATGACTTGTGCCATTATTGCAATTACCTTTGAATAATCAATTCTTCTAGGTCCTATAAGTCCAATAGTACCTTTTGCATTATCTCCTAAAGAATACTCAGCTGATATAACACTACACTCTTTTGCTTCTGGAAGATAATTTTCATCACCAATCTTTATTGTTATATCGCTTTCAGGTTCTATTAGTTCCACAACGCAATCTTTATTATGAAGAAGTGATAATATTCTTTTTGCATTTTCTATGTCATTATACTCAGGAAAGTTGAATATATTAGTTGCACCTTCCATAAAAACTCTTGAAGTATCGTCTTCTTTTAGGCACTGATAAAGTGCTGGAATTATTGCATTAAATACTTCATCTTGACCATCTAAACCTATTTTTAAATGATTTATAACTTCTAAGTTAATTTCATCTATAGATAGATTTACAAGTCGTTTATTTAATACTTCATTCATCTTATTTAATATATTTATTGAAGGTACTTTATCTACTTTTATTATTTGATTTTTTATAAGTCCACCATCAGTAACTATTACTGCTAATAAACTTGAACTATCAACTCTCATAAGTTGAATTGATTTTATACAACTCATACTAAGAGATGGTGTTTTTACAACACATGTAAGATGAGTTAATTCTGAAAGTAAAGTACTTGCATTTTTAACTATCTTATTAACCTCAAGCATTGCTGAGTTTATAACATACTCTCTTATTTTTAAATCTTCTTCTTTACTTAAAATTGGTTTATCCATCAAACTATCTACATATAGTCTATATCCTTTGCTAGATGGAACTCTTCCTGCTGAAGTATGAGGTTGTTCTAAGTACCCCATATCCTCTAAATCTGCCATTTCATTTCTTATTGTTGCAGAACCAACACCCAAATTATAGTTTTTAGCTATTGTTCTAGATCCAACAGGTTCACCAGTCTTAATGTAATCATTGATAATAGCTTCTAATATTTTTATCTTTCTATCATCAATAACCATATCATCACCTCTACTTGTTAGCACTCACTAACAACGAGTGCTAATGACTATATTTAAATAATATTCTCGTTACATATTTTTGTCAACGAGAATATTTGCTTTATTTTAACTTTTAAAGATATTTATATGATATTATATTTATTTTTCTTTTAATTGCTTCATTTTTCTATCACTATTTAATAAATTCACTCATAACGTAATTTGATACTTCTACACCTTTAGAAGTTAAATATATATAGTTATCTTTATCCTCTATTAGTCCTTTTTTTATATTTTTATTTATAACATCACCATATACATCCTCTATATTTTTATCAAACTTTCTCTTAAAATTATTTTTATCTATTCCTTTAATCAATCTAAGCCCTAAAAACATAAATTCTTCCATATCTTCTTTTTTACTATTTTTAATAATAGATTCTTCTACTGCTTCTTTATTATTTATTTTATTTATGTATTCTTTTATATCATCTATATTTTTTATTCTGTTACTATCTATATATGAGCTTGCAGATACACCTACCCCTATATACTCTTCAAGTTTCCAATAAATTTTATTATGCTCGCACTCTTTATTTTCCTTTGAGTAATTTGATATTTCATACTGATGATAACCATTAGATTTTAATATATCCTTTGTTATGTTATACATTTTCCTTTCTTCGTCTTCAGTTGGTAATTTTAATAATCCCTTTTCATTCATATTATAAAAAGGTGTTCCTTGTTCTATTATTAAACTATAACAAGATATATGTTCTGGATTTAATTTTACTATATCTTCTAAACTCTTTTTATAATCTAATACACTTTGATTTGGAAGTCCAAACATTATATCTATATTTATATTATTAAACCCGAATTCTCTTGCCCTATTATAATTTTCCTCAAATTCTTTCATTGTATGTATTCTTCCTATTTTTTTTAATAAATTATTATTTGTAGTTTGAAGTCCCATACTAATTCTATTTATACCATTATCCTTAATTATTTTAAGCTTTTCACTTGTTAAAGTTCCTGGATTACATTCTATGGTTTTTTCTGAACCTTCTTTATACTTTAAACTGTTTAAACATACTAATAAATTATTTAAATTTTCTTCTTTTAGGTATGAAGGAGTTCCTCCCCCTATAAATAAAGTTTTTATAATTTTACCTTTACATTTTAAATTTATTTCTTTAATCAATGAATCTATATAACTATCTTCTAAATTTTCTTTTCCTGCATAAGATGGGAAATCACAATAAAGACATTTCTGCTTACAAAAAGGAATATGCACATATAGTGAAATTTCTTTCATCCTTATCACCTTCTTCTCTATATTTATATATTTTATTTATTATAACAAAAAAGAAGAATCTAATCCTTATTAAATTAGATTCCCCTTTATTTTAAAAATTATTTTATAATAACGCTTCTGCTTGTCTCTTTAAATTTTCAAGTTCTTTGCTTTCAGTTTCTATTACTGAGAAGTCATGTATATCTTTAAAATTATAAAAATAATTTGCAAAGGCAATTTTTTGTGATCTATTAATATCAAGATCAGTTGCTATTTTATCTAAATAATCTACTTCAACTTCACCATAATTACCATCTACTAAAGCTAATCCTACTAATTCAAAATAAACTATTCTTTTTATTCTTTCTTTACTATTTTTTAAAATTTCTAGTGCTTCATCATAAGACACCGCACCAATTTTACTTAAATCTAAATTAAGTTCTTTCAAATAATCTTTTATTAGTCTCTTTTCTTCTCTTGCAAGTACATGATCTATGTTAGCAAACTCATTTACTAAATTTATAAAAGCTATTGCTTCTTTATTGTTTAACTCTTTTAAAAACATTAATAAACCTCCTTTTCCTTTGTTTTATTATACCTTATATTTACTAAAAATTCACTTAACCTTATTATATCTTAAACATATTTTAACATTTCTTTTCCCATATATCTATATTATCTATATTGTGAATAAGAAGATTTTTCTGAACTCTATAAATTTTTGTTACTATTTCTTCTCCATTTAATACTACTTTTAAATCTTCATTGAATCCATTATTTAATATATAAGAATCTATTTTATTTCCTTTTAAACTTATAGGAATTATTTCTCCGTTTATTCTTTTTAGTGTACCTGTTATTATTCCTTCTTTTCTTAACTTTTTACACTTTATATTTACATCTCTTAAATTAATTTCTATCATAATATACACACCTCCGTAATTTCTTATAGTAATGTATATTCAAAAAGATATAAATAATTCCACATATTAAATGTTATTTAAATTAAAAATAAGAGTCTAATACAAAATGTATTAGACTCTATAAATTAATCTACTTTTAATATTGACATAAATGCTTCTTGTGGAACTTCAACTGAACCCACTTGTCTCATTCTCTTCTTACCTTCTTTTTGTTTTTCAAGAAGTTTTCTCTTTCTTGAAATATCTCCGCCATAACATTTAGCTAAAACATCTTTTCTCATAGCCTTTACTGTTTCTCTAGCTATTATCTTTGAACCAATAGCTGCTTGTATTGGAACTTCAAAAAGTTGTCTTGGAATAATTTCTTTAAGCTTTTCAGCTATTCCTCTACCTTTATGATAAGCTCTTTCTTTTGGAACTATCATTGAAAGAGCATCAACTACATCACCATTTAAAAGAATATCAAGCTTACAAAGCTCTGCTTTTTCGTATCCTTTAAATTCATAATCTAATGATGCATAACCTCTAGTTTTTGATTTTAATGTATCAAAAAAATCATAAACTATTTCATTTAGAGGTATATCATAATTAATTACAGCTCTTGTTTCTTCCATATATTGCATATCAATATATGTTCCTCTTCTCTCTTGGCAAAGTTCCATAACAGCTCCTACATATTCAGTTGGAGTAATTATTGAAGCTTTAACAATAGGTTCTTCCATATAATCTACTTCACTCATTTCTGGTAGATTTGTTGGATTTGTTATATCTAAAACTGTTCCATCAGTTTTCTTTATTTTGTATATAACTGATGGTGCTGTTGTAATAATATCAAGATTAAATTCTCTTTCTATTCTCTCTTGAATTATTTCCATATGTAAAAGACCTAAAAATCCACATCTAAATCCAAAACCTAATGCTACTGATGTTTCAGGTTCAAAATTTAAAGCTGCATCATTTATTTGTAACTTTTCAAGTGCTTCTTTAAGTTCTTCATACTTTGCTCCATCTACTGGATATATACCTGAGTATACCATTGGAATTGCTGGTTTATAACCTGGAAGCGCATCTTTAGTTTCTCTTCCACTTTCAGTTATAGTATCACCAACTCTAGCATCCTTTACATTTTTTATAGATGCTGTAATGTATCCAACATCTCCAGCTTTTAATTCATTAACTGGTAAAAAGCCTGGAGTAAATACACCAACTTCAGTTACATCATAAACTTTATTAGTTGCCATAAACTTTATTTTAGTTCCTCTTTTTACAGTACCATCTATAATTCTTACATAACTTACAACACCTTTATATGTATCATAATATGAATCAAAAACTAAAGCTTTAAGCGGAGCTTCTTCATCTCCATTTGGAGCTGGTATATCACGCACAACAGCTTCTAATACTTCTTCTACATTTAATCCTGTTTTTGCAGATATCATTGGAGCATCTTCTGCTGGAATACCTATTACATCTTCTATTTCTTGTTTTATTTCATCAGGTCTTGCTGATGGAAGATCTATTTTATTTATAACAGGTGTTATTTCCAAATCATTGTCTAATGCTAAATAACAATTTGCTAATGTTTGAGCTTGAATACCTTGAGTTGCATCAACAACTAATACAGCCCCTTCACAAGCAGCTAAACTTCTTGATACTTCATATGTAAAGTCTACATGACCTGGAGTGTCTATAAGATTTAATATATACTCTTCTCCATTATCTTTTCTATATATAAGTCTTGCAGCTTGAGACTTTATTGTTATTCCTCTTTCTCTTTCAAGTTCCATATTATCAAGTACTTGTTCTTCCATTTCTCTTTTTGTTAAAGTACCTGTAATTTCTAATAATCTATCTGCTAATGTTGATTTACCATGGTCTATATGTGCTACTATTGAAAAATTTCTAATAAATTTTTGTCTATAATTTTTCATATATAAAATCTGCCCTTCTTATGTAAGAAAGCAGTTATTTCACCCCCATATATTAAAGTCAAGCTAAATTATATCATACTTTCCTTAGGTAGTGTCAATATTTATAGGGTATATAACTGCCTTTATTTTAAGATATTAATTTTTGTATTAAATTTTGTATATTTATTATTACGCTTTTTAAACTATCTGTAACTTTATAAAATTTATCTTTTATAAAGTTAACTAATTCAGATTCTTTCTTAATTCTTAAATTATTATCATTTATATTCAATAAATAATCTCCGTTTTCCTTATTATATATTTTAACATCTGCATTATCTTGAATAAAATTATTAAAATCTTCACCAAACTCTGTATTAACAATTTTTTTATTATCATCAGTGTTACCAACTGGAGATAATGATTTTGTATTTATTATATTTACTTTTATTAAGCTAAAAAAAGCTAATAATACTATAACTACCGAAAATATAATTATTGAGTACTTTTTTAATTTCATAAAGTTCACCTCACTTATTTTAAATAATAGACACTTTATAAAACTTTTATGCAAAAGTACTCATTATTAATTACTTACCGTTTATATATTCTGCTATAACTCTTGCAATATATTTAGCTGACGTCATTGCTTCCTTTGATGTATTTATATTAGACCCAACTTCAAATAATATTGAATTACTTAATATATCTTGATTAAGTAAATTAATTCCCCTGTTCCATGTTTCACTTGTTACAAGACATGGATATAAAGAATTTGCAATATTATATAATTTTTTCCTCATCTTTTCATTAGAACTAAATTTAGAACTTCCTCTTGTATTTAAAAACATTATTCTTGCCATACTTTGCTTATTTATATTTACTGTAAATAAATCTTTAGTTCTATTTGTTGCTTTCTTTTTATCTATACCATCTCTATGAATATCGATTACTAATTTAAAATTATCTCCATATTTATCATAATATTTTTTTACCGTATCTCTTGATCTATTATAACTATCATTATACGAAACATCATGTACAGTTTTATCATGTATTACTGATATACCATAATTTTCTTCTAACTCTTTTGTAATAATTTCTCCAACTCCAACTACATTATGATTACTATCATCAGTAAAGTTCTTTGTTTCTGAATAACCTTCTCCTGTATGAGTATGATAAATTAAAACCTCAGGCTTAGACTGATTTAACTCTTTTTTAAGTTTTGGGTTATATAAATTATTTTTTTCTTCACTTGTATATTTTATTATAGATTCAGAATCAAGTTCAAAAGGACTATATCCTGAATCTTCTTTATTCTCTTTTACATAATCATCTATTTTAAACATTGGAATTTCATTGCTTACTAGCTTTTCTAAACTTAAGTCTGATAAACCAAGTGCCTCTAATGCTATATTTTTTAATGAAAAATTATTTTCATAATAAGCTTCTTCATCATAAACTTGAGTTTTGACTAAAGGCATTGAAAAATTTAGAAGTTCAACGTAAGCTAATCCGCCTCTTTCACTATTATTTTTCATTATATATATACATCTACCAAAAAATATCACTAGGCATACAAGTAAAATCATTATTCCTATATCCATAGAGCTTTTTCGCCTTAAATTATTACTATTTAAACCCACACTCTATCCCCTCCTCACTTTTAAAAGTATATGAGGGAATTTACATAATTATTATATCTTTATTTAATTTTTAATTCATAAATTTATTTATATCTTCCATTTCTAAATTAGGTTGAACTGCAATATTTACACCATTTGCAATTATTTTTGATAAAGAATCTATCACTTGATCTACTTCCTTTGGAGTAACCATTAAATCCCCAACATAAGGATTAAGTAATTCTTTTATAAGCATTCCTTTTTCATATTTATCTACACCTTTTATCATATTATAAAATTCTGATCCTTTTTCTGATTTGCTTATAAGTTCATCTATTACTAAATCTATACTATCATTTGCAATAGTTGCTGCATCAACAACTGTTGGAACTCCTATAGCTATAACCTTAACACCTAATGTCTCTTCATTTATAAGCATTCTATGATTATTAACACCAGCACCTGGTGATATTCCTGTATCGCTTATTTGTATAGTTCTATTTACTCTTTCTATTTTTCTTGAAGCTAATGCATCTATACATATAACCAAATCTGGATGTATTTTTTCCACAAGTGCTTTTATTATTTCTCCTGTTTCTATTCCTGTTATCCCCAAAACCCCAGGTGCAATAGCACAAACAGGTATTATAGAATCATCTATAGACTCTGGAATAACTTCTTTTAAATGTCTTGTTATCATTATCTTCTCTACAACCTTTGGCCCTAAAGCATCTGGAGTTACCTTCCAGTTTCCAAGTCCAACTACTAAAGCTGTCTTTTTTTCATCAATATCAACTAATTTTTTAAGAGTTATACCTACAGTTTCTGAAACATTATCCATTAATTCTCCATCATATATTGTATATTCTGGAATGTCTATAGTTATATATGTTCCTATAGGTTTTTCTAATTTTTTTGCACCTTCATTATTTTTTATTTTTACTGTTGTAATCTTACTATCACTAATTACTTCTTCATTTACAATAACACCATCGATCTCACCTTTATGAGCTTTTGAATAGTTTTCCTTAGCTTCAATTGCAAGGTCTGTTCTAAAATTCAACATAATGTCACCTCTTTAATTTTATACTTTCAAAATTATTTTTCCTTTTTGTTTAAATTTAATACTTGAATATAATAAATTTCAATGCTATAATATGGTTTGTTGAATGTAAACTCGTACGCAGATTCCCCAAAACTGCAGAGAGGCCCTATAAAATTTAGAGGGGGTGAAAAGTAATGGCAAACATAAAATCAGCTAAAAAAAGAATTAAAGTTACTCAAACTAAAACTTTAAGAAATAGAATGGTTAAATCAGCTTTAAAAACTGAAATAAAGAAGTTAGAAGCTGCAATCGCTGCTAATAACGCTGAAGAAGCTAAAGCTGCTTTCGTTCAAGCTACTAAAGCTTTAGACATGGCTGCTTCAAAAGGAGTTCTTCACAAGAACATGGTTGCTAGAAAGAAGTCAAGACTAGCTGCAAAGTTAAACGCTATGGCATAGTAGTAACATAAACCGACCTTTAACGGTCGGTTATTTACTTTCTACAACTTTTATCTTGAATAAATATTTTCAAGAAATAAAAACACCCCAGAAATTTCTGAGGTGTTTTTTTATTTTTTCACCATTGCTATATTTATTAAAAATAATTCTAGCTCTGACTTTTTATCTCCTAAACCACTTTTTAAATTTTTATCTACTTCTACACAAAGCTGTAATATTTTTTCTAATTGTTTTAAAGAAAACTTATTACTTTGTGCTACAAGTTTTTCAACAACAAATTGTGGTATTCTATATTCACTTACAAAATCATTTATTTTTTTTCCTAATGATAATCCAACTTTTATATCATATAATCTTTTAAACTGATTTTGTATAGATGTAATTATTAACATATGTTGATCTGCTTTAAATAATAGTTCATTTAGTATATCAAGAGCTCTTTCTATTTTTTTTTGTGATACTAAATCAACTAAATCAAATACATCATCTTCACTTTTATTAGGTATTAGCATATCAATATCTCTTTTAGTTATTTCTCTTCCTACAGTATAATCAACTAATTTACTTACTTCCTTTTGTGCAATCTCTAAATTCATAGGAATCTTCTCACAAAAATATCTAAGTTCTACTTTATTTATATTTTTTTTATTTGTTTTAAATATATTGTCTACTCTCTTATAAAATCCATCCCTTTTTAACTTATCTATTTGTACAATAGTAGTAATCTTATCAAGAGCCATTATATTTTTATTTTTCTTTAAAGTATCTCTTTTATCTCCGAATACATGGTATAAAACTAATATTGTATGACCTGGCATATCTTTTAAATATTCTTTCATACTATTATAAAAACTTTTATTTGAAGCATCTAATTTTTCTTTTAAAAATGGACATCTATATACAATGACTACTTTTTTTTCAGCCATAAATGGTAATGTTTCACAAGCATTTACTATTTCATCAAATTCACATTGAACCCCATCAAATTTTATTAAATTTAAATCTTTTAAATTTTCATCAATATATGGACTTACAACCTTACCTATGGCTTCTTTTATAAGTTCTTCATCTGGTCCACAAAAAATATAAGAATTTTTTATATTCCCAACCTTTATATCTTTTTCTAACGTTTCATAATTTATCAAGCTAATCACCTTTCAAGTAAAATCTATCTTACTAATATTTTTTCTCCTAATATAACTATACTAGTAACATCATCTTCTTTGAAATTAATTATATCATATTTAATATTGCTTTTATTATTAAAACTCATGTTTAAATAATATTTAGTTTCATTTACATTTAATATATAATCTTTATTAAAAGCTTCTAAAAAGCAATTTTCTTTTATTACTATTCTTTTTGTATTCTTATAATAATTATTAGAAGCATATACAGATTTCATTTTATTTACATCAATATTATCATTAGATAATAAAATTCTTTTTCCTTTATACGAAACTAAAAGTGTATCTTTATATTTATACTCTATTTTAGGATTTATACTATATAAACTAATTGTTATAAAAACTATATATGATAAAGGTAATATAATAATTTTCTTATATCCTCTGTTGTATATAAAAAATGTTATTAAAAGACTAATATAAAAATATCCATAATACTCATTTATATACATCAGATTAGGTGTGATTTCTAAAAATAATTCACTTATATTATCAAAAATTATTATAATATTTTTTAATATAAAACTAATATAATTAAATAGAAAATCTATATTTATAAAAAGTACTGATATTATGCTTATTGTTAATATTAAATTTATTATAGGAATAAGTATTAAATTTCCTATAATAAATCCTATAGATATTTCATTAAAAAATATTATAAGTATTGGTAAAGTAAATAATTGAGCACTTAATGATATACTTAAAGTTTCTCTAATTACCTTAGGTAATTTATAAAATTTTTTATTTAAAGTTTTGTTGTATAATATAATACCAATAGTTGCTCCAAATGATAATAAAAATCCAACTTCAAATATGCAATATGGAGATATTAAAAATATTATTATAGAGCTTAATGCCAAACTACATATATGATTATATCTCCTTTTTAAAATTACTCCCAAGTTTATAATAAACAACATAATAAATGCCCTTACACTTGAAAAAGCCATACCAGTCATAATTACATAAAAAAATGTTATTAAAAGTGCAAATTTTTCTTTAAATAACTTTTTCATAATTAAAAATATAACCCCTATATGAAGCCCTGATACACTTAATGCATGTATAATTCCAAATCTTTTCATATCTTCTTGATCTTCAAAATCTAAAACTTTATCTTTTCCAAAAGTAATTGATGTTATAAGACTTGCCTTTCTAATTCCAATATTATTTTCAAGTTTTTCTTTAAACTTTTCTCTTATATTAGAAAGTTTTGTATTTATATCATTATTATCTATAGTCCATTTTTTTATTTCATAATTTCCTATTCTTCCACGCTTTTTATCTAATTTTCTTTCAAATATTCCTTTGCACTTTATTACTACTCCTTCTTTTAAATTAGATATATCTCCCTTAATAAATACTTCTCTTCCTTTTATATTTCCTATACCACCATAAGAATATAATTTTTCTATTCTTATCTTTTCAATGTTATTTATTTTTAAATTATAAAAATTTATATTTATAGTTATTCCAATTATAAATATAATAATCGTAAATATAAAAAATTCAGCTCCCTCTTTTAATATAACCCATAAAAAGAAAAGGCTAACTATGGTGATAGCTAGCCAAATATCATTATCAAAATATTTATAATATATACTACTAAAAAGTAAAGATACTGCAATATATATAATAGGTAACCTTACTTTTCCTATTTTATTTATGTTCAATTAGCTCACCTCTAATAGTGAGTATAGACAATTAATTATAAAATTTATTCTAAATTTATTTACTTTTAGGCTTAAAAATAATTGCCATTATGTAACCAAAAATTATAGCCGCTGTTATTCCTGCTGCCGCTCCTTTTATACCCCCACTAAAAGCTCCAAAAAATCCTATTTTATCAACTTCTTTTATAGCTGATTTAGCCAAAGAATTTCCAAAGCCAGGCAATGGTATTGTTGCTCCCGCTCCTGCAAAATCTATAAGTTTGTCATATATACCAAAGGCTCCTAATACTGCTCCTATCGTTACAAATAAAACTAAAATTCTTCCTGGTGTAAGTTTAGTTTTATCCATTAAAATTTGAGCTATAACGCATATAATCCCCCCAATTATAAATGCTTTTATGTAATCCATATTTTATTTATCTCCTTCCTTAATCCATCTCTATAGCTACAGCATGTGCTATACCAGGTATACTTTCTCCTTGAAGAGATGATGTTGTACTCATTAAAGCACCTGTTGATATTATAAGAGCACTCTTTATTTCTTTTCTCATTAATTTTTTATATATATATCCACATGTAACTGTTGCTGAACATCCACATCCACTTCCACCAGCCTCTGTGCCTTGAAGTTCATTGTTAAATATTATATCTCCACAATCTACATGATTATTTCTTATATCATATCCATATTCTAATATCAACTTATCACATATTTCCTTACCTACTTTTCCAAGATCTCCTGTTGCTATTATGTCATAATCTTTTGCTGTTCTTTCCGTATCTTTGAAATGATTATATATAGTATCAACAGCAGCTGGCGCCATTGCAGCTCCCATATTGTTAGCATCCTTTATTCCATAATCTTTTACTACTCCAGTAGTAACATATGTTATTTTAGGAAAATTCCCTTCTTTCCCAAGAACCATTGCACCAGATCCTGTTACAGTCCATTGAGCTGTTTTACATCTCTGAGCACCATATTCTAAAGGAAATCTAAATTGTCTTTCAGCAGCACAAAAGTGAGATGAAGTAGCTGCTACTACATAATTTGCAAATCCTCCATCTATTATAAGAGATGCTAGACTTAAGGATTCTGACATGGTTGAACATGCACCATAAAGTCCAAAAAAAGGTATATTTAACTCTCTTGCTGCAAAACTTGATGAAATTATTTGATTTAATAAATCTCCTGAAAACATATAATCTATATCTTCTTCTTTTAAATTTGCTCTTCTTATAGATTCTTTTATTGATGTATACATCATTTCACTTTCAGCTTTTTCATAACTTTCTTTACCATAAGTTTCATCATTTAATACTTGATCAAAATATGATTTTAATGGTCCTTCCCCTTCTTTTGGTCCAACAATTGAAAAAGCTGAAATTATTTTAGGAGGATTTTTTAATTTTACAGTTTGCCCTCCTACTTTTTTTATATTATTCACATTAATGCCTCCATTCATAAGCTAATTAAAATATTTTTATTAAATAGTATATTAATCCAATTATTACAGATGATCCTATTCCATAAACTAATACTGGTCCAGCTATTGTAAATATTTTCGCTGCAACTCCAAAGACAAAACCTTCTGTTTTAAATTCGATAGCTGGTGCAACAACAGCATTTGCAAAACCAGTTATTGGTACAACAGTACCAGCTCCTCCATAATTTGCAATCTTATCATATATACCAACTCCCGTTAATAAAGCTCCTAAAAATACCATTATTATTGCTGTTATACTTGATACTTCATCTTTTGAATATCCAATTCTTAAAAATATATCTGATACTAACTGACCAACATCACAAATTAATCCTCCAACTATAAAAGCTCTTATACAATGTCTTGTAAGCTGAGGTTTAGGTTCAGTTTCTTTAGTTATTTTTTTAAATTTTTCTTTTACCATATTTTCTTTATTATTTTTTCTTTTCAAACCTATTCTCTCCTTTCAAAAATATATATCATTATTATTTGTAAAATAATTAATCTAATTCTTATAATTAATATTTTCATAAAAAAAGAATGAGATTTTAAAATCTCATTCTAATCTGACAATTTTTCTTTCATTTTAGATAATACTTTTTTTTCTATTCTAGATACCTGAACTTGACTTATACCTAACATTTTTGCTACTTGTACCTGGGTTTTATCTTTAAAATATCTAAGTATTATAATTTGTCTTGACTTTACATCTAATGTTCCCATAGCTTCTTTAAGCGCTATTCTTTCTATCATTTCAGAATCTTCTTCAGCATTTTCACTTATTTTATCTATAAGAAGTACTGGTGCACCATCATCTTGATGTATAGTATCATACAAATATTGCATGCTTGATGATGACTCTAATGCAATTATAATCTCTTCCTTATCTATAGATGAATACTCTGATAATTCATCTATAGTAGGTTCTCTATTTAACTTTTTGGTAAGCTCTTCTTTAGCATAATGTAATTTTCTCGCTAATGTTTTTACATTTCTACTTACCTTTATAATTCCATCATCTCTTAAAAATCTTTTTATTTCTCCTATAATCATAGGAACTGCATATGTTGAAAATTTAACATTAAATGATTCATCAAAATTTTTTATAGCTTTTACAAGACCTATCGAGCCAATTTGATATATATCTTCATAATCGTATCCTCTATTAGAAAACTTTTTGCTTATAGATGATACCAACGGTAAATTCATTTCAATTAATCTGTCTAATGCCTTTTTATCACCATTTTTAGCTAAAGGCAACAATTCAGAATTGTCATCATAATTAAATTCCTCTCTTTTATAATTCTCAATACTCATATTTTTCCCCTAATCTATTTCAGTATCAATATTTTTCTTCATAACAACCCTTGTACCTTTTCCTTTTTCACTATATACTTCCAAACTATCCATAAAACTTTCCATAACCGTAAATCCCATTCCTGATCTTTCAAGATCCGGTCTTGAAGTGTATAAAGGTTCTTTTGCCTTTTCAACATTTTCTATTCCTACACCAAAATCTGATATTATTATTTCAACTAAAGTTCCAGAAATTGAGGCATCAATTCTTACATTACCATCTTCCTTATTTTCATATCCGTGAATAATAGAATTAGTTACACCTTCTGAAACAGCTGTTTTAATATCTGTAAGCTCCTCTATTGTGGGATCTAATTGAGAAACAAAAGCTGATACTGCAACTCTTGCGAAACCTTCGTTTTCAGATTTGCTTAAAAATTCAATACTTATTTTATTATCGTACATTATAAAACCCCTCCATTAAATGCACCTTACTGCCTCATCTACAGTATTAAAGTTTTTTATAATTTTAAATAATCCAGATAATTCAAAAACTCTATTTACACTTTTACTTACATTAGCAACGCAAATATTACCTCCATTTGCAGAAACCTTTTTATATCGTCCTACAACAACACCAATTCCTGAACTATCCATAAATGTTACTTTACTAAAATCTAATATAACATTTGTTATGTTATCTCTGTCTATTCTATCATCAATTTTAACTCTAACTTCTTGAGAACTATGGTGATCTAACTCGCCAATAAGATGAGCAATCAACTTGTTTTCTATAATATTAAATTTAAGATACATACATAATACCCTAAAGTTCCCTTTAGAGTAATTCACCTCCTCATCACCCTTTTCTTCCATATTTTAACATATAACTTTCTTTCAAGTCAATTACTTTACATATTTTATATATTTTTAAAAAATAAGGAGCAGTTTTTGCTCCTTATAACAATCTATTAATTATTATATTTTTCTATTTCTTTATTTATTTTTTTATAAAAATCTTCTACAGTTTCATCATTATCTAATATTAATGTTTCTATTGCATCATTTATTGTTTCCATTTCGTATATATGAAAGTCCCCATTTTTTATAGCTTGTTCAACTTCCTTATTTAATACTAATTCGTCTTTATTAGTAGATGGTATTAAAACCCCTTTTCCTTTAATACCTGTAGTTCTTTTACATACATTAAAAAATCCCTCTATTTTTTCATTTACTCCACCTATAGGCTGTACTTCTCCAAATTGATTTAAAGATCCTGTAACAGCTATACGTTGATCTACTCCAATTTTACTTATAGCAGATAACATAGCTATCATTTCTGCAACTGAAGCACTATCGCCTTCTATAAGTCCGTAGCTTTGTTCAAAACTTAAATGAAGATTTATAGGTAACTTTTTATATGGTGATACTAAACTATATAATAACCCTGTTAATATTTTTATTGATTTTTCATGAATTTTACCACTTAACTTTGATTCTTTATGAATATCAATAACATTACCTTCACCTTTTAATGCTAAGCATGTTATTCTTAAAGGCTTTCCGAAACTAAAAATTCCAGTATCTAATACAGCAAGTCCATTTACATTCCCTATACATCTTCCATCTGTCTTTATAAAGATTTTATTTTCTTTATACATATCAGCATATTCATCAATTATGCTGTCTTTCTCATATATTACTTCTTCTATAAATTCTTTTAATATTTTATTTTCCTTCTTTATTCTTGCTATATTATCTGCTCTTACTAATATAGTATCTATTTTAAATTCATCTATATTTATCTTTTCTCTATTTGAAGCTGTTCTTGTTAAATACCTTAATAAAACTTTTATTCCTTCATTATCTAAATCTAGTAATTCTTTTTTCTTAATTCTATCTTTTATAAATTCTACTAATTCATTAATTATATTTTTTACATTCCCAATTTCAGTTTTTATTTCACATTTTAACGGAAATAAACTTTTGAATTCTTCATCATGATTATATAAAATTGAATAACTTTCATAATCTCCTATGATTATAACTTTTACATCTATAGGTATTGCCTTAGGCTTTAATCCATTTATAGATAGTAATTCTAAATAATTTCTATTACTATCTAAGTTCACTTTTCCAGACATCAATGAATTTTTAAGTTGATAATAACTATTACCATTTTGAATAAGTTTATTAAGTCTTATTATTAAACAGCCTTCATTTGCCTTAAGAAGTGAACCTGCAGTTATTAGTGAAAGATCTGTGGTATAATTACCATTTTGACTTTCATATTCTATATTCCCTATAAGGTTCGCTATATTTGGATCATCTTCATATATTACTAAAGGATGATTATTTTTTGAATTATCTACAATAACTTCAATATTGTATTTTGACAAAATCTTTTCAACTGTTTCATCCTCATCTTCTAAATCTATACTGTAATTTTCTATAAGTTCGTCTTCTATACTTTCATATAAAGCTATTAAATAATTATATACATCGTCATCTCCTATAAAATCTAAAAGAAGATCATCCTTTAAGTTTTCCATTCGTTCATTTATATATTCCCTAAATATAACTTTTATCCTTTCCATTGAATTAACTTCTAAATCTTTTAAATCATCTAATATAATTTCTGCTCTTTCTTTAAGTTTGCTAGCTTTTTGAATTATTATATCTTTATCTTTAATATCTAGTTCATCATACTCCTTCTCTGTCATTACTTCTCCTTCGTTTAATGGAATGAATGCAAACCCTCCTGAAGTTGCTTTAACATCAAATCCATCTTGCTTTGCAACCTCAACTAATTCCCCTATATATTTATTTCTTTTAAGATGTATATTTTCTACAATTTCATCTTTCTCATCATCTGATGACATATTGAAAAATTCTAAAAAATTTATCATATACTCTTCTTTTAATTTTTTTATTTCTTTTTTTAAGCTTTTCCCCTTTCCATTAGAAACAAATATAGGAAATGGACTTTTTATATCTTTAATAGTTGCATAGCATATATCTGAAGGAGGCTTTAAAGACTTATATTCATTATCTATGAAATTAACTAACCCATCTATCTTATCTTTTGAAAATGAATCTATAATATACAAGTTATATCCTTGCCTCCTTATATTAAGGGCAGCCTTTATTTCATTGTAAGGAGTATTTATTTCTGGAATATCCTTAATAGTTACCCCATCCCCTTCGTTAACATATTCCAAATCATAAATTATTTCTTTTAGAGTTAATTCTTTCTTCATACTAATGCTTTTACTAAATTCACCTTTAGTAAATTTAGATAATTCCTCCTTATTTTATATTTGTATATTATATTAATATTCTAGTTATTTCATTTTAGATATAATTTTTGAAAATAAAAAAAATCCTTAAGAATTTTTTCTTAAGGATTTTAAAACGTTTTAAATTAATACGTATTAATACGTACTATCTGACTCTGTTCCTTCACATATTGCTATTGAAGCAGAAGCTCCTATTCTTGTAGCTCCATTTTCAATCATAACTAAAGCATCTTCTAATGATCTTACACCACCTGATGCTTTAACTCCCATATTCTCTCCTACAGTTTCTCTCATAAGCTTAATATCTTCTCCTGTAGCTCCACCTGTTGAGAATCCAGTTGAAGTTTTAACAAAATCAGCTCCAGCTTCCTTTGATAATTTACAAGCTATAACTTTTTCTTCATCTGTTAAAAGACAAGTTTCAATTATAACTTTAGTTAAAGCCTTTCCTTTAGCAGCTTCTACTACAGCTTTTATATCTTCTTTTACAAAATCATAATCTTTATCTTTAAGTCTTCCAACATTTATAACCATATCTACTTCAGTTGCTCCATTTTGGATAGCATCTTTTGTTTCAAAAACTTTTACTTCAGTAGTTGTAGCTCCTAAAGGGAATCCTATAACTGTACATACTTTAACTTCACTATTTTTAACTATTTCATATGCTTCTTTTACTCTTCCTGGATTAACACATACAGATGCAAAATTATATTTTACTGCTTCTTCACATAGCTTCTTAATTCCTTCACTTGTTGCTTCAGGTTTCAATAATGTATGGTCTATCATTTTTGCTAATTCTTTTTTATTCATTTTTTGCACTCCTTTACATAATTACTCTAATGTGATTATAGAACTTTTTCGACAATATTGTCAATAATATATCATTTTAAAAAAAGCACACTAAAATAATGATATTTGTTCTTCTAAACTTTCTTTAAAGTAAGATACACTAAGCCCTATTAATCTTATATCTTCTTTAAGACTCTCTTCTATTAAAATTTCTTTTGCTATTTTAAATATATCATCAAAACTTCTAATGTAATCTTTTAATGTTTTACTTCTTGTATGATTTTTAAAGGAACTAGTTTTATATTTTAAAGTAACAGTTTTTATAAATTTATCTTCTTTTATAAGTATGTCTGATATATTTCTTGAAAAAAACTCCAAATATTTAATAAGTTCTTTTTTATCTTTAGTATCTCTTTTAAGAGTTCTTTCTTTTCCAATAGATTTCCTATCTCTAATTATAGTTACTTTTCTCTTATCAATCCCTCTTATTCTATAAAATACTTCTACACCTTGCTTTCCTAAATATTCAAATAAAAATTCTTTAGAAAGAGGATATAAATCTTCAACTTTAAAAAATCCCATATTGTTAAGTTTACTTACAGACTTACTCCCAAGCCCATATATTTTAGATATTGATAAAGGAAATAAAACTTCTGGCACCATATCCTTACTTATTATCTTTATTCCATTTGGTTTATTCCAATCTGATGCAAGTTTAGCTAAAAATTTATTATAAGAAATTCCTATAGATAAAGTTAATCCTAATTCCTTATAAACCCTTTCTTTTATATATCTTGCTACATTTTCTCCTTTTTCTATAGTACCACTCATCAAATCTAAGTAAGCTTCATCTATTGATAATGGTTCAACTAAATTTGTAACTTCTCTAAATATTTCAAAGACTCTTCTTGATATTTCTTTGTACCTTGAATGTCTTACATTTAAAAATACTCCTGTAGGGCATAGTTGCCTTGCTATAAACAAAGGCATTGCTGAGTGAACACCATATTTTCTTGCTTCATAAGAGCATGTAGATACAACTCCTCTTTCACTAACTCCACCTACTATTACAGGTTTTCCTATTAACTTTTTATTATCAATTTGTTCAACTGATGCAAAAAACGCATCCATATCAACATGAAGTATTATATTTTCATAAAGCTCCATTTACTAGGCTAAAACCTCCTCAAAAATCCCTTGTTTTTTACTAACAAGAAATGAATATACTGAAAAACATATTAATTCATTTAAAAATTCATTTTTCGTTGAATTTTTAAATAACTCATAAAACTCTACTATAACTATAGAAATTAAAGTTCTAAATGTTTTATCCATATAAAAAGCATATTCCCCATCTTCATCACATAAATACTGATTTACTTCATTTATTTTTTCTAAATAACTATTTATATTTTCTTCCCTTTCAATAATTCCAATTAAAGGTAGTACTTCATCACTAATTTTCATATTATTTTTATTAAATGCATTTATTAATGCTTTAATTTCATAGGGTGCTGAGGCTTTATCATTTAAAACTATACTACTTGCAATTCCTTGAAGATCATTTTTAGAATAGTGCTCTAAATCTAAAAGATGTTTGAACATACTATCTATATATTCATGAATATTTTTGGCTTCACCTTTATTTTTATTGTTTTTTATTGCAAGAAGAGCACACACTAAATAATCTTCCTCATCAGTAAATCCTTTATAATTTTCTTTTAAAGAATTATAAATTATTTTCATATCTTTTATTGTGCTATCGATGTTATTAAATTCTATATGTTTTGCTATTGTATAAGCTGATAATACTAAAAAATCATTTTCTTTAAAATCATTTTCTTCTAATATATCATTTATATTTATTACTTTGTCTGAAAACTCTTTATAATTTTCCTCTTTACTTATGAGTATTGATATCATATATAACATATCGCCTCTAAAGCTTGACATTTTATTTGTATTTGTTTTTATATACTTTCTTATTTCTTTTATTTTATCTATATCAATATTATAATCCTCTGCAAATATTAATGATGCAAAATGATTTATATATTCTCCATCAAATCTTAATTTATGCTTTACTAATTTATAATTTTCAATAACCTTATTTGTAATAGAGTATAAAATATTATTCATTATTTAACCATCCCCATTTCTTAATAACAAATATATTATACATTAAAATTCATAATAATCTTTTAATTATTAATTAAAATCAATTTAATTATACTATATTTTTATGTCATTAATATGACTAAAAGTTATTAAATTAACTTCTAGAAGTTAATTTAATAAAATATAAATAGCTTTATTTTTAATTAAACATATTTATATTTACGGTATTTTCTTATACTAACTTTTTATTTTATTAATTTTTCATTTATGTTATAATACTACTTGTTATAATGGATTTATCCAATTGACACGGACTTATATTTAAAAAGGAGAATTTGTTTATGGGATTAAGAGATAAATTTGATAAATATTTTAGAGACTCTTACTTTGAAAAATATGGAGATAGAATAACAAGTGCTTCTGGTACTGTAATTTCAGTTAAAACTGAAAAGAAAAATTATATTATTTTTCATAAATTAATTGTTGATATGATAATCAAACCTGAAGTAGGTAGAGCTGCTATTAAATGTAGATATAAGAAAAGTAGATGGTTTAAAGAACCTGACTTTATTCAATTAAATAAAGGTCATAAAGTAATGATTATGGGACTTAAAGGCGTTAAAGGAAAGAAAGACTCAGAAATTCTTCAAGTTCAAAATATCTTAAATCTAACTACAAAGAAAGATTTAATACCAATAGATCATTCTCAAATAAAAAAAGCTAGACAAACAGCTTCAAGAATGAGACAAAGATAATAAAAGCTACGTATAAACGTAGCTTTTATTATTTATATTTCATAATCTACAACTTTTCTATCTGTTGCAATTTCTTTAACGAATTCTTTAACCTTTAAATGCTTTGGATGATTTTGATAAATATCTAAATCATCTAAATTGTTAAATACTGAATATAAAATTACATCCATACTAGCATTACTATTATTCAAATTTATTCCGACTTCAATTTCGTTTATTTCTTTTATATCTTTTTTTAAATCTTCTAATAATACTTTTAACTTCTTTGCATTTTTCATTCTATTTTCTTCTTTTAAGTTCCACATAACTATATGTTTAATCATAAATATCACCTCTTAATAATTATCTTATAAAATAAATTTAAAATAAATAATTTTTCTAAAAAATACTCTTAAATTTAATTTTATAATTTTAATTATTTTGATTTAATATATAAATAAACACTATTTATAAATGCTATTACTCCAGAGAATACTAATACTATCATCCAATGATTAAGCATAAGTGGTACTGTATGGAATATAGAGCTTAAAAATGGTACATATAAAATTGAAAGTAACATTATTACTGATACTAAAACCGCTCCAACTAAATATGGATTTGTAAATAATTTTATCTCAAATATTGAATGTCTCTCTGATCTACACTCAAATACATGAAATAACTGTGACATTATCAAAGTTGAAAGTGCTATTGTTCTACAAGTTTCAAGATCCATTCTATAAAATCTTCCAATCATAAAAGCTAAAAGTGTACAAACACCTATAAGGGTTCCTCTTATAATTATCTTTTCTGTAAGTCCTCTTGCAAATACACTCTCTTTCTTTTCCCTAGGCTGTTGTCTCATTATATCACTATCTGCTGGATCTACACCAAGCGCAATAGCTGGAAGTCCATCAGTCGCTAAATTTACAAATAAAATTTGAATTGGTGTAAGAGGATTTGGCAACATAAATATTGTTGCTAAAAACATTGTTAAAACTTCACCTAAATTACATGATAAAAGATATCTTATAAATTTTCTAATATTATCATATATATTTCGTCCTTCTTCAACAGCAGCAACTATAGTACTAAAATTATCATCCATAAGTATCATTGATGAAGCCTCTTTAGTAACATCAGTTCCTGAAAGTCCCATAGAAATACCAATATCAGCTTCTTTTATGGCTGGAGCATCATTTACCCCATCACCTGTCATTGCAACAATATTTCCTTTCGATTTAAATGCCTTAACTATTCTAAGCTTATGACTTGGAGATACTCTTGCAAATACTCTAACTGAATCTATTTTGCTGTAGAGCTCTCTATCAGTCATTTTTTCTAAATCCTCTCCAGTTAACACTTGACTTTCATTTTTGCATATGTTTAAAGATTTTGCTATAGCAAAAGCTGTTTTTTGATGGTCACCTGTAATCATTACTGGTTTTATTCCTGCAAGCTTACATTTTAATACAGCATCTCTTGCTTCACTTCTTGGGGGATCTATGCTTCCAGCAAGTCCTATAAAGATTAAATCACTTTCAAGTTTTTCACTTTTCATTAAATTATCAGCTTTATAAGCTGCTGCAATACATCTTAAAGCTCTAGAAGACATAGCTTCAATTGAATTAGTAATCATCTTCTTTCTTTGATAAGTAAGTGGTTTTACTATTCCATCTTCATATATATAATTACTCTTTTCTAATATTCTCTCTGGAGCACCTTTTACATAACATATTTCTTTTCCATTTTCCTCAACTATTACAGACATCATTTTTCTAGTTGAATCAAAGGGAATATCAAACACTCTTTTTACATCCTTAGTAAAATTTTTTAAATCATCTACATTTTTAAAGAACATTCTAACTAATGCTGTTTCTGTTGGATCTCCAAATAATGCTCTATCTATTTTTTTACTCTTTTTATCAATCTGACAATCGTTACAATGTACTAATGCAGATTTTAACTTTAATATACCTCTAACATTATTTATATCTTCTTTTTCTAATTCGATTATTTTTCCATTTAAATATACTTCTTTTACTGTCATTTTATTTTGAGTAAGAGTTCCTGTTTTATCAGAACATATTACAGACGTACAACCTAATGTTTCAACAGCTGGTAGTTTTCTAACAAGGGCATTTCTTTTAAGCATTTTAGATACACCAAGCGCTAAAGCAACAGTAACTATTGCTGCAAGTCCTTCTGGTATTGCAGCTACAGCTAATGAAACTCCAAGTAAGAACATTTCTCTAACTTCATTTCCTCTTATAATTCCAAGTACAGTAACTATTATACATATAGCTAAACAAATAACTACTAATATTTTACCTAGCGAATCTAGCTTTTCTTTAAGAGGTGATTTATCTTCTTCTATATTTTGTAGCAGATTTGCTATTTTACCCATCTCTGTCTTCATTCCAATTTCTACTACCTTAAAAAGTCCTTTTCCTTTTAAAACATTTGTTCCCATAAATCCTAAATTATTTCCTTTGTTACAATCTTTATTAATTCCTACTGATTCTCCTGTTAGCAAAGATTCATCAACTACTATTCCAGAAGCTTCTAAAAATTCTCCATCTGCTGGTATTCTATCACCAGATTCTAATATAACTATGTCACCTATTGTTAAATATTTAGAATTAATAACCTTTATTCTTCCATCTCTATAAACTTTACAAGTAGGTGCCGCCATATCTTTTAAAGCTTCTAAGGATTTTTCAGTTTTAAATTCTTGAAAAAATCCAAGTAATGCATTAACTATAACTATAATAAGTATTGTTATTGCATCTGCCGTATCTCCCATAAAGCCTGATATAATAGTTGCACCTATAAGAACCCAAACCATAAAATCATTAAATTGAGATAATAATATTTTTATAGGAGATGATTTACCTTTTTGTTCTAATTCATTTAATCCAAAGTTTTTAATTCGCTTCTCTGCTTCTTTTGTTGTAAGCCCTGGAATTATATTTTGTTCCTGTATCACCTTAAGAATTCCTCCTTATTTAAGCATTCTTATATATATATATTTAAAATTTATTAACTTATGAAAAGTTTTAATTAAAGTTACTGCTTTACTTTTTGTTATTTAGGTCGTACAATTATACTGTAAATTCATAAGATAAAGGAGGTAATGTCTTTGAAGAACGTAGTATATGTTACTGGACACAAAAATCCAGATTCAGATTCAATATGTGCTGCCATCTCTTACGCAGAGCTTAAAAATAAAAC
This sequence comes from Clostridium sp. TJA085, assembly GCF_058310235.1. Classification (NCBI taxonomy): domain Bacteria; kingdom Bacillati; phylum Bacillota; class Clostridia; order Eubacteriales; family Clostridiaceae; genus Clostridium; species Clostridium sp. TJA085. The sequence continues at coordinate 85,864 of NZ_JBZEEZ010000001.1, read as the reverse complement.
TGGTAATATTCCAGCTATTCCTGTAAGACTTGGAAATGTTAGTAGAGAAACTCAATTTATTTTAGACTATTTTAATGTTGAAGCACCTGAATTTTTAGAGACAGTTAAATTAAAAGTTGAAGATTTAAAAATAGATAATATCAGCCCTATATCACCTGATATATCTTTAAAAATGGCTTGGAATATAATGAGAGATAAAAATATTAAATCTATTCCTGTAGGTGACCATAAAGACCACCTTATAGGTTTATTATCAATTTCAAACCTTACATCTTCTTACATGGACATATGGGATAACAAAATATTAAGCAAGAGCGAGACAAGTATTGATAATATAATTGATACTTTATCTGCAAAAGCTTTATACATAAATGAAAATGTTAAAGTATTTCCAGGTAAAATCTGCGTTGCTGCTATGCAACCAAATTCAATGAAAGAACATGTAGATGAAGGTGATATAGTAATTGTTGGCGATAGACCTGAAATTCATGAAGAAGTAATTAACGAAAAAGTTTCTTTAATGATTTTAATAGGATCAAGTTCATTAAGTGATGAACTTTTAGCTAAAGCTAAAGAAGCTGGAATAACAGTTATTTCTACTCCACATGATTCATTTACAGCTTCAAGACTTATAATTCAAAGTATCCCAGTAAGATACGTTATGGTTAAAGATGATATCGTATCCTTCTCTACTGATGATTTAGTTGAAGATGTTAAAGAAACAATGCTTGAAACTAGATATAGAAGCTATCCTGTAGTTGATTCTGAAGGAAAAGTTATTGGTACTATTTCAAGATACCACTTAATCTCAAACTTCAAGAAAAAGGTTATTCAAGTTGACCATAACGAAAGAGGTCAATCAGTACCTGGTCTTGAAGAAGCAGATGTTCTTGAAATAATAGACCACCATAGAGTTGCTGATATCCAAACAAGTAACCCTATATTCTTCAGAAACGAGCCTATAGGAAGTACATCTTCTATAGTTGCTAAATGTTATTTTGAAAATGGAATAAGACCATCAAGAGAAATTGCTGGATTATTATGTGGTGCTATAATTTCTGATACATTATTATTCAGAAGCCCAACTTGCACAGAACAAGATAAATATATTTGTAATAAACTTGCTGAAATAGCAGGAATAAATTTAGAAGAATTTGCAAAAGAAATGTTTAAAGCCGGTACTTCACTACAAGGTAAAACAGTTGAACAAATATTCAACCAAGACTTCAAACCATTTACTATTGGAGATACTAAAATTGGTGTAGCTCAAGTTAATACAATGGATATTGAAGGATTTATGCCTTTAAAAGATGATATGTTATCATACATGAGCAAAAAAGCTGAAGAAGGCGGATTTGATATGCTTATGTTATTATTAACTGACATATTAACTGAAGGATCACAAATACTTGTTGCAGGAAAACAACCTGAAATAGTTGAAAAAGCATTTAAAGTAGAACTTAAAGATTCTATGGCATTTTTACCAGGAGTTCTTTCAAGAAAGAAACAAGTAATACCACCACTTACAAATTCAATAATAAATTCATAAAAATAAAACCATGCTATTTTTAGCATGGCTTTATTTTTTTCTCTTATTTCCATTTAAGTATTTCTATATTATTCTTTTTCTTAAAATTTATAAGATATGGATGTCCGACTAAATCTAAAAGAGGTTTATCTGATAAAGAATCAGAAAACATATATGAATCTTTAAAATCAACTTCTATATTATCTTTCTTTAATTCTTCCATTAATCTTCTAACTTTTTCTTCACCCTTACAATTATATCCGTCCATCTCTCTTATGAATTTTCCATCTTTAAATTTAAACTTAGTTCCAATAATCTTGTCTACCTCTTTGAAACTATAAAACTCATTTAAATAAAATTCTGGTGATGCTGATATTAAATAAATTTTATAACCTTTTGATTTTAATTCTCTCATCATTTTTATAGCATCTTCATACAATATATTGCTAAGTACGTCACTATAAAACTCTTTAACTATATATGATAATTCCTTTTCGTCTATACCATCTATAAATTTAAGAAAAGTTTCTTTAACTTTCTTTTCATCATATATTCCTATACCATACATAATACCTGAAAATATTGCTCTTGGAAGAAATTTAATATTTTTCTTATCCTTATGTATCATATATTTAAAAAATTGCATTAATGTTTCTTTTTTTGTTATTGTAAAATCAACATCGAATATTCCTAGCTTTACCATATGTTCCTCCAAATATTTTTTCTATATATATTATATACTATTTATTAAACTTATTTAATTAAAAAATAAAATTTATAAAAAATGATTAGCTTTCAATTTTTAAAGCTAATCATTTTCAAATATTTATAGAGAATTAATAAAACCTTCTATTCTGTCTAATCCTTCTTTAATATTTTCTATTGAAGTTGCATATGAAAGTCTTATATATTTATCAAGTCCAAATGCAATTCCAGGAACTACTGCAACACTCTTCTCTTTAAGCAATTCTCTTGAAAAACTAATAGAATCAGTTATCTTTTCTCCATTAACTTCTTTTCCATAAGTACTTGATACATTTACCATTATATAAAACGCACCTTTTGGTATTATATAATCTATTCCTTTTATTTTATTTAATCTCTCAACCATATATAATCTTCTCTTATCAAACTCTTTAACCATTTCCTCAACTGATTCTAAAGAATTTTTAAGAGCTTCTATAGAAGCATATTGTGTTATTGAATTAATGTTTGATGTCATATGACTTTGTATACTAACCATATGCTTAATAACTTCTCTATTTGAAGCAGCATATCCAACTCTCCATCCAGTCATAGCTGATGATTTTGAAAGTCCATTTATTACTATTGTATTTTCATACGCATATTCTGAAAGAGAAGCTATACTTATATGCTTTTCTCCATCATATATTAACTTCTCATATATTTCATCTGATATTATTATCAAATCATTTTCTTCTGCAAATTTTGCAATTTCTAATAGTTCTTCTTTAGAATAAACAGCACCACTTGGATTATTAGGACTATTTATAATTAAAGCTTTTGTTTTATCTGTTAAAACTTCTTTTAGGCAATTTTCAGTATATTTATAACTATTGTTTTCGTTAGTATTTACTAAAACAGGAACACCACCTGAAAGCTTAATAAGTTCTGGATAACTAACCCAATAAGGCATTGGTACTATAACCTCATCTCCTGGATTTAATATCGCCATAAAAGCATTTGCCAAACATTGTTTTGCTCCATTACTTACTATTATTTGATCTATTTTATAATCTAAATTATTTTCTTTTTTTAGTTTTTTACATATCTCTTCTCTAAGATTTTTTACTCCAGCAACTTCTGTATATTTAGTCTTTCCTTCTATCATAGCACAATTAGCTGCTTTTAATATATTTTCTGGAGTATTAAAATCTGGCTCTCCAACTCCAAAACTAATTACATCAACACCACCTTCTTTTAATTCTTTAGCCTTTGCTGTAATTTCTAAAGTTATTGATGCTGAAATTCCTTTTGCTCTTTGTGATAATTTCATTTAACTTCCCCTTTTCTACTTATTGCCTTTATTATTAATTAACTTATTTAATAAATTTTCATCTATACCTTCATAGCCTATGCAAATTTCTTTATTATATCCTCCGTGAAAATCACTTCCACCTGTTATGGATAACTTATATTTTTTACTTAAATTATAAAATAAATTTACTTGATCCTTTGAATGACTTGGATGGTAAACTTCGATTCCATTTAATCCATAACATTTTAATTCTTTTATAATTTTTTCTACTGCCATACTTTTATATATTTTGCCTGGATGTGCTAAAACTGCTATTCCACCAGCCTCTTTTATAACCTTAATAGCATCTTTATAATTTAATTTTTCACCTGAAACATATGCCGGCTTTCCTTTTAAAAGATATTTTAAAAACGCCCCTTTAAAATTCTCCTCATATCCCTTTTTAACAATTTCATTTGCAATATGAGCTCTTCCAATAGATAAATTATCTTTTATAATATCATCAATATTTAAATATATTCCTTCATTTTCAAGTTTATCTATTATACTTTTTGCTCTTTTTATTCTAGATTTTTTTAAATTATTTACTACATCATTTAAATTTTTATTATCTATATCTATAAAATATCCTAATATATGAATTTCAAATTCATATATTTCACTACTAAACTCTATACCAGGTATAACATTAATTCCATCATTATTTCCTCTAGTTATATATTGTGAATCAATAGAATCATGATCTGTTATAGAAATATACTTAACTCCATTGTTTTTAGATACTTCTAATATTTGTTCTGGTGTTAGTTTGCCATCAGAAAAGGTGGAATGTAAATGTAAATCTGCGTACTTCATATAATTACACCATCCTTATCTATATAATGACTATACCACTTTTAAATTTATATGTAAATTAATAAAATCTTATAAATATTTCAAAAAAAGAGTGGCAAAATACCACTCTATCTTTTAATATTAGTCTTCTGCTAATACTTCCTCATAATAAGCTCTAACTTTATCAAACTCAGCTTCATCAGGTACTATTAGTTCTTCATTTTCTTCTGAAACTCTAAATAAATATACTGAATCATCATCCATATTTTTAGCTAAAACATATTCATTTTCTTCAAATTGAAAAGCATCTATAATTGGACATGATACTGTATTTCCTTCATCATCTACTAAATCTACTACAAAATGATCGTGATGGTCTTCTCCACATCCACATCCTTCTCCATACTCATGGTGATGTCCGTGTCCTCCACAACATTCATGGTTTTCATCGTGATGATGTCCTCCACAACACTCATGTTCTCCTTCATGATTGTGATTTCCACATCCGCATTTATTTAATTCTTTATCCATTTTCATTCCTCCTTATAATTAAGATACATTACTTAACATTATATTTTAATTGTAACCTTATTTAAGTTAAAATAAAAGCTAAATTTAAAACTTTTCTATTTGTATAATATATACTATAAAAAAAGTGGTTTAAAAAACCACTTTAAAATATAATTCCATATACTATAGCAGATACTATAGCTCCTAATATAGGTGCTACAACTGGTATCCAAGCATACTTCCAATCTGATCCACCCTTACCTGGTACAGGTAATATAAAATGAGCTAATCTTGGTCCAAAATCTCTTATAGGATTTATTGCGTATCCTGTTGGACCTCCTAAACATAATCCTATAGCCCATATAAGTATTCCTATAGCTAAAGGTTGAAGCCCATCAACAAAAGGACTTGATGATATACCTAATATTCCAAACATTAATAAAAATGTACCTATAAATTCAGTTATAAAATTCCACTTTGGATTTCTTATTTCTGGAGCTGTACAAAATACTCCAAGTTTTGTAGCTTTATCTTCTGTAGCCTCAAAATGATTATAGTATGATAATAGAACTAATGTAGCTCCTATAAAGGCTCCTATAAATTGAGCTAATATATACATTGGCACTTGACTCCAAGCAAAGTTACCAGTAACAGCTAAAGCTAAAGTTACTGCTGGATTAAAATGTGCTCCACTTATAGTTCCAAACATAAATACTGGAACAGCAACAGCAAACGCCCAACCTGATGCAATAACCATCCATCCTGAATTAAAACCTTTAGATTTCTTTAAAACAACGTTTGCAACTACTCCATCACCTAATAATACTAATATAGCAGTTCCTATAAGTTCAGCCATAAATGTTCCTAAATTCATTAAAAACTCCTCCTGTTGTAATAAATTATGTCATTAAAATAGCCCCTTTATTTATTAAAGCTAAAGGGGCTTTATGTTATAACTTATAATTAGTATGCAGCTTTAAAGATATTGATTATATCTTGCTTATTTCCTTTTCTTGGGTTTGAGAAAGCATTTCCATCTTTTAAAGCCATTTCAGCCATGTATTCGAAATCTTCTTCTTTTATTCCCATATCTCTTAATCTAGCTGGAATTCCGATATCAGTTGAAAGCTTGAACATAGCATCTATTGCTTTTTGTGCAGCATCCATTACTGATAATCCTTCAATATTTTCTCCCATGAATTCAGCTATATCAGCGAATTTTTGAGGGTTTGAAATTAAGTTATATTTTTCAACGTGTGGTAAAAGCATTGCATTTGCTACACCGTGAGGCATATCATATAATCCACCTAATTGGTGAGCCATAGCATGTACATATCCTAAGTTAGCATTATTAAATGCCATACCAGCTAATAATGAACCGTAAGCCATGTTTTCTCTAGCTACTAAGTTTTCTCCTAAAGCAACTGCTTGTCTTAAGTTATTTGATATTAATTTTATAGCTTGGATTGCAGCAGCATCTGTTACAGGATTAGCATCCTTTGATACATATGCTTCTACAGCATGAGTTAATGCATCCATTCCTGTTGCAGCTGTAAGTCCTGCTGGCTTACCAACCATTAACATTGGGTCATTGATTGAAACTAATGGTAAGTTTCTCCAGCTTACGATAACGAACTTAACTTTTGTTTTTGTGTTAGTTATAACACAGTGTCTTGTAACTTCACTAGCTGTTCCTGCTGTTGTATTAACTGCAACTATTGGAGGAAGTGCATTTGTTAATGTTTCAATTCCTGCATAGTCATAAAGATCTCCTTCATGAGTTGCTGCTATACCGATACCTTTACCACAGTCATGTGAGCTTCCTCCACCAACTGTAACTATCATATCACACTTTTCATCTTGGAATATTTTTAATCCATCTTTAACGTTTGTATCCTTTGGATTTGGTTCAACTCCATCGTAATAAGCAACTTCTATTCCTGCTTCTCTTAGGTATTTTTCAGTTAATTCAACTGCTCCACCTTTTAATCCTCTTAAAAATTTATCTGTAACTATTAAAGCTTTCTTTCCACCTAATATTTTACATCTTTCACCAACTACTGTTATTGAGTTAGCTCCCATAAAGTTTACGCTTGGTACTAAATAATCGTACATTCTCATCTTTAAATTCCTCCTAGATTTGTTTATATATTAATTTTAAAATATTAATATTCTTTACTAAAAGCATCAACTGCAGCTTGTGCAATGGCCATATCTTCTTCGACAGTTCCACCACTTACTCCAACTGCTCCAACAACTTGTCCATCAACTATTATTGGGAATCCACCACCAAATGGTACGATTCTTTGATTGTTTGTAAGTTGTAATCCGTAAAGGCTATCTCCTGGTTTTACAACATCTGCAATTTCATGACTTCCTTGTTTTAAACAAGCTGCTGTATAAGCTTTATTTATAGCTATATCAATGCTTGTTATGAATGCATCTTCCATTCTGTGCATTAACATTAAGTTTGCACCCTTATCTACTGCAGCAAATATAACTGGAACATTCATTTCAGTTGCTTTTGCTTCAGCTGCTTTTGCCATTTCCTTTACTATTTCTAAACTTAACTCTTTAACTTCATTTAACTTTTTCATAGTAATCAATATCCTCCTTTACATTTCTTCAAAATATCTTGCTATTGCAAAAAGTGTATCTGATAAACGATTTATATATTTTGAAACTTCTTCCCTTAAAGATTCTTCTCTCTTTAAAGTTATTATTCTTCTTTCAGCTCTTCTACATACCGTTCTTGCTATATGTAAGCTTGCTGATATTTCATTTTTTCCTGGTATAACAAATTCTCTTAAAGGACCTGTTATTTCCATATATTTATCTGTTAGTTTTTCTAAAGTCTCTATATCTTCTTTAGTAACTATTTCTTTTAAATATTTAATTCCGTTTTCATCACTTGCAAGTTCAGCACCTAAATTAAATAATTTTTTTTGTATATTTCTAAGCTCTTCTCTTTGTTCTGTTAATTGAATTTTTGAGTAAGCAAAACCTATTGATGATATTAATTCGTCTACAGTTCCATATGCTTCAACCTTTAGACTATCTTTATCAACTCTGCTTCCTCCAAATAGTGCTGTAGTTCCTTTATCACCTGTTTTTGTGTAGATTTTATACATATTAATTACTCCTTAATATTATTTAAAAGCTATACCTTTAACTAATCTTCCTGCATTAGAACCTAGATCTCTTAATTTACTGTTATCATCATCTAAGTTCATAGTAAATAAAGGTTTATCTTTTTCTAACTTATTTAGTGTTAAAGTTATTTTGCCCTTACTATCAATTCCTATACCAACTAAAAGTTTAGATTGCATTGATGCTAAATGACTAAGTTCTTCAGAAGTATTACATTCTTTAGCTTTTAAATCAAAAGGTATTCCTTCTTCTTCTATTCCCCATAATACTTCATCTAATCTACTTAAATCTTTTAAATCATTTGAATAATATACATATATACTAGGAACTTCATACTCATAAGCTTTCATTACCATTGCCATACTAAATTACTCCATTTCATTGCAAGATAATATAAGTCCAGTAGCAACAGCATTTCTTGGTCCCTCTGTTCCTCTTATGTTTCCACGACCTGCTACTACACCATATTGTGATAATGAATCTGTAACTAATTGAGGAGTTTCAAAGTCTAATGATGATCCACCAACTAATACTACAAATTCAATGTCTCTTATATTTCCAGTTGGTGAAACTATACTTAAAGCTCTTAGGCAATTTGTTACAAATACCTTTTCCTTAGCTCCTCTTCTTATAGTTCTTATTTTTTCTATAGAAGTTTGTCCATCTATCGGAACTAAAGTTCCATCTTTTATTATTACAACTTTTGAAAATACTGATGGATCTAAAGGTTCTTTAAAGAATTCAACTGTTCCATCCTCATGTCTTATATGGAAAAGACTTTCAACTTTAGCTAATGGATATTTTTTTATATCTTCTGCTAAATTAAATGAATCAAGTCCTAATTCTGATTTAATAAGCATAGTTACCATATTTCCAGCACCAGCTAAATGTATTGATGAAATTTTTCCTTCTTTATTTATAATTGATGCATCAGTAGATCCTGCCCCCATATCTAATATAGCAAGCGGTGTACTACTTCCTGGAGTTGTAAGTGCTCCACGAATAGCCATGTCAGCTTCTACTCCACCAACTTCTACTGGTACATTAAGTTCTTCTCTTAGCTTATCTGCTATCATTTGCATTTGTAGTTTATCTGCTTTAACCATAGCAGCTATTCCAACTGCATTTTCAAGTGAAAACTCCTCTGCAAGACCACCCTTTACTTTTTGTGGGATAAAAGTATCAACTGCTAAAAGGTCTTGTATTTTTATATCTGATATTTTTTGCTTAGTAAGATTAGCCATAACTTGTCTTACTCTTTCAAGCATTCCACCAGCATTTGTACCAGCTTCTCCCTTTACATCTTGTATTGGTACACAAGCTCTTACAGCATCCATTATTTTTTCTGCACCGTGTTCTACATCTACACTTTCTTTACGATTTAACCCATCTATATTTATACATCCTGCTGGTATTTTCTTTTCTTGAACATCTCCCTTTGGAGTTTTAATTACTACGGCTGATCTGTTTCCTATAAGAGCTCTTGATATTGGAACTATCATTTTTGTTTCTTCAGCTGTTAAATTAAATACTGTTGCTATACCATAAGGATTAGCTAGACTTTCAACTACTTCTCCTTGACCGGCAACTTCTACAGCAGCCTTCATATTAACTGGCACTTTTTCAAGTAACATAACTTCATCTACAATAGGAATAGTATTATCTAATCTATTGTTTATAAGTACTCCATCATCTCTTTGAACTATTGCTGCTGTAATTTTTATGCCTCTTCTTGTAGCATGATTTATTCTAGCTGCTGCTTCTAGGAAATTTATTTTGCTTAATATAAGTGGTATAAATGCATCATCTTCTGATAATTCATTTTCATTTATATTTTCTAGGTCTTCTATATATATAGTTTTTCCTGTTCCAATTCCTATTCCACCTGGTGTTTGTGGGTTATGTCCTATCATTGTTGACTCTGTTATTATAGTTTCAGTTATAGTTTCCATAGCAACATCACCTATAACTGGAGCTGCTTCATTTATTCTAACTAAATCTAAATTATCAAGAGTTAAAGATACTTTTTTTAATGCTTGTTTTAGGGAATCAAATACACCTTCTATATTTTCTTCAGTACCTTTTATACCTGTTGTAGGAACTATACCGCTTGAAAGAAATTCTATTTTTCCATCTTCTATTTTTGATAATGCTGTTTCCGTAGTAGCATTACCAATATCAACACCTGCTACTATTTTCATACTTTCCTCCTGAAAGAAATAAATTATTCTTGTCTTAATTTATTTCTCTTTTCGTATACTTCTACTGCTTCTCTTACGAAATCTGCATTAACTTTTGCTCCATATACATTTTCAAGTTCATCTGCAATCTTTAAAAGATCTTCTTTAGTTGAACGAAATGGTCTTAACGCATTGTACATTTCAAGTATTCTATCATCTGGAACTTTTATAAGTTCAGCAGCTCTTCTAAGGTTTCTTGCTATTGCAGCTCTATTCATACCTTCAGCTATTTGAGCTTGCATTTCTAATGTTTCAGGTGATATTCTAACGTCTTCTGGTTTAATATCTCCATTTAATATATTTTCTAATGTTATATCATTTAAATTTTTTCCAGTTGGTGTGCTTATATCCTCTGGTCTTTTAGTTGCTAAAGGGTAATCTTTAGGTCCCATTTTTTTCGCTTCCATTAAGTCTCTCTCCTTATCCTTTTAGAATTTAACTTCTATTTGTACTGGTTTTGCTCCATTTACTACATGCTTAGTTTCTTTTATATGGTATAATGCTGCTATTGCCATAAATTTTGGTCTAGCCATTTGGTCATTTTTTGTAGGTACTGGAGTTGGTGATTCTCCTTTTGCATATTTAGCTGCATTTTTACCGATTAATCTAAAAGTTTCTAATGTTAATAATGGTGCTTGTGGGAATAATTCTAAGTTATTTAAAGGAAGTAAGTCTTTTTGGTGAATTACTGTTGTTCCTTTAGATTGAATTCCTATACCAATTCCTGATCCACTTAATTTTGCTGCATCATTTGCTATAAATGAAACATCTGATGTTCTTAATATTCTAACAACTCTAGCATGTAATCCTTCTTCTTCAATACCTGCTATAAGTTCTCTTAAAATATCTTTGTGATCTATATTAACTAATGTATGATGTTGAAATTTTTCAAATGCTGGGGCAAGTCCAATCACAACCTCATCCGCTCTTGTTCCAACTTTTGCTTCTCCTACTTCTGTAAGAGTAAGCTCTGGCATAACAAATTTATTTGCTCCATTTTCCATATGTATACCACCTTTTCTTATTCAATATCTTCTGGTTTTATTACGTTAGGAATATTTTTAATTTCTTCCCATCTTTCTTTACTTAATCTGTATCCTGTTCCTGGTCCTTTATAGTCATTTACATCATTAACAGCACTTATTACATCAAAATCTCTATCAAGTATTGCTGATGTTTGAAGATAATCTCCAGTAACTCTTTGCTTAAGCATATTTAATATATTGTTTGCTACATCTTCAAATCCATTTGAACCTAAAGCTTTAACAATATCTAATCCTGTTATTCTCTTCTTAAGCATTTCTTCTGCAGCCTTTAAATCTTCAACTACATTTCTTTCTGGCATATCTTTACTTCCATGTGCATAAGTTGCAGCTATAACTTCTTCATCAGTTATTTTAGGGAATCCAAGTTCTCTAAATACTACTTGAATAGCTTTTGCAGCTTTATTTCTTATTGCAATTGTTTCTTCTTCTGATACTGGTCTTAATCCACCATCTACCATTAAGTCTCTTTGAAGTACATTATAATCATCAAAATCTTCCGCATCAAAGTTTGAACCTGCAAACATGTTATCATAGTTTGGAACTGCACTATATCCTGAGAATATAAAATCTGTTCCTGGAAGCATTTGCATTAATGTTCTAGCTGTTCTTCTTATATCTGAATGTGAGAATGTTTGGTCATTAGCTGATGCTACTTCTATATCAAGCATTGAAGCTATTAAGTTTTCAGCAAGTACTGCTCTTATTCCTGATGGAACTGCTCCTGTCATACCTATACAACTAACTGCTCCATTTTGAAGTCCTTGAACTCCAGCTCCTTTAGTTATGTAAATACATCTTGATTCTAAGTAAAGCATTGATTTACCTTCTGCATATCCCATTAATGCTTCTGAACCAGTTCCTGATGTATATCTCATTTTAAGTCCTCTTGAAGCATAAGCTGATGCTAAAAATGCTTTTGACCATGGAGTATCATCTCCATCTGTAAATACTGACTCTGTTCCATATACTGAAACTGTTTCTGCATAACTTGTAAGTCCTCTCATTCCAAGGTCAAGTTCTGTAGCTTCCTCAACTGAACATTGAGTTAATACTCCAGGACGACCAACTTGTGAACCTATAAGTATTGCTAATGCATTAAATGGTGCATATCTTACTATACCAACTGTAGTTTCTTGTTCTGAGAAACCTCTTATACCAGCTTCTGCTGCATCTGCTGCAATTTGTACTGGATTATCTTTAAGGTTTGTAACGTGACATTGGTTTGATGGTGTTTTTCTAGCTCTCATCTTTTGAAGTGCCATCATCATCTCAACAACATTCATATGAGTCATAACTTCAACAGCCTTAGCTGGAGTTATTGCTGTAGTTATTTTAACTATTTCATCTCTACCAACATTTATATCTACTAATTTTCTAGCTATTTCAACTGAATCTAATTTCATAGCTTCTTCTGCATTTTCTAAATTTATTGCATAGTCAGCTATGAATCTGTCTATCATATCAAAATCTTCTCTTTTTTTACTATCTAATTCTACTACTATTCCATTTTCTATTTTTATAGATGACTTTGGATCATTAGGACTTTCCATTGCTATTAGACCTTCATCAGCCCATTCTCCAATTAAACCATCTTGATTTACAGGACGTTTTGCTAAAGCTTCAAATCTTTTTGATTTCACTGTAAAATTCCTCCCTCAGAATATAATTACGTTATATAATTGCATTTGTTATTTTTTTATCGATGTATACATTTTAATATAATTAAAATAAAAATCCATTAAAATTTATTGTCTTCTTCTATGACTATATTGTTTACTTTTTATCAACGAAAATAGTACTTTTTTGTCTTTTAGAAAAACTAGAACTTTTTTGCTATTCATATAACAATAAAAGGGAATGTATAAAATTTTATACATTCCCTTTTATTGTTATATTATTTCTCTATATCTTTTAGGCGTTAAGCCTTCACTTTTTTTAAAGACCTTTATAAAATAACCGCAATCCTCAAACCCCAAGTCTAAAGCAATATTAAGAATAGGAGTGTCCGTTGTCTTCAATACTTCCTTTGCATATTCTATTTTCTTATTATTTAAATATGTATTAAAATTTATTCCCATTTCTTTTTTGAATAACTTACTAAAATAACATGGACTCAAATTACAAATAGATGCTATTTTATCTAAAGTTATGTTTTCTTTAAAGTTATTCTTTATGTAATCTATTGCTGTCCTAATCTGATTATTATTAGAATTTGAAGTTTTATTATTACCTTCTTTATTTTGAACAGTATTATTTAATTCATTATAATCGTTAATTTTATAATTAACAATTATCTTTTCAATTATATCACATATTTTTTTAGGATTTATTGGTTTTAATATATAATCATCAACTCCAAAGCTTACTGCTTTTCTAACTATACTTAAATCATCATGAGCAGTTACCATTATTATTATCTTATCTTTATTGTATGCTTTTATTATTTCAGTAGCTTTACATCCATCTATACCTGGCATTTTTACATCCATTATTATTAAATCAGGATTATATTTTTTATCTAAATCAATTGCTTCCCTGCCATTTGATGCTTCTGCAACTATACTTAAATTATCTATTGATCCTAATATTACTCTTAATGCTTCCTTTTCTAAACTTTCGTCATCAACTATCATCACTTTTAACATTTTTATCAACTCCAGCTAAAACTTCTATCAAAAAACTTTATTTTTATAATAGTTCCTTCCCTAACTTTACTAATTATATCTATTTTATAATCTTCACCATAATAGTTAGCCATTCTTTTATTTACATTATTAATTCCTATTTTATCTAAATTATTATCATATTTAGTTTCTAATTCCTTTTGTACTTCATATAATCTTTCTTCTGTCATTCCAACACCATTATCCTTTATAATAATACTAAAACCATCTTCTTCTTTTTCAGAATATAATAAGATTTTTCCACCTTCTTCTTTATTTTCAATTCCATGAACTATAGAATTCTCTACAAATGTTTGTATAGTCATAAATGGAACTTTTTTTTCTATAAATTCATTATCAACTTTAATATCATAATCTAATCTTTTTCCAAATCTCACCTTCTGAAGACTTAAATAGGACTTTATATATTCTAGTTCTTCTTCTAAAGAAACTATCTTATCAGATTTTTTTAAAGTGTATCTTAACATGTTTGATAAATTATAAATTACTTCTTGTGTTCTAGTTGCATTTTCAATTATAGCTAAAGATGAAATGCTATTTAAAACATTAAATAAAAAATGTGGATTTATTTGAGATTGAAGCGCTTTAAGTCTACATGCTTCATATTCTTTTTCTAATTCAGCTTTTTCTCTCTTTGCTTCTATTATTTTTATATTTTTATCATTCAATTCCTTTTGAGCCATTTTAAGTACAGCTTCTTCAACTATATAGTTGCTTATATGAAACATCATATTTGCTGTAGCTTTTATTTTTTCAAACTCAACTATCGGTAATTTTCTATAAGCCTCTAAAAATTTTTTATTTTCTTCATTATCTAAGTCATTTAATTTATTTTTAGTTGATACTATATCTTCTAATTCTAAATTATCTTCTTTTGCTAATACTTGTCCTGCCATTACGGAACCTAAATATTGTCCGTCAACTATTATAGGTGTAGCAAAATCAATTAGACCTTTATGACATTTATATATATATGGTTTTTCAAGCCTTGCTGCTTCAAGCCCTCCTCTTGAATCACACCTTTCACATAATTCCGAATATGATTTTTCTTGTCTCATAAGATTACAGAAATCACTACATTTACTATGTTTCGTCGCGGGTTTGCCTTTATAATCTACTGTTATTATTGATATTCCTGTTGCTTCTGCAATATCATCTTGAATTTTTTGAAATATATCTATATCTATGACATCATTCAAATGTAGAATTTTTTTACCCATATTAATCTCCTATTACAAATAAACTTATTTAATAAATTTATTTTTTAAGCTTTTAAATTTTATTAAATACTTATTTATTATACTTTGCAATAACGATAAATTTCAATATATTTTTTAATCTTAATAAAAAAGACTAGATAAGAATTAACTTATCTAGTCTTTATATTTAATAAGCTATTATTTTCCAGCTAATTTCTTGTAGCCTTCTAATCTTTCCATAGCGTCATTATAAGTCTTTTCAAATAAAGCATCAGCAGCTTCTGGGAATGCCTTAGCAAGTGAAGCATATCTAACTTCTCCCATTAAGAATTCTTTGAAATCTCCCTTTGGCTCTTTTGAATCTAATGTGAATGGGTTCTTATCAGTTCCCTTTAATTGTGGGTTATATCTGTACATAGCCCAGTATCCACATTCAACAGCTCTTTGAGCTTCTAATTGGCTGTTACCCATACCAATCTTAATTCCGTGGTTAATACATGGTGCATAACCAATGATTAATGATGGTCCTGGATATGCTTCAGCCTCAGCTATAGCTTTAAGAGTTTGGTTCTTGTCAGCTCCCATTGCTATTTGAGCAACATATACATATCCGTAGCTCATTGCTATCATACCAAGATCTTTCTTCTTAGTTTTCTTACCTGATGCAGCAAATTTAGCTATTGCAGCAGTTGGAGTTGATTTTGATGATTGACCACCAGTGTTTGAGTAAACTTCTGTATCAAATACAAATATGTTTACATCTTCTCCTGATGCTAATACGTGGTCTACTCCACCAAATCCGATATCGTATGACCATCCGTCTCCTCCGAAGATCCATTGTGATGGTTTTACTAAGAAGTCTTTTTCTTTTAAGATTTCTTTAGCAAATTCATTATCTAATCCTTCTAAAGCAGCGATAACTCTATCAGCTCTATCTCTAGTTCCTTCTCCGATTTCAACTTTTTCAACCCAAGCTTTAAGAGCTTCTTTAGCTTCTCCTTCTTCTAATGATTCGATAGCTAAGTTAGCTTTTTCAACTAATCTTTCTCTTATAGCTTTTGCTCCTAAGAACATACCTAATCCGAATTCAGCATTGTCTTCGAATAATGAGTTAGCCCAAGCTGGACCGTATCCTTTATGGTTAGTTGTGTATGGAGTTGAAGGTGCTGATCCTCCCCAGATTGATGAACATCCAGTAGCATTTGCTATCATCATTCTGTCTCCGAATAATTGAGTTATAAGTTTAGCGTAAGCAGTTTCTCCACAACCTGCACAAGCTCCTGAGAACTCGAATAATGGTTGTTCAAATTGGCTACCCTTAACTGTATTTTTATTCATTGGGTTCTTCTTAACTGATACTTCATGTGTTACGTAATCCCAATTAGCAGCTTCTCCTTCTTGAGTGTTAGCTGGCTTCATAACTAAAGCTTTTCCTGGAGCTGGACAAACTTGTGCACAGTTTCCACATCCTGTACAATCAAGTGGTGAAATAGCCATTGTGTAGTTCATTGGCTCTTCTGTCTTTAATGCTCTAGCAGCAACAATCTTTAATCCTTCTGGAGCGTTGTTGCTTTCTTCTTCAGTTAATAAGAATGGTCTAATTACAGCATGTGGACATACATATGAACATTGGTTACATTGGATACATTTATCCTTATCCCATTCAGGTACATTTATAGCTATACCTCTCTTTTCAAATGCAGCAGTACCTTGTTCAAAAGTACCATCTTCCATTCCATCGAATGCTGATACTGGAAGTTCAAATCCTTCTTGTCTATTCATTGGATCAACAATGTTTTTAACGAATTCTGGTCTTGGTCTTCCTTCTTCTTTAACTTCATCTTTAGCATCTTTCCATGTTGCTGGAACATTAATTTCAACAATTGATTCAATTCCTTTATCAATAGCTGCATTGTTCATATCAACAACTTTTTGACCTTTTTTACCGTATGAAGTTACAACGGCATCTTTAAGATATTTAACAGCGTCTTCTACAGGGATAATGTTAGCTAACTTGAAGAAAGCTGATTGCATTATCATGTTAATTCTTCCACCTAATCCGATTTCTTGAGCTATCTTAACAGCATTTAAAGTGTAGAACTTAATGTTGTTTTCAGCAATATATCTCTTATATGAAGCTGGTAGATGTTCTTCTACTTCTTCTGGGCTCCAGATAGTATTTAATAAGAATGTTCCATTCTTCTTTAATCCTTCTAGAACATTATATTTGAATACATATGATTGGTTGTGACAAGCTACGAAATCAGCTTTATTTATTAAGTAAGGTGATTTAATTGCTTTCTTACCAAATCTTAAGTGTGATACAGTTATACCACCTGATTTTTTTGAGTCATATGAGAAATATCCTTGAGCATACATATCTGTATGGTCTCCGATGATTTTTATAGCACTCTTATTAGCACCAACAGTACCGTCTGATCCTAATCCCCAGAACTTACAAGCTGTAGTTCCTTCTGGAGTAGCATCGATATCTTCATGAACTTCTAATGAAGTGTTAGTTACATCGTCAACTATTCCTATAGTGAATCCATTCTTTGGTTCATCTTTAGTTAAGTTTTCATATACTGCAGCGATATGACCTGGGTTTGGATCTTTTGATCCTAATCCGTATCTTCCACCAACTATTACAGGTGCATTTTCTACTCCGTAGTATGCGCTCATAACGTCTAAGTATAATGGTTCTCCATTACATCCTGGCTCTTTAGTCTTATCTAAAACAGCAATTTTCTTAACTGAAGCAGGAATAACTTTCTTTAATCTTTCAACGTCGAATGGTCTGTAAAGTCTTACTTTAACAACCCCAACTTTATTTCCGTTAGCATTTAAGTAATCAACTGTTTCTTCACATACATCTGTACATGATCCCATTGCTACGATAATTCTATCTGCATCAGCAGCTCCATAGTAATCGAAACAGTGATATTCTCTTCCTGTTAACTTAGTGATTTCAGCCATATATCCTTCAACGATATCTGGAACAGCATCGTAGAATTTATTAACAGCTTCTCTTTCTTGGAAGTAGATATCAGGGTTTTGAGCAGTACCTCTAGTTACTGGGTGATTTGGGTTTAATGCTCTATCTCTGAATGCTTGTAATGCTTCCATATCAACTAATGGTTTTAATTCTTCTTGATCTAAAACTTCAATTTTTTGTATTTCATGTGAAGTTCTGAATCCATCGAAGAAGTTACAGAATGGAACTCTTGATTTAATAGCTGATAAATGTGCTACAGCTGATAAATCCATTACTTCTTGAACTGATCCTTCTGCAAGCATAGCAAATCCAGTTTGTCTTGCAGCCATAACGTCTTGGTGATCTCCAAAGATGTTTAATGCTGAAGTAGCTAATGCTCTAGCTGATACATGGAATACTCCTGGAAGTAATTCTCCAGAAATTTTGTACATGTTAGGAATCATTAATAATAATCCTTGTGATGCAGTATAAGTAGTTGTTAATGCACCAGCTTGTAATGATCCGTGAACTGCTCCTGCAGCTCCAGCCTCTGATTGCATTTCCATAACCTTAACTGGTTGACCGAAAATATTTTTTCTTCCTTGCGCTACCCACTCATCAACGTGCTCTGCCATTGGTGATGATGGTGTTATTGGATAGATAGCTGCAACTTCTGTGAATGCGTAAGATATATGAGCAGCAGCTGTATTACCATCCATAGTTTTCATTTTTCTCATCGCGTGACCCCTCTTTCTGAAAATAAAAATCAACTTTTTAAATTCTTTTGTGTATCAATAAAAAGCTAGGAACTTCTTATTAATCTTATATAAAATAAAATTATATATTATAGCAATAATAAATGCATAAAATACAATTTTATTTAATATCTGTTTAAGTTTAATGTTAAATTAATAAATAAATTAACTTAACACAAACTTTCTCTTTTATTATATAACACTATTTTAAATTTGCAAGAGTGTCATAAGCTTTAATACACTAAATTTTAGTGTTAATTTTTTAACTTTTATTTTTTCTTATCTCTTAGCTGTAATACTACTTTTTATCACATTTATAATCTCTTTAACTCCGTCATTCATCTTACTATTTTCCATATTTTTAATAAGTTCTTGTTCATTTTCTTTTAACATTTTTATTCCCTTTAAAATTCCGTCCTTTTGAACTTCCTCTTCTTGCATAACAATTGAAAATCCTTCTTTCTTAAATGAGTTTGCATTCAAGATTTGGTCTCCCCTACTTGCATTTTTTGAAAGTGGAATTAATAGTGTTGGTTTTCTAAGAGCTAAAAATTCAAATATTGAGTTTGCTCCTGCTCTTGAAATTATATAATCTGCATAACTCATTAAATGGCTTAACTCCTCGCTTACATACTCAAACTGTTTATAACCTTCAATATTCTTCATGCTGTCACATATATTACCTTTACCACAAATATGAATAATATTATTAAATTTCAGAATATTATCTATATTCTCTCTTATGGCGTCATTGATTACTTTTGAGCCCAAACTCCCCCCCATTATTAATATTACGTCTTTTTCATTTTTAAAGGAACAAATCTCTTTCCCTTTTAACTTTGAACCATTTAAAATTTCTTTTCTTATAGGACTACCAGTCAATACCCCTTTATTATTTTTAACAAACTGTAAACTCTCCCTAAATGTTACACATAATTTATCACAAAATGGTGATGCAAGCTTATTTGCAAGACCTGGTGTAATATCTGATTCATGAGAAACTACTGGTATTTTAAGCATAGAAGCAGCTATAACAACAGGAACTGTAACAAATCCCCCTTTTGAAAATATAACATCTGGTTTCTCTTTAGATAATATTTTTCTAGCTTGAACTATTCCTTTTAATACTTTAAAGGGATCTGTAAAATTTTTAACATCAAAATATCTTCTAAGCTTTCCTGAAGATATTCCGTAATAAGGTATATTGTTTGATGTTATTATTTCTTTTTCTATACCATCTGTACTTCCTATGTATTTTATTTCAAATCCTTCTTCTTTTAATGATGGAACTAATGCTAAATTTGGAGTAACATGACCTGCTGTTCCCCCACCAGTCATTATTATTTTATATTTACTCAAAAAATATCCTCTCCTTATTTTATATTTATTATATTCTAAAACTCTTTATAGATAATTGAATATTTCTATTTCCATTAAATTCATTTACTTCTGGATAGTATAATATATCCATCTTAAAGTTACAATATCCTACATCTTGAAGCTTTAAAAATTGTTCTTTTCCATATTTATTTTCATACAACTCTTTAAAGTAATCATATTTATTAAAATTTACACCATCTATCATTTTGCCATCTTTCATTTGAATTTTGAATCTTAAAAATTTCTTTTCTTTTCCCATAAATATTACTCTTTTTATAAGTATATCTTTTACAGCAAATATAGGACTATTATTTCCTTTCCCAAAAGGTCTCATATCATTAATCTTTTCTATTATATTAAAATCTATATATTCTAATGATAAAGGAGAATCTATAATAACCTTTGGTATTATGTCATCTTCTGTCAATGTACAATTTTTATTTAAAGTTTCCTTAAGTAATTGTATATTTTTTTCTTCAACTGATAAACCTGCTGCCATTGGATGACCACCAAACTTAAATATAAGTTCTTTGCATTTAACCAATTCTTCAAACATATTGTATTCTTCAATGGATCTTCCTGATCCTTTTGGCATATCTTTTCCTCTAGTCATAACTATACTAGGTAGATTATACTTCTCTCTAATTCTTCCGGCTACTATTCCAGCAATACTTTCATGTATATCCTCTTGATATACTAATATTACCTTTTCTGATTCTTTTTTAGTAGCTTCTATTTGTTCTATTACCTTTTCAGTGCTTTCAACTGTTAATTCTTGTCTAGTTTCATTTAAATCATTAAGTTTAATCGCTAATTCTTTAGCTCTTTCATCATCTTCTGTTATTAAAAGTTCTAAAGATATATCTGCAATTTCTAGTCTACCAGTAGCATTTATACAAGGGCCTATAACAAATCCAAAATGATATTCTGATATTTCTTTACCTGAAAGTTTTTTAACTTTTATAAGCTCTTTTATACCTTTTTTATTTGTATTATTTATAAGTTCCAAACCTTTTTTTACTATTATTCTATTTTCATCTAAAATATCTACTACATCACAAACTGTTGCAATAGCTGCATATTCTAAAAGTTCTATAATTTCTTCCTCATCTTTGTTAAAAGCTTTATATAATCCTTGAACAAATTTATATACAACACCTGCACCACAAAGACTTTTAAATGGATAACTACAATATTCTCTTTTAGGATTTATAACAGCATCTGCATTTGGCATAATATTTCTTTTAATTCCATCTTCTTCTATAAAAGGTATGTCGTGATGATCTGTTATTACAACTGATAAACCTAATTCTTTTGCATACTTAACTTCTTCAATAGCTGATATTCCATTATCACATGTTAATAAAATTTCAGTTCCTTCATCCTTTAAAATTTTGATTCTATTTGAGTTCATACCATAACCTTCGTTTTCCCTATTAGGTATATGATAATCAAAGTTTGCATTTAAATTTTTAAGTGCTTTATAAAGTATGGCGGTGCTACAAACTCCATCACAGTCATAGTCCCCATATATTACTATCTTCTTCCCTTTTTCTATGGCATCTTTTATTATATTAACTCCTTTTTCTAAGTCCTTCATTAAAAAGCTATCATACATATCAGAAATTGTACCACTAAGAAAAAGAGAAGCGGATTTTTTATCAGAAATTCCTCTATTAGCTAATAACCTTAATATAAGACTATTTTCATTAAATTCTTTAGCTAAATTTTGAAATTCTGATTTTTTATTTCTTACTAGCCACTTCTCTTTCATTCTAATTCACCTTTTTATTTCAATAAATTATATAACATTTCTTCTCTTAAAATTTCAGCTTTATCTGAACCTAATTCTTTTAATATTGTATAAGCAAATTCTAATGCAGTTGCAGGACCTCTACTTGTTATTATATTTCCACTTACAACAACTAAATCTTCTTTGTAATTTGCTCCTTTTAATTCATTCTCGAAACCGGGATAAGATGTAACGCATTCCCCATCTATTACAGAAGCTTTTTCTAAAACAATTGGAGCTGCACATATAGCTGCAACCTTTTTATTATTTTCTAATAAATTCTTTATTAAATTTATAACTCTAGAATCATCTCTTAAATTAGTAGCTCCTGGCATTCCACCTGGAAGTATTAACATATCTACATTTTTTATATCATCAATTAAAACATCAGCTTTGACTGTTATATTATGTGCTCCAGTAACATATTCTTTTTCAATTGATACAAGTTCACATTCTATATTAGCTCTTCTTAAAACATCAACAACTGTTAATGCTTCAATTTCTTCAAAACCATTTGCTAGTAATACACAAACTTTTTTCATAAATACTCATCCTTTCTAAAATTAATATTTAATTATATTGTATAGTTTTTATTTCATCATCTAAAGAAACTATCATAATATCAGTTCCTCTACCTGCTCTATTTTGTAATTTTATATCAGTTAAGTTTATTTCTTTAGTATCTTTATTAGATGTTATTAATGTAAAAGTCTTATCAAAATCAGTGGTAATTGCTATTTCATCATTATTAATATCAATAACTTTAGCATATATAACTTCATCATCTTCTTTTAAACTTATTCCAGTTACTCCTGATGCAATTTTACCCATAGTATTTATATTAGATGATAAGAAACGAATTGCCATTCCTTTTTTAGTTATAAGTACTATTTGACCATTATTTACTTTACTTATTTGAACAGATACAACTTCATCATCTTCATGCTTTAATTTATAATATTGAGTTTCTGAAAAATTATTATTAAACTCATTTAATAATGTCTTTTTTATAAGACCACTATTTATAGTTGCATAAACTGCTAAATCATCACTATATTCTTTTAAAGAAACTATTTTAATAATTTTCTCACCTTTTAATAAACCATCAATTACTTTATTTAATTCAATATCATTTTTAGTAACACTATCTATTATAAATGATTTTACTTTAAATGATTTACCTTTATTTGTGAATAATAATATATCACTTAAAGTATCAGTATAAGTTTTTAAATCATCATTTTTATTCATTCTTGAAAATACTTTTAAAGTATTTTTATTAGTTACACCGACTATAAACTCTTTAACTTCTAATTTATCTACATATTTACATTCTATAACCTTATCTTTATCTACAAGTTTAAATAATTCACTTCCTAATACATTTCTAGGAGTTTCTATTATTTCTTTAAGTTCTAAATTAAACTCTAATCCAAGTTTAGTTTTTACTTTTAAGAACTCTTTATTTTCTTCTTCATTTAATACAATTACATTTATAACATTTTCTTCATTTTTAAGTTTTAAAGCTTGAAGCTTAGTATATGAAGTTTGGAATTTATCTAATGATGTTTTCTTTATTATTCCTCTATCTGTTATAAATTGAACATATTTATTAGGACTAAATGTAGTTTGAGATGTTACAAATAATATTTCCTCTTCCTCTAAATTAATAGTCTTAATTAAAGTATCTAACTTTTCACCTTTATCTTTCCATTTACCCTCCGGAATATTTATACCTTTAATTTGATACATATTACCTTTATTGGTAAATAGTAATATGTTGTCTCTTGTATTTGATTCAAATAAAAACTTAAGTTTATCTCCTTCTCTATACTCAATAAGATTTACATCTTGATTTGATCTTATATAATTTTTAGTTGGGATTCTCTTTATAAATCCATCCTTTGATAATGTAACCATTACGTCTTCAATAACTATAAGTTCTTCAACATCTATTTTTGCTTCACTATCATCTTCTATAATTTTAGTCCTTCTATCATTTTTATATTTATCAGTAACCTCTTTAAGTTCTTTTTTTATTACTTTTAAAAGTTCTTTTTCTTCTGATAATATTTTCTTTAATTTTTTTATTAATTTTAAAAGTTCCTCATACTCTTTTTTAAATACTTTTATTTCAAGACCAGTAAGTCTGTAAAGCATAAGTTCAAGTATTGCACCAGATTGTATTTCTGTAAATCCAAAATTATTAATTAGATTTTCTGATGCATCTTTTTTAGATTTTGAAGCCCTAATTGTTTTTATAACTTCATCCATAATATCTATAGCTTTTATAAAACCTTCGACTATATGAAATCTCTTTTCCGCTATTTCAAGCTCTTTTTTAGTTCTCCTAGTAACTATCTCTTTTTGATGGTTAACGTAATGACTTATTATAGTCTTAAGTCCCATAGTTTCTGGTTTTCCATTAGCTAATGCAACCATATTAAAACTTATATTACATTGAAGATCTGTTCTTTTAAATAAATATTTTAAAACTTTTTCTACTTCAACTTCTGTAAATGCTTTTTTAAATTCTATAACGGCTCTAATCCCATTTCTATCCGATTCATCTCTTATATCTGTTATTCCCTCTAAAACTTTAGCATGCTTTTTATCAGCTGTCATTTCTGAAATTACTTGAAGAAGTTTTGATTTATTTCTTCTATATGGGAATTCAGTAATTACAATACCTAACCTTCCATTTTCTAATGTTTCTATAGATGTCTTAGCTCTACAAGTTACCTTTCCTTCACCTGTTGCATAAGCAGATTTTAATGAATTTTTACCAATTAATACTCCACCAGTTGGAAGGTCTGGACCTTTTATGTATTCCATAAGCCCTTCTGTTGTTATTTCAGGATTATCAATATATGCTAATACTCCTTCTGTAACTTCTCCTAAATTATGTGGAGGTATATTGGTTGCAAGTCCAACCGCTATCCCAAAGGTTCCATTAACTAAAAGATTTGGATATCTACTTGGAAGCACCGTTGGTTCCATTTCACTATCTGAATAGTTTGGAACCATATCAACAGTATCTTTATCTATATCTCTTATCATTTCCATTGCAATAGGAGCAAGTCTTGCTTCTGTATATCTCATAGCAGCAGCTCCATCTCCATCTATTGAACCCCAGTTACCATGACCATCTATTAGAGGTTCTCTAGTTGAAAAATTTTGCGCAAGTATTACCATAGCATCATATACTGATGAATCCCCATGGGGATGAAATTTACCCAAAATATCTCCAACTATTCTTGCTGATTTATAATAAGGTCTATCTGGAAATGCCTTTAAAAGATAAGCTCCATAAAGAATTCTTCTATGAACTGGTTTAAGCCCATCTCTTACATCTGGAAGTGCTCTATCTTTTGCAACTTCTATAGCATAAGGCAAATAATTATCTGGCATAGCTTCTTCAAGTGGAACTCTTATTATATTTCTATCTATCGGTATATTATTAACTTTTTTAGCCATAACATTACTCCATTTCTATTTTAAAATTCTCCATATTTGTACATATACTTTCTTCTAGGCTCAACTATATCTCCCATAAGAAGTGATACCATTTTTTCAGCTTTTGCTGCATCTTCTATTGTAACTTGAAGTAAAGTTCTAGTTTCTGGATTTAAAGTTGTATCCCATAGTTGATCAGGATTCATTTCCCCAAGTCCTTTATATCTTTGAATAAGAGCACCTTTTCCTATTTCCTTTTTAACATCTTCAAGTTCTTCATCTGAATAAGCATATTTGCTTACTTCCTTGCCTTTAACCTTTTTATAAACTTTATAAAGAGGTGGCATAGCTAAATATAAATGACCATTTGCAATTAATGGTCTCATATATTTATATATATAAGTCATCCATAAAGTTCTTATATGGTATCCATCTACGTCAGCATCACTCATAATAATTATTTTGTTATATTTTAAATCATCTTCACTATAATTATCTAAAGTTCCTGTACCTATAGCTGTATTAAATATTTTTAACTCTTCTGAAGCTAGTACATTTTCAAGTTTTTGCTTTTCTGTATTCATTATTTTACCTTTTGATGGCATTATACTTTGAAATCTTCTATCTCTAGCTTGCTTTACTGAACCTCCAGCTGAATCTCCTTCCACAACTATAAATTCATTGTATTCTTTAGATCTTCCTGTACAAACTGCTACTTTACCAGCAAGTGGAGCAGTTCCCTTTCCTATTTTTTTCTTTTCAGCTTCATTTATTTTTTTAATTTTCTCTCTTCTTTGAGCTGCTGATAATGCATTATTTATTATTTTAGATGCTAAATCTTTATTATCTTCTATCCATTCTGAAAGCTTAGTATATGCAAGTTCATTCATCATAGTATATGCTTCTGCATTTCCAAGCTTAGTTTTAGTTTGCCCTTCAAAAACTGGATTTGAAACTTTTATTCTAACTATGGCAGTCATACCTTCTCTTAAATCATCGCCCTCAAACTCTTTATCCTTTTCTTTAACAAGCCCAAGTTTTTTAGACCATTCTTTAAAAGCTCTAGTCATACCTGTCTTAAATCCAGTTTCATGAGTACCAGCTTCAGTTGTTGGTATATTATTAACATAACTTGCTATATTATCAGTTGTTGAATCTGTAAATTGTATACAAACTTCTCCTGACATAAATATACCACCAATTTCTTTATCACCTTCAAATAATATTGGATCTTTGTGAAGTGGTATCTTACTTTCATTTAAATATTCTATAAAATCTAAAAGACCTCTTTCTGAATAATATTCTTTTTTAACTTCCTCATCTTTTCTATTATCTATAAGCTCTAGTTTCATTCCTTTATTTTGAAATGCTAATTCTTGAAGTCTTTCATCTATTATGTCAAACTTAAATTCAGTTGTTGAAAATATATCTTTATCAGGCAAAAAAGTAACCTTAGTACCTGTATCTTTACATTTTCCAATGACTTCTAAAGAAGTTACAGGAGTTCCTGGCATATCTTTTTTAAGTTCTTTATCATAAGCATATTCAAATCTTTGCTTATAAATATTACCGTTTTGATGAACTTCTACTTCTACCCATTTAGATAGAGCATTTACAACAGCAGCTCCAACTCCATGTAATCCACCTGAAGTTTTGTAATTTTTATTATTAAATTTACCACCAGTATGAAGTTCAGTATAAACCATCTCAACTCCACTCTTTTTTTTAATAGGATGTATCCCTGTTGGTATTCCTCTTCCATCATCAATTATAGTTACACTTTTATTTTTATTTAAAATAATAGTTGCTTTACTTCCATAACCATTTGATATTTCATCTATAGAGTTATCCAATATTTCCCAAACGCAATGATGTAAACCCTTGCTTCCTGTAGAACCTATATACATTCCTGGTCTTATCCTTACTGGTTCTAATTTTTCTAAAGACGTTAAATCAGTAACATCATATGATACTTTACTTTCCTTTACCATCATTACCTCCATGCTAAGAATTTTTATTATATATATCAATTAATTTATTTATCGTATCTTCTTTATTTTCATTAATTATAGTTTCATAAAACTCCTTTACCTTAAACCCATTTAAATAGAGAGGATCATAATATTTAACCATAAGTTCTTCACATACAGTTTTATAATCTCCTTTTTCTAATAAACTTTTATATTCGTCTATTCTTTTTCCACTTATATATTTCTTTAAATTATTTAAAGCATTAATAAGCTCTTTTACACTATCTTCACCATTTATGTATTCATTTATCAATAATTTACTTCTATTTTCTATAGAATCTTCTATGCATACTCTTATACTATTATTATTCATTGAGTTCCATATAAAATCTGGAATTATTACATTACCTATTCTTTTACTTTCGCCTTCAACAAATACTAAGTTGGTTTTTCTATTTTTAAGTGTTTCAAAAATTTCTGTTTCAAATTTTTTTTGAGAATTACATCCACCAAGAGCTACTGCACCTAAAAATGAACCTCTATGATTAGCTGCACCTTCAAGATCTAAAATATCATATCCTCTTTCTTTTAAAGCCTTTAAATATTCAGTTTTTCCAACTCCTGTTTTACCATGTAATACTATATATTTAACATCTTCATTTATTTTTTCAAAGTTTTCATTTATATAATTTCTATAAGCTTTGTATCCACCTCTTAATTTATATACCTTTATACCCAATGAATATAATAAAGAATATATACTTCCGCTTCTCATTCCACCCCTTGAGCAAAATACTATAATTTTTTTATTTCTTATCTTATATAAATCTTGCATCTTATTAAAAATTTCTGGAAGTCTCTTTGAAATAAATTCAATCCCTTTACTTCTTGCTTCTTCTACTGACTTTCTAACATAAAGAGTACCTACTTCTGCCCTTTCATCATCTAAAAGAACTGGTATATTTATTGCTCCCTTTATTGTTGATTTATTAAATTCACTTTCGCTTCTAACATCAACAAAAATACAATTTTTATCATCTGCTATTTTCTCGTAATCTATTATGTTAAACATATCAAAACTCCTATTCAAATTATTAACCATTCTATTCTATCACATTTTTATCAAATTAAAAAAGAAAAAAAGTCGTACATATGTTTGTACGACTTTTTTAAGTTAATATTAATTTATTATTTACTTAAGTTATCTAAAACCTTTAAAACTTTATCATAATTTGGATGATCACTTACATTTTCACAATATTCTGTATATATAACTTTATTATCTTCATCAACAACAAATACTGCTCTTGCTAAAAATCCTACTTCTTCTATGTATACACCATAGTTTTCTCCAAAACTTCTATCTTTATAGTCTGATAAAGTAATTACATTATCAACATCTTCAGATCCACACCATCTAGCTTGAGCAAATGGTAAATCTACTGAAACTACATATATTGTAGTATATTTATATTTTTCTGCTTCTTTATTAAATCTTTTAACCTCTAAATCACATACTGGTGTATCTATTGATGGAACAGTTAAAAATACTCTTTTACCTTTTGTATCTTTTAATGTAACTGGTTTTAAGTCAACGTTTGAAACTATAAAATCTGGTGCTTCTTGACCAACTCTAATTTCACTTCCTCTTAATGTTACCTTTTCTCCATTTAATTTTATATTCATATAAATCTCTCCTTCTCATATTTTTTATATAATATCTCTTTTTATTTAACAATCATTATTTATAAATATATTATACAATTAACCAAAATAATTTCAATATAAATTTTTTTAATATTTTATTAATTGAAAAATCTATAAACAACAATATTATTATTATCAAAACTATTTATTTTTATTAAAAAAAGATTTAAGGTAAAAAACCTTAAATCTTTTTATAAATCGCATATCTCAACATTTCTTACGTGTTTAGTATGGCTCCATTCTTTATTATTTTTATTTAGTATACCTTGAATTGTAATTGGAATCCAAGTTAAAGTATACAATCCATATAATAGGAATCTTATAAATAATATTAAACCACTTTTTCCTAAAGCAATAAATGTAATTATAAGCATAATTAAATTAAATAATGCAGTTACAATCCAAAAGGCAAACTGGCCATCTAACATGCTTGATAATATTGGTAATATAAATACATTCATTGAATATATAAATATTATCGCAAAGAATCCCATTGAAACTTTTTTCTCTAATTTTAAAACTAAAGGTGTTACTAAGAATTGACAAATTATAAATACTTTCCATCCAATATCACTAAATACATTACTTATTACAAATATATCTGATGTTCCAAAATTACCTTGAATTAATGTAAGTATAGCTGATGCCGCTAATAAAAGTGTTACAAATGGTTGTAATACATAAAGTGCACAATCAAACATATACCATTTTCTCTTTTTAATAGATTCTTTTATTAATTTAAAGAAATATCTTGATGATACATCAGCAAACCCTTGCATCCATCTTTTTCTTTGTGACCATGATTGCTTCAAAGTTAATGGTTTTTCATCAAATATTCTTGCATCATGTGCCCAACCAACCTTCTCTCCATGAGATACAAGTTTACAAGTAAACTCTAAATCTTCTGTAAGGCATGTTGCACCCCATCCTAATTTTTGTAACATATTTGTATCTATAGCAAATCCAGTACCACCTAATTGATTTGATAATCCAACATTATTTCTTGATAATTGGAACATTCTATTTTGTGACCAGAATGCTATTGAATATGAAGTTGCAATCCAAGAGTCATTTGGATTTTTACTATCTATATATCCTTGTACAACTTTATATCCTTCTAACATCTTTGAGTTTATTTCTTTTAAAAAGTCTTCATGAACTAGATTATCTGCATCAAATATACATATAGCGTCATATTTATCATCCATTTTAAAAAGTTTATCAAACATCCACTCAAGAGCGTATCCTTTACCTCTCTTGTCTTTATTAAAACGTTCAAAAACATTTGCACCATGTTTTCTTGATATTTCCGCAGTTTTATCTGTACAGTTATCAGCAATTACAAAAACATCATATAATTCTTTTGGATAATTTAGTTTTTGCATACTATCAATAAGTTTGCCTATAACTACTTCTTCATTATGTGCCGCTACAATCATAGCAAACTTTTTAGTTGGCGTATAATTTTTCTTTTCTTTTTTTCTGTATAGCCCAAAGAAAGCCAATACTAAATAATACATAGTTATGAAAAATACTAAGAATTGAAAAATTGCTGTTACGGCATAAATTATCTTTCCCATTAAATTCACTCCTAATGACAAATGGAAATTCTTCCCCATTCATTTTTCTATTTTCTCTAAAATACATCCTTTTAAATATAATTCAATATAACATAAAAATCAAGTATATAAAAATTAAATTTATTTAAGAATTTATAGTTAATTTTCCATTTTATAAATTTATGTTTGACTTTCTTATAATTATAAAAAATAGGTTTAGAATTTACTAAACCTATTCTTACATATATTATACTATTCCTTGTGTAACCATTGCTTCAGCAACTTTTAAAAATCCTGCTATATTTGCTCCCATTAATAAATTTCCTTCTTCTCCATACTCCTTAGCTGCATCTCTTGAGTTTATATATATATTTCTCATAATGTCTTTAAGTTTTTCTATAACTTCATCTTTAGTCCATGATAATCTCATACTATTTTGTGACATTTCAAGAGCTGAACATGCAACCCCTCCAGCATTTGCTGCTTTAGCAGGTCCAAACATTACATTATTATTTTGAAATACTTCTATAGCTTCCAAACTTGATGGCATATTAGCTCCTTCTGCAACTAACAATACTCCATTTTTAACAAGTATTTCTGCTGACTCTTTATTTATTTCTCCTTGCGTTGCACATGGAAGAGCTATATCACATTTTATTTTCCATATATTTCTGTGACCTTCTTCATATTTTGCAGTTTTAACATAATCTATATATTCTTTTATTCTACCTCTTTTAACTTCTTTTATTTCTTTTACAACATCTAAATTAATTCCATTTTCATCATATATGTATCCATTTGAATCACTAAGTGCAACAACTTTTCCACCTAATTCTTTTACCATTTCTGATGCATATATAGCAACATTTCCTGAGCCTGATATTACAACACTTTTATTTTTAAAACTATCTCCTTTATCTCTTAGCATTTCATCTACAAAATATACTAATCCATAACCTGTAGCTTCTTTTCTTCCAAGACTTCCACCGTAAGTTAAGCCTTTTCCTGTTAATACACCTTGCTCACTTAAATTTCTTATTTTTTTATAATATCCATACATGTATCCTATTTCTC
This sequence comes from Clostridium sp. TJA085, assembly GCF_058310235.1. Classification (NCBI taxonomy): domain Bacteria; kingdom Bacillati; phylum Bacillota; class Clostridia; order Eubacteriales; family Clostridiaceae; genus Clostridium; species Clostridium sp. TJA085. The sequence continues at coordinate 54,007 of NZ_JBZEEZ010000001.1, read as the reverse complement.
TTGCTCCAACTCCAATATCTCCAGCTGGTACATCTATATCGCTGCCTATATGTCTACAAAGTTCTGACATAAAGCTTTGACAAAATCTCATGACTTCCATATCAGACTTTCCTTTTGGATCAAAATCTGATCCTCCCTTGCCACCACCTATTGGTAATCCTGTAAGTGAATTTTTAAATATTTGCTCAAAACCTAAAAACTTTATTATACTTTGATTTACTGATGGATGGAATCTAAGTCCTCCCTTGTATGGTCCTATTGCACTATTAAATTGAATTCTAAACCCTCTGTTAACTCTAACATTTCCTTCATCATCAACCCAAGGTACTCTAAAGAAAATTTGTCTTTCTGGTTCTACAATTCTTTCTAATATTCCATTTTTAATAAACTCTGGATTTTTATCTAATACAGGAACTAAAGAATTTAATACCTCTGTTACTGCATCTATAAATTCGTTTTCACCATAGTTTCTTTGCTTTACTAATTCTAATACATTTTCTACATATTTTTGTCCATTCATAATTTAAGCCCCCTTAAATATTTTATTTATATAATACAACTTTTCTATATAATTTTCCATATAATTATATATTTTTAAAAATTATTCCTTTAAATTCATGAATTTTTTCTATAATAGTTTCTAAAACTATATATAAAAATAAATATGCTTGGAGAGTAATTATGAAAATAGGTTATGCATGTATCCCTTTAAAAATACCAAATAGAACTAATAGAAGTTTTTCAATAAAAAACTATAATGAAACATTACTTATAGAAAAAATTAATTCAAACTTAGATGACCTTTTAAAAATTTTAAAATATAATATATCGAATGATATATATTTATTTAGAATCGCTTCTGATATTATACCTTTTGGCAGTCATCCTATAAACAATTTTAATTGGAGTTATGAATTTAAAGATAAACTAAAAATTATAGGTAATTTTATTAAAAAAAATAATATAAGAGTTTCTATGCATCCTGGTCAATACACAGTAATAAATAGCAATAACTCTGATACAGTAAAAAAATCTATAAAGGATTTAGAATATCATACTAAATTTCTAGATAGTTTTGACTTAGATAATAAACATAAAATAATTTTGCATATTGGTGGTATATATAATGATAAGCCCACAGCAATAAATAACTTTATAAATACTTACAACTCTCTTCCTTTAAATATAAAAAATAGATTAGTTATAGAAAATGATGAAAAAAACTATAGTATTGATGATTTAATATATATTAGTGAAAAATGTTCTATACCAATAGTTTATGATAATTTGCATAATTATTGCTTTAAGGGATTTTATGAAAATCCATGCTCAATTTTAAGTAAAATAAAACACTCTTGGAAATGTACTGATGGAAATATAAAAGTTCATTACAGCGAACAAGATATTAATAAAAAACAAGGTTCTCATTCTTTTACTATAACTTCTCAAAAAATATTAGATTATATTTTAGAAACTCAAAATTTTGATATAGATATAATGCTAGAAGTTAAAGATAAAGATTTTTCAGCAATAAAAGCTATTAATTTATTTAAAGAATATAATAAATTAACTAATATATTAGATATAAAAAATGAACTAACCACTTATGAATTTTATTTAAAAGAAAAAGATAAATTTGCTTATGAAAAAGGAGAATACTTATTAAATACTTATGGATTTAATAAATTCTATTCATTTATAGAAAGCCTTTATTATAAAACTTCAAATGAAGATACTTATATATTAGCATTGAAAGAAATATATTTTAAATTAGAACCTTTATTATCTAACTTTGAAATAAATCATTTTAATAAATTAATACAAAATAAGGACTTTATAAAAGGAAAAAATTATTTATATAAATTATGCCAAAAGAAAAATTTATATAATATGATTTCTATGTATTATTTTTATGTTTAAACAAAAAAGTAGGAGAAAAAACTCCTACTTTTAATCTTCTATTTCCTTAACTATTTTATCTAAAATTTTAAACTTCTTTCCTTTTGTATATAAATAAATCGGAATTGATACTATTATCCCACTTAAACTACCAAGTATAATATCATACATAGTATCATGTAACCCATTTTGTGCCATAAGTCCAAATAATTGATCTGTAGTAAACTCCCATATCTCCCACGCTCCTGCTGATGCAATAGAAAACATAATAGTAAATATTACAACAGCTATACTTTTTGAATTTTTATTTTTTATTCCAAATAAAAATACATAAAGTGCAAATCCAAATATACCTATTAGAAAGCCTGATGCAAAGTGAAGTATTTTATCATAGCCATTTATGGAATAAAAATCTAATACATTGGCTAGATACATTGAAAAGAATATAAAAATAATAACACAAACATAAAGCATTTTACATTTTTTTAAGAAAGTAAATTTAAATAGTAATTTAACCCCAATAACTGTAGCAATTATAAGTAATATTCTAGGAAATTTTACTCCACCTCTATATATAAAATCCCAGATACCTGTTATTGCTACTAAAACAATAAATCCATAAGTTATTATACTATCATAGCTTAACTTTTTCATCTTATTACTCTCCTTTCTAATCTCTATCTTTATATAAGAATATTGACAGTATAAATCCTCCTAAAAATCCGCCTATATGACCTAAATTATCTATACTTGTTGATGTAAATCCAATATAAAGATTTAAAACTATAACTGCTATAATATTTCCTAAAGTACCTCTTTGAAGATGTTTTCTTTCTTTAATTGCAAAATATAAGAAAGCTCCTAAAATACCAAATATAGCTCCTGATGCCCCAACTGATATAGTCATAGGTGCTAACATATAACTTAAAATACTTGATGTTAATGCTGATAATATATAAATACTAATGTATTTCTTCCAACCATATATCTTTTCAACAACTGTACCTACTATATATAAAGAATACATATTAAATAATATATGCATTATTCCTCCATGTAGAAATGCTGCTGTTAAAAGTCTAAAAATCTGTCCTTTATTTATTAAATAATTTACTTTTGCTCCACATTCAACTAAAACAATAGTATTTATATCAATAATACTTTTTGATAATATAGCTGTTATTATAAAGATAATTACATTAATTAATATAAGTATCATTGTAACAGGATATTCTTTAAATATTTTAACTCTTTTATTTATATCATTTTCTTTATCTATAATATTAATACATTCTTTAAGAGGAATAGCACTTTCACTACAAAACAAAACCTCTTTAGTAATAGTATTGTATACAATCTTGCTATATTTATTTTTATATGAGTTTATATAATTATCATTAACCAATACTAAAATATTTAACAAAAAATTTTTTCCTAAAGTTTTTAAATAATTATATGCTTCATCATAATCTATATCTTCTTCTGAATCTTTTGATATTATTACAGCATAAATACCACCTTCAACATCTTTTAATGCAATCCATAAGTTATCATTATGAAAATTACTATAATATTGATTCATATAAAATCCTTGTGTATTAGCAAGAAAAGAATAAATTTTATTTTTTAAATTTTTCATATCTCCTCCTAAAGTACATTCATAATATTACCATTATAAAAGATTATTATATAATAAGGCAATCTAATAAAATATATTTTAGATTGCCTCTTGTTAATATTATAAAGTTTTTTCTAACATTTCTAATAATTCGTTAAATCTATTTATTGTAGCTTCTAAAGGTTTTGATGTTGTCATATCTACACCAGCATTTTTAAGTAAATTTATAGGATAATCTTTTCCTCCACTTTTTAAGAATTCTATATATCTATTTACTGCATTTTCCTCTTTATTTAATATTGAATTTGCAAATGCTGATGCTGCTGCATATCCTGTTGCATATTGATATACGTAAAAATCTGAATAGAAATGTGGTATTCTAGCCCATTCAATATCAATTTCTTCATCAATTATTATATCATCACCAAAATATTTTTTATTTAATTCATGCCATTTATTTGAGTATTCAGAAGCTGTAAGTGGATTTCCACTTTCTATACTTTCATGAGAAAATAACTCAAATTCTGCAAACATTAATTGTCTAAATACTGTAGTTCTTATTTGCTCAAGCTCTTGATTTATTAAATATAATTTTTTATTTCTATCCGTTTCTTTTTCTATTAAATAGTGTATAAGTAATGCTTCATTTGTTGTTGAAGCTACTTCTGCACAAAATAAAGTGTATCCTGCATAAAAATAAGGTTGAGTCTTTCTTGAATAATATGAATGTATTGAATGACCCATTTCATGTACCAATGTAGATACATCATTTAATTCAAAATTATAGTTAAGAAGTACATAAGGCATTGTATCATATGAACCCCAAGAATATGCTCCCCCTCTTTTACCTTTATTTTGATATTTATCTATCCATCCTGAATTAATTCCTTCTTCAAATATATGAAGATATTCTTCTCCAAGTGGATTTAAACCCTCTTTTGCAATTTTTACACCTTCATCAAATTCTATATGCTCCTTTTCTATCTCAATAACTGGAACATATAAATCATACATATGCATTTCATCAAGACCAAGCATCTTTTTCTTTAAGGACACATATTTATGAAGAGATCCTAAATGTTTATTTATAGTGTTAACAGCCTCTTTATATACTTCTACAGGTATATTATTAGGTTTAAGTGAGGCTTCTAAACATGATTTATAATTTCTTACTTTAGCATTAAAATAGAAATTTTTTATTGATGATGTAAGAGTTGTTGCAAAAGTATTTTTTAATTTATTATATGAACCAAATAATGCTTTAAATGCTTCTTCTCTAACTTTTCTATCTTTAGATTTTATAAAACCAGAGTAGTTTCCTTCTGTAAGCTCTATAAGTTTTTTGTTTTCATCCTCTATTTCTGGAAAAGTCATATCTGCATTACTTAATATATTTTGAATTGAACTTGGAGCATCTAAACAATCTGATACTTTAGCCATAAGTTCTTCCATTTCTTTATTTAAAACATGATCTTTTTCACTTAAAATGCTTTCAAATATAAATTTATATTTTTTAAGCTCATCTTCTGTTTCCATAGCTGATTTAATATACTCTTCTCCAAGTGAAAGTATTTCTGGAACAAAATATGCTGTATAACTTGAAAATTCAGCCATATAACTATCAATTTTACTCATTCTAGCTTGATTTTCATTATTTGTAGTATCTTCATCACTTTTTAAATGGGCATATACATATAATTTTTCTGCAAATCTTGAAAGTTTTTCTGTTTCTTTTAAATAATCTACAATATTTTTAGGATTATTTAATTTTCCATTAAATTCTTTAAGTTTTGGTGCTTCCTTTTTTAAAAATTCAAACTCATCTTCCCATTTTTCTTTTGAATTATATATTTTTTCTATTTGCCATTTATCTTCTTCTTTTATTTCATTTCTATTTTTTAATATATCATTTGCCATTCTCTTTCCTCCTTTTATTATATTAATAGGTGAAGCTATATTTTGAGCTTCACCCGTTATGTTTTAGCACTAATTTTATTATATGTTTTAAAAAAAATTCTAATCTTCTTTATATTCTTCTTCTTTTCCTTTTATATTGTTAAATACAGCTTCCATTTCATTTGAAATTAAAGATAAAATTTCATTAACTTTATCTTGCATTTTATTATGGTCATCTACATAATCAAATTTTAAAATAAATGTAGGGTTATATTCATCTAAATCTTCTTCTACTTTATATCCCTTTTCCTCAAAAACATCTTTATTAAACAAATCATATATAGCTGAATATTCCCATTCTTCAACATCTTTATTAGTATCAAAATAAAGATTAACTTCTTCACCTTCTAAAAAAAACTTTTTTACAAATAAAGCACTTTCATCTACACTATAGCTTCCTAACTCCTTCTTTATAAAACCTGTTTCTTTATCTTTTTCCATTAAAACTAAACTTGAAAAATCCATAGTTTACATCCTTTCTATTCTGCCTAATTTATTATTTGTTTTTATTATAAACCATACTTACTAATTTATGAAATAATTTAATATAATATTCTTTACATATTTACTTTATGGTAAAATATGGTAATATTTTATTATAAGGTATTTTTTGGGGGAGATATTATGGGAAAAGCTAAAATAAAAAGAAATAGAAGACTTACTAGAAAAGAAAAATATATACGTATGCAAAAAAGAAGAAGAGCATTTTTTATTTTAATTTTATCAATTTCTTTAATTACTGTATTTACTACAAAAAAAGTATATGCCTATATAAAGTGTCAAGATATTTCTTCTGCTGTTGAATATATTATGACATCTAATATTGACAATGCATTACTAAGAGTTCAAACTATGAAACTTAAATTTTCAGATGGAAATTCTGCTGTTGTTGAGATTTCAGGCCTATCAAAAAATAAACCACATGAATCTCTGAAGGTTGAGTGCCATTTAAAATACTCTAATAATCACTGGAAATTAGAAAACTCATATTTATTAAAATAACCCTATTAAACTTGCAAATCATTTGCACAAAAGTGTATAATAAGGAGTAATTATTTTTTAGGAGATGATAATATGATTGATATAAATAATCTTACATTTTCATATACAAATAAACCTCCTTATCTTATAGATAATGTTAATTTAAAAATACCTAAGGGTGTTTATCTTTCGATAGTTGGAGAAAATGGTAGTGCAAAAACTACTTTATTAAAACTTATATTAGGTCTTTTAAAGCCAACCTCTGGAACTATAGATGTTAATGCTAAAGGAATAGCTTATGTTCCTCAAAAATTAGAAAGCTTTAACTCTCAATTCCCTATTTCTGTATACGAAATATTAAAAACTCATGGTAAATCAATTGGAGTATGTAACAAAAATGAAATTAAAAAAGTTCTAGATAAAGTTAATATGATAGAATTTACAAATAAATTAATAGGAAGTTTATCAGGTGGTCAACAACAAAGAATTTTTATTGCTAGAGCTCTTATGGGAAATCCTGAACTTATTATTTTAGATGAACCATCAACAGGAGTTGATTATAAAAATCAATCATCAATCTATTCTTTACTTCATAAATTAAATACAGAAAACGGTAAAACTATAATTTCAGTAGAACATAATATTGATATGGCTTTAAAATATTCAACTCATATACTTGAAGTAATAAATGGCTCTCCAACTTTATATACTAAAGAAGACTATTTAAAGCATAGAGCTTCATTTGACAAAAAAATTTTAAATCTATAATAGAAAGGAGCTTTTTATGTTTGAATTAGATTTTATGAGAAATGCCTTCATAGCTGGTTCTGTTATATCTATACTATGTCCTTTTATAGGATTATTTCTAGTTTTAAGAAGGTATTCAATGATTGGTGATACTCTGTCACACTCATCTTTTGCAGGAGTTGCAATAGGTCTTGTTATAGGGGTTAATCCAATTATAACAGCATTTTTATTTACTACACTTTGTGCAATAATAATAGAGTTTTTAAGAGATTATTATAAACGTTATGCAGAACTTGTAATGTCCATAGTACTTACACTTAGTTTAGGTATAGCTATAATTCTTATAAGTAGCGGAAAAGCATCTGCAAATGTTAATTCTTTTTTATTTGGAAGTATACTTACAGTAACTAAACAAGATATTATTTTAATACTTATAACAGGATTTATATGCTTAGCTATTCTTCTTTTAATATATAATAAACTGTTATATGTTACTTTTGATGAAGAAGGTGCTAAAACTTCTGGAATAAGAGTTAAACTTATAAACTATATTTTTACTATGCTAATAGGTGCAACTATATCAATGTCAATAAGAATAATGGGGATACTTGTTATATCTTCAATAATAGTAGTTCCAGTTGCAACAGCAATACAATTGAATAAAAATTTTAATAAAACACTTATTTTTTCAATATTATTTGGTTTATTTGATATAATGTTTGGACTAGTCTTATCTTATTATATAAATAGTGCACCAGGTGGTACTATTGCTATAGTGTCTGTATTTACTCTACTTTTAACAATTCTTATTAAAAATTTATTTTCTAAATAAAAAAACATCTCAAAATTTATTTTTGAGATGTTTTTTTACACTCTTCGCATATTCCTTTTATTTCAATATTATGCTCTGTTAATGTAAATCCTGTTTGTCTTTTTATTAACTCTTCTATTTGCCCTATAGGACATGGCATTTCAACTTCTTTATGACATATATCACATTCTAATAAATGGCTATGATTATGCTTATGAATTTTATAAGATGATACTCCATCTTCTAAAATATATTTATCAACAATTTTATTCTCATGAAAAGAATCTAAAGTTCTATATACTGTACTTAAATTTATATTTACCCCTTCATCTTTACATACTCCTAAAATTTCTTCAGCTGTTATGCCATCTTTTTTATCTAATAAGACTTTTAAAATTTCCATTCTAGCCTTAGTTACTTTTATTTTTTTACCTCTTAGTATCTTTTGAATATCCATTAAATATACTCCACCCTAAATTTAAAAGATTTTATATTTAAATATTAACACTTATTTATGTATTTTTAAAGGAATAGGTATGTAAAAATTTATTTTCTTTTAGTATATTCTATTTTAAAAATTAATTTAAAATAATATATTTTTTAATTTTTTTAATAAAAATACTTTATTTTATACATTTTTTATTGTATATTAATAAACAGAGTAGATTAATTTTTAAATAGTATATCACATATACTAAATATATGTTGTTCTAAAGGAGAGTATTTATGTCAAATTGTATTATAGCACAATCAGGAGGTCCAACTTCAGTAATTAATTCAAGTGTAGTTGGTTTAGTTAAAGCAAATGAGGAATTAAAATTATATGATAAAGTATATGGCGGATTAAACGGAATTGAAGGCATACTAAAAAATAATATTATAGAATTGTCCTCTAAAAGTTGTGATGAATTAAATACATTCACATACACTCCATCATCAGGATTAGGATCTTGTAGATATAAATTAAAGCCAATTGAAGATTCAACTGAAGAATATGATAAATTATTAGATATTTTATCTAAATTAGATATAGAAGCATTTTTCTATGTAGGCGGAAATGATTCAATGGATACAACTGCGAAGTTATCTAAATATGCTAAAGAAAATGGTTTAAACATAAAATTTATAGGAATTCCTAAAACAATAGATAATGATTTAATGTATACTGATCACACTCCTGGTTTTGCAAGTGCTGCAAAATTTATTTCAACTGTAGTTCTTGAAACTTATCTTGATGCATCAGTATATACTAATAACGGAATATTTATTATTGAAACAATGGGAAGAGATACTGGTTGGCTTGCAGCATCTGCATGTTGTGCAAAAATTAATGGTAGACAAGTTGCTGATTTTATTTATCTTCCTGAAGTAGCTTTTGATAAAGAAAAATTTTTAATTGATGTAAGAAAAAAATTTGAAGAACAAAATCAAGTATATATTGTCGTTTCAGAAGGATTAAAAGATGAAAATGGGAAATTTATAACTGAATTTAACTGTATCTCACAAGATACTTTTGGACATACCCAATTAGGTGGAGTAAGCGAATGCTTAAGAAACCTTATATTAACTGCTGGTATTACAACTAGAGTTAAAGCATTAGAACTTGGTGTACTTCAAAGATGTGCTATGCACTGTGCTTCAAAGGTTGATATCGAAGAAGCTTACCTTGCTGGATATGAAGCATTAAAGTATGCTATGGATAATAAAAATGGTTCTATGGTTGCTATAAAAAGAGAAAGTAATTCACCTTATAAAACATCATTTTTTGAGGTTGAAGCATCTAAAGTTGCCAATAATGTTAAATACTTTCCTAAAGAATGGATTAATAAAGATGGAAATAATTTAACTGAAGAAGCTTTTGAATATTTTTCACCATTATTTGAAGGAACTCCTTCTTTATGCTTGGAAAACAATCTTCCAAAGTATAAAGTTTTTTATAAATAATATATGACCATAATGTAAAAAAGCACAGCATCTTCGCTGTGCTTTTATTCATATGAATATAATAAAGGTCTTATTAAATCGATAAATAATATTACCCATAAAGCTATAAAGCTAAATTTAGTAATATATCTTATAGGAAATATTATTATTAAAACCGAAATTAAAATTAAGGTAGAATCTGCAAATAACTTAGATATTTTATTCACCTTTAACTCTTTAGTACAATAAGGACATTTTATTTTATTAATATCCTTTTGCTTTAATAAATATTTTATCTCTATTTCTCTATTACAATAGATACATCTTCTCATATTTAACTACTCTTTTCTATTTTATTAAATTTTTTTAGAATAATTTTTTGATATATATTCAAGTTCATTTAATAAATCATATATTTCATCTATTGTATTATATGGAGAAAGGCTAACTCTTACCATTCCATACATTTTCTTTGAATTATCCATAAGATACTCAGAAGCTTTAACCTCATCAATTCCCATAAGCCTTCTACAATATGGATGAGCGCAAAACCACCCATGTCTAACTGCTATTCCTTTGTGTTCTGCTAAAAGTTTTGCTACATCTCTATGATAAATACCTTTTATATTAAATACTTCTATACCTAATCTGTCTTGTATATTTTTACAGTCTCCATAAAGCACTATATTATTTATATTTTTAAGTCCTTCATTTAATACTCCTAATAACATTTTTTCCCTAGCAATAAGTTTATTAAAGCCTATTTTATCTAATTCTTCTAAAGCTTTAACTAAAGATGCTACACCAAAAAAATTAGGTGTTCCAGCTTCATTCTTTTCTGGAGTATTTAAATATTCTACATCAAAATCCTTTACTAATTCAACAGTCCCACCACCTTGCATATTAGGTTTCTTTGAATTAAATTCATCTTTTTTACATATTATTGCTCCTCCTCCAAAAGGAGCATATAATTTATGAGCTGAAAAAACTAAAAAATCTATATAATCATCTGAGCTTTTTCCACTCATATCTACCTTTACATGAGGAACTAATTGGGCTCCATCAACAATTATTTTTCCACCAGCTTTATGAATTAATTTACTAGCTTTATAAATTTCATTCATATAACCTGTTACGTTTGATGCACCAGTTATACTTAAAAATTTTATATTACCATTATATTCATTAATTTTTTCATTTAAAGAATTAAAATCTATTCTTCCAAGTTCATCAACCTCTACATAATCAACTTTAGAATTTTCTCTCCATGGAAGGTCATTTGAATGGTGTTCCATTCTTGTTGTTAATACTACATCTTTTTTATTTACTAATGTTTGAGCAATTTTATTTATTCCTTCTGTTGTGTTATGAACAAATATAACTGTATATTTATCTTTGTTTTTTATATTGAAAAAATCTAAAAGATATTCCCTTGCTTCATTATAAATTTTTGTTGTAAAACTTGCCTTCTGCCCTGTTCCTCTTCCTATAGATGCATAATAATTTGATAATAAATTTATATAATCAATCACGCTCTTTAATGGAGGTGTTGTGGCAGCATTATCAAAATTTATTTGACATGATTTATTACCATTTTTCAATGTAATTTTACTATCTAAACCTATAATCTTTTCTCTTAATTCATTTCGATACATTTCCATTTAAACAACCTCCCCACTATATAGTACTCACCCTAACTTATATTGTTCTATATAATAAAATTTAAGAATATGTATAAGTAACAACAATATTTTAAATTCATATATTTAATATATATTATTCTTTGGAGGTAAAAAATGAAACCAGATAAAAAATATATGTATTTTCTAGAAGAAGATGAGCCTATCTTTGAAACTTTTAATATAGATTCATCCTTTAGAAATTTAAGTTCAGGATTTAGTCCAAACGTTGATTCAATAAAATTAGATAATTTTTTAAACTTTGATAATAAACTTCCTGAAGGTTTTGGTTTTCAATTTGACTTAAGAAAACAAGCTATAGAAGATGCTTTAGGTAAAAATAATGAACTTTATTGTTATAACAAAGCAGTTAGTACTGAATTGGAAAATGAATTTAATGTTCCTATACCAACTGAAATTTTAAGAAATTTTGATATGGATTTAGATGAAAATGACCTTATAGATATTTGTAATGATAATAAATTTAGACCAGTACCTCAAAACAAATGTAATCCAAATGAAATATTCGAAAAAATTAGAGTTAATAATCCAATGATTTTAAAAACTATGCAATCTTATAGGATTCCATTTCCGATTGCTAAAACTCTAATAAAAAGAATTATAAAATTAACAAATATGTATTGTTATAGAGAGTAGGTGTTTAAATGTTTTTATTAAATTCTAATCTTCCTAACTTATCATGTAAAATTAGATTTATTCACGCAGTTTCAGGAGCCGAATCTTATGATATATATGCTAACGGTTCTTTATTAGCATCAAATGTTAAATTTGGTACATTAACTCAATATGTAAATATGGCTCCTGATACTTACTTAATAGAACTCTTTAAAGCTGGAACATACGATAATCCAATTTTAAAAGAAAATATAACTTTACTACCTTCTAACGTATATACTGTAAGTTTAGTAACTAATAATTCTAATCTTTCATTATTTAGCTTAAAAGATGCAGGTAGTAAAACTAACTCTGAAATATCTTTTTTAAGATTTATAAATTTATCTCAAAATTCTCCACTTCTTACATTATCACTTAAAAATTCTGATCCCCTATTTAATGAAGTTGAGTATTTAGAGACAACCGGCTATTATCCTCTATCCCCTGGAATATATGATTTTGATTTACTATTTTCAGATAGTAATATAACTACTAAGACATTAAATGACGTATCTTTAGTTCCTGGAGAATTTGAAACATTATATATTATAGGCTTATTAAAAGGTGAACCTCAACTTGGTTATATACTTGCAAAAGACGGTGATAAATAATTTAATTTTGGAGCTTATCTTGAAGTGATAGCTCCTTTCAAAATTATCTAAGCATACATCTAACCTTCTTAAATAAAATAGGTTTTATAACTTCTATATCTGCTGGCTCATTTAAAATTATTGAACTATAACATACACTTCCAACTAGCTCTAATATCATGAATAATGTTATTTCTCCTTCTTCTTTCTTAATCCCTTTTTTAGATAATTCTTCTAAAAATACATCTATTATTTCTTTTACTTCTTTATTACTCTCTAAAAGTTTAGAATCTTTATGTATAGCATAAGAGAAATTTTTATTTATAACCTTTAATAAAAGTTTGTCCCCCTTAAAATAATCTATTATATATTCTATAAAGTAAAATACCATATCTTCAAACTCTTTAAAATTTTTACTTTGAGTTTGCTGATAAGCTTTTTTTATTAACATTGAGCTTTTTAAGTTAATTAATTTATCTACAACATCATACTTATCTTTAAAATATAAATAAAATGTCCCCTTTGCAACCCCAGCTTTTTTTACTATTTCATCTATAGATGTATTATTAATCCCCTTGTTTTTAAAAAGCTCATAAGCCGAATTATACAAATCTAATTCTTTTTTTTTCTTTTTCAAAAGTAAAGTACTAACTATATTATTTTCCCTCATATTATCCTCCATAAAAATACTTATAATTATATTTATATTATCACCTATTAAAGGATATTAAAACCTCTATTTATGTAATAAATTGATATAAAACTTTATAAATAGTATAATAAAACAAGATTATAAAAATACGAGGCGAGGATAAAATATGATTGTTTTAAGTTGTAGAAATATAAAAAAAAGTTATGGTATACAAGATGTATTAAAAGATGTAACTGTATCTATAAATGAAGGTGATAAAGTTGGTTTAATTGGTCCTAATGGTGAGGGCAAATCTACTTTATTTAAAATATTATCTAAAAATTTAACGCCTGATTCAGGTGAAATATTTTTAGACAAAAATAAAACTATAGGTTATCTTGCTCAGCACTTAAACCTTGATTCAACAAATACAATATATGAAGAAGCATGTACTGTTTTTAATTCACTAATTCAATTAGAAAATAAAATAAAAAATTTAGAAATAAAAATGAATGAACCTTATGATGAGTCTAATTCTAGCTATCATGAAAAATTAATAAAAGATTATACAACAGCTCAAGACTTATATACTCATAGAGGTGGTTATACATATAAAGGGGACATAGCTAGAGTACTTAAAGGTTTAGGTTTTTTAGAAGAAGATTTTGATAGAAAAATTCAAACTTTAAGTGGTGGACAAAAAACTCGTGTTGCACTATGTAAATTACTTCTTCAATCTCCAGATATACTTTTATTAGATGAGCCTACAAACCACCTTGATTTAGAAGCAATTGAATGGCTTGAAGAATTTTTAAAAACATATAAAGGTACTCTTCTTGTAATATCCCATGATAGATTTTTCTTAGATGCTGTAACAAATAAAACATTTCAAGTTATAAATGGTCATGTTAACTGTTATAATGCACCTTATACAAAATATTTAGAACTTAGAAAGAAAGACTATGAATCTCAGCTTAAAGCTTATAATCTTCAACAAGCTGAAATAAAACGACAAGAAGAAATAATTCAAAAATTTAGATCTTTTAATAGAGAAAAGAGTGTAAGAAAAGCTGAAAGTAGAGAAAAGGCTTTAGAAAAAATGGAAAGATTAGATGCTCCAGATAAAGAAAAAGAAGCTTCTAAAATCTCTTTTGAAACAGCTATAAAAAGTGGTTATGATGTTCTTCACATAGAAAACTTATCAAAATCATTTGAAAATAATAAGCTATTTTCAGATATATCTTTTGATTTAAAACGTGGAGAAAAAGTTGCTTTAATTGGTGAAAATGGAAGGGGTAAAACAACTCTTCTTAATATAATTATGAAAAAAATTAATAGTGATAAAGGAAAGGTTGTACTTGGTACTAATGTAAATATAGGCTATTATGATCAAGAACAATCAGACCTTGATTATAATAAAACTATTTTAGATGAAGTATGGGATGCTTTTCCTGACCTTACTACTACAAAAATACGTAATGCTTTAGCTTCATTTTTATTTACTGGAGATGATGTATTCAAGAAAATTGAAAATTTAAGTGGTGGTGAAAAGTGTAGAATAAATTTATTAAAGCTTATGCTATCTAAATCGAACTTTTTACTTCTTGATGAACCTACAAACCACTTAGATATTCCATCTCGTGAAGCATTAGAAGATGCAATTTTAAGCTATGATGGAAGTATGCTTATAGTATCTCACGATAGATATTTCTTAAATAAAGTAATAAATAAAATCGTAGAACTTAAAGAAAATGGCATGAATGAATATCTTGGTAATTATAATTATTATATAGAGAAAAAAGAAAACCCTACAAGATTTAAAGAATTTGAAGATTTCTCTAATGGTAAAACAAAAACTCAAATAAAAGAAGAAAAGAAAAAAGTTAAACTTGCTCAAAAAGAAATTAGAATTAAACGTACAAGACTTAGGGAAATTGAAAGTGAAATATCTAATTCTGAAGAACTTTTAGAAAAACTTAATAATGACTTATGCTTAGAAGAAATCTATTCTAATCCTAAAGAATCAGAAAGAGTTAACAAAGAAATTTCTGAAACTGAAGCTAAAATAGAAAGTCTTTATGAAGAATGGGAAATTTTAAGTGAAGAATTAAATAATGATTAAAAAAAGACAAAAGCTTCAAAGCTTTTGTCTTTTTTTATTATCTTTTGCCTGTGCTTCCAAATCCACCACGATCAGAATTTCCAAATGATTCAACCTCTAAAAACTCAATTTCTGGCATAACTTCCATTATTCTAAACTGAGCTATTTTATCTCCTCTTTTAATCCAAGTTCCTTCAAACTTTTCATTTTTATCTAAATTTTTTTCATCTTTAAAATGTTTGCCTTCAAGACAATATACAGGCATATGCCACTGATCATTATCTCCTATATATGTATCATCAACAACACCTACTGAATTTGTTTGTATTATACCCCATGTTTTAAATGTTGAACTTCTTGGAGCTAAATGAGCTTCCCATCCACTCGGTAATTCTAAAGCAAATCCAAGTGGTATCATAGCTCTTTCATTGACAGGAACAAATACATCCTTATTTGAATATACATCAATCCAATTACCTTTTTCTATTTTTTTTAATCTAGTTGCACCTTCAAAATATTTAACTCTTATCTTCATAAGTGTATCTCCGTTTCTTCTATCTATTAAAGTTTTTATAAATTATATCATAAAACAAAGAAAAGAATCCAATTTAATGGATTCTCTTATTAACTTTTATATGTTTTCTTTTCTTTATTAATTATATATATAGTTTCTTCAGTGTAATTATTTGTAATATTTATTTCATTCCATTTTATATAAACTGGCTTATCATATTTACTTTTATCAATTATTTCTATGACTCTATAATTACCATTGTCTATGTTCAAAAATTCAACTTTTCCAAGCTTGTTTGTATAACAGCTTCTTTCAAGATGAGGAGAAATACCATTTATTCTATAAAGGTTAACTTTTATGTTTTCTAGTTTTTCTCCATCTAAACTATCTTTAAATGCATATACAGTTATTTTCCCAAGCTTTTCTTTCTCACATTCTTTACTAAATGTAGATTTCTTTTTGTCTTTATTCTCATAATTTCTTTTTCTCAAAATAAAAACCTCCAAATAATAATCCTATTACACAATATGATTATTACTTGAAGATTGTGATTAAATTACTATTTTCTTTTTATACCATTTAATAGTATATTAACTATAACTCCTACTATAGCTGCAAAGCTTAGTCCTGATATAGTTACGGCTTCTGTAACCTTAATTCCTATTATAAATCCAAAGTTTTGATCTAAATATGGATTTATATATGGTGCTATAAGTCCTACAAATAATATTGAAGCAATTACTATAATATTTTTCCAATTAAATTTAACTTTTTCGTTCTTAATTGTTTTAGCTCCAATTAACGCTATCATAGTAAACAACATTAAGCTTATCCCCCCCATTACTGGTTCAGGTATAGTTCTTATTACTGTTCCAAACTTAGCAATAAAACTAAGAGCTATAGCAAACAACGCTGTTATTCTTAATATTGAAGGATCATAATTTTTAGTTAATGCAAGTACCCCTGTATTTTCACCATATGTAGTATTAGCAGGTCCTCCTAGCATAGATGCTGTTAAAGTAGCTAGTCCATCTCCAAGTAGTGTTCTATTTAGACCTGGGTCTTCAATAAAATTTTTACCTACTACAGTTCCATTAGTTGTTATATCACCTATATGCTCCATAAAAACTGCAAGAACTACAGGTGCTATTATCATTATTGCTCCTATGTTAAACTTAGGTAATGTAAAGTTTGGAATTGCAAACATTGATGCTTCGCTTATTAATGCTGTATCTACAAATCCAGTTAAAAGTGCTACTGTATAACCTACTCCAACACCTATAAGTATAGCTATTTGCTTTGTAAATCCTCTTCCAAAAAATTTTATTAATAATGTTATGCCAAGAGTTAGTAGTCCAAGAATAATATTTTTACTTACCATTCCTGCTGCAGTTGGTAAAAGATTAAGTCCTATAACCATTATCATAGGTCCTACAACTTGAGCTGGTAAAACTTTTTTTACTTTTTCTACTCCAATTTTTTTAATTAAGAAAGATGTAAGAACATATATAAGTCCTGCAACGAACATTCCACCTTGTGCATATCTTAAATCACCATAATCTGTTTTTACTGCATTTATTACGGCAATAAAAGCAAATGATGATCCTAAAAATACTGGAACTTTTCCTTTTGTACATATATGAAATATTAAAGTTCCAACTCCAGCTGTAAATAATGCTACTGATGGGTCTAATCCTGTAAGCATTGGCACTAATATAGTTGCTCCAAACATAGCTATAAGATGTTGAAGTGCTAAAACGCATCTTAAGGCTTTAGCCTTTAAGTCTCTTTCTACTTTTAATTCACATGTTTCAAATAATTGCATAAAATATCACTCCTCATTATATTAAGGAGAAATTTAAAACTTCTCCTCTTTTCAGCCTCTCTGGACTGGATTAAAAAGGTTTTTATTTATAAAAAAAACTTCTTACTAACTAGTAAGAAGTGTATAAATACGACTTTAATATAAATATGGGCATAACTATACAAAGTTATACTATAATTATTTGACTTCTTACTAGCCTCTCTGGACTAACTTAAAGATTATTTTATTTTCTTGAAGTATATCACATCTTTTTATCATATTCAATACTTTTTTATTAGTGAATATAATTATCTTTTTTAGAAAAAATAATATTAAGTATTTATTACTGTTTTTTTAATGAGGTGTTTTTATGAAAAAATTTTTTATTTTAATGTTTAGCTTTATTTTAATTATTACTCTATTTCCAATAAAACCTTGTAATGCTATTGTCAAATCTGAAGAAAAAGTAATTTATCTAACTTTTGATGATGGACCATCAAAAAAAGTTCTTCCTAAAATATTAGATATTTTAAAAGAAAAAAATGTAAAGGCTACTTTCTTTATGATTGGCAAAGAAATTGATGGTAAAGAAAATATTCTTGAAAGAGTTTATAAAGAAGGGCACTCTATAGGATTACATAGCTTTTCACATGAAAGAAATAAACTTTATTCTTCTAATAAAAGCTTTTTAAATGAAATGATTAAAACTCAAGAATTAATTAATAAAACTATTGGAATATGTCCTAAAATTTTAAGGTTTCCTTTTGGAACTAATAATATGACATATAAACTTACTCCTAGTATGGTATCTCTTTTACATGATAATAATTTTAAAATATATGATTGGAATGTTGATAGTGGGGATGGAGCAAATCCTAATGGTTCTCCTTCTTCATATATAAAAAATTCTAAAAGCTCTAAAAATAATATTATTTTATTAATGCATTGCGCTGATATAAATAAAAATACAATTGATGCTCTTCCTTCAATAATAGATTATTACAAGTCTAATGATTATACCTTTAAGACTATAAATGAAAATACTAAAGAAGAATTCCATTATATGAAATAAAGCAGCCTTTAAAAGCTGCTTTATTTCATATAATAAAACTTTTTAATAAATACTTTAATAAAAAATTTCAATGAATTCTATAATTAATAGAAATTCTAATTTAATTAAATTTTAAAATTGTCAAGTTAAATATATAAAACTAGATAACTTTTAATACTTATTTTATAATAAATCTTTCAATAGATAAAAATAATATTATATTATTTTTTACTCAAACTTAATTATTCATTTTCATCCTTTTTTAAAGCTTGATCTTTTCTTTTTTTGTCATTAACTAATGATGCTACAAGAGCAGTTGTTGCTGCTAGTAAAACTGTTAATTTACCTGTTTTTTTGATGTTCATATTTAAAACCATCCTTTCAAATTCAAGCATTTATTCATATATTATAACCTATATTATACCATTTATTCTACAAATAATTCAAAATAAAAAGTATCTTATTTTAAGATACTTTTTATTTAAGTTATTTGAATTGATTTAATTCCTTATCGTATAAATAATTCGCCTCTTTTAGCTTATTTATTAATACATCTTTATCAATATCCATATCATAACATAAATTATCTAAATTTGAATAATAATCTCTTAACTTAAGATTTATTATACTTAAAAGTATATTTGAATCCATTTCTTTTATTTCTTCTGTTGTCATAACTTCACTTCCTATATATTATTATAAATCAGAAAAACTTATAACTTTTATATTATTTTTTAATAAATATTCTTTCATTTCATCTGATGTAAGTATTTCTAATTCTTTTTCTCTTATCGTATTATATGATGATATATTTTTAAGCTCTTCTCCATTATTGGATGGATGAGCCATAAATTCTATTGTATTATATTTATCTTTTAAATAATCCAATCTTTCTTTTAAATAATCTAAAGATATATTATTTAAATAAAATGAATTATCAAAATAATCCGGACAAACTACTCCTTTTTTTTCTAAAATATATTTATCTTCATTAAATGGACATCTCATAGGAACTCCTAATTCATCAGCTATATTTACTACTAAATTTAATATATCTTTATTAAATGCGTAAAAGTGATGGTGACTATCTATATGATTTATTTTCATTCCAGTCCTTTTAAACTTTTCTATTTGTGCTCTAATCTCTTTTTCAGCCTCTATAATACTTACATCTTTAGGTATAAGATTAGGCTTTCTATAGAAATTGCCATTTTCATCACATATACTTTTTACTTCTGAAAATTCACTTACAGGTCTTCCACATGTAAAATTTAAGTGAATTCCCATTTCATTTATTCCAGAATCAAAAGCAAGTTTTATAGCTTCTTCAAAAAATGGCATATTTGCCATAGCACTTGTATCACCCATTATACCTTCTTTTAAACATTTTATTATTCCTTCTGATACACCTTTTGATAATCCAAAATCATCACCATTAATTAATAAGTTCATCTTCCCACATCCCCTTTTGTTATTAATATATATTAATTTTATTTTTTACACTACTTACCAATAAAGTTGATATTATAAGAACTGAAAATTCAACTACTGGTATAGTCATCCAAACTCCATATAATCCAAGTAATTTTGAAAATATATTAAGTATTATAAATATCAATACTAATCCTCTCATTAAAGATAAAAAAATTGAAAACTTTGATCTTTCAATTGCTTGTAAAAACCCAATATTTACAATGTTTACACCTGCTGGTATAAATGCAACAAAATAAATCATAATACCTATTTTTGCAACTTCCATTAATTCATCTTTACTACTTGAAAATATACTTACTAAAATTTGTGGTTCTAATATTCCTATAAAGAAAAATATTGTACCTAAAATAAAAGAAATCTTAGTTCCAATTTTATATATAGAAATGACTCTATCAAATTTATTGGCCCCATAATTTGTTCCTAAAAGTGGTTGTATTCCTTGAGATATTCCACTAAATATTGCAATAAATATTAATGCAACATTTGCTATTATACTATAAGCTGATACAGCTATATCTCCACCTATCCTTAATAATGTCATGTTAAACATAAGTATTACTATGCCACCTGATATTTCTAAAATAAAACTTGCAAATCCATTTGTAATTATTCTTTTTATATATTTATAAGAAAATCGTTTTATATTAAGTTTTATTCTACATGATTTTTTGAAAAAATGAGTAAGTAAAACCATTACTCCAAAACATTGACCTATAGTTGTTGCTAGTGCCGCCCCTTTCATCCCCATATTTAATGGAAATATAAATATATAATCTAAAATTATATTTATAATATTTGTTACTATTATTGCCCACATAGAAACTTTAGGGTCATGATCATTTCTTACAAATACATTTAAACAATTAGATAATATGTACATAAAGCTTGCAAATAAAATAATTTTCAAATAATCCATTACTAATGGTAAAAGCTCATTAGATGCTCCTAAAAGTATGGCTATTTTTTTTAAATTCAAACTTCCTACAATAGAAAATATTATTCCTATACCAAAAGCTATAACTATTGATGTTGTAAATATTTCATTTAACACATTATACTTTTTTCTTCCAATATTTATAGAAAGCAACGTAGCTCCACCAACTCCAAATATTAAACCTGTTGCAGTAAATGTACTATACACTGGTAATGAAATATTAAGAGCTGCTAAACCATTATTTCCAATTCCTCTACCAATAAACATAGTGTCCAAAAATATACATAAAGATAATCCAATCATCCCTATTATACTTGGCAACATAAACTTTAAAACTAAACTAATTATATTATCATTTATTGGATCTAATTTTTTCATAAATAGATACCTCGTTATTAAGTAAAATTTACTAAATATCTTTAAGCCATTTAATGAGCTTATATAAACATCTATATATATAAAATACTTTTGAAATATATAAATGTCAAGATTAACTATTCATTCAAAATACTATAAAAAATAATTAATTTTTATCACAGTATTCAAATAAATTTTTATAATATAAAATTGAAACACTTTAAATATTTAACTAAGATTAAATATTTAAAGTGTTTCATTTATTTGCTTAATATATCCTTAAGTGCATCATATGAAAAATTTATTATTTCTCCACACCCTACTTTACTTTTCTTTAAGTCTAAACATATTTCTGAATTATACTTTTCTCTAATTCTATTCATAAGTTCTTTTGAATACATTCTTGCTTCATTTTTATCTAATCTATTTTCCCTTCCCTTTAAGTATCCAATTATTAACACTGCAGCATTAACCGCTCCACAAAGACTTCCAACAGCTACTCCTGTACCCATTCCACTTCCTAATGCTACTGGAATATCAGTATTATATTCCTCGTTATATGACTTTATTATAGATTCTGCACAATTATAACCTTGACTATGATATTCTGATGGTTTTATCATTATAAATTCTCCTTAACTACTTTTTATTTTCTATACTATTAATAATATATCAAATTTTTATTTTTTTCTATTTAATTATAATATTTAAATACTATTTAATCAAAATAAAGTATAATTTATTTGAATATTAAATAAATATAAACTATATTATATAAAAATTTCTACTTTTTAATAATTTATATAAATACCAATTAAATAAACTACTGTAAATAAATTATATATAAAATTTAAATCATTAAATATAATTAAATTCTATAGAGATAAATTTAATAAAATAAAAAAAGATGATTTTTAAAATCACCTTTTAATAATTGATACCTACTCTTCATCATAAAAATCTAAGTAAGAATGTTTTACTCCATCCTTTTCCCATCCTAAGATAGAATCAATAGAAACATTCTCTGCAGCTTTAAATATTGATTTATCAACACCATCAAAATTTTCTTTTAAGTTCTTTATTAATTCTTTTATTTCAAATCTCTTATTTCCAACTTTTTTAGCTGCAACCATACATGCACAATTAAGTGGCCATATACCACTATAGTTTATAAATCTTTTTATGTAATCTTCTTCTATAAGATACATTGGTCTTATAAGTTCTAAACCTTCAAAATTTTGTGATTTAAGTTTAGGAAGCATAGTTTTAAAATTGCCTGCATATAAAATATTTAAAAGTGTTGTTTCTATAACATCATTATAATGATGTCCAAGAGCTAACTTATTACATCCAAGCTCCTGTGCTTTTGCATATAATGATCCTCTTCTCATTCTTGCACAAAGATAACATGGATAATCACTAGCCTTTTCATCTATAACATTAAATATTCCTGATTCATAAATATGTGCAGGTATATTTAAGTAATTTAAATTATCTATTAATAATTCTTTTATTTGCTTATGATATCCTGGATCCATAGCAATAAATTCTAAATCAAAATTTATTTGACCATGCCTTTTAAGTTCTTGGAAAAGCTTTGCCATTAAAAGTGAATCTTTTCCACCAGAAATTGCAACAGCAATTTTATCTCCTTCTTCAACTAAATTATATTGCTTAATAGCCTTAATAAATTTAGACCAAATATTTTTTCTGTATCTTTTTACAATACTTCTTTCTATTTCTTTTAAAGGCTTTTTTTCTTCTTCTGGAATTAATCTTGGACATCCTTGTCCTGCTATATCGCTCATTTTATCACCTCATTCATCATGATATTATATCATCTTTTAAAAAAAAATAAAATTAAAAGCCAGAAAATAATCTGACTTTTAATTTTAATATTCATATATATTACTATTTTGACATATTGTAACTTTCAATGTATTTCCATCAACCATCTTTTTATATGAACATAAAAACTCATTTAATTCAGTATCATTTAAATCAATAGTTCTTTCACTTATTAATGTTACATATTCTTTATCTAAGTTTATTTTTACATCATTTATTTGATTTCTTATACAATATGTATCAATTGTTTTTGATTCTATTTTTTTATTATACTTTTCTTTAAAAGACATCTTTTTTCTCATTTTCTCATAATCCGGTTGAATATCTTCTAAACTCAAATCTAACCCCATACTCTTAAGATTCTCCTCCATACTAGAAGGATCAAAACCATATCTTTCCATAACCTTTTTTTGTATTTCAAAAAGTTTCTTTTGAGATATATTATTTTTTGCCATGTAGTCTGCAATATTAGTTGAAAAATCACTTAAATTCATTTCACCAGTTTGTGTTTTATAATATAAATCATAAATATAATTTTCAAATTTATCTATATCTTTCTCATTAACTCTATTTTTTAATTCATTAAAATCAATTATTCTATCATCACTCATAAATTTCAGCTCCTTAAAAAAATTTATGTCCCCTTAAATCATATTATATATCAAAATAGGATACCAAAAAAGTGGTATCCTAAATATTTTATCTTCCATTACTTAAAGATATATTTGTTTTAATATTTTTATTATTTTCAATTATTTCTTTGTCTGCTGCTTTTAATAACTTGAATTGTCCATAAAGGTTTATTAAATACATTGGTATTACTAAAATTGATAAAAAAGGAATCATACTAACTATTAATGATGCTGCTCCGATAGCAATAGGAATTATACTAACATTATATTTTTTACATATTACAAAATACATGTAAACTGAATATACAGTATATATAGCCATTGCAATATCACCAATTAAGCCTGTACTAAACATTGCAACTACCAAAGTAAATACAAAACCAATATTACCTTTTCCTAAGCTAATTAATATGTATGCATTACCAACTGGTATCCATGCAAGCCAAGGCTTATTTAATTTTTCCTTCTTAGCTATTTTATAAAGAGCTAGCGAAACAATAATATAGTTTATAAGTGAAAAGATAGTCATCACAATAAATATTGTACTTAATGATTTTATTAATTCTTCTGGCATTCTATTCCCCCTAATAAACAATTTAGTTTTATATATATTTTATCATAAAATAAAATATTTTAAACTATTTTGTAAATTTTTTAGATATTTAATGAATTTTATTTTTACTTTTTATGAATAATGATTATATATATACATAAACTAATGATTATTGTAAGGAGGTTTTTATTAAAATATGAATAAAAAAAATAAGAAAATAAAAAAAGTAAATATTAATTCACCTGAACCTAATGATGGAACATTTATAAACAGAAGTCCTAAAGATAGTTTTTCAGCTGAGGAAACTGTTAGATATGGTGAAGAAACCGATGTAGATGATATTTAAAAAATAAAGAGGTAATTTTTAATTACCTCTTTATTTTTGCTCTATAATCATATTATCAAATATATCTAAAACTATATTTCTAAATAATTTATTTTGTGATAATACTTTATCTATTATTTCTACTTTTATATTCATAGATTTAAGCTTACTTAATATACTATCATCTTTGTCAGATATAATATCTATATTAAAGTGATATCCCTTTGTTATAAGAATAGGAACTATAGCTATCTCTTTTATATTATCTTTCTTTATATCTTCTAACAAATATTTATAAGCCTCTTTATTATTAATTAAAGCTATATAGATTTTATCTAGCTTTTTATTAATTTCTATAGCTTTATTTATATATTTTTCTTCAAAGTTATCTTTACTTCCTAATATTCCATGACAAATAAATAATATATTTTTATATTTATTTATGTAAAAATCTATTAAGTCTTCTCTCTCTTCCATTAAAGGTTTTGTAACTTTAATTTTCTCAAAGTACTTTTTATATTCTTCTGTAGCTTCTAATACCTTTAAGTACTCTTTTCCTCTGGATAAATACAGAGCTTCTACATAAACTATTTTATAATTATTATTTTTAAGTTCTTCTAAAGTTTGTTTATAACCCTTTATATCTAAAGATAACTTACTAAGCATTTTTTCACTGGTTAAAGAAAAGAAATAATCATATTCTTTTCCATACTTATCTTTTACATCTTTTAAAAATGGTAATAAGTACTTATTAAACCCTTCATCTTTTGCTGTTCCAAAAGCTACAATAACAACAGCTTTTTTAATATTCAACTTACTTCACTTCACTTTTTGCAAATTCTTCAAAACTAGCTAAAAATTTATCTATATGTTCTTCTTCATGTTTTACTGATAAAAATAATGCTTCAAATTGTGAAGGTGGTATATTAAATCCATCATTTATCATATGAAGGAAGTATCTTTTAAATCTATCTCCATCACACTTCTTAACATCTTCATAGTATTCAACTTTTTCTGCATCAGTAAAGAATACTGTCATCATTCCACCAACTCTATTTACAACAGTTCCAATTCCATACTTATTTGAAATTTCTTTTATACCATTTTCAAACTTTTGTCCTAATTTTTCTATATGATCATACCAATTTAAATTATTTTTAAGTTTAGTTAAAGTCGCAAGACCTGCTGCCATAACAATAGGATTACCTGACATAGTTCCTGCTTGATATACTCCCCCAAGAGGTGAAAGATTTTCCATTATTTCTTTCTTTCCACCATAAGCTCCTGATGGAAGACCACCGCCCATTATTTTAGCATAAGTTACTAAATCTGGCTTATCCTCAAAAAGACTTTGTGCTCCTTTAAATGCAGCTCTGAATCCGCTCATTACTTCATCAAATATTAAAAGTGCTCCATATTCATCACACAGTCTTCTCAATGTTTTTATAAAACTATCTTTAGCTTTTATAACTCCCATATTACCTGCAACTGGCTCTATAATTACACAAGCAATATCATCACCATATTTTGAAAATAATTCTTCCATACTATTTTCATCATTATATATGCCTATTAATGTATTTTTTATACTACCTTCTGGTATACCTAATGAGCCTGCTATTCCTTCTGTAAGAACCCCTGACCCTGCTTCAACTAAGAAACCATCAAAGTGACCATGATAACATCCAGCAAATTTCACTATTTTATTTTTCTTAGTGTATCCTCTTGCAAGTTTTATAGCACTCATAGTAGCTTCTGTTCCTGAATTAACCATTCTAATCATATCTACTGTATCTAGATTTTCACACATAAATTTGCTCATTTCAAGTTCAAGCTTAGTTGGTGCTCCAAAAGCTAATGCTCTTTTTGACTCATCATTTATTGCATTAACAACATCTTTATCACAATGTCCAAGTATCAATGGTCCCCATGCTAAAACAAAATCTATATACTCATTATCATCTTCATCTTTAATAATAACTCCTTCTCCACTTTTTATTACTGGAGGAGTTATTCCCATATCCTTAAAAGATCTAACTGGACTATTTACACCACCTGGCATATAAATTTTTGATTCTTCAAATATTTTTTTATTCATCATAATTAATATCTCCTTACTTTCTTAAAAGCTTAGAAGCTTCTAATGCATGATAAGTAATTATTATATCTGCTCCTGCTCTTTTCATTGATGTTAAGGTTTCAAGTATTATTCTATTTTCATCTATTAGTCCCATTTTTCCAGCAGCTTTTATCATAGCATACTCTCCACTTACATTATAAACACATACAGGAAGATTAACTGTGTCTCTAACTTCCCTTACTATATCTAAATAAGAAAGAGCTGGTTTTACCATTACAATATCTGCTCCTTCTTCTATATCATATAAAACTTCCTTTATAGCTTCTCTTCTATTTGCTGGATCCATTTGATATGTTTTTCTATCACCAAATGAAGGTGCTGAATTTGCAGCTGCTCTAAATGGTCCATAATAAGCTGAACAATATTTTGCTGAATAGCTCATTATTGAAACATTTTTAAATCCTTCTTTATCAAGAGCTTCTCTGATTCTATAAACTCTTCCATCCATCATATCAGATGGCGCTATAACTTCTGCTCCAGCTTTAGCATGTGATACAGCTATTTTACATAAATAATCTAATGTTTCGTCATTATCTACATCATGATTATGTATTATTCCACAATGACCATGATCTGTATATTCACACATACAAACATCTGTAACTATTAAAATATCTTTTGTTATTTCTTTTATCTTTCTTATAGCTTTTTGAACAATTCCATCTTCTGCAAATGATTCACTACCACAAGAATCTTTATGATCTGGTATACCAAATAAAATTACTCCTTTTATTCCAAGCGTTACAGCTTCATTTATAACTCCATCTAACATATCTATTGAATAATGATATACATCAGGTAAAGATTCTATTTCTTTTTTTATTCCATTACCTTCAACAACAAATAATGGTAATATAAAATCTTCAGGAGCTAATGAAGTTTCTCTTACTAAACTCCTCATATTTTCATTTACTCTTAATCTTCTTCCTCTTTTTATCATTTTAATGCACTTCCTTTAATATATCCTTTATCTCTTTTAAAAATCCTTCTTGTGAATGTTCCTTACAAACAAATGAATT
This sequence comes from Clostridium sp. TJA085, assembly GCF_058310235.1. NCBI lineage: Bacteria > Bacillati > Bacillota > Clostridia > Eubacteriales > Clostridiaceae > Clostridium > Clostridium sp. TJA085. Next base: position 25,725 of record NZ_JBZEEZ010000001.1, on the reverse strand, counting down.
TACTCCACTTTCATTTAATGCTTTATTTGTTATAGGTCCTATTGATATACAAATTTTTTCTTTTATTTTATCAAGACCAACCATTTCTTTCATATTTTCAAAAGTTGATGGTGATGTAAATAATATTGCATCAACTTCATCAAAAGCTTTAGTATTTTTAACTTCACCTTTTGTTACATCATAAACATTTATTTTTGTAACTATAGCTCCTAAATTTTTAAGTTCTTCAGCTAAGAAAGGTCTGCTTTTTGATGATGAAGGTATAAGGATTCTGTCCCCTTCCTTTATAAAAGGTTTTATAGTATCAAAAAGTTTTTCTCCAACAAATTCTCTTGAAGTTTTAAAAGGAATTATTCCTCTCATTTCTAAAGCTTTAGTTGTTGCTTTTCCAATAGATGATACTTTCGCTTTTATATTTCTAACATCAATCTTTTCTTTAACTAAATAATCAAAAAATTTATTAACTCCGTTTACAGAAGTAAATAATATATGGTCAAATGTACTTAAATCATCTTTAATATTATCTAGTTTATCTGATGTATCTTTTATAACTATAGAATTTATTTCTGTAACTTCAGCACCTAATTTTTTAAGTTCAATCTTTAAATCCTTAGATTGTTCCTTTGAACGTGTTATACATATATTTTTCCCAAATAAAGGTTTATTTTCATACCATGATAATTCATTTTCTAAAGATACAACATCTCCAATTACTATTATACATGGAGATTGTAAATTTGCTTCTCTAGCTTTATCACCTATATTCTCTAAATTCCCAATAACTTTTTTCTGTTTTGAAGAAGTTCCTCTCATAACTACAGCAGCTTTAGTATTTCTATCTTTTCCATATTTTATAAGCTCACTTGTAATTCTATCAATATTTGAAAGTCCCATCATAAATACTAAAGTTCCATTTTCTTTAGCTAATGCTTCATAATTTACATTTAAATCTTTAGCTGACATTCCAGTTACAATATGAAAACTTTGTGCTATTCCCCTATGTGTTATTGGAATTCCAGCATAATTTAATACAGCTATAGGTGATGTAACTCCTGATATAACTTCAAATTCTATACCAGCTTCTCTACATGCTATAACTTCTTCTCCCCCTCTTCCAAATACATATGGATCTCCACCTTTTATTCTTCCTACAATATGACCTTCTTTTGCAAGTTTTACAATCATATCATTTATTTCTTCTTGTGTTTTATAATGAGCTCCTGGCTCTTTTCCACAATAATAAATTTCACAATCTTCATTTAAATAATTTAAAACATTATTTGAAACTAATCTATCATAAAGTACTGCTGTACATTCATTTATTACTCTCTTCGCTTTTAAAGTTAAAAGTTCCTCATCTCCTGGTCCTGTACCTATAATATAAGCTTTACTCATAAGTTTCCTCCTAAATCCTACTCACTTAATATTTTCTTTGCTAAAGTTTTTCCTAATTCTTCACCATTATTTTTATGTCCTAATATGTCTTTTTTAACTACTTTCCCATTAACTAAAAAAGTTCCTATCATATATAAATTATCATCTTGAATTTCAGAGTAAACTCCAATCATGCTATGGCAATCTCCACCTAAAGCTCTCATAAAGCTTCTTTCCGCTAATACTTGTAATCTAACTTCTTTATTATCAAGTTTCTTTAAAACTTCTTTATTCTCTAAGCTTTCAAGACACTCTATCCCAAGGGCACCTTGTCCAACTGCTGGTAAAAATTCTTTAGGATTAAAATAATCTGTTATTATATCTTCCATGTTTAATCTTTTAAGTCCCGCTGCAGCAAGTATTATTCCATCCATATTTTCGTCTTTCATTTTTTTAAGTCTTGTTTGCACATTACCTCTTATCGGAACAATATTTAAATCTGGTCTAAGTTCTTTAAGCATAACCTCTCTTCTTAAACTACTTGTTCCAATTACTGCACCTTTTTTTAATTCATTAAAATGAATACCATTTGCTGATACAAACACATCTCTTATGTCTTCTCTTTCAGGTATACATATAAGTTCAAAACCTTCAGGAAGTTCATGTGGTACATCTTTCATACTATGTACAGCTATATGAGCTTCTTTTTCTATCATTTTCTGCTCTATTTCCTTAACAAATAAACCTTTTCCACCTATTTTATTTAAAGTTATATCTAATCTTCTATCTCCTTCAGTTATAACTAGAAGTTTTTCACCTTCTACATTAACTGTCTTTAACAAATCTATAAATCTATCTGCTTGAACTTGTGCCAGCATAGATTTTCTTGTTGCTACTACAAATTTCATTTTTTCACCCTACCTAATATAAAATAATTTATCTACTAAATCATTATCATAAAAAAGATTTAATAAAATCTTCTCCTTACCTTTATCTACAGCTAATTTAAAATCATCACTTATTATAAAATCTAATATTTCATTTTTATTACAATCAATATTTTTTAAATTATTTCTAATTATAGAAGTTACTTTTATAAATTCATCTAAATTTTTAGCTTCATTTAATATTTTATTTGATACAAACCTTGCCCCCTTAGGATTTCCTCTTAAAGTATTAATACCTATAATAATTTCATTAGAATTTATATTCATAGGTATCATTCCCATACTTTTTGTTGTATCATTACAATTTATATATATTTTATCTTCAGATTTACAATCTTCTATTATATTATACATAACATATTCATTATCTATTGCAATAATAATTATATGTTTCCCTTTTAAATATGTTTTATTATATTCATCTTTTATTATTTTTAAATTTTCATATTTTACTTTATAAAAATCTTCACTTATATCTTTTCCAACAACAACAACTTTACTTCCACTTTTTAAAAAAGTATTTGCTTTAATAAAAGCTGCTCTTCCAGCACCAATTACTAATACATTTAAACTTTCTGGTAAAAGTGAAAGCATTAATCTGTTTAAACTTCCTCTATGAATATTTTCTCTAAAATCCTCATGCATTCATTACCACGACCTTTTATAGTTTCTTCTTTCAAAACTTCTATAGCCTTATTTACATAAGCATCAGATGTACTTTTCATAAGCATTTTTACTAGCTTATCTTCTTTACTTTCTTTATTTTTAAATGTTTCATACCTTTTCTTATAAATTAAATCTCCGTGCTTTTTAAAATTTATTATATATGGCGTTACTTCTCTAAGTCTTCTCCAATTATTATAAACTTCTATGTACTCATCTATTAAATAATAAAATTCTTTCATTCTTTGAACTCTAAGTTCTTTATTTATGTCATCTACTTTGCTAATTTCATCTATGTTATAAACAGTAACCCTATTTATATTTTTAACTTCTTCACTAACATCTCTTGGAAGTGCTAAATCAAATATTATAATATCATTACCTTCAATATTTATTTCTTTTTCTGTAATTACTGTATGAGGTGCTGAAGTACAAGATATTATACAATCAACACTATTTATGTACTTCTCTCTATCATTAAAACTTATTACTTTAATATTTTCTTCTTCGTAGCTTAAAGAACTTACATTTCTTACTGCTATAATTATCTCTTTAACATTGTGAGATAACAAATGCTTCACAACAAGCTGCCCTACATCCCCGTGTCCTAAAACCATAAATTTTTCACAATTACTCTCAATAGCCTTATTAACAGCAATTGATGCTGATGACACTGGTATTTCATAAAGCTTAGCCTCATTTCTAAATTTCTTACCACATGTTATTCCCTCTTGAAATAATCTTTGAAGTTCTAAATTTATTGATTTTGCTTCTAACGCATACATATACGCATCTTTCACTTGACCTAAAATCTGATCTTCTCCTAATATTTTAGAATGGAAACCACATATTACTTTAAATAAATGTATTGCTGCTTCATCACCTTCTATATAGAAAATATATTCTCTTAATTCATCTTCCCAATCTAATGCTTTAAATATTTTTTCTAAAGCCTCTTTTTTAGATAAAGAATGATTAAAATATATTTCTGTCCTATTACAAGTACTTAATATAACTACTTCTTCAAGGCTTCCCTTTAGTTCCTTTGTTGCTTTTTCTCTAAGGGTTTGCTTTATAGAAAATTTTTCCCTTATGTGCAATGGAATATGTTTTCGTATTCCTAAAACTGCTATCATCGTCTCACTCCATTAATTAATTTATATAAATTTATAAAATATTATTTATAACTATCTTTAACATTATACAACGATTTATATTTATCTTCTATTTTATTTTTTTATTATATTTTATTAAATAAAAATATCACTAGAAATTTGACTTTCAATATAAATTGTAAATCAGATTCTAGTGATATTCAAATAACTTTTTATTATATTTTATATAAACTCGTAGTTATATGAGATTTAGAACTAAAAATTATTAAAGATTAGGATATTTTATTCCACTCCAGTAAACATTATTTTTCATTATAGCTTCATCTGAAAGAGTAACTCCTTCTAAAGCCCATTTTTTCCATTCCATAAAGCCTGTTCTATCAATAATATATCCAATATGCTCTTTTCCACCTGGTGCATCTTTTGCTATATATTCTTTTACGTATTTATAAGTATTTTCTATAATTTTAACTATACTATCTTCATCAGCCCAAATTAAAAAGTCTTCTCCAAGTCTTGGATTTTTCTTTCCTGTTCTTCCCATTATTGAAAGTCTATAATATTTTTCTTTACTTCTAGTCCAAGCTCTTGTAGGACATGACATTACACATTCTCCACAACCTATACATTTACTAGCATCTCTTTTTACTTTATAATTTTCAAAAGTTAATGCCCCTGTTGCTTTCTTCTTACAAGCTTTAACACAAGCTCCACAACTTACACATCTGTAATAATCATATTGTGGTTTTGTCATCCCTATTATTCCAAAATCGTGCATTCTAGCCTTTATACAATCATTTGGACATCCAGTAAGAGCTATTTTAAAATGAAGATCATTTGGGAATATTGCTTCTTCTATTCTTTTTGCAAAATTAGTTGTGTTATAATTTGCAAAAGGACAAACATTATTTCCTATACAAGCTGCAACGTTTCTTGTTCCAGCTGCTGTATATCCTTCTCCCTTAACTTCTTGATTTATTTGAAGTCCCTCTATTATAGGTTGAAGCATTTTGTTTACTTCATCAATATTTTCAAATTTAATTCCTGGAATTTCAAATCCTTGTCTTGTTGTTATATGAACAGATCCATTACCATACTTATCTGCAATTTCTTGAATCATTCCTAAATATTTTGAGTCTAAGTGTCCACCTGGTACTCTAACTCTTGAAGCTGTAACTCCTCTTGTTTTAGTTACTCTGAACGCATTTTTCTTAAGCTTCTTTGTATTCATATCCATAAAAACGTTCCTCCTAATCTATTAAAAGTTTACCTTTTGTATAATTAAATACTGGACCATCTAAACATATATATGTATCATCTATCTTACAATGTCCACATTTTCCAAGTCCACAACACATTTTTCTTTCTTGAGAAATCCATATATTTTCTTCTTTTATTCCAAGTTTTAAAAACTCCATTAAAGTAAACTTCATCATCATAGGTGGTCCGACAACTATAACTTGAACATTTTCTTTATCTTTAATCTCAAGTTCAGGTATGAACTTAGTTACAAGACCAGTATGTCCAGTATATCCTTCTTCTGCTGAATCAACTGTAACTATTAAGTTCATTTTATCTTCCCAAGCTTTTAAATCATCTTTAAAAAGCATATCTTTTGGGCTCTTAAATCCTGTAATTAAAGTTAAACCATTAGTTTCTGAAGAATTATTAGCAAAATAACTTACAACTCCTCTAACTGGTGAAAGTCCTGTTCCTCCAGCTACAACTATTAATTCTTTATTTTTATAATTATCCACATCGAATCCATTTCCATATGGTCCTCTCATGAATAACTTGTCTCCAACATAATTTTTAAATATTTCATTTGTAACTTTACCAACTCTTCTTATTGTTAAATCAACAAAATTTTCACCTATTCCACTTACTGATATTGGAGCTTCACCATATCTTGGAATTGATACTTCAAAGAATTGTCCTGGTTTTACATCGCCCTTAAATTCCATTCTAAATGTATATTCTATATCTGTATGTTCAATTACTTCTAATATTTTTGAAGGAAATGGTATATAATCATTATTTATCATTTGCGTTCACCTCATCCATTGCATCTTGTAATTTATTTATACATCCTGATACACTTATGTACTCTGGACATATGTCATCACATCTTCCACATCCAACACACATATGGTATCCCCATCTCTTTTTATAATCATATACTTTATGCATGATCTTGAATCTCATCTTTTCACCATTTGATTTTCTAAACTCATGTCCACCAGCCATTGTAGTATATCCTGGAACTTGGCATGAAGCCCAAACTCTTCTTCTTTCTCCTACATTTTCATTATCGCTGTAATATATGTCTTGCATTGAATTACAAGTACAAGTTGGACAAACAAATGTACATCTTCCACAAGCTATACATCTTTCTGAATATTCATCCCACATTTTTGATTTAAATATATTTATATTTAAATTTTCTGGTATATTAACACTTACCTTATTTTCTAAAACAAAATCTGGTTTTATTTCTTCTTCTTTTTTAGGAATATCATTAAAATAGCCATTAAGTTCTTCATCTTTTATATCTAAGTATGCATATTCATCTGTAACTTTTAAATAAGCATCATAGTTTTCTGATTTATTTGTTCCCATATCAACACAATAACAGCTATCAAAGCTATTTTCACATCCCATAAGAACAAACTTTACATTATCTCTTATTCTTTTATAATAAGGATCTTCAAAGCCATTTCTTAAATAAATATCATCTAATCTTTTAACAGCATGTAAATCACAGCTTCTTAAGAATATTATTTGTGGCTTTTCTTTATAGTCTGGTACTTTATATTCATCTTGGTTAAAAAATAATATTGTTTCTGTTATAGGAATTAATGCTTCCTTATATGAATAATCTGATTTCTTATTAAATTCAATATCCTCTACTTTTTTAACTACATCGTATCTCACAACATCTGTTTCTGATGATCTTCCAGCCCCTTCTATAACAGTTGGTGCCATAATCTTATAACTTTTTGATAAGTTTTCAAAAACATCGTTTAAATCTTTAGTTCTAATTTTAAATCCCATAATAAACTCCTTCCTAATGAGCTCTTTTATTTGTTGAAATTATATAATAAGGGATTGCTACAAATACTACTCCTCCTACAATATTTCCTAATGTTACAAATAATAAGTTATACAAACTTCCTATTATATTAACATCTCCATAAGGTACTAAATTTCCAATAGTAAGTAATGACATATTTGCTATACTATGCTCAAAACCTGTTGTAAAGAATACATATACACAAAGTGTAATCATTAGAATTTTTCCTAACTCATCCTTCATTCTGTAACAACACCATACAGCTAAACAAACTAATATATTGCAGAGAATTCCTCTTATAAACAATTCTCCTGGAATAACATTAATTTTATTCATAGCATATTCTGCCATATATTCACCTGAAATACCTCTCCAAAGCCCTGATGCATAATAAAGTATCGCTATTAAAACTGACCCAATAAAATTACCAAAGTAACTAACTCCCCATATTTTTATTAAATCATTAAATTTAATTTCTTCACCTAAGCATCCTGATGTCATAACTAAAGCATTACTCGTAAAAAGTTCTGCTCCTGCAAAAATAACTAAGCTTAACGCTACTGAAAACGAAAGTCCCATAACTATTTTTGTAAATGGCGATCCAGCTTCATTTAGTGTACCTCCAACTGTATAAGAAAGTATTACTCCAAATCCCACAAAAAGACCTGCAAGAATAGCACTAACAAAATAACCTCTTAAATTATTAGTTAATAGGTTAGTTTTCTTTCTAGATAGTGCTACAATCTTATTAAAATCTTCTAAATACATTTTTAATTCCCCCTAATTATATTCCCTTTCTTTTTTCTTATCTGTGATAATTATCACAAACCTTTAAAATAATTAGACAAATTGTCTCTATTAATTATAATAACTTTTTTATTTTCTCTTCTTATAAGCCCCTCCTTCTCTAATATTTTTATAGCTCTTGAGATAGTTTCTCTTGGCATTCCAAACATATCTGAAAGATATGTAATGCTTATTTTTAAATTAATTAAAGTTTCAGTTCCACACTCTACCCCATAATCCTTAGATAGCTTCCACAGCTTAGCTGCAAGCCTTTTCTCAATTTTAAGAGGAGTAGAATTTTTCATTTGTCTATATAATCTTCTAACCTTTAAAGATAATGAATCTAAAACTTTTTTTGCTAATTCAAAATCTTCACTCATAATTTTTATAAAGTTATTTCTATCAAAAACATATATATATCCTTCGTCAAACATTTCACAACTTATTGACGCCTTCATTCTTTCTAATATAACTTCATTTAATATATTTCCTTCTCCTAATATAAATATTATTTTTTTATGTGCAGCTTCATTTAATTTGTATAAAGATACTTTTCCACTTTGCACTATATAAATCTCATCTATATAATCTTTATCTCTAAATACATGTTGTTCTTTCTTAAAGTGAACCTTTTTACCTATTTCACATAATTTTCTTAACGTTAATTCATTAATACCTTTAAACATTTTACATGCTTTCAATTCATTTAAATTTATCATTTTATCACCTATTCGTGTTTATTTCTATCTTACTATACTTTACATTATATATATATTTCAACTGTTTTATAAATTTATATTTGGATAATTTTTATTAATATGGAAATAATAAAAATATTAAAATTTTAGGAGGAAAATAGTATGAGAATTCCAAATCATATTGGTATAATTCCAGATGGAAATAGAAGATATGCTACATCAGTAGGTTTAACCAAAGACAAAGGATACTCTCTTGGAATACTACCAGGACTTATATTATTTAAACAGTGCCAAAAACTAGGTATTAAAGAACTAACTTATTATGGATTTACAATTGATAATACAAAAAGACCTTCTGAACAAAAAAAAGCATTTATAAATGCTTGTATAGAATCAGTAAAATTACTACAAAAAGAAGACTGTGAAATATTAGTTATAGGAAATAAAGATTCTAAAAACTTTCCAAAAGAACTAATCCCTTACACAAAGCGTAAAGTATTTGGAAAAGGTGGAATAAAGGTAAACTTCTTAATTAATTACGGGTGGGAATGGGATCTTTACTCATTAAAAAATAGTAATAATAAATATAAAAATATAATTAATTATATACAATCAAATGACATCTCTAGAATAGATTTAATAATTCGTTGGGGAGGTAGAAGAAGACTAAGTGGATTTTTACCTGTTCAATCAGTTTATTCAGACTTTTATGTTATAGATGATTTATGGCCTAATTTTAATGAAAATCATTTATTCCAAGCACTAAACTGGTATAACAAACAGGATATAACTTTAGGTGGATAGAGTTTATAATCTAAATAATAAAATAGCAATAAGTTTTCTTCTTATTGCTATTTTTATATAATGGCTTTTCTAAATAAATGTTTTTATAAAAACTATAAATATTAAAGCCGGAGTTATGTATCTAACTAAGAATGTAATAAACTTAACCAATCCTTCATTCTTTAATGTTCCATTATTAGTTAACTGAGAAACATATATTTTATTACTTACAATATGTCCCATTAATATAGTTACTAAAAATCCATTTATAGGTAATAAAACATTTGATATAAGATCATTATAAAAATCAAAAAATGTTAATCCAAATATAGTATTATGTGCTAAAATTCCATTTGGGTTAGCTGATAATGCAGCTAATGAACCAAATATTAAAATAACAATTATACAAATTATTATAGATTTTTTTCTTTCTATTTTAAATTGTTCTGTAAGCATAGCTACTATTACTTCTAATATTGATATCATAGCCATTGTTGCAGCTATTGCAGTAAGTAAAAAGAATACTACTCCAAGTATTGAGCCACCTGGTATTTTTGAGAATATTAAAGGTACAGTATTAAATAAAAGTCCTGGCCCTCCTTCTGGTTTCTGTCCAAATGAAAATACCGCTGGAAATATTGCTGTTCCTGCAATTAATGACACAAAAGTATCTGATAAAGCAACCTTTGTTCCAGTTGATATTAAGTTAGTATCATCTGTAAAATAGCTACTATATGTAATCATTGATCCTGTACCAACTGAAAGTTTAAAAAATGCTAATCCAAGGGCAGATAAAAATACTGAAAATGTTACCTTTGAAAAATCAGGTTTAAATAAAAATTTAACTCCTTCTATTGAATTTGGTAAAGTTAAACTTCTACCTGCACAAAAAAGAAGTAAAATTATAAGTATTGGCATTAATACTTTAGTCATTTTTTCAATACCACTTTTAACACCCATTGTAAGTATAATTCCACCAACAATTAATGCTAAAAGTTGCCATAATATAGGACTTAATGGACCAATACTTGTTTGATTAAACATATTTGTTAAAGTTTGTGCATTAGCACCTGCAAATTGTCCTGTAATTGCTTTTACAACATATGAATATACCCATCCAGTAACTACTGTATAGAAAAATAACATACAGAAAGATGATGTTACTCCAATTATCCCAATTATCCTAAAAAACTTTTTATCTGTTATACTTGCTACTGCACCATAAACATTTTTCTTTGTTTCTCTTCCCAATGCAAATTCACTAATAAGTGCTGGTATTCCAATTACTAGAATACACGCTAAATAAATAATTATAAATGCTGCTCCTCCATTTTCTCCAACAACATAAGGAAACATCCATATATTCCCTAGTCCTACACAAGAACTTAAAGTTGCGAAAAATATAGCTAAGCCTGATGAAAATTTTTCTCTATTTTCTTCCATCTTATCCTCTCCATCCTGCTAAATGTATTACTAATTGATTATATACTTTTAATTATTATTTTTTCAATATATTAATATTTAAATTTGATATTTTTTTATTTTATCTGTCATTTATTTCAATTTTCACTCAATTTTTATCCTAATTTTGTTATTTAAATAAATTTTATACAATAACCTATTATAATATTTTTATTATATATAAATTTATCCTTTATACTAATTTAAAGAAAATTAGATATTAAATAAAAAAAGTGCTGAATTAATCAGCACTTTAAATTAAATTTTATATTCTATCTTTTATTACAAATTCCTCTATAACCTTACCAACACCATCATTATTATTTGTATCAGTTATATAATTTGCTATTTCTTTTATTTTATCACATGCATTTCCCATAGCTACTCCAAGACCTGCATATTCTATCATTGGGAAATCATTCATTTCATCTCCCATTGTAATTATTTCTTCTCTCTTTATTCCTAAGTGTTCAGCTAATAACTTAACACCTTCTCCTTTATTTGCTTTCTTATTAAAGAATTCTAAGAAAAATGGTGCACTTTTAGCTACACTATACTTTTCATATATTTCTTTAGGTAACTTTTTCATTCCTTCCTCTAATATTTCTGGTTCATCAATCATCATTACCTTTATTATTTCTTCGTCATCTTTTATATCACTAAAATCATTTATATAAAAATCTATTCCATTATGATACGCTTCATAACTTGTATATGTATTTTCCTTAGGAGTTATTAATCCTTTTTCCTTTGAGAAAGCATGAATATTAAGTCCTGCTTCATCAGCTAATCTTTTTAAATACTTAAGATCTTTACCTGTTATTGTAACATCACAAACAACATCTCTACTTTTTGTTTTTTGAACTAAACATCCATTGTAACTAAGAACATAATCATTGTCTCCTAAAAGATCAAGTTCATCTAAGAATTTTAATAATCCATCTATAGGTCTACCTGATGCTAAAACAACATATACACCAAGTTCTTTAGCCTTTTTTATTGCTTCTCTATTTCTTTCTGTTATTTTTTTCTCTTCATTTAAAAGAGTTCCATCCATATCTAGTGCTATTAACTTATACATTCTATACTCCCCTTTAATGTTTTAATTAAACTTTATCAGATTTATTATATCATACTTTTTTACTCTTTATTGACTTATAAATAAAGTAAATTGCTATGATTGTAATTGCTAACTTTATTGACTTTTCACCTGAAGATACTATACCATAACTTACTAAAACCTCTAATAATATAGAAGGAATCTTTCCAAAAAATGTAGCTATATTATATCTAAAATCATCTATTTCGCTAACAGATGCTGCTAGTGTTACAAAACCAGATGGTATAAAAGGTATTATTCTACCTTGAAATATTAAAAAGGCTGCTCTATTTCCTTTGCTATTTGATATTTCCTTTAAAACTTTATGTTTATTAGTTAAATTATTGAATCCTTTTTTAAATCCCTTTCTATATAACTTAAATGTAATAAATCCACCAATTGTTTCACCAATTAAAGATATAAAAAAACCTGAAATAGGTCCAAAGAATAATATATTAGCTCCTGTTAAAAAAACAGATGGTATAACTCCAGAAATTGCAATTATTATACTTATTATTAAACTTATGAAAATGGCAAATTCACTATAATTATTTAATACATTTAAAAACCAATCTACATTTAACATAATTTCCCCACTTTTTTTATATTTGTAATTTATTATATGATAAAAATCTATGTAAAACTACATTTTATTAATCTATAATTATTAAATATTTTATTTCAAGTTATAAAATAATTTAAAATATGTATAATATTTAAAAACTTCATATACTAAATCACACTTGTAGAAATTTGTCATAATATAATATAGCATATAAAATTTTTCGAGGTAAAGTTTTATGGAAATACTGATTTTAGTTTTTTCTCTTGTAATAGATTCTTTTGTAGCCAGTATAGCCTATGGCGCTGATAAAATAAAAATTCCTAATCTATCTGTAATTATAATAAATGTAGTATCATGTGCTATGCTCGCCATTTCTCTTCTACTTGGTAACTATTTAGAAAATATAATGCCTAAATTTTTACCTAAATATATTAGCTTTTTTATTTTTGTATGTTTAGGTATTTATAAATTATTTGAAGTTTTTTTCAAAAAATATATTAGTAACTTTTCAAAGCTTGATAAACCTCTTACTTTTAAATTATTTGACTTTAAATTTGCTCTTACAGTTTATATAGATGAAACTAAAGCAGATTTTGATAAATCAAAAAAAATATCAATAAAAGAATCAATTTATTTAGCATTAGCTTTATCTATAGATAGTTTAGCAGTAGGTTTTGGAGCAAGTTTTCTAAGCATTAGTCCTTTATTGCTTTTAATTGCATGTTTTTTACTTGGAATACTTGCTATTAAATTAGGATGTTATATAGGTAGTAATGTTCTCAAAAAGCAAACAAACACAGATCTTTCTTGGCTTTCAGGAATATGCTTATTATTAATTGCTTTTTTAAAATTATAAATAAATGTATTCCATAAGTTAAATAAATTTAACTTAAATAATACTTTAATAATTTATATTAAATATAAATTTATACTTTTATATAAAAAAGAGGCTATCTTATAGATAACCTCTGTATTTTATTATACTTCTAACTGTTCTATTTGAATTATATATTCACTACAATTTGCACAAACAATAATAGTTACAATATAGCTATTATCAACCTTTCCTTCTAATTCTAACCTATTAAAGGTTAACCCTTCATATTCCTTTGAAATATCACTTATAATATATTTCCCATTTTTAGAATAAACATAAAAGTAATATTCTAAATATTCACTTATACTCTTTTTTTCTTTAAAATTTTCATTACATATTTCACAAGGTGTATCATAATAAGCTTTTTGAAAATCAACTTCCTTACTTTCATTTAAAAGTTCTAATATTTTATCTACATTTAAACCTTCTATTGGGTTTTCTTCATCATTTATTAATTCAATTATGTTTTCATTATTTAATTCATAATTTTTATCTTCATATTTAAACTCGTATTTCATAAAATCTCCTCTTTTCTTAAATAATATATAATTAGTATATCATATATTATTTCTCTATTAAGCTTTTATAATATATATTATATAAGTCATCATATGTTATGTTTTCAATATGATTTTTTAACTTTTCTTTATTTTTAAATACTTCATCTGTATAACTTTTAATTTCTTCTTTTGTAACATTTATATCAATTTCTATTAATTTACTTATAAACTTTTTTAAATCCTTTAATGAAGTAAATCCTAATATATTTACTATATTGTTTATTTTGTTTTTATTTTTAAATGAATCCAAATATTCATTATACAAACATAAATTTGCTATTCCATGTGGAATATTCTTATAATATGTTAATGGGTAACCCATACCATGAGGAAGAGATGTACCAGTTTTTGATATTATAGCTCCCCCAATAGTTGATGCTACCATAAGTTTTTCTCTATCCTCGTCAGTTAATGTTCCATCTAATAAATCATCAGAAGCTTCTGACCATATTTTTAAAGCTTCTAAAGCCAATCTATCTGTATATTCTGTAGAATTACTATTTAAATATCCTTCTACTATATGAGAAAAGGAATCCATCGCTGTATTTCTGCTTATTTCTATATTTAATCCTTTTGTATATTTAGGGTCTATAAATGCAATTTTAGGATAAATATCTTGTCCTAAATTTCTTTTACATCTTTTATCGTTATCAGTTATTATTGAATATTGAGTTACTTCACTTCCTGTTCCTGCTGTAGTTGGAACTGCAATTACAGGTAAACTATCTAACTTTTTTTGATTAAATATATTATCTTTATTTACATTTAAATTTTTTATCATAAAGGCAATTGCCTTGGATGCATCTATTGCCGAACCTCCTCCAATTCCTATAATAAAATCTGCTTTTATCGTTCTACCTAAATTGCTAGCTGATTCTATTGTTTCAATTGAAGGATTTTCCTCAACTTTATCAAATATATAATATTCTTTATTATAAGCATCTAAAGCACTTAATATATCACGAAGCGCCCCATTTATTTTTGCTGATTTTTTACCAATAACTATTAAAGCTATTTCTCCTAAATTTTCAAACTTTTTATAATTATTTTTTATTATGTCTTTATCAAATAAAATCTCTGTTGGAACTTTTAAATCTAAATCCAAGTATATCACTCCTATTATACCCTTTTACTAATATATTTATTTTATACTTTTAACTTTATTCCTGTTAAAACAGAAAATAGATGTAATAAAAAATATTTATCACATCTATTTTTAATTTATTTTTTAGCTATTTCTACTCTTAGCTTTTTTCCCTTTATAGTTTTTTCTTTTAATTTAGAAATTACTTTTCTTCCTTTATTATTAAGTATCTCAACAGTTGATCCATTGTCTTGAATATCAATTATACCTACATCTTCTTTTTCAATACCTTCTATACTCATTATAGTTCCAACTATATCTATTACTCTTATTTTTTTCTTCTTTCCACCATTTAAATATATTTTAGTTATATTTTTATTTAATTTCTTTGTACTCTTTTTAATTTGAGGTCTACTTTTTAAAATTTTTATACTTTCATCTATATTTATATTTTCACATTCTTTATAATCTTCTATTTTAAATCCTATATACTCTTCTATTCTTTCTAAATATTTATTTTCAAAAGGAGTCATAATAGTTATAGATTTACCACTTTTTCCTTTTCTTCCCGTTCTACCAATTCTATGAACATAAGCCTCTTTTTCAACAGGTATATCTATATTTATTACATGAGTTACATTATCTACATCAATTCCTCTTGATGCTATATCAGTAGCAATTAATATTCTAAATTTTCCTTCTTTAAATTCGTCCATCTTTTTTGTTCTATCTTTTTGCAACATATCACCATGTATTTTATCTATTGAATATCCCTTTTTCTTAAAATATTCAAATGCTAACTCCACATTATCTTTTGTTCTACAAAAAACAATTGCAGTTTCTGGTTTTTCTTTTATTAAAATCTCATTTACTTTATTAAGTTTTTCTTTTCCCTCTACTTTTACTAAACCATGAGTTATCGTATCAGTTACTAAACCTTGTTTTTTTATACTTATTTCTACTGGTCTATCCATATATTTTTTACTTAGTTCTTTAATATTTTCATTAATTGTAGCAGAGAATAACATAGTTACACGCTTTTTACTTATTCTTCTAAACACCCCTTCAACTTGCCCAATAAAACCCATATTAAACATTTCGTCAGCTTCATCTATAACAAAATATTTTAGCAGTTTTCCATTTAAAGTCCCTTGGTCTAAATGATCCAAAACCCTACCTGGAGTTCCAACTACAAAATGAACTTTACCTTTTAACTTTTTTTCTTGCTCTTTAAATGATTCTTTTCCAACCAATGCTACTGCATTAATTCTTTTATATCTTCCTATATTTAAAATATCATCTCTTATCTGCATAGCTAGCTCTCTAGTTGGAGCTAATATTAAAGCTTGAGGTTTATTTTCTTCCCAATCTATTTTTTCACATATAGGAATTAAAAATGCAGCAGTTTTTCCACTTCCAGTTTGAGATTTAACTATTAAATCTTTTTTTAAAAGCCCTTCTTTAATTACTAAATCCTGAACATTTGTAGGTTTTATATATCCTAAATCATTTAATGCATTTATTATTTCTTTACTTAATTTAAACTTTTCAAATTGATTTTTCATAAGTTCTCTCCATTGTTTTTTATTTTACTTATTTAATATAACATAAATAAGTTTGTTTAAACAAAAAAAGAATGGTTATATAACCATTCTTTTTATAGAAATATTATATTAAATTCTCTGTAGATCTATCTAATATTCCAGTTAAAAATGCAAGAACAACACCATAATTTGTTATAGGTACTTCTTTATCACTACAAATTTTAACTCTATTTAAAACAGTTTTTCTATTTATCATACAAGCACCGCAATGAATTATTAAATCATATTTTTGTATATTTTCTGGGAAATCATGTCCTACTCTAAATTCAAAGTTTAATTTTCCACCAACATACTTTTCTAAAAGCTTTGGAATTTTAATTCTTCCTATATCTTCATGAGATACATTATGAGTACAACTCTCAGATATTAATATATTTGCTCCAGGTTTTAATAATCTTATTTTATTAACTCCATCTATAAATGATTTTAAATCACCTTTTTGCCTTGCAAATAATATAGAGAAACTTGTAAGCTTAATATCTTTTGGAACTATTTTACTAACACTTTTAAAAGCTTGTGAATCTGTTATAACTAAATCTATATCTTTTAAATCAGATAATGCACTTAAAAGCTCTGTGTCTCTAACTACATAACTCTTAATACCATTATCTAAACAATCTCTTATAACTTGAACTTGTGGAAGTATAAGTCTTCCTTTTGGTGCTTCTGAATCTATAGGTACAACTAAAATAACTTTACCACCATAAGGCACTAAATCTCCAATTAGTGATTTTTCTTCATCTTCTTTTTCTAATATATTTACTAAAGCTTCCTTTATTTCATTAATTCCTATATTTGCAACTGTAGATGTACATATAACTTCTTTATACTTAGTTTTTAATGTTTCTACAATTTCTTTACTTGCAACTTCAGCTTTATTTGCAGCAACTATAAAAGGAATATTATATTTTAAAGCTTCAACTTTCCATTTATCAAAAGATTCAAAATCAGGACTTGATGCATCAAGAACAAATATAGCAATATCTGTTTTCTTTAATACTTCCATTGTTTTTTGCATTCTAAGGTTTCCAAGTTCTGATTTATCTTCAAGACCTGCCGTATCTATTAAAAGAACTGGTCCAACTGGTATAAGCTCCATAGCTTTTTGCACTGGATCTGTAGTTGTTCCCATAACTTCTGATACTAAAGACATTTCTTGACCTAATATTCTATTCATAAGTGAAGATTTACCACTATTTGTATTGCCAAAAATAGCAATATGTTTTCTATTTGCATTAGGTGTATTGTTCATATTAGTCATCTCCTATTTTTACATGAAAAGATCTCTCTTTCCTTCTTTTAGTTTCTTAATATTATTTAAAACTATATTTTTAGTCTTTTCATTTTTTATAGCATTTGCAACAATCTCTGCATTTTTTAAAGCTTTTTCTTTAAACTCATCATCACCATAATCTAAAGCATATTCTACAAGAGTTGTTATAGCATTTGGCTCACATACATTTTGTATTTCACCAGATTTTGCAAGTTTCATAAATCTATCTCCAGTTCTTCCTGTTCTATAACATGCAGTACAATAACTTGGTATATATCCATCATCTAATAATTCTTTTATAACTTCAAGTGGTGTTCTTTCATCAGCAGTCTCAAATTGTCTATCATCATTTCCATTTTCTTCTCTTTCTTTGTATCCTCCAACTCCTGTACTTGAGCCTGCTGATACTTGTGATACTCCATATCTTAATACTTCTTTTCTCATAGCAGCAGATTCTCTTGTTGAAAGAATTATACCAGTAAATGGCACTGCAATTCTAAGTACTGCAACTAATCTTTTAAACATATCATCTGTTAAAAGATATGGGAACTTTTCCATTGTTACTCCACTTGCCTTTTTAAGTCTTGGAACTGATATTGTATGGAATCCAACCCCAAATTTTTCTTCTAAATGAGCATTGTGCATCATAAGGCCTAAAACTTCAAACTTATAATCATAAAGCCCAAATAAAGCTCCTCCACCAACATCATCTATTCCAGCTTCCATCGCTCTATCAAAAGCTGTTAAATGATATTCATAATCTCCCTTTAATGAATTTGGATGCATTGCATCATATGTTGGTTTATGGTAAGTTTCTTGGAATAATATATATGTACCAATTCCTGCTTCTTTTAATTTTTTATAATTTTCTACAGTTGTTGCAGCAATATTTACATTTACTCTTCTTATTTCTCCATTTTCATTTTGTGTATCATATATTGTTTTTAAACAATCTAATACATATTCAATAGGTGCATTAACTGGATCTTCTCCAAGCTCTAATGCTAATCTTTTATGACCCATTTTTTCTAATATTTTAACTTCTTCTCTAACTTCTTCTTGTGTTAATTTTCTTCTTGAAAATTTATTACATCTTTGATAACCACAGTAAACACAATTATTTACGCAATAATCACTTACATAAAGAGGCGCAAACATAACTATTCTCTTTCCATATATGCTCTCTTTTATTTCTCCAGCTAACTTATATATAGAAGAAACAATTTCCTCATCTTCTATTGATAAAAGTATTGCTATATCTCTATAACTTAATTTTTCCTTTTTTCTTGCTCTTTCTATTACATCTTTTGCTTCTTCTATACTTGGATTTTTTGTTTCCTCTAAAATTTTGTAAATTAGTTCGTGATTTATAAACATTATACTCCTCCTAAGTGATATTTTAAACTATTATTAAAAAAGATATTTTTTAAGTTTTTAACCTTTTTCATTAATAATTTTAATTTAATGATAAATATTTTTTTGAATTCAAATTATTAGACGAATCATCATTACATTTATTTTCTTTAAGCCAAGTTACATTATCTCCCCTGCTTACTTCAACTTCATATCCAAAGTTTCTCATTCTCTTTTCTATACAAAGTCTACATTCTGCTGCTTCATCACCAGTACATATTTTTCCATCATATAATGCATACTTATCCCTAACTTCTGTTGGAGAAAGATTTGGCATTACAACATTCCCACCTGCTTTTATTCCTTTTTCACGACCTAATGGGTCTATACTACCAAGAGCAGTAGTTGCAGGTAACAATACATCAGGTAATAACAATCTTACAATAGAAAGCATTATTACTGTTTTTTCTAATGTCCCACCTTTTTCATCACCTAAAGGTGTATCTTTTTGTGGAATAAATGGACCAATTCCACACATATCAGGTTTAAATTCTTTTACAAATAATAAATCATTTACTAAATCTTCATTTGTTTGTTCTGGAAGTCCTACCATGAATCCAGCTCCAACTTGATATCCAATTTCTTTTAATTCTCTTAAACATTTACGTCTTTCTTCAAAAGATGCACCTGGATGAAGTTTATTGTACAATTCTTTTGTAGCTGTTTCATGTCTTAATAAATATCTGTCTGCTCCAGCTTCAAACATTTTCTTATATGACTCATAACTTCTTTCACCCAAAGATAAAGTTATTGCATTATTTGGATATCTCTTCTTTATCTCTTTTATAATTTCTACCATTTTATCATCTGTAAAATACGCATCTTCTCCACCTTGTAATACATAAGTCTTATATCCTAGTTTATCTCCTAAATCAACACATTCCATAATTTGATCAAAAGTTAATCTATATCTATCAGCATTTTTATTACTTCTTCTTATTCCACAATAAGCACAATCTTTTTTACAGTAATTAGTAAACTCTATAAGTCCTCTCATATAAACCTTATTACTATAGTTCTCTAACCTAATCTCATTTGCCTTTTCACATAAATATTCCTGTTCTTTTAAGGTTATATTATTTAACAAGTATAAAAGCTCATCTCTTGTGGCATTATGTTCCTTATATAATTTATCAATAATGTCTTTTACTTTCATTCTTCTCCCTTTCTTTATATCTCTTTTTTTGCTATAGCTGTCTTTACAGTTACTCCTTTTATATTTCCAAGCTTTCCAGTTAAACTATTTATATCATTAATGTCACCTGTAACTGTTAATGATATAACTGAAATTCCTTCATCAAAAGGTATTCCCATTCTCCCCCTAATACTTCCTCTAAACTCTGATACTATAGAGTTAAATTTTTCTTGGCATAGCTTTGGTTCTTCAAGAATTGCACTTATTACTGCTATTTTATTCACTTATTTTACCTCCTAAATAACTAAAAGCTGATTTATCTAAAATAAATAGAAAAATCAGCTTAAAATATGTACTCCAATAATAGGTATTAAAACTATTTATAAAATGCCTATATTATTTATACTAAATATTTAGTTAGCCTCTTTCTTCTAGATTAGATTACTCTTTTCTATTAGATAACTTTTAACTTAAAACAAACAAATATAAAAAGATGAAGCTCTCTTAATATTTGAATTACTTAACTATTATAATATATTTTTCTAAAATTTTATATACCTAATTTAACTAAAACACTATCTATTATTTGTTTTCTTTTTTCTGTTAAATATTCTCCATAATAATCTTTTTCTTCATTTATATTATCTATATACACTAAAAAGAAATTATCAAATTCCCACTTATAAGTCTTTTCTATCTCTTCAACTATTTCTCTAAATATTTCAATAGAATTATTCTTTTTAAATTTTCTTATTTTACTCTCTAATGATGTATTATATTGTTTTATTTTTGATACTATTCTTTGTATCATTTGTCTCTTATTTTTTAAGAAATATTTTTCAAAATCTATTTTTAAAGAAATTAACTCTGAGATTTCATATCTTCTTCCTTCTATGTTTATATTAGCTTTCCCTTTAATAAACAAATTGCTTAATATATCTTCAACAAAATTTTCTAAACCTTCTATATTATTTAAATACTCCTTGCCTCCAACAATCTCTATAGCTTTTCTTAAATTTTTAATTGATTCTTCTATTTTTCTATCTTTTAACTCAATAATCATATTTTTCTCTCCTAATTATTAAAATAATATACTATATATTATAATTACGAAGAAAAGCCTTGTCTATAAATGCTTTACATTAAATTGTTTTAATATAATATATGTACATAATATAATTTTATAGTATAATATGTAATAAAATTATTTTTAAATTTAATCTTATAATTAATAAGAGGTTATTTATGGATTTACTTGACAAAATAAAAAATAAATTATCACACTTTAAAAACTTTTATGATGTAATTAGAATTATAGATCCTATTAGCTCAAATGTAATAAATACATCAACTAATGGTGATAAAAACTCTATTGAGCCTATATTATGTTATAAATTTTGGAATAAAAATGAAAAATGTAAAAATTGTATTGCTCTTAATGCATATTTAAAAAAGGACACATTTATAAAAATAGAATTAAAAGAAAATAAAATCTTTTTAATAATTGCAACTCCAGTAGAGTACAATAACAAATTATATATTGTAGAACTTCTTAAAGATATATCAACAAATATTTTCTTAACAGATAACTCTAATAATATAACAGCTAAAGAATTAATGTCTACTATAAATGAAAGCTTATATAAAGACGAACTTACAGGAGCATATAATAAGCGTTTAATTTATGAAAAACTAAATAAATTATTATTAAAAGAAACTAATAATCTACCAATTTCATTATTAGTTATTGATTTAGACTATTTTAAAGATATTAATGACTTATATGGTCATATCATAGGAGATAATGTACTTAAAGATTTTTCCTCTGTTGTTTTTTCTTGTCTTAGAGAAAGTGATTTATTTGGAAGATTTGGTGGAGAGGAATTTGTGGTAATATTAGATAATTCACCAATAAAAAATGCAAAAAAAATCGCTGAAAGAATACGAAAAACTGTAGAGGCTCATTTGTTTGAATATAATGGTTTAACTATAAATTTAACATGTAGTATAGGCGGATATACAATATATGATAAAAAAATATCTGATAATGAATTTTTAACTTTAGCAGATAAAAACTTATACATTGCTAAAAACTCTGGAAGAAATACATCTTTAATTACTTCTGAAAAATAAAACTACTGCAAAATGCAGTAGTTTTATTTTTTATTTTCTATTTTTATTTTCTAATTTAACTTTCAATCTTTCTAAGAAAACTATTATAGCTCCACCTATTATAAAGTAAAAAATACTAAATGTATTCATATTCATTGGTGCTTTAGGAATCTCTAATGATGTAGGTCCCATAAAAACAGCATATAAAGAACCTATCATAAGACCTAATATACAATAAATAGTTTGAGATCTATAATGAGAAAGGGCATATTTAACTCCTTTTATAGTAACAGCAATTCCTGTTAAAACTCCAAGTCCAAATATTATTACTACTGGCAAATAATCAAAATTAAACTTTAAAACTTGCTTAATAGCTCCAAGAACAGGTGCATAAAGTCCAAATATTAAAAGTATAGTTGAACCTGATATTCCTGGTAAAACCATAGCTGATATTGCTATCATAGCAGAAATAAAAATATATATTGAAATACCTATATTCAAGCTTTCTACTGATACTGTAATTCCTGAACCACCTGCTGCTGGATTAAAATATGTAATTCCTACAACAATAAGTATACCTATTATTAAAAATATTATATTTTTATATTGTCCAATAACACTTTCTTTTTCTTCTTTAAATATTATTGGTATAGCAACAATTATAAATCCTATAAACAATGAACTGATTTCATAAATATGATCATTAAATACTGAAGTTATAAATAATACAGATAAAATAAAGCCTGTTATCCACCCAATTCCTAGTTTAATTAAAAATTTAATAGCTTCTATTCTTTTTTCTTTATTTCCTAATACAACATCATTTAATGAGTTTATAAATTTATCATAAAACCCCAAAATAAACGCTATAGTTCCACCAGAAACTCCTGGAACACTATCTGCTAGCGCCATACAAAACCCTCTTATAAAGTTTATAATATACATTTAATCTCTCCTCTTATAATTAGTATTTTTGTTATTCTTATTTGCACAAGTTATATTTTACATTTTTTTCTTACAAAAATCTACTTTTTTAAATTATTCTTAACAAAGAAAAAGAGATAGAATTTCTCTATCTCATTTTTTCTTTATTAAACTATAATCTTTAAAATCTCTACTACTATTCCTGCTATTATAGCACTTAAAGGCACTGTTAAAATCCAAGCCCATATAATATTTTTTGCAACGCCCCATTTAACAGACTTTATATTCTTTGAAGCACCAACTCCCATTATAGTTGTTGTTATAACTTGAGTAGTACTTACAGGTGCATCAAATATTGTTGCTCCAAGTATTGAAGTAGCTGCTCCCATTTGGGCTGCAAATCCACCTACTGGAGTAAGTTTAGCCATTCCACTTCCCATTGTTTTTATTATCTTTTTACCACCTACTGATGTACCAAGAGCCATAGCAAGTGCACATGCTCCTATTACCCATATTGGAACATCAAATGTACTTATAAGACCTCCACTTAAAAGAGCCATAGTTATAATACCCATTGATTTCTGTGCATCATTGGCTCCATGGTTAAGCGCCATAAAAGCAGATGCTAATATTTGAAGCTTTTGAAATAATCTATTAACTCCTCTTGGTTTAAATGGTTTAAGTATCCAATTTAATATAACCATTACTATGTATCCTAAAACAAATCCTATGGCAGGTCCAAGAACTAACCATACTATTACATGATCAAATACATTTGCCCATTGAACAACATGAAAAGATCTATTATATACTATTCCACCACCAATAAGAGAACCTATAAGAGCATGAGATGAACTACTTGGTATTCCAAAATACCATGTTATTATATTCCATACTATACACGCAATTAATACTCCAATTAATACCCATTGTGGCATATAATTATGACTTACTATATCATCACCAACTGTTTTTGCAACTGCTGTTCCCATAAATGCTCCTAAAAAGTTAAATGTAGCACAAAGAAGTATTGCAGTTTTTGGCTTTAAGGCTCTTGTTGTTATTGTTGTTGCAACCGCTGTTGCAGTATCATGGAATCCATTTATAAAATCAAAAGATAAAGCTAAAATAACTATAGCTATCGTAATTATAACTGCTGTACTAGGCATTCTTCATTACAACTCCTTCAACTATTGCTGCAACTTTTTCACAATAATCTAAAGTATTTTCTAAAAGTGTAACTATTTCTTTCCATTTTATTATTTCTAATACATCTTCGCCACTTTTAAATAAGTTTGTTATTGTTTCTCTATAAAGTAAATCTCCATTATGCTCTATAGAATTTATCTTTTTTATCTTTTCTACTATTCTATTGTTTTTCTTGCCTATTTTCTTAAGCTCTTCCATTAATCTAACAACTTCCTCAGTTGCCATTTCAATCATTTCACATAATTTGATTACTTCTTTTTTGCTTGTTTTTACATCATACATTATAAGTCTACTTCCTGCTGAATCAATTGAATCTAATATATTATCCATTTTCTTTATTAACTTATAAATATCTTCTCTATCTATAGGTGTTATGAAAGCATCTTCAAGCTCAACTATACTATCATGAACTATTTTATCTCCCTTATGCTCTAGACTTCCAATTTCTTTAGAAATTTTTTCTTTGTCTTCTAATTCAACAAATCCTCTTTTTAATAATTTACCAGCTTCATGAATATTTTTAGCTTCTTCAACAAACATCTCAAAAAATTTATCTTCTCTTGGATTTAAATTGAACATCTCTGTCACTCCTTATTAACATATATGGTTTGAACCCATTCCTTAATAAGTATAATCGTTACTTTTTTTTATTTAAATGCTTTACCCTTTTTGTTAACGTATTGTTTTATTTTTTAACCTAAATTTAATATAACTTCATTTTTATTAAAATTTGAAAACATTTACTATTATTATTTTTTTAATTATTTCCATATAAAAAAGTTACATTAAGTATACTACTTAATGTAACTTTGATGATTCATTATAGGAAGTTTATAAGTTTTTATGATGTTTGTTATTATCCAAAGTATCTATCTAATACACCTTTGAATGCTTGACCATGTCTTGCTTCATCTTTACACATTTCGTGTACTGTGTCATGGATTGCATCTAGGTTTAATTGTTTAGCTAA